>NZ_QZVR01000007.1 GCF_003660455.1 Nocardioides ferulae | reverse complement strand
CCGGCTTCGACCTTGGAGAAGTCGAGGATGTCGTTGATGATGCCGAGCAGGGCACCTCCGGCGGTCTGGACGCCGTGGGCGTAGGTGTGTTGGCGTTCGTCGAGGTCGGTGGTGAGGAGCAGTCCGGTGAGTCCGATGACGCCGTTGAGGGGGGTGCGGATCTCGTGGCTCATGGTGGCGAGGAAGGCGGACTTGGCGCGGGAGCCTTCGAGGGCGGCGTCGCGGGCGCGTTCGAGTTCCTGTTCGGCTTCTTTCTGGGCGGTGACGTCTGACAACGAGACGACCACGCCGCCGACGTCGGGGTCCTCGACCAGGTTGGTGAACCGGGCGCTGAGCCAGACCTCCCGGCCCTCGGGCAGGGTGACCGGGGCCTCCTCGACGATGGTCTGGCCGGGTTGCTCGAGCAGGTCGAGGTAGAGCTGGGTCAGTCGCGCGGTGTCGGCGTCGCCCAGGTGTTCGGCCCAGGACCGGAGCTCGGCGTGCGCGGGGAGCCCGTCCGACGCCTCCGAGGTGTCGCCGTGGCCTGCATCGAGCACCTCCCCTGTCGCGTCCAGCAGGAACACGGCGTCGGAGCTGTTGTCGGCGAGCTTCTGGAAGTAGCGACGGCTGCGGGAGACCTCGGCGCGGGCGAGGGCCTCCGACCGGAGCAGGCGTGCGGTGCGCACGAACGCAAGCGCCAGCAGCACCACCATGCCGTAGTTGGGTGCCTGCTGGTGGCCGTCCTCCGACGAGTTCAGCAGGTCGAGCACGGGCAGCACCATCAGCGGCCCGATCGCGATGGTGAGCTGTCCGATTCCGACCCACCGTGGCGACCGGTCCTCGCGGGGAGCGGTCGTGCAGCGCTCGATCACGGCCGGTCCGGGCGGACGGGTCGACGCGGCCATCAGCACGCTTCCGACGAGCCAGCCGAGCATGGCCTGCGGGTCGTGGGGGTCCGTGCCGAGCGCCCGGTGCAGGCTGGCTGCGAACCAGCAGGCGACCCCGGCTGCCAGCGTCCAGCCCAGGTCGAACCGCCAGCGGTGCGTCGCCAGCACCCGGAGCAGCACCGCGAACACCAACACGTCGGCGACCGGGTAGACGGCCAGGAGGGCGCGGGCGGCCGCCGGTCGGGACGGGTCGCCGAGGATCTCCCGGAGCACCGGCGCCCACAGCAAGGTGACCGCGAGCGTCGTCACGGTGAGGATGTCGAGCAGTGCCTCCTGGCGCTGCCCGCGGGGCGCCCGGCGGATCGGCAAGGTCAGGGCCACGCCGAAGCACGTGAAGCTGGCGAGATAGACCGGGTCGGCCCAGCTGGCCTCCCCGGACCGGCCGGCAGCGAGGTAGATGGCGAAGACCGCGTCGCCCACCGTCTGGAAGGCCAGACCCGCCGCGATCAGCGCGGGTAGCAACCGGCGGCCGGGCGGCCAGCGCAGCGCGGCGGCGCAGGCGAAGGCCGCCGCTCCCGCGCGGACCAGGAAGTAGGCGGTGTCCACGGTCTCGAAGGGGAGGTCCAGTCGCACGGCCGCCAGCGTGAGCAGGCAGATGGCAGCCGCGATGGACAATGCGATGGACCGCATGCTGGCTGGCTCCCCGGAAACGATGGCTGGGACTCCCCAGGTCCTATCGACCGGTTCGGTGTCCGGGTGAGCGTTCCTCCGGGCTCCGGTCGGGCTAACCGGAGACCACGCTCAGTGGGTGCGTCTGCTGGCGTCGGTGCGGGCGGAGATCCAGCGATTCAGGGTGGTGTGGACCTCGTCGGGGGTGACGGGTTTGGCGATGTAGTCGTCCATGCCGGCGGCGAGGCAGCGTTCGCGGTCGCCTTCGATGGCGGCGGCGGTCATGGCGATGACGGGGAGGTGGGGGCCGCCGAGGCGTTGGGCGCGGATGTGGGCGGTGGCTTCGGATCCGTCCATGACGGGCATCTGGCAGTCCATGAGGACGGCGTCGTAGGGGGTGTGCTCGGGGGCCCCGAGGGCGGCTTGGCCGGGGGGGGCGACGTCGGTGGTGTAGCCGAGGTGTTCGAGGATGCCGACGGCGACGAGCTGGTTGATCTCGCTGTCCTCGACGACGAGCACGTGACCCTGGCCGTCGCGCGGCACCGCGTCGGTCTTCGGGGCCTGTGCGTCGCGGTCGGGGAGTCGGCGGGGCCCGGGGCGGACCTCCCGCAGCACCTCTCGCAGGATCTGGTGCAGCTGGTGGAGCGGCACCGGCTTGCTGAGCGCCCGGCGGATGCCGGCGCTCTGCAGCTGATCGGTGGTGACGTCGGGTCCGGAGGTGAGCAGCACCAGTCCGGGCCCGCCGAGTGAGGGGGAGCCGGTGATGCGGGCGGCCAGCTCGAGGCCGTCCGTGCCGGGCATGCACAGGTCGAGCACGGCCAGGTCGTAGGGCTGGTCCTCGGCCACGGCGTTGGCCAGGCGATCGAGGGCGTTCTCGGCGTCGGGCACGAGGTCGACGTGCAAGCCCCAGGCGGTGAGCTGCTCGTGGAGGATCAGGCGGTTGGTGTGGTTGTCGTCGACGACCAGGACCCGGTGGCCGGCGAGGGGGTCGGGGCCGTGGTCGGTGGGGGCGGTGGTGGTGGGTTGGTGGTGGGCGAGGGGGAGGGGGAGTCGGACCCAGAAGGTGGAGCCGCTGCCGGTGGGGTTGTTGCGGGTGGGGGTGCGTGGCTCGACGCCGATGGTGCCGCCCATGGCGGTGACGAGTTGGCGGCTGATGGCCAGGCCGAGGCCGGTGCCGCCGTAGCGGCGGGTGGTGGAGGAGTCGGCTTGGGAGAAGGCTTCGAAGAGGTGGTCGCGTTGGGCGGGGTCGATGCCGATGCCGGTGTCGGTGACCTCGAACCGGACCACCACCCCGTCGGCGGTCACGTCGTCGAGGTGGGCGGCGAGGACGACCTCGCCGGTCTCGGTGAACTTGATGGCGTTGGAGGTGAGGTTGAGCAGGACCTGGCGGAGTCGGCCGGGGTCGCCGCGCAGGCCGAGGGGGAGGTCGGGGGAGCAGTAGGCGAGGAGTTCGAGGTTCTTGGCGCGGGCGGGGTCGGCGAGGAGTTGGGCGGTCTCCTCGACGAGGTCGAGGAGGTCGAAGTCGATGTGTTCGAGTTCGAGGCGGCCGGCTTCGACCTTGGAGAAGTCGAGGATGTCGTTGATGATGCCGAGCAGGGCGTTGCCGGCGGTTTGGACGCCGTGGGCGTAGGTGTGTTGGCGTTCGTCGAGGTCGGTGGTGAGGAGTAGTCCGGTGAGGCCGATGACGCCGTTGAGGGGGGTGCGGATCTCGTGGCTCATGGTGGCGAGGAAGGCGGACTTGGCGCGGGAGCCTTCGAGGGCGGCGTCACGGGCGCGTTCGAGCTCGACCTCGGCCTGTTTGCGGGCGGTGACGTCGGAGAGTGAGATCACGATGCCGCCGACGTCGGGGTCGTCGACCAGGTTGACGATGCGCGAGGCGAGCCACACCGTGTTGCCGTCGGCGTCGGTGACCTTCGACTCGTCGAGGAACACCTGACCGGGCGTGGTCACGATCTCGGCGAACAGCGCCGTCATCCGCTCGGCGTCGTCGGGCGCGAGCAGCGAGATCCAGTCGCTCACGTCGAAGGTCCGGCCGCCCGGATCGTGCCGGGTGAGGTCGGAGGCGGGCGCGGTGTGGTCGACGACGCTGCCGTCGGGGCCCAGCAGCACGACGGCGTCTGAGGAGTTGTCGGCCAGTTTCTGGAAGTAGCGACGGCTGCGCGCCACCTCGGCCCGGGCCACCGCCTCGGAGCGGAGCAGCCGGGCGGTGCGCACGAAGGTGAGCAGCAGCAGCGTGACCATGGCGACGTACGGCGCCTTGGTCTCGTCGAGCCGTCCGGCCGCGCGCAGCGCCACCACGAAGACCGGTGGCACGAACAGCGGACCGATCGCGACGCTGACCCGGCCGAGGATCAGTCGTGGGTCGACGTCGGGCACGGGCTCCGGGGGCGCCGCTGCCGGGGTGGTGTGACGCCAGGCGGCCTGGCCCACCAGCACCGCGCCCAGCATCCAGCCCAGGTCGGCCAGACCGCTCTTCCACGCGGTCTCCAGGTCGACCACCAGGTAGGCGATGTCGGCGAGCAGCCAGGCACTGAGACCGAGGGCGAACGTGAGGCCGAGCGTGGTGCGCGAGCGGGCCGAGAACAGCACCCGGGCGGTGAGCGCGAGCAGGATCGCGTCGGCGACGGGATAGCTGGTCAGCACCGCGCGCTCGAAGACGCTGTAGCTGTCGTCGGTGACGATCGCGTCGATGGTGAAGGTCCATAGGAACATCAGGCTGACGGTGCCGACCGTGAGCACGTCGATGAGCGCGTCGAGGTCGAGCCGGCGGTGCCGGTCGCTCAGCAGCGGGATGATCAGCGCCCAGGCGAGGAAGACGTAGCCGAGCATGTAGGCGACGTCCGCGATCGAGGCGTCCGGCTCGACGCCGATGCGGTCGAAGACGATCCAGATCGTGTCGGCGAGCGCCGAGGCGGTGACGCCCGCGGCGAGGAGCACCGGCACCCGCCGGGCACCCGCCGGTGCCCGCGCCGCGCCGACCCAGCCCAGGCCTGCGCCGAAGAAGACCACGACCGTGTACGTCGTGTCGCCGAGGTTGCCGATCGGCGAGAGCAGGTGGACGGCGAGCAGGACGACGACGCCGGCGAAGGAGAGGAGACGGACACGCGGATTCACCTGGTCCGGACCTCCCGTCGACTGCAAGCTCGGCTCCACCCCTCCGTGCTGCGGGCACGTCAGGGTATGACGAGCCTACGGTCCCTCCCCCGGCACCATCTCATTGAAATCATGCCCCCGTGGGCTTCGGCGGCGTGGGGAAACGCCTACTTCGGTCTGATCCTGGGTAGCGGTAGCTGGACCTGCCCGACCCACGGAGGAGCGCCATGCCCGAACCACCCGTCGCCGGCCGCTACCGCCTGGAGCGCGAGATCGGGCGCGGCGGCATGGGCAGCGTCTGGCTGGCCCTCGACGAGCGGCTCGGCCGCGAGGTCGCCCTCAAGGAGGTCGGCCGGCTGCCGGGGGAGTCCGGTCACGACGTGGCCCGGGCGTTGCGCGAGGCCCGCTCCGCGGCGGCGCTCAGCCACCCGCATCTGGTGTCGGTCTACGACGTCGTGGAGGAGCCCGATCGCGCCTGGCTGGTGATGGAGTACGTCCCCGGCCCGACCCTGGCCCAGCTGACCGCCGAGCTCGGGCCGCTGCCGGCCGAGCGGGTGGCCCGGATCGGGGCCCAGGTCGCCGGCGGGCTCGCGGCGGCCCACGAGCGCGGCACGGTGCACCGCGACGTCAAGCCCGGCAACATCATGGTCGTCACCGGCACGTCCGAGGGGCAGGCGGGTCGCGACGTGGCCAAGGTGGGTGACTTCGGCATCGCCCGCACCCAGGGCGACAGCCAGCTCACCCGCACCGGCCTGGTGACCGGCACCCCGGCGTACTTCTCCCCGGAGCTGGCCCGGGGCGAGGAGCCGACGCCCGCCGCCGACGTGTGGGCGCTCGGGGCGACGCTCTTCGCGGCCGTCGAGGGCCGCCCGCCCTACCCCGACCAGGGCAACGCGCTGGCGCTGCTGGCGACGATCGCCTCCCAGCAGCCGCCACGGCCCTCGGTGGGCGGTGCCCTGGGCGAGGCGCTCACCCGGATGCTGGATCCCGATCCGGCCTCGCGGTGGTCGATGCGCCGGGCCGCCGAGGCGCTCGAGGCCGCCGCGTCCGGCGCCCCCGGCGGCGACGCGACGCTCGTGGCCGCGCCGGTGGACCCGCCGACGGAGGCGTTCGCGGCCCAGCCGGTCGAACCGGCCACCCCGGCTGAGCCCGCCCCGGCCGGGCCGCCGCCCGAGGGTCGCCGCCGCGGCCCGTGGGTGGTCGTGGCGCTGGTCGCCGCGCTCCTGCTGGTCGGTGCCCTGGCCTACGCCTCGCTGGGCGACGGCGACCAGGACGACGCGCCGAGCGCCGGCGCCACGCCGGGCGAGCGCGAGACCAAGGCCACGGAGCCGCCGTCGGAGTCTCCGCCCACCGAGGAGCCGGAGCCGGTCGAGGAGACCGAGTCCGCCGACGACCCGGAGGAGTCGGAGGAGACGACCGAGGGCAACGGCGCTCCCACGACCGGCAGCCGGATGGACTTCGTCGAGAGCTACTACGCACTGCTGCCCGGCGACACCGACACCGCCTGGACCTGGCTGTCGCCGCCGATGCAGGACCAGGCCGGCGGGCCGGAGGGCTATGCGGGCTTCTGGGGCACGGTCGAGTCCGTCACCGTCGACGACACCCGGCCCTCGGGACCCGACGGTGTCGAGGTCGATCTCACCTACGTCACGGCCGACGGCTCCGAGAGCGAGACGCGGCTGATCGAAACCGAGAAGACCGGGGACGGCTACCGGATCGTGGGCGACCAGGTCGTGGGCTAACCGCGCTCCGCGACCGCCCCGCCGACCAGCCGCGCCAGGTGCGCGGAGTCCTCGCTCGCCACCAGCTCCTCCAGCGGCATCGGCAGCGGGATCCGCCAGTTCTCCCGCTCCACCGTGCCGGGCACGTTCGGGCGGCGCTCCTCGAGCACCGCGTCCTCCAGGGCCAGCGAGAGCAGCAGGCACGGCGCCTGGCTCAGCTGGCGGTACGCCGCGTCGACGGCGTCCTGCACGCCGGCGCCGTCGGCGAGCCCCTGGCGGCGCACCCGGCCGAGCAGCTCGTCGCGTCCGCCGTAGACCTGCTCGTGGGAGAGGTCGGTGCTGGCCAGCTGGTCGACCGCGTCGGAGCCGGTCCACAGCCCGGCGACCGTGGGCAGGTCGTGGGTGGTGACGGTGGCCATCGCGCTCTGCGGCCACCACTGCGGCTCGGCGTCCTCGAAGTAGAGCACCTTGTAGGAGAGGATCCCGCGCTCGGCGAGCGCCTCGCGGACGCCCGGCTCGACGGTGCCGAGGTCCTCGCCGACGATCACGGCCTGCGCGCGGTGCGACTCCAGCGCGACGATGTCGAGGAGGTCGTCGGCCGGGTAGCGCACGTAGACGCCCTCGCGGGGGCCGAGTCCCTCGACGATCCAGTAGAGCCGGAACAGCCCCATCACGTGGTCGATGCGCAGGCCGCCGGCGCCGGCGATGGTGCCGCGGATCGACTCGATGAACGGCTCGTAGTCCATCGCCTGCATGCGCCACGGCACCAGCGGCGGGGAGCCCCAGTCCTGGCCGTTGGCGTTCAGCGCGTCCGGCGGCGCGCCGACGCTGACGCCCTGGGCGAGCACGTCCTGCCAGCCCCACGCGTCGGCGCCGCCGCCGGCTACGCCGATCGGCAGGTCCTGCAGCACGGTCAGCTCGCCGCTGGCGGCACGCAGCTGCACGTCGAGCTGCCACTGCATCCAGGCGTGGAAGTCGACGGCCTCGGCGTGCTCGCGGCGGAAGTCCTCGATGCCGGGGGCGTCGGGGCGCCGGAGCTCCGCCGGCCAGTCGTGCCAGTCGGGGCCGTGCTGGTCGGTGAGCGCGCTCCAGGTGGCGTAGTCCTCGACCATCCGGCCGAGCCCGGCACGCCAGGTCGCGAACGCCGGGTCGTCGTGGCTGCGGGCGAAGGCCGTCCGCAGCACCTGCCGCTTCAGCGGCCAGATCGCGTCGCGGTCGACCAGCGGTGCCGCGTTGAGCGCGGCGATGTCGGACTCGAGGCCGGCCAGGTCGTCGGGGGAGAAGCCCGCGACCTCCTCCACCCGCAGATAGATGGGGTTGCGGAAGCGGCGGGTGGCCGGCAGATAGGGGCTGGCCTCCTGCGGCGACAGCGGCGTGGCGGCGTGCAGCGGGTTGACCAGCACGAACCCGCCGCCGAGCCGCTCGGTCCACTCCCGGATCAGCCGTAGGTCGCCGAGGTCGCCGATGCCCCAGCTGCGCCGCGAGCGCGCGCCGTACAGCTGGACCGTCCAGCCCCAGCTCTGCCGCTCCGGCAGCCAGCAGCGGCCAGGGGAGACGATCAGCCGGCGCTCGACCCCGTCGGCCGTGCGCAGCCGGTGATAGCCGAGCGGGAAGTCGTCGGGCAGGTGGTCGCCGACGCGGCGGACCTCGCCGTCCTCGAGGGTCACCTCGACCTCGCCCAGGCCCAGCCAGCGCCCCGGGCGGGTCACGATCGGGGTGCGCTCGAAGAACCCCTCCGGGGGGCGGCCGATGACCTCGCGCATCCGGTCGAGGACCTCGTCGGGGGCGTGCCGCAGCTGCCCGGTGGTGTCCCAGTAGCTGCGCTGGATGCCCCAGTCGTCGACGTCGGCTCCGCCGTGCATGTGGTTCATGCACGCAACTGTGCCCGTAGCGGGCCCGCGCATGCGAGACGGGGGCGGTGGTGTGACTGACTACGCTCGACGCCGGACGCCGGTGGTCAGCCTGGGAGGCGACGTTGCGACAGCGGGTGAAGGGACTGCGGCCCGGAGTGCGGGTCGTCGATGCGCTGATGAGCGCGAGCACGACGTTCTCGATCGAGCACATGGACGACGAGGTGCTGCGCCGCGTCCAGCAGGCCCAGATCCCCGACCGGGGCCCCGCGGCGTTGGCGGCCGGGGCGGTGCTGGGCTACCGCCAGCGCGGGGTGCGCGTGCACACCGATGCCTTCTCGGCGCCGCATGGGCCGGTGCCGCTGCGCATCTACACGCCAACCCGCGCCGCCACGGGCCCCAGGCCGCTGGTCGTGAACTTCCACGGAGGCGGCTTCGCCCTCGGCAGCGCCCGCCAGTGCGACTGGACCTGCAGCGTCGTCGCGCGCGGGCTCGACGCCGTCGTCGTCTCGGTCGACTACCGGCTCGCGCCGGCCCACCGGTTTCCGGCCGCGGTCGAGGACTGCTACGGCGGGCTGGTCTGGGCGGTCGAGCACGCAGACCGGCTGGGCGCCGACGGCTCCCGCGTCGGCGTGATGGGCGACAGTGCAGGCGGCAACCTGGCCGCGGTCACCACGATCATGGCCCGGGAGGAGGGTGGACCCTCGATCGCCCACCAGGCGCTGATCTATCCGGCCACCGACCTCACCGAGGGCCTGAAGGAGACCGCGTCCTACCGCGACAACGCGCACGGCATCGTGCTCAGCCACGCCGGGCTGGAGGTCTTCCACGGCCACTACTGCGACGACCCCGCGAACCCCGTCGACAGCTCCGACTGGCGGCTCTCGCCGCTCCACTGCCCCGACCTGACCGGGCTGCCGCCCGCGGTGGTCGTGGTCGCCGGGCTGGACCCGCTGCACGACAGCGGCGTCGCCTACGCCGAGCAGCTCGTGCGGGCGGGCGTGCCGGCCCGGGTCGAGGACTTCCACCAGATGCCGCACGGGTTCTTGAGCTTCCCCTACCTCAGCCACGCGGCCCGCCCGGCGATGCGGGCGATCGTCGCCTCGCAGCGGGCCGCGCTGCTCGCGAGCTAGGAGCCTGCTGAACAACACGCTCTGCTGCGCGCCGCGCTGCACGCACACTGGCTGCGTTGCCGTCGGTCGACAGGCGCCCAGCCTGCCTTCCCTCCGGCGCCTGGCCATCGCACGCGCATCGCGACGCTCGCGACGAGCAGTTGTTCAGCAGCCTCCTAGCCGACCCCGACCCGACCGGCGGTCCAGGAACGCCAGTTCCACGGCCAGCACCTGCTCGTGGTCGGTGCCGCCGGCGTAGACGTCGTAGTGGCCGCCACGGCTGCGGTAGAGCTCGCCGTGCGGAGCCCGGGCGGCGGCCCGCACGGCAGGGCGCGTCGGGGCCATCGTGTCGTGCTCGGCGACCACCAGCAGCAGCGGGCACCTGGCGCGCGGGGCTCTCCGGGCCGGCCGGCTGAACGTCACGTCGAGCAGGCTCCGAGCGGTGATCCGGTTCGGCCACGGGGTGCCGTCGGTGGGCGAGAGTCGGCGCAGGCCGAGCATGGCGTCGTCGGTGGCGATCACGCCGAACTCGCCGGGCTCGACGATCAGCGGCAGGTAGACCGGGTCCCTGCCCCGCAGCGCGCCGGCCCGGTCGGTCAGCGCCTGCCGCATCAGACGGAGCCCGCGGGCCGGCGGCACGTTGAGCACGCCGGCGAGGCCGTCCACCAGCGGGCACTGGGCGACCGCGCCGGCGAGGCCGTGCTCGCTGGCGGCGAGCTCGAGCACGTGCATGCCGGCGAACGAGGTGCCCCAGACGAAGAGCCGGGCCGGGTCGACCTCCGCGCGGTCGCGGGTCCAGGCGAGGACCGTGCGGTAGTCGGCGAGCTGGGCCCGGATCGACAGCAGCTCACGTGGCGTGCCTCCGGATGCGCCCCAGTGCCGGTAGTCGAAGACGACGCAGGTGTAGCCGGCGGCGGCGAATCGCTCGGCGAAGGGGGCCAGGCCGGCCGACTTCACCCCACCGATGCCGTGGGCCATCACGACTGCGGGGGCGGGGCCGGTGGCTTCGGCGGCCGGGTAGAGCCAGGCATGCAGCGGCGTGCCGTCGACGCCGTCGATAGTGTGCTCAGAGCGCATTCGAATACGTTACGGAGAGGAACGCATGTCGGTCAACCCTGGTCGGCCCCGCGATGCCCGCCTCGACCGGGCGCTGCTCGACGCGACCTGCGAGCTGCTCGCCACCCAGGGCTACGCGGGCACCACCGTCGAGGCGGTGGCCAGGTCGGCCGGCACCACGAAGCCGTCGCTCTACCGTCGCTACGCGGGGCGCGCCGAGCTGGTGGTCGCGGCGCTGCTGGACCGGTTCGGTGAGGACCCCACCCACGACACCGGCAGCCTGCGCGGTGACCTCACGGCGCTGCAGAGCCACCAGCTCCGGCTCTTCGCCGACCCGGTGCTGCGTGGCGCGGCCGGCGGCCTGATCGACGAGGTGGGCCTCGACCCGGCCACCGGCCGGCGCTTCGCCGACCGGTTCCTCGCGCCCCGCAGGCAGGCGACCGCCCGCATTCTCGACCGGGCGGTGCTCCGGGGCGAGATCCCGGGCGGGCACGATCCCGAGTGGATCTGTGACCTGCTGACCGGTCCGCTGTTGATGCGCGCGCTGCTTCCGGGGCTGCCCCCGCTCGACGAGGGCCTCGCCGAGCAGACCGTCGACGCCGCCCTCCGGGTGCTCGCGGCGGGCCGGGAGTGAGCGGGCTCAGCCCCGGGCGGTCAACACCCGCGCCGCCTCGCGCTCGGCCTCGGTGTTCGCGACCCCTGCCCGGGAGCCGGCCAGCTTCGCGCGGATGTGCCCGCCCACGGTGATCGGCGGGTACGGCGAGCTGAAGGCACCGTCGTTGGTCACGTCGAGGCAGGTGGGCAGGGTCTCGATCACCGCGTCCACGTTGCCGTCGTGGAAGAACGCCGCGCTGCGCCGCCGCTCGATCCGGCCGTCGACGACCGGCGGCTTGACCCGGTGCAGCGTCGACATCCAGCGGTCGTTGGTCCAGCGCGCCATCAGGTCGCCGAGGTTGATCAGCAGGGCGCCGTCGGCGGGCAGCACGTCGTGCCAGCCGCCGTCGCGGCCGAGCACCTGCAGGCCGCGCACCTGGTCGGCCCACAGCACGGTGACGATGCCGTAGTCGGTGTGCTCGCCCATGCCGGTGAGGTCACCGTCGAGCTCGATCTCGCCGGGCTCGAGGGCGTAGTTGTTCATCCGCAGCACGTCGAGGCTGTGGTCGGTGTAGCGCGCGAAGAACCCGGCCGGCAGGCCCAGCGCGTCGGCGAACATCGCCGTCATGGTGCGCGCCACCCGCGCCGCCTCGTCGTAGTAGGCCGTGACCGCCTCCCGGAAGCCCTCGGCCTCGGCCGGCCAGACGTTCTCCGGGTAGTCCTCCTCGGGCAGGTCCAGCCCTGGATAGTCGCTGACCGCGGCGCCGACGTTGAACGCCTCGAAGAAGTCGTGCATCCGGTTCGCGGGAGCCAGGCCGAGGCTGAGGCTCAGCGACTCGGTCTTCGGCGGGGCGTAGCCGCGGTTGACCTCCGGCGGCGTGCGATAGGCCCGCTTCGCCTCCGGCGGCAGGCCGAAGAAGCCGTCGAGCGCGGCGGCGAAGGCGTCGGTGACCTCGACGGGGATGCCGTGGCCGGTGACCTGCACGAAGCCGACGGTGCGCGCGGCCTCGTCGAACGCCGTCGCGGCGGCGAGGCGGTCGGCCTCGTCGCCGCCGCTCACGTAGGCGCCGATGTCGACGGTGGGCACGTGGAAGGGGGCGGGTTCGCTCATCGGGGGCCCTCCTCGGGGCTCGGGGCGGATGGGACGTCTGGGGTCACGGCGACGAGCGCCTCGACGCGCGCCCGCAGCGCGGCCTTCTCGCTGTCGTCGAGCCAGCAGGCGTCGACCGCGTTCAGCGTGAACGCGGCCAGCTGGTCGCGGCGGTAGCCCAGTGCCTGGGCCAGCACCCGGAAGTCGTGGCTCGGGTCGGTGCCGAACATCGGCGGGTCGTCGGAGTCGATGCACACGCGCAGCCCGGCGTCGACCATCTCGGCGATGCGACGGTGGGTGCCGTCGCCGCTGCCGGAGTAGCGGCCGATGTCGGAGCTGACCGGGGTGCACACGAACGGCACCTGCTCGGCCACGCAGCGCGTCGTGATGTCGGGGTCGTCGACGACGTGGTAGCCGTGGTCGACGCGGCTGCACCCGAGCTCGTCGAGCAGCGTGAGCACGTGCGCCGGCGGGCCCGACTCGGAGTGCGCGGTGCGCTGCAGACCGTGCCGGGCGGCGAGCCGGAAGGCCTCGACGAACAGCCCCGGCGGGCCCTTCACCTCTGCGTAGTCGAGCCCGATGCCGAGCACCCGCTCGCCGTCGGTCCCCTTGCGGTGGGCCGCGACGGTCTCGACCAGGTCGACGGCCTCGGCCCCGGACCGCTCCCGGCAGATCCCGACGACCAGGTTGGCGCGGATGTCGCTGTCGGCCTCCGCGTCGCGGACGCCGGCGAGCACGCCCTCGAGCAGTGTCGGATAGGGCACGCCGGGGTGGCCGGGCGGGCTGAGCTGGATCTCGCGGTAGAGCACGCCGTGCGCGGCGCCGCCGTCGGTGAGCGACTCGTAGGCGACCCGGTGGAAGTCGTCGGCGTCGCGGATCAGCGAGCCGACCACGTCGAGCACCCGAAGGAACTCGCCGAGGTCCTCGTAGCTGCCGTGGTCGTAGAGCTCCTCGGCGGTGCGGCCCAGCCGGACGCCGTGCTTGGCGGCCAGGTCGAGCACGGTGGCCGGAGCGACCGAACCGATCAGGTGGCAGTGCAGGCTGACCTTGGGGAGCGCCGCGACCATCGCGTCGACCGAGGTCACGAGGACCGCCCCGGAGCCTGCGCGAACCGGTTCAGCACGACCGCCTCGAGCAGCTGGGCGGCGAGGTAGAGCAGCAGCGCGGTGAGCGTGACCACCACGACCAGGGCCCACACCTTGGCGTTCTGCGACCGCCCCGCGGCCGACACCACGGCGTACCCGATGCCCTTGCCGGTGGCCAGCCACTCGGCCAGCAGCGCGCCGGTCATCGCCCCCGGCACCGCGATCCGGACCGACGCGAACAGCGCCGGCAGCGCGGACGGGAACGCGACCCGGCGCAGCACCGTGGTGGGCGACCCGCCGTAGACGAGCACGAGGTCGCGCATCTGGGGGCTGACCGAGCGCAGCCCGAGCGAGATGTTCACCAGTGCCGGGAAGAGCACCACGATCGCGCTCATGATCGCGACGATCGCGTAGCCGCGTCCCACCAGCAGGATCAGGATCGGCGCCAGCGCGATCAGCGGCACGGTCTGCAGCACCAGCGCCACCGGCATCACCGTGCTCTCCAGCACCCGGTAGCGCACCACGAGCGCCGCCAGCACCACCGCGGCGGTCATCCCGGCGAGGAACCCGACTCCGGCGTCGAGGAGCGTCTTGCCCAGCAGCGGCCAGATCTCCGCGCGCAGCTCGCCGGCGTCCTCGTCGGTCACCAGACTGGCCCACACGTCGGCCGGGCCCTTGCCGACATAGTCGGACACGTCGAAGAGCCGCAGCCCGGCGACCCACAGCAGCAGCACCACCGCGAGCACCAGCGCCATCGTGCCGACCGCGCGCAGCACCGCGCCGATCAGCGCGTGGCTGCCCCGGTGGTCGAGCTTGCCGAGACCCCCGCTCAGCAGGTCGGACGGCGTGCTCATGCCACCGCCCCCTTCGACCACGGCGTCACCACGCGGGCCACCAGGCCGAACAGTCCGTAGAAGAATCCGGCGACCAGCGCACAGCCGATGCCGACCGCCCAGGCCTGCTCGACGTCGACGTTCTGCTGGGCGATCTTCAGCACCAGGGCGACCCCGCGCTGCACCCCGCCGACGTACTCGCCGAGGATCGCGCCCAAGAACGCGGCCGGCGCACCGATCCGCAGCGCCGCCAGCAGCGAGGGCAGCGCCGCGACCAGCTGCACGGTGACCAGTTGGCGCAGCCGGCCGCCGCCGAACACGCTGACCACGTCGAGGCTGGCCCGGTCGGCCGAGCGCAGGCCGAGCACGGTGCCGACCACGGTGGTGAAGAACACCGACAGGGCCGCGAGCGCGGTGGCGGTGCCGGAGCGCTGGCCCTCGTCGGGGTTGCCGATCACGATGAACAGCACCGGTGCGATCGCGACCAGCGGCACGCAGTAGGTGACGACGGCGACCTGCATGATCAGCTGCTCGGCGGCCGGGAGGAGCAGCACCACCGAGGCGAGGAGGACCGCCGCCCCGGTGCCGTAGCCGAAGCCGACCGCCGCCTCCTGCAGGGTCATCGCGAAGTGCAGCGAGTAGAACGACCAGCCGTCGTCGATCGCCGACGAGACGACCCCGTCGGGGGTGGGCACCCGCGCTCCGGAGAGCACGGTCAGCGCCGCCGCCCACCACAGCGCGACCAGGCCGAGCAGCCCCAGGGCGCCGGTGCCCAGGGAGCGGAGCGTCGCGGCGCCCGGGAGCAGACGGGGCCTCATGACGGTCCGCCGTCAGCGGCGCCGCTGCCACCGCCGCCGAAGAGCAGCTCGGAGGCGCGGTCGTGCAGCGCGTGGAACTCAGGGGTGCGCATCACCTCGGGCAGCCGCGGCCGGGGCAGGTCCACGTCGATCACCTCGACGACCCGGCCCGGCCGAGGGCTCATCACCGCCACCTGGTCGGAGAGGAAGATCGCCTCCGAGATGCCGTGGGTGACCATCAGCGTGGTGGCGGGCTTCTCGGTCCAGATGCGCAGCAGTTCGACGTTGAGCCGCTGCCGGGTCATGTCGTCGAGGGCACCGAACGGCTCGTCGAGCAGCAGCACCGACGGCTTGACCACCAGCGATCGGGCGATCGAGACCCGTTGCCGCATGCCGCCGGAGAGCTGGGCCGGCTTGGCGTTCTCGAACCCCTCCAGGCCCACCAGCCGGACCAGCTCTGCGACCAGCGCCTCGTCCGGCTTCTGCCCCGACACCTCGAACGGGAGCCGGATGTTGGAGACCACCGAGCGCCACGGCAGCAGCGCGGAGTCCTGGAAGGCGATGCCGAGGCCGTGCTCGCGGCGCAGCTCGAGCGGCGTACGCCCCTCGACCAGCGCCGTGCCGGAGGTCGGCGTCTCCAGCCCGGCCAGGATGCGCAGGATCGTGGACTTGCCGCAGCCCGAGGGGCCGAGCAGGGACAGGAAGCTGCCCTTGTCGGTGAACAGCGAGGCGTCCTGGAGGGCGGTGACGCTGCGGCGGCCGACCCGGAAGGTCTTGGTGAGGCCCTCGAGGCGCACCCCGGTGCCGGAGGAGCCGGCCTGTGCTCCTCCGGCACCGAGGTGGTGGGTCTGTGTCATCACGGCAGCTCGGTGAGCTCGGGCTTCTCCTCGAGCAGCTCGTCGAGCAGCGAGAGGTCGAAGAGCTCGTCGGCCTCGATCTCGATGCCGGCGGCGGCCAGCGTGCTCAGGCACTGGTCGACGAGCTCGTCGGTGATCGTGAACAGGCCGTTGGCCTCGACCTCGGGGGTGACGATCAGCCCCATCTGCACCTCGGACTGCTCGACCTCCTTCTCCATGTCGAGCTTGAGGTCCTTGCCGTACTCCTCGACCGCGAGCCGGGCGCCCTCCTCGGGGTCGGCGATCGCGTCCTGCCAGCCGCGGATCTCCGCCTCCAGGAAGGCCTTCACCTTCTCCGGCTCCTCCTCGATCATCCGCTCGGTGGTGATCACCGACTCGGCCACGAACGGCAGGCCGTTGTCGGCGAAGGGCAGGTTGGTGACCTCGTAGCCCTCGGCCTGCACGGTGATCGACTCGTTGGTGATGTAGGCCAGGAAGCCGTCGACCTCGCCGTCGATGAGCGGGGCGGGGTCGTACTCGACCGGCACCTTCTCGACGTCGGCCGGGTCGATGCCGTTCACCTCGAGCAGCGCGTCGAAGAGGGTCTCGTTGCCGCCGGCCTGGACGCCGATCTTCTTGCCGACCAGGTCCTCGGGGGTGGCGATGTCGCCGCCGTCGGCGAGCGAGAGGATCGTGAACGGGTTCTTCTGGAACTTCGTGCCGACGATCTTCAGCGGCGCGTCCTCCTCGGCGATCACCTGTGCGGTCGAGACCGCGTTGCTGAGGCCGAAGTCGGCGTCCTCGGTGGCCACCAGCGTCTCGATGGCGCCCGGGCCGGGGTCCATGGTGACCGCGCTGAAGCCGACGTCGGTGTAGTGGCCGTTGGTGTCGGCCATGAACTCGCCGGCGAACTCGGCGTTCTTGATCCACGACAGCTGGAGGGTGATCGCGCCGAAGTCCCCGGCACCGTCTCCGCCGGCGGCCTCGGCCTCCTCGTCGTCGGAGCCGCAGGCGGCCAGGCCCAGCGCGGCCACGGCGAGGAGGGCGGTGATGCGCAGGCCGCGGCGGGCGCGCCGGGTGGGTCGGGGGCGGGCGCCGGGGGGCGTCGGCAGCTGGCTCATGGTGTGTCTCTCCCTGATCGTGGGCGGCCGTTCTGTCGACCTGCCCGGGGGTCTGTCGTGAGTGGTGACCCGAGTCGTGAGGGACGCTAGGGAGCCGCTGTTGCGGGGCCTCGCTGGTCGCGTTTCGCGGTGGTTAAAACGCTCGTTGCAGATGACAGCCGGTCGCGTTCCGGTCGTTGCAGACCGGCAGTTCAGTAGTGGGTGCGGTCGCCCTTGCCGAGCCAGGCCTCGAACGGGGCGGTCGCCGCCGGGTGCGCAGCGGGGACGACGGGCGTCGGCCAGGTCGTGGGGTCGGCGCCGAGCAGCTCGTAGAAGGCGAGGTCGTCGAAGCCGCCGCGCGCGGCGTCGTGGCGGTCGGCCGCGAAGACCACCCGGTCCACGCGCGACCACAGCGAGGCGGCGACGCACATCGGGCACGGCTCGCAGGAGGTGTAGAGCGTGCAGCCGGTGAGCGCGAAGTCGCCGACCTCGCGGCAGGCGGCGCGGATCGCCGACACCTCGGCGTGCGCGGTGGGGTCGAGGTCGCGGGTGACCCGGTTCTGGCCGGTGGCGAGGAGGCGTCCGTCGCGGACGATCACCGCCCCGAAGGGGCCGCCGCCCGCGGCGACGTTCGCGACCGCCAGCTCGACCGCGTGGCCCAGCCAGAGCCGATCGGCCTCCGTGGCGCTGCCGGAGGGGCGAGGCGTGGGGATGGTGGTCATGCGTCCTCCAGCAGGCGTGAGGCGGGGGAGAGGGGCGAGAGTCCGGAATCGTGGACGAGCCGCCACACGCGGTCTCGGGTCATCGGCAGCTTGTGCGGCCGCACGCCGATCGCGTCGCGGACCGCGTTGGCGACCGCGGGCGCGACCGGGTTGAACGGCGCCTCGCTCATCGACTTCGCGCCGCGCGGGCCGAGCGCGTCGACGGTGTCGGCGAACAGCACCTCGGTCACCGGCAGGTCCGCCAGCTGCGGCATCCGGTAGCCGCGGAAGCCACGGGTCAGCACCTCGCCGTCGGCGACCAGCATCTCCTCCAGCAGCGCACTGCCGAGGGCCTGGCCGACGCCGCCCTCCACCTGGCCGCGCAGCTGCTCGGGGTTGATCACGACGCCCGCGTCGACCGCCTGCACCGAGCGCAGCACCCGCACCTCGCCGGTGCCGCGGTCGACCGCCACCCGGACGCCGTGCACGTTGAACGCCACCGACCGGCGCCGGCCGTCGTGGCTGCCGTCCGCGGTGAGTGGCGCCTCGAGCAGCTCCGCGAAGCGGACCAGCGACCCGTCGGGACGGCGTACGCCGTCGGAGGTGGGGACCCCGCCGCCGGCGAGCTCGAGCAGCCGCTCGCGCACCGCACGGGCCGCGGCGGCCACGGCGACGCCGGCGACCACGGACCCGGTGGAGCCGAACGCGCCGCTGTCGTAGCCGGACCGGTCGGTGTCGGAGGCCAGCAGCGTCACCCGGTCGGGTGCGCAGCCGAGCTCCTCGGCGACCAGCTGCACGTGCACGGTGGCGGTGCCGTTGCCGAACTCGGCGGTGCCGGCCCGCACCGTCACCGCGCCGTCGGGAGCGAGCGTCACCGACGCCGCGGCGTGGTGCCCGCGGGGCGGGATCGTCGCGATCATCGACAGCGCCATGCCCTCACCGACCGCCCAGCCGGCCGGCGCCGGGTCGCCGGCGTCGCGGGCCAGGGCCCGCTCCACGAGGTCGAGGCACTGGTCGAGCCCGTAGGAGCCGAACTCGAGGTCGGTGCCGGCGGGGCCGTTGACCACGAACTCGTCGCCGGGCACGACGACGTTGCGCCGCCGCAGCTCGTACGCCGAGAGGCCGAGGTCGCGGGCCAGCTCGTCGAGGGCGGACTCGATGGCGAAGACGACCTGGCCCAGCCCGTAGCCGCGGAACGCGCCCGAGGGCAGGTTGTTGGTGTAGACCGCCTCGGCGTCGACCCGCTTGTTGGCGCAGCGGTAGACCGCGACCGACTCGTGCACGCCGTGGAACATCACCCCCGGGCCGTGGTTGCCGTAGGCGCCGGTGTCGCTGAGCACGTCGACGTGCAGTGCGGTCAGCACGCCGTCGGCGTCGGCGCCGACCTCGACGGCGACCCGCATCGGGTGGCGGCAGGGCACCGCGGTGAACTGCTCCTCGCGGGTCAGCTCCAGCTGCACCGCGGCCGGCTCGCCCGCCTCGGCGAGCCGCAGCGTGGCGAGCGCGACGACGTCCTCGACGAGCAGCTCCTGCTTGCCGCCGAACCCGCCGCCGACCCGGGCGGCGATTACGCGCACCCGGCCGGGGCCGAGGCCGAACAGGTGGGCCAGCTCGTCGCGGACCAGGTAGGGCACCTGGGTGCTGGTGCGCACCACCAGCCGGCCGTCGGCGTCGACCCAGGCCCGGGCGCCGTGGGTCTCCAGTGCGCCGTGGGTGATCCGCGGCGTGGTCCAGGTGCCGCGCACCCGGGCGGCCGCGGCGGCCAGGCCGGCGGCCACGTCGCCGACCTCGCCGTGGGTGGCCGCGACCAGGTTGCGGGCCGGGTCGGCGATCCGGGACGCCGTGGGGTCCTTGTCGGCGTGTAGCGCCGGGGCGCCGGGCAGCCGGGCCAGGGCGGGGTCGAAGACCGCGGGCAGCGGCTCGTAGTCGACCTCGATCAGCGCCACCGCCCGCTCCGCGGTGGCGGCGTCGTCGGCCACCACGGCGGCGACCCGCTGGCCGTGGAACCGCACCACATCGTCGAACAGGCGGGTGTCGTCGGGGTCGTCGAGGCGGCTCTCGTGCCGGGCGGTGGAGTAGAGCACGTCGGGGGAGTCGCGGTGGGTGAGCACCAGCCGCACTCCGGGCAGCGCCTCCGCCCGGGTGGTGTCGACGCGCACGATCCGCGCGTGGGCATGCGGGCTGCGCAGCAGCTTCACGTGCCGCACCGGCAGGCCCGGGTGCTCGACGTCGCCGTCGATGTCGAGGGTGTAGGGCTCGCGGCCGGTGACCACGCGGCGACCGGCCGGGGCGGGCGTGGAGCGGCCGAACCCGCCCAGCTGCTCCACGTTGGCGACTCCGGTCAGCGCGTCGCGCACCGACCGGTAGCCGGTGCAGCGGCACAGGTTGCCCTTGAACCGCCGGTCGAGGTCGTGACGGTCGCAGCCACCGCCACCACACCCGATCCCGGCCGCGGTGACCACGAACCCGGCGGTGCAGAACCCGCACTGGAAACCGGCAGCCTCGGCGAACCGGCGCTGCACGGGGTGCAGGTCGTCGGGGGTGCCGAGCCCGGCCGCCGTGGTGACCTCGCGGCCCTCGGCCCGCACCGCGGGGACCAGGCAGGAGTGCACGGGCCGGCCGTCGAGCAGCACCGAGCAGGCCCCGCAGTCGCCGGCGTCGCAGCCCTTCTTCACCGCCTGGTGGCCCTGCTCGCGCAGGTAGCCGCGCAGGCACTGCCCGGGCCGCGGTGCCTCGGGCTGTGCCAGACCGTTGACAACCACGCTCATGCCGTCCCTCCCGTCCACGGCGGGGTCACGTCACCGAGCTCGGCGAGCACTTCGGCGGCCAGCCGGCGGGTCATCGCGCGGCGCCAGTCCGGCGCGCCGTGCGGGTCGGCGTACCAGTCGGTGATCGCGCGCACCGCCTCGTCGACCTCGACCCACGGCGGCGTGCCCGGGAAGGCGAGCACGACCGGCCGGGGGGTGGCGGCGGTGAGCGTGAGCGTGGTGCCGGCTGCATTCGCCCGGCCGACCACGACCGCCGCCGAGCGCCCCAGCCGGGCCAGGGAGGTACGCCGGAACGCGGTGCGGGCAGCCAGGGCCGCGGCGGGCAGGTCCACGGCGCGCAGCACCTCGCCGGGCGCCAGCGTGGTGCTGCCCGGGCCGGTGACGAACGAGGCGACCGGCTCCCGGCGCTCCCCGCCGTCGGGGGTCCAGACGACGACCTCGCCGCCGAGGCCGGCGGTGAGCGAGACCATCGCGGCGGCGGGCAGTGCCAGGCACAGGTTGCCGCCGACGGTGGCCCAGGCCGCCACCTTGAACGACATCAGCAGCGCGTCGGCGCAGGCGTGGACGACGCGGGCGGCGCCGCCCAGCACGGCGCCGGGGACGGCCTGCAACTCCTCGATGGTGCAGGTGGCGGCGATCCGAAGGCCGCCGCCTGGCAGCGCCTCCCAGGCCGGCCACTCCATCGTGGTCAGGTCGACCAGTCCGGTGGTGCCCGGCTGGGGCTCGGAGAACAGCCAGGTGCCGCCGCCGAGGAGCCGCTCGCCGGGTGCCAGCCGCAGGTCGGCGCGGGTGCGGGCCCACCGGTGGTCGGTGACCTCCACCAGGTCCATCACTCCACCTCCGCGAGCCGGGTGTAGGCGCCGCTGATCGCGGAGACCCGCTGCTGACCGGTGCGCCCCACCCGGGCGAGCACGCCGTCGGCGAGCACGCTGACCAGGCTCATCGCCGCGGCGTAGCTGTCGAAGGCGAGCCGGCTCTGCACGTCGCACTCGAGCCAGACCGAGGCGTGCGCGGCGTGGCGGGCCGCGGTCGGGTCGGCGACGAGCACGACGCCGGCGCCGCTGCGGGCCGCCTCGGCGAGCAGCTCGGCGAAGCCGGCCGGACGCCGCCGGAAGCCCATCACCACCAACGCGTCGCCGGCCGCGACATCGGCGAGCTCCTCGCCCATCACCTGCCCGGGCGCCGGCGCCACCCGCACGTCGGGACGCACCTGGGCGAGCTGCTGGCGCAGGTGCAGCGCCACCGGATAGCCGTTGCGCCAGCCCGCGACCGTGACCCTGGCGGCGCCGGCCAGCAGCGCGGCCGCCTCGTCGATGCCGGGCTGGGCCAGCGTGCGACCGATCGTCTCCGCCTCGTGGGCGGCGTGTGCGGTCAGCGACGGCGTGCCGTCGACCCGCCGGGGCTCGCCGGCCGAGCGCAGCGCCCGCAGGTGCTCGCGCACCTCGTCGAAGTCGGTGAAGCCCAGGTGCCGGAAGAGCCGGCTCATCGTCGCCTTCGAGACACCGGCGAGCTGGGCCAGCTCGGCAGCCCGGTAGGTGGCCAGGTCGTCGAGGTGCTCCAACAGCGTGCCGGCGGCCCGCTGCTCCTGGGGGGAGAGCTCGCCGTGGTGCCGGGCGATCCGCTCGTCGATGCGCATCAGGGCACCTCCGTCAGGCTCGCCGGGTACGCCGGGCGGGCGCCGCGGGCCTCGACGGCCGCGGCTACCTCGAGCACCGTCTGCTCCAGGGCGTCGAGACCGCGGGCGACGTCGATCTCGCGGACGTCCTCGTCGGGGGCGTGGCTGATCCCGTCGTGGCAGCGCAGGAAGAGCATCCCGATGTCGGTGACCTCGGCCAGCGCCATCGCGTCGTGCCCGGCGCGGCTCCACAGGCCCGGGGCCGCCGGGTCGCCGGCGTGCCGGATGCCGGCGGCGACCGCCTCCCGCAGCCAGGGAGCGCACGGGGCGGCGGGCGCGGTGTGGGTCTCCACGACCTCCAGGCGCAGCCCGCGGGCGGCGCACAGGTCGAGCATCGTGCGGTGCATCCGCTGCCACATGGCGTCGCGCTCGGCGTCGGTGGCGGCGCGCAGGTCGAGGCTGAGGTCGGCGCGGCCGGGCACCACGTTGACGGCGCCGGGCGCCACCTCGAGCCGGCCGACGGTGGCGATGCAGCCCTGCTCGCCGGTGGCGCGGGCCAGCCGTTCCACGGCGGTGACGATCTCGCTAGCGCCGACGAGCGCGTCGCGGCGGCGGGCGTAGGGGGTGCCGCCGGCGTGCCGGGCCTCCCCGTGCACGGTGAGCTGGAAGCGCCGGGCGCCGGCGATGCTGGTGACGTAGCCCAGCGAGGCGTCGGCGGCCTCGAGGAAGGGCCCCTGCTCGATGTGGGCCTCCAGGTAGCCGACCATCTCCTCGGGGCGGCGGGCCGCGTCGCCGACCCGGTCGGGGTCGAGGCCGAACCCGACGAACGCCTCGCGCAGGGTGATGCCGTCGCGGTCGCGCAGCTCCCACCACTCCTCGCGCCAGCTGCCGGCGACCGCGCGGCTGCCGAGCAGCGCGGTGCCGAACCGGGTGCCCTCCTCGTCGGAGAAGCCGATCACCTCGAGCGCGAACGGCAGCTCGTCCACCCTGTCGCCCAGCCGCTCGGCGACCGCGACCGCCATCACCACGCCCAGCATCCCGTCGAAGCTGCCGGCGTCGGGCACGGTGTCGAGGTGCGAGCCCAGCAGCAGCGCCGGCAGCCCCGGCTCGCGGCCCTCGCGGCGTCCGCACACGTTGCCGGCCGCGTCGACCCGGGCGCGCAGCCCGGCCCGGGTCAGCCAGCTCGCGACGAGTGCGTTCGCGGCGGCGTGCTCGGCCGACAGGTGCACCCGTTCGAGCGCGTCGGGACGGGCGGAGAGCAAGTCGAGCTCGGCACAGCGGGCCAGGACGAGGGAGGCGCTGCTCATGCCGCCACGCCCTGGTAGACCTCGCGGGCCGCGCCGACCCCACCGCCGGCGGTGACCGGCACGCCCTCGGCGCGCATCACCTGCTCCAGCGCGGCGAGCGTGGTGAGCACGGCGTCCCGGCGGGCGTTGTGGCCCATGGTGCCGATCCGCCACACGCGGCCGTGCAGCGGCCCGAACGAGGTGCCGATCTCGATGCCGAAGTCGGCGAGCAGCGCGGCCCGCACCCGCTCGCCGCCGGCGGCGCCCAGGCTGCCGGGGATCTCGACCGCGACGACGTTGTTCATCTTGTGCGCCGGGTCGCCGAAGACGCCCAGGCCGAGGCCGGCGACGCCGGCGAGCATCGCGGTGCCGTGCAGCCGGTGCCGTTCGACCGCCTGGTCCAGCCCCTCCTCGACGAGCAGCCGCGCGCACTCGCGGGCGCCGTAGAGCATCGTGGTCGCCTCGGTGTGGTGGTTGAGACGGCGCGGGCCCCAGTAGTCCATGACCATGGCCAGGTCGAAGTAGTTCGAGGCGATCCGGGTGCCTCGGGGCTCGTCGGACTCCTCGGTGAGCCCGGCCTCGACGTGGCGGCGTCCCTCGATCACCTCGGCCGCCCGCGGCGAGATCGTGATCGGGGCGCTCCCCGACGGGCCGCCGAGGCACTTCTGCAGCCCGGCCGTGGCGATGTCGAGCCCCCAGGCGTCGGCCTCGAAGGCGTTGCCGCCGAGCGAGGCGGTGGCGTCGCAGTAGAAGAGCACGCCGTGGCGGCGACAGACCTCGCCGAGGTCGGCCAGCGGCTGGCACATCGTGGTCGAGGTGTCGCCCTGCACCACGGCGAGGACCTTGGGTCGCACCGCCACGACGGCCCGCTCGACCTGCTCGGCGTCGACCACCTCGCCCCAGGGCACGGCGACGGTGTGCACCTCGGCGCCACAGCGCTCGGCGATCTCGACCAGCAGGTGGCCGAACCGGCCGAAGACCGGCACCAGCACCCGATCGCCGGGCTCGAGCAGCGAGACCAGCGCGGCCTCGATGCCGGCGCGGGAGGTGCCGTCGACCAGCAGCGTGTGCTGGTTGGCGGTGCGGAACACCTCGCGGTAGAGCGCCATCGTCTCGACCATGTACGCCGACATCGCGGGGTCGTACTGCCCGACCAGCTGGGCCGACATCGCGCGCAGCACCCGCGGGTCCGCGCTGATCGGCCCCGGGCCCATCAGCAGGCGGGCCGGGGGGTTGATCTGCGCGTGGATCGGCTGGTGCGGCACGGGGGTCCTCTCGACGGTCCTCCGCACGCTAGGAAACGGCTGTTTCGGTGCCGTTTCGCCGGTTTCACCGGGGCGTGACGGTTTCCGGTCCGCTTGGGCGGGTCAGCTGCCGGCCCCACGCGGGGTCGGGCCCGGCCGGGTCGAGCATCCGGCCGCGCAGCACGGTGGCGGTGACCCGCCCGGCGTACCGCTGTCCGTCGTAGGCCGAGATCGGGTTGCGGTGCGCCAGCGCTGCGGCGTCGACGTGCAGCTCCTCGGCGGTGTCGTAGACCACCAGGTCGGCGTCGGCGCCGACCTCGATCCGGCCCTTGTGGCCGAGCCCGACCAGGTCGGCGGTGCCGCGCGACATCCACTCGCTCACCCGCTCGACGTCGATGCCACGCCGCCGGGCCTCGTGGGCGACCGCCGTGAAGCCGACCTGCAGCCCGGAGATGCCGCCCCAGGCCTGCTGGAGGTCGCCGCCGCCGCGCCGCTTCTCCTCCTCGGTGGCGGGGGAGTGGTCGGTGACGACGACGTCGATGAGACCGTCCAGGAGCGCCTGCCACAGCGCGTCGCGGTTGCCGCGGTCGCGGATCGGCGGGCAGCACTTGAACTCGCCCGCGCCGTCGGGGATCTCCTCGGCGGCGAAGCACAGGTAGTGCGGGCAGGTCTCGACGCTCACCGGCAGCCCCTCGGCGCGGGCGTCCGCGAGCACGTCGAGCGCGGTCGCGCTGGACAGGTGCAGCACGTGCACCCGGGCCCCGGTCTCGCGGGCCGCGGCCACGACCTGCCGGATCGCCCGGGTTTCGGCCGGGTCGGGCCGCGAGGCCAGGAAGTCGGCGTACGCCCTGCTCGGCGTCTGCGGTGCCGCCTCGAGCGTGGCCGGGTCCTCGGCGTGCACGACGAGCAGCGCGTCGAGGCGTGCGATCTCGCGGGCGGCCGCGACCAGCTCGGGCTGGGCCAGCGGCGGGAACTCGTCGACGCCGGAGGGGGAGAGGAAGCACTTGAAGCCCATCACCCCGGCGTCCCACAGCGGCTCGAGGTCGCCGAGGTTGCCCGGCACCGCTCCGCCCCAGAACGCCACGTCGACGGCCAGTTGTCCGCGGGCGGCCCGCTGCTTGGTCCGCAGGTTGGCGGCGCTGGTCGTCGGCGGCAGCGAGTTGAGCGGCATGTCGACGAGCGTGGTCACCCCGCCCAGCGCCGCGGCCCGGGTGGCGGTCGCGAACCCCTCCCAGTGGGTGCGCCCGGGCTCGTTGACGTGCACGTGGGTGTCGACGACGCCGGGCAACAGGTACGCCGAGTCGGGCACCGTCAGCACGCGGCCAGCGGCCGGCGCGTCGAAAGCGTCGATCGCGGCGATCCGGCCGTCGGTGACGCGCACGGTGGCCGGGCGCAGCACGCCGTCGACCAGCACCCGGCGGCCGCGGACGGCGTCGACCTGTGTCATCGCGAGCTCGCGCGCGGGGTCAGCAGAACCCGGGCACGGTGGCCCAGGCTCGCGGCTCTTCGGGGGAGCCCTCGCGCTGCACCGTGGCCTGGATCAGGCCGTAGGGACGGTCGGCGGCGAAGAAGACCTCGCCGGGGTTGTCCAGCCCGAACGGCTCGAGGTCGACCAGGAAGTGGTGCTTGTTGGGGCAGGAGAGCTTGACCTCGGCGATGCCGGGGAAGCGCTCGAGCACCGCCTTGCCCATCGCGAAGATCGTCTGCTGCAGGGCCAGCGAGTGCAGGTCGGCGAACGCCTCGAGCAGGGTGTCGCGCACCTCGGCGTAGGAGGCGTTCCAGTCGACCCCGGCGGCCACCGCCTCGGGGGTGTGCCGCCACCAGGCGGTGACCGAGGTGGCCAGGATCCGGTCGGTGGCCTCGGCGAGCGTGGTGTAGCGGTCGCGGGGGAAGCCGTGGAACTCCGACCCGGTCGACTTCAGCACCGTGCAGTCGGTGAGCCCGGAGAGCACGAACACCTCCGCGCCGTCGCGCTGCACCACGGCGGTGCGCACCTCGCGGCCGGTGCGAGCGAACGCGTGGTCGTGCGGCCGCCCGGCGACGTCTAGCCGGTCCCAGGCGTGCTGCTGGGCCTGCCACACCCCGCCGCTCACCCAGGGGAACTCCCTGACGAAGTGGTCGCCGAGCGTGAGCAGGAACTGCTCGGGGGAGTGCACGCCGTGCTCGCGGGCGAAGGCATAGACGGTGTTCTTCTGGGTGTCGGTGGCCACCACCCGGCTGTTGTCGCCTTCGGTGTGGCAGGCGGTGAAGTCGCCGCGCAACTGGGTGGTGACGGTGAGGTCCGTGATCTCGTGGCGGGCGGTGTCCCGGGTGACCCGCACCAGCCGGCACTCGGCCTTGCCGTACTGGTTGGCGCCGAGCACGATGCGGCCGGTGGTCTCGCTCGCTGGTGCCTCGGTGGTCGATGCGCTGGTCACGTCAGCTCCCTCGGTAGGTGGTGTAGGCGAACGGGCTCAGCAGCAGCGCCACGTGATGGTGGGGCTGAGCCGGGTGATCCGCCACGGCGAAGGCCACCCGCACCTCGGGGTGGAAGGTCTCCCGGCCGGCGGCGGCGAACCAGGCCCCGGTGGCGAAGGTCAGCGTGTGCGTGCCGGGGGCGAGGTCGGCGTCGAAGCGGACCCGGCCGTCGGCGTCGGTGACGGCCTCGGCGAGCGGGTCGCCGTCGGGGCCGGCGAGCCCGACCGCCAGGCCGGCCGCCGGGACGCCCAGGGCGGCGTCGAGCACGTGGGTGCTGCAGGTGGTCACGCGAACTGCCCCCTCAGTCGGAGCACCGCGATCTCGGCCAGCTCACCGGCAGTGACCCGCAGCTCGGTCTCCTCGTCGTTGTCCAGGCGCTGCTCGAGCAGGGCGAGGATCTCGGCGGCGTCGCGGCCGGCCGCGCGCACCAGGAAGATCCGGCCGAACAGCTTCTCGTAGCGCCGGTTGCCCTCGGCCAGCCGCCGGGCGAGGTCGTCGTCGTCGCGGTCGACGCCGGCCTGCTCCTGCACGGACATGCCGGCGCTGGCGCCGGAGCCTCGCGGCCGCTCGCCGATGCGGGGGTGGTCGGCGAGCGCCGCCTCGACCTCCTCGCCGGTCCAGGCCGACGCCGCCTGCTCGGCGTACCCGGTGAGCTCGTCGACGGAGTCGAACGGCCGGGCCGCCACGATCGCGGCCACCCATGCGTCGACGTCCGCGCACGGACGCACCACCGCGGCAGCGGCCTCGGCGTCCAGCCGGTTGAACTCCTCGATCAGCACGCGTGGAACCTACGAGCCGGATGTGAAGCGCAGCCGCAACGGTCGTTTCACGCAGGTAACGATCGCCGGCCCTCAGGCCAGGTCGGCGGCGAGCTGCAGCAGCTCCAGGTCGCGCCCGGCGGCGGCGACCAGCGAGACCCCGCAGGGCAGCCCCTCGGCGGTGCGGGTCGGCAGGGTGACCGCCGGCAGGCCGCCCAACCCGGCCAGGCAGGTCAGATTCATCGTCGCCTCGCGCACCGGGCCCAGATCGGTGCCGATCCGCGGCGCCACCGACGACGCGGCGGGCAGCACCAGCACCCGGTCGCCGACCAGGCCCCGGATCGTCTCCCGCGCGAGCCCGACCTGCTCGCGCGCGGCGTCCGCGTCGGCGTCGGTGACGGTCGAGGCGTGGGCGAAGCGGCCGCGCACGTCGGCGCCGAGCGTGTCCAGTCGGCCGGCCAGCCAGTCACCGTGCTCGCGCCAGGCCTCCCAGGCCTGCAGCGTCTGGAAGGCGGCCAGCCAGCCGGGCAGGTCGTCGAGTGGCCAGTCCTCCGCCGCGACACCTCCCAGGGCCGCCAGGCACCGGGTGAGCGTCTCCGCGACGTCGGGGTCGGCCAGCGCCACCAGCCGTGGCACGACGACCAGCTCGCGGGTGCCGGCCGGCGGCCGGCCGGGCAGCAGCACCCGGCCGACCGCCAGCAGCGTGGCCGGGTCGCGGGCGAGCCAGCCCACCGTGTCGAACGAGGGCGCCAGCGCGAGCAGCCCGTCGCGGCTCACCAGGTCGTGGGTGGTGCGGATGCCGTAGAGACCTTGGTACGCCGCGGGCACCCGCACCGAGCCGCCGGTGTCGGTGCCGAGGCCGAGGCTCGCGTGCCCCAGGGCCACGGCGGCCGCCGAGCCCGAGGACGAGCCCCCGGGCAGCCGGTGCGGCGCGCGGACGTTGGGCGGGGTGCCGGAGTGGGCGTTGGCCCCGGCGAGGCTGTAGGCGAACTCGTCGGTGCGGGCCAGGCCGCGCAGGTCGGCGCCCGCGTCGACCAGCGCCTGCACCGCCGCGGCGTGGCGGGCCTCGACGGCGGCGGCGGCCAGCCAGGCGGGGTTGCCGGCCCCGATGCGCTGACCGGCGACGGCGTAGAGGTCCTTGACGGCGACGGTGTGCCCGCGCAGCGGCCCGCCGTCGGCGCCGGCGACCAGCGGGTCGCCGACCACCCGCCAGACCCTTGTGTCGAGGGCCGGCGGGGGTGCCGAGACGTGGGCGGCGGTGACCGCCCAGCCGAGCGGGAGCCGGGCCCACAGCTGGGTCTGCTGCCCGCGGCCGCCGCCGTGCGGCTCGGTGAGCGCGACGATCAGCGCGTGGTCGTCGTCGACCACCTGGACGTGCAGGTCGGTGAGGGTGCGCTCGGGGATGCCGCCGCGGCTGCCACGGAACGCGCTGATCGCGTCGTGCCCGACCAGGAGCCCCTGGGCGTCGCCACGGATGGTGTGCGGGCCGGGTGCGAACAGCCGGTCCAGCGCGGCGAGGTCGTCGGCGTGCAGGGCGCGCTCGTAGCTCCAGAACGCCTCGAGCAGGCCGGCCGGCGGGTGGGCGGCGCCGCTGAGGTGCAGCCGGGCGTCGGCGCGGGTCACCGGGACATCACCGGGCCATCATCGGGCCACCGCGGCGAAGTCGGCCTTGCGGATCCGGGCGTGCACACCGCTGACCACGTCGACCACCTGGGAGATGTCGAAGTCGGTGGCCGCGCTCAGATAGGCGTAGGCCAGCCGCGGATCCATCCCGTAGCGCGCCTCGAGCAGCGCGATCGCCGCGCGCACACAGTTGCGCACCGCCTGGTCGAGATCCTCGTCGAGGCCGGTCGGCACCAGGTGGTCGCGGGTCTCCGCGAGCGGCCCGGCGAGCTCGCCGAATCGGCGTACGGCGTCCTCGTGCGGCACCACGTCGAACCGCACGGTGGCCCGCAGCGACGCCTCCATCGCGGTGAGCGCGACCTCGCCGTCGCCCTGCGCGAAGTGGGGGTCGCCCACGTAGGCCAGGGCGCCGTCGACCTGCACCGGCAGATAGAGCGTCGAGCCGGCCGTGAGCAGATTGATGTCGAGGTTGCCGCCGTGCGGGCCGGGCGGCACCGAGTGCGGGCGGCTCGCGCCGGCGACCGCGACGCCCATGATCCCCAGGAACGGCGCCAGCGGGAACGTCACCACCGGCTCGCCACCGGGGACGAGCGGCAGCGCACCGCGGGCGCCGTCGGGGCCGTCCTGCACCGTGGCGAACGCGCTGAACAGCTCGCCGTCGAGGGGGAACTCGCCGGGCAGCGCGCCGCGCCCGTGCCGGTTCGACACCACCCCGTAGGGCACGCGGGGCAGCGTCTCGACGACGGTGATCGCGAGCAGGTCGCCGACCCGCGCGCCGTCGACCCGCACCGGCCGGGAGACCAGGTGCGGGCCGTCGACGCCGAAGGTGTGCGGCAGCCCGGACGACGCGATCGCGACCGCGTCCTCGAGCACGTCGGTGGCGCCGTGGGCGGTGAAGAACGTCTCGGGGTCGCGGCCCTGGTCCTCGAGCAGCCCCTCGTGGCTGACCGTGTCGACGGTGACCTCGGTGCCCGGCTCGACGGTGACGACCGGCGCGTCGGCGGCGCACGGCAGCCGCCCCCACAGCACGGTGTCGGGGGTCGCCGGCAGGTAGGTCGAGCGGATCGGCCCGCGACCCGGCTGCAGCACCTCGAGGCCACTGGTCGTCGTCACCGGCCGGACGCTACGCAACGACTGTTTCGGCGGTGTTGCCGCCAGGGGTGCGCGGCGCCGGTGGTGGGTACCGGCGGGGCCTGGTCGGCAGATCGCCGGCCGTCGGAGGGAGGACCACACCATGGCGATCGGAAGCATCATCAAGGGCGCGCTGGGGGCCAAGGCGGCCGGACGGCGCGGCGGCGCCGGCCTCGGGCCGGCCAAGGGTGGCACCCGCGGCGGCCGCGCCGCGACCGGCGGCACCGCGAAGGACGCCGCCATCGGGCGCGGGGTGCGTGGCCTGCTGCGCAAGGCCCGCTGAGCTCCGGCGGGACGCCGCCAGTGACGTGTAGCGCAGGTTCGAGAGCCCCTCAGGCCTGCGTTTCGCGTCACTCGGCGTCGTCTGGCTTCTCGGCCAGTAGATCGCGCAGGTCGAGGCGCTCGTCGAGCGACGGCTCGGTGCGCCACCCCGGTGGCGGCTGCAGCGTCCACCGCTGCTCGCGCCCTGCCGCCCGCTCCTGCGCGAGACGCATCCTGGTCACGACGAGCGTGGGGTTCCGCAGGTCGGCGCCCACGACTGTCACCTGCTCCAGGCCGGCTGCGTCGAGGTCCTGCCGGCGTTGCACGTCACGACGGTGACGCTCGCGAGTCCGGTGCTCTGCGCCGTCGTACTCCCCGTAGACGCCGCGCGTCGGGTCCAAGAGGTCCGGGACGCCGAGCAATCGACCGTCGAGGTCGAAGACCGGGCGGTTGCACAACGGCCGCGGCCATCCTCCCTCGAGCTCCCACACCAGGCGCAGCCTCGTCTCGGCCGGGGAGCGGCTGTGCTCGTCCGCGAGGTCCAACGCCGCGAGGACGTGTCGTCGCCCCCTCGCCCCGGTGCGCCGACTGCAGTAGGCACGCATCCTCCGGATCGAGGTCAGTTCGGCTGCGGCGGCCATGTCCATCGCGGCGACCGCTCCCCACAGGTCGAGACGCCGCATCTCGTCGAAGAGCGCTCGCTCGGCCGAGCACGTGCGGATGCCGTGCATGACGACCACCTCCGACTCAGGCAGCCGCTCCCGGTGTCGCGTGATCGCAGGGTGCGGCTCGAGCCGGCCGCCACCGGCAGCGAGGGGCACCGGCAGCCGGGTGCGGCCGTCGGTGTCGAGCCCGTCGAAGAAGCCACCGCCGAGCAGGCGCAGCGCCGCCCAACCGGTGACGGCGCCGGTGGGACCGAGTCGCTGGGACTGCTCGAGGATGCGCTGCTCGACGCAGTCGTCGGAGACCGTGGCAGGGACGTGTAGACCACGGCTGCTCTGCCGCCAGCGGGGGCCGGCCGCCTGCGCTCGGGTCGGCCCGGAACGGCCGGTGGGGTCCACGGCGACCGGCAGCACCAAGCCCGTCGGCCGCGGAGCGCGCGGGTCCCAGCGATGGGGTTCACGAGGGTGTGCCATGCCACCGGGTCTGCCCGGTCCTGGGCCCGGGAGCACCTGCCGCGTCGCGCCTGTGGACAAGCGTCGAGGGCCCGGCGTACGCCGAGTGCCGTGAAGCGCAGGTTCGAGAGCCCCCCAAACCTGCGTTTCGCGTCACTCGCGCTCAGTAGTGGACCCGGTCCTCCTTCGCCAGCCACGCGTCGAACGGGTGGCTGGCGTGAGCGCAGGGCAGGGCGACCACGGGCATCGGCCAGGTCGCCCGGTCCGCGGCGAGCAGGTCGTAGAAGGCCAGGTCGTCGAAGCCGCCCCGGGCGGCGTCGTAGCGGTCGGCGGCGAAGACGATGCGCTCGAGGCGGGCCCACAGGGCCGCGGCGACGCACATCGGGCACGGCTCGCAGGAGCTGTAGAGCGTGCAGCCGGCGAGCGCGAACGCGCCGAGCGTGCGGCAGGCGTCCCTGATCGCGACGACCTCCGCGTGCGCGGTCGGGTCCAGGTCGCGGGTGACCCGGTTCTGCCCCGCGCCGAGGGGCCGGCCGTCGCGCACCACCACCGCCCCGAACGGGCCCCCGCCTTCTGCGACGTTCTCGACGGCGAGCGCGCAGGCCCGGGTCAGCCAGGCCTCGTCGGACGTCGCGGCCAAGGCCGCTCCGGGATCGGCGTCGTAGTGCGACATGGCCCCTCCCTGGGTCGAGTCCTGCCTCCATCAAACGCCCGCTGGTCGAGCGCCGTGGTCGATCCGGGCAACCGGTCGTGTCCGGTTGCCAATACGCTCTGCGACCGTGAGCGAGACGACCGAGACCGAGTTCGACGCCCAGACCGCTGTGGTCGCCCGCCCCGAGGGTGGGTACGCCGCCGAGCTCGCGCCCGGCTGGTCGGTGGGCGGCGGCCTCAACGGCGGTTACCAGCTCGCCGTGGTCGGCCAGGCGCTGCGGGCGGCGCTGGGTCCGCTGGGCAAGCCCGACCCGATCTCGATCAGCGCCTACTACCTGTCGGCGGCCGTGGGCGGCGCGGCGACCGTCGAGGTCGACGTACGACGCGACGGCGGCAGCCTGGCCACCGCGGCGGCCGAGCTGCGGCAGAGCGGCGAGGCCAGGATCACGGCGCTGGCCACCTACGGCGACCTGGCCACGCTGGGCGACGACGTGCGCACCACCGCCGAGCAGCCCGAGCTGCCGCCGGTGGAGGAGTGCGTGCCGGGCAGCCTGGCGCCCGAGGAGGTGCGGAGGATGGCGCCGCTGATGGACCGCTTCGACATGCGGTTCCACCCCGACCAGGTGGGTTGGGTGGTGGGGCAGCCCAGTGGCAAGGGGGAGCTGAGCGCGTGGTTCCGACTGGCCGGGGAGCGCGAGCCCGACCCGATCTCGCTGCTGCTGGTCGTCGACGCGCTGCCGCCGGTCACCTTCGACCTGGGGATGCCCGGGTGGGCGCCGACGCTCGAGCTGACCGCGCACGTGCGGGCGGTTCCCGCGCCCGGCTGGTTGAAGGTGCGGCACGCGACCCGCAACCTGGCCGGCGGCATGTTCGAGGAGGACTGCGAGGTCTGGGACTCCGCCGGCCGGCTGGTCGCGCAGAGCCGGCAGCTGGCGCGCCAGCCACGAGGGTGAGCCAATCGCCTAGCACCACTCCATGTCAGATGTGGGGGTTTCCGACGAATTGCGTCCGGACGGTCCAGACCGGTGTTCCCTCTTCGGGGCTCGCACGTTGGAAGACCGGCGACAGGGGGGAGGACACCTGTCGCGCGCCTCGCTCGGGCCGAGGCCGGTCACTGGAGCGAGCCCGTCATGGGCCGACATTGGGAGGAAACGACTTCATGCTGCGTACGCCGAGGGTCAGGAGCCTGGCGGTCACCGCGGTCGCCGCGCTCGCGTTGGCGGGGCTGCCGCTCGCAGGGGCGGCTGCCGCCGAGGGGGACCCGGTAACCACGTCGCTGGCGGGGGCGTCGGCCGACGGGCTGGCGTTCGACGTCGACGAGAACGGGTTCGGCGACATCACGGTGTCGGCGAAGGACCAGTCCGGGGCCGAGATCTCGATGGCGTTCCGCACGCTCACCTACCACTGGGTGGTGCGGCCGTTCGCCGGCGGCGAGCCGATCACGACCGACGAGCAGACCACGCTCACCGGCGTCAACAGCACCATGGTGAAGTTCCCGGGCGGGCAGCCGGCCGGCACCTACGAGCTCTACGCCGCGCTGAGCGCTGCGCCGTTCACCGGCGAGGGCGCGATCGCGGAGGCCAAGGTCCTCACCATCAAGGCCGGCGAGGCCGACGTCACCTGGCGGCTCAAGGGCCCGCAGCAGGCGCTCGCGGGTGACTTCGCCAGGGTCGACGGGGTCCTGGCCCTCGAGGACGGCACCGGCCTCGAGGGGCGTCCGCTCGACCTGAGCTGGACCCGTGGCGCCGAGACCGAGCCGGACGGGGACGGCGACGCCGGCCTGGTCGACGGCGACCAGCTGGTCACCGGCCTGCGGGTCACCACCGGCGCGGGCGGCGCGATCTCGGCCACCGTCGCCGACGTGAAGGAGACCCCGCAGCCCGCGGAGCTCGGCGGCACGCTCGACGCGGCCAGCCCGTTCGCGCTCGGCGGCGGCGTGGGTGCCGAGGCCGACCCGCAGGGCGTCGACTTCCTGAAGACGCTCGCGGTGGGCTCGGTGACGATCGCCGCGGAGACACCGCTGAGCGTCGACGGCAAGACCCCGGGGCGCCCGGTGAGCTCGTCGGTGACGGTGAAGAGCCCCACCGGCAACCCGCTGGCGAACCAGAAGGTCAGGCTGACCACCGACAAGGGCTTCTTCACCACGCACGCGACGACGATGGCGGGGCTGACCCCGGCGGCGACGCCGACCGCGGGCAGTGACGCGGGGGCGTGGAAGAACCTGGGTGCCTCGATCGAGGCCACGACCGACGGCGACGGCGTCGCCCGGTTCACGCTGGCGATCGAGCGCGACGCGGGCTTCGACGACGACGGCAGGGTCGACGCGACCGTGACGGCCTCGGCGACCGGCCCCGGCACCACGACCGCGGTGACCGACACCGAGGTCGTCGACTGGACCACCGCGAACCCGTTCAACGGCGGCAAGGTGCGCCTGGAGCCGGCGCCGGCGGCGCTGCAGCAGTCGGGGGTGCTGCCGAAGGCACCGCTGAGCGACACGGTCGTGCTCGACGTGGTCGCCGAGGACCAGTTCGGCAACCCGGTGGCGGGCGAGACGGTCACGTTGGCCGACGACGCGACGGGCGCCGAGATCGACGTGGCATCGGTGAAGACCGACCTGGTCGCCGACGGCGACGTGACGCTGAGTGCGACCGCCGCGGCAGCCCAGAAGGTGACCGGCACCTGGAGCACCGAGACGCACCGGTGGGCGAGCGCGACCGCGCAGGCACCGGCCGGGTCCGAGAACGTGACCGGCGACTACACCGCCGAGTGGTACGCCGTCGACCCGGCCGCGTCGAGCTTCTCGCTGGTCTCCGACGGGGAGGGCTCCGAGGTGGGCCAGGCGGTGACCTCGACCTACACCGCCACCGACCAGCACGGTGAGCCGATCGCCGACCTGTTCGTGGAGTTCTTCCGCGCCGGCCCGGGCAGCCAGGGCGGCGGCGAGGCGGCGAAGTCGGAGCTGACCGGCCAGGACGGCCTCGTCGACTACGTGTTCGTGGCCAGCGAGCCCGGCGAGGTGCGCATTTCGACCGTGGGGCGCTCCGGCAGTGCCGCGGGGTCGCCGGTAGCGCAGGCGGCGAAGTCGGTGAGCTTCGACTACGGGACCGTGGTGGTCTGTCGCTGCTCGCCGATCGCGGCCGTGTTGAAGGGCCCCAACAACGGGCCGAAGGCCGACCGGCTGCGTGTCATCACCAAGAATGCAGCGGTCGCGGGAGCCAAGGTCAGGCTCTTCAAGTACGTCGACGGCAAGCGGAAGCTGGTGCGGACCGGCACGCTCAACGGCGCCGGGAACTGGAAGACGAAGGTGAAGGACACCAACGGCAAGAAGCGCACCAGGTACGTCGCGGTGATCTCGAAGACGGAGAGCACCACCGGCGCGAGGACGAACTTCCGCCTGGTCCGCTAGCCAACCCGGTGGTTGAGGAGGTTGCGCAGCAACCGTCTCGAAACCACCCCGACCCCGGGCAGGGCCTCAGCCGCTGGAGGCCTTGCCCGGAACACCCACCGTCCCCCGCGGGATCGCCAGTGTGGCGACCAGCCCGCGGGGGACGCGGGCGTCCAGGCGCAGGGAGCCGCCGTGGGCGACGGCGACCGTGTCGGCGAACGCCAGGCCGAGGCCGCGCCGGGAGAACCCGTCGGTGTCCGCGGCGCCGATCTCGAAGTAGTGCAGCAGCCGCTCCCGCTCCTCGGGGCAGATGCCCGGGCCCTCGTCCTCGACGTGCAGGGCCAGGGTGTGGTGCTCGGCGGAGCACCGGACGACTACCGACCCGCCGGGCGGGGAGTGGCGCACGGCGTTGTCGACCAGCTCGTAGACGGCTCGTGCGAGGAGGCGTCGGTCCGCGATGGCGGTGAACCGCTCGGGCAGCCGCACGGCGAGCTCGACCCGCCGCTGCCGGGCACGCGGCTGCAGGTAGGCGACCGAGTCGCGGACAGCGGTGACGACGTCGCCGTCGGTGGGGTGCAGCCGTCCCGCCTGCTCGAGGTCGACCAGCGCGGAGACGGCCTCGGTGAGCCCCGCCAGCCGGCGGCTGGCACTGACGATGCGGTCCAGCGACGACCGGGCTTGGGCGGGCAGCTCGACGCCGAGGTCCTCGAGCAGTTCGCCGTGGCCGAGGACCGAGGTGAGTGGCGTACGGAACTGGTGGTTGATGACGTCGACGAGGCGGTGTCGCAGGTGCTCCTCGGTCTGCGCCAGCCGGTGCTCGGCGGTCACGTCGCGCACGAGGATGACGGCGCCGGTGATGGCGCCGGTGTCCTCGTCCACGATCGGCGCGGCGCTGGCTCGCTGGTAGCGCAGCAGGCCGCCGCGGTCGCAGGTGACCAGCAGTGCGTCCTCGACGACCTCCCCGCGCAGGGCACGTGAGCCGGGCAGCTCGTGGTGGGTTGCGGGGGTGACGCCGTCCTCGCAGAGCAGGATCTGGCCCTCGATCAGCTCGGCCTGGTCGCGAGGGGGGTGGTCCAGGCCCAGCTGCTCGGTCAGCGCGGGGGAGACCAGCTCGAACCGGCCCTGGGCGTCCATGATCGCGAGGGTGGTCCCGCGCAGCGTGCCGAGCAGGGCGGAGAGGGCTGTGTCCACGGTTCTTCCAGGACTGATCGGGGCGCGGCGCGCTCGTTGACTCCACCAGGTTGCCGTGGACCGGGCCAGGTTGGTGGGGGCGAAGGTCACGGGATGTCCTGGTTCCGGCCGGGCGGGTGGGGCTGTTCGGCCCATCGCAGCCGGTCTGACCTGGACCGCTGCGATGGGCCGAGCTTCGGCGTGGGCGCGGAGCTCAGTAGCGGAACCGGCCGACGAGCTGCTGCATCTCCGACGCCATCCGGGCCAGCTCCTCGGCGGCCTGGCTGGTCGAGCCTGCGGCAGTGGTGGTCTCGTTCGCGGCACTGGCGACGTTGGTGATGCTCGAGGCGATGTGGGTGGAGCCGCTGGCGGCCTCGGCGACGTTGCGCGAGATCTCGTTGGTGGTGGCGGTCTGCTCCTCCACGGCCGAGGCGATCGTGGACTGAGAGTCGTTGATCTGGGCGATGATCGAGGAGATCTCGGTGATCGCGGTGACCGCGGCCTGGGTGTCGGCCTGGATGGTCTCGATCCGGCGGCTGATGTCGTCGGTGGCGCGGCTGGTCTCCTGGGCGAGCTCCTTGACCTCGTTGGCGACCACCGCGAAACCCTTGCCTGCTTCGCCGGCGCGGGCGGCCTCGATGGTGGCGTTGAGGGCGAGCAGGTTGGTCTGCTCCGCGATCGAGGTGATCACCTTGACCACGTTGCCGACCTCGATGGAGGAGTCGCCGAGCTTGGCGACGGTGGCGGTGGTGTTGTCGGTGACCTCGACGGCGTGCTCGGCGATGGTGGCCGCGGTGGTGGCGTTGTGGGCGATCTCGCGGATCGACGCCGACATCTCCTCGGCGCCGGCCGCGACGGTCTGCACGCTCTGGGAGACCTGCTCCGCGGCGGCGGAGACCACACCGGCCTCGGTGGCGGAGTCGGAGGCGGAGCCCGACATCTGGGCCGACACCGCGGAGAGCTCCTGGGAGGCCGAGGAGAGCGCGACGGAGTTCTCGTCGATGCTGCGCATCGAGTCACCCAGACCTGCCAGGGCCTCGTTGAGAGCGGTGGCCATCTGGCCGACCTCGTCGCGGCTGTCGACGTCGAGGCGCTGGTCGAGCCGACCGGCGGCGAGCTGCTTGAGCACGTCGACGGCCTTGCGCAGCGGGACGGCGATCAGCCGGGTGAGCCACACGGTGAGCCCGAGGCCGAGCAGGGCGGCGGCCGCGATCATCGCGAAGATGAGGAGCCGGGAGGAGCTGTAGGCGTCGGCCGCGTCGGCGATCGCCTGCTCGGCGGCGGCGTTCTCGCTGTCGGTCAGGGCGCCGACGGCCTCGGTGATCGCGGTGGAGTAGGGGGTGACGTGCTCGGCACGCGCATCGTTGAACGCCTCGATGTCGTTGGCGAGCGCTGCGGGCAGCATCTGCTCGTCCCGGCCGGTGCGGTAGTCGGCGAGGGCGGCCTCGAGCTGCGCGACGATCTCGGTGCGGCCGGTCAGGTCGGTCTGCTTGTAGGCGGTGAGTGCGTCGTCGACGCGCACGTCGAGCTCGTCGATGTCGGCCTGGAGGGCCCGCATGGCCGCCGACTCCTGGGCGACCAGCACGTCCACTGCCTTGAATCGCGTCATCACGATGTCGGCGTCGAGGGCGCCGAGCAGTTGCACCGAAGCCATGTTCTCGTCGTAGACATTCTCCAGTCGCTCCTGGGTCGCACCCAGACGGCTCAGGCCCAGCAGCCCGACGGCGACCACCAGGACCCCCATGAGCGTGAAGCCGGCGGTGAGTTTCTTGGCGGTGGACAGGTTGCTGATCAGCGTGAGCGGGCTTCGGCGGCGTGTGGTGGCGCGCTCGAGGTCGTCGGACATGTGTTCCTCCGGGGTGGCCTGTCGGCCGGGTCGTGGCCTCACCAGAGCGCGTCGTGGCCGCGCCGGTGGTGATCCCCTGACCACCCGAGACCGTCGCCCGCAGAGTCGGCGGCCTCTTTACTCTCTTTACCCTTTTGCTGTCGTTGACGGCTCAACAGTCGGGCAGGTCGGAGTCGTGCACGGCGGGCCCGTGCTCGAGCCACCAGGTGGCGCTGTCGCCGACCCAGCCGTCGAGCCCGGCGAGGGATCGGAGGGAGGGGTCGCCGGTCATGCCGAGCGCGAACATGCTCGCCTGGCGCTCGACCGACGAGGTCAGCTCGGGCACCTGGGCGGCGAGCGCCTCGCCGGCGGCGCCGAGGGGGGTGGAGCAGAGGCCGAGGTTGACCAGGGCGCGCGGTCGGACGGTGCTGCGGGTCTCGGCGAGGGCGTGGCGACGCACCTCCTCGTGGAGGCCGCCGTGGCCGACGCGCATCAGCATGGTCCAGGCGCGGGCGGCGACGAACTCGCTGGTGCCGCCGGCGAAGTCGTGGCAGACGCTGGCGAGCGCGGGGGCGTAGGGGCTGGCGGCGAGCAAGAGCGCGGCGTAGTGGCGGCGGGCCTTGTGCACGTGCAGCAGGCTCTCGTGGAGCAGCCGGCGCAGCAGCGCGTCGGGCTCGGAGATGCGGGTGCCTGCGGTGGCGCGCTGCACGGCCGTGGCGAGGTCGTTGATGGTCTCGTTGGCCTTGTGGCTGGGGATGAGCTCTTGGGTGGCGCGCCAGCGGATCAGCTTGCCCTGAAGCCGGGGGTGGCCGAGCCGGGCCTCGAGGCGGGTCCACGACGACTGGGGCAAGTGGGCGGCGAGGCCGATGCAGTCGAGGCCACCGTCGAGGGGGTCGGTGCCGCGCAGCGTCTGGGCGGCGTACGCCTCGAGGAACGGCATCGAGGACGGCGCGAAGTGGCCGCGGCCGAGCTTGGCGGCGGCGACGGAGGCGGCGGCCTTACGCTGCCACTCGATGCCGGACTGCATCAGCCGCAGCACCAGCTCGTTCGCCTGCTCGCCGCTGACCTCGGCGAGCAGGGTGAGCACGGGGGAGAAGACCTGGTTGTGGGGGTGCACCAGGAACGCGCCGATCGCCATCATCATGGAGTACTGCGACGAGGGGTGGCGGATCAGCGCCGCGGCGGCCTCGTAGCGGCGCTGGTAGCCGGCGCCGACCGAGGTGGCGAGCTCGCCGACCAGGCGCGAGGAGAGCGCCTCCCACTCGCTGGCGCGCAGGAAGACCCGGTCGTAGCGACCGAGGCAGTCGGCGAGCTGCATCCACTCCGCGCCGGTGGCCTTGCCGGAGACGGTGGCGTCGAGGAGCGCCTCGAGGTCGGCATCGCTTCGTTGGTCGAGCTTGCCGAGACCGCCTCGGTGGTCGAGCTTGCCGAGACCCTGCTCGCTCGAGAACGTCCGCCGCAGCCCGTCGCTGACGGAGACCAGCCACCCCTCGGGGAGGCCGAGGACGGTCTCGTACGCCGCGACGACGCGCGGCGGCACGGCTTGCAGGCCGGACTCCCACCGGGAGATGCGGGGGGAGTCGACGGTGATGCCGTGCTCGGCGAGCGCGGCGAGGAAGGCGGGCCGCTTGGCGAGCTCGCGGTCGGCGCCGAAGAGGCGGCTGGTGGTGAGCAGCCAGGCGATGCGCTGCTCGACGCCGACGGTCGGCGCGCTCATCGGGCTGCGGTCCTCGGGCAGTCGCTGCGGGCGCCCGCGGGTGCGGGCGGGCGCGGCCGTGCCGTTTGGACCGTTCACATGGGCTCCGTCCCCCGGTGAGGCGCTCGCCCCCTGCGGACACCCTGTACCCATTTGTTGCATAAGAATCTGGGGCCTGCAACTAGAACGGGTAAAGACCCCCCCTTCCCTAGGGTCTTGCTTGGTCGACGGGCATTTCGTGTCCCGCCGGCTGCCGGCGCGAACCATCGGGGTCGGGCCGGCACGGGCGAGGCGAACGCCTCACACCCCGCATTTCACTCCGGAAGGAAACACGAATGAACAGCAGCGGCATTAAGCGGGGACTGGCGTACACCGCCGTCTCCGCCCTGGCGGTAACGGGACTTCCGTTCCTCGCCACTTCGGCTTCGGCCAACTCCATCGCCGAGCAGGCCGGCGCGGCTGACGAGGTTGTCCTCGTCACGCCGGAGGCCGTCGCCTCGATCAAGAACGACGGCGTCAACGCCACCGTGCGCCTCCTGGCGACCGGCGGCCCCGACGTTGCCCAGGTCCACTTCGAGTACTCCACCGACGGTGGAACCACCTGGGCCAACATCGCGACGGTTGCTCGCGAGAACGGGGCCTTCTCCACCGAGTGGACCCCCGCGGCGGCGCTCTACAACACCACGGTCGACGTCCGCGCCACCGAGATCGACAACATCGGTGTCGAGGGCAACGAGGACGAGAACAGCGTGCTCGTCTCGCCCAGCGCGGACTCCATCGACATCGCGAACGCGGGCGGCTCCGCCGTCGGCGCCTTCCAGCAGCCGTACACCGGCGTGGCCGAGGACCTTCTGGCCGCCGTTTCCGGGACCACCTCCGACCTCGGCGCCGACCCGACCGTTCGCGTCTCGACCGACGGTGCCACTTGGACGGCGGAGGACTACGCCGAGACCGTCACCGCCGGTGACACCAGCCGCGACTGGTCCGCCCCGGTCGAGCTGACCGGCTACACCTGGGACGCCACCGCCCCGATCGTCGACCAGGCCGTCATTCAGGCCGAGGTCACCGGCGAGGGCGAAGACGCCGAGGCCGTCTCGCTCTACAAGCAGACCATCACCACGGTCACCGCCACCGCCAAGGCCGCCACCGTCCAGACCAACGAGGACACCACCGTCACGGTCAAGGTCACGGACCAGAACGGCGCCCCGATCGTGGGTGCGCAGGTCTTCGAGGACGACAACCAGGACAACATCGGCGATGCGGCCGCGGCTTACACCAACTCCCGCGGCGAGGTCACCTTCTCGGGTGTGGGTGGTTCCCCGACCGGTGAGACGCACTACTACTTCGTCAACACCACCAACACCGCGACCTACGAGAACGGCACCGACTTCAAGCGCTCGGTGACCGTGACCGAGTACGCCCCGGGCGCCGCCTCGATCACCCCCTCGTCCGCCGACGGCGCTGCCTTCGACTTCGACGAGAACGACGGCGACGACATCTCCGTGCTGGTCAAGGACCAGAACGGCGCTCCGCTCGCCGGCCAGATTGTCCGCTACGCGTGGAAGGTCACCCCCTTCACCGCGACCGCCGGTTACCCGAAGACCCTCCCCGAGGCGTCGGCCACCACCGGACCCGACGGCGTCGCCGACATCCCGTTCACCGCGGATCTCGCCGGCACCTACGAGCTGATCACCTACATCAACCGCGACGGCACCCCGGGCAAGGGCGATGGCGACCTCGCCGGTGCCGCCCTGTCGGTCAAGGCCGGCCAGGCGGACGTCGTCTGGGAGGACGGCACCGTCGCGCAGGCGCAGTCCAACACGACGGCCACGTTCGAGGGCACCCTCGAGCTTGCCGACGGCACCCCGCTCCCGGGCCGCAACCTGTCGATCGCGTGGACGCCTACGGGCGACGCCGTCGTCGCGGCCCAGGCGGCTCAGCCGGCTGGCACCACCCGCACCGGCAACACCGGCGCGACCACCAAGACCGCCGCGGACGGCTCGTTCGGCGTCGCGCTGACCGACCCGCCGGTTGTCGCTCCCGCCGTCCCGGCCAACGAGCTGGGCGGCTTCCTCACCGCGGCGACCGCCAACACCCCCGACATCGGCAACGCGAACGACAACAGCGTTCTCGACGTCGACTTCCTGAAGTCGGTCGCCCCGGTCAACGCCGACGACATCACCGTCGATGTCGACGAGCTCATCGACGGGATCGCCACCCCGGGCCGTCCGGTGGACCTCGACATCACCGTCGAGAACGCCGACGGCGACCTGCTGACCGACTACCCGGTCACGGTCACCGTGAACAAGGGCTTCCTGAGCCCCAACGCCGAGGCGGACACCGACCTGAAGGCGGACCCGGCCGCGGCCGAGGGCGGTCTCTACGGCGAGTGGAAGTCCGACGGCACGTCCAAGGAGTTCACCACCGACGACACCGGTGAGACCGGCACCGTCGTGGCGATTGAGGAGGACGAGGGCTTCAAGACCGACGAGACCGTGACCACGACGGTCACGATTGAGGCCGGCGGCGTCACCAAGACGGTGCCCGTCAACTTCGTGTCGATGGACCCGCTGAACGGCGGCGAAGTCCGGGTCGAGCGCGCGGCCGCCAACCAGCAGACCGTGACGATCCTGCCGAAGGCCCCGACCAACGAGTCGGTCTTCTACAACGTCTTCACCACCGACCAGTTCGGCAACTTGGTCGAGGACGAGAACGTCGTCCTCACCGACAACCTGGCCGGTGCCCTCATGGAGGGTGACGACAACACCACGACGGTGGACTCGCAGCTCGCCGACGAGGCGCCCGTCCTGGAGCTCAGCTCCAACGTTGCCGGCAACCAGACGGTTGAGGGCGAGTGGGTCACGGACAGCAACACCTGGACCGATGGTGACCTTGTCACCGCCGGCTTCCAGGCGGCGCGCGACGAGGACGTCAACGACACCGAACTCTCCGACGAGGGCGAGACCGTCGAGTGGTACGAGATCGACTTCGCGAACTCGACCTACTCCCTGGCGCACGACACCACCGGTGACGTGCCGGTCGGCACCACGGTGCTGATGACCTACCAGGCTGTTGACCAGAACGGCGAGCCGATCCGCGGCGCCAAGGTGGGCTTCTTCCGCACCGGTCCGGACGACTACCAGGACGGCGACTTCAACAGCTTCGGCACCACCAACGAGGCTGGCCGGGTGAGCTACGTGTTCGCCGGCGCGAAGGCCGGAACGGCGACCGTTGAGGCGCTGATCACCGACTACAGCGCGGTGGGTGGCGACCAGATCGTCCCCGAGAGCCGTGCGACCGCGCAGGTGACCTTCGTCGGTGAGCCGCCGGTCGACGAGCCGGTGGCGCAGCTGAAGGGCAAGAACAACGGCGCGAAGCCCGACAAGCTGCGGGTCAAGGCCACCGTTGTTCCCGAAGGCACCAAGGTCAAGCTGTTCAAGTTCGTGAACGGCAAGCGCAAGGCCGTCACGACCGGCACGACGAACGCCAACGGTGTCGTCAAGTTCAAGGTTGCTGACCGGAACGGCAAGAAGTTCACCAAGTACGTCGCCAAGGTCGCCAAGACCGACGTGCCGACGGCTGCCTTCATGTCCAACTCGAAGCGCGTTCGCTGACGTTGGTCCCAACGGTGAGCCCCGGCGCGTGAGAGCGCGCCGGGGCCACCCGTCGGGGGCTTCTCGCTCCCGCAACCCCCGATCTGACAGCACGACCAAGTCGGGACCATGGACGCGGTTCGGGTTCACTCTCTGACGCCGCTGCCAGAGAGTGGCCCGAATCGCCCTGCTTAGCCGGGCCTTCGGCCCAACCATCGAGGCGCCGCACCCTGTGCGGCGCCTCGATGCGTTTCGCGGACCTCTCCACGGGATAGGCTCCGCGCGTCACTCATTCGCCCGCCCGTTCTCGAGGATGGCCATGCGCTTCTTGCTTCACGCAGGCACCAGCCTGCTTCTCCTGGGGTCGGCCCTGGTGGGCTCCACCGCCCATGCCGACACCGCCGTCGACGGCGACCACTTCTCCCGCAGTGGCATCCGGATCGCCAGTCAGGGTTGTCTGAACCCTGGGGAGTCCCCCACGACGGCTCCCCAGGTCACCATCCGGCGCGGTCCCGACCCGCTCCCGGCCGGTGACCACTCGGTCGGGTGGACCGGCCTCGAGTCGGGCTTCGGCATCGGACCCATGGTGCAGGTCGCCCGGCCTTCGGCTCTCGTCACCTTGAGCATCGCGGTGAACGCACCGGAGACCCAGGCGGCCGGTGCCGCGGTCGTCTCGTTCGTCCAGCCCGGCCGCGCGGGCGTCTGGAAGGGCTGGTCGCTCCTGGAGCCGGCCACCAGCGGTGGCTGGCGCACGCTGAACGCCGCCACCTCCTCCTACCAGTGGCGGCACTTCACCGACGGCGTTGCCGACGAAGATGCCGGCAACGCGACTATCGAGTCGTTCGTCAACGGCCACGGTGGTGACGGCGAGGGCGCGCGGGTCGGGTTCATCTTCGGCTGCGACGGCCGCCCGTTCTTCCTGGACCAGCTCACCGTCGACACCGGTGACGCCAAGCAGGTGTACGACTTCGAGGGCTACCAGACCCGGACCTCCATGCTGCTGGACGGCAAGGCCCGGCGGCTCACGACCATCATCGCCGGCGCAAAGGTGCCGGCCGACCTGCGCCTGCGCAAGCTCTTCGACAACGCTCCCAAGTCGGGGAAGCTCGTCGTGCGGGCCAGGGGGGTCAACGACTCTTCCTTCCGCAAGTTCGCGACCCGCCGGTTGGGCAAGACGGGCAACGCCAGTGTCGCGCTGACCCCGAGCCGCACCACGGTCTACCGGGTGGACTACGCCGGCGAAGGCGTCTACGACGGCTCCAGCTCCCAGGTGCTCAAGGTCCGGGTGCGCTACAACGTCGTGAGCCGGCTCTCCGACAAGACCGTGCGTCCGGGGAGCAAGGTCGCCATCTCGGGCACCGTCTACCCACGGGAGAAGGCGGCGCTGAAGATCCAGCGCTGGGTGGGCAAGCGCTGGAAGAGCGTGCGTAGTGCCCGCACCAACGGCCGTGGCGACTACCGGGTCCAGCTGAAGGCGCCCAAGCCCGGGGTCAGCTTCTGGCGGGTCCGTGCCACCGGCGGCAAGGCCAATGTCGCCGGTTGGTCGCCGGCCCTGCGACTGCGCAGCGTGAAGCCCTCCGGAGGAGGTGGGGGAGGCGGAGGCACCCCGACGCCGCCGCCCCCGCCGCCGCCCACGGAGCCGCCTCCGCCGCCGCCCCCGCCGCCCGGGCCGCAGCGACTCTGGTAGTCGGCGGCTCGACCGTGACGCCCGCCCCGACACACAGTCGGGGCGGGCGTCTCACGTCTACACCCCAGAACGCAGCGACACGATCCAGCGACGCCGCGGGTGCTCCGTGACGGTCCACCGCTCGTCCCACCGGGGAGCGTAGGTCAGGTCCTCGGGGCCCATCGGCACCGCCCAGCGCCGACGCCTCATCAACCCGGGTCGGCCGCTCCACACCGAGCCCGGCGTCCAGGGACCGTGCGAGGTGGTGGCGGACCACTGACCCTCGACCAGCACGGCGCCCTGCATGCGCAGCGGACCGTCCGCGTGCACCTCCGTGGGTCTCACCTCGCCGGACGGGTCCGCCGCCAGCAGGTGGTCCGCGCCGAAGCCGAACCGGGCCAGCCGCCGCGTCTGCTTGCTGTTGCCGTACTCCCCGGCGATCAGCTCAGGTCGGTCACGGGTGAGGGCCGCGGAGATGAAGGAGTATCGGAAGGGTTCGGTGCCGTCGTCGGCTTCCGCGGCGTACCAGAACCGCACGGGCAGGAGATACCGGTAGTGGTGCGCGTCCAGGCCGTCGACGCCGGCGTCGGGGACGCGTAGCAGATCGTCGACATGACAGACCGCGATGCCCTTGGCGGTGGCCGCGACGTGCAGATAGGGGCCGTGCCAGACGATGCCGCCGGCATGCACCTTCAACGGCCGCACCCCCGGCTCCTCGCCCCGTGACGTCGGCTCGACGAGCAGGACGTGCCGGTAGCGCCGGGTCTCCGGGTCGAAGAACGAGAGCCTCACCCCCTGGCCGTGCTTGGAGTACCACGACGTCACCAGCAGCCGCCGGCCGTGCACAAGACCGCTGTGGTCAGCGTCGGCCGACGTGGTGATGCCCTGCGGCCACCAGTCGCGGTCGCGACGGTCGGCTGCGTCCCAGGTGAGGGCGCGCCGCACTGAGCGGCCAGGAGCCCAGCTTCGTCGCCCCTGTCGGTTCAGGTCGCCGAGCAGCACGGGCAGCTCGACCCTGCCACCAAGTCTCCGCGCGAGGGCGTCGATCTCGGCAGCCTTCTCCGCGGTCCGTCGCAGCCGGATGCCCGTCGTCGCCTCGCCGCCCATGTCGCGCACGGTATCCAGCCGCGGCTAGCGTTACGCCGGTGACTGAGCGGACAACCGTGGTGGGCGCGGCGATCGTGCACCGTGGACGGCTGCTCGGCGCGAGGCGGACAGCACCTGCCGAGACCGCGGGCCGCTGGGAGCTGCCCGGCGGAAAGGTCCAGCCCGGTGAGACTCCCGAGTCGGCACTGCTCCGCGAGATCGACGAAGAGCTCGGGTGTGGCGTCGAGGTGCGCTCGTGGCTGCCCGGGGCGGTGCCGATCGGAGAGCGCCACCAGCTCGTGGTAGCGGTGTGCCGCCTGGTGGCCGGTGAACCGGAACCCGCCGAGCACGACCGGGTGCTCTGGCTGGGCCCCGACGAGCTCGACGACGTCGACTGGCTCGAGCCCGACCGACCGTTCCTGCCGGCGCTCCGGCAGCAGCTGCTGGGAGCGGTGACACCGGGGGTGCGCGCCGTCTTCTTCGACGAGGATGACGCGATCGCCGTGGTGCGGCTGCTCTCCGAGCAGGGCTATGACGCCTGGGTCGAGCGCGAATGGCTGGCCGGTGAGGACGACGACGAGGACCACCCGTGGGCAGTGCTCTCCGACGCGCCCGAAGTCCTCCTCGAGCTGCTCGTGGACGAGCACGACGGGTGGCTGGATGGGGAAGAGGCAGCCGGCGCCGTGGGCGCAGTTCAACTTCCGGACGCGCCGAAACGGATCAAGCGGCCGTGAGCTCGTAGACGCCCGGCTCGACCTCGCGGGCGATGCCGCCCTCGAACTCGACCACCCTGCCTCGCCAGGGCGGTGGGGAGTGGCCCGGCAGTGCCGGGGCGGGGGAGCGGTAGGTGTGGCCGGTCGGGGTCGTCGTCTCGACGACGTGGCGGCCCAGGTGGTCGATGACCACCCGGGTGGACCAGCCGGGGGCCTCCTTGGCGTAGTTGCACGCCTCGCAGAGACCCTGCCCGTTCGGTCCGGTCGTGGCGCCACCGTCTGCCACACGTCGGACGTGGTCGACGTGGCGGATCGGGGCGCCGCAGAAGGCGTTGCGGCAGATGCCGCCGTCGCGCAGGCCCAGGTAGCGCGCCAGCGCGCCGGTGAACGCCCGCTGCACCGAGTCCATCGAGACGAGCTCGCCGGTGGTGGGGTGGGTGTAGAGGCGGCGCATCCACGCCAGGACGTCGTCGCCGACCCCTTGGGCCTCGAGGGTGTCGACCAGCAGATCCCGGGCCCACTCGGCCGGAACCGGGCCGTAGCCCTCGATCTCTGCCGGCTCGTCGTCACGGTGCAGCAGGGCTCGGTCGGTCATCACGAGACCGACCGTGACGGGGATCTGACCGGCCGTCTTCACACCGGTCAGCCGGGCGACGAACTCGTCGGCCATCAGCTGGTGCTGTGAGCGGTCGTCGCCGTCGGCCCGCCCACGGTCGGCGTAGGCCTTGAGCGCCGCGTAGGCAGCGACGCCCTGCTTCACCGGTAGCAGCGCGCCGACCCAGACCATGGTGTCGGGGGCCGGGCGGATGCTGACCCGCCGGTCGGCCTCGGCCTTGCGGGCCCGGGCGACCACGGCCTCGGCGTCGAGCGTCGCGGCCAAGCGCTTGGCCTCCGCTTCGAGCTGGCGGTAGGAGAGCGACTCGATGCGCGCCCGGTCGCCGGCGAGGACGCGGTCGACCGTGCGCCGGTCGTCGAGGGAGAGGCAGGCGGTCTCGCGCACCAGCGCCTCGGCGCGGCGCTGGGAGAGCCAACCCTCGGTCATCGCCGCCAGCGTGGCCGGCATCTCGTGCACCAGCACGCGGGCCAGGGCGATCAACTGGCCGCCGCGGTGCGGGGACTCGCGGTGCGCCCAGCCGACCTGTTGCGGGAGGCCCTCGTCCTGGTGGCGCGGGTTGCGGCCGGCGGCCAGGTGCCGCTCGCGCTGGGAAGCGACGAACCCGTCAGTCAGCCGGGCCTGCGCGGCCGTGGCCGCGGCCTTGAGGTCGTCGAGACGGCGGATCGCATCGATGCGCTCGGCGTCGGTGAGGTTTTCGTCGGGGGTGCCGAGGCGCGCAAGCGAGCCGGTGGTGGTGGCCACCGAGCGTATGATTGCGCTGATTTCGAGCATGTGTTCGATTCTACCTCACCCGGGCAGGTGGCGGAAGGGGTTCGCGGTGGTTGTCGAGGCGTTCTCGGCGACTCGACCACCGGGTGGGGTCGATAGGCTCTGGCTCATGACCTCTGACCAGCGGCTGCTGCTCGTGCACGCCCACCCCGACGACGAGACCATCGGCAACGGCGCGACCATGGCGAAGTACGCCGCCGAGGGGCGCCAGGTCACGCTGGTCACCTGCACCGCCGGTGAGATGGGCGAGATCCTGGTGCCCGAGCTCGAGCACCTGGCCGCCGACCGCGACGACGGGCTCGGCGAGCACCGTCGCGGCGAGCTGGCCGAGGCCATGGCCGCGCTCGGTGTCACCGACCACCGCTTCCTCGGCGGCTTCGGGCGCTACCGCGACTCCGGCATGAAGTGGCACGAGGACGGACACGCCGTCGCCGCCGACGACATCCACGAGAACGCCTTCTGGCGCGCCGACCTCACCGAGGCCTCCGACCATCTGGTCGAGATCATCCGCGAGGTCCGGCCGCAGGTGCTGGTCACCTACGACCAGTTCGGCGGCTACGGCCACCCCGACCACATCCAGGCCCACCGGGTCGCGATGTACGCCGCCTCGCTGGCCGCCGTGCCGTCGTACCGCCGCGACCTCGGCGAGGCCTGGGAGATCGCCAAGATCTACTGGAGCGCGATGAGCGAGAGCCGGATGCGCGACGGACTGCGCAAGCTTCGTGAGTCGGGCGACACCACCACCTTCGAGGGCATGGACCCCGACGGCCCGCTGCCGCCGTTCGTCACCGCCGACGAGGACCTCGCCGCCGGCGTCGACGCCACCGACTACTTCGAGCAGAAGATGGCCGCCATGCGCGCCCACGCCACCCAGATCACCACCGACGGACCGTTCTTCGCGCTCTCCAACAACGTCGGCAGCACCGCCTGGGGCCTGGAGTTCTACCGGATCGCCAAGGGTGAGCTCGGCCCGCTCGGCCCCGACGGTCTCGAGACCGACCTCTTCGCCGGCCTCTGAGGTGGGGCGAGCCCTCCTCCACGGCGTCTGCGCGGCCGGCCTGCTCCTGCTCGGCGCCGCGGTCGGGGTCGCCGCCACCGCAGTCCACGCCCTCGACTGGGGGCTGCCGCTCGCGATCGCCGCCACGCTGGTGCCGGTCTATGCCTTGCCGCGCGGGTGGTGGACCCGGCTCGCGTTTGCGCTGGGCTGGGCGAGCATGGTCGCCTGGCTGACCACCCCCCGCGCCGAGGGCGACTATGTGATCTCCGCCGACTGGCGCGGCTACACCCTGCTCGCCGCCGCGGTCGCGATCACCGTCGCCGGCATCGTGACCGCGTCTCGCCCCCGGCGGGTGCAGCCCGGCGCAGACACCCCCGCTTCCTAGGATGACGTCGTGACGAAGAAGAAGAGCGACGACGCCGCCCCCGAGAAGGAGGGCGGGCGCGCCGTCATCTTCGTCATCGCCCTGCTGTTGCTCCTGGTCGGCGGCGGATGGGGCACGGCGTACGCCGTGGTCGGTGACGGCGTGCCCGAGGGCACCACGATCTCCGGCGTCGACGTCGGCGGCCTGTCGCCGGAGAAGGCGGAGGCCAAGCTGCGCAGGGGCCTCGCGGACCGGGTCGAGCAGCCGATGATCCTCGACGTCGACGGCGAGCGGGTGGCGCTGACCGCGGACGAGGCCGGGCTGGAGGTCGACTACGAGGGCTCCGTCGCCGAGGCCGGCGGCGAACGCAGCTGGGACCCGCGCCGGCTGTGGGACCACTTCACCGACGGTGAGGATCTCGAGGCCATCGTGGCCGTCGACGAGCGCGCGCTCTCCGACGCGCTCGACACGCTCGACGAGCAGGTCGGCACCCCCGCTCGCGACGGCCGTGTCGGCTTCGACGGCGCGCGCGTCGTGGTCACCGACCCCCGACTCGGGCTCGAGGTCGACCAGGACGCCGCCCGCGAGGCGCTCACCGCAGCCTTCCTCGCCGAGGGCGAGGAGCGCATCGTCGCGCTCGACCTGGTCGACGCGGTCCCCGAGATCGACGAGGCCGACGTGCGGAAGGCGGTCGACGAGTTCGCCAACCCGGCGATCTCCGGCGCCGTCACGCTGCGCTTCGGCGACTCCCCGGTGCGGCTCACCCCCGAGCAGTTCTCGCCGGCGCTCGCGTTGAAGCCCGACAATGGCGGGTTGGTGCCTTCGCTGAAGCGCAAACGGCTCCGTGCGCTGGTCGACGACTCGGTCGCCGAGGAGGGCGCTCCGGTGGACGCGTCCGTGGAGCTGGTCGACGGCAAGCCGAAGGTGATCCCGTCCAAGCCGGGCGTGACCTACCGACCGGCCGACATCGCCGACACCCTCCTCGAGCTGGTCACCCGCCCGGAGGGCGAGCGCGAGATGAAGGTCGAGGCCACGGTGGCCGAGGCCGACTTCACCACCAAGGAGGCCCGGCAGCTCAAGATCCGCGAAGAGGTCTCGACCTTCACCACCTACTACCCGCCGGCGACCTACCGCGACGTGAACATCGGCCGGGCGGCCGAGCTGATCGACGGCACCGTGCTGAAGCCGGGGGAGACGTTCTCGCTCAACGACACCGTCGGCGAGCGGACCGCCGAGAACGGCTTCACCACCGGCACGATCATCAGCAACGGGGTCTTCGTGCAGGACCTCGGCGGTGGGGTCTCGCAGATGGCGACCACGCTGTTCAACGCCGCCTTCTTCGCCGGGCTCGAGGACGTCGAGCACAAGCCGCACTCAGTCTACATCGACCGCTACCCGGTGGGTCGCGAGGCGACCGTCGCCTGGGGCGCGGTCGACCTCCGCTTCAAGAACGACACCCCCTACGGCATCCTCATCGACACCGAGGTGATAGCCAGCGCCGGCCGCTCGCAGGGCACCGTCATCGCCACGATGTACTCCACGAAGGTCTGGGACATCGAGTCGATCACCGGTGAGCGCTACAACTTCACCTCGCCCGGCACCCAGACGCTGCGCACGCCGAACTGCATGCCGAACACCGGCTACGGCGGGTTCGACATCGACGTCACCCGGGTCTTCCGGGAGCACGGCGAGGACGAGGTGCACCACCGGGAGGTCTTCAATACGACCTACATCCCCTCGGACACCATCATCTGCAAGCCGCCGAAGGGGAACTGAGCGGCAAGAAGGGACTCACGGCGCATCGTTTCTCGCCCCGTCGGCTGCCGTGGCTACTCAGTCTGAGCTGCCCTTCTTAGGCTTGCCGCACTCGAACACCGCGTCGATGCGCACCTGGTTGTCGTCGATCCCGGTCGCGTCGGCGGCGACGGCCGCGCCGGAGCCATCCTCCGCCACCTCGAGACCGGTGTCGTCGCCGAGCGGGGTGGTGAAAGTGGAGTCGCCCACGGTGACATTCGCGCTGGCAGGGTTGTCGTTCAGCGGCGAGTAGACCGCGATCGACGACTCTCCGTCCTGTGCCTGGTAGATGGCCGTTGGCTCCTCTTCGGACAAGCGGACAGTCGCCTTTCCGGTCCAGGAGGCCTCGACGGTGCCGGTCACCTCGACCTCGACCTTGCACCCACGCTCCTGGGCTGGAGCCGGGCCTTCCTGTGAAACCTCGGCCGTCGGCGACGGATCGGCCTCAGGCTCCTTCTCGTCGTCGCCGCTGCACCCCACGAACAGGGTGAGAGCGAGCAGGGACACGGCAGGAAGTCGAAGCAGGTTGCGCATGGTGCCCCATTCCAGCATCCCCCTGGTTGCCCCGGCCAACCGCCCGGTCACCCACCCAGCACCCGCCGCGCCGCCACCCCCAGCCCCGGCTCGTCGGCGACCGCCATCAGCGCCGAGACCTCGGCGTCCGACAGCGCCCCGGAGACCTGTCCCAGCGCCATCAGCGCCAGAGCGCGCACCGGCACCGGCCGGTCGCCCAGGCCCAGCTCGAGCAGCTGGTCGCGGTGGCCCTCGTCGGCGAGCAGGAACATGCCGGTGAGCGCGGTCGCGGCCAGCGTCTCGTCGCGGGTGGTGGCCGCGAGGGCGAGCAGCTCGTCGCCCAGCCGCGGGCGGTAGGGGCTGGCCGCCAGCATCACCGCGGCCTGGTAGCGCCGCTCCGGCGAGGTGTGCGCCAGCAGCTCGCGCACCAGCCGCTGCAGCATCCGGTCCGGCTCCACGGCGCGCACCGACGGCGTCGCCAGCTGCACCCGCTCCGCGATGCGCATCGACAGCGTGCGGGCGGCGTCCAGGCCGTGCAGCTCCTTGCTGCGGTGGCAGCCCGACACCCACGTCCTCGTGGACTCGTCCAGCCCCGCGAGGCTGGCCAGCTCAGCCGGCAGGTGGGCCAGCAGCGCCAGCGCGTCCAGCCGGTGCAGCGGCCGGGTCGCCCGCTGCAGCATCTGAACCGCCAGCTCCGCCACCCGGGGCAGGTCCTCCTCGGCGATCCGGCCCTGCGCCAGCCGCGCCGACACCGCCCACGCCGCCCCGGCCCGCCGGTGCCCCGGCACGTCACCGAGCAGCTTGAACAGCAGCCCGTCGGCCTGCGGCTCCGAGACCGCCTGCAGCAGCGACAGCGGCTGCACCACGAACTCCGCGTCCGGGCTGGTCACCAGCCGCCCGATCGCCTTCACCGCGTGCCGTGTCGCCGGACCGTGCCCGACCAGCAGCCGCAGCGTCTCGAAGCGGGCGGTCAGGTCGAGCCCGCGCGCGGTCAGCAGCTCGTCGGCCAGCAGGTCGCACACGCGCGCCCAGGTCTCCGGCAGCAGATAGACCCGCGGCCCCCGTGTCACTGCCTCGCCCAGGTCCAACCATGCCTGCGGGGCGGCGTCGCCACCCAGCGTCGCAGCGAACAGCGAGTCCAACCGCCGGTGCGCCTCCTCGGCCTCCGCGTCCAGCGCGCCCGCCCGACCCTGGCTCAGCAGCGCCGCGGTCGCCGTGACCGACAGCCGCCCGGCCGGCAGTCGCAGCAGCCGCTCGTACGCCGCCAGCGCCTCCACCGGGACCGGCGCGCGGCCCGACTCCCACCGGCTCAGCCGGGTCGGGTCGACCGCGATGCCCTCCTCCTGCAGCGCCGGCAGGAAGCCCTCCCGGGTCGCGAACCGGTCGTCCGGGCCGTGCGTGCGCGACGCGCCCAGCAGCCACGCCACCCGCGACACCGGGTCGGTGGTCGCCGCGGTCAGCGGGGTCGGGTCCTCCGGCAGCCGGTAGGGCCGGCCCTGCCGGCGGACGACGGCGGGCGCCGTGGCGCGGGCCGCCGGCACGGGGCGCGCGGGGGCGAGCCGACCGGGACGGGACGACGACGGACGGTGCAGGGTGGCGTGCTGCATCGCTCTCTCCTTCTCGACAGGTGCGTAGCCCTGGACTGACGCCCAGGCCCCAGTGCCGGTTGCACCGCTGCGCAACTTTCCTTCGAGAAGGTCGTCTCCGCCCGTGGTTTTCGCCCTCAGGTCTAGTCGGGAGGTCTAGTCGTCCGGAGCCAGGTAGCGGTAGCGGTGGTGGTCGCGGAAACCCAGCCGCTCGTAGAGCGCCAGCGCCGGCTCGTTGTCGCCGAGCACCTGCAGATAGGCGGTCGTCGCCCCCAGCTCGGCCCCCCACGCCAGCAGCTCCGCCATCACCGCCACAGCCAGGCCACGACGGCGGTACGCCGGGTCGACGACGATGCTGCGGAAGCCCACCCAGTCCTCGGCGTACGCTGCGACACCGGAGGCGGCCTCGGTGCCGTCGAGGTGGATGGTCGCGCGGACCAGGGGGGTCTCGGCAAGCTCGACCACCGGGGCGCGGGCGACCGCCGGCGTCTCGGCAAGCTCGACCACCGGGGCACGCCCGACCACCGAACGACGAGCCGCCCGCAGCGCCCGTGCCACCCCGGCGATCTGGAACACCGTGTCGGCGTCACTGCTCTCAGCCACCCAGCCGCGCGAGAGGAACAGTGCCTCCTCGTCGGAGCCGGGCAGCACCGCCGCGATCGGCCGGCCGGTCGTCGCCCGGTAGTGCGCGACCACCCGGTCGTAGGCCGGCTCCACCTCCGGGCCCGGCGGCCCGAACGCCAGCACCGAGTTGGCCCGCCGGGCCGTCTCGCCGGGGCAGGTGCGCAGCAGCCAGTCGCCCACCGGCTCGGTCACCACGTCGGGGAACAGCGCCGTGCCGCGCAGTTGCGCCTCGCGCGGGCCCACCCGGTGCCGGACCGCCGGCCGCGGCGGCACCGGCTTGCCGGAGACGATGTCGGCGACCGCGATCCGCACCGGGTCGCCCGACTCCGGCTGCACCACGCACCAGCCGTCCGCCCAGGCCAGGCACACCCCGAGCTGGTCGGTGAACGCCGGCCCGCCGGTCGGTCCGCGCTCGCCCCGCAGCACCCGGCGTACGACGACGCGCTGGCCGACGACGTGCGGGCCGAGGCCGTGCGCACCGAGGGTCTCGGTCTCAGGGATGTCGGGTACCGGAAACTCGGCCATGTCGGGATACTAGGGTTCGTGTGAGCACCCGCTCCCGCCCGCGTTCTCAGGAGGACCTGGTGACCTACGTCATCGCCCAGCCGTGTGTCGACGTCAAGGACCGTGCCTGCGTCGACGAGTGCCCCGTCGACTGCATCTACGAGGGCAAGCGGATGCTCTACATCCACCCCGACGAGTGCGTCGACTGCGGCGCCTGCGAGCCGGTCTGCCCGGTCGAGGCGATCTTCTACGAAGACGACACGCCGGAGGAGTGGAAGGACTACTACGACGCCAACGTGAACTTCTTCGACGACCTCGGCTCGCCCGGCGGCGCGGCGAAGATGGGCGAGATCGACAAGGACCACCCGTTCGTGGCGGCGCTGCCCCCGCAGAACCAGGACAACCACTGACGCCTGTGTCTCGGCGGTCTCGGCCTTCGGTCTCAGGCCGGCTGCCGGACTTCCCCTGGGACAAGCTCACCTCGTACGCCGAGCGGGCGCGCGCGCACGCCGGCGGCATCGTCGACCTCTCGGTCGGCACCCCGGTCGACGCCACCCCCGAGGTGGTGCAGGCCGCGCTGCGCGCCGACGCCGACTCCCCGGGCTACCCGCTCACGATCGGCCGCGCCGACACCCGCCAGGCATGCCTGGACTGGCTGGCCCGCAACCACGGTGTCGAGGGGGTGGGCCTCGGCCTCGACGGGGTGCTGCCGGTGATCGGCTCCAAGGAGCTGATCGCCTCGATGCCCGGTCACCTCGGCCTCGGTGCGGGCGACCTGATCGTCTACCCGGCGCTGGCCTACCCGACGTACGAAGTGGGTGCGGCGCTGTGCGGCGCCCGCGCGGTCGCCACCGACTCGCTGACCTCGCTGGGCCCCGAGGCGCCGGCGCTGCTGTGGCTGAACTCGCCGTCGAACCCGACCGGCCAGGTGCTGCCCGTCGAGCACCTGCGCAAGGTCGTCGACTGGTGCCGTGAGCGCGGCACGATCCTGGTCTCCGACGAGTGCTACCTCGAGTGCGCCTGGGAGGAGCCGGGGCCGATGTCGGTGCTGCACCCGCAGGCCAACGGCGGCTCGCTCGAGGGCATCCTCTCGGTGCACTCGCTCTCGAAGCGCTCCAACATGGCCGGCTATCGCACCGCGTTCGTGGCCGGCGACCCGGCTCTGGTCGGCGAGCTGCTCGCCGTCCGTAAGAACCTCGGGCTGCAGATGCCGGGCCCCCAGCAGGCCGCGATGATCGCCGCCCTCGACGACGACGACCACGCCCGCGAGCAGCACGACCGGTACGCCGCCCGGCGGGCGCGGCTGCTGCCGGCCTTGGCCGAGGCGGGTTTCCGCATCGACCACTCCGAGGCCTCGCTCTATCTGTGGGCCACCCGCGGCGAGGACTGCTGGACCACGGTCTCCTGGTTCGCCGACCGCGGCATCCTGGTCGCGCCGGGCGCGTTCTACGGCCGCGCCGGCCACGAGCACGTGCGGGTGGCGTTCACCGCCACCGACGAGCGGGTCGAGCAGGCGGTCGCCCGGCTCAACGCCTGATCGGCGCTGCGGCAGGCGGGGTCGGCTCGGCCTGAGAGCTGAGGTAGCGCAGCACCACCGCGGCCATCGCCGCCACCGGCACCGCGAGGAACGCCCCGGCGACCCCGAACAGGGTGGAGCCCAGCGTCACGGCCAGGATCACCACCCCCGCGTGCAGCTGCATCGCCTTCGACTGCAGCCACGGCTGGAGCACGTTGCCCTCGAGCTGCTGGACCACGACGATCGCGGCCAGCACCATCAGCGCGCCCTCCCAGCCCACCGAGACCAGGGCGACGAGGACCGCCAGCCCGCCGGCCACGAACGCGCCGAGGATCGGCACGAACCCGCCGATGAAGGTGAGCACGGCCAGCGGCAGCGCCAGCGGCACCCCGATCACCACCAGCGCGACGCCGATCAGCACCGCGTCGAAGAAGCTGACGATCGCCTGGGTGCGGACGAAGCCGCCGAGCGTCGCGAACACCTCGCTGAGCACCTTCTCGAGGTGGACGCCGGCCCGCGGGCCGCTGGTGCGCCGCACCCAGCCCGGGAACCGGTGGCCGTCCTTGAGGTAGAGGAAGGTCAGCACCAGCGTCAGCACCAGCGTGACCAGCCAGTTCGTGACGGTGTTGACCCCGGTCAGTACACCGCTGGCGATCGACCCGGCGCTGCTGGAGAGCCGGCTGCGGGCGTCGGCCAGCGCGTCGTCCACCTGCTCCTGGGTGACCAGCTCGCGCTCGGCCGCCCAGTCGCGCAGCTGGTCGATGCCCTGCCACGCGTCGTCCACGATCTGGCTCCACTGGCCGCCCACGAACGGCGCCATCGCCGCGCCGAGGCCGACCAGCAGGCCCAGCGAGCCCACCAGGACGACGCCGGCCGCGGCGGCCCACGGCAGCCTCGCCCGCTCGCGCAGCCAGCGGGTCGCCGGGCTCAGCACCGAGGCGAGGATCAGCGCCAGGAACGCCGGCAGCACCACCACCCACAGCACGCCGACCAGCCACCCGAGCAGCCAGGCGGCGATCGCGATGCCGACCCAGCGCCACGACCAGGTCGCCGCCCAGCCGAGTCCACGGCCGATCCGCTCCTCGCGACGCTCCGGTCGTGGCCCGGGGGAGGCCTCCTCGGCTGGCTGTGGGGCGGGTGCCGTCCGGAGTCGTGACCACATGGGCACCCGGTACCCGCTCGCGCTGGCTGGACGTAGCCGGCGTCCATAGAACGCGTCTATGCTCCGTCTCATGGACGGGAAGAGGCTGCGGACCTACCGCACGCAGTACGGCCTCACCCAGGCTGCGGTGGCCGCGCGGGCCGGCATGCGGCAGCCCGACATTGCCGCACTGGAGAGCGGACGGCGCACCAGTGCCGAGGCGCTGCGCCGGGCCCGTGATGCGGTCGTGAGCCTCGCCCGCCCCAGCACAGGGCTGGCGGACCCAGAGATCCGTGCCCGGCTGCGGGCGGTGCTGGAGGCGGCCGGGGCCACCGACATCCGGGTGTTCGGGTCGGTGGCCAGCGGGTCCGACGCACCCGGCAGCGACGTCGACCTGATCGCGCGGTTCCCCGAGACCACCGACCTCTTCGACGTGATGCGCGTGGAGGAGGAGCTCGAGGACATTCTCGGGGTGCCCGTCGACGTCGTCTCCGACGACCCTGAGGTCGACTACGCGCTCTTGGACGCGAAGAGCCAGGCCGTGCCGCTGTGACTGGCCCGAGCCTTGTCGACGACGCCGACCGGCGGCATGTCGCCGAGCTGGCCCGTCTGATGTCCGAGGCCGCGCGCATCGTCGAACGCGGGGAGCAGACCTTCTTGGCGCAGGGGAACCCTGTGGAGTTCCTGGCTGGGCGGATGCTCATCATCGACGTCGACACAGCCGCGGAGCGGATCTCGGCAGACTTCAAGGCCGCCCATCCCGGGGACTGGAGAGCCTTGGCTCGTGCTCGCGACAAGTACGCACACCACTACGACGACATCGACCGGGTGCTCGTCTGGCGGGTGCTCGCCAACCGGTTCCCCGCGTGGCGTGAGCAGTTGCTGACCGCGATCGGCGAATCGGACTGAACGCAGCGGGCCCCGGCCGAGACGCTGCTCGGCCGGGGCCCGGGGTGTCTGTCCGCCTTGCGTCAGGCGTGCGAGCGGCTCTTGCCGCCGCTGAGCGTCTCGGCCACGCCGATCAGCGCGACCGCGGCGATCACCGCGACGATGAAGCCGATGATGTTGAGCTCGAAGATGTCGCCGGTGCCGATCGCGCTGGCCACGATGCCGCCGATCAGGGCGCCGGCGACGCCCAGGAGCATGGTCCACAGGAACGACAGGTGCTGTTTGCCGGGCTTGATCAGCCGGGCCAGCACTCCGATGACGATGCCGACGACGAGCAGTCCGATCAGGTTGAACATGATGTTCCCTCTCCGTGTCCCCCAAGTGTTGTGTCCGACCGGGCGGTACCCGACTCGTGCCCTCGGCATGTGTGTCTGTGCAGGTCAGGCCGCGTTGCCGGGCCGAGGCGCCGGCGCATGAAGCGGTCCCGGATGGGCAACCGGACCGAGAACCGGGCTCGCCCCGGACTCCGAGGAGGGGACAAGACGATGACCTGGCTGGTGCTGATGGGACTGGTCGCGGTGGGCGCGGCGCTCGTGGTGCTCTACCTGGCCCGAACGGCCACGCCCGTGCCCGACTACGCAGACCCCGACGTCGACGAGGTCCCGATGGAGGAGTTCCTCGACGAGACCTCCCACAAGGCGCCGCGCCACCCGTAGTCGGTGGTCGATCCTGCCGATCCGGTGGTCGAGCCTGCCGAGACCTAGTCGAAGACGTCCACGTGCACGTGGTCGCGGTGCTCGAGGATCGCCCGGTCGCCCGACCGTGACGGTGGGTCGTAGTCCTCCCAGCCGTCCGCGGAGTCGCGCGCCTGCCAGATCCGGTCGTCGAAGATGATCGTCTGGATGTCGAGCCGCTCGGCCTGCGCGACCAGGTAGTGCGCGATCGCCCAGCCGCGCACCCGGTTGGTCTCGTTGACCGGCCGCACGAAGATGTCGACCGCCCGTCCGTCGTAGTGGGTGGAGCCCTCCATGTGGCCCTCACGCACCCCGCCCGGCGCGAAACCGCCCAGCGGCACGTCGCCGAAGACCCCCTGCACCTCGCGGCGTACGACGTCGGCGCGGCGGGTCAGCCCCGAGTCACGCAGCCGGTCGGACGCCTCGTCCGCGTCGGCGTCGATCTCGCACCAGAACGCCTCCGGGGAGTTGCCGGTGAGCGCCGAGGCCAGCGCCCGCCCGTCGGCCTCGTGGTCGGCGTAGGCGTCGGGGAACCCCGAGCGCTGCACCGCCTGGGCGGCCTCGGTGACCTCCATCGACTCGTAGCCCTCGACCTGCACCAGCGCGTCGTAGAACGCGTTCGTCGCATAGACCGGGTCGAGCACCTGCTCGGCGCTGCCCCAGCCTTGCGACGGCCGCTGCTGGAACAGGCCGAGCGAGTCGCGGTCGCCGTAGTCGATGTTGGCGAGCTTCGACTCCTGGTACGCCGTGGCGAGCGCGATCGAGGCAGCCCGTGCCGGCAGCCCGCGGCGCACCGCGATCGCGGTGATCAGCCCCGCGTTCTCGGCCTGCTCGAGGCTGACCTCGACCTCGTGGCCGTCGACGGACGCCACGCACTGCTCGCCGCGCAGGAACGAGGGCCCGCCGTCGGTGAGCACGGCGTAGCCGACCGCTCCGGCGACACCGAGTCCGGCGAGCGCGAGCAGGGCGGCGCCGGTGCCGCCTCTCACCGCCGGTGTCCCGCGCTCATGCGTCCAGTGTCGGTGACGGGGCCAAGCGTCACTCAGTTCGCGTGCAGCGCCGCGTTGAGCACGACGCCGTCACGCTTCCACGGCACCGCCTCCATCGCCCCGGTGACCGAGTTGCGACGGAACAGCACGTTGTCCTGGCCCGACAGCGTCGCGGCCTTGACCACCTGCGGCTTGCCGTCCATGTCGCGCACGGTGACCTTGGTGCCGGCGGTGACGTAGCAGCCGGCCTCCACCACGCAGTCGTCGCCCAGCGAGATGCCCAGCCCGGAGTTCGCCCCCAGCAGGCAGCGCCGGCCCACCGAGATGACCTCCTTGCCGCCGCCGGACAGCGTGCCCATGATCGAGGCGCCACCGCCCACGTCGGAGCCGTCGCCGACCACCACGCCGGCCGAGATCCGGCCCTCCACCATCGAGGCGCCGAGCGTGCCGGCGTTGTAGTTCACGAAGCCCTCGTGCATGACCGTGGTGCCCTCGGCCAGATGGGCGCCCAGCCGCACCCGGTCGGCGTCGGCGATGCGCACCCCGGCCGGCACGACGTAGTCGACCAGCCGCGGGAACTTGTCGACGCCGAAGACGGTCACGTGGTCCCCGCTCGCCTTGAGCCGGGCCCGGGTCAGCTCGAAGCCCTCGACCGCGCACGGACCCGCCGAGGTCCACACCACGTTGGTGAGCAGGCCGAAGACGCCCTCCATCGAGATCGAGTGCGGCACGACCAGGCGGGTGGACAGCAGGTGCAGCCGCAGCCACACGTCCTCGGTCGACGCGGGCGCGGCCTGCAGGTCCGCGACCTCGACCAGGCGCACCTCGCGGACCACCCGGCGTACGTCGTCGGCGCCGGCCAGCGCCGCCAGCTCGGCGGGCGCCTGCGCGGCATCCGGCTTCTCACCCAGCGCCGGCTCGGGGAACCACACGTCGAGGACGGTGCCGTTCGCGTCGATCGTGGCGAGGCCGAAGCCCCAGGCGGACGAGGGAGCGGGGGTGGAGGACGCGTCAGTCACGGGGGACGAGTGTAGGCGCGGGGGGCTGTGTCGCTCTCACCGGCTGAGCCCCGCGGCTCACTGGTGAACGGGGACGCCGCAGTCGTCGGCCGCCGTGCGCAGCCGCCGGTCACGCGTCCAGAGGCCGGCATGGGGGGTGAGTCGGACCGACGCCAACAGATGTGCGTCGACCCAGCCGACGCCGCGCCCCCACAGGCCGGCAGCCTCGACCAGCGCGAGCACTTCGCTGTCCGTCGCGGCAGTGGCCGCGGGCAGCTGGCCGAGCAGGTGCAGCACCTCGGTCCGGTCGGCGAGCGTGCCCAGCGCCAGCTCGCCCCGTACGGCCGGGTGCATCAGGACCCTGCCAGCATCGAGCATCGCGGCGAGTTCGAGGTCTCCGGCACGGAGGTGGTCGACCCACACGGACGTATCGACCAGGATCACGCTGAGGCGCTCCGGCGCCGGGGCGGCACCTCCAACGTCGGCTGCGAGCCGCCGAGGCGGGCCAGTCGTCGTGCGCTCTCGCGCTCGATCAGCGCCCGCAGCGCCTCACGCAGCAGCGCGGAGCGCTCCGTGGTGCCGCTCAGCCGCTGCGCCTCGGCGAGCAGGTCGTCGTCCAGCACCACCGTCGTGCGCATGGCATCTCCTCGGGCATCACTCGATGACGAAGTCGATGCTACGCCTTCTCTGCGAGGCGTTCGCGAACGCTCCCGGCTGTCCGGGGTTAGCGTGGATGACCGGCCTCTCGGGTGAGGCCCCGTCCCCTGGGGGCAGCCATGCCACAGCGACCATTCCGTACGCCGACCCGCCTGGGGATCCTCGCGTCTGCGGCGGCGCTCCTGCTCGGGTCGTTCGCGGTCCCGTCACCTGCGGCCGCCGACGTCTATCTCGAGTGGGACTTCGTGGAGCGCCCCGTGGGGCTGCCGGCCAGCGACGTGGCCGCCCGGACGCTCGAGTCGGTCGAGCTGTGGCACAACGTCGCGGGGTGGCAGAACAACGTCGCCCTGACCGTCACCCTGGGCGCGACTCCGGACGAGACCAGCGACGCCGACCTGCACCTGGCCCTCGGGGTCCGCGACGACACCGGCGCCTGCCGCACCCGCTGGCAGATCGTCGTCCCGACCCTCGACCCCGGCCCGTTCGGCCAGCGCGAGGAAGCGGTGCTGACCAGCCGGCAGTCGGTGAGTGTGAGCCAGCTGGACTGGAAGTGCGGGAGCGTGTCGCTCACCGCCGCAGGAGACCCCGGCACCGTCTACGACCGGCTCGACGGTCGTCCGCAGACCGGCGCCGTCATCGGCGACCCCCTCCCGATCGTGGTCGTGCGCTCGGTCGACACCTCCAAGGTGCGTGTGCGTCGGTGGTCGCCGGTGCGGGTGCGGCTCGTCTCGGCCGGCCTGGATGTGGCGGTCGCCCGGGTCGCGGCCCGCCGCATCTTCCTGCAGAGCACCCCGACCGCCAGCGGCCCGATCCCACCCTTCGCCGAGCGGACCGTGACGTTGTGGGTGCGGCCGCGCAGCTGCCGGGCGACGATGCTGCGACTGCGCGGCACCGCGTTCACGACCGACGGCCAGTCGCGCGACTTCAGCAACAACTACCGGATGCGGCCGTGCCGGGGCCGGTCCGCGGGCACCGGGCCCGGGTTCGGGCACGCCGAGCGATTCGCACCGCCGCGGCGGCCCGCCGTACCATGACCCGCACAGGCGTCTGAGCCGTCATCAGCGGCGAGCCTCCGGAAGAATAGGTCTCGGCAAGCTCGACCACCGAGGAAGAGCTCGACCAGCGAGACCCCAGTAGAACCGGACGGGTAGGCCCGTCACAGCCGTGAACGAGTGGCCGGCGTCCGACCAGCACCATCGGCGGGGCAGGCAAGCAGGGTGGTACCGCGGTCCTCACCGATCGTCCCTGCGGGGTTTCGACAGGCTCAACCACCGTTGCGCCAAGCCAAGCACCGCAGACGACCACCGCAGGAGCCGTGCCATGACCTACCCGAAGGCCTCGAGCAACGCCGCAGGCAGCAGCGTCCCCTCCTCCCCGCGGTTCCCCGAGATCGAGGAGCAGGTGCTGGCCTACTGGGAGGCCGACGACACCTTCCGCGCCAGCGTCGAGCAGCGCGACCGCGGCGAGCACGGCGAGAACGAGTTCGTCTTCTACGACGGCCCGCCGTTCGCGAACGGGCTGCCGCACTACGGCCACCTGCTCACCGGCTACGTCAAGGACATCGTCCCGCGCTACCAGACCATGCGCGGACGCCGGGTCGAGCGCCGCTTCGGCTGGGACACCCACGGGCTGCCCGCCGAGCTGGAGGCGATGCGCCTCAACGGGATCAAGACCACCGACGAGATCCACGAGCTCGGCATCGAGAAGTTCAACGCCGCCTGCCGCGCCTCGGTGCTGAAGTACACCGGCGAGTGGCGCGACTACGTCACCCGGCAGGCCCGCTGGGTCGACTTCGACAACGACTACCGCACGCTCAACCCCGACTACATGGAGTCGGTGATCTGGGCGTTCAAGACGCTCTACGACAAGGGCCTGGTCTACGAGGGCTTCCGGGTGCTGCCCTACTGCTGGAACGACGAGACGCCGCTGTCGAACCACGAGCTGCGGATGGACGACGACGTCTACCAGAACCGCCAGGACCCGGCCGTCACCGTCGGCGTCCGCCTGGAGACCGGCGAGATCGCGCTGGTGTGGACGACCACGCCGTGGACGCTCCCGTCCAACCTGGCGATCATGGTCGGCGCCGACATCGACTACGTCGTGGTCGAGTCCGACGTCACCGGCCGCACCGAGCGCTACGTCATCGCCGAGGCCAGGCTGGAGTCCTACTCCCGCGAGCTGCGCAACGAGGACGTCGAGGACGTCGACCTGCAGATCGTGGCCCGCTTCAAGGGCAGCGAGATTGCCGGCCGCTCCTACACCCCGCCGTTCTCCTACTACCTGGGCCACGAGAACGCCTTCCGCGTCGTCGAGGCCGAGTTGGTCACCACCACCGACGGCACCGGGCTGGTGCACACCGCCGGCGCCTTCGGTGAGGACGACAAGGTCGTCACCGACCGCGAGAACATCGAGCCGGTGATGCCGGTCGGCAAGGACGGCCGGTTCACCCACCCGGTCAGCGAGTACGCCGGGATGCTGGTCTTCGACGCCAACCTGCACATCATCGACCACCTCAAGGCCGCCACCCGGGGGGCCTCGGCAGGCTCGACCACCGAGGACGCAGGCTCGGTGACCCCCGGCACCGTGCTGTTGCGCCGGGAGAGCTACGAGCACTCCTACCCGCACTGCTGGCGCTGCCGCGAGCCGCTGATCTACAAGGGCGTCTCGTCGTGGTTCGTCGAGGTGACCGCGTTCAAGGACCGGATGCTGGAGCTCAACCAGCAGATCCGCTGGGTGCCCGAGCACATCAAGGACGGGCAGTTCGGCCGCTGGCTGGAGAACGCCCGCGACTGGTCGATCACCCGCAACCGGTTCTGGGGCAGCCCGGTGCCGGTGTGGAAGAGCGACGACGAGGCCTACCCCCGCATCGACGTCTACGGCTCGTTCGAGGAGATCGAGCGCGACTTCGGCCGGCTGCCGCGCGACGCCGACGGCAACCCCGACCTGCACCGCCCCTACGTCGACGACCTGGTGCGGCCCAACCCCGACGACCCGACCGGCCGGTCGATGATGCGCCGGGTCACCGACGTCCTCGACGTGTGGTTCGACTCCGGGTCGATGAGCTTCGCGCAGGTGCACTACCCGTTCGAGAACGCCGAGTGGTTCGCCGGCGCCGAGGACGGCTCGTCGGAGGCGCACTTCCCGGCAGACTTCATCGTCGAGTACATCGGCCAGACCCGCGGCTGGTTCTACACCCTGCACATCCTGGCCACCGCGTTGTTCGACCGGCCGGCGTTCAGCTCCTGCATCAGCCACGGCATCGTGTTGGGCTCCGACGGCAACAAGATGAGCAAGTCGCTGCGCAACTACCCCGACGTCACCGAGGTCTTCCACCGCGACGGTGCCGACGCGATGCGCTGGTTCCTGATGGCAAGCCCGATCCTGCGCGGCGGCAACCTGGTCGTCACCGAGCAGGGCATCCGCGACGCGGTGCGCCAGGTGATGATCCCCCTGTGGAACAGCTGGTACTTCTTCCAGCTCTACGCCAACGCCGCCGGCGAGGGCGGCTACGACGCGCAGTGGTCCACGGCGTCCACCGACCCGCTCGACCGCTACCTGCTGGCCAAGACCCGGCAGTTCGTCGAGACGATGACGACCCAGCTCGACGACTACGCGATCGCCGACGCCTGCGAGACCACCCGTGGCTTCGTCGACGTGCTCACCAACTGGTACATCCGGCGCTCCCGGGAGCGGTTCTGGGCGACCGGCCGCGACGCCGACACGAGTGCGTTCGACACGCTCTACACCGTGCTCGAGGTCGTCACCCGCGTCGTCGCGCCACTGCTGCCGCTCGCCACCGAGGAGATCTGGCGCGGCCTCACCGGCGGCCGCTCGGTGCACCTGGCCGACTGGCCCGCCGCCGACGACCTGCCCGCCGACGACTCGCTGGTCGCCGCGATGGACGAGGTGCGCGACGTCTGCTCGGCCACCTCGGCGCTGCGCAAGGCCGGCAACCTGCGCAACCGGCTGCCGCTGGCCACGCTGACCGTCGTCGCCCCCGACGCCGCCTCGCTGGCCGACTTCACCGGCATCGTGGCCGACGAGGTCAACGTCAAGCAGGTGCGGCTGCTCGACGCCGACGCGCCCGAGGCCGCGTCGTACGGCGTCTCGCAGAGGCTCACCGTCAACGCCCGCGCCGCCGGACCCCGCCTCGGCAAGGACGTGCAGACCGCGATCAAGGGCTCGAAGTCCGGCGACTGGTCGGTGGCCGACGACGGCACAGTCACCTCCGGCGGCCTGGTGCTGGTCGAGGGCGAGTACTCCCTCGAGACCGTCGCCGGCGCTGCCGGCGACGGCACCGCGGTCGGGCTGCTGCCCGGTGGCGGCTTCGTGGTGCTCGACACCGAGGTCACCCCCGAGCTCGCCGCCGAGGGCCTGGCCCGCGACCTGGTGCGCGCGGTCCAGCAGGCCCGCCGCGACGCCGGACTCGACGTCTCCGACCGGATCACGCTCACGATCGGCGGCCCGGCCGCCGTGCAGGAGGCCGCCCGCACCCACGAGGCGCTGGTGGCGGGCGAGACGCTCGCGACGGCGTACGACGTGGTCGACGCCTCGGCGCTGAACGGCGAGGGCACCTCGGTCACCGTCGGCGACGGCGAGAAGGCGGTCGTGCGGGTCGTCCGGGCCTGATCAACGGTGCGGGGGAGAGGCGCCGGCCCGCCGTGTGGGGGGACGCGGGCCGGCGCCGGTCGGTGGCTGCCGCTCAGTCGTCGAGCAGCAGGGTCACGGTCCCGGAGACGGTGTCCCACGGGCCGGTCTCGGCCGGGGAGCCGGTGAAGGAGGCGACGCGGTAGGTGATGCGGCGGCCGGTGCGGGACTCCTGCACGAGCCGCAGGTCGACGCCCCCGGCGGCGGTCTCCTCCCACGTGTCGCCGCCCTCGCAGAGGTCCTGGGTGATCGTGGACCCGTAGCCGAAGACCACCGCGACGTTCAGCCGCTCCAGGCCGGGGTCGCGGAACGAAGCGACGAGGGCGTTCCCCCCGCCGTCCTCGAACGCGCCCGACCCCGCCTCGTCCCGGTGGGTGGTCACCGTGCACTCCTCGGTGTCGAAGAGCGTGTCCCACACACCAGCGACGTCGTAGGTGCTGCCGGTGTCCGTGACCGCCATGCTCGGCAGATCGCCCTCCCGGCCCCGGACCGCCAGCGAGAGGTCGAGCTGGCCGGTCCGGTCCCAGGTGTGCTGGAACATCGAGTCCCCGAGCTCACCGGCGTCGGTGAGCTGGAGAGTGCCCGACAGCTCGCCCGCCAGTGGCTCGAGGATGCGCACCCGTCCAGCGGAGAAGCCGCAGTTGTCGCGCTCGCTGGACTCCGCGACCTTGCGGGTCGCGTCGGCGCAGACCAGCACGTGGTAGACGCCGCTCGCCGAGGACGGGACGGCGACCCGGACCGTCTTGTCCCGCACGGAGAAGCGGGGCATCCGGACCAGGGGTGCGTGGCCCACGACGGCGTCGCCGGCGGACTGCTTGCGGTCACGGGAGAGGTAGGCGGTGAGTCGTGTCGGCGGCGCCGTCCCCTCGCCCTGGTTGACCACGAACGCGCCGACGGCGAACCGGCCGCCCTTCTCGATCGCCTCGGGCACCCCGGTGACGGTCTGGACGGCCAGGTTCGGGCGCTTCGCCGGGGCCGCGGTCGACTGCGGCGCGGTGAGGGCGGCGGTGGCGGCGGTGAGGCCCAGCAGCAGGGCGAGGACGCCGCCGGTCCGGGCAGCGCGGCGTCCTGCTCTCGTAGTGGTCATCTCGTCACTTCTTGATCTTGAGGACCAGCCGGCCCTCGACGGTGTCCCAGTGGGAGGGGATGCCGAAGTCCTGCCACCAGGAGTCGACCGTGTAGACGACCTTGCGCTTGGTACGGGCCACCTCGACCAGCTGCACCAGGTTCATGTCGGAGTTCTTGCCCGACATGTCCCACGACTCCCCGTGGCAGTCGGTCGTGGTGGCGGTGAAGTCCAGGTCGAGGCGGAACCGGACGCCGAGGCTCGACATCTTCTCGGCCAGCCCGGCGGCGAGCTTCGAGGACCCGCTGGAGTGGTCGAAGTCGCCCTGGCCCTCCTCGTCCTCCACGGTGGTGTAGGGACAGAGCTCGTCGTCGACCTCGCGCGTGATCTCACCCATCCAGGAGTAGGTGCTGTCCTTGTCGGCCAGCCGAGGGTCGGCGCTGTGGCCGCCGAGCTCGGCGACGACCTGCACCTGGGCGAAGCGCTCCAGCGTCTCGGTGGTGTTGCCCTGCTCCGTGAAGCCGGACTCGTAGAGGTTCAGGGTGCCGGTGAGGGTGCCCTCGAGGTCGCGGATGATCGTGACCTGGGACCGCGACCCGATGCAGTTGTCGCCCTCCTGGATCTCGTCGATCTCGTTGCGCACGTCCGCGCACACGACGACGTGGTACTTCCCCTCGGGGAAGCCGTCGGGCACGCGCACGGTGATGCCCACCGCGCCGAGGCGACCGGGCTCCATCGCCTGCACCTGCGAGGCTCCCACCCGCTTGTCTCCGTCAGAGAGCCGCCGGTCCTTGGACAGGTGGGCGGTCATCACCGACATCGGGGCCCGGCGGCCGCCGACGTTCGCGACCATGCCGTCGATCTGGAACGTCGACCCGGTCTTCGCCTCGCGCGGCACCCACCGGACCTCGTCCATCATCAGGTCCGGCTTGTCTCGAAGCGGCGCGGCGGCGGCGAGCTGGCCCGGGGCGGCGAGCAGGCCGACTCCCACCGCGAGGGCGGCGCCCAAGGCGGCGGTACGTCGTCGGGCTCGGCTCTGCGGTCGGGTGCTGGGCGGTGCGACGGGCATGGCTCCTCCTGGAGGGTGGCTGTCCGGGGACACCGGCCGGATGACGGCCAGCAGGGGATGACGCTCGGCGTGGCCGCTCGGTTGCGCCGCGTCTGCTGGTCTGGTCCGGCCGGGGGTGGCGGTCCGGCCACGCTGCCCGGCCCGGTGTCCCGGGCGACAGGGACGGTTGTCCCGTCTCGTCGGCCCCGGCGTCCCCTGCCCTCTCCTCACGTCTGCGCTGTCTTTCGGGTGCCAGGACGACGCAGACGTGAGGAGCTATGAGCGACTCCGGAGACCACGTCTGTGGAGAGCCGATCGCGTGCGGTCATCGGCGTGGGCAACATGACGGCATGCCCCATCGCTGGGACCCCCGCTGCCCGCCACCTCGAATCGTCCACCCCGTGCGGGTGGACCCAGCCGGGCAGCTCGGACCGAGCCCGGCCCAAGCTCGAGGCTGGCGCTGGCGGCGGATCGGTCCCGGCCTCTACGTCCCCGCCACGGCCGACGGCACGGCACCGGAGCAGCGCGCCGCCGAGGCAGCGGCCCGGCTTCCCGTCGGGGGCGCGGTCGGCGGGTGGGCTGCCTGTCGCCTGCACGGCGCGGCGTTCTTCGACGGGCTCGCCCCCGACGGACGCACCGTGCTGCCCGTGCCGCTCGTGCTCGGCCCGGCCGGCAACATCCGCCCCTTCCCGGGGGCGACGCTCGCCTGGGACCGGCTCGAGCCCCACGACGTCGCCCGCTGCTACGGCGTGCCGGTGACCGTCGTCGAGCGGGCCGGGTTCGACGCGATGCGGTGGGCCGGGTCGGTGCGGGAGGCCACGGTCGTGGCCGACATGCTGTGCGCGGCCCGGCTCACCTCGCTGCGCCGGCTGGCCGACTACGCCGCCGTGCATGCGGGCTGGCGTGGGTTGCCGCGCGTGCACCGCGCGCTCGGGCTGGCCAGCGAACACTCCCGGTCACCCCAGGAGACCAGGCTCCGGCTGATCTGGTCGCTGGACGCTGGGCTTCCCGACTCGGTGCTGGTCAACTGCCGGGTCGAGGACCGGCTGGGGCGGCTGCTCGGCGTCGCCGACCTGCTCGATCCGGAGTCGGGGGAGGTCGTGGAGTTCGACGGTGCCGACCACCGGAGTGCCGGTCGGCACACCGACGACCTGGACCGGGAGGACCGGTTGCGCCGGCACGGGCTCGAGGTGGTGCGGTTCACCGGCCTCGACCTGCTCGACCCGGACCGGGTCGTCGACCGGCTGCGGGCAGGTCGGCAGCGTGCGGCGTTCGAGACGCCGGCCGACCGGGCCTGGGTGGCACGGCCGGCTCCGGCCGGTGCACTCGACGCGCTGCTCGACCGGCAGGACGACGAACGCTGGCTGCGCGAGCAGCGCGCCGACTGGTGAGCCGCTCCTCACGTCTGCGTTGTCGAAACGGGTTGTTCACGCCGCAGACGTGAGGAGCGAGCGTGGCTCGCCGCCGTGGCCCACTGACCGGCTGGTTGGATGGGGCCATGCCCACGCTGGACCTGACCGCCGACGCCGTGACCCTGACCCGGCAGCTGGTCGACATCGAGTCGGTGAGCTTGCACGAGGAGCAGATCGCCGACGCGGTCGAGGCCGCGCTGCGCACGCTCGGCCACCTGGAGGTGATCCGGCACGGCCACACCGTGGTCGCGCGCACCCACCTCGGCCGGGCCGAGCGGGTCGTGATCGCCGGCCACCTCGACACCGTGCCGGTCAACGACAACCTGCCCAGCAGGCTCGACGACGGCGGCCTGCTGCACGGCCTCGGCACCTGCGACATGAAGGGCGGCGACGCGGTGATCCTGCGGCTGGCCGCGACCGTTCCCGAGCCGAACCGCGACGTGACGTTCGTGCTCTACGAGGCCGAGGAGATCGAGGCCGAGTTCAACGGGCTGCGGCTGCTCGCGCAGACCCACCCCGACCTGCTCGACGCCGACTTCGCGATCCTGATGGAGCCGTCGAACGCCGTCGTCGAGGCCGGCTGCCAGGGCACGCTGCGGGTCGAGGTGACCACCACCGGCGAGCGCGCCCACTCCGCCCGCTCCTGGCGCGGCGTCAACGCGATCCACGGTGCCACCGAGGTGCTGCGCCGGCTCGAGGCCTACCAGCCTCGCAAGCCGGTGATCGACGGCCTGGAGTACCACGAGGGCCTCAACGCCGTCGGCATCCGCGGCGGCGTTGCCGGCAACGTGATCCCCGACGAGTGCGTGGTCACGGTCAATTACCGGTTCGCCCCCGACCGCTCGGAGAAGGAGGCGCTCGCCTACGTGCGCGAGGTCTTCGACGGCTACGACGCGCGCGTCACCGACACCAGTCCCGGGGCCCTGCCCGGGCTGTCGGTCCCCGCGGCCGCGGCGTTCGTCGAGGCCGTCGGCGGCGAGGTGAACCCGAAGTTCGGGTGGACCGACGTCTCGCGGTTCAGCGCGCTCGGCGTGCCCGCGGTCAACTTCGGCCCCGGCGACCCGATGCTGGCGCACAAGCAGGACGAGCACGTGCCGGTCGAGCAGATCCTGCGCTGCGAGGCGCAGCTGCGCCGCTGGCTGGGCGCGGGGGAGTGAGGTCGGCCGTGGTGCGAGCGAAGTTCAAGGGCCCGGTGCTGCAGCGCCGCGCGCAGGTCGACGGGTCGACCACCGACCAGCGACTGCTCGACTCCCGCGGGCCCACCGACTGGGTGCACGCCGACCCGTGGCGGGTGCTGCGCATCCAGGCCGAGTTCGTCGAGGGCTTCGGCGCCCTGGCCGAGCTGGGGCCCGCCATCGCGGTGTTCGGCTCCGCGCGCACCGCCCCCGACCACCCGTCGTACGAGCTGGCGGAGCGGGTCGGGCGGCGCCTGGTCGAAGAGGGCTTCGCGGTGATCACCGGTGGCGGACCGGGCGCGATGGAGGCGGCCAACAAGGGGGCCAGCGAGGCCGGCGGCCTCAGCGTCGGGCTCGGCATCGAGCTGCCCTACGAGGACCAGCTCAACGACTGGGTCGACGTCGGGGTCAACTTCCGCTACTTCTTCGCCCGCAAGACCATGTTCGTGAAGTACAGCCAGGGCTTCCTGGTGCTGCCGGGCGGCTTCGGCACCTTCGACGAGCTGTTCGAGGCGCTCACGCTGGTGCAGACCCAGAAGGTCACCCGGTTCCCGATCGTGCTGATGGGCGTCGACTACTGGAGCGGGCTGATCGACTGGCTGCGCGGCACCGTGCTCGCCGACGGCAAGATCGGTGAGCGCGACCTGGGCATGCTCACGCTCACCGACGACGTCGACGAGGCCGTGTCGCTGATGACCGCGGCCCGTGCCGCCTCCGCCGCGGGCCCCGAGCCCGTGACCGACCGGGGTGACCCGTCGTGATGTGGCTCTTCGCGATCCTGATCGTGCTCGCGATGGGCGTGGTCGCGGTGGTCGCCGCCGGCCGCGGCGAGCCGCTGGCCCCGGCGTACGACGACCGGCCCGACGCGCGGGTGCCCGCCGACGGCCCGCTCGTGGCCGACGACCTGCGGCGGGTGAGGTTCTCGCTGGCGCTGCGCGGCTACCGGATGAGCGAGGTCGACGCGCTCCTGGACCGGCTCGCCGCCCAGCTCGAGCAGGGGCAGGCAGCCGCCGAGGTGTCCGGTGACACACCACCGGATCCGGAGGTTCGTGGCGAGCACCACACCGAGTAGGGCACACTGCCCACCGTGTCGACCCAGGTCATCGTCTTCGTGCTCACGGGACTGGCGGCGGTCGTGGTCGTGCTGACCCGGGTCCGCCTGGGCCGCGCCGACCGGGCCGCGGGCCGGCTCCAGGTCTCGCCGGTGGTGCTGCGGGTGCACACGGTCGCCGGAGCGCTGGCCCTGGCCGGGTGGGTGCTGTTCCTGGCCGCGCCGGAGGACACGCCGGCCGGCAGCGAGGAGCTCGGCATCGTCGCCCTCGCGTTCTGGTGGATCGTGGCGGTGGCCGGGCTGATGATCCTGGTCCGCTGGCTGCCCTCGCGCGGACGGCACGCCCACGAGGGCACCTCCGACAGCTGGTCGGAGGGCCCGGGGCTCTCGATCCTGGCGCACGTCGGGATGCTCGTCGGCGTGCTGGTCTTCACCTGGGCCTACCTCACCTCGGTGGTGTGACGTGGCCGGCCGCGGGCGGATGCTCCCGGCTCTGCTCGCGCTGCTCTGCGTCGTAGCGATCTCGTCCTCGGTGGTGGCGGTCTCGGCAGGCTCGACCACCGCGGCCGACTCGACCACCGAGTCAGCGGAGCAGTCCGCGGTCGTCGCCCGGCGGCTCATCGGCAGGTCGGTGCAGGGCCGACCGATCTTCGCCTACCGGCTCGGCGAGCCGGCGGGCAAGGGCGTGCCCAAGGTGCTGCTGATCTCGGGCATGCACGGCGACGAGGGCGCGCCGCGGAAGATCCTCACGGCGCTGCGCGACGGGCTGCCGGTGATGGGCGCCGAGCTGTGGCTGCTGCCGGCGTACAACCCCGACGGACTGGCCGCCGGCACCCGGCGCAACGCCCACGGCGTCGACCTGAACCGCAACTTCCCCCACGACTGGGCCGACCTCGACGGCAGCTACGAATCGGGTCCGCGCCCCGGCTCCGAGCCGGAGACCCGTGCGGTGATGCGGTTCCTGACCTCGCTGCGGCCGCGCTGGCTGATCAGCTTCCACCAGCCCCTCTACGGCGTCGACACCGACACCAAGCGGCCGAGGTTCTCGCGCCGGGTGGCGCGGGCACTGGACCTGCCGCGCAAGCGGTTCGACTGCGGCGGGGTCTGCCACGGCACGATGACCAGCTGGTTCAACGCAACCTTCAAGGGCGCGGCGGTCACCGTCGAGTACGGCTACCGGCCCTCGATCCGGACGCTGCGGCGGCAGGCGCCGCGGCGGCTGCTGCGGCTCTTCGGCGCCTTCCACGGCACCGCCGACTGGGTCGACCCGCACCCGGGACTGCCGCCGCAGCCCTCGCCCTCCCCGACGCCCACCGGCTCGCCGAGCCCGACGCCGACCGCCGAGCCGTCGACGCCGACCCCCTCCTGACCGTCGTCGCGACGCCCGGCGTGGAGCCTCACCGGCCCTCGAAGACCGGCTTCTGCTTCGCCACGAACGCGGCGACGGCCGACTCGTGGTCGTGGGTGGCGCCGGTGCGCTGCATCATCGTGCTCTCCAGCGCCAGCGACTCCTCGAACGAGTGCCCGGCCGCGTAGGCCACCGACTGCCGGATCGAGCCGAGCGCCACGGTCGGGCCGGCCGCCAGCCGGGCAGCCAGGTCGGCGACCGTGTCGGTCAGCTCGGCGGCCGGCACCACCTGCGTCGCCAGGCCCAGGTCGAGGGCCTCGGCGGCCGGCACCGTCCGCGGGAAGTAGAGCAGGTCCAGGGCCTTGGCCTTCCCCACCAGGCGCTGCAGCGTCCAGCTCGCGCCGGTGTCGCACGAGAGCGCCACGTTGGCGAAGGCCAGGTTGAAGCCGGCGGTGTCGGCGACCACGCGCAGGTCGCAGGCGAACGCGAGGCTGGCCCCGGCCCCGGCGGCGACGCCGTTGACCGCCGCCAGCACCGGCTTCGGCATCGAGGCCAGCGTTGAGACGATCGGGTTGTAGTGCTCGTCGACGGTGCGGAACAGCTGCTCGCTCGAGGAGCTGTTGAGGATCTGCACGTGCTCCTTGAGGTCCTGCCCGGTGCAGAAGGCCCGACCGGTGCCGGTCAGCACCACGCACCGCACCCGCGGGTCCTCGGCGACCTGCTGCACGGTCTCGCGCAGCAGCACCTTGGTCGCCACGTCGAGACTGTTCATCGCCTCCGGGCGGTTCAACGTGATCGTCGCGACGCCCTCGCTGAGGTCGAGCAGAACGGGGGCGGCGGCGGGCTGGCTGGGCTCTGAGGTCATGGGCGGCAGTCTGCCGGAGACCCACCTCACGCACCTGTGGTCGGCGTCACGTTCGACATGGGGGATAATGGGGACGCTACGGCGCGTGCGGGCGAATCGGTTCGTCGTGCTCTCGAACTCGTGAGGAAGAGGTGCCGGATGGCGGCGATGAAGCCGCGGACGGGCGACGGTCCGCTGGAGGTCACCAAGGAAGGGCGCGGCATCGTGATGCGCGTCCCGCTCGAAGGCGGTGGCCGTCTCGTTGTCGAACTCAACGCCGAGGAGGCAGGCGCTCTCGGCGACGCACTCAAGGACGTCGTCGGCTGACGACCGTGTCCGCCGCCCCCGCACCAGCCCTCCCACCTCAACCCGCGCCACCGCGGTTCGCGCTCGACGCGGCCCGCCCCGGTGAGGTCCCCGGTGTCGACGTCGTCGCGCTCCCGGTGCTGCCGGGCGCGCGCGGCGACGACCGGGCCGACGGGCTGCTGCTGGGCCCCGGCGCCGCCGAGGTCTCCGAGGCGCTGGGGCTCGACCTGCTCGCGCTCCTGGAGGGGCAGTCGGCCACCGGCGAGGCCGGCGAGGTGACCGCGGTGCCGGTGGCCCCCGCCGACGGATCGCTGCGCCTGCTGCTCCTGATCGGCGTCGGCGAGCAGCGACCCGGCGACCTGCGCCGGGCCGGTGCGGCGCTGGCCCGGGCCGCCCGCGACCGGGCCGCCGTCGCGACCTCGATCGCGGCGCTGGACCCCGACGACGGGCTGACCGCGTTCGTCGCCGGCGCCACCCTCGGGTCGTTCGCGTTCCAGTGGCGCTCGCGCCCACCCGAGCACCGCCCGGTCGGGCGCATCGTCCTCGCCGGGCTCGCGCCCACCCGAGACCAGCGGCGGCTGCTCGACCGCGCCGTGGCGATCGCCGGCGCGGGCTGGCGCTCCCGCCAGATCTCCACCGTGCCCTCGAACCTGAAGAACCCGCCGTGGCTGGCCGAGCAGGCCCGCTCGATGGCCGCCGAGACCGGCCTCGACTGCACCGTGTGGGACGAGCGTCGGCTGGCCGACGACGGCTTCGGCGGCATCCTCGCCGTCGGCCGGGCCTCGGCCACGCCGCCGCGGTTGATCCGTCTCGACTACTCCCCGCGCCGGGCCGGCCGGCGCACCCCCACCGTCGTGCTGGTCGGCAAGGGCATCACCTTCGACAGCGGCGGGCTCTCCATCAAGCCCGGCGAGGCGATGTCGACGATGAAGCGCGACGTGACCGGCGGGGCCGTGGTGCTGGCCACGATGGCGGCGCTCGCCGACGTCGGCTGCCCGGTGCGGGTGGTCGGGCTGGTCGCCGCCGCCGAGAACGCCGTCTCCGGCGACGCGCTGCGCCCCGGCGACGTGATCCGCCACTACGGCGGCCGCACCAGCGAGGTGACCAACACCGACGCCGAGGGGCGGCTGGTGCTCGCCGACGCCCTCGCCTACGCCGTCGACCGGCTCGACCCCACGGTGATCGTCGACGTCGCCACGCTCACCGGTGCGATGAAGGTGGCGCTGGGCCAGCAGATCGGCGGGTTCTTCGCCAACCGCGACGGGCTCGCCGCCACCATCGCCACGGCCGCCGAGCAGGCGGGCGAACCGCTGTGGCGGATGCCGCTCGCGGCGGCGTACCAGGACAAGCTCGCCTCGAAGGTGGCCGACGCCGACAACGGTGCCGGCGGTCCGGGGGCGATCACGGCCGCGCTGTTCCTGCAGGCGTTCGTGGGCGACGTGCCGTGGGCACACCTCGACGTCGCCTCGGTGGGCGACGCCCCCCACGACGTCTTCGAGTGGACGCCGGGCCCCACCGGCTACGGCGCCCGGGCGCTGCTGCACTGGCTCGGCGGCGCGGAGCCGCTGGCCGGCCTGGACTGACGGCCTCGACCGACTGGAGTGAAGCGATGCTGGGACTGACCGTGCGCTGGTCGCTGACCGAGGCCCCCGACGGAGCCGCGCAGGAGCTGGCCGACTATGTCGAGGGCACCTCCCACGCCCGGTTCACCGGCATGGCGGGGCTGCGCTTCAAGACCTGGCGGATGCGCGCGGGGGAGTGGTTCGAAGGCTGCTACGTCTTTGCCACCGACGCCGCCCGTGAGGAGTTCCAGGCCACGTTCACCGCCGGCGCGGCCGACTCGCCGGTCTCGCGGATCGTGGGCAGTGCGCCCACCTGCATCGAGCCCTGCCAGGTCGTCTCGGTCGCCGAGGGCTGGGAGGGCTTCGCCGCCCCGGCACGCCTCGAGTAGCCGCACGCCGTCAGTCGGCGGGGGCCCACTCCTTCTTGGCCAGCAGCAGGCCGTCGCCGACGGGCAGCAGCACCGGCACCAGGCCCTCGTGGGCGGCGACCTCGCGGCCGAGCTCGCGGATCGCGACCGTCTCCTCGTCGCGCCGCGCCGGGTCGGCCACCCGGTCGTGCCACAACGCGTTGTCGAAGGCCACGACGCCGCCCGGGCGCAGCAGCCGCAGCGCCTCGCTGAGGTAGGCGGCGTACTCGGCCTTGTCGCCGTCGCAGAAGACCAGGTCGTAGTGGCCGTCGGTGAGCCGCGGCAGCACGTCGAGAGCCGCGCCGGAGATGGTGCGGGCCCGCTGGGTCGGGAAGCCGGCTTCGGTGAAGGTCTGCCGGGCCAGCCGCTGGTGCTCGGTCTCGATGTCGACGGTGGTGAGCACCCCGTCGGCACGCATGCCGCGCAGCAGCCAGAGCCCCGAGACGCCGGTGCCGGTGCCGACCTCGACCACCGCCCGGGCCTCGAGCACCGAGGCGAGGAACCGCAGGGCGGCGCCGCCGCCGGGACCGATCGGCACCACGCCGACCTCCTCGGAGCGCGCCCGCGCCGCGGCGAGCACCTCGTCCTCGGCGACGAAACCCTCGGCGTAGGTCCAGCTCGCGGGGGTGATCGGCGTGGTGGTGATGGCAGCCTCCTGGGGACAGCGTGGTGATGCTCACCGTATCGCGGACCGGCCCGCTGCCGGCGCACCAACGCGGGCGGGAACCGCGGCGGGAACCGGGCGGGAGCCGCAGGAACACAGCCGGCCTTCCGATCGTTCAACAGTCACAGGGTCCTCTCAGCGAAGAGGCCTACGGTGAGGAGGTCAGACGCTGATCGTGAGACGAGGAGCTCCCATGCGCGAGCGGGTGGACAGTCAGGCAGACGGCCCGTCGAATGCCGCCGCGTCCGAGCCCGCCCTCGCGCCGGACGACGGCGTCCCCACCTGGGAGCAGATCGTCGAGCGACACTCCGACCGGGTCTACCGCCTCGCCTACCGCCTCACCGGTGACCGGCACGACGCCGAGGACCTCACCCAGGAGGTCTTCGTGCGGGTGTTCCGCTCCCTCGACACCTACACCCCGGGCACCTTCGAGGGCTGGCTGCACCGGATCACCACGAATCTCTTCCTCGACCAGGCCCGCCGCCGCCAGCGGATCCGCTTCGACGCGCTCTCCGACGAGCGGGCCAGCCGGCTGACCAGCAACGCCCCCACCCCCGACACGGCGTTCGCCGACCGCACCTTCGACGACGACATCGAGGCGGCCCTGGCGACGCTGCCGCCCGACTTCCGCGCCGCGGTCGTGCTGTGCGACGTGGAGGGCCTGACCTACGAGGAGATCGCCGAGATCCTCGGCGCCAAGCTCGGCACGGTCCGCTCCCGCATCCACCGAGGGCGCGCGATGCTGCGCAAGGCGCTCGCGCACCGGGCTCCCGGCGCCGGGCGGGCCCGCTACTCCGGCGCCCCCGAGATCCTCTCCGGATGGGGGAGTGCGTGATCGGACACCTCGGCTCGCACATCAGCGCGCTCCTCGACGGCCAGCTCTCGGCCGAGGAGGAGGAGCGTGCCTGGGCGCACGTCCACGTCTGCCATCTCTGCCGCGACCAGGTCGAGCGTGAGGGCTGGGTCAAGACCCGGCTGGCCGGGTTGACCCACGACCCGTCCGGCATCCCCGACCGGCTCAAGGGCCACCTGCTGGGCTCCCTGTCCGGCTCGCCGATCGGTCTGCCGCCCGGCGACACCTACCTCGCGCTCAGCGCCCCGTCCGATCACCGCCCGCGCCGCGTCGCCGGGCTGGCCGCGATCGGCGGCGGCGCCCTGGGTGCAGCCGTCGTCGGCGTGCTGGCCCTCGGCGCCGCGCCGGCCGACGCCCCGAGCATCGACCGGCGGCCGCCGGTGACCCAGATCAGCCCACCCCAGTCGCCGGCGCCGACGCCCGGCGTGCCGCTGCGCACCCGCTGACCGCTCACCGGCCGTCCCGGCCAGGTTCACCGGGCAGGCGGCACAATGGCGGGGTGAACGACCACGCCCGCCCGACCTGGGTGCCTCCGGTGAACCAGCCGCCCCCGGGCCATTGGGCGAGCGGTCCGACCGGGCCCGCGCCCGCGGGGCCGCCCGGCTCGTCGGGCTCGGTCGCACCGCCGCCGGGTTCGCCGGTCCCCGCTCGGCACGCCGCGCCGCGGGCGCGGATGAGCGCGTGGGTGTGGCCCGTGGTGAGCGTGCTCGCGCTGGCGCTGGGCGTGGTGGGCGGGGTGGGCGGCAGCATCGCCTACGAGCGCCTCACCGACGACGACACCGTCGGCACCGTCGCGGGCGGGCTCGGGGCGGTCGACACGGTCTCGGCGCCGCCCATCAAGGCAGAGGACGGCTCGGTGGCGGCGGTCGCGGCCGAGCTGCTGCCCAGCACGGTCCAGATCGCCGCGGCGTACGACGGGGAGGCCGGTGGCGCGACCGGGTCGGGGTTCGTGCTGGACAAGCAGGGCCACGTGATCACCAACAGCCACGTGGTCGAGCAGGCCGACAAGGAGGACGGCCCGATCGAGATCGTCGACGACCAGGGCAACCGCTACCCGGCGACCGTGGTCGGTCGCAGCGCCGTCTACGACCTGGCGGTCCTCTACGCCGAGGACGCGACCGGTCTCAAGCCCGCGGCGCTGGGCTCCTCGACCGCGCTGCAGGTCGGGGAGGGCGTGGTCGCGATCGGTTCTCCGCTCGGGCTGAGCTCCACGGTCACCTCGGGCATCGTCAGCGCCCTGCACCGGCCGGTGACCACCGGTGACGCGGGCGACGACTCCTCCTACATCAACGCCGTGCAGACCGACGCCGCGATCAACCCCGGCAACTCCGGCGGCCCGTTGGTCAACCTGCGCGGCCAGGTGGTGGGCGTGAACTCCGCGATCGCCACCACCGGCGGCGGGTTCGGCTCCGAGGCCGGCAGCATCGGGGTCGGCTTCGCCATCCCGGTCGAGCAGGTGCGGATCACCGCCGACCAGATCCTGCGCACCGGCGAGGCGAGCTATCCGGTGATCGGGGCGAAGGTGAACGTGGGCCGCGAGGACGGCGAGGGCGCCGAGATCGACCAGGTGATGCCCGACACGCCCGCCGAGGAGAGCGGCCTGCTCAAGGGTGACCTGGTCGTCGCGCTCGACGGCGAGCGGATCACCGACGGCATCGCGCTGATCGTGGCGATCCGCACCCACCAGCCGGGCGAGACCATCGAGTTCACGATCCGGCGCGACGGCGAGGAGCGCACCATCGAGGTGACGCTGGGCTCGCAGACCGGCTGACCCGAGGCCTCAGGCCTCGGGGGCCTGGTCGGCCTCGACGTAGGGGTGCTGGTCGACGAACGAGCGGGTCTCGGCGTACATCCGGGCGATGTACTCCTCGAGCTGGCTGGCCTCGACCCGCCACTGGCCGCGGCCGCCGATCTTGATCGCGGGCAGGTCGCCGCGGCGCACCAGGGCGTAGACCTGGGCGCTGGAGGTGTTGAGCACCTCGGCGACGTCGGTGAGGGTCAGGAAGCGGGGCGTTCCGGCCATGGGGCCATCGTCGCACCTCGGTGCGCCGCGGGTGGTCAGCCGGTGCCCGCCTGTGGACGAAGGGGTGACCGGAGGCCGCCGGGGCGTCATGATGGGCGGCGTGTCCACCGATCTCGGAGGCCCGGGCACGCACAGCGCCCGTCCCGTGACCTCGCCCGCGCCCGTCCCGCCCCACCTCGAGCCGCCCCGCGCCCTGCGGTCGCGGCCTCCGGGGTGGCGCGATCCGCGGCTGTGGGTGGGCGTGGCCATCGTCGCCGGGTCGGTCGTCGCCGGCGCGCGCCTGCTCGCCGCTGCCGACGACACGGTGACCGTCTGGACGGCCGCCGGCGACCTGACCGCGGGCCGGCAGCTGACCGCCGAGGACGTGGTGGTGGAGCGGGTCCGGTTCGCCGACGCCGGCGAGCTGGAGCGCTACTTCACCACCGACGACGAGCTGCCCGCCGACCAGGTGCTGACGCGGCCCCTCGGCGAGGGAGAGCTGGTGCCGCGAGCCGCGCTGGGCGCGCCCGAGGACGATCGCACCGTCGAGCTGCCGGTGGCCGTCGAGCCGGCACTGGTTCCGGGGTCGGTCACCGAGGGCTCCGTGGTCGACGTCTTCGTGCTGTCCGGTGTGCCCGAAGCCAGGGCCGGGCGCAGGGGTGCGGCCGCCCCGGCCCTGGAGGCGGTGCGGGTCGTCGCCGCTCCCGGCCTCGACGAGACGCTCGGCTCGACCGGGCGCCGCCAGCTGGTGCTCGAGGTCCCCGAGGACGCCGTCGGCGGGTTCTTCGGACTGCTCGGCGCCGTCGAGTCCCCGGTGCTCCACGTCGTGCGGCGCGACTGAGCGGCTCGGTCGAGGAGAGGAGGACCAGCTCGTGGTCATCGTGCTGATCGTCGCCTCGGGCGCCGCCTGGGAGTCCACGGTGCTGCAGCTGCTCGGCGAGCATCCCGGCGTGGTGGTGCTCAAGCGCTGCGTCGACGTCGACGACCTGCTCGCGTCCGCCGCCTCCGGTCAGGCCGACGTCGCGGTCGTCGGCCTCGACGCCCCCGGCCTCGACCTGGCCGCGGTCGACCACCTGCGCCGCCACGGCGTCCGGCCGGTCGCGATCGCGCCGGGTGACGCCTCCCACGACGCCGCCCGGCTGCGGGCCTCGCGCATCGGCGTCCCCGCGGTCGTGCCCGACACCGAGCTCGCGCGGGTGCCCGAGGCGGTCACCGCGGCCGGCTCCGCGCCGTCGGCCGGCGACCTCGACGCCGCGGTGGGTGTCGGCGACCCCGTCGTGGGTCTCGTCGACGGGGCCGAGGATGGGGTCCCGCCCGGCCCGCCCGGCGGCCGGCCCGGGCGCGTGATCGCGGTGTGGGGCCCGGCCGGGGCCCCCGGGCGCACCACGCTGGCGGTGACGGTGGCGGCCGAGCTGGCCCGCCGGCGGCGCCGCACGGTGCTCGTCGACGCCGACCCGTGGGGTGGCGCGGTCGCCCAGCAGCTCGGCATCCTCGACGAGGTCTCCGGGCTCCTCGCGGCCGCCCGGCTGGCCGGCAGCGGAGCCCTGGCCGACCGGCTCGGCACGGTGCTGCGGGCGGTCGACGGCCACCTGGCCGTGGTCACCGGACTGCCTCGGCCCGACCGGTGGGCCGAGGTGCGGGCCGGGTCGCTGGAGCACCTGCTCGACGTCGCCCGCGGTATGGGCGAGGTCGTCGTCGACACCGGCTTCTGCCTCGAGGACGACCCGGTGGCCGAGCTCGGCTCCCGCCCGGGGCGCAACGCGATGACGCTGGGCGCGCTCGACGTCGCCGACCTGGCGGTCGTCGTCGGCGCCGCGGACCCGGTCGGGCTGTCCCGGCTGGCGCGCGGCCTGGTCGACCTGCGCGATCGGGCACCGGGGCTCCCGGTGCACGTCGTGGTCAACCGGATGCGCCCCACGCTCGGCTGGTCCACCCGCGACATCGCCGGCATGGTCTCGGGCGTCGCCCGGGTCGCCGGGCTCCACTTCCTGCCCGAGGACCGAGCGGCCGTCGACCGGGCCCTGGTCACCGGGCGCAGCCTGGTCGAGGTCGGCGACAGTCCACTCGCCCGGGCCGTGGCCGGCCTGGTCGACGTCCTCGAGCCGGCCGGCGCCGGAGCAGCGGCCGGCCGGACCGGCCGGGTCAGGCGGCGAAGAGCAGGTACAACCCGCCCACGGTGAACGCCACCATCGCGAAGAGCAGCGGCAGCTGCCCGGTCAGCTGGTGCCGCCGGGGCAGCAGCTTGATCGCCCGGTCGTGTGCGGCGATGACGCCGAGCACGTGCCCGATCACCACGGCCAGCACCTTGATCGAGGCCAACAGCGTCGGGTGGTAGGACAACCAGTCGTTGGGGCGCAGGTCGGCGGTGCCGAAGTAGTTGCTGCCGTCGCTGAACGGGTCGCTGGCATAGATGACGGTGCGCTGCGCCCAGTCGATGAAGAACGTCAGGTAGTGCGCCACGATGTAGCCGACGATGATCGGCACGATCGAGTGCGCGAACTGGTTCGGCAGGGCGGTCCGGCGCTGGTCGGGTCCCACCCCGGTGAGCACGCACCCCAGCCAGAACAGCAGGCCCACGCCGACGCAGAACGCCAGCAGGCCGAGGTTGGTGAGCGCGTTCTCGGCCCAGCCGTTCTCGGCGACGAAGTCGCTGCCCTGCAGGAAGCGCACCCACGGCGGGGAGTCGGCGAACGAGTCGAAGGCGGTGCTGCCGAACAGCACCGCACCCACGGCCACGAGGCCGGGGGCCACCGGCACCGTGTCGAGGTTGGCCAGCGGGCTGCGGACGAGCAGCCGCCCGTCGCGGCGGTGCCACACCGACATCCGCGCGACCAGGCCGGAGTAGACCTCGAACGGGTCGGCGCGCTCATAGAAGCGGTTGCCGAACAGGGCGCCGCCGACCAGCATCACCGCGACGTAGGTCGCCGCCCACAGCCGGACCGGGCCCAGCTCGGTGGAGTAGGGGTAGACCAGCTCCATCCACACGAACGCGTAGAGCCCGAAGGCGGCCGGCCAGTAGCCGAGCCGCTCGGGGTAGGTGAAGACCCCCTGATCGGGGTCGCCCCCGGTCGCCTTGGCGAAGAGCGCGTTGATGGTGCGCACCGGGCTGATCGCCTTCCAGACCGGGCCGAGCAGCAGCGAGAGCGGCACCAGGCCGATCCACCACCACACGTAGAAGATCCCGAAGAACGGGTTCAGCAAGACGTCCTCGCCGAACACGGCGGTCACCGCGGCGAAGAGGAAGACCACCATCCCGACGGTGCGGGCGCCGATCCCGAACCCGGGGGAGTCGACCAGGCGCTGCAGCCAGGACGGCACCGGACGGCCGCCGGTCGCCGCGTCGTAGCGCGGGCTGCGCCACGCGACCGCGAGCACCGTGAACGAGATCGTCAGCGCGGCGACGGCGCCGGCGATCGCCAGCTCGGGCGAGAGCGGCAGGTCCTCGCCGCCGCCGATGCCGTGGGCCAGGGTGACCCCGTCGGTGGAGGTGAGGGTGGCGAAGGAAGGCGTCAGGGTGACCACCGCCGGCGACTCAGCTGACTTCGAGCTGGACCAGCATCAGCGCCGGCTCGTGGAGCTCGACCTCCACCACCCCGGGCTTGTCGATCGGGTCGATCTCGTAGGTCGAGGTGCCCGGCTGGATCTCCAGGGACTGCTCGGGGTCGGAGTGCACGTGGATCTCACCGGCCTGGTCGGACTTCACGACCAGCTCGACGGGCTGGCCGGCGGGAACCTCCACCCGCTCGCCGTTGGGGGTCACCCTCCCGCCCTCGAGGGTGAGCTCGATGCTCACGGGCTCGTCGGTGCCGGTCTGGTCGGGCTCGTCCTCACCGCACGCGGCGAGCGCGAGCACGCAGCCGAGGGCCGCCAGGGTCGCCATGAGTCGGCGCATCGCTTTCCTCTCGTCCGGGCCGGGCCCGGGCAGGTGTGTGCTGGAGCTGGTGGTGGGTACCGCGGGGCCGCTCCCTGGACGGGAGCGAGGTCCGTGGTCGCCCGTGTCAGAATCCCATGCGGGCAAAGCGCGGGCCGCGGGGGTCCGCGACCGGACGGGAAGGCAGGGCGGATGGGCGAGCGACTGCGGCCCCGGGACCTGGCGTTCCTGGCCGCCGAGAGCGCGGCGACACCGATGCACAACGCGACGGTCGAGATCTTCGACCCGGGCGACCCCGGTGGCCCGGCTTTCGACCACGACCGCCTGGTCGAGCTGATCTGCGACCGGATCTCGTTCGTGCCGCGCTACCGCCAGCGCATCCAGCAGGTCGCCGGCGGGGTCGCGATGCCGGTGTGGGTCGACGACCCGCACTTCGACGTCGGCTACCACGTACGCCGCTCGGCGCTGCCCCGGCCCGGCTCCGAGGACCAGCTGCGCGAGCTGGTGGCCCGGATCGTCTCCCGCCCGCTGGACCGCAGCCGCCCGCTGTGGGAGGTCTACTTCATCGAGGGGTTGGCCGACGGCCGGGTCGCGGTGCTCTCGAAGTCGCACCAGGTGCTCGTCGACGGGGTGCACACCGTCGACCTCGGGCAGGTGATGCTCGACGTCTCGGCGGAGCCCAAGGAGCTCGGCGGCGACGAGTGGCGACCGACGCGGCGCCCTTCGCCGACGGCGCTCGCCCTCGACGCCCTGCACGACGCGGTGACCCGCCCGGAGACCGCGGTTCACGCTGCCCGTTCGACCATCGGTGCGGCCGTGCGCACGACCGACGCTGCGCTGAGCCGGGCCGGCCGGGTCGCCGGCGCGCTCGCCGGGCGCCGGCCGCAGCGCCCCGGCCCGCTCACGGGCCCGCACTCCCAGCAGCGGCGCCTGGTCGGGGTGCCGACGAGCCTCGCCGACCATCGGCTGGTCCGGTCCGTGCACGGCGGCACCGTCAACGACGTGGTGCTGGCGACGATCGCCGGTGGCCTGCGGGCCTGGCTGATGTCGCGACCCGAGGCGTTGGGCGGGCTGCGCCAGGTGCGGGCCGTGGTGCCGGTGTCGGTGATCGACGAGGAGCTCGAGGCCACGTCGCTGGGCAGCCAGATCGCGGCCCACTTCGTCGACCTGCCGGTCGGCGAGCCCAGCCCGGTGGTGCGGCTGCATCAGGTGTCGTACTCCTTCAAGGCCCACAAGGAGACCGGGCGTGCGGTGGCGGCGAACCGGCTGGCGGGCATCGCCGGCTTCGCGCCGGCGACCTTCCACGCCATCGGCACCCGGGTGGCGGCCGGCGAGCTGCGCCGGGGGTTCCAGCTCTGCGTGACCAACGTGCCCGGCCCGCAGTCCCCGCTGTACGCCGCGGGCGCGCGGATGCGGGCGACGTTCGCGATCCCGCCGTTGCTGCCGGGCCAGCTGTTGTCGGTGGCGGTGACCTCCTACGACGGGCAGGTCTTCTACCACCTGACCGCCGACCGCGACCTCGAGCCCGACCCGGACCTGCTCGGCACCTGCATCCGTGAGGCGCTCGAGGAGCTGGTCGAGACCGCGTCCGGTGTCCGGCCCCGCGCTCCCCGCGGGCGCAAGCGCAAGCCGGCCCGGTCGGAGGGGTCGAAGTGAGAGTGCGGGTCTATGTGCCGGTGACCTCCTCGACCCTGGCCACGATGGTCGCCGAGCGGCGGCTGGTCGGTCCGCTGCGGGCGCACGCGGTCACCGAGGCCCTGTGCGAGGCCTGGCCCGAGGGTGACGACGAGGGTTGGGAGTACGCCGCGCTGATGGCGGCCGCGGCCGACTCCACCCGGCTGCGCGCCGAGGGCGACGCACCCCGTCGCGTGGTCCTGGCCGCCGACGTCTCGGGGGCGACACCGGTGGGCGGGGAGGACGACGCCACGCTGGTCGAGGTCGCCGGCGACCTGCTGTGGAAGCACCTGGCCTCGGGTCACCTCGACACCGTCGACGACGCCGCGGACGACGACGACCTCGCGTGGTACGCCACCCAGGAGCTCGCCGACCTGGTCTGAGCCGGTCTGGTGTGACCGGCCCGGGCTCGGGCCGTAGTCTCGGTCCATGGACGCCATCAGCCTCCCGCCCGCCCCCGTCAACGAGCCGAACCAGACCTACGCTCCGGGCAGTCGCGAGCGGGAGGCCCTGCTCACCGAGCTCGAGGCCCTGCAGCGCGAGCAGCACGAGTTCCGGGCCCACATCGGTGGTCGGCAGGTGACCGGCGACGGCGAGCTGATCGAGGTGGTGCAGCCGCACGACCACCGCCACGTGCTGGGCGTGGTCCGCCAGGCCAGCCACGCCGACGCCGAGGCCGCCGTCCGGGCCGCCGCCGAGGCGGCACCGCAGTGGCGGGCGATGGACTTCGACGACCGGGCCGCGATCCTGCTCAAGGCGGCCGACCTGCTCGCCGGGCCATGGCGCCAGCGGCTGAACGCGGCGACGATGCTGGGCCAGTCGAAGACCGCCTTCCAGGCCGAGATCGACGCGGCGTGCGAGCTGATCGACTTCTGGCGCTTCAACGTCCACTACGCGCGGCAGATCCTCGCCGAGCAGCCGATCGCGAACAGCCCCGGGGTGTGGAACCGCACCGACCAGCGACCGCTGGAGGGCTTCGTCTACGCGATCACCCCGTTCAACTTCACCGCGATCGCGGGCAACCTCCCCACCGCGCCGGCGCTGATGGGCAACACGGTGATCTGGAAGCCCGCGCCGACCCAGCAGCTCGCCGCCAGCCTGACCATGGCGCTGCTCGAGGAGGCCGGCATGCCGCCGGGCGTGATCAACATGCTGCCCGGCCACGGTGCCGCGGTCTCCGAGGTGACCCTGGCCCACCCCGACCTGGCCGGCATCCACTTCACCGGCTCCACCCCGACCTTCCAGCACCTGTGGCGCACGGTCGGGGAGAACATCACGAGCTACCGCTCCTACCCGCGGATCGTGGGGGAGACCGGCGGCAAGGACTTCATCGTCGCCCACCCCTCGGCCGACCCCGACGTGGTCGCGACCGCCATGATCCGAGGCGCGTTCGAGTACCAAGGCCAGAAGTGCTCCGCGGCCTCCCGCGCCTACGTCGCCCGGTCGGTCTGGGAGCGGATCAAGGACCGCCTGGTGGCCGAGGTCGAGGACATCGCCATGGGCGACGTGCGCGACCTGTCGAACTTCATGGGCGCGGTCATCGACCGGCGGGCGTTCGTCAAGCACCAGGCCGCCATCGCCCGCGCCCAGGAGACGTCCGGCCTCGAGGTGCTGGCCGGCGGCAGCTGTGACGACTCGGTGGGCTGGTTCGTCCGGCCCACCCTCGTCGTGGGCGGCGACCCCACCGACGAGATGTTCTCCACCGAGTACTTCGGCCCGATCCTGGCGGTGCACGTCTACGACGACGCCGACTTCGAGTCGGCGGTCGACCAGATGGAGTCGTTCGCGCCCTACGCGCTCACCGGCTCGATCATCGCCCAGGACCGCCGGGCGATCGCCTGGGCTCAGGAGCGGCTGCGGTTCGCGGCCGGCAACTTCTACATCAACGACAAGCCCACCGGGGCGGTCGTGGGCCAGCAGCCGTTCGGCGGCGGCCGCGCGAGCGGCACCAACGACAAGGCCGGGGCCGCGGTCAACCTGCTGCGCTGGACCAGCCCGCGCAGCATCAAGGAGACCTTCGTGCCGCCGACCGACTACCGCTACCCGCACATGGGCTGACGCGCTCCGCAGGCTTCCAGCGGGTGTGGCCGGACTCACGGAGAGCGGACGCCGGGCCGGAGGCACAATGGCTGACCATGGCCTTCCCCGTCTCGGCGCTCCCGCTCCTGCTGGTGTGGCACATGGGCTCGCTGCACCCGCTGGAGAAGGTCCTGACGCTGGTGCTGGCCTTCGGGCCGTTCCTGGTGCTCGCGGGCGTGATCTGGCTGCGCCGCCGCGCCGACGAGCGGGAGGGTGAGCGCGAGGACGCCTAGCGGGCGAGGTACTCCTGGCCGGCGGCGTGCTCGACCTTCAGGGCCTTGGCCAGGTTGTCGGCGACCAGCCTCTCCAGCTTGCCGCCGACCAACGGCACCCGGACCCGGACCTCGAGGTCGACGATCTCGGTGGTGGCGCCGTCGGCCTCGACCAGCTCGTTGGTGCCGATCATCTCGCCCGGCTTGTGCGGGATCGTCACGTGCACGTCGGCGTGCGTGGTGGAGGTCCAGGTCTCCTCCTGGACGATCTCGATGGTGTCGCCGACCAGCTTGGTGGCGATCGACGGCAGCCCGCCCGCGTGCTGCACCTGCTCGATGACCACCCGGGTGCCGGTCGCCACCGGCTCGACCGTCACCGCTCCGCGCACCACCTTCATCCGCTCGCAGACCTCCTCGCGGAAGGCGGCGTCGGTCAGCATCGCGTGCACCTGCTCGGCGGAGCCGTCGTAGCGCAGCTCGTGGCGGACCCGGGTCGACATGTCAGCGGCTTCCTTCCAGGTAGGCGCGGCCCACCTCGTGCTCGGTGTCGATGCCGGCGGCGACCTTCTCGGCCAGCAGCTTCTCGATCTTCCCGCCGATCAGCGGGACCTTGACCTTCAGCTCCAGCTCGACGATCTCGCGGGTGCCGGACCCCTCGGGGCGCAGCGTGATCGTGCCGCGCATGTCGGCGGGCTTGCCGGGGGTCTCGATCTGCAGGGTTCCCCCGGTCGAGTCGGCCCATTCCTCCCGCTGGACCGCCCGCGTGGTGTCACCGGCGAAGGTGCGGGCGAACGACGGGAGGTCGGTGGTGCGCTGCTGCTGGTCGACGACGAGCGAGAAGCCGTTGCCGGTGCGCTCGAGCTCCACCTCCACCGACACCACGTCCTGGGCGGCGCAGACCGCCTCCCGGAACGCCGGGTCGGCCAGCATCGCGAAGACCTGGTCGGGGGTGGCGTCGTAGTCGATCTCGTGTCGGAACCTCATGAGGTCATCATGACCCAATCCGGCGTACCGTCTGCTCGCATGACTGAGCAGACCGACGTCTCCTTCGGCGAGCAGGGCGCCCAGCTCACCTACGGCAGCTATCTCGCGGTGCCCGAGCTGCTGTCCTGCCAGCGGCTGCGGTCACCCGCGCACGACGAGCTGCTGTTCATCACCGTCCACCAGGTCTACGAGCTGTGGTTCCAGCAGCTGCTGCACGAGGCCGCCGCCGCCCGCGACGCGATGTTGGCCGGCACAGCCGGCGAGGACGGCGACCTGTGGCGGGCCCAGCACCTGCTGCGCCGGGTGGCCACGATCGAGCAGGTGCTGGTGCAGCAGATCGACGTTCTCGAGACCATGACCCCCCAGGACTTCTTGCAGTTCCGGCAGCTGCTCGCCCCCGCCAGCGGCTTCCAGTCGGTGCAGTTCCGCGAGCTGGAGTTCCTCTCCGGCGCCAAGGACCCCGCCTACGTCGACCGGTTCCGCGGCCTCACCGACGACGAGCGGCAGCGGCTGGCCCGGCGGTTGGCCGAGCCGTCGCTGTGGGACGCCTACGTGAGCGTGCTTGACCGAGCCGGCCTGCCCACCGGCGACGAGGGCGCGCTGCTCGGCTCGCTGCGCGAGGTCGCCCACGACCGCGCGTCGTACGCCGCGCAGTGGGAGCTCGCCGAGAGCCTCCTGCACCACGACGAGCTGGCGGCCGCCTGGCGCGCCCGGCACGTGGTCATGGTCGAGCGGATGATCGGCGCCAAGTCCGGCACCGGCGGCTCGACCGGCGCCGGCTATCTGCGATCCCGGCTGGACCTGCGCTACTTCCCGCTGCTCTGGGAGCTGCGTTCGCGGCTCTGAACGGCGCGCTGTGCGGGGCGGCTAGGGTCGGGCCTGTGTCAACGACGACGCCGCCGACCCAGCCCACCCCGCAGACCCTGACGCCCCAGCAGCGGGCCAAGGTCGACCTCGTCCGAGCGGCCGTTCGGCTCGCCGGCGACGACGCCGAGCTGGCGGGCCTGGTCGACGCCTTCTATCGGCACGTCGCGCCCGAGGACATCGCCGGGCGCGACGCCGAGGACCTGCTCGGCGCGGTGCGGTCCCACCGCGAGCTCGCCCAGGAGCGCCCCCAGGGGACGGCCCGGGTGCGGGTGGTGGCGCCCACCAAGGACGGCGACGGGTGGTCCGCCGCCGGCCGCTCGGTGGTGGAGGTCGTCGTCGACGACATGCCGTTCCTGGTCGACTCGCTGACGATGGAGATGGCCCGCGAACGACGCTCCGTGCACGTGGTCGTGCACCCGGTGATCGACGTGGAGCGCGACATCGCCGGTGCGATGCGCTCGGCGCGGCCGGTGCTCGACGGAGCGCGGCCGCCGCACTCCGACGCGGTGCGTGAGTCGTGGATGCACCTGGAGGTCGACCGCATCCGCGACGCCGGGTCCGGCACCGGCCCCGACGACGTCGCGCAGGCGGTGCAGAAGGTGCTGCGCGACGTGCGCGAGTCCGTCGAGGACTGGGGCAAGATGCACGAGCGGATCAGCGCGATCGTGCACGAGCTCGCGCAGACCCCGCCGCCGCTGCCGGCCGAGGAGGTCCGGCAGGGCCGCGAGCTGCTGTCCTGGCTGGCGGCCGACCACTTCGCGTTCCTCGGCTACCGCGAGTACGCCCTCGAACGCGACGGCGACGCCGAGGTGCTGCGCGCCCGGCCCGGCAGCGGCCTGGGCATCCTGCGCTCCGACCCCGACCTCGCCCACGGTGCCTACCGGCTGCCGACGGCCGCGGCCGACCGCGCCCGGGAGAAGACCCTGCTGGTGCTGACCAAGGCGAACTCGCGCTCGACCGTGCACCGTCCGGCGTACCTCGACTACGTCGGCGTGAAGACCTTCGGCGCCGACGGCGAGGTCACCGGCGAACGCCGATTCCTCGGCCTGTTCTCCAGCACCGCCTACACCGAGTCGGTGGTGCGCATCCCGCTGCTGCGGGAGAAGGTCCGCGAGGTGCTCGAGCGCAGCGGCTTCGACCCGCTCAGCCACGACGGCAAGGCGCTGGTCAACACCCTCGAGACCTGGCCGCGCGACGAGCTGTTCCACACCCCGGTCGACGAGCTCACCGAGATGGCCGAGGCGGCGTCGCTGGCCCGCGAACGGCGGGCCGTGCGGCTGTTCCTGCGCCCCGACACCTACGGCCGCTACGTCTCCGCGATCGTCTATCTCCCGCGGGACCGCTACAACACGGGTGTCCGCGAGCGGTTCGCCAGCCTGCTGGTGGAGCGGCTGCAGGGCGAGACGATCGACTACACGGCCCGGCTCGACGAGTCCACCACCGCCCGCGTGCACTTCGTCGTGCACCTGGGGCGCGGCACCACCGTGCCGAAGGCCGACCCCGAGCTGGTCTCCGAGCTCGAGAGCGACCTCGCCGCCGCCGCCCGCTCGTGGCGCGACGCCTTCGCCAACGCCGTCGTCGACGAGCGTGGCGAGGAGGTCGGCGTCGGGCTGGCCCGGCGCTACGCCGAGTCCTTCCCCGAGGCCTACAAGGAGGACTTCGACCCCACCACGGCCGTCGCCGACGTCGGGCGCCTGGAGAGCATCGACGGCGACGAGGGGCTCGACCTGGCGCTGACCGGGCCGGTCGACGCCGAGCGCGGCCAGGCCCGGCTGAAGGTCTACCGGATCGGCACGCCGCTGTCGCTGTCGCGGATGCTGCCGATGCTCGCCTCGATGGGCGTCGAGGTGGTCGACGAACGCCCCTACGAGTTGACCGGGCTTGAGCGCCCGACGTTCGTCTACGAGTTCGGGCTCCGCTACGCCGGCAGTGTGCCCAGGGAGGCCGGACGGCAGTTCGAGGACGCCCTGCACGCCGTGTGGAGCGGCCACAACGAGGTCGACGGCTTCAACGCGCTGGTGCTCGCCGCCGGTCTCAACTGGCGCCAGGTGACGGTGCTGCGCGCCTACGCCCGCTACCTGCGGCAGGGCGGCACGCCGTTCTCGATGATCTCGCTGCAGGACGCGCTGCGACACAACGTCGACCTCGCCGCGCTGCTGGTGCGGCTCTTCGAGGCGCGCTTCGACCCCGGCGAGCGCTCCCTGCCCGCCGACGCCGAGGCCCGCCAGACCCGGGTCGAGCACCTGCGCGAGCGGATCGCCGCGGGCCTCGACGACGTGGCCAGCCTCGACCACGACCGGATCCTGCGCTCCTACCTCGCCCTGATCGAGGCCACCCTGCGCACGAACTTCTACCAGCGTGCCGAGGACGGCGGCCCCAAGCCGTACCTCTCGGTCAAGCTCGACCCCTCCGCGGTCCCCGACCTGCCCGAGCCGCGCCCGAAGTTCGAGATCTTCGTCTACTCGCCCCGGGTGGAGGGCGTGCACCTGAGGTTCGGCTCGGTCGCCCGCGGAGGGCTGCGCTGGTCGGATCGGCGCGACGACTACCGCACCGAGGTGCTGGGCCTGGTCAAGGCGCAGATGGTGAAGAACACCGTGATCGTGCCGGTCGGCGCGAAGGGCGGCTTCTACTGCCGACACCTGCCCGACCCGAGCGACCGCGACGCCTGGATGGCCGAGGGCGTGGCCTGCTACCGCTCGTTCATCAGCGGCCTGCTCGACGTCACCGACAACCTCGTCGACGGCGAGACCGTGCCGCCCCCGCGCGTCGTGCGGCACGACGGTGACGACTCCTACCTCGTGGTGGCGGCCGACAAGGGCACGGCCTCCTTCTCCGACATCGCCAACGAGGTCGCGGCGTCGTACGGCTTCTGGCTCGGCGACGCCTTCGCCAGCGGCGGCTCCGCCGGCTACGACCACAAGGCGATGGGCATCACCGCCCGCGGCGCCTGGGTCTCGGTGCAGCGGCACTTCCGCGAGCGCGGCATCGACTGCCAGCGCGAGGACTTCACCGCCGTCGGCATCGGCGACATGTCCGGCGACGTGTTCGGCAACGGCATGCTCTGCTCCGAGCACATCCGGCTGGTGGCCGCCTTCGACCACCGCGACATCTTCCTCGACCCCGACCCCGACGCCGCCACCTCGTTCGCCGAGCGCAAGCGGCTCTTCGAGCTGCCCCGCTCCAGCTGGGCCGACTACGACAGCTCGCTGATCTCCGAGGGGGGCGGCGTCTGGTCGCGGCAGCGCAAGTCGATCCCGCTCAACGACGCGGTACGCCGCGCCCTCGGCATCGACGACGGCGTGCAGAAGATGGCGCCCACCGAGCTGATGCGGGCGATCCTGCGCGCCCCGGTCGACCTGCTGTGGAACGGCGGCATCGGCACCTACGTCAAGGCCTCGACCGAGACCAACGCCGACGTCGGCGACAAGGCGGGCGACGCGATCCGGGTCGACGGGCGCGAGCTGCGCACCCGCTGCGTCGGCGAGGGCGGCAACCTCGGCTTCACCCAGCTCGGCCGCATCGAGTACGCCCGGACCGGCGGCCGGATCAACACCGACTTCATCGACAACTCCGCCGGCGTCGACACCTCCGACCACGAGGTCAACCTCAAGATCCTCCTCGACCGCGTGGTCAAGGAGGGCGAGCTGCGCCCCGAGCAGCGTGACTCGCTGCTCGCGGAGATGACCGACGAGGTCGCCGCGCTGGTGCTGCGCGACAACTACGAGCAGAACCTGGCGCTGGCCAACGCCGCCGCGCACGCACCGGCGATGCTGCACGTGCACGAGGACTGGATGCGCCGGCTCGAACGCGACGGGGTGCTCGACCGCGACCTCGAGGGGCTGCCCTCGCGCAAGGAGGTGCGCCGCCGGCTCGAGCAGCGCGAGGGGCTGACCGTGCCCGAGCTGTCGGTGCTGCTGGCCTGGACCAAGATCACGCTGGCCGAGAGGCTGCTCGACTCCGACCAGCCCGACGACCCGTTCCTGCGCAGCGACCTGTTCGCCTACTTCCCCTCGCACATGCGCCAGGGCTACCGGCCGCAGATGGAGACCCACCCGCTGCGCCGCGAGATCATCGTCACCCAGATCGTCAACGACCTGGTCAACGGGGCCGGCATCACGTTCTGGCCGCGGCTGGCCGCCGAGAGCGGGGCCGGCCCCGCCGAGCTGACCATCGCCAACTTCGTCGCGCGCGAGATCTTCGGCTCGCTCGTGCTGCGCGACGAGCTCGCCTCCTACGACAACCGCCTCGACGCCGCGGTGCAGACCCGGATGCGCCTGGAGATGCGCACGCTTGTCGAGCGCGGCTCCCGCTGGCTGGTCGCCAACCGGCGGCCACCGCTCGACTCCGACACGGTCGTCGACGCCTTCGAGGTGCCGGTGCAGCGGGCGATGGCACAGCTGCCCGAGCTGATGACCGGCCGGGAGCTGGCGGCCTTCCACGCCCGCCGCGACGCGCTGGTCGAGCAGGGGGTCCCCGAGCAGCTGGCCACCCGGGTCGCCGTGCTGCCCCCGGCCTACATGCTGCTCTCGATCGTCGAGGTCGCCCGGCGCGAGGGGCTCGATCCCGAAGCGGTCGCGCGGGTGCACTTCGCGCTGGGGGAGCGCCTCGGCCTGCCCACGCTGGTGCAGCGGATCCTCGCGCTGCCCCGCCAGGACCGCTGGCAGGCGATGGCCCGCGCCGCGCTGCGCGACGACCTGCACGCCGTGCACTCCCAGCTCACCGCTGCGGTGCTGGCCCACGGGGCTGCCGACGACCCGGCGCCCGCCCGGGTGGCGGCCTGGGAGGAGCACAACGCCGTGGTCGTCGGGCGGGCCGCCGCCACACTCGAGGAGATCTGCACCGACGAGGCCGCCGACCTGGCGCGGATGTCGGTCGGGCTCCGGGTGGTGCGAGGACTGCTGGAGAACGGGTGACGGCCGTGACGTCGGGCGAGCACGCGCCCGGCGTGCCGTTGGTGCCGGCCGACGCGGTCCGGCTGGCGGCGCTGGTCAGCGTCGTGGCGGGCGGGCTCGGCTGGGGGTTCGTCGGGTTCGCGCTGTTCATGCTGGTGCTGGGCGGCTCGATGATCCCCCGCGCGCTCGGGGCGTCCGCGGCGCTCGACGCGGCGTACTCGGTGAGCATCGTGTTCGCCGCCTGGGCGGCCCAGCTCGACTGGTACGCCGCGGTGCCCTGGCTCGACGTCGTCGTGCACGTTGCCGCGACCGGACTGGTCGCAGCCGTGGTGCACTTCGCGCTGGTGCGGGTCGGGGCGCTCCCCGCTGTCGACGAGCCGAGGCTGCCTCGTGCCCGGCTCGGCGGCGGTCTGGTGACCGTGGCGCTCGGCCTGGCGTTGGCAGTGCTCTGGGAGCTCGGCGAGTGGGGTGGCCACACCTATCTCGACGACCGCATCCAGGTGGGCTACGCCGACACCATGGGCGACCTCGCCGCGGGCCTGCTCGGGGCCGTGGTCGCCGGGCTGATCCTGGCCCGCGGGGCGCTGCTGGCGGGCGAACGCCGGTGAACGGAGCCCTGCCCAGCGTGTCGGTGGTGATCCCGGTGCGCGACGACGCGGAGCTGCTGCGGGCCTGCCTGGAGGCGCTGGCCCGCCAGAGCGTGCCGCCACTGGAGGTCGTGGTCGTCGACAACGCCTCGGTGGACGACTCGGCGGCGGTGGCCCGCTCGTTCGGCGCCCGGGTCGTGGTCGAGGACCGGGTCGGCATCCCGTCGGCCGCCGCGACCGGCTACGACGCGGCGTGCGGCGAGGTGATCGCCCGCTGCGACGCCGACTCGGTGCCGCCGCGGCGGTGGGTGGAGCGGATCGCCCGCACGCTGGCCGACCCCGAGGTCGACGCGGTGACCGGCACCGGCTGGTTCCGCGACGTGCCGCCGGTGCTGAGGTGGGGTCTCGAGGCGGTCTACCTCGGCTCCTACTACCTGCTCAGCCACCTGGCGCTCGGCCACCGGCCGCTGTGGGGCTCGAGCATGGCGCTGCGCCGCAGCAGCTGGCTCGCGGTGAGCGACGACGTGCACCGCGACGCCGACGTGCACGACGACATGGACCTCGCGTTCGTGCTCGGCCCGAGCGCCCGCATCCGGTTCGACCCGCGGCTGCGGGTGGGCGTCTCGGCGCGGTCGGTGCGCGGCGCGAGCCAGCTGCGGCGCCGGTTCGCCCGTGCCGTCACCACGCTTCGGCTGAACTGGACGCTGCAGCCGCCGTGGGAGCGGTGGCAGCAGCGGATCCGGCGATCGAGTCGTCGATCGTTCCCCGACACGCTGCGAAAAGGCGGGAATCAGTGACGGCTCGGCGTCAGAGGGCCATCCAGAGGAACAACTGGGTGACCAGGAACCCGGTGAGGTAGTTCAGCCACAGGAAGCGCCGCCAGCCGGCGTTCGCCTGCTCGCACTCGGCGTCGGTGAGGTGCAGGAACCGCGCCACGTTGGCGGCGTACGGCAGGGTGAGCAGGGCGGCCAGCGCCGCCGGCCAGCCGAGCGTGGCGAGCAGCCCGCCGGCGGCCAGGTAGGAGACCAGCGCGAACCAGGTGGTGGCGCGGGCCCCCAGCACGGTCGCCACCGAGCCGATGTCGGCGGCCCGGTCGGCCTCGATGTCCTGCACCGCCCCGAACGCGTGCGAGGCCACGCCCCAGGCGAAGAAGCCGCCCAGCGCCGCGAGCGCCGTGGCGTCGAAGGCCCCTTCGGCCAGCGCCAGGCCGAACACGGCCGGGCTGACGAAGTGGGTGCTCGAGGTCAGCGAGTCGAGGAACGGCCGCTCCTTGAACCGCAGCCGGGGCGCGGAGTAGGCGATGACCGCGAACACGCTGACGGCCAGCACCGCGTTCGACACCGCGTCGCCGAGCAGGGCCAGGGCCACCAGGAAGGGAAGGATCGACACCGCGGCCGCGACGATCGTGGTGCGGTGCACCCGACGGTCGAGCACCACCCCCTCGACCCCGCCCTTGCGCGGGTTGCGCAGGTCGGACTCGTAGTCGAAGACGTCGTTCACGCCGTACATCAACAGGTTGTAGGGCACCAGGAAGTAGAAGCAGCCCAGCACCAGCACCAGGTCGAGGCCGCCGCCGGCCAGGAGGTACGCCGCGCCGAACGGGTAGGCCGTGTTCACCCACGACAGCGGCCGCGACGAGGCCAGCACCTGGCCGGCCACCGACCCGCGGACGGACCCGGTCTGGGTCGAGGCGGTCACCGATCCCGCCTCCCGAGCAGCAGCCACAGCGCCGGCAGCAGCGCGACCGACGCCAGCGGCCAGGCGAAGTCCTCCACCGGCGCCAGGCCGAGGTGGACGCCGGAGAGGGCGTCCTCGTCGAAGCGGAACAGGTCGGCGGCGATCATCACGTTGTCGAAGACCGCGGTCAGGACCACCAGCGCGGCGGCGGTCACCAGGGTCGCGCCCCACCAGCGGCGTCCCGGCCGGAGCGCGGACGCGACCGCGGCGAGCACCAGCAGGGCACCCAGCAGGAACAGGCCGGCGAGAGCGGGGTAGGTCATCGGCTCGCCTCCTGCGGCTCGCGGGCCGACGGCGCCGCCCGACGCTCCAACAGCATCGCGACCAGGCCGTGCAGCACCATCGTGAGGTAGCAGAGGAACACGATGAAGAAGAGCTCCTCGATCGGCAGCTCGTGGGCGACCTCGATGCCGGTCATCGCCGGGGACTCGCCGCGGCTGTAGAGGTCGAACGCGATCGCGGCGAGGTCCCACCCCAGGAACCACACGAACCCGGCGGCCAGCACCACCAGCGCGCGGCCCGGCCGACGGAACAGGAACAGCCGCCAGCGGTGGTCGACCAGCCCCATGCACAGCGTCGAGGCGACCACCGAGGAGAGGTAGAGCCAGCTCACCCCGTCCGCCCCGTCCGCCCCGGCCGGGCCGGCTCGGGCAGCGGCCCGGTGGTGCGGTCGCCGCGCAGCCGCTTGAGCACCAGCTCGGCGCTGATCAGGCACATCGGCAGGCCGATGCCCGGGATCGTGCTCGAGCCGGCGTAATAGAGCCCCGCCACCCGTCGCGAGACGTTGCCGGCCCGCAGGAACGCGCTCTGCCGCAGCACGTGGCCGGGGCCGAGCGCCCCGCCGGACCAGGCGTTCAGGTCGGCCGCGAAGTCGCCGGGGCCGACCGTGCGGCGCACCACGACCCGCTCGGCCAGGTCGGGAACGCCTGCCCACTCGGCGACCTGGGCGATCGCGGCGTCGGCGGCCTTCTCGACCATCGGGTCGCCGGCGCCGTCGACGCCGCCGCGGCCGATGGCCACGTCGGCCGGCACCGGCACCAGGACGAAGAGGTTCTCGTCGCCGTCGGGCGCGACCGTGGGGTCGGTCGCCGAGGGGCGGCAGACGTACGCCGACGCCGGCTGCGGCACCCGCGCCGGACGACCGTCGCGGCCGAACACGTCGCCGAAGTTCTGCTCCCAGTCGCGGGTGAAGAACAGCGAGTGGTGGGCCAGCTCGGGGACGCGGCCGCGGACGCCGAGATAGGCCAGCACCGCGCCGGGGCCGGCGTCGCGGCCGTCCCACCAGCGCTGCGGGTAGGTCTGCAGGTCGGAGGGCAGCAGCTGGGTCTCGACGTGGTGCAGGTCGGCGGCGGCGACCACCACGTCGGCCTCGACGACGTGCTGCTGCCCGTCGCGGTCGACGTACCGGACACCGCGGGCCTGTGCGCGAGGGCCGCGCCGTCGGGCGCCGACCAACGGGGCGTGCTCGATCGCGGTCACCGTCGCGCCGGTGCGGACCTTCACGCCCGCACCGATCGCGAGGTCGGTGATCGCCTCCACCAGCCGGCTGAACCCGCCCTGGGGGTAGAGGACGCCGTCGGCGAGGTCCATCCAGCTCATCAGGTGGTACATGCTCGGCGTGCGGTCGGGGGAGGAGCCGAGGAAGACCGCCGGGTAGCCGAGCACCTGGCGCAGTCGAGGGTCGGCGAACCGGGAGGCAACGTGGGACTCCAGCGAGCGGGTGAGCAGGCCGAGCAACCGCGGTGCCCGGGTGAGCACCTCGCGGTGCGCCAGGGCGGTTGGCGACTCGAAGCTGGTGTAGAGGAAGTGCCGCACCGCGAGGTCGTAGGCCTCGCGGGCGCCGTCGAGGTAGCTGTCGAGGCGGGCGCCCGCCCCGGGCTCGAGCGACTCGAACAGGGCGATGTTCGCGGCGCGGTCGGCGCGCACGTCGACCGGGTCCGTCGCCCCGGTGCGGCCGCCCTCGAAGAACACCCGGTAGCCCGGGTCGAGGCGCTCGAGGTCGAGCTGCTCGGCGGCGCTGGTGCCGAGCATCGCGAAGAAGTGGTCGAACACCTCGGGCATGAGGTACCACGAGGGGCCGGTGTCGAAGCGGAAGCCGTCGGCCGCCCAGCTGCCGGCGCGTCCACCGAGCTCGTCGCGCTGCTCGAGCAGGTCGACCGTCCAGCCGTCGCGGGCCAGCAGGGCGGCGGTGGCCAGGCCGGAGATGCCGCCGCCGACCACCGCCGCGCGGCGGCCGGCGCCCTCGCGCCCGGCCCCGTCGTGGCCGGTCACCGGGACGTCCGCAGCAGGGAGCGGGCCAGCACCCGGGCCTTCACGGGGTCGGGCACCCGCACCCGCTGTCCGCGCAGCTGGTCGGCCGGGATCCGGCGCATCCGCCGCGACAGCTCCGCGAACAGACCGTGGGCCAGCCACACCGCGCGCCGGCTGTCGGCCGGCAGCAGGGCCACCGCGACCGCGGACACCGCGAGGTCGGCGTCGATGTCGTCGAGCAGCCGGTCGCGCACGGCGTCGTCGAAGGCGTGCGGGTCGACACCGGGGAAGTAGCGGCGACCCAGCCCGTTGGCGTCGGCGCCCAGGTCGCGCAGGAAGTTGATCTTCTGGAAGGCCGCGCCGAGCCGGCGCGCCCCCGGCGCCAAGGCGTCGTACGCCGCGTCGGCGCCCGGCCGGCCGACCAGGAACGCGCGCAGGCACATCAGCCCGACCACCTCGGCGGAGCCGTGCACGTAGCGGTCGAAGCTGGCCTGGTCGTGCTCGGCGCGGAACAGGTCGGTGCGCATCGACTCGAAGAACGGGGAGAGCAGCTCGGGGCCGATGCCGCAGGCACGGGCGGAGCGCGCGAACGCGTGCACGACCAGGTTGGCGCTGTGGCCGGTGCGCAGCGCGGCGACGGCGTCCGCCTCGAGGGCGTCGAGCAGCCGCGCCTGGGTGGCCCGGCTGCCGTCGGGGCGGGGGGCGTCGACGAGCTCGTCGGCCACCCGCACCAGCGCGTAGATGTTGCGCACGTGGGTGCGCACCGGCTCGCGCAGCAGCCGGCAGGCCATGCCGAACGACGTCGAGTAGTGGCCGATCACCAGGGCGGCGCTGGCCTCGGCGACCCGGTCGTAGAGGAGGTGCGGCGCCTCCGGGGCGGGCGGAGGGGCGGCCGTGGCCAGCCGCGGCTCCCGGTCGGCGTCCAACGCGCTCATGCTGCCCCCTCGTCATCCACTGTCAGCAACTGCCCCAGCCCCGGCACGTCGGCCAGGTCCAGGCCCAGGCCGGCGGCCTGGGCCAGGGCGGCCTGGAGGTACCCCGCGGCGAGCGCCTGCACGAACGCGCGCGATCCCGACGCCTCGAGCGTCTCACGGACCGCGGCCGCCTGCTCCTCGGTGAGGTCGGGATCGCCCAGGTGGGCGGCGATCTCCGGCCAGTGGTCGCTCGTCCGGGCGTGCACCACCAGCGGGGTCTGCTTGCCCTCGCGCAGGTCGCCGCCCGCGCTCTTGCCGGTGCGGGCCGGGTCGCCGAACGTGCCGAGAAGGTCGTCGTAGAGCTGGAAGGCCAGGCCGAGCTGCCGGCCGACCAGGCCCAGGGACGCCACCACGGACTCGTCGGCACCGGCCAGGACCGCGCCGCACTGCATCGGCAGCGCGAAGGAGTAGACGGCGGTCTTGTGCTCCTCCATCGTCAGCGCCTCGGCCAGGGTCGGCACCTCGAGCCCGAGGCCGAAGCGGATGTCGGCGAGCTCGCCGGCGGCGGAGACCTGCACGGCGTGCTCGAAGAGGTCCAGGAGGCGGGCGACCACCTCGGGAGGCGCCCCGCAGGTGGCGACGGCGCGGAGGGCGCCGGCCAGGGCGAGGTCGCCGGTGAGCACCGCGCCGGCCGTGGCGTAGGCCCGGGCCTGCGCGGGCGCGCAGCCGGAGGCCTCGGCGTCGGCGAGGAAGCGTCCGGGCGCGCTGGGGCGGCCCCGGCGCACGTCGTCGCCGTCGAGCACGTCGTCGTGGATGACGAAGGCGGTGTGCAGCAGCTCGACCGCCGCCGCCACCGCGGCCACCTCGGCCGGGGGCCGCTCGCGCTCCAGCTCGCCGCCCATGGCGCGGAACGAGGTCAGCACCAGCTGCGGACGCAGCCGCTTGCCGCCGGAGCTGGCCTCGGACAGGGCCTCGAGCAGCAGCCGGTAGTGCTCACCGCCTGCCCTGGCACCCCGGGCGAGCTGACGATCCAGGGCCGCCTGCACCCAGTCGGCGGTGGCGTGGCGCGGCCGCGGAAGGGTCGCCGGGCCGATCATCGGTCACCGCCTCGGGCGGCCCGGGTGACCCGGGCCGGTGCCCAGCCGTCGGTGGAGGCCTCGACCTCGCCGACCTGCTCCACCAGCCACGGGCTGAGCGCCCAGGGCGCCAGGCCGACCAGGACGCGGAGCTCGTCGAGCTCCACCCAGCGGGTCTCGGCGACCTCGTCGGCGTGCGGCCGGGGCTGCTCGCCGGTGTGCGCGGCGTACACCGGGCAGATCTCGTTCTCGACGATGCCGCCCGGGTCGACGGCGCGGTAGCGGAAACGGGGCAGCAGGCAGGTCACGCCGGTGACGGTGACCCCGAGCTCGTGGGCGGCGTAGCGGTGCAGGGCGGCCACGGTGTCCTCGCCGGGGCGCGGGTGGCCGCAGAAGGAGTTGGTCCACACGCCGGGCCAGGTGCGCTTGGTGACCGCGCGCCGGGTGAGCAGCAGGCGCCCGGCCGGGTCGAAGAGGTAGCACGAGAACGCCAGGTGCAGGGGGGTGTCGGCGGTGTGCACGGTCGCTCGCGGGGCGGTGCCGCTGGGCTGGCCGGCGTCGTCGAGGAGCACCACCAGGTCGTCGGTGGCTGCTGGCACTGCTGCTGGCACGGCGGGGGGCTTCCTGGTCGCGCGGTCGGTCATGGGGGTCATGGCACCTTCATTCGGAGCGGCCACCCGAGTGGGATTGCTAGATAAACTAGTAACTAGGGGACTAGAGTAACCCCATGACTGATGGTCCTGTCCAGAGCAGTTCCCGGATGACCGCGGGTTACACCGTCGCGGAGCGGGAGCTGCTGCGGGCCGTGCGCGACCTGGTACGCGCCGACCGCGACATGCGCCGGCGGCTGGGCGCCTCGATGCACATGAACCTGACCGACCTCCAGGCGTTGCGGCACGTCATCGACGCCCAGGACGCCGAGGGCTTCACGACTCCCCGCCGGCTCGCCGACGCCCTCGGCATCTCCACCGCCTCCACCACCACGCTGATCGACCGCCTGGTCACCTCCGGCCATCTCCAGCGCTCGCCCCACCCCCGCGACCGGCGCTCGGTCGTGGTGACCGCGACCCAGCACGCGCGGGAGGAGGTCCAGGAGCACCTCGGCGACATGCACGAGCGGATGCGCCGCCTCGCGGCCCAGGTGCCGGCCGAGGCCCGGCCGCACCTGGTCACGTTCCTGCGCGCGCTCACCGACGAGATGGAGCGCGGCCTGCTCGACATCGGTGGGCCGCAGGGGACCTGAACCGGCCTGGACCGGCCTGGACCGGCCAGAATCGGCCCGGACCGGGCGAGTCCGGACAATCCCGGACAGCTGGGTGTCGCCGTTCCTGGCCCCAGACGCCGTCGGCCCTGGTGGACTGCTGCCGCGGCCGGAGCCTCCGGCGCGGGAGGGGTGATCATGAGCGGCTCGACGACGCGACGACGACACCGGGGCCTGCTCGGCCTGGTCCTATCGCTGGTAGTGGCGCTGGCCGCGTCGCTGGCCTGGACGGTGCCCACGGCCGCGTCGCCAGGTGCGCCGGCGGCGGACGCCGGGGCGGACCGGGCCGTGAAGAAGCTCAAGATCACCGACGTCGACCTGAGCTGCGAGTGCGGCGGAGCCGGCTACCTCTGGGGCTGGCGGGTGGTCTCGGTCAGCTTCGACGGTGGCCGCGAGGGCTTCACGTACAAACTCCAGGTCAAGGGCGGGCCGACGGTGCCCGCCGGTTGGTCCGGCTACGCCTCCGTGTCCCAGGACCAGGCGGGCTTCGAGCACGGCAAGACCTACCGGTTCCGGATCCAGGAGCTCAAGCGCGGCAAGATCACCCGCGCCACCGACTGGCGCCGGTTCCGGATCCCCAAGCCGGTCTCTCACCCGACCTTCGGGGGGCTGGAGACAGTCACCCTCGGCGACCAGGAGGTCCTGGTCGCCGGACGCACCCACCGGATCACCTTCGAGGGGGAGTGGGCCGAGGGCACGCGCTTCGCCAGCGGGGTCGACTGGTTCCGCGGGACCGAAGACGGCGACGATCGCTTCGGCTACTACGAGCAGGACGACTACCCGCTGCCGTTCCGCATCGGGACCGACGCCCCGATCCTGGAGTTCACCCCGGGCGAGGAGTACGTCGGCACCACCTGGAGCATCGAGGTCGTCGGCTATCGGCCCGCGCCGAAGGCCGACCGCGCGGAGGGGATCAAGAAGGGCGACCCGGTCCCCGGCTCGGAGTGGGGATGGTCCTTCTCGGTGCCGGTCGTCTCGGCGGACGAGGTCCCCGCCGACTGACCCACTACTAGGGTGCGGCCATGACCGACCTGAGCCGTGCCACCGCCGCCGAGACCGCCCAGCTGACGACGTCGGGCTCGGTGACCGCACGCGCCGTCACCGAGGCCGCGCTCGCGCGGATCGGCGCACTCGACGGGCCGCTGCACGCGATGTCGACGGTGCTCGCCGAGGCGGCGCTCGCCGAGGCCGACGAGCGGGACCGGGCGCGGGCAGCCGGCGAGCCGGCCGGCCCGCTGCACGGCGTACCGGTCGTGATCAAGGAGGAGAACGACGTGGCCGGCGCGGTCACCACCTTCGGCGGCCGCGGCAACAGCACCCCCGCGGCGACCGACGGCACGGTGGTGCGGCGGCTGCGGGCAGCCGGCGCGGTGGTGGTCGGCAAGACGCTGATGCCCGAGTTCGGGGCCTGGCCGTTCACCGAGTCGGTCGCCCACGGGCTCACCCGCAACCCCTGGGACCCCGCCCGGAGCCCCGGTGGCTCCAGCGGCGGCACCGCCGTCGCGGTGGCCGCCGGCATGGTGCCGGTCGGCATCGGCGGCGACGGGGGCGGCTCGATCCGGATCCCCAGCGCGAGCTGCGGGTTGTTCGGGCTCAAGCCCCAGCGCGGCCGGGTCACCTCCGCGCCGGCCGCCCACCTGTGGTGGGCGCTCGGCACGGTCGGGCCGCTGAGCCGCACCGTGCTCGACAGCGCCCTGGTGTACGACGCGATCCGCGGCGGCGAGCCGGGCGACCGGTTCTCGGCGGGCGAGGCGGGCTCCTTCGTCGAGGCGGCCGGCCGCGAGCCGGGTCGGCTCCGGATCGGCTGGTCGGCCCAGCCGGTGACCAAGGGCGTGCGTCCCGACCCCGCGCACGTCCGCGCGCTCGAGCAGACCGCGCGGCTGCTGAGCGACCTCGGCCACGACGTGCGGGAGGTCGACCCGCGCTACCCCGATCCGACGGCGGCGTTCGTGCCGCAGTTCTTCGGCGGCCTGCGCGCCGAGGCCGAGCTGGTCGAGCACCCCGAGCTGCTGGAGCGACGCACCCGGGAGACCCTCCGGCTGGGCCGCTGGGTGACCCCGCGCGTGGTCGAGGCGGCCCTGCGGCGCACCGAGAAGGTCTCCGCGGCGGCCAACCGGGTCTTCGAGGGCGTCGGCGGCCAGGGCGCGGTCGACGTGCTGATGACGCCGACGACCGCCCACCGCCCCCGGCCGGTCGGCGTCCTCGACGGCGTCGGCACCGTTCGCGCGGCCCTGCGCTCGATGCCCTCGATCGCCTACTGCGCGCTGTGGAACGTCGCCGGCAACCCGGCCGCCTCGGTGCCGTGTGGGCTGGCCGAGGACGGCCTGCCGGTCGCGGTGCAGCTGGTCGGCCGCACCGACGACGAGCCGACCCTGCTCTCGCTGGCCGCCCAGCTCGAACGGGCCCGGCCCCTCCCGGTGTGGGGTGCCGACGCGCACCGGTGAGGCACCACTAGGGTCAGGATCGTGGCAGCCATCGAGGTCCGAGACCTGGTGATGACCTACGGCGACCTGCGCGCCGTCGACGAGGTCAGTCTCGACGTCGGCGAGGGGGAGTTCGTCGGTGTCGTGGGTCCGAACGGGGCCGGCAAGACCACGCTCCTGGAGATGATCGAGGGGCTGCGCAAACCGGACAGCGGCTCGGCGCGGGTGCTCGGCGAGCCGGTCTGGCCGCGCAACCCGCGGCTGCTGCCCCGCATCGGCGTGCAACTGCAGGCGTCGTCGTTCTTCGAGCGGCTTACCGCCCGCGAGCAGATCCGCACCTTCGCCGCGCTCTACGGCGTCCCCGCCGGGCACGCCGACGAGTGGCTCTCCCGGGTCGGCCTGGACGAGAAGGCCGACGCCCGGGTCGAGGACCTCTCCGGTGGGCAGGCCCAGCGGCTCTCCATCGCCTGCGCGCTCGTGCACGACCCCGAGGTGCTCTTCCTCGACGAGCCCACCGCCGCGCTGGACCCGCAGGCGCGCCGCAACCTGTGGGACCTGCTGTCCGGCCTCAACGAGTCCGGCCGCACCGTGGTGCTCACCACCCACTACATGGACGAGGCCGAGGCGCTCTGCGACCGGGTGGCGATCATGGACGCCGGCCGGATCCTGCAGTTCGACACGCCCACCGCGCTGGTGCGCGGGCTGGACGCACCGGTGCGCATCGTGGTGGCCCCCGGCCAGCTCGGCCGGGACGAGGTCGCGAGGCTGCCGCACGTGCTCGACGCCGAGGAGAGCGAGGACGGCACCGTGCTGACCACCCGCGAGCCGGGGGCCGTGATCGGCCACCTGGCCGAGCACGACCTCCTCGACGGCGTACAGCTGCGCACCGGCACCCTCGAGGACGTCTTCCTCGCCGTCACCGGCCGGGACTACCGCGCATGAGCGCCAGCACGAGCGAGCGCCTCGGCGCCCGCACCACCGCGTTCGTGGCGCTGTCCCGGGCGATCCTCAACGGGTTCCTGCGCGACCGCTCCTCGGTGTTCTTCTCGGTGATCTTCCCGCTGATGTTCCTGGTCCTGTTCGGCGGCGTCTTCTCCAACCAGGGGCAGTCGCGCGTGGACATGATCCAGGTGGGCGACGTGGCGCTGCTCGAGACCATGGACGCCGAGACCCGCGAGGACTTCGAGGCCACCTTCGAGGTGACGGAGTCCGACGATCTCGACGCCGCCCTCGAGGAGGTCCGCGCCGGCGATGCCGACGTCGCGATCGTGATGGACGACGGCGTGCTGGTCGCCCACTACACGCTCACCGACCAGACCAAGGCGGCCACCACCGCCGGAGCCCTGCGCGCCTTCGTCGATGGCGCCAACGTCGGGGCCCTCGCCGAGGAGAGCGGGGCCGACCCGCCCTTCGCCGTGCGCTTCTCCTCCGTCGAGGACGAGTCGCTCGAGGTCATCCAGTTCGTCACCCCCGGCCTGCTCGGCTGGGCGGTCGCGATGTCCGCGGCGTTCGGGGCCGCCGCGACGCTGCAGGGCTGGCGGCAGTCGAAGCTGCTGCGCCGGCTCCAGCTGGCGCCGGTCTCGACCCGCACGGTGGTCGCGGCCCGGATCGTGGTCACCGTCGGCATCGCGCTGGTGCAGATGGCGATCTTCGTCGGACTCGGGGTGGTGGCCTTCGGGTTGGAGCTGTCCGGGGCGTGGTGGATGGCCGTGCCGCTGCTGGTCGTCGGCACCCTGTGCTTCATGTCGCTGGGCCTGCTCGCCGGCGCGGTCACCAAGACCCAGGAGGGAGCGGTGAACGCCGCGAACTTCCTGGTGCTGCCGATGGCGTTCCTCTCCGGCTCCTTCTTCCCGCTCGACGGTGCGCCGGGCTGGCTGCAGGCGATCTCGCTGGCGATGCCGCTGCGGCACCTCAACGACGGGATGATCGACGTGATGGTGCGTGGCGAGGGACCCGCCTCCGCCCTGCTGCCGATGGGCATCCTGGCCCTGTTCGCGGTCGTGGTCACCCTGATCTCGGCCAGGCTGTTCCGCTGGGACAGCACGTGAGCCCGCTGCCCCGGTCGCTCGGGCTGCTCCTCCAGTCGCCGACCGCCCCGGCGCGACGCCTCGCCCGGACGCTGACCGGAGCCCCCAGCCCGCTGGCCGGCCGCACGGTCCTGGTCACCGGCGCCTCCTCCGGCATCGGCGAGGCGACCGCCCGCGCGGCGGCGGCCCGCGGCGCCCGGGTGCTGCTGGTCGCCCGGCGCGCGGAGGAGCTGGAGCGGCTCCGCGGTGAGATCGAGGAGGCCGGCGGCAGCGCCGCGGCGTACCCCTGCGACCTCACCGACGGGGAGAGTGTCGACGCCCTCGTCGCCTCGGTGCTGGCCGAGCACGGTGCCGTCGACCACCTGGTGAACAACGCCGGGCGCTCGATCCGCCGCTCCCTGCACCTGTCCTACGACCGGTTCCACGACGTCGAGCGCACGATCGCGGTCAACTACCTCGGGCCGGTGCGGCTGACGATGGGGCTGCTGCCGGCGATGCGCGAGCAGGGCTCGGGCCACGTCGTGAACGTCGTGACCTGGGGCGTGCAGATGAAGGCACCCAAGTTCGGTGCCTACATCGCCTCCAAGACCGCCCTCGACACCTGGTCGCGGATCGCGGGCCGGGAGACCTGGGGCGACGGCGTCACGTTCACGAACATGCGGTTCGCCCTGGTGCGCACCCCGATGGTCGCGCCCACCGAGGCCTACGCCGACCAGCGGGCGCTCACCCCGGAGCAGGCGGCGGCCAAGGTCGTGCGGGCGATGGAGGACCGGCCGCTGACCGTCGACACCCTGCCCGGCCGGGTCGGCGAGGTGCTGAACCTGGTCGCGCCGCGGCTCTCGGACTACCTCTTCCACCTCCTCGACCGCGCCCAGCCGGACTCGGCTGCGGCGCGGTCGGGGGCGGCGTCGCTCAGGAGCGGTTCGGACCCAGCACCCGGAAGCTGAGCCCGGCGGGGTCGGCGATCTCCGCGATCCGGCCGTACGGCGTGTCCGCCGGCTCGGCGGTGACGCTGCCGCCCAGCGCCCGGGCCCGCTCGGCGGTCGCGTCGGTGTCGGCCACCGCGAGGTAGACCACCCAGTGGGAGGGGCGCCCGCCCAGGCTGGCCGCGGCGTCCTCGATGCCGCACAGCGCCGCCTCGTCCGGGCCGTTCGTGGTGAACCGGAAGTCGGGGCCGTCGCTGTGGGTGCGCGCGTCCCAGCCGAGCGCGTCGCGGTAGAACGCCACGGCGGCGTCGTAGCCGTCGGTGTGCAGCTCGAACCAGGCCGGCGCGCCGGGCTCGCGCAGCGCCACGAAGCCCGGGTGGTCGGCGGGCTGCCAGAGCCCGACCGCTGCGCCGGCCGGGTCGGAGATCCACGCCATGGTGCCGGCGTCGCCGACCGGCATCGGCTCCACGTCGACCTTGCCACCGTGGGCGGCCACCGCGGCGACCGTGGCGGCGGCGTCCGGCGTGTGGAGGTAGGTGCCCCAGGCGCTGGGGCCGCCCATCGTGCCGTCGTTGGGCATGCAGCCGGCGACCGGGGCGCCGTCGCGCGCGAACATGAAGTAGCCGCCGAACTGGGGGTCGGCCTCCCACGCCTCCCAGCCGAACAGCTCGGCGTAGAACCGGCGGGCGCCGTCGGTGTCGTGGGTGAACAGCTCGATCCAGCAGGGCGCGCCGGGGGTGCCTGCGGGGGTGCCTGCGGGGGTGGTGGAGGTCATGGTGGCTCCTCGGGCCTGGAGGTCTGGGCGGTCACCTGGACCGACCGGGCCGAGGGCCGGGACTCATCGGTTCGCCCAGCCCGGCCGCTCAGCTGGCCTTGCGCGCCGCGGCCTTCTTCGTGGTCTTCTTCGCCGTGGTCCCCTTGGTGGTGGTCTTCTTCGTCGAGGCGGACTTCTTGGCCGCGGACTTCTTCGCGGGTGCCTTCTTGGCGGCGCCCTTCTTCGCAGTGGGCTTCTCGGCGCCCTCCTCCGCCTCCTCGGCGCCCTCGTCCTCGTCGACGGACTCCCCGCGACCCTTCTTCGCCGCGTTCACCGAGCGCTGCAGCGCCGCGAGCAGGTCGACGACCTCGCCGGAGGACTTCGTGGCGGTGGCGGTCCGCTTGACCTCGCCGCCCTCGATCTTGGCCTTGACCAGCGCCTCGACCGCCTCGGCGTAGTCGTCCTCGAACTCGGCCGGGTCGAAGTCGCCGGCCAGCGTCTCGACCAGCATCTGGGCCATCTTGACCTCGGCGGGCTTCACCTCGCCGCCGTCCACGGCGAAGTCGGGGGTGCGGATCTCGTCGGGCCACATCATCGTCTGGAGCACGATCACCGGACCGCCCTCGAAGTCGCGCACCCGCAGCACCGCGACCGACGTGCGGTTGCGCAGCGCCACCGTCACCACGGCCATCCGGTCGGCGTCCTGCAAGGCCTGCACCAGCAGCGCGTAGGCCTTGGCCCCGCTCTTCTCCGGCTCCAGGTAGTAGGACTTCTCGAACAGCATCGGGTCGATCTGGTCGCTCGGCACGAACTTCTCGACCGAGATCTCGCGCGAGGAGGCGGACGGCAGCTCGGCGAAGTCGTCGTCGCCGAGGATCACCATCTCGCCGTCCTCGGTCTCGTAGCCCTTGGCGATGTCGGCGTAGGGCACCTCCTCGCCGTCGATCGAGCACACCCTTTGGTACTTGATCCGGCCGCCGTCCTGGGCGTGCACCTGGCGGAACGAGACGTCGTGGGACTCGGTGGCGGCGTAGAGCTTGACCGGCACGCTGACCAGCCCGAACGACACCGCGCCCTTCCAGATCGCACGCATGGGGTTGCCTTCCGCTCGTGGGGTGACGGTGGACCCGCCGCCGTCGTCCCGCTGTAGTCCACAGTGTGACCGGTGGGGGCAGTTCTATGCATCGGTCAGGATGGACCCGTGCGCCCCATGCTCGCCACCAAGACCGCCACCGTGCCCACCGGCGCGGCCTGGACGCACGAGGTGAAGTGGGACGGCGTGCGGATCCTCGCCGACCTCACCGGCGACGAGCTGCGCCTGATCAGCCGCAACGGCAACCAGGTCGCGACCGCCTGGCCCGACATCGTGGTGCCGCCCGACGGCCGCGACCTGCTGGTCGACGGCGAGATCATCGCGCTCAACGAGTCCGGGCTGCCCGACTTCCGGGTGCTCCAGGACCGGATGCACGTGCGGAAGGCGGTCACGGCGGCCCGGCTCGCCGAGCGGGTCCCCGCGACGTACATGGTCTTCGACCTGCTCCGGCTCGACGGCCGGGACCTCACCGGCGAGCCGCTCGAGCGGCGACGGGAGCTGCTGGCCGGTCTGGACCTGCCGCGGCCGACCTGGCAGGCGCCCGAGGGGTACGACGACGGGGCGATGCTGCTGGAGGCCACCCGGCAGCAGGGGCTCGAGGGCGTGGTCAGCAAGCGCCGCGACTCCCGCTACGTGTTCGGCGAGCGCAGCCCGCACTGGCTGAAGCTGGCGCACCGGCTGCGCCGCTCCTACGTGGTGGGCGGGTGGCGGCCCCAGGAGGGCACCACCGGCCGCCTCGGCGCGGTGCTGGTGGGCGAGCCCACCGCGGCCGGACTGGCCTACCGCGGCCGGGTCGGCAGCGGCATCGGTGGGGCGGTGGCGCGCGTGCTCGGTGGGCTGCTCGAGCCGCTGGGCCGGGCCGACAGCCCGTTCTGCGACGAGGTGCCCCGCGTCGACGCGCGCGGCACCCACTGGGTGGACCCGGTGATCGTGGTCGACGTCGACACCCACCACACATCCCGTGACCAGCGGCTCCGCCAGCCGTCGTACCAGGGCGTCCGCACCGACCTGACCCCGGAGGACCTCTGATGGCCGAGCGTGAGGAGGTCTCGGTCGAGGTCGAGGGGCGGGTGCTGCGGCTGAGCAACCTCGGCAAGGTGCTCTACCCGCGCACGGGAACCACCAAGGGGGAGGTGCTGCACTACTACGCCCAGATCGCTCCGACGATGCTGCCGCATCTCGCCGACCGGGCGGTCACCCGGATCCGGTGGCCGCACGGGGTCGGCGACGGCAGCTTCTTCGAGAAGAACGTGCCGCAGGGCACGCCGTCGTGGGTGCGCACGGTGACCGTGCCGACGACCGGGTCTCGCGGCCCGTCCCGGGGAGGGGACACCCTGGAGTTCCCGGTCGTCGACGACCTCGCCACGCTCACCTGGCTGGTCAACCTCGCGGCGCTGGAGCTGCACGTGCACCAGTGGACCGTCGACGGCCGCGGTCGGCCGCGCGACGCCGACCGGCTGGTCATCGACCTCGACCCCGGCGAGCCCGCGGGTCTGCACGAGTGCTGCCAGGTCGCGCTGGCGGTGCGGCACAAGCTGAACGAGCGGGGGTTGCGGCCCAGGCCGGTGACCAGCGGCAGCAAGGGCCTGCACCTGTACGCCGACCTGCCGGACCGGCTGCCCTCGGAGGAGTCCACCGCGCTGGCCAAGGAGGTCGCCGAGGAGCTCGCCCGCGAGCAGCCCGGCCAGGTCACGGCGACGATGACCAAGGCGAAGCGGCCCGGCAAGGTCTTCCTCGACTGGTCGCAGAACGCGGGGTCGAAGACCACCGTGGCGCCGTACTCGCTGCGCGGCCGGGAGCTGCCGACCGTTGCCGCGCCCGTCTCCTGGGCCGAGGTCGAGGCCGGCGCCGAGGACCCGATGGGGCTCGAGCAGTTCCGCTTCGAGGAGGTCCTGGACCGGGTCGCCGACCTCGGCGACCTGTTCGCCTGACCTCCCTTTCGGGGCCCGCGACCGGGCTGGATGCCTTGTTACCCAACGGTGCACGCAGCGTGGAAGGTGCGTGGAGCGCTCCCTCATACCTTCGGAGATGAGAGGAGCCGGGTCACACTGACCCGGGAGCAATCATGGGTATCGCGTACAAGCGGAGGCTCGTCCTTCCGCTGGTTTCCGTGCTCGGCGCGGGGCTGTTGGCCCTGGTCGTCGGCAGCGTGGAGCTGAGCAGCGCGAGCGACTCGTCCTCGGGCATCCGACTCGTGGCCAGCGACGGTCAGGGCGCGACCCTGTCCGTCACCGACATCGAGCCGGGCGACACGATCACCCGCACCGTCACCATCCGCAACGACGCCGACGTGAGCTCCCGGCTCTCCTTCGCGGAGGACGCCGAGCCCGCCGACTTCGACAACGGCCGCCTCGAGTTGCAGATCAGCCGCGACGGTCAACAGCTCTTCGCCGGCCAGTTCGGCGCGATGAGCGACTTCGCCCAGGACATGGGCTTCCTGGAACCGCAGGAGGAGACCACCTTCACCTTCACGGTCTCGCTGCCCGACGACGCACCCTTCGTGCGGCCCGGCACCGAGACCGCGACGGCCGAATACACCTGGCTGACCAGCCAGCCGTGAGCCTGTACGGCGCGGTCCGGCTCCGGCCGGCTCGCGCGGGGGAGACAGACCGGGTCCCGCGACCGAGAGGGAGCGGAGCCCGGGACAACTGAAGAAAGAGAAGGACCGGACCCGTAGGAGGGGGCGGGGGCACGAGGGGGTGCCCGGTGCGAGGGGAGCGCGCCGACCGGGCTTTCGAGGGGGGCGGCCAGCCCGGGTCTTGTAGGGGACCCGGGCCGGCGGCCCTTCCTTGCGGTCCCGGTGCCCCGGGGCCGCGTCACCCTCTGATCTCTCGGGAGGACGGTCATGGAGATCTCCCCGGTGCCACGGCACCGCTCGTTGTCCGGTTCGGGCATCACCCTGCTCGTGGTGGTGGTGCTCACTCCGGTCATGCTGCTGGCGCTGCTGCCGACGATGTTCGGGCTGCAGCGCTTCGTCGTCGCGTCCGACGCCATGTCCGGCTCGAGGGCCGGCAGCGTCGACCGTGGCTCGGTGGTCTTCGAGCGCGAGGTGGCCTCCAGCGAGCTGGAGGTCGGCGACGTCATCACCTTCGAGCCGCCTCCCGGTCACGGCGTCGACGGCCTGGTCACACACCGGATCGTGTCCATCAGCCCCGAGGGACTCCGCACCCAGGGCGACGCCCGGCCCTCGGTCGACCCGTGGGTGCTGCCGCGCGACGTGCCGACCCGCTCGCGGGTGCTGTTCGCGGTGCCCTACGTCGGCTACCCGTTCCTGCATGGCGGGGGGCGCTGGGCGCTGTTGGCCGGTGTCGCAGTCTCGACCGCGGCCGCGACGGCCCTGCTTCTCGGGCGCGCGCATCGGCGTCCGCGGACCCATCCGGGGGCGCGCGTCGTCGCCGACTGAAGGGATCTGCACCCGACCCGACCCCCGGTGCAACTATGCTCACCCTTATGGGGCACACAGTGCTGATCGTCGAGGACGAAGAGGACATCGCGTTTCCTCTCGTCCGCACCCTCGAACGCGAGGGCTACGACGTGCTGTGGGTCGACAGCGGCCAGCGCGCGCTCGACGAGCTGGGCAACCGGCCGCGTGAGGTGGTGATCCTCGACCTCGGCCTCCCCGACATGGACGGCCTCGAGGTCTGCCGCAAGCTGCGGGAGTCGCAGTTCGACGGCGCGATCATGATCGTCACGGCCCGCGCGGGCGAGCTGGACCGGGTCGTGGGCCTCGACTACGGGGCCGACGACTATCTCGCCAAGCCGTTCGGCCTGGCCGAGCTGCAGGCCCGGGTGCGGGCCCTGTTGCGGCGCACGGCGGCGACCTCGGTGGCGGGCATGCCCGAGGGGATGCTGCGCATCGACGTCGGGGCGCGCCGCGCCTACGCAGGCGACGAAGAGGTCCCGCTGACCAGCAAGGAGTTCGACGTGTTGAGCCTGCTCGTGGCCAACCGCGACAAGGTGGTCTCCCGCGGGCGGCTGATGGCCGATGTGTGGGACGAGAACTGGTACGGCTCGACCAAGACGCTCGACGTGACGATCGGCCGGCTGCGCCACAAGCTCGAGAGCGTGGGCGTGACCGACCGGGTGGTCGCCGTTCGAGGCGTGGGGTTCCGCCTCGAGGGCAGCCCCGTCGATGCGTGAGCGGATCACCCTCGCTTTCGTCGTCGTCTCCCTCCTCCTGCTCTCCGGCGCGGCGGTGGTGCGCGCCTTCACCCTCGACCAGGCCGTGGTGGCCCGGGAGAGCGCCCACCTCCAGCAGGAGGTCCGGGTGCTCGGCGAACTCGTCGAGAACCGGATGCAGAGTGGCGCGGTCATCGACGAGGCCTTCCTGCAGGGGCTGGTCATGGACGACAACGAGCTGCTCCTCGACCTCGGAGCCCGTCAGGTCGTGGCCGTCGGCGCCGGCTACGACCACTCCGACGACGACCTCGAGGCGTCCGAGGTGGTGCAGGACGCCACGCTGACGCTGCGCCAGGACGACGACGTGGTGCCCCGGCTGTTCACCCACCACCTGCCGTCGCTGGTGGTGCTGGTGCTGGTGCTCACGGCGTTGGCCGGTGTGCTGGGCTACCTGATCGCCCGGGCCATGTCGGCGCCGTTCCGCCGGCTGGCGGTGGCCGCCGGGGCGCTGGGTCGCGGCCGGTTCGAGCTGGAGCTGCCGCGCACCCGGATCCCCGAGGCGCAGGCGATCGCGCAGGCGCTGCGGACCAGCGCCGGGCAGCTGCAGGAGCGGCTGCGGCGTGAGCAGAGCTTCGCCGAGCACGCCTCGCACCACCTGCGCACCCCGCTCACCGGACTGCGCCTGGAGCTGGAGGACCTCGCCCTGCGCGACGACCTCCCCGAGGACGCCCGCGAGACGGCGACCCGCGGCCTGGCCCGGGTGGACGCCGTGAACGCGGTCGCCGGGGAGCTGGTCGAGCTCTCTCGCTCCGGGGCCCTGGTCCAGGGTGCGGAGATCCCGCTGCGCGAGCTGGCCACCCAGCTCGCCCAACGCTGGGCCGACGCGCTGGGCGAGCGGGACCGCCAGGTCACCGCCGGGGTCGAGGGGGCGCTCGACACGCCGTACACCCCCGGCCCGATCGAGCACGTGCTCGACCTCGTGCTCGCGGAGGTGCAGCGCGGCACCTCCGGCCCGGTGCGGCTGGCGTTCGACTGCCATCCGGGCGGGCACCTGCGGGTGCGGGTGATCACCGAGCAGCCGCGCCGCCCTGCCAAGCCCTCGTCGGCCGGGAAGGAGCAGCCCCTGGAGCGGGCCGCGGCGGTCGCCGAGGTGCTGGGGGGCCGGCTGCGTCGCGACGAGCACACCGGCGACCTTGAGGTGCTGCTACCGCGACGCTGAACCGGAGTCGGGCGCATGGGGCCGACTTGACCCAGCGGCATCGGCGTCTACGGTGGAAGGACTCGTCCTCCACGCGGCTCGGGCCGCAGAAGCGAGGTGAACGTGGCTTCCCTTCCACGGACCGCAGCCGGCGTCGGCGCCCTGCTGCTGCCCCTCCTCTCGGTGGCGCCGGGCCCCGCCCACGCGCGGCAGGCTCCGGACGCTGCTCAGGGCGGTGCCCGGGACTACGCGAGCGGCGCGGTGAGGGCGACCAACCAGCAGCGTGCCGACCACGACCTGGTCCGGCTCGATCCGGGGCGCTGCCTGCAGCGCAAGGCCGCCCAGCAGGCACGCAAGATGGCGCGCCGGGGCGAGATCTTCCACCAGGACCTCCAGCCCGTGCTCGAGGACTGCGGGCTCACCAGCACCGGCGAGAACGTCGCCTCCGGCTTCCCGACCGGCCGCGCGACCGTGAACCGCGGGTGGATGCGCTCGGCGGGGCACCGCGCCAACATCCTCGAGGCCGACTACCGCCTGATGGGGCTGGCCGCGCGCAAGTCTCAGGGCCGGTGGTACGTCGCTCAGGTCTTCGGGGCACGCTGAGCAGCGCCTTCGGTGACGATCGCCCGGACCGCTCGGGCCACCGCGTCGGCGAGCTGGTCGTGCGCCAGCGGACCGGGGGAGATCTGGTCGTCGGTGAAGAGCGCCTGCGAGGCACCCAGCGCGAACAGCATCCGATAGGCCGCCTCGGCATCGGCCGCGGCGGCGTCGAAGCGGTGTCGCAGCCAGCCGGTGACGGTCCGCGCGAGCAGGTGGCTGCTGCGTACGCTGCGCTCTTCGATCGCGGCGTGGTCGGGGGCGCCCGGGGCCTCGACCAGGAAAGCCCGCATCGCGCCCCGGTGCTCGACGAAGATGTCGAGCGCGGCCCGGGCCAGCAGCGCCACGGCCCGGTCGTCGTCCGGTTCGGCGTCGGCGCGGGCGAAGGCGTCCGCCGTGGCGGCCTCGATGGTGCCGAGCGCTCGCTCCTGCGCGGCGAGCAGCAGCCCGGTGCGACCCCCGAACCGGTGGTAGAGCGAGCCGTTGGAGGTGCCGGCCGCCGAGGCGACGGCGGCGACGGTCACCGCCGGCAGGCCCCCCTCGGCCAGCAGCGCCAGGGTCGCCTCGAGCATCCGGTCGGCGGAGACCTCGCTGCGGGACTGGACCGGGGTGCGCACCCGCCGAGTCTACGAGCTGGGGGACGGCTGGGGTCGGGACCGTGCTGCGTCAGTCGGCGATGGAGGCGAGCTCCTCGGCGGAGACGGCCGGCGCTGTCTGCAGGGCCGTCACGGCGGCGTCGAGAAGCCCGGGATTGGCCTCGACGACCAGGCCACGGAGCACCAGGAGCGTCCCGCCGCGAACCACGGCGAGGGTGGCCATCTCCTCCATCGACGAACGCAGGACGCCGTCGCCGACCGTGCAGTCGCTGCCTGCCGGCTGTGCGACGGACTGGCACAGCGGTCCGACCGGGACGGTCTGCTGGGTCAGCGTGTAGGTGGGGCGCCCCGACACGGTGTAGGTGACGAAGACGACGCCCTTGGTGACCCGCACCTGCGTGGGCCTCGGCTGGTCGCCGCCGCCAGGGTGGGCGGGGGCCGGGTCCTGGTCGTCGACGCCGGGTTCCACCTCGTCGACGACACCGGAGGGCAGGTTCCCTGCCAGCTCCGGCAGGTAGAGCGTCAGCCCCACCTCGCTCAGTTGTGCCGCCCGCTCGGCTTCCGGGTCTCCGCCCCGGCCGAGCCAGAGGCCGACCAGCAAGGCGAGGACGGCGGCAACAGCCAGCACCCCGGCAGCGGCCCTCATGCTCCTCGCAGGGCCCTCCTCGGTCATGGTGCGTGATTGTGTCTGACCCCGGCCCGGAGATCGGTCATCGCCCCGGCGTCGTGGTGGCCCGGGGGGCTGGGTCTGTACGAAGTGGAGTTGACGCTCTAGTTTGGTGGCCATGCGCCGGGACCACTGGAGAAGGCTCAACGACACCCTCGACCCCGAGGTCGACTACGTCGACATCTACCGCAACGTCGTCCAGCACGAGTTCCCCTGGGACATGAACCAGGCGCTGAGCTTCGCGCTGTTCCGCACCTACGCGGTGCCGGGCATCGGGCGGCTGCTCGACGAGACCGGGGCGTTCACCACCGCCACGCAGAAGCGCTACGACGACACCGCGCTGCTGCTCGAGGTGCCGTTCAGCAAGGGGTTCGACGACCCGGAGGCGCGCACGGCGATCCGCCGGATCAACCAGATGCACAAGAGCTACGACATCCCCGACCACGAGATGCGCTACGTGCTGAGCACGTTCGTGGTGGTGCCGAAGCGGTGGATCGACGACTACGGCAAGCGCCGGCTCACCCCGGCCGAGCTGCGCGCGTCGGTCAACTACTACCGGCGGCTCGGCAAGCACATGGCGATCCCCGACATCCCGGAGACCTACGAGCAGTTCGCCGACCTGATGGACTCCTACGAGCGCGAGCACTTCGGGTTCGACCCCGGTGGCCGCCGGGTCGCCGACGCCACCCTCGCGCTGCTGCTCACCTTCTACGCCAAGCCGCTGGCCCGGCCGGTCGAGGTGTTCAGCCGGGCGCTGATGGACCAGCCGCTGCGCGAGGCCTTCGGGTACGCCGCGCCGCCGGCGCCGGTCGTCGCGCTCTCGCGCGGCGCGCTGAAGGCCCGCGGGCTGGTGCTGCGCCTCGCGCCGCCGCGCCGGGAGCCCAAGCGGATCGAGGACCTCGACTGGATCCGCAGCTATCCCGACGGCTACCGGGTCGAGGAGCTCGGCACGTTCCCGCGCGGCTGCCCGGTCACCGGCGAGACCGCGTCGTCGTGATCGCATCGTCGTGATCGCGCCGTCGCGGCCCCCCGTCGTCCGCCCCGGCCGTTCGGCGGAGGCCGCCGGGAGCCCGTAGGGTCCGCGGTGTGGCGAGACTCTCGGGGGTGGCGTGGGGCCTGCTGATCGTGGCGGTCGACTTGCGGTTCGACGACTTGGACGTGGTGCCCGACCCCCTCGGCTGGCTGTTCGCGCTCGCGGCGCTCACTTCGCTGGCCGGCCGGCACCGCGCGTTCGGCCTCGCCTCGTCGGCCGCCTTCGTCGGGCTGGTGGTCTCGGTGCCGCTGTGGTTCGGCGGACAGGACGCGCTGGAGCTCGTCCACCTGGTCGCCGAGCTCGTGGTGGTGTTCTCGGTCTGCACCGCGGTGATGGCGGTGTGCCCGGCGCACCGGGCGTCGGCCGACCGGCTCCGCTGGTGGACGCTGGGGGTCACCGCCGCGGGTGCGATCACGGTCGTGCTGGCGCGCGAGGATGACGCCCTGGCACCCTTGGCCCTGGTCGTCGTCCTGGCCGGCCTCGTGGTGTTCGTGCTGGTCGTGCTCCTGCTGTTCCGGGCCGCGCGTGAGCCGGCGCCGGGCCGGGACCTCTCCGGAGTGTGACCCGTCCCGCCGTCGTGGCTGATCCCGACGGCTACCGGGTCGAGGAGCTCGGCACGTTCCCGCGGGGGTGCCCAGTGACCGGCGAGACGGCTCAGCCGGTGGCGTCCGCCTCGAGCACGAACGCCAGCACCGAGACCGCGACGTAGTCCAGCGCCGGCTCGGTCGCGGCGTAGGCGCGCACGTCGTCGAGGTAGCGGGCGCCCTGACCGTCGAACCGCGCCCACCCCGCGCCCGCCGAGCACGGCTCGGCGTACGCGCCCGGTGCTCCGAGACCGCGCAGGTAGCCGGCGGCCACCGGGCCGTTGGACACCGCGCCGACGAGCTCCTCTCCGAAGCCGGGACGGGAGCCGAGAATGTTCGCGACCTGGTGGTGGGGGCAGTGGGGATAGGTGCTGCCGGCCCCGATCACCAGCGAGGTGCCCCAGGCGTTCGCGCCGAGGGTCCAGTCGCGGAGCTCGGCGCCGATCGCGGCCGGGACGGAGCCGCCGGTGAGCCGTTGGCGCAGCCGGGCGGTGACGGCCGCGCCGAGCGCGAAGTCGGCGCCCGGGTCCTCGCGGCCGCCGAAGCCCAGCGGCGCGGCGTACCGTCGCCGCGCGATGCGCAGCTGCGCCTCGAGGTCGCCGACCAGCTCCTCGCGGCCGACGGCCAGCGACAGGTCGGGGTGGGCGGCCATCGCCTGCACCAGGTCGGCATGGGCGAGAGCCGACTGGTCGTCTCGGGCCAGCGTGTACCAGCCGTGCCGGGGGCTGCGCAGGTAGGCGCGCGCCCAGCGTGCCGCGAGCCGCAGATCGGCCCGTTGCCGGCGCGGTGGAACCCCCAGGGCCTGGCCGGCCAGGGCGATCTCGACGGCCCCCAGCTCGAGGTCGTCGCGCCACTCGTCCTCCTCGTAGTAGGAGTGCGGCGAGGTGGTGAGCAGCCGGCCCACGTCTCGGGTGCGCGCCCGGGAGAGGACAACGCGGGCCTGGCGCAGCAGGGCCCGCGCCCGTGCCGGGTCGCGGTCGGCGGCGAGCTGGGCCGCCAGCGCGAAGACCGCGGCGGTGCGACCGGCCAGGTTGGGACTGATCCGCTGGTCACGGCCTCCGGTGACGAAGGCGGGCCGGTGCTCGAGGTAGTAGTCCGGGTCGCCGGGCCGGACCTGCCGTCGGTCGTCGGTCTCCGGCAGCCGCCACGCGTCGTGGTCGCCGAGCAGGCCGGGACGGCCGTCGCCGAGCCCCACCTGGTAGACGAGCCTGCGGGAGCGGTCCAGCCACGCGCGCTCCAGCCAGTCGACGCCGTACGCCGCCTCCTCGCGCAGGCCGGGGACGGGCTGCGCGGCGTCGCGGGCGGCGACGAGCAGGAGCGCGGCGGCATAGCTGGTGGTCTCGACGAACTTGAGGTAGTCGCCGGCGTCGAACCAGCCGCCGGAGACGTCGACGCGGCCGCCCGCGGGGCGGAGCCGGCCGAGGAGCCGGCCGTCGCGGTAGCGCGGCGGTGCGTGCAGCCGTGCCGACCGGTCGGCGAGGTGGCTGGGGCGGCGCCGCATCACCTCGGGGAGCACGTCGGCCCCGTCGCGCTGGGCCTGGAAGAACCGGACGCCGTTGGCGGCCAGCGGCCGGTAGAGCTCGCCGGCCGGCGCCACCTCGAAGACCGGGGACGACACGTCGTCCTCACCGGCGAGCACGAGCCGGTAGTGCCCCGGGGCGAGGGAGGGGGCCTCGGCCCGGTGCACGTGCGGCCAGCGCGGGCTCCACGGCCCGACGTCGGGACCCAAGGGACCGGTGGAGACGACGTCGCCGGCCTCGTCGACCACCTCGATGCGGGCGTCTCCCAGCGGAGCGCTGGCCATGACCTGCGCGACGATCGGCTCGCCGGTCGCGTAGCCGACCTGGTTGACCCGGATCACCGGCGCGGTCGCTGCGGGGCCCGCCGACGTGGCGGCGTCCCCTCCTCCGGTGGCCGCGGCCGACGACAGCAGGGCGGGCGGGGTGAGGACCAACGCCAGCAGGACGGTGAGCAGGCGGCGGGACGGCCTGGGAGGAGACGGCACCAGGTCATGCAACACCACGCGTGCCCGCTGGGTTGCAGCCTCGTGCAAACTCGAGCGCCCGGCCGCGGGTCGGGTGTGATCGGGCGCCGGACGGGGGAGGGTGCCGGTCGTGTCCGCACCGTTCCCGCCGCCGCCACCGCCGCCTCACCGCCCGCCGCACGGACCCTCGGGCCCGCCCCCCACCGGACCGCCCCCGGGGTTCGCGCCGCCGGGCTTCCCACCCCCGGGCTTCCCACCCCCCGGCGCCCCACCTGGGCCCGGGCACTCGGGTGGGGCCGGACCGGGCGGGCGACGCCGCTGGCCCTGGGTGCTGCTCGCGGTGGCCCTGGTCCTCTCGCTCGCCGGCGGCGGCACGGCGTACTGGGTGCTGCGCGACGACGGCGGCGCGTCCACCGCGTCCGGCCCGGCCGGCGTGCAGACCACGGCCACCGCCACGGCCGACCCCAGCGCCGACCCCACCGAGGAACCCACCGCCGAGCCCACCGAGGAGCCGCGCCGGTTCCGCGACTGGCTGCCGGTGCGGGAGAGGATCCGGGTGGGCAAGCGCCCCTACGTCAGCCCCTGTCAGCTGTTGACGCGAGACGACCTGACCGCCGTCCACGACTTCCCCGAGACCGCCGAGATGGACGAGCTGATGATGGAGCGGTCGCTGCCCGTGCAGGGTGTGGTGGACACCGGGCAGTACACCGCCTGCACGATGGACCCGTTCGCCCTCTACATGGAGCAGCACGGGTCCGCGGACGCCAACCTGTTCTACGCCTCGCGCACCGAGGGCGACGAGCTCACCCCGCGCAAGCTCCGGGTCTTCGAGCAGGCGGCGGCCGCCAGCGGCCAGCCCGAGCTGATCGAGTTCGTCGCCGAGCTCGCCGCGGGCCCGCGCGTGGTGGAGAAGTGGCGCAACGACTACACGGGCAAGGCGCAGCGAGCCGACGAGCGCGGCGTGTTCCTGCCGGTGGGCACGGACGCCTACTCGATCGAGCTGCTGCGCGGCACCATCCGCTACACGCTGATGTTCGACACCGACCGCAAGGCGAAGGTCGACCTCGCCGACGACCTCGAGGTGATCGCCGAACGGCTCGACACGATGCGCCGGCTCTTCGAGATCATCCTCGAGCGGGTCGACGACCCGCGGCTGCCGCAGCGTCACCTGCCGACGATCCTCGGCGAGGAGGACCACAACGGCAGCACGCCCGTGCTCGACGCCTGCAGCGTCTTCGACAGCGAGGCGTTCCGGCGCATCGCCGGGGAGCCGGACAACCAGCCCGCCTGGCACACCGTCCCGGCGTTCGGTGTCGACGTGGTCGAGGAGGAGCTGCTCGACTCCACCGAGGAGCAGGCGTACGCCGAGACCGGCTGCTCCCGCTCCCGGTGGACCCTCGACGACAACCTCGACGTGTCGGTCTACATGTACCTGACGCTGGAGATGCCGCCGTCGGTCGCGGCCGCGAAGGAGCGGTTGCGCAGCGGCTACCTGAACCGGGACAGCACCCGCCTGCGCACCAGTGCCGACTGGGCGGCCCGGGTGGTCTACGGAGCGAAGGGGGGCGAGGACGTCGTCGCCTTCCGGGAGGGCCCCTACATCGGCACGCTCTACCTGCTCCGGACCGGCTACCGCGACGGGGACCTCGACCGCTCCTGGGACGAGGAGGGTTCGCAGGCCGACTACGAGCGGGCCATCGACGTGTTCGTCGACGCGCTCCGGCGAGACCTGCGGATCGCGCGGCGCTGAGCCGCTCCCTGCCGCTCCGCGCCGCGGCGACACGCCACGCTGCCCGGCCGCACTGCCAGACTGGACGCATGAGTGACCGTGTGGTGGAGCGCCCTGTCGAGACCTGGCTGACCGACATGGACGGCGTGCTCGTGCACGAGGAGGTGCCGATCCCGGGAGCACAGGAGTTCATCGAGAAGCTCAAGGCCAGCGGCCTGCGGTTCCTGGTGTTGACCAACAACTCGATCTTCACCCCGCGCGACCTGCGAGCGCGGCTGCTGGGCAGCGGCATCGACGTGCCCGAGGACGCCATCTGGACCTCCGCCCTGGCCACCGCCCAGTTCCTGGCCGAGCAGCGGCCGAACGGGTCGGCGTACGTCGTGGGCGAGGCGGGGCTGACCACGGCACTGCACGACATCGGCTACGTGATGACCGACCGCGAGCCCGACTACGTGGTGCTGGGGGAGACCCGCACCTACTCGTTCGAGGCGATCACCCGGGCGATCCGGTTGATCGACGACGGGGCCCGGTTCATCGCCACCAACCCCGACCCGAGCGGGCCTAGCCAGGCCGGCAAGCTGCCCGCCACGGGCTCGGTGGCAGCGCTGATCAGCACCGCCACGGGGCGCACGCCGTACTTCATCGGCAAGCCGAACCCGTTGATGATGCGCAGCGCGCTCAACCGCCTCGAGGCGCACTCGGAGACGACCGTGATGGTCGGTGACCGGATGGACACCGACATCATCAGCGGCCTCGAGGCCGGACTGCGGACGGTGCTGGTGACCACCGGCTCGACGAGCGCCGACCAGGTGCCGACCTTCCCCTACCGGCCCACTCGGGTGGTCGACTCGATCGCGGACCTGGTGGAGCTGGTCGACGCCGGCATGCCGGCGCGGGCCGAGGACGCCGACGGGTCCGCGTCGTCGGTGGGCTGAGCCGAGGTCGCGCCCGGGCAAGCGAGCACGGCCGAGGCGCGGGGCGACTCCTGGGGCCGGCGCGGCTGGTGTGATCCCTGTTCTCCACAAGGCCGGGATCTCCTCTAGCGCGACCCGGATTCTCTGGCCTACCTTCTGCTGCATCGTCACCTGACTCGGGAACCGGGGACCGCGCATGACCTTGACCTCACCTGCGACACCACCGGTGCCGCCGCCTGCGATGCCGCCGCCTGCACCGCGGCGGCAGGTCGACCGCGTGGTCGGGCGCGACCAGGTCGTCGAACGCCTCGACACGCAGCTGCGCGACCTGGTGCGCCGTGAGGGCATCGACCCGCAGCGCGACGCGCACGTCGTACGCCGCCTGGCCGAGCAGGTGGTGCGGGCCCACGACGAGCGCAGCCTGACCGGGGCGGTCGAGCCGGTGCCCGACGTGGCCCCGGTGGTGGCCGAGCTGGTGGCCCGGGTGTCGGGGTTCGGGCCCCTGCAGCCGTTCCTCGATGATCCGGCGGTCGAGGAGATCTGGATCAACGCGCCCGACCGGGTCTTCATCGCCCGGCATGGTCGGCACGAGCTGACCAACCTGGTGCTCACCGTCGAGCAGGTGCGTGAGCTGGTCGAGCGGATGCTGAAGTCCAGCGGTCGTCGGCTCGACATCTCGCAGCCGTTCGTCGACGCGATGCTGCCCGAGGGGCACCGGCTGCACGTGGTGCTGGAGGGCATCAGTCGGGGGTTCCCCGCGATCAACATCCGCAAGTTCGTGCTGCGCGCCACGCGGCTGCGCGACCTGGTCGACCTCGGCTCGCTGTCTCCGGCCGCCGCGCTCTTCCTCGACGCCTCGGTGCGGGCCGGTCTCAACGTGCTCGTGGCCGGCGGCACCCAGGCCGGCAAGACCACGATGCTCAACTGCCTCGCCGCCGCCATCCCCGGTGGCGACCGGGTGGTGTCGGCCGAGGAGGTCTTCGAGCTTCGCTTCCCCCACCCCGACTGGGTGCCGTTGCAGACCCGGCAGTCCGGGCTCGAGGGCACCGGTGAGATCCGGCTGCGCGACCTGGTCCGCGAGACCCTCCGCATGCGGCCGAGCCGGATCATCGTCGGCGAGGTGCGTGCCGAGGAGTGCCTCGACCTGCTGCTGGCGCTCAACGCCGGGTTGCCGGGCATGTGCACGATCCACGCCAACAGCGCCCGCGAGGCGCTGGTGAAGATGTGCACGCTCCCGCTGCTGGCCGGAGAGAACATCTCGGCCAGGTTCGTGGTCCCCACGGTCGCCTCCTCGGTCGACCTGGTGGTGCACCTCGGCATCGACCACCACGGCGTACGCCGCGTCAACGAGGTGGTGGGCGTGCCCGGGAGGGTCGAGCAGGACATCATCGAGGCGGAGCCCATCTTCGAACGGCGCGGCGGCGAGCTGCGCCGCAGCACCGGCATGCCACCCCGTCCGGAGCTCTACGAACGGGTCGGCGTCGACGTGCACCGGATCCTCGCGGAGGCCCGCTGATGGGAGCGCTCCTCGGGCTCACCACGGGCCTCGGTCTGCTGCTGATCTGGTCGGCGTTCTTCCTGCCCCGCGACGTCCAGCGCGAGCGGCGCACCGACGGCCGGCTCACGGTCCTGCTGGCCCGGGCCGGCATGTCGAACGTCTCCGCCCGGTCCCTGCTGGCGCTGTGCCTGGGCTGTGCGGCCGGGGCGGGCCTGGTGATGCAGGCCGTCTCGGGCACCGTGCCGATCGCGGTGGCGTTCGCGGCCATGGCCGGCTACGCGCCGGTGCTCGTGGTCGCGGGCCGGGCGCGACGTCGGCAACGCGAGTTCGCCGAGGTCTGGCCCGAGGCCGTCGACCATCTGGCGTCCGCGGTGCGGGCCGGGATGTCGCTGCCCGACGCGCTCTCCGCGCTCGGGGTCCGCGGACCCCTGGCCCTGCGCGACGCCTTCGCGCAGTTCGCCCTCGACTATCAGCTCACCGGACGGTTCGGCGACTGCCTCGACCGGCTCAAGGCGCGGCTCGCCGACCCCGTCGGCGACCGGGTCGTGGAGGGCCTCCGGGTGGCCCGCGAGGTGGGCGGCGGCGACCTCGGCCGGCTGCTGCGCAACCTCTCGGGCTATCTGCGCGACGAGGCGCACACCCGTTCCGAGCTCGAGGCCCGCCAGGCGTGGACGATCAACGGAGCCCGCCTCGCCGTCGCGGCCCCATGGATCGTGCTGCTGTTCATGTCGTTCCAGACCGAGATCGTGCACCGCTACGCCTCACCCGGTGGGGTCCTGGTGCTGGGCATCGGCGCCGGGGCCTGCGCGCTGGCCTACCGGCTGATGATGCGCATCGGTCGGCTGCCCACCGAGCGCCGGATCCTGTCATGACCCCGGCCGTGTGGGGAGGGCTGCTCGGTCTGGCGACGGCCGCGGGCCTGATCCTGGCGGCGGCCCGGGTCGCCGCCATCCGGAGGCCGCCACTCTCCATTCGAGTGCTGCCCTACGTGCGCGACGTCACCGCGCTCCAGTCCGCGCCCGGTGCTCGCCCGGCGACCCAGGCCTCCGGCAACCCGGTGCGGGCGGTCTTCGGCCCCTCGGTGCAGCGTGCCGCCGAGATGATGGGACGGCTCCTCGGCGGGCACGAGTCGGTGCGCCGCCGCCTCGAGCGCGCCGGCTTGGAGCGCACCGTCCACGACTTCCGGGTCGAGCAGCTGCTGTGGGGGCTGACCGCGTTCGCGGTCGCCGCGGCCTACGGGGTGCTCCGCGCCCTCGCCGACCCCGGCAGTGCGGTCGCCTCCGCGATGCTGTGCGTGTCCGCCTTCGCGTGCGGCGTCGTCGCGCGCGACCAGCGCCTCTCCGGCCAGGTCAAGACGCGCGAGCGGCGCATCCTCGCCGAGTTCCCCACCATCGCCGAGCTGCTGGCCCTGGCGGTCGCCGCGGGGGAGAGCCCGGTGGTGGCACTCGACCGGGTGGTGCGACGCAGCCGCGGCGAGCTGTCTCGCGACCTGGAGCGGCTGCTCGCGGCGGTCCGCACGGGCGAGCCGGTCAGCGCCGCCTTCGACCGGCTGGCCGCCACCAGCGGACTGCCGCTGGTCTCTCGATTCGCCCAGGGGGTCGCCGTCGCCGTGGAGCGTGGCACGCCCCTGGCCGACGTCCTCCACGCGCAGGCCGCCGACGTCCGGGAGGCCGGGCGTCGCGAGCTGATCGAGGTTGCTGCGCGTCGCGAGGTCCTGATGATGGTCCCGGTGGTGTTCCTCGTGCTCCCGGTGACCGTGCTCTTCGCGTTCTGGCCAGGAGTGGTCGGGCTCAGCCTGACCACCCCATGATCCGCACCAACTCAATCGCTCCGACCGATGGGGGAACACCGATGGAACACCGCGATGCCGCACTCCTGCGGCTCTACGTCATGCTCGACACCCTCGCCCGACCGCTGCGGCAGCGGCGCGACGAACGCGGCGACGTGCCCGGGTGGGTCTTCATCACCGTGATGTCCGTCGGCTTGGTGGGTGCGATCGGCTCGGTGGCTCGCGGTGAGCTCCAAGGCATCCTGAGCGCCGCTCTGGGGCAGGTGCGCTAATGCTTCGCGGCCGCGAGCAGGGCTCCGCGGTCGTCGACTTCGTGCTCGTGCTGGTCATCCTGGTGCCGATGGTGCTCGGGATCCTCCAGCTCTCCCTGGTGTTGCTGGTGCGCAACACCCTCGCCGCTGCGGCGTCGGAGGGCGCACGGTACGCCGCCACGTCCGACCGCGGACCGGACGAGGGCGCTGCGATGACCCGCCGCCAGATCAGTGGCGCCCTGACGGGAAGGTTCGCGCGCGACGTGTCCGCCCACGTAATCACCGTCGACGGGGCGCCTGCGGTCGAGGTGACCGTCCGGGCCGAGGTGCCCGCGCTCGGGCTGGGCGGCCCCGCGGTGGCGCTGGAGGTGTCCGGGCGGGCGATCGAGGAAGAGCCGTGAGGCCGGGTCGCCGGCGCCGCCGCCGACCGGACGAGCGGGGCAGCGCGCTGGTGGAGTTCACCTGGCTCGGCATCCTGCTGCTGATCCCGATGGTCTGGATCGTGATGTCGGTCTTCGAGGTGCAGCGCGGCGCGTTCGGGGTCAGCGCGGCGGCCCGCGCCGCCGGTCGTGCCTACGCGCTGGCGCCCGACGACGCCGAGGGCCAGCGCCGCGCCGAGCAGGTCGCCCGCCAGGCGCTGGCCGACCAGGGTCTCGACGACGCGCCGCTGCGGGTGAAGGTCTCCTGCTCCCCTTTCCCAGGTGACTGCCACGCCGGCACCTCGGTGATCACCGTGCGCATCGAGTCGCAGGTCGACCTGCCGCTGCTGCCCGACTTCCTCGGCGGCGGCGCACCCTCGTTCGCCCTCGATGCCACCCACGCGGTGCCGATCGGGCAGTACCAGGAGATCGGGGACGCCGATGCCGCGCGCTGACGCCCGGCCTCGCCGCCGCGACGAGCGCGGCCAGGTGACGCTGCTGATCATCGGCTTCGCGTTCGTGCTGGCCGTGGGGATCGCGGTGGTCGTCGACGCCACCGCGGCCTACCTGCAGCGCCAGGGCCTCGACACGCTCGCCGACGGGGCGGCCCTGCACGGCGCCGACCTGGGCGCCACCGGTGAGGAGGTCTACACCCAGGGGCTGCCACCCGAGCGGCTGCGGCTCTCCGAGCCGCAGGTGCGGGCCGCGGTGGCGCGCTACCTGCAGGACGCCGGTGCCTACGCGAAGTACCCCGGTCTGCGCTACGACGTCGCCGTCGACGCGGCCGCGCGCAGCGTGACCGTCAGCCTCGAGGCCCCGCTCGACCTGCCGCTGACCGTGCCCGGGTCGCCCGGCACGGCCATGGTCGGTGCCGACGGGGCGGCGGTGGTGTCCCCCGACGATGCCCCGGGCTGATGCGAAACCAGTGGCGGAGGGGCCGGGCGGCCCGCCAGGATCCTCGGGTGATCGACCTCCGCGTGCTCACCCCCGACGACTGGCGCGCCTGGCGCGAGCTGCGGCTCGCCGCCCTCGCCGACGCACCCGACGCCTTCGGCTCCCGGCTCGCCGACTGGCAGGGCGAGGGAGACCGGGAGGAGCGCTGGCGCGACCGGCTCAGCATCCACGGCGCCCACGACGTCATCGCGTCTCTCGACGGCACCGACGCCGGCATGACCACCGGTGTCCCGACCGCGGACGACGGCACGGTCGAGCTGATCTCGATGTGGGTCGCCCCCGGCGCCCGCGGCCGCGGCGTCGGGGACGCGCTCATCGGCGAGGTCGAGCGGTGGGGGCGCTCCACCTCCGCCGCCGTGCTGCGGCTCACTGTGATGGACCAGAACGCCGCGGCCGCCGCGCTCTACCGCCGGAACGGGTTCGAGCCGACCGGCGAGGTGGAGGTCGACGACGACGGACGTCGCGAGCTGGTGCTGGCCAAGCCGCTGACCGGCTGACCGCACCGGCCGGCGACCGGCCGGTGCCCTCCCTCAGCCGCCGAACAGGCCGCCCAGCCCGCCGCCGCCACCACTGGGAGTGCCGCCGGCCTGCGCGCCGCCCTGGAGCACCGACTCGCTGGGCTGGACCAGCACGTAGCCCTGGCCGCCGAACGACATCTGCAGCAGCTCGCCGGTGCCGCCGCGGAGCATCGACTTGATGCCGCCGGTGTCGACCTTGACGTCCATGCTCACGCCGGCGGTCCACAGCACCACGGCCTGAGCGTCGCCGAAGGTGGGGGCCGAGGCGACGTCGAGCGCGACGGGCTCGCCCTCGGTGGTGATCGCGACATAGCCGGTGCCGCGCAGCGACACGTTGTAGAGCCCGCCGGTCATCGCCGCGCCGCGCGCCTGCACCCGGTGGATGTCCCACTCGATCGAGGACGAGAACGCGAGCACGTTGTTGCCGTTGACCGAGACCATGTCGTTCTCGAGATAGATGATCTGCACCTCGCCGGCCCGGTCGGCCACGAACAGCTCGCCGGTGCCGGTGCACTGCATCATGTCGACGCCCTCACCGGTCATCGCCTTCTTGACGATCTTGCCGAACCCGCCCGAGCCGGTGTTCTCGAAGCGGATGTCGCCTTGGTAGGCGACCATCGAGCCGGTCTTCGCCCAGACCGGGCCGTAGCCCATCTGGATCTTCAGCATCTTCTTGTTCTGCAGCGAGAACGGGTCCTGCGAGGTGTTCTCCTGGTGCGCCTGGAACAGCGAGCCGTGGATGGCCATCGGTGTCCTCCTCGTGGGGTTCGTGTGGTTGCGGCCCGATGGCGGGTCTGCGCCGAAAACACTATGGCGACCCGGGCCTCGCGCGTAGTGTCTTGGCTCGAAGAGCCGGGACCCGAAACAACTCCCGACAGGAGAGTCACGATGGGCTTCCTCGACAAGGCCAAGGCCGCGGCCGACCAGCTCGCCGCCAAGGCCGACACCGCGCTGTCGAACTCGGGTCTGAGCGGCCCCGCCGCCGCCAACCCCGAGAAGCTGCTGCGCGACCTCGGTGTGCTCGCCTACCTCGAGGAGACGGGCCGACCCGCCTCCGCGGAGGAGCGCGAGCGGGTGCTCACCGCGCTTCGTGGGCTCGAGTCCGGCGGCGCCCAGCTCAACTTCACCCTGCACACGGCGGCCCCGGCCCCCGGCACCGTTCCGCCTCCGCCGGGTGCCGGCACCGCGGCCCCGCCCCCGCCACCCGGTGGGTACGCCGCGCAGGCGGCCGACCCGGTCGCCGCGCCGGATGCGGGCCAGGCGCCCCCACCCCCCGTGCCTCCGGCCGCACCCACCACGCCGCCCCCGCCGCCGCCGTCGTGGGTGACCAAGGACGACGGCTCCGCCTGAGCGATTCGACGGAGGCCTCGCCGGGTACCCGCCGGCAGTGACTGCCGACCTGGTCTACCTGGTGGCGGGCGGCAGCCTGCTGCTCGCGATCGTGCTGCCCGCACTGCTGGACCGGTGGGCGGTCTCCGCGCCGATGGTGCTCGTCGCCGTCGGCATGCTGATCGGCGTCACGCCGCTGCCCGACGGCCTGCCGCTGGACCCGCAGCAGAACCAGCCCACCATCGAGCACGTCACCGAGCTCGCGGTGATCGTGGCGTTGATGGGCGTCGGGCTGGCCATCGACCGGCCGCTGGAGATCCGCAACCCGCGCACCTGGCGACCGTGGGCGCCCACCTGGCGGCTGCTGCTGATCGCGATGCCGCTCTCGATCGCCGGCGTCGCGCTGCTCGGCTGGTGGGCGGGGCTCGCCCCGGCCGCCGCCGTCCTGCTCGGTGCCGCCCTGGCCCCGACCGACCCGGTGCTCGCCTCCGACGTGCAGGTGGCCGGCCCCCAGACCGGCGACCACGAGGTCGACGAGACCGACGAGCTCCGGTTCACCCTCACCTCCGAGGCCGGGCTCAACGACGGGCTGGCGTTCCCGTTCGTCTACGCGGCGATCCTGCTCGCCACCGAGGGCGCCGTGACCAGCTGGGGGCTGGAGTGGCTGGGCTTCTACCTGGTCGGCAAGGTGGTGATCGGGGTGGTGGCCGGCATCCTTGTCGGGCGGCTGCTGGCCTACGTGGCCTTCCGCTCCCAGAGCCCGTCGCTGCGCGTCGCCGAGCGCGGCGAGTCGCTGCTGGCGCTGGCCGCTCTGGTCACGGCGTACGGCGTCACCGAGGTGCTGCAGGGCTACGGCTTCCTCGCGGTTTTCGTCTGCGCGATGACGTTCCGCTCCGCGGAGCGCTCGCACGACTACCACGCGGCGATGCACGAGGTGGCCGAGCGGCTGGAGCGGCTGCTCACCCTGTTCGTGCTGCTGGTGCTCGGCATCGCGGTCACCCGCGGCCTGTTCGACTCCCTCGACTGGCGTGGGGTGGCCGTCGGCCTGGCCCTGCTGCTGGTGATCCGGCCGCTCGCCGGCATCGTCGCGCTCGCTCCGTTCGCCCGCCGCACCCACCAGACCGGGGGCCTGAGCCGCCCGCAGATGTGGGCGGCGGCCTTCTTCGGGGTCCGCGGCATCGGGTCTCTCTACTACCTCGCCTACGCCGCCGGCGAGCACGAGGTGCTCGCCCAGGACTGGCTCTGGTCGACGGTCACTTTCACCGTCATCGCCTCGGTGCTGCTGCACGGGGTGCTGGCCACCCCGGTCATGGACCGGATCGACCCGGACCGGGGGCCGGGTCGACCGGCCGACTCCCTGGGTTAGCGCGCCGCAGCGGTGCCGTCGGCCCGGTGGTGCCCGAACGGCAGCCGCTGCTCGTGACCCAGCGCTGCGAGCACACTGGGCAGCAGCGCCTTGGCGGTGCGCTGGTAGCCGTCGTCGGAGGGGTGGAACCGGTCCTCGGCGAACATCCGGTCCGGCTGGGCGACGAAGAACGGGCCCACCACGTGGGCCAGCGACACCGCATAGGCCCCCTCGGCGAGCACCGCCTCGCGCTGGGCGGCGGCCAGCTGCCGGGAGGCCACCCCGCCGAGGGCCCGCAGCGGCTGCGGCACCGCCGTGAGGGCACCCAGGTCGGGGCAGGTGCCGACGACGACCTCGGCCCCGTCGGCGCGCAGCGCCCGGACGGCGTCCGCCAGGTGCGCCGCCGAGCTGGCCGGGCGGACCCGGTGGGTGACGTCGTTGCCGCCGACCACGACCACCGCCACGTCGGCGCGGTAGCCCGCGGGCAGCTCGGCCAGCTGGCTGCGCAGCATCGAGCTCTCGGCTCCGACCTGGGCGACCGTCCGCAGCCGCACCGCCCGCCGGGTACGCCGCGCCAGCCGGCGGGCGAGCTGCCCACCGAGGGTGCGCTTGCGGTGGCTGGCCCCCAGGCCCGCCGCGATCGAGTCGCCCAGCAGCAGCAGCTCGACCGGGTCGCCGTAGGAGCGCTTCCAGGTGCGGTCGGCGTCGGGGGTCTGCTCGCCCAGCGGCTTGCCGATCACCCGCCGTGCCGTCGCGGCCTGCCGGCGCAGCAGCTGCCGGGCGCCAGTGACCAGCACCGCCGCCGTGACCGCGACCCCGCCCGACCAGAGCACGGGGCCGGCGACCGGTTGCCGCCCGGGGGATCGGATCGCCATGGGGCCACCGCACGGCACCCCGGTGTCGCGGCGGTGGCCACGAGGCGAGGTGCCGGTGACCGCCACGGGATCGGAAGGCGACGAGATTGCGTGCCACCGCCCTCCCCACCGGCCGGTCGGGGCGAGTTGACCGACCGTTCACGTGCCTGCCGCCGGCACGGTCATCGCGGTGGCGAGCATGCCCTCGTGATCAAGCGAGGCGTGGTCGGCTACCTACTCGTGCTCCTCGGGGGGCTGATCGTCTCCGTGCTGCCCGAGTCGACCCCGGTGGCGGGCCTCCCTCTGGTCTCGGACCTGCGCGGGTCGACCGCGGGGCGGATGGTCGGTCTCACGGTCGTCGTCGCCGGCCTGGGCCTGGCCGGGGCCGCCTGGCTGGAGCTGGTCCGTCTCACCCGCGGCGACGGCACGACGACGGCCGACGAACGGCTGGCAATGGTGCGGCGGGCGGCCGCGACGTGGTCGCTGCCGCTGCTGGTGGCCCCGGCGATGTTCAGTCGCGACGGGTGGAGCTATGCGGCGCAGGGCGAGATGGTCCGGGTCGGCATCTCGCCCTACGAGTACGGGCCGGGCTGGCTGGGCGGGGAGCTCGTCGAGGCGGTCGACCCGATGTGGATGTGGACCCTGACGCCGTACGGGCCGATCCCGCTGCTGTGGGGCGCCCTGGCCGGCGGCGTCACCGGCGACCCCTGGTTGCTGGTGCTGGCGCACCGGTTGCTGGCGCTGGCCGGCCTCGCGATGCTCGCCTACGCCGTCCCCCGGATGGCGCGCTGGTCGGGGCACGACCCGGCCCGGGCGTCGGCGCTGGTGCTGGCCAGCCCGTTCCTGCTGGCCCACGGGGTCGCGGGGCTGCACAACGACGTCCTGATGGTGGGGGTGATGGCGGTGGCGGTCGTCGTCGCCGTCGAACACCACTGGCTGGCCGGCGCGGTGGCCGGCGGCCTCGCGGCGGCGGTCAAGCTGCCGGGCGGGCTGGCCTGCCTGGCGGTGGTGCTGCTCTCGCTGCCGGTGACCGCCACCGTGGGCGACCGGCTGCGCCGCGGGCTCGCGGTCGCCGCCGCCTCGATCGGCACGCTGGGCGGTGTCGGGCTGCTCTCCGGGCTGGGCGTCGGCTGGGTGCACGCCCTCGACGTGCCCGGAGTCGTCCGCACCCCGCTGTCGCTGACCACCCAGCTCGGTCGCCTGCTCGCCGGCCTGCAGGACCTCACCGGGATCGCCCCGATCGGCGACCCGGTCTCGCTGGTGCGCGACGGCGGCACGCTCGGCGCCCTCGGTGTCGCCGTCTGGCTGGGGCTCCGCGCCCCGACCGGGGTGCCGGGCGCGGCGGTGCGAGCGCTCGCCCACGCCTCGCTGGCCGTGGTGGTGCTGGGGTCGGTGGTGCACCACTGGTACGCGCTGTGGACGGTGCCGTTCCTCGCGGCGATCCACCTCGGCCCCCGGGCGACCGCGGCGCTGGTCGCGTTCTGCGGCCTCGCCGGGCTGGTCGCGCCGCTCGACTCCTCGCTGAACGGCGCGATGGCCGAGATCGGGCTGACCGTCGCGTTGGTCGCGGGGGTGGCGATCGCCCAGTCGACCGCCCATCGCCGGGCGCTGGACCGGCAGGGCCCGGCTCAGGCGGTGCGCCGACCGACCGAGGACCTCGCCGACGCGGCGTGAAGCTGCAGCATCGCTTCGACCGTCGCCGACCACGGGTAGCGCTCGGCCCGGCGGCGGGCCGCCGAACGCCGCTCCGCCACCGGCCGGGCGGCCACCTCCAGCACGGCGTCGGCCAACGCCTCCGGCTCGGCGAGCGCCCACGCTCCCGACGCGGTGTCGACGAGCTCGCGGGCGCCGCCGACGTCCGCGGTCACCACCGGCAGCCCGCACGCCAGCGCCTCGAGCACCGCCAGCCCGAACGTCTCGCCGGGGCAGACCGACAGCGCGACGTCCGCGCCGGCCAAGCGCCGGGCCAGGGTGCGGCGGCCGGCGACGTAGCCGTGGAACCGCACCGGTGACCCGGCGGCCAGTCGTTCCAGGCGCGCCCGCTGCGGACCGTCGCCGTACACGTCCAACTGCATCGGTACGCCGCGCCGGTGCAGCGCCACCGCGGTGGCGACGGCCAGGGCGGGGCTCTTCTCGCGGGAGAGCCGGCCCGCGTGCACGAGCCGGAGCGGGCCGGGGGAGCGGGCCGGTGACCCCGCGGGCGGCCGGAACGTGGCCAGGTCGACCCCCAACGGCACGCGGTGCAACGGGATGCCGGCCTCGGCGACCGCGGCGGCGAACTCGGCGGCCGCGAAGGCCGAGGTGACCACCACCCGGTCGTAGCGCTGGGCCAGCACCCTGTTGAGCGCGGCCACCGGGGCGCCGAACCCGGCGCCCAGGCCGGTGCGCAGGGAGAGCATCGCGTCGAGCCGCTCGTGGGAGAGCAACAGCGTGGGCACGCCCGAGCGTCGCGCCCACGCCGAGACCGGGAGCATCGTGGACTTGTCGGAGACCTCCAGCGAGGTGGGTGCGAAGCGCTCCAGCACCTCCACCACCCGCCACGGCTCGACGATCAGCCGGTAGCCGCCGCCCACGCGGGGCGCCCGCAGCTCCACCACCCGGCCCGCGGCGGTCTCGGTGACCCGGTCGCGGGGCCCGGGCACGACGAGCAGCCGGTCCACGCCGGCGGCGGCGTAGCCCCGGCCCAGCGCGGCCAGCGCGGTGCGCATGCCGCCGGAGGTGGGGCCGACGAAGTTCGCCAGCTGGGCGATCCGCACCTGCGCGTCCGCCCGTGCCCAGGGCCGCACTCAGGCGGCGAGCCGGTCGGCGGGACGCTCGACCACGGCCGCGTAGTGGTGGCGCACCAGCTCGTCGACGGTGCGGCCCCAGCCACGCTCGGCGACCGCCTGCAGGCCACCGATGGCCAGGTGGCCGCGCAGCCCCCGGGAGGCGACCAGCCGCTCGACCTGGCGGCGCAGGTCGGCCCGGTCCGCCGGGTCGTGCAGCAGGCCGGTGACACCCGGCTCGACGAGGTCGAGCGGGCCGCCGGCCGCCGGGGCGACCACGGGAACCCCGCTGGCCTGCGCCTCCTGCACGGTCTGGCAGAACGTCTCGGCCTCGCCGAGGTGGACGAACACGTCGAGGGAGGCGAACGCGCGGCCCAGCTCGGCGCCGCCGAGCATGCCGGTGAACTCGGCGCCGGGGAGCCGCCGCTCGAGCCACGGGCGCTCGGGGCCGTCGCCGACCACGACCAGCCGGACCCCGGGCAGGTCCGCCAGCTCGGCCAGGCGGCGTACCTGCTTCTCGGGGGCCAGCCGGCCGACGTACCCGACCGCCAGACGCTCTCCGGTACCGTCACCGACGCCCCAGGCCCGGCGCAGGTCGGGGTCGCGCCGCTGCGGCCCGAACAGGTCGTGGGAGACCCCGCGGCGCCACACGTGCAGGTCGGTGACGCCGAGCGCGGCGAGCTGGGCGTAGGAGGTGGTGGAGGGCACCAGGGTGCGGGTGGCGCGGCGGTGCAGGTGGCCGACCCAGCGGGCCACGGTGCTCTCCGCGCGCAGGCCGTACTGGCGGGCGAAGCCGCCGATGTCGGTCTGGTAGACCGCCACCGTCGGCACGCCGAGCCGGCGCGCGGCCCGCAGACCGACCGCGCCCAGGCAGATCGGCGAGGCCAGGTGCACCACGTCGGGGGCGAACCGCTCCAGCGAGCGGTGCACTGCGGCGTCGGGCAGGCCGACGGGGAAGGAGCGGTAGCCGGGCAGGCCGACCGAGCGCACCCGCACCACGGGGACGCCGCGGTGCCGGTCGGGGCCGGGGCCAGGGGCGATCACCAGGGGTTCGTGCCCGGCGGCCTGCAGCCGGTCGGCCACGTGGCGCACGGTGTTGGCGACACCGTTGACCTGGGGGAGGAAGGACTCGGTCACGATCGCGACGCGCATGGCTCCACCGTGGCGGCGGGCGGTGAACCCCCGGTGACGGCGAGGTGGGTGTCGGCCGAAGCGTGGCCGCACGGTGCGCACCGCGGTCCGCGTGCTCACCCGGACCTCGGGGTTGGGCCGTGCTCCTGTGGGGCCGTACTGTTGACCCTTGTGGCGGGCCCCGACTTCGACGTAGCGATCAAGCAGCTCCTGGCGACCATGCGCACCATCGAGCAGGTCCTCGACATCGACGCGATGCGCAGTGAGATCGCCGAGCTCGGCGAGCAGGTGGCCGCACCCGACCTGTGGGACGACCAGGCGAACGCGACCCGGATCACCGGGCGGCTCTCGGCGCTCCAGGGTGAGGTGGACCGCTTCGCCGCCCTGCACTCCCGGATCGAGGACCTCGAGGTCATGGTCGAGCTCGGCCAGGAGGAGGGTGACGCCGACTCGATCGCCGAGGCCGAGGTCGAGCTCGGCAGGCTGCAGAAGGCGGTCGAGGCGCTCGAGGTGCGCACCCTGCTCTCCGGCGAGTACGACGCCCGCGAGGCGCTGGTGACGATCCGCGCGGGCGCCGGTGGCGTCGACGCCGCCGACTTCGCCGAGATGCTGATGCGCATGTACGTCCGCTGGGCCGAGCAGCACAAGTACCCCGTCGAGGTCTTCGACACCTCCTATGCCGAGGAGGCCGGCCTGAAGTCGGCCACCTTCGCCGTGCACGCCCCCTACGCCTACGGCACGCTCTCGGTCGAGGCCGGCACCCACCGCCTGGTGCGGATCAGCCCGTTCGACAACCAGGGCCGCCGGCAGACCAGCTTCGCCGCCGTCGAGGTGGTGCCGGTGCTCGAGCAGACCGACGAGATCGACGTGCCCGACGAGGACATCCGGGTCGACGTCTACCGCTCCGGCGGTCCGGGCGGCCAGTCGGTCAACACCACCGACTCGGCGGTGCGGCTCACCCACATCCCGACCGGCACCGTGGTCAGCTGCCAGAACGAGAAGAGCCAGCTGCAGAACAAGGCCAGCGCGATGGTGGTGCTGAAGGCCAAGCTGCTGGCGCTGAAGAAGGCCGAGGAGAAGGCCCACCTCGACGACCTGAAGGGCGACGTGCAGGCCAGCTGGGGCGACCAGATGCGCAACTACGTGCTGAACCCCTACCAGATCGTGAAGGACCTGCGCACCGGCTACGAGGTCGGCAACCCCTCCTCGGTGTTCGACGGCGAGCTCGACGGGTTCCTCGAGGCCGGCATCCGCTGGCGGCGGGGCGCCGAGAAGGCCGACGCCAACTAGCCGGCGCCGGCCGCGGCGAGCACCATCCCGCACCAACGGTCCGCGGTCTCGGCGAGCTCCGCCCGGGCAGCGGGCCCGGTGACCCGGCAGGTGAGCCAGGCGTCGCCCAGCAGTCCGGCGTACGTCGCGGTCGACTGTCCGTGCGGAGCCCCGCAGGTGAGCGCCACGGACGGGGACCCGAGGGCGGCCGCTGCGGGGAGCGGCGTGCAGCCGGTGGTCTCGCGCGCGGCGCCGACCAGCTCGCGGGCGCGGGCGGCGGTGACCGGGGGAGCGAAGACCCAGCCCTCGACGGCGAGATCGCCGGCGGCCCACCGGCAGCCGAACTCGTGGGCGACGTCGCGGACGCCGGCGGCTGCGGGCAGCGTGTCGCCGTTGCCCCAGGCCTGGGCCTGCGACGGCTCGCTGCCCAGGACGTCCTCGACCCAGGCGGCCGGAACGGCGTCGCAGAACGCGGCGCGGGCGGCGACCAGGGCGTCGGTGTCGAGCCCGCTGAGCGGGGTGGCCGCTGCCGGCGGCTGCTGCCGGCCGGCCTCCTCACCGGGCAGCAGCAGCCCACACACCACCAGGCCGGCGGTGACCGTGAGGGCGACCGTGAGCAGGATCAGGGGGCGGCGCACCCGACCAACCTACGGAACTGGCCGACGGGCGCGGGCGCGGGGTGAGCGGCACCACGCCGCCCGCGAGGGGGCTCGGCGGCACTGGGCGGCTCGACTACCCTCGCTGCGTGATCCGCTTCGAGAAGGCCACGATGGCCTACCCCGGCACGGGCCGGCCCGCCCTGGACCAGGTGACGGTCGACATCGAGAAGGGCGAGTTCGTCTTCCTCGTCGGCACCTCCGGCTCGGGCAAGTCGACGGCCCTGCGGCTGGTGCTGCGCGAGATCCGGCCCACCTCCGGGCGGGTCTACGTGGCCGGCAAGGAGATCAACCGGCTCGCGGCCTGGAAGGTGCCGCGGCTGCGGCGCCAGATCGGCACGGTCTTCCAGGACTTCCGGCTGCTGCCGAACAAGACGGTCTCCGAGAACGTCGCGTTCGCGCTCGAGGTGATCGGCAAGTCCCGCTCCGAGATCCGCACCACCGTGCCGGAGACGCTCGAGCTGGTCGGCCTCGAGGGCAAGGGCGACCGGATGCCCGACGAGCTCTCGGGCGGTGAGCAGCAGCGGGTGGCGGTGGCCCGCGCGTTCGTGAACCGGCCGATGATCCTGATCGCCGACGAGCCCACCGGCAACCTCGACCCGTCCACCTCGGTCGGCATCATGAAGCTGCTCGACCGGATCAACCGCACCGGCACCACGGTCGTGATGGCCACCCACGACCACGGCATCGTCGACCAGATGCGCAAGCGCGTCGTCGAGCTCGAGGACGGCCACGTGGTGCGCGACCAGGCACAGGGCGTCTACGGCTTCCAGCACTGACGACCGCCACCGGGACCCGTCCCCACCCGACCTTCCCACTCCCCGCACCGCACCCATAGCAAAGAGGTCTCCCACCCGTCATGCGCTATGTCTTCTCCAACCTGGGCCAGGGCCTGCGCCGCAACCTGTCGATGCACATCGCGGTGGTGCTCACCCTGTTCGTCTCGCTGACCCTGGTCGGCCTCGGGCTGCTCCTCAACCAGCAGGCCGACAAGGCCGCCCAGCAGTGGGGCTCGCAACTGCAGATCACCGTTTGGCTGTGCAAGGCCGACGACGACAACCCGACCTGCACCGGCGAGGTCACCGACGCCCAGAAGGACGCCATCGCCGAAGTGGTCGAGGAGAACCCCGAGGTCGCCGACCACCACTTCGAGTCCAAGGAGGAGGCATTCGAGAAGATCAAGGAGCTCCTCGGACCGGAGAAGTTCGACGGGCCGAACCCCGCCGCGACCGCCGACGACATGCCCGAGTCGTTGTGGATCACGCTGGAGGATCCCGACGAGTACGAAGGCATCACGAGCGCGGTGATCGGGCTGGCCGGCGTCAGCGACATCCGCGACGCCCGAGAGACGCTGGAACCGATCTACGACTCGATCTCGGCGCTGCAGCTGGGCGCGCTCGGCACGGCGGTGTTCCTGGTGCTGGCCGCACTGCTGCTGGTCGGAAACACGATCCGGCTGGCCGCCTTCGCGCGGCGTCGCGAGATCGGGATCATGCGCCTCGTCGGCGCCTCGACGATCTACATCACGATGCCGTTCCTGCTCGAGGCGGTGGTCACCGCCTTGGTCTCCGTGGCGCTGGCCGGGGGAGCGCTGGCGGCCTTCGTCTACTTCGGTGTCGAGGAGCGGCTGGCCGACAACCTGGGCTTCATCCCCTGGGTCGGCTGGCCGGAGTACCTCAACGCGCTGGGCCTGGTCGCGATCGTCGGCCCGGTGCTGACCCTGCTCCCGACACTCCTACTGACCCGCAAATACCTCAAAGTCTGACCGCTGGCGTCTACCGTCGAGGCGTTCTCTTCCCCGAACATCGAAGGCTGACCCGGTGCGTCTCTTCCCCCGTACCGCCCGCCAGCGTGCCGTCGCGTCGTTCGCGACCGGCGCGGTGCTGCTGGGCGCGCTCGCCTCGCCACAGGCGAACGCCCAGGACGACCTCAAGCAGGAGCAGAAGCAGGTCGAACGCGACCTGCACGAGGCGGCGGAGGAGCTGGAGCACTCCAGCGACCGGTTCCGCCGCGCCACCGCCCGGTTCGAGGCGGCGCGCGCCAGCCTCGCCGAGGCGCAGGGCGAGCTGGACGCCGTCCGCGCCCGGCTCGACGAGGCCCGCGCCCGCGACGAGCAGATGCAGGTCAAGCTCGAGGAGGCGGTGCAGCGTCTCGCGGAGGCCCGGGAGGAGCTGGCGAGCGGGCAGGCGGCGCTGGCCGACCAGCGCGAGGTCGTGGCCGACACCGTCACCGACATCTATCAGCAGGGCGACCCCGAGCTGCTGGCGTTCGCGTCGCTGCTCAACGCGGAGACGCCCGCCGACCTGACCCACCGGATGCAGGCCCAGGACGTCATCGTGGGCCGCGAGACCCGCGCCTACGACGACCTGCACGCCGCCGAGGTGCTGCTCCAGGTCAACGAGGACGAGGTGGAGGACGCCCGCGACGAGGTCGCGGTGCAGCGCCGGGAGGCCGCCGAGCACCTGGAGACGATGCGGGCGCTCACCATCGAGGCCCGCTCCGCGAAGCAGCGGGTGCGCGAGATGGTGGTCGACCGTCGCGACGCCCGCGCCGCGGCGGCGAAGGCGCGCCAGCGCGACCAGGCGGTGCTGGCCCGGCTCAAGGAGCGCGAGCAGCGGATCAAGGAGCGCATCCTGCGCCAGTCCCGCAACGCGGCGGGCGGCTACCGGGGCGCCACCAACGGTCTGCTGATGCGTCCGGTGGACGGCTACGTCACCTCGCCGTTCGGCTACCGCACCCACCCGATCTACGGCTACTACGGCCTGCACGACGGCACCGACTTCGGCGCCGGCTGCGGTGCCCCGATGTACGCCGTCGCGGACGGCACCGTGATGTCGCGCTACTACTCGAGCGTCTACGGCAACCGGCTCTACCTCAACGTGGGCCAGGTCAACGGCAAGAACCTCACCGTCGTCTACAACCACGCCTCCGGCTACCAGGTGGGCGTGGGCCAGCGGGTGCGGCGTGGCCAGTTGATCGGCTACATGGGCGACACGGGCTGGTCGACCGGCTGCCACCTGCACTTCAGCGCCCTGCAGGACGGAAACCCGGTCAACCCGCTGCCGTTCTTCTGAGGCCGCCCTCCCCGCACAACCCGGTTGCCACCGGTTGAGAGGATGGGCCCATGGCCAGGGAGCAGGGGCAGAAGATGATCGCGCAGAACAAGAAGGCGCGTCACGACTACGCCATCGAGGACACCTACGAGGCGGGTCTCGTGCTCCAAGGCACCGAGGTGAAGTCGCTGCGGATGGGCCGGGCCTCGCTGGTCGACGGATTCGTCGACATCGACAACCACGAGGCGTGGCTGCACGGCGTGCACATCCCGGAGTACTCCCAGGGCACCTGGACCAACCACGCCGCCCGCCGCAAGCGCAAGCTGCTGCTGAACCGTCAGGAGATCGACAAGATCGAGCGCCGGGTGTCCGAGAAGGGGCTGACGGTGATCCCGCTGGCGCTCTACTTCAAGGACGGCCGGGCGAAGATCGAGATCGGGTTGGCCAAGGGCAAGAAGACCTGGGACAAGCGGCAGACGCTGGCCGCCCGGCAGGCGGACCGTGAGAAGGAGCAGGCCCTGGGTCGCCGGCTCAAGGGCATGAGTGACTGAGCCGGGCCGCCCGGTGGTCGAGCCGCAGTCGGTGGTTGAGGGGCCGTCGGCGGTCGAGCTCGCCGAGACCGACGTCGCCCCGGTCCGGGCCTTCTGGGAGGGTCTCGGGCTCCCGGGCCTGTTCGACGTGCACGTGCACTTCCTGCCGCCGAACATCCAGCGCGCGGTGTGGGCGGTCTTCGACTCTGCCGGGCCGAAGATCGGCCGTGAGTGGCCGATCCGCTACCGGCAGGCGCACGAGGAGCGAGTGTCGCTGCTGCGAGACATGGGGGTGCGCCGCTTCCCGACGTTGCCGTATGCACACAAGCCGGGGGTCGCTGCGTACCTCAACGACTGGTCTCGTGACTTCGCCGCCGGAGTGCCGGAGGTGTTGTGGTCGGGCACGTTCTTCCCCGAGCCGGGGGCCGGCGGCTATGTCGCGGACCTGGTCGGCGGGGGCGTGGAGGTGTTCAAGGTGCACCTGCAGGTGGGGGAGTTCGCGGCCGACGACCCGTTGCTCGACCCGGTCTGGGGCGTGCTCGAGGACGCCGGCACGCCGGTGGTGCTGCACGCCGGCTCGGGGCCGGTGCCGGGCACGCACACCGGACCGGAGTCGGTACGCCGGCTGCTCGCGCGCTTCCCGCGGCTCACGCTGCTGATCGCGCACATGGGCGCCCCGGAGTTCGAGCCGTTCCTGGAACTGGCCGAGGCGCACGAGCGGGTGCACCTGGACACCACGATGGTCTTCACGGACTTCTTCGACACCGACGCGCCCTATCCGGCGGAGCTGTTGCCGCGGCTGGCCGACTTGGGGGAGAAGGTGCTGCTCGGCAGCGACTTCCCGACGATCCCGTACCCCTACGCCCACCAGCTGGAGGGCCTGGCCCGCCTGGATCTGGGCGACGACTGGCTGCGGGCGGTCTGCTGGCACAACGGGATGCGGCTCTTCGGCGACCCGCGGTGACGGTCAGGCCGTGCCCGGCGGGGTGGGGGGAGCGTCGGGGCTGCTGCGGCGCCCGGTCACGAACCCGACGACGAGGGCGGCGAGGCCGGTGACGACCAGGATGAGGCCGGCGATCCGAAACGGCTTGGGCGAGGTCTCGTAGTCACGGATCTCCGCGTAGCTCTCCTCGGACATCGGGCAGTCGCTGATCACCCAGCCGGAAGAGGGGGCTCCTTCGGGGACGCACTCGCCGTCCGGAGGTCCTGGCTGGAGCAGGAACACGACGACGCCGAGCAGCATCAGCAGGAGCCCGAGCGCGAGCCAGATGCGGGTCTTTGCCATGGGACATGCAAACACGCTGGTCGGGGGCTGTCGAAGGCCACAGCCGGCTGGTGGCCGCGAGATGGCGCGCCAGTAGCCGGCAGGGGCGAGTCGCCATGCCGTGACGGTCTCCGCTCGCGGGTCCGGTCGTGCCGGCGAGGCCTATTGGCGGAGTCGGGTGAAGGTGACGGTGCCGTCGGGTGCCCAGCTCTGTTGGTAGCGATCATCGTGGGCGCGGTGGTGGTGCCAGGGGCAGAGGAGTGCGCCGTCGGCGAGGTCGGTGGTGCCGCCTTTGACCCAGGGCTTCTTGTGGTGGGCTTCGCACCATTCGGCGGGCACGGTGCAGCCGCGTGCTTGGCATTCGTGGTGGACCAGGCCCATCGCGATGCGTTGTGCCCCGTCGAAGAACCGTTTGCCGCGGCCCAGGTTGAGCACCTCGCTCTCGCCGTCGAGGACAGCGGGGAGGATCGAGTGCTCACAGGCCAGGCGGCGGACCTCGCTGATGGAGATCTGGTCGCCGGTGGAGAGGCCCGCGGCGCCGAGGTCGTCGCGGAGCTGTTGCTGGTCGATCTGGGCGACGACCTTGACCGGGGTCCTGCCCTGGGTGGGGAGCCGATCGACCGGGATGTGCTCGACGAGGGCGCAGAACGCGAGGCCGAGGAGCTGGTCGTGGGGGATGCGTTCGCCGGTGTCGGGGTCGGTCCTTGGTAGCCCATCGGCAACTTCCTGGTGGTGGTCGAGTCTGGGGCTGGTGTAGGCGTGGAGGGCGGTCTTGAAGATCGCGGCGACGGCGTCGGGGATGTCGGCGACGATCCGGGTGCGGCCATCACCCAACGGCTTGAACACCAAGCGCGTTCTGGCGCGGGCTGCGCGTTCTTCGTCTTCGAGCCGCTTGCGTTCTTCTTCTTCGGCGATGTCGGGGGCGACGACCTCGAGGATCCGGCGGCCCAGCACCCGGAGGTCGCGGGGGTTGTGGATGCCCGCGAGGCGGACGAGCTCAGTCTCGGCGGCGGCGATGACCTCGGCGCCGACGCGGCGAGGGAGGTCGTCGAGCGATCGGGCGATGACGGTGACCTGGTTGCGGTTCACCGCGCCGGTGGCCCACGCGGACGCAAGGACGGCGTATTTGCGGTCGAGGGTCTTGGCGAGCTTCTCTTCGGCGGCGCAGCAGGCGGGTTCGTCGCGGGTCTCGACCGCGAGCCAGGAGGCCACCGAGCGGGCGCCGCGGTCGTCGGCGAGGTCGCCGGAGGCAGCGATCACCCTGGCCTTGAGCGCGCCGAGCCGTTCATGAGCCTGGGCCAGCTCGATCAACACGTCGGCTTTGGTGTCGATGGGCAGCCAGGTGGGGTCGAGGTCGACGACGTCGGCGAGCGCCGCGGTGATCGCGGTGGCGCATGCCTGGAGCGGATGCTCCCGGGTGTTGGTCGTCGTCATGGCACTACGTTAGAGGCGACCGCCGACAGTCGTGTTCGTGCAGGTGTTCGATCTGTGGATGAGGTCGTGTGGCTGTCGGTTGTGGACAACGGGGCACGATGCGGGGGTCTCGGCCGGCTCGACCACCGGGCGGCTCACCACCGGGGGCGGCGGAGCCGGCCGATCCGTCCCTCGTTTGTGCCTGCGTCAGGTGGGCAGTCTCGGGTCGTGGAGGTCGTCGCCTTGGCCCTGGTGCTGCCGCTCATCGTCGGAGTGCTCTTCGTCGGTCTGCTCGTGCTCGTGCTGACCCGCTCGCGTGCGGCGGCACCGCAGCCGCTCGTGGCGCCCGGCCCGCACGGGCTCGCGGCGGCCCCGAGCAGCTGGAGCGCGCAGGTGCTGGGCCCGAGCGGGCTCGGACCCATCGGCGGCGCGCTCGGCTCGACGTACGGCACCTTCAGTCTGCGGGAGGGGCGTCTCGCCTTCACCCCGGACGGCGACTCCGCGCCCGCCTGGGATGTGCCGTGCTCGCAGCTGTGGGTGCGCCGGCAGGGGGTGGGGCCGTTCACGTTCGCGGCGGTGCAGCTGCACGGCCCGATGGGTGAGGTGTCGTGCAACGTGAGCCGCGAGCACATCAACCGGTTCGCGACGAACACGCTCAAGGACTTCCGTCAGGCCGGGTACGCCGGGCAGTTCGTCGCCGCCGTGCAGGCCCACGGCGCGCGCGTGGCGGCGTGAGGACCGGGGCCGGAATAGCCGGTGCGCAGGGGTGGTTGGACCCCGTAGACTGCAGATGCGGCTCGCGCCGCGCAGGACACAACTCAAGAGGGGCTGATCGGTTTCGACTTGGGACGTTAGTTCCAGGGGAAGCGGGTCGAGAAGCCAGCGTCATCTCGTTAACGATCGCTGGAAACCAATAACTGCCAACGCTAAGCGCAGTTCCTTCGCTCTCGCCGCCTGAGCGGTGATCGAAGCGTCAGACCGGGCATCCGTCTCCGTCCCGGACCCTGGCGTCATCTAGGAGACTTGCTGATCGACTGCCGTCGGGGTGGTTGATCGGGACTCAAACCCGACTGAGTCTGTCGGCGACGTGTTCGTGCGAGCGCCGGGACTGAGAAGACGACATCACGGACTGCACCCGGAGAAGACCTGGTTCGACGCTCGAGGACGCGGGTTCGATTCCCGCCAGCTCCACCACGAGGGCTTCCCCGAAATGGACCCGAACAGTTTCCCGAAATGGGAGACGGTTCGGGAGGCCCTCACAGCCCCCTCTAGCAACAGTAGGGCCCCCACCACGCTCGTGGTGGGGGCCCTGCTGCTTTTTCAAGCGGGTGTTCTCATGCGGCGGTTCGCTCGAGGTGCTCGAAGACGTCGTCGCCGCGGAGAACGAGGCTCTCGATGAGCTCTCCCTCGACGGGGTGGTTCATCAGCGGACTGGCGAACTGCTCGCCTGACTCGCGGCCGTGCTTCTCAAGGATGCGGATGTTGTAGCAGGCGGCTGCTGCAGCAACGGCAAGCGTCACGAGCGGCAGGCCGACGACCTGGACGAACCCTCGCCGGACGTCCTCGGTGCCACGGTTCTTGATGTTGCCGAAGACGGCCTCGACCGCCGAGCGCAGGGCGTAGACGAGTCCCCATTCTTTGCTGCCCCAGTACTCCTCCTGCAGGTACTTCATGGGCGTGCCGGACTCGATCTGGATTGTCTGCTGGGTGCAGCACCGCGGAAGATCCTGGGCGACCTCGGCCTCAGGGGGATGGGGGACGACGGGTGCTCCCGCCTGTCGGGCCAACCCCACGGTGCCCGGGCGGAGAGGGCAGCCGACGGTGCCAGCGACGGCAGGACACTGCCACCGAGTGACTCCCACCTTGGGGTCGTGTTCACCTGCTGCCGTCTTGCCCGGAGAAGCCAGGGGGCCCTTGACCATGCGCAACGCGAACTTCTCTCGTTCCGCGATCTGCCGCCAGAACTCTGCCTGCTTCTTGGGTTCGTCAGACGGGATGAGCGTCTCCAGGTGGGTGCCCATCCCGGGGCAGTGGGGGCGGCCGTCGATCACCTTGGACCCGTACTGGTCCATGACTCCGGGCTTGTCGGCACGCAGGTCGAGGACTTGGTGGATCCGCCGTCGCCACAGCTCCATGGCCCATCGGTCGTATCGCTTGTAGCCGTAGTGCCGGTCGCCGATGAGCCGGACGAAGGGTGCGCGTTCCCGGATCTGGTCGATGAGGCGCAAAGATACGTCGACGACGTCGGCGTTGGCCGGGGTGAGCTCGAGCGCCTGGATCAGGATGGGAAGTGCCTGTTCGCTTCCTGGCTCCTTGGTGTTGACGATGACGTGGGCCTTGTACCCGTAGATGCCGACCTGGGCACCGTTCTTGGCGGTCTTCCCGCCCCATGCGGCGTCGGGACAGAGCCACGGTGCAGGATCCTGGGGTTCCTTGTCCTGCCCCTCGGCCTTCGCCTTGGCCTCGGTTGTCTCCGTTCCGGAGGGTTCCGGGTCCTCCGCGTTGGCTGGGGTCGCTTCCTCCGGTGGCGCCGGTGCTTCCGCGGCGGGGATGGAAGCGTCGTGCGGGGGCGCGTCAGCGGTGTCTTCGTCGGCTAGGGGCCGGTCCTGGCCACCTTCCAGGTGTCGAGAGCTGCGAGGAGCCTTGGACCATGCCCAGATGCTGGTGTCGTCGATGGCGTAGGTGCCGTGCTCGATGTCGATGAGGTGCGTCCCCTTGAGCAAGCGGGTGACGATGTCGGTGACCACTGCGCGACGTTCGGTCCGCCGGGCGTGGATGAGCGCCTCCTGCTCCTCTTCTGGGAGGCGTCGTTCTGCCGCGGTGAGGCAGTCGGTCGAGTACGACAGGTTCTTCCCGAGGCCTTCGGTCATCGTGTAGAGCTGCTTGCGGGTGAGCTCGCGGACCTTCTTCTTGTCCTTGTAGACGACGATCCCGAACTCGACTCGGGTGGGGAGAGGGAGCGACTGGGCGACCACGTACATCTGCTCGATGGTGGCCTGTCCGGTGGTGAAGACGGCGGTGAGCTGCAGGGCGTAGTAGAGCGCGCCGTCCAGTCCTGCCTTCTTGCGGCCACGGTTGGAGCTGCGGCAGTGGCGGTCCAGGAGCTCTCCGACCCCGGTCGACTTCACGAGCCAGTGGTGGCGTCGGAAGGCGGCGTCGAGCTGAGCCAAGAGGTTCGGGTGGAGACGAACGATGGCGGAGATCTTGGGCTCCTTTGTGTCGCGCGTCGCGAGGAGAGACGCAAAGTCCGGGTCGGTTCCCTCTGCGGTGTTCGAGTTGTTCGTGGGCGTGGAGCTGGTCATGGGGGTGGGTCCTGTCGTCGTGGGTTGGAATGACGACCGGGACCGTGAGGACCGGTGAGATCGGGGCAATAGCGACACCGGCTGGGCCGCCGGCGAGACGGGTGAGGTCCGTCACGCCAGCGGCGCGCGGGGTCAGCGCATGCCTCGCACGTCCCCTTCGGCAGGCAGGTGCTCCATGAGCTCGACGAGACTGCGAGCCGTGGTCAGGCCGGCTGCCTGCAGCAGCACATGCAGGGGAGTGGTGCGCTGCAGGTGGGTGGCCAGCCACGTGGAGCGCAGCCGTGCCTGAGCTAGGTCCGGGACCTCCTTGCTCAGGACGGCTCGGGAGAAGACGGCGGCGGCGACGTTGGCGCGCTCGGCATCGCGACCGAGCAGCAGCCGCCCACGCTTGGCGCCTTGGATGCCGATGCGCACCAGGTCCTCGTACTCGCGCAGGACCCAGACCGTGCGGTGGTGCCGGTTCTCGGTGTTGTCCTTGGTCCTGCGGAGGTTGGTCACGTGTACCTCGATGCCCGTCTCGGGGCCGTGGTCGATCACGTCGTCGCCCCTGAGTCGCTTGAGGTCGCTGGAGTCGATGCCAGCGCCGGCTCCGAGTCCGACGAGCAGACACATCTGACGCACCAAGAGGTCGCTGGGCTGGACCCGGGCCACCCGTCGGATCACCGCCATCTCCGCCAAGGAGTACGGCGGGGCGACAGTGCGGTGAGCCAGCGGAGGCCCCTTGACCGGCGCCTCGTCGGGGTGGATCTGGTCGGCCATGGCCATCAGCCGCGATCGACGGGTCTGACGGGTGGCCCGGCCGACGCCCACCAGCACCTCGTTCTCGTAACGGGCCACGTGCGCCCGGGTGAGTGTCGAGGGGAGCAGGGGCAGTTCGACGGTGTAGGCCCAGTGGAAGAAGTACGCCAGGTGGGTCACGTGCTTGCGCATACTGTCGTCGCCGCGAACCTGGGAGGCCGCCAGGGTGGCTTCGACGGCTTCCTTTAGGTGAGCCCACTGCTGCCTGACTGGCTCGAGCGGAACGTACTCGGTGCGGATGAACGTCTTCATCGACTGCGGCAGGGACGCTGCTCTGGTCTCACGTTCGGCGTTGGCGGCGGCGAGTGCGAGCCGCATCTGGCGCGCAGACGTCTTGCGACGACGGAGCTGGGGCGTCGGTGTACTGGCACCGGTGCCGGGGTGGTCACTGTGCGGTGCGGGCTGTGGGACGGCGGACACGATGGGCGAACCTCCGGGTGTCGGGTGGACGGGTCCCTCGACGCCGGCGACCGGGTCGAGGTGCCCGCCACCGTGCCTGCGTCCCGCCCCGGTGCAGTCGTCGACGACTGCGGCGGCGCCGCCAGGTCCGGGGATGGATTCCGGCCCCTCCTCGCGCAAGATCGCGCGGTAGCTGGCCTCATCGATCGGTGGCAACAGCGGCGCAACCTCAGTGGCGGTGCGACGCGTCGCACCGAGGCTGCGGAGGGTTCCGTCCAGGGACTGCCGCATCGGGTGGCTCAAGGCGTGCACGTGGTGGGTTCGCCGCACCTGGGCCTTCGTCAGGTTGACGCCCAACTTGGTGGCGACCCCGTGCGCGTGCGCCCACTCGCCGGCGCTGACGTCGTCGGGGCGAGCGAGGGATGCCGCGAGGACAACGTCCTCCCGGGCGGCCACTCCCAGGACGGCCCACGTCTCGTCGTCGTACACGGCTGCGGCGGAGCTGGCCGGTGCGGGCTCGTTCGGGGTGGGCGCCTGGCGGTCATCGGTCTCCGAGTCCTCGACGTTGCTCGTTGGCTCGGTAACCGGAGGCGCGTCGGTCACGGTGATCCGGGCCTTGAGGACGCGGCGTACCCGTCCACGGATGTTGCCCAAGGCGCCGTCCCCCAACCCGGTGGGGTTGGCGCGGATGAACCGCTGCAGGGAGTCCTCGGACAGTGCCGCGTCCAGGTCGTTGACCAGCGGCATGGCCCACGCGAGGAGCTCCAGGACGGCGCTGGCGATACGGCGTGCCTCGGTGACGCCTGCGGCGGGTGCGGCTGAGATCAAAGGCTCGAGGTCGTCGCGGCACGCAGTCCAGACGGCCGCGGCGCGCTCGCTGCGCGGGTTGTAGCCGTCGGCCCAGCTGCTGAGGTCACCCGCTGCGCGGTCGTGCCAGGCCTTCGTGGTCTGGGTAGTAGGGACGTTCTTCTCGGTGTCGTTGTGGTTGCTCATGCCGCGGACCGTCCCGAGCCGCAGCGAGAACGCCAACCGCTACACCCAAGATCTTCGACGACAGTTGAGGGCGGCTCCGGATTCCGGTTGTGAGCCCCGAAGTCGCCACGACTGGTAGACCCGGGTCACAAGCGACTTCGACCCCCGCAGACGTCGGGGCAACGGGCTCAGACGCTGCGGTGAGCCAGCTGGAGCCACATTGATGAAGAACCAGCCGTCACCGCTCGCCTCCACGAGCGTGACCAACACCGGCCGCGGCGGCGCCGGCGTCCGGACGTTCGCCGCCGAGGTGGTGCTCATCCGCAACTGGGTGGAGCTCATCCGCCAGTGCGCGAGCGTCACCGCCCACGGCCCGCTCGGAGGGCAACTGCCGAACTGCGAGGAGCTCCTCGGACTCCTCGATGTCGTCGAGGACGCCATCCGCTGCGACATTCGTGACGGAGCCGCCCTCCTCGACCGCCTGGCCGACTGGGAGACGAGCCTGCTGCACGTCGCCCCGCAGGTGCCGCCGTCGGACTGCCTGATCTGTCAGCGGGCCAAGGCCATCCCGGAGGCGATGCCCGCCGAGTACGCCTGGGCACTCCGGGTGATCGACGAGGCATCCTGAGATAGCGAAGAGGGGTCGGAGAACCAGCTGGTTCTCCGACCCCTCGTTGTCCGCGTCCTTCCCCTCGTGGCAGTGACTGCGCGTTCGTAGCCGTGCCGAACGATGAAGCGCACTGGCCGGGCGCGTTCCTCCCGAGGCAACACCCGACTCAGCAGGCAACTTGAGAACTCAACAGAGCAACGGCGTGCTCGGCGCAAGAGCAAGCTGGCAGGCGAATGGAAGGAGGTGACACGTCGTAGTCTGCCGGCTCTGTCTCGGCTTCCGCTGTTGGCGAAGAGGGGATGGACCAAGATGGACCCATGCCGAAGCGGGGAGACATCAGCATGCGACCAGTTCAGCGCCGAGCGCTCATGGGACGCAGCGAGGCGGGTCGATGAGCACGCTTGGCAGCTTCATCTGGTCGATCGCCGACCAGCTCCGGGGCCCCTACCGGCCCAACCAGTACGGCACCGTGATCCTGCCGTTCACGATCCTGCGCCGCCTCGACTGCATCCTCGAACCCGACCGCGACACCGTCCGGGAACTTGCCGCGAAGTACGACAACCCCAACCGACTCAAGGTCGAGGTCACCAAGGCCACCGGCCGGCCCTTCTACAACACCTCGAACTACGGGTTCGCGAACCTACTGGCCGACGCCGACGGGCTCGCGGACAACCTCACCGACTACGTCGACCGGTTCTCCGCAGACGTCGATGTGTTCGAGTACTTCGACTTCAAGAAGGAGATCCTCGCCCTGGAGAAAGCCGGCCTTCTCCGCGAGATCGTGAAGTCCTTCGGGGCTGTGGACCTGCACCCGGCCAAGGTGTCCAACTCCGACATGGGGGACGCCTTCGAGTACATCATCCGGAAGTTCAACGAGGCCGCGAACGAGACCTCCGGTGACCACTACACGCCGCGCGACGCGATCAAGCTGCTGGTGGACCTGCTCTTCGCGGAAAAGGACGCCGACCTGACCGAGGCCGGGATCGTCCGCACCCTCTACGACCCCACCGCTGGCACCGGCGGGATGCTGTCGCTGGCCGAGGAGCACCTGCTCGCCCAGAACCCCGACGCCCGGCTCACGCTGTATGGACAGGAGTACAACCCGCAGTCCTACGCGATCTGCAAGTCCGACCTGCTCGCCAAGGGCCACGACGCCACCAACATCGCCTTCGGCAACACCCTCACCGACGACGCGTTCACCGGCCGCCGCTTCGACTTCTCCATGTCGAACCCGCCGTACGGCGTGGACTGGAAGCAGTACGCCAAGGCCATCACCAAAGAACGCGACGAGGCCGGACCCTACGGCCGCTTCGCCCCCGGTCTACCGGCCACCTCCGACGGGCAGATGCTGTTCCTGCTCCACCTCGCCCACAAGATGCGCGCACCCGAGGACGGCGGCGGCCGGGTCGGCATCGTCATGAACGGCTCGCCTCTGTTCAACGGCGGCGCCGGCTCTGGCCCCTCCAACATCCGCCAGTGGCTGCTGGAGAACGACCTCGTCGAGGCCATCGTCGCGCTGCCGACCAACATGTTCTTCAACACCGGCATCGCTACCTACATCTGGATCCTCGACAACAACAAGCACCCCGACCGCAAGGGTCTTGTGCAACTCATCGACGGCACCTCGTTCTGGACCAAGATGCGCAAGAACCTCGGCTCCAAGGGACGCGAGATCAGCGACCAAGACCGCGCCCAGGTGGTCCGGCTGTACGCCGACTTCACCGAGGCCGACCCCGACTACTCGAAGGTCCTGCGCAACGACGAGTTCGGCTACTGGACCATCACCGTCGAGCGACCCCTCCTCGACGAACAGGGCAACCCGGTCGTCGATCGCAAGGGCAAGCCGAAGCCGGACAGCAAGAAGCGCGACACCGAGAACGTGCCGTTCACCTATGGCGGCTCCACCGCCGGTGCCTCCGGCATGAGGGAAGTCGTCCAGGCCTACTTCGACGCCGAGGTGAAGCCGCACGTCCCCGACGCCTGGATCGACTGGGGGAAGACCAAGACCGGTTACGAGATCCCCTTCGCCCGGCACTTCTACAAGTACGTCCCGCCCCGTCCCCTCGCCGAGATCGACGCCGACCTTGAGAAGCAGGTCGCCAAGATTCTCGAACTCCTCCGCGAGGTCGAGGGATGACGTGGCGTGAGCAACGGGTGCAGGAGATGGCCGACTTGATCAACGGTCACCCATTCGACTCGGCTGACTTCACCCACGACGGTGAGCTTCCGCTAGTCCGAATCCGAGACATTCTCGGCTCCTCGTTCGAGACTTTCGTGTCTCGCGACGTTGTTCCAGAATCGGCCCTCGTTAGGGACGGGGACGTGGTGATCGGCATGGACGGCGACTTCAACGTCGTCTACTGGACACGTGGCGAGGCAGCGCTGAATCAGCGCCTCTGCCTTCTCCGAGCGAACGGCCGAGCAGACATGCGATTTGTCGCATACGCGCTCCCAACGCATCTCAAGGTCATCAACGACCTCACGTATGCAACGACGGTCAAGCATCTGTCCTCCGGCCAGGTGCGTGCTGTCCGCATGTTGGCGCCTGCTCCGGCGGAGCAGCGGGCCATCGCCGACTACCTCGACCGCGAGACCGCCCGCATCGACATCCTCATCGAGGAGCAGCAGCGTCTGGTCGAGATGCTCCGCGAGCGGCGAGTCGCAACCATCACGGATGCGCTGGATGGATACGACACCGTTCCCCTCCGGCGGCTGGTTGATCGCCAGCGTCCGATGACGTACGGGATCCTGCAGGCAGGCGAGCCGGTCGAGGGCGGGGTTCCCTACATCGGACCGTCAGACATCACGGGTGAAGGGACTTCGCCGGAGAGGGACGCTCTACGAACCACATCAGCCGAGATTGCGCGCGTGTATCACCGCTCGGTCTTGGGCGGCGGGGACATCGTTGTATCGATCGGCCCTGCGTATGGGAAGGTGGCGGTTCTTTCCGATGACCTGGCGGGGGCGAACCTGACGCAAGACACGGTCCGCGTCGCGCTGCTGCCAGAGCTGGCACACACGAGGTTCGTCGTGTGGGCGCTGCTGTCTCGTCAGACCGCCGACTACTGGGACTACCAGATCATGGGAGCGACGTTCCGTCGTCTGAACCTCGGCACTCTCGCCCGCACGCCCATTCCGCTCCCGCCGCTCGATGAGCAGCGTCGCATCGCGAGGTACCTCGACGAGCAGACCACCAAGATCGACTCCCTCATCGCGGCGACTGAGCGGTTCATCGATCTCTCGAAGGAACGCCGTGCTGCGCTCATTACGGCAGCGGTCACGGGGCAGATCGACGTACAGAGCGAGGTGGCCTGATGGCTGATCTGAGCAGGCTGCGGGTTGTCCCGGTCCGTGAGGTGTGGAAGCACGAGGCCTACGACTTCACGCAGTGGATGCTGGAAAACGCCGACGTGCTCGCTGACGTGCTGGGAATGGAGCTGGAACTCACCGCGGCCGAGCACCCGGTCGGCGGATTCTCGTTGGATCTGATCGGCAGAGAGGTGGGCACCGGCAACGTTGTGATCGTCGAGAACCAGCTTGAGCAGACCGACCATGGCCACCTGGGCCAGATCATGACCTATGCCGGCGGCACCGACCCGCAGACCATCGTGTGGTGCGCCCCGTCCTTCCGCGACGAACACCGGGCTGCCCTCGACTGGCTCAACGAACGCACGGACGAGAACACCCGCTTCTTCGGGGTGGAGATCACGGCCGTCCGGATTGACGACAGCCGGCCGGCGCCCCTGTTCAGCGTGGTGGCGCAGCCGAACGAGTGGACGAAGCAGGTGCACGCGGAAACCTCCGCGACACCGAGCACCGAACGAGAACTGGTCTATTTGGAGTTCTGGACTGAGTTGCTGCGCCGGATTCGCGAGCGCCACCCGGAGTGGACACGGTCGACCAAGGGCGCGAAGGGCAGCTGGATCACCCTCCCGTTCGGCTCGTCCGTGGGCTGGTACGGGCTGGTGTTCACCAGGAACGGTCCCCGGGTCGAGCTCTACTTCGGGTCCTCCGATGCTGAGGAGAACCGCTTAGGTTTCGAGCGGATCGCTGCACATCGAGACCAGCTCGACGCCGACTTCGGAGCACCGCTGTCCTACGACCCGTTGCCCGGCAAGAAGGCATGCCGGATCCACGTCGACCGGATCGAAGGCGGCGACGTCATGCAGCTCGACACCCACGACGAACTGATGGACTGGTTTATCGCCACACTGGAGCGCTTCCGGATGGCAACACAGCGCGCACGGATAGCCAGCGAGACCGGGGGCCTGTGATGGCAGACCACAACGAGGTCGTCTTCGAAACCGAAATCTGCGAGCACCTCGCGGCCCACGGGTGGCTGTACTCCGCCAACGATGCCGGCTACGACCGGGAACGGGCGCTGTTTCCCGAGGACCTGTTCGCTTGGCTCGAGGAGACACAGCAGGCGGCGTACGAGAAGGCGCTGAAGGCGGCCGGGTCGCAGGCCAAGTTCCTCGACGTGCTGACCACGGCACTGGACAAGCCGCTCGAACACGGCGGCGGCACGCTGAACATCCTGCGCAACGGGGTGCAGTACATCGGCGGCGGCCGGCTGAAGATGGCGCAGTTCCGTCCCGAGACCACCCTGAACGAGACGACGAACGCCCACTACGCGGCGATGCGGGTGCGGGTCATGCGGCAGGTGCGCTTCTCCACCGCGGACCAGCGAAGCATCGACCTGGTGTTCTTCGTCAACGGCCTCCCGGTGGCGACCGTGGAGCTGAAGACGCACTTCACCCAGTCGTTGGACGAGGCGATCCAGCAGTACCGCAAGGACCGCCACCCGATGACAAACGGGCGGCCCGAGCCGCTGTTGTCGTTCGGGCACCGGGCGCTGGTGCACTTCGCAGTCTCCAACGACCTGGCGGCGATGACTACCAAGCTGGAAGGGGAGAAGACCCACTTCCTGCCGTTCAACACCGGCCACGACGCCGGCGCCGGCAACCCTCCCGGCTCCGATGGCCAGTCGGCGACGGCGTACCTGTGGGAGCGGGTCTGGCAAAAAGACGCCTGGCTCACGATCATCGGCCGGCTGATGATCGTGGAGACCAAGGAGGAGTGGGACGTCGCCACCGGCACCTCGGTGCGCCGCACGAGCATGCTGTTCCCCCGGTTCCACCAGTGGGAGGCGGTCACCAACATCGTGGCCGCCGTCGCCGAGGAGGGTGTCGGGCAGCGCTACCTGATCGAGCACTCGGCCGGGTCGGGAAAGACCAACACCATCGCGTGGACCGCGCACCGGCTGGCCCGGCTGCACGTCGACAACGTGAAGGTCTTCGACTCCGTCATCGTCGTCGTCGACCGCACCGTCCTCGACGGGCAGCTCCAAGATGCGATCCGGCAGATCGACGGCACCGGCAAGATCGTCGCCACGATCAGCCCCGAAGACGTCCGCAAGGCCGGCGCGAAGTCCAAGTCCAGCCTGCTCGCGACCGCGTTGAAGAACGGCGAGCTGATCATCGCGGTGACCGTGCAGACCTTCCCTTACGCGCTCGAGGAGATCCGAGCCGACGCCGGCCTGAAGGGCAAGAAGTTCGCTGTCATCGCCGACGAGGCGCACTCGTCGCAGTCCGGGCAGATCTCCTCCAAGCTCAAGCAGGTCCTCACCGCCGAGGAGCTCAAGGAGATCGAGGACGGCGGCGAGGTCGACGTCGAGACGATGCTGGCCGCAGAGATGGCCGAGCGGGCGGAGTCGCCGAACATCTCCTACCTCGCCTTCACCGCCACCCCGAAGAACAAGACCCTCGAACTGTTCGGCCGCAAGGGCCCGGACGGCAAGCCGTCTGAGTTCCACCTCTACTCGATGAAGCAGGCGATCGAGGAGGGCTACATCCTCGACGTCCTCCAGGGCTACCAGGCCTACGAGACCGCGCTGAAGATCGCCGGCAACGCCGAGAGCGACGGCGAGGTCGAAGAGGGCGCCGCGCGCAAGGGCCTGATGCGGTGGGTGCGACTGCACCCCACGAACATCAGCCAGAAGGTGCAGATCATCGTCGAGCACTTCCACGCCAACGTCGCCCACCTGCTGGAGGGCAAGGCGAAGGCGATGGTGGTGACCGACTCGCGCAAGGCGGCGGTGAAGTACAAGAAGGCCATCGACGCCTACATCGCCAAGCGGGCCGCCGAGGACGCGTCGTACTCCTACCGGACCCTGGTCGCGTTCTCCGGCTCGGTGCGGTTGGACGAGGACGAGGTGTGGGCCGAGGACTGGGGGCCGGCACCGGACAAGGACGATGAGTTCACCGAGGCGAACATGAACCCCGGCGCCGGGGCCGACTTGGCGGCGGCGTTCAAGGGCGAGACCTACAAGGTCATGCTGGTTGCCAATAAGTTCCAGACCGGGTTCGACCAGCCGCTTCTCTCGGCGATGTATGTCGACAAGAGGCTCTCCGGTGTGACCGCGGTGCAGACGCTGTCGCGGCTCAACCGCACCTACCGCACCGCTGCCGGTGAGCTGAAGCGCAAGACGTTCGTCATCGACTTCGTCAACAAGCCTGAGGACATCAAGGCCGCGTTCGAGCCGTACTTCAGGAACGCCACCCTGGAGACCGAGACCGACCCCTACGTCGTGGTGCACCTGGCGACCAAGCTCGCCCAGGCCGGCATCTACACCGAGGGCGACGTCCGCCGGGTCGCCGAGCTGTGGGTCACCCGTAAGGGCAACAACGCGCTCTCCGCGGCGATCAGCCCGGCTCAGCACGGCTTCGCCCGCCGCTACGCGCGGGCGCTGGAGGAGGACGACAAGGTCACCCTCAACGAGCTCGACCTCTTCCGCAAGGACGTCTCCACCTACGTGCGGCTTTACGACTTCATGAGCCAGATCGTCGACTACGGCGACCCCTACCTGGAGATGCTGTCGATCTACCTGCGTCTGCTGGAGCGTGTCATCGGCGAGGCCACCGTCTTCGCGCCGGTGGACCTGTCCGACGTCGTCCTGGTCGGCGTCAAGCACACCAAGAGCACGTGGGTGGACATCTCCCTCACCGGCGACGGGCAACTCAAGGGCATCGGCGCTGCGGGCACCGGCACGCGCAAGGAACCGAAGTACGTCGCCCTGCAAGTGGTCATCGACAAGATGAACGATCTCTTCGGCGCCGAGGCGTTCACCGAGTCCCAGGTCCGGGAGTTCGTCAACGGCCTCGTGCAACGACTGCTGGCGTACCCCGACCTGGTCAAGCAGACCAAGGTGAACTCCAAGAAGCAGTTCCTGGAGTCTCAGGACTTTCAGGCCGCGGTCACCGAAGCGGTCATCGACAACCAAGGCGCCCACAACACCATGGCCGACTACTTCTTCAGCGACGGTCCTGGGGTCAACGGCGTCGTCATCGCGCTGGCAGATGCCTTCTACGAGGCGGCGATCGACGAGCCGTCGACTGCCTGACTAAGCGCGATCGCTGTGACCCCGTCTGCTTCGCTCCCGGTTGTAGGCGCAAGGCCCTCAGGCGACACTGCACGAGATCACGTGCTTCGTCGGCGAATGCCGCCAGACTGTGGATCGATGCTGACGCGCTGAGCCTGGTCATCGGACCACCTACCAGCCGGCACGGGGCGGTGGCAGGACTACGGCACACAGGCATCGGAGAACCCCGACAGCAGGGTTGGGGGAGAGGGGGTTCTTGGAGATGGCTAGGTACGGCTTCAGGGTCTACTCGGTGCAGGCTTGGCGCGGGTCGAAGCACAAGGGCGTCGAGCCGGAGCAGGTGAATGTGGGCTCCGACACCGCTTCGCACATCGCTGACGTGCTCAATTTGCTGAGCCTGGAGGGTGCGCTCTTCATCCCAATCCGGCAACGAAGACCGGACCCCACCGCTGCGGAGCCACGACCGCTGACGCTGTCGATCCTCGATGTGGTGGAACGACCGGGGTTCATCGGGCTGGTGCTCCAGTCCGGGCAGGTAGGGGCGCATCCGCGGGCTATCAATGAAAAGTCGGAGATCATCCCCCTGTCGGACTGGGCGGCCGAAAGCGAGTTCAGGCTCGGCTTCTACTTCTCGAAAGCTGAGTCCAGCGACCCACGCTTCCTGATCACCACCGAGGTGATCGGCAATCACGATCCTGTAGCGCTGCTTCTGCGCTGTGTACGCGCGCGCAGCATCATCGAGCAGAGGGCCCTTGAGGAAACCGAGAAGGCGTGGCGCGAGCAGAACGGTCGGCGTCCTGCAGGGCAGAAGCCGACCTTCTGGCACGTGTCCTTCGACAAGAGGCAGGCAGCGGACTCGGCATACCTGCAGGCCATCATTACTGAAGCCAAGAGCGCGACAGCGAAGTTCTGGGACACTGTCTCGTCCTCACGCGGCCCCGGACACGAGGTTGTCAGGAAGGTGCTCCGCGTGCGCCTTGACGTGCACGAGGAGGGTCTTGGCCTAGCCGGGCGCTTCGCGCAGATGTGGACGACGCGCCAACGCGCGGATGAGCCTGTGCCGATGTCGGAGGCTGTGTCGGCGCTCGGTGCTGAGATGGCCGACATAGGCCTCCTCGTAGAACACGAGATCGACGACTACGAGGCGACCTCGGTTGAAGTCGTTGGCAAGGAAGCTCGAGCCACGTTCGCCGCGGACAACATCCGTGAGGTCTTCACCTATCCCGTGAAGAAGGACCTGCGTCCTCACACCGCCACACTGTGGGATCGCATCAACCAGAGGCTGCCTCTCATCGCGCTCGAGGAGGGAATCGAACTCGAGCTGATGGACCCAGTGGAGGTGGAGCAGTGGCTGGTCGATTCGACTTTCGACCGATCTTCCATGGCGTAGTTGCCGGCCTTCGGCATCGTCGCCCCGCAGGTGATGAGCCTGCGGACTGGGGCACTCGGCTAGTCCTGCTCGCGGTGCCCACGGTTGCAGCGACGATGGCCATTGTGCTGGATGTGCAACTCATCGACCCCGGGCAGTTGCTGGCAGCCACAGCGCTCTTCGTCGGCGCCATGCTTACAGCCTTCTCGCAGATCGCGGCTTGGCGTGAGCGCATCCTCGACCGAGACCTGAAGATCGAGCGCTCAGCGGGCAGGGCTCTTGAGGAGGCTGGTGCGCACGTGCTGACGTCGGTCTTGCTCAGTGTCGTCGTCTCGGCAGTAGTGCTTCTCGTCGGTGCGACTGCCAACCTACCGTCCGTGCTCAACGAGCATCGCGAGACCACGATGCGTGTCCTGACCGGGCTAGCCACTGGTCTCCTCACATACATCGGCCTTGCCCTGGCGATAGTGGTGAATCTGATGTGGGATGCGTTCTCCCGCGACCGGCGCGCACGCGACCAGTAGCCAGGATGGCGCGACGTCAGGGAAGGACTCGTGGAGCAAAGGGGGATGCCGGCACTGTCGCCTGAGATCGAGGGACCCTCAAGATGGCCTGGACTGGGCCGTGTGCAAACGAAGCTCCGACCGTGTGCACGCGTCTCGCTCAGCTGGTTGGGTGGCGGCACCTCCAAGCGCGAAAGACGATTTCGGGAAAGCTCTCACCACCACCACCACCAGCTGATCACCTCTTGAACGAGAGCCGCTCCGACACCAGTCGGGGCGGCTCTCGTGTCATGTCCGGTGGCCGGGGTGCGCCATCGAGGTGGGCATCGACCGCGTGGACGAGCATGCACACCGCCTGAAGTGTGCGGCCCGGCCGCGCTCACGACAGCCCGATGATCGTCCCGTCGTCGGCGAGGTCGATCCGCGACGCCGCGGGATGGCTGGGCAGCCCCGGCATCGTCATCATGTCGCCGCAGACCACGACCACGAACCCGGCGCCCGCCGAGAGCCGGACCTCACGGACCCGGAGCTCGTGACCGGTGGGGGCGCCGAGCAGGGTCGGGTCGGTGGAGAAGGAGTACTGCGTCTTCGCGATGCAGACCGGGAGGCCGCCGTACCCGTCCCGCTCGATGCGTGCCAGGCGCTTGCGGGCCTTGCTGTCCCAGGTGACCCGGCCGGCGGCGTAGATGCGCGTCGCGACCGCCTCGACCTTCTCGGTGAGCGACAGCTCGTCGGGGTAGGTGAACGAGAACTCCGACGTCGCCGCCTCGTCGAGCGCCTGCAGCACGCACTTGCCAAGGTCCTGGGCCCCGAGGCCGCCGTCGCTGAAGTGCGTGGCGGGGTACGCCGTGACGCCGCACGCCTCGCTGAGCTCGACCACCCGAGTCACCTCGGCGTCGGTGTCGGCGGGGAACCGGTTGACCGCGACGACGCACGGGATGCCGTGCACCTCGCGCAGGTTGTGCAGGTGGCGGCGCAGGTTCGCCATCCCGGCCTCGACGGCGCCGAGGTCCTCGGTGTCGAGGTCGGCAAGCGCCACGCCGCCGTGGTACTTCAGGGCGCGCACGGTCGCCACGACGACGGCGATGTCGGGGCGCAGACCGGACATGCGGCACTTGATGTCGACGAACTTCTCTGCGCCCAGGTCGGCGCCGAAGCCCGCCTCGGTTACGACGTAGTCGGCCAGACGCAGGCCGGCCCGCGTGGCCATCACCGAGCTGCAGCCGTGGGCGATGTTGGCGAACGGGCCGCCGTGCACGAACGCCGGCGCGCCCTCCAGCGTCTGTACGAGGTTGGGCGCGATCGCGTCGCGCAGCAGGACCGCCATCGCGCCGGCGGCGCCGAGATCGCGGGCGGTGACCGGCGTCCCGGCTCGGGAGTAGCCGATGACGATGTCGCCGAGGCGGCGCTTGAGGTCGGCCCACGACTCCGTCAGGCAGAAGATCGCCATCAGCTCCGAGGCGACCACGATGTCGAAGCCGTCCTCGCGGGGGAACCCATTGATCGGGCTACCCAGCCCGACGACCACCTCACGCAGCGCCCGGTCGTTGGTGTCGAGCACCCGCTTCCAGGTCACGCTGCGCACGTCGATGTCGAGCTCGTTGCCGTGGTGGACGTGGTTGTCGATCAGGGCTGCCAGCAGGTTGTTGGCCGCGGCGATCGCCGCGAAGTCGCCGGTGAAGTGCAGGTTGATGTCGGTCATCGGCACGACCTGGCTGTAGCCGCCGCCGGCCGCACCGCCCTTCATGCCGAACACCGGTCCCATCGACGGCTCGCGCAGGCAGGCGATGGCCCGGTGGCCCATCCCGTGCAGGGCGTCGGTCAGGCCGACCGACGTGGTCGTCTTGCCCTCTCCCGGCGGCGTCGGCGACAACGCCGTCACCAGGATCAGCCGGCCGAGCGGCCGGTTCGCGAGCGAGGTCAGGTAGACCGGGTCGACCTTCGCCTTGAAGTGTCCGTACGGCACCAGGTGATCGGCCTCGATGCCGAGTGACTCCGACGCCACCTCGGTGATCGGGCGCAACGTGGCGGCATTGGCGATCTCGATGTCCGACAACACTGTCGGCCTCCCTTCGTACCTCTTGGCACGCTAACGCCAACCTCAACGGAGAAGTGCCAAACGGCCTCTCCTCAGCGCTCGGCGTCCAGTCGTAACCCCGGACCGTGGCCGAGCTCGAACAGCTTCCCGCGTCCGCCGGGCCTGGGGATCGCGACCGGAGCCGGCCGGTGGGATCGACCTCGGTCGCTGACCTGCGACTTCTGGCTTCACCGAAGGCCCCACCCACCACCTGATCACCTCTCGAGCGAGAGCCGCTCCGACATCCGTCGAGCGGCCCTCGTGCGTCCCGGTTGGGACGCTTGCTGCGCGCGGCTGCCTGGTTGGGCTTCAATGCGTGCGTGCCCGGCGAGAACGTCTCCTCCTACGACGTCGTCGTCATCGGGTCCGGCTTCGGCGGCAGCGTCACCGCGCTCCGGCTCACCGAGAAGGGCTACCGGGTCGGCGTGCTCGAGACAGGTCGTCGCTGGACCGACCAGGACTTCGCCGAGGCAGGTTCCCGAGACGGCATGTGGGCGCCGAAGTTGGGCATGTTCGGGCCGATGCGGATGAGCCTGCTCGGCGAGATCTCGCTGTTCAGCGCGGTCGGCGTGGGTGGCGGGTCGCTGATCTACGCGAACACGCTCTACGAGCCGCACGACGCGTTCTTCGACGATCCGTCGTGGTCCGGCATCACGGACTGGCGGGCCGAGCTGGCGCCGTACTACGAGCAGGCGAGGCGGATGCTCGGGGTCACCACCAACCCGCGCCTGTGGCCGGCGGACGAGCTGCTTCGCCGGGTGGCGACCGACCTCGGAGTGGGGGAGACGTTCCGGGCCACCGACGTCGGGGTGCTGTTCGACGAGAGCGACCCCGGGCGCAGCGTCCCCGACCCGTTCTTCGGCGGCGTCGGACCCGACCGGAACGCATGCGTGCACTGCGCCCGGTGCACCACCGGCTGCCCGTTCAACGCGAAGAACACCCTGACCAAGAACTACCTGTACCTCGCCGAGGCAGCGGGGGCCGAGGTGCACCAGCTGACCGAAGTCGTCGACGTTCGCCCGCGAAGCGATGGTCGGTACGAGGTGATCGCCCGGCACCCGGGGAAGCGAGCGGCGCCACAGCGGACGTTCGTTGCGGACCAGGTCGTGTTCGCGGCCGCAGCGCGGGGGACCCAGCTGCTGCTGCACCGGCTCCGGGCAAGCGGCTCGCTCCCGAACATCTCCGCGGTCCTGGGCGAGCGGTCCCGGTCGAACTCGGAGGCGATCGTCGCCGCGGTCGCGGCGGCTCCCCAAGGGTTCGACCACGGTGTCGCGATCACGTCCTCGTTCCACCCGGAGGCGGCTACGCATGTCGAGCTCTGCCACAGCAGCCCGACCCAGGACGCGATGGCGCTGATGAACGTGCCGCTCATCGACGGGGGCCCGCACCGCTTGCTCCGGTTCCTCACCGACCAGCTCCGCCACCCTGCCCGGTTCCTCCGCACCCGGCGGCTCAAGGACACCTCGAAGCGGACGGTCTCGCTCCTTGTGATGCAGTCGCTCGACAACTCGTTGACCTCGTACCTGCGCCGGGGCAGGTTGCGCACGCGTCAGGGCATCGGTGCGCCCAACCCCTCGTGGATCCCGCTGGCCCACGATGTCGTGCGCCGGTACGCCGCCGCGTTCGGGGGCCAGCCGATGACGCTGGCCAGCGATCTGGCGGGCAAGCCCGCGACCGCGCACTACATCGGGGGCGCGGTGATCGGCGCGACTCCCGAGACCGGGGTCGTCGACGCCTATCACCGGCTGTGCGGTCACCCGAACCTGCACGTCATCGACGGCTCGACCATCGGCGCCAACCTGGGCGTGAACCCGTCCCTGACGATCACCGCCATGGCCGAACGGGCGACCGCGCTGTGGCCGAACAAGGGCGAGCCCGACCCGCGGCCGCCGCTCGGAACGGCGTACGAACCTGTCCGTCCGGTGGCCCCCCGGCGGCCAGCCGTTCCCGAGGATGCTCCGGCTGCCTTGCGAATCGGATAGCCGGAGCCGACTGCACGAGCTGATCGCTAGGCGGGCTCGACCGGCAGCCAGAGCTCGCAGGTCGCGGTCGCGGCTTCCGGGTCGAAGGCGAGCATCGCCACGATCTCCGGCCCGGGGCGCAGCCGCCACGGTTGCGACGGGAACCACGTCGTAGCCGTCGCGGCCCAGGCCTCCTGGAGCGCGGCCGGATGAGGTCCCTCGGTGCGGAAGACCGCCCAGGTGCCCGCGGAGACCTCGATGACGTCGAGCCCCTCGGGCGGCGCGGCCGTGGTGGCCACGCCGTGGAGATGGGTTAGCTCGCTGCCCTCCTCGCGGTCCGGGTCGAGGTCGTTGCTGACCGACAGCACCCCGAAGGGCTCGACGTCGCCCAGGCCCTTGAGCCGCACGACCTCCTCGACCGGGATCGACGCGACGTGCTCGGCGATGTGCGGGTTGACGCCCTCGTGGATGAGCGGCACGCGCCTGGCGTGACCGACGAGGCGGAAGGCGGGCAGCCCGGCGATGCGGGTGTCCATGGGGACGCTCCCTTCGACGGTCAGGTGGAACCTGATCCGTGGTTGTGTGCGTAGGGGACCGCCATCGCGGCGTACGTCGCCGGGGCCGGCCCCGTGGACCGCCCGGAACGCGCGCCCGAACGCCTCGGTCGAGCCGTAGCCGTGACGCACCGCGACGGCCAGCAGGTCGTCACCGGTGCCGACCATGTCGGCTGCGGCCAGCGACATCCGGCGCCGCCGGACGTACTCCGACATCGGCATCCCGGCCAGCGACGAGAACATCCGTCGCAGGTGGTGCTCGGTGGTGCCGGTGCGGGCAGCCAGGTCGGCGACGTCCACCGGGGTCGACGGATCGGTCGCGAGCTGCGACTCGATCTCGTCCACGGCGAGGTTGAGCACGGCGATCATCGGTGGTCCCTCCTGTCGCGTCCCAGCCTGCTGGCTCCGAGGCTCCCCGCGCCCGATGATCCCGGGCCGATGCGATCGGTGTCTGCGTCAGGACACAGTCCTGCACACGGCAGCGCTGTTCGGAGTTGTCCGAGGTTGACCGATCCCGCTGCTGGCGCCTGGCGTGGTGCGGAAGTCTCGCAAGGACACCGGACTCGCGGCCGCTGCCGTCGCGCGCCCGACATCGACGACAGCTCTGGAGGACCTGTGGAAGAACCGCAGTGGGCGCACGCTTCGCTGGCGATCGTCGTGCCCGTCGTTCGCACGGACAAGCACGTCCTGCCGGCTGGTCGCTCCGAGTGGAATCTCCAGAAGCTGTTCCCGGGTGAAGACGCGTTCACGAACCCCAACCAGGTGGTGTGGGACCCCGTTGCCGACGAACGGATCCGCTGGGCCCTCGACCCGGTGTGCGACGGGCGGACGGCTCATGGTCACGAAGGGCTCACCGATGCGCGGAGCGGGAAGACCAAGGGTGAGCCATTGACCTTGGCGAGCCTGTCCGATGCGGCCGGGTGGACTGCGGCTTCGGCTGCGGCTCAGTCCGAAGAGGAAGGGGCAGTCGAGGTCGCCAAGCGGCGGCCGGCGGCCGCGCTGCCGCCCGGGTGCGTGGTGCGGGCGATCGAGGTTCTGCACTTCCCGAACTACTCGCGCCCGACCACCGCCGACGGCCAGGAGCCGGAGGTGCGGAAAGGCCACGGCGATCTCGACTCCTTCGTCGTCGTGCACGTGATGCTGACCGGTCAGGCGCTGGCCGACCCCGGCGCCGCGGCTGCCTACTTCGCCCTGCCCGCGGCCAATACGGACGTGCGGCTCGGTTACGGGTCGAAGGACCCACAGGGCATGGGCCAGCCGCTCCGGGTGATGACGTTCCAGCAGTGGGCTCGGCTGCTGAGCGCCCTCGGCTTCGACCCCATCGGGCCGACTGGGACGAAGGTCGACCCATGGCGTACGAAGTGCGCCCTGCGCGCCTGGCGCCCGTTCGTCCTCTCCCACCTGGTCCCCGAGGGCGAAGTGCCTCCCTCGCCATTCCGCCCGCGCGGTGGGGCAACGCAGTGGTCGGCGGAGCAGGAGTGGGCCTGGCGGATGACGGGCGGCCAGCGCCTCACCCAGGCATGGGAGCCGGGAAGAGGCGTCGACGACGCGGTCCGCGACGGGCTCTGGCTGGGATCGACCTGGGCGCGAGCCACTGCGACCGGGATGGCCTTCGTGGGGACCCGGGGCGTCGGGGAGCGAGGCACCGTCCACGAGCGGGAGGGCGCGGTCTGGTGGCGGAAGGGGTTCCACAACGTCGAGCACGCACGGACAGCCGGCCTGGTGCACCGCAACGCGGTGCGGCTGGCCGCGTTGACGATCCGGCAGTCGGAGAAGCTCCAGACCCACGCCGAAGAGCTGGCGACCGGTGTCACCTGGCCGAGCCCGCCACCGGCCGGCGCGGCACCGGACTCCCCAGAGGTGCTGGGCTACCTCGCGGTGTCCGAGGAGGTCGCGGAGCAGGCGCTCGCACTGGAGCTGAGGCTGATCCGGGCACGCAACCAGGTGTGGTTCAGCCAGCTGCCGGGCCGTCAGGAGGAGACCGGCGTGCTCCGGTCGCTGCAGTCCGCGGCCGGCGTCCCGGAGCTGCTGGCCGACATCGAGGTCGAGCAGACGCAGGTGACCAGGGTGCTCGAGCAGCAGGCGTCTCGGGTTCGTGCGGCGCACGACAAACGGTCCGCCGCGGCCGCAGCGGCGGCCGCGGAGGCCGCAGCGGAGCGGCTCAGGCTGGAGGACCTCGCGCGACAGGAGCGTCGCGAGGCGGACGCCGCGGCGCGGCAACAGACCATCGACGCCGCGCAGGACGCCAAGGATCGTCAGGAGAAGCGCGACAGGGAGGTCGACGCGAAGCTGACCAAGATCTCGCTGATCATCGGTCTGTTCTTCATCGCCGACCTCGCCTTCGCGATCGCCCAGGTCCAGGCGGGCGGCGGATGGGGCGACGTCTGGATCACGGCCGCGGTGGCCGGGCCGCTCATGGCGGTTCTCGGGGTCGTCTTCTGGCAGTACTCGGACATCGGGTCGTCGCCGGGCGACGACGGCACGACCTGAACCCGTCCGCCCGCCCGGCTGTCGCCTTGACTTCCGGGCCCCACAGCCCGACCTGAGGACCCGATGCCCGACCTGTTGACCACGATGGCCGCCTACGCCGACTCCTCCTCCTGGGCGGTCTGGGGGCCGGATCCGCACCCCCGTGCCGAGTTCACCAAGGACAGCGACCTCTCCTTCCCGCCCGACCACGTGGCGCACGGTCTGGTGCACGCCGACGTGCTCCTGGTCGCCCTCAACCCCGGCATCGCCGCGGCCGGACACGTCCGAACCCCGTGGCACAACTTCCACGCCGGTCCCCGCCACCGCGACCACTCCCTCGCCGAGGCGTGCCGCGGCACGCGGCTGTGGGGGGCCTACATGACCGATGTGCATCCCGACATCACCGAAGGCGACTCGACGCGAGTCTCCACCGGGGCCGATCTCGTGCGCGCCGCGGTGGAGTCGCTCGCCCGCCAGATCGAGCTCCTCGGCGCGCGCGACCCCGTGATCGTCGCGCTCGGCCACTCGTCCGACCCGAGCCCCCGCAACGCCTCGACCTACCGGCGCCTGATGAACCACGTCGACGTGCTCGCCCAGGTCGGCGTCACCCCCGAGCGGATCGTCGGCGTCTACCACTACTCGCCGACAGCGGTGGGCCACTACAAGCATGAGCCGGGTGAGCGGGTCGAGCAGCGCTACCGCGCTCACGTGCACCGGCGCCTGGCCGAGGCCGGCCTGGCAGAACTGCTGACGCCGAACGTGGCCGATGGTGCGCCCGGTGGACGCGAGGGGGGCACGCCATGACGTCCAGCGAGGACCGAGGGGCGAAGTCCAGGCCCGGTGGCGCGGTCGACACCTGGATCCACCTCACCCGGTTCGGCACGAACGTGCTCGAGGTGGCGGTGTGGCCGCGGCACCACATCGCGCGCGCCGGCGCCGTGTTCGAGACGATGGGCCTGACCTGGATCCCGGTCCTGCTCGACCGGGACGGCCAGCCGCGTGCCCTGCTGCTCTTCACCCCCTCGGCGTTCACCGACGACGACGTCGCCGAGCTCGTCGACCGGATCTCGGAGTCGCCGGGCATGCAGGCCCTCGCACACCTGCCCTTCCACGACCACGAGTTCGGCCACACCCATCTCTTCCGACCAGCGGGGAGCCCTCCGCGGGACGCGGCGAACGCCCCGGTGTTCGCGCAGGCGGTCCAGTACGCCGCCGACGACGAGCCGCCGGAGAGCCCGGCAGGCGTACCGCTCGACGAGCCCCGAATCGAGGTGTGGCTCTTCGGGACGCACCAGCCGTTGATGCAGGTCAGTGAGCAGATGCAACGCTACTTCGAGGTCGAGGTCACCCCTGTCGAAGGCCCCCACGGCTGGACGTCGGCCGCTTGCACCATGACCGGTCGGGACGCGCCCGATGACTACGCCTGCATCGAGGTCGCTCTGGGAGCCGAGGGGTGCGCCGTCCACGTCCGACCCCTCCAGCGCCCCGATCGCCGGCGATCGTCTGGATGAGTCGGTCCCGACGTTTGGAGGCGTCAGGCCCCCGGCCGGTCCGGCCGCTCGGCCTCCGCGTCGTCGGCGATGAACTCCCGCAGCACGCGCGCGAACCGGTCCGGGTCGTCGAGGTGCGGGAAGTGGCCCGCGCCCTCGAACAGCTCGACCCGGCACTCGGGCACCGCGCGCTGGGCGCTGATCGCGTGCCAGGCCGGGATCATCCGGTCCTTGGAGCCCCACACGATCATCGTGGGGCAGGGCACGACGTCCTCGAGGTGACCGTGCGCGCTGATGGTCTGCCCACCGATGTCGATCACGGCCCGGGTGGTGGCCAGGAAGGCCTGCCGGCTCTCCCGGTCGCCGAGCGAGCTGAAGCCGCGCCAGATCGCGTTGATGTCGGACCCGGGCCGCCAGCCGACCTTGGTCGCGCCGCGGCCCAGGGCCTCCATCCGGGAGAGCACCGGCGCGGAGGCGATCACGCTGAGCACCTGGGCGGCGCCGGGGAGCGTCGCGGAGCGCAGGACCAGGTTGACCTCGCGGCCCAGGCCACCGCTGGCGACCAGCACCAGGCGGTCGACCCGCTCCGGGAAGAGGTAGAAGAACTGCATCGCGATGCCGCCGCCGAGCGAGTGCCCGACGAGGGTGACCCGCTCGATGTCGAGGTGGTCGAGCAGGTCGCGCAGCGTCGCGGCGTGCGCGCTGAGCGAGTAGTCGCCCACCGGCTTTGCCGACTCGCCGTGGCCGAAGAGGTCGGGGATGAGCACCCGGTGGTCGTCGTCCAGGTCGTCGACCAGGTGGGTCCACTGTCGCTGGGAGCCGAGGATCCCGTGGATGAAGAGCAGCACGGGGCCGGAGTCGGATCCGCTGTCGACGTAGGAGAGCTCGTGGCCGTGGAGCACGACCTGGTGCGGAGCCATGTGCGCCATCGTGGTCACCCTCGGGGTGGTCGTCGGACCGGAACGCCCACGGTAGCCGCCTCCGCGCCCTACCCGGCGAGCGTCCCGCCGAAGACCTGCCAGGCCAGCAGCGACTTCGCCACCAGGCTGAGCACGATGTAGACGTTCTCACCGAACAGGTAGTCGGCCCAGCGCCCGCGAGCGCGGTACTGCAGCCACTGGTTGAGCGCGAAGATGTTGAAGAAGCAGAACAGCGAGACCACGATCGCGTAGACGAAGCCCGGCGGGCTCGCCTCCGACGGCGACTGCGGCGCGACGACGTACACCACCACCGCGATCCAGGGCACCGCGCCGGCGATGCAGCCGAACCAGAACGGCAGCCAGCCACCCGTGCCCGGCGCCTCGTACTTCTCCTGCAGCCACCCGAACAGGATCATCGACGCGTTCACGCCCACGATCGCCAGCAGTGCGGTGACGTCGGCGATCCCCACCAGCTGGGCGATCACCACCATCATCAGCGAGGACGACAAGGAGTACTCCACCCAGCGCGCCCGGTTGATGCCCCGTGCCAGATCGCCGACGTAGCCGCGCCACCACAGCGTCGAGACCAGGACGTGGGCGAGCGAGGAGAGCGCCAGGAACGCCGCCACCGCCAGGCCGGTCGGCAGGTCGAACAGCACCGTCGGCTCCTGCGGGTCGGTGCCCGGCGGGCCGGCCAGGTAGCTGGCCGTGACCGGCAGTGCGAAGTCGGTCGCCAGCGCGACCACCGCGACCGCCTGCACCAGGTGCAGCGCCGCGGCGACCAGGTTGAACCTGCGCAGACCCCGCTGGCGCGCCGCCGGGATCGGATCCGGGATCGAGCCAGCGGTCGAGCCAGCGGTCGAGCCAGCAGTCGAGGAGGTCATGAGCCGACCGTAGTCGGCCCGGGTCCGCACGACTTCGATTCGAGACGTAACAACGGCGATGGTCCACGACAGGCATGAGGTGAAGGCGCTTTCGCGCAGAGCACCGCCCCCAACGAGGAGTCCCAAACATGCACCGCATTCGTCTCACCACCGCCGCCCTCGTCTCCGGCGTGGCCCTCGCCGTCGCCGGCCCGGTCGCGTACGCCGACGAGGCCCCTGCGCCCGCCCCCGAGGAGAACCCCTGCGCCACGGAGGAGACCCAGGTCGAGAAGGCCGAGGCCGCCCTCGCCCGGGTGACCGCGGTCTTCGAGAAGCAGAAGGAGAAGGTCGCCGAGGCCAAGGAGGACGTCGCGGAGGCCGACAAGCGCTCCGAGAAGGCCGAGGCCCGCGCTGCGCTGCGGGAGGCCAAGGAGAAGAAGGAGAAGGCCGCCAAGGCCAAGAAGGCACAGGTCCAGCGGCTCGCCAAGGCGAACGAGCGCCTCGAGCAGTGCACCGCCGAGCAGGAGGGAGAGGACGAGGTCGAGACCACTCCCTGATCGAGCTGATCAGGACAGAGTGATCTGCTGAGTCCCGAGCGGCCCGGCACCCGGAGGGTGCCGGGCCGTTCGCCTGTGCAGCTCTGGATCCCGCGCGGTCAGGGGTGCGAGATTGGCGCCATGGACACGACCACCGATCCCGCCGGATCCCAGCCCCGAGCGTTCGTCGACGCCGACCTCAGCGGGGCCCGCTTCGTCAGAGCCGACCTGTCCGGCGCCGTCATGCGCGGCGTCGACGTCCAGGGCGCCGACATCGACGCCCCGTGGCTGGGCGAGGTCGGCGGCTCCCTGCTGGTCAACGGCGTCGACGTCGCACCGTTGGTCGACGCCGAGCTGGACCGCCGCTTCCCCGGCCGCGACCAGCGCCGCGCCGAGACCCCGGAGGGCCTGCGCAGTGCCTGGGCGGCGGTCGAGCGCACCTGGGCGGCGACCCTCGACCGGGTCGCGGCCATGCCGCCCGGGACCGTCGACGTCTCGGTCGACGGCGAGTGGTCCTTCGCGCAGACCCTGCGGCACCTGGTCATGGCCACCGACGTGTGGCTGGGCCGGGCGATCCTCGAGCGCAGCCAGCCCTTCCACCCGCTCGGCGTCCCGAACGCCGAGTACGAGACCGACGGCTACGACCTGTCGGTCTTCGCGACCGAGCAGCCGTCGTACGCCGAGGTGCTGGACGCGCGAGCCGGCCGCGTCGCCGCCGTGCGTGGCTTCCTGGACTCGATCACCACCGAGTTGCTCGACGAGCCGCGTCGCAATCCCTGGAACCCCGAGCACCCCGAGACCGTGCGCTCGTGCCTGCACGTCATCCTGGGCGAGGAGTGGGAGCACCACCGGTACGCCGTGCGCGACCTCGCCGCGGCCGCCGACCCGCCGGCCTGAGCCGCCAGCCTGGCCCGCCGCCGGGCAGCCCGGTGCGTCCCAGGTCACGTCACGAGACGGAATGCCCTGGTCTGGACCGGGTGTTGTGGCCAGTCGTGCCCGGACGCCTGCCGGGGGCCCACCGTCGTGCCCCCGGGGACTCACCGCAGTCGGCAGGCGTCGAGAACGACACAGAGCGAGGTCAGCGCATTGTCTCTGCGCCCCCACACCCCTGCCCGACCGTCCACCACAGGCCAGCTGCGACGCGGCATGGCGGCGATCGCCGCGGCCGCCGCCGGCATCACCCTGGCTCCCGGCGCCGCCTCGGCGCAGGAGCCGACGCCCAGCCCCGAGCCGGCTCCGGCCACCGAGGCTGCCGACCCGCAGGCCGCCGAGGCGACCGTCCCCACGACCCTGGTCCGGCTGAAGGTCGGCCGCCAGCCCGTCCGGCGGGTGCAGACCAGCCGCAGCTTCCCGGTCTACCTGGTGCGCTCCGAGGGCGTCGAGGTCGGTCGAGGCGACCTGGTGCGCCTGCTCCGCGACGGCCGCCGCGTCCCGCACGGGCCGCGCCGCAAGCTGCGCGACGGCGACGCCGTCCAGGTGATCAGGGTGCGCACCGGCGTCACCGAGCGCCGTGAGCGGTTCCGCCAGCGCACCATCACCCGGGCCGTCGACCACCTCGCCCCCGGCGAGCGCCGCGTGGTCCGCCCGGGCCGGGCCGGCATCCGAGTGGTGCGGATCAAGCGCACCTTCCACAACGGGGTCAAGGTCGACACCGACATCCGCCGCCAGCAGGTCCGTTCGCCCCGGCCGCGCCGCGTCCTGGTCGGCAAGCGGTGGGGGAGCGTCCCCGGCGCCGACGGGCTGAACTGGCGGGCGCTGGCGAACTGCGAGTCCTCCGGCAACCCTCGCGCGGTCAACCCGGCCGGCTACTACGGGCTCTACCAGTTCGACGCCGGCACCTGGCACAGCGTCGGCGGCAGCGGCCTGGCCCACCGCGCCTCCGCGGAGGAGCAGACCTACCGCGCCAAGCTGCTCTACAAGAAGCGCGGCCGGTCGCCGTGGCCGCACTGCGGCCGCCTGCTGTGACCCTGCCGCCGCGGCGTCCCTGACGCCATCATCGGAGGCCGGGGAGCCGCTCCCCGGCCTCCGGTGGTCCCGAGCTGGTCAGCGCCGGTCGCCGGCGTCGGCGAGGACCAGCGGCAGCCCGGCTCGCATCGCGAGCGGGAGGGCCGAGATCGCGACCAGCGCGACGAACCCGCTGATCAGCTTGTCGGCCATCGACACCAGCAGGTTGGAGACGCTCACCGCCAGGTAGAGCTGCTGGGTCAGCTCCAGGAACGTGGCCACGATGTGCTCGTCGCCGTGCCCGCTGGTGAAGCCTCCGTAGAGGAAGACCAGGATCGGCACCGCGACCAGGCTGCACGCCACCGCGGCCAGCACGCTGAGCAGGAAGAACCGAGCCAGGGTCAACCCGAGCCGGAACCGGTGCACGCCATAGCCCCAGACCAGCGCGCCCAGCACGTTGACCGCGGCGAACGGGATCGACTCGGCGCCGCTGGGCAGCACCCCGATGAGGTTGGTGGCCAGGCCGACGGCGGCGCCGCGCCAGGGGCCGAGTGCGATCGCTGCGATCGCGGTGCCGACCATGTCGAGGAAGATCGGCAGGTGGAAGAGGTCGACGAAGGACCGCCCGAGCAGGTTCACCGCGACGCAGGCCAGCATCAGCAGCAGGACGTGGCGGCGGGCCGGGGGCGGAGCCGGTTCGGGCACGTCGATGGTGGCCGCTTCGGCCGGCACCGCCACCGGGACCGACACGCCTGTGGCCTCGGCCGGACGGTCGTCCTCCCGGCAGCGGGCCACCCACCCGTCGACCAGGGCGTCGTCGGCGCCGAGCGCCGAGGCGATCTCGCGGACCAGGCCGAGGTTGACCCGCGCGCGCCCGGTGCGGAAGGCGTCGTAGACGGTGGTGCGGGCGACGCGGGCCGCGTGCTCGGTCGCACCGTCGCCCAGCCGTCGCTCGCTGATCCGGCGTGCGATCTCGGCGTACGACGGGTCGCCGGCGCTCCGCCGCAGGGACTGCAGCTCGGTGGCCAACAGGTCCCAGGTGACGCGGTGCGGGGAGTCGACCTGTGTCTCGCTCGTCTCCACCGTTCGCCCCGCCTTCACCTGTGGCCTCCACCTGCCTCTGGGGGGATCCTAACCAGCGGCGCGCCGGCTCACCGGCTGTTCGGGATTGTCCGGATTGCCCGTTTCCGCTGGTCGGTGAGGCCCGTGGGGCATACGAATTCAGATAGCGGCCTCGCGAGCCTGGGGGGAGGCTCGCGGGCCGCACATCCGCTCATCCGCTCAGCCAGGAGCGCAGCCCCGAGGTGGGCGGCAGATCGTCGTAGACACCCGGGTAGCGGCCGGCCAGCTCCGCGGCCCGCGCCTCCTCGAGGGCGTGCAGCCGCCCGAACGTGAACCCGTTCTCGCCGGCCAGGTGCGCACGCACCCCCAGGTCACGCAGCACGCGGCGGGCCACGACGGTGTCCTGGTGCTCGCCGAGCAGCTGCTGCAGCGCCTTCGCCCGCGACGACAGCTGCGCGGCCTGCCCCCCGACGATCGGGCCGGCGGACTCGGCCGAGTAGCGCAGCCGCTTCGCGGCCTTGCGCACGTCGTGCAGGGCCACCTCGCGCCGAGCCGGGGAGTCGGCGGCCAGGTAGGCGCGGTGTCGGCGCTTCACCCGCCGCAGGTCGCGGCGCAGCAGTGTCGCCAGCATCCGGTCGGCGGGCTGCCGGGCGTCGGGCCGGGTCGGCGGCTCGTCGAGGAAGCGCTCGAGCCGGTCGAGCAGCCGGAAGTAGCGCGAGCCGTCGAGCTGCTCCTCGGCGGCGGCGCGGGCCGCGGTGAAGGCCGCCCGCAACTCGTCGTCGATGCGCCGGGCGACCGGGCCGAGCACCAGCTCGTCGGCCTGCTCGCCCACGAGGCCGAGCAGGCGCTCGCGAGACACCTGCGCGTCGCGCGCCGCCGACAGCACGCCGCCGAGCCAGCGCAACTCCTCGCGCAGCGCCAGCGCCTCACCCCGATCGAGGACAGGCGCGTACGACGCCAGGGCCGAGCGCAGCCGGCGGGCCGCGATCCGCAACTGGTGCACGCCCTCCTGGTCGCCCGTTCGCAGCCGCCGGTCCTCCTCGTGCAACCGATGCAGGTGCTCGGCCAGGTAGCCGACCAGAACCTCGCCGGTCGAGGCGTCCGCGCCGACCGGGCCCGCGCTGCGCCACGACGGGGTCGGCGGCAGCGCTTCGGCGAGCACCCGGCCCAGCTTCGAGGCGCTGGCCGAGGGGTGCGCGCCGGCCGCAAGCAGCAACGGCTCGGCGTCCTCCAACAGCTCCGGCGGACCGTCGACCAGCTCGAGCTCCCACTCCCGCCAGCGCTCGACGCCGGCCCCGGTCCGGGCGCTGCGGGCCTCTACGCGGTCGTCGCACAGCTCGGCCAGCACCTGCCCGTCGGCGTCCAGGAGCCGGTGCGCGACGCGGTGGGTGCGCAGCTCGGCCGACACGAGCATCGGCCGGTCACGCACGATCGCCCGGACCCGGGTCAGCAGCTCGGCGGGCACCGTCTCGTCGGCATCGTCTGGGTCCGCGATCGGCACGTGGACCTCCTCGCGCCGTCCCTCGCCGGCGGGCAGCTTCAGGTGCCAACCGTCGTCGACCCCGCCGACCCGGCGGCGCAGCGTGACGCGCGCCGCGAGCAGCGAGAGTCCGTCGGTGTCGAAGTAGGTCGCGACCTGGTCGAGCTCTTCGGCGGGCGCTACCTCGGCCACCTCCGGCAGGCCGGAGAGGTCCGGGACCTCGCCGCCGTCGGGCGCGACGTCGTACTTGCGCTCGACCTCGTACTGCCGGTTGGCGGACACCGCCGTCACCTCGCCCTCCGCTGGTCCGATAGCCCGTCGTCGCGATCCTGGCACAGCGACGTGACGGCGCCGGACGGGCCAGATCAGACCAGGCGGTTCATGACCTCGCGCTCGACCAGGATCGGCAGGAACTCGCGCACCCGGCAGTCGCGGTACTCCTCGTACACCCGGGCGACCTGCTCCTCGATCGCCTCGACCGGGTGGTCGGGCAGTCGCTCGTGCAGAGACTCGTGGAGTCGGAGGATCTGCTTCTGCTCGTGATCCTGGGGGTCGCGCGGGCGCGGCAGCGTCGTCATGGCTCCCGTCTACGCTCCCGCCTCGGCGTGTCAGAAGGGTCTTCGGTCCCAGACGTCGGGTGTGCGTGCTCACGCTGCCGGACGTTCGGGGAGGATGAGCGCGTGCAGATCAGCTACTTCCACCTCGACGGCGACGACGACACGCTCCTGGTCCCCAACGACCTGGCGTGCAGCGCCTGGAGCAAGGACCAGATGCACGGCGTCGCCGTCAGCGGCGCGCTCGCCCGCGGCGCCGAGCAGGTCACCGACGCCCTCGGGCTCGGCGCGTTCGTGCCGGCCCGGTTCACCGTCGACCTGTTCCGCCCCGCCCGGATGGTGCCCGGCCGGGTGAGCGCCCAGGTGGTGCGGCAGAGCTCGCGGCTGTGCCTCGTCGACGTCGACCTCACCCAGGGCGAGGACCGCGTGGCCCGGGCCAGCGCCCTCTTCCTGCGGCCGACCGAGTCCGGCACCGGCGAGCTGTGGAGCCCGGCCGAGCGGCCCGGACCGCCGCCGGAGGACGTCGTCCCGCCCAGCGACCGGCCGCGGGTGCCGTTCATGCACAGCTCCGCGGAGTGGTCGCAGAACTTCCTCGAGCACCAGAACGGCGCGCGCAAGGAGTCGTGGAGCACCGCGGTGCCGGTCGTGCACGGCGAGCCCGCCACCCCGTTCCAGGCGGCGGCGGCCAGCGCCGACGGCGCCAGCCTGGTGCTCAACTGGGGCTCGAAGGGCGTCGAGCACATCAACACCGACCTCACGCTCACCCTCGCGCGACGCCCGGTCGGTGTCGAGATCGGCCTCTCCGCGGTCGACCGGGTCGAGATCGACGGCGTGGTCGTCGGCACCGTCGCGGTGCTCGACCGCGAGGGCCCGCTGGGCAACGTCGTGGTGACCGCCCTGTCCAACCTCAAGCGCGCCATCGACTTCGCCGACGTGCAGTACGACGACGACGGCCAGCGGGTCGCGCCGAACGTCTGATCCGCCGCCGGCACGACCCCCCGCCGTCACTCGGGGCTCACCGGCCGGTCACCCGCGGTCGATGGGCTGCGGGCATGCACTCTCGGACCACGCCCCTGCGGCGCACCGCCGCCACCCTCACCGCCACCCTCACCGTCGGCCTGCTCGCTACCGGAACGCTCGTCACCCTGACGGGCACGGCCCATGCCGAGGCCCCCGCGCCGGCCGCGCAGGCGCGGCCCGACCACCGGCAGGCCACGCCGATCGTCATCGCCCACCGCGGCGCCTCCGGCTACCGGCCCGAGCACACGCTCGCGGCGTACCGGCTGGCGATCCGGCTGGGTGCGGACTACATCGAGCCCGATCTGGTCGCCACCAAGGACGGCGTCCTGGTGGCCCGTCACGAGAACGAGATCAGCGGCACCACCGACGTCGCCGACCACTCGGAGTTCGCCGACCGACGCACCACCAAGACCATCGACGGCCGTCCGGTCACCGGCTGGTTCACCGAGGACTTCACGCTCGCCGAGCTCAAGACGCTGCGCGCCGTCGAACGGCTGCCGGAGGTCCGTCCCGACAACACCCGCTACGACGGTCGCTTCGAGGTGCCGACGTTCGACGAGGTGCTCACGCTCGTCCGGGAGGAGTCGCGCCGCACGGGACGCCGGATCGGCGTCTACCCCGAGACCAAGCACCCGACGTACTTTGACTCGATCGGCCTCTCGCTCGAGGAGCCGCTGGTCAGGTCGCTGCGCCGCCATCGACTCGACCGGGCCAAGGCCCCCGTCGTCGTGCAGTCCTTCGAGACCGCCAACCTGCGCGACCTCGACACGATGACCAGGGCGCCGCTGGCGCAGCTGCTGAACGGCTCCGGGGCGCCCTACGACCTGCAGGCCATGGGCGACCCGCGCACCTACGCCGACCTGGCCACCCCCGCCGGACTCGCCGAGATCGCCGAGTACGCCGACGGCATCGGTGTCCACAAGGACCTCGTCCTGCCCCGCGACCCCGCCACCGGAGCGGCCTTCGAGCCGAGCGCCCTCGTCTCCGACGCGCATGCTCGGCGCCTGGTCGTCCACGTGTGGACGATCCGCGACGAGAACCAGTTCATGGCCACCAACTTCCGCCGCGGCACCGACCCCGACGCGAAGGGCGACGTGCACGCCGAGGTCACCGCGTTCCTCGAGGCCGGGGTGGACGGGGTCTTCGCCGACCACCCCGACTCGGCGGTCGACGCCCTCGAGGACTGGCTCGGCGCTGCCGGCCGAGGCTGATCACCATGGCCCCACGGGGCATCGCGTGACCCCGGGACGGGTACCTGCGTTGACGATGAGGGGGGTCACTCCACCTGGACACGGAGGGAGAGGACCCATGCGCAGGAACTGCTTGAGGCATGAGCTCGCGATGCTTCGGATGGTCGGCGCCTCGCTCAGGGGCGCCACGGAGGCGGGCGACCACACCGCGCAGCACGCCCGGGTGCTGCGCGAGATCCACGACTGCCCACGCTGCCGGCGTCGGCGCGGGGAGGTGAAGACCATGACGCTGCTGGTCACGCTCACCTGCACCGACGACGCCGACGTCGCCGGCCTCGGCGACCTCGAAGACGTGGCCACCGTGGTGGAGGAAGCGCTGCCGGCCCGGCTGCCGGAGTCGGTCGAGGCGGTGACGGTGAAGGTTGCCTGACCGCGATCGATGACCCCTGGACTGGACCAGGTGAGGCACACTGCCCTGCATGGAACTCGGTCCATCGACGACAGCCGGCGAACCCGCACCACCGAACGTGCCGGGCCGGGCTCGGCGCTGGCAGGCGGGTGCGGTGGTCCTCGCCGTCGTCCTGAGCCTGGCTGCCGCGGCACCGGCCACCGCTGGCGAGGGCGACCCGGGCGACCCCGGCGAGCCGCCCACGGAGCCGGCGCCCACCACGCTGGTGCTCGACGGAACCCGCGCCCACGCGGGGTCCGTCAGCACCCTCCGGGCGACGCTCACCGCGGAGACAGGCGAGCCCGTGCCCGGTGCCGCGGTCACCGTGGAGCGGCGGGTCGACGGGCAGTGGTCGACCTTCACGGTCCTGACCACCGACGAGGCCGGGGCCGCGACCGCCGAGGCGACGTTGCGCAAGACAGCCGGCGACAACACCTTCCGGGCCGGCTATGCCGGCGACCCGGCCTGGGCGCCGAGCAGCAGCGGCCGGGTGGGCGTCGAACTGCGCAAGGTCCGCACCCGGGTCACCATCGGTGGACCGAAGCGGGTGGTCGACGGCCGGACGGTGACCCTGCGGGTGCGGGCGCGGACCGCCGGCGGCGACCCCCTCGCCGTACCCGTCCGGGTGCAGCACCGCCTGGCCGGCACGAAGCGGTGGCGCCACTTCCGGACCATCCGCACCGGCGGGCAGGGCAAGGCCGAGCTGCGCGTGCGGCCCCGAGTCGACAGCCGCTGGCGGGCGCGCGTGCGGGCGACCGACTGGCTCCGCCGTGACCAGAGCCGGGTGCACCGCCTCGACAACCTGCCCCCCGGCGACCCGGTCCGGCTGCCCGCGGGCGCGCCCCGGCCGCGGGTGAAGCTGCCGCGGCAGGCGCGCGCGGTGGGGCAGGGCGCCAACCCGGTCATCACCACCATCCCCGACACCGTGTGGCGCTCGATGGTCGGCCGCAGCTGGCACGCCGGCTGCCCGGTCGGCCGCTCCGGGTTGCGTCTGCTGCGCATCAACTACTGGGGCTACGACGGCTACCGCTACCGCGGCGAGGTCGTCGCGGCCTCCGGAGGGGTCGGCCAGATGTCGGCGGCGCTCGCCGAGATGTACCGGCGCAAGCTGCCGATCCGCTCGATGTACCGCGTCGACCGGTTCGGCTGGTCCCGGCGCCTGCAGGGAGCCGACGACTACCGCTCGATGGCGGCCGGCAACACCTCGGCCTTCAACTGCCGCCACGTCGTCGGCCGGCCCGGCGTCCGCTCGCCGCACTCCTACGGGCGGTCACTCGACGTCAACCCGTGGGAGAACCCCTACCGTGCCTCCCACGGCTGGACCCCCAACTCCTGGTGGGTCGGGCGCAGCCATCCCCGGGTGGCCTGGCGCTCGCGCAGCCACCCCGTCGTCGCGCTGATGTCGCGCCACGGCCTGCGCTGGACCTACGGCACCAGCGACTCCCACCACTTCGACGCCACCGGCAGCAGCGGCCGGGTGTTCGTGCCTCGCGGGTGCGCCGGCGCGGAGACCTGCAAGTGATCCGGCCGCGCACGGCGTCCGGGAGGCCGAGCCGCTGATGGGGGAGCAGGGCTGCGTCTTCTGCGCCATCGTCGCGGGCGACCTGCCGGCCGACGTCGTGCTCGACGAGGCCGAGCTGGTCGCCTTCCTCGACCAGAGACCGGTCTTCAAGGGCCACCTGCTGCTCGTGCCGCGCGCGCACGTGGCCACGCTGACCGACCTGCCGACGTCGCTGCGAGACCCCTTCCTGGAGGCCGCGCAGCGCCTGGCCGCCGCCGTCGTCGACGGGCTCGGAGCCCAGGGCAGCTTCGTCGCGATGAACAACGTGGTCAGCCAGTCGGTGCCGCACCTGCACCTCCACGTCGTCCCCCGCACCAGGGGCGACGGGCTGCGCGGCTTCTTCTGGCCACGGCACAAGTACGCCGACGCGACCGAGCGCTCGGCGTACGCCGCGAGACTGCGCGCGGCCCTGGGGTGAGCCTGTCCTAGGGTGTGGTCTCGGCAGGCTCGACCACCGGGGGCAGGCTCGACCACCGGGGGAGCCACCTCGACCATCGCAGGAACGTCTTCAGGAGGACATCATGGGTCGCTTCGACGGGCGCGTCGCCGTCATCACCGGTGCGGCACGCGGCATCGGCTTCGGCACCGCCAAGCGGTTCGCCGAGGAGGGCGCCTCGGTCGCCGTCATCGACCTCGACGAGGCCGCTGCCGTCGAGGCCGCCGGCCGGCTGCCGCTCGCCGACGGCGCCAAGGCCGTCGGCATCGGCTGCGACGTCAGCGACGCCGCCTCGGTCGACGCGGCCATCGCCCGCACCGTCGCCGAGCTCGGCGGCATCCACGTGCTGGTCAACAACGCCGGCATCACCCGCGACAACCTGCTGTTCAAGATGTCCGAGGACGACTGGGACCTGGTCATGAACGTCCACCTCAAGGGTGCGTTCTTGATGACCAAGGCCGCCCAGAAGCACTTCGTGGAGCAGAAGTACGGCAAGATCCTGAACCTCTCCAGCGTCTCGGCGCTCGGCAACCGCGGCCAGGCCAACTACTCCGCGGCGAAGATGGGCGTGCAGGGCTTCACCCGCACCCTCGGCATCGAGCTCGGCCCGTTCGGCATCAACGCCAACGCGATCGCCCCGGGCTTCATCGCCACCGAGATGACCGACGCCACCGCGGCCCGGCTGAAGATGGACGTCGAGGAGTTCCGCAAGCTCAACGCCGAGGCCAACCCCGTCAAGCGGGTGGGCTTCCCCGAGGACATCGCCGCCGCGGCGGCGTTCCTCTGCAGCGACGAGGCGTCCTACATCACCGGCCAGACCCTCTACGTCGACGGTGGCGGCAAGCTCGGCTGAGTCGCCACCGACCGCGCGGCCCCGCCGCGCGACCCGCGCCACAGGTGGGCGCGCCTCCCCGGCCGGGGACCGGCGCGCCCACACACTTGAGGTCGCGTTCCACCGCAACACCGCAAGCCCCCGCAAGTGCAACCGCAAGCCCCGCGCCGCACCGGCGCGCCACACCCTGGGAGTCCCGTCGTGCGCCGTGCCCGACTCTTCGCCACCGCCCTGATCGCCACCAGCGTCCTGCTGGCCGGGTGCGGGGGAGGCGACGACGAGGAGAAGGCTCCCGCCGCGGGCGAGCCGACGCCGGCCACCCCCGAGGAGCCGCAGTTCTGGCCGCTCACCGGCCTGGAGGTGCCCACCGGTGACAGCGCCGCGAAGAAGCACCCGGTCATGGTCGTCAAGATCGACAACTCGCCCTCCAGCGCCCCGCAGGTCGGGCTCGGCTCCGCCGACCTGGTCGTCGAGGAGCTGGTCGAGGGCGGCACCACCCGGCTGGCGACCTTCTTCTACTCCGAGCTGCCCGAGGTCGTGGGCCCGGTCCGCTCCATGCGGGCCACCGACATCGGCATCGTCTCGCCGGTCGAGGGATCCGTCGTCACCAGCGGCGCCGCCGGCGTCACCATCACCCGCATCAAGGACGCCGGCATCGAGTTCTTCGCCGAGGGCGCGAAGGGCTTCTACCGCGACGACTCGCGCAGTGCCCCCTACAACCTGTTCACCGACCTCAAGGAGACGGCGACGCTGGCCGCGGGCAAGCCGGCCCGACCCGGCGACTACCTGCCCTGGGGAGAGGCCGGCGACCTGCCGCAGGGCCAGCCCGCGAAGACCATCGCGGCCAGCTTCGGCAACCACACCACGAACTGGACCTTCCAGGGCGGCAGCTACACCCAGGTCGACGGCTTCGCCGCCGACGGCGACGAGTTCGCCGCCGACACCGTGCTGGTGCTGCGCGTCGAGGTCGGCGACGCCGGCTACCTCGACCCCGCGGGCAACTCCGTGCCCGAGAGCAAGCTCGAGGGCAAGGGCGACGCCATGATCTTCCACGACGGCCGCCTGGTCCGCGGCGCCTGGTCGAAGGCGGGCCTCGATGCACCCATCGAGCTCTCCACGCAGGCCGGCCCGCTCACCGTCCCCGCCGGACACACCTGGATCGAGCTGGTGCCCGCCGCCAACGGAGACGTCACCTTCACCAAGTAGCACGCCGGGACTCCGTCCCACACCGCTGCGCGGCGCCGGGAGAGGCTTGGAGCTCGCTGCGCTCGACGTCAGTGATTCCCGCCGTTTCGCGGCGGGTCGGGGAAACGATCGACGCGTCGGCGGTGGTCGGCCTGGAAGTCAGTCGCCCGCGTCAGTCGTCGGCCGCGGCCTCGGGCAGCTGCTGGGGCTCGTCGGCCCCGGTGCCGGGCAGCGGGACGCCCTGGTCGGCGAGCGCCTGGAAGCCCTGCAGGATGAAGGCGATCGCGGTCTCGACGCGCTGGGCGGCGGCCACCGGGTCGTCGGCGCTCGAGACCGACTCGCCGGCCGACGACATCGCGCCGAAGAAGATCCGCGCGAAGGTCTGCAGCATGTCCTCCTCGAGCTCCCACGTGCCGGCGCTGAGCACCGAGCGGACGATCTCGAGCACGTTCGCGAACGTCGAGCGCTCCTCCTGCTCGCGGTAGCGCTCGTAGCCGAGCACCGAGGGACCCTCCTGGATCACGATCCGGCGATAGCTCGGCTCGCGCACCACGGCCAGGAACGCCTGCAGGCCCGCGAGGGCCTTCTCCCAGGGGTCCTTGCTGCCGCGCAGCGCCTTCTGGATCGTCTTCGACGCATCGGTCTCGACCCGCTCGAAGACCGCCTCGAACAGTGCCTGCTTGCCGCTGAAGTGGTGGTAGAGCGCCCCCTTGGTGACCCGGGCGCCGGCGACGATCGCGTCCAGCGACGTGGCGGCGTAGCCGTTGGTGGTGAACAGCTCTTCGGCGACGTCGACCAGGGCCCGCTTCGTCGAGGCGGAGTACTGCTGGCGGCGGCTGACGCCGGGGACCCCCGGCACCTTCGGCACGAGTTTGGACGCCGTCGACTTGGCCATTCGCGCAGTCTATGACCGACCGGCGGTATGCGTGAGCACCGTCACCAGGGCAGGGCGTTTGGATACCGATAGTCGAAGTCATACTCTGGGTACGTACTCGCGGTATGTGAGTCGACGACGAGGAGCCGACATGAGCCCGACCCCCCGTGCCACCACCCGTGCCAACCCCCGAGACACCAGCCCCTCGACCCGCCGCGGCCGAGCTCCGCGGCCCAACCGCGGCGACACGCTGCGCCGGGTGATCGCCGTCGCCGACCAGCGATGCGACGGTCGGCTGCCCCGCGACGTGCCCGGCGTCGCCGAGACCTTCGAAGACCAGCTCAGCCTGGTCGGCGCGCTGCAACTGCGCTGGCACACCCGGCTGTCGGGGCGCATCGAGCGCGAGCTGATGGCCCAGCCCCTCGACCTCGAGGACGCGGTCGTGGCCGCCTGGCGCGGCGCCGCCGCCGAGATGCCCGGCGTCCGCGCCATCCTCGACCGACAGCGCAGCCAGCCCGGCGATCGTGCGACCGCCGCCGCGATGGCCCGCGCCACCATCAAGGAGCGCACCATGCTCGCGGTGATGGCGGGGCGGGTGAGCGCCGAGGACGCCGCGGCGCTGCGCATCGGCGAGCAGATCGAGCTGCGTGCCCGCGCCGGCCTGACCCCGCCTGCGGCTCCCACCCGCCGGCACCACCGGGCCGGTCTGCTCGACCGGCTCAAGGCGGTCCTGCCGGCCTGACCACCTCGCCGCCCCGTGCCGAGCGCCGAGCGGGACGAGCCTGGGACCGAGCCGGCCGGTGAGCCATGATGGGCCCATGAGCGAGCTGCGGGCCGGGATGCTGCTGGTCGCCACGCCTGCCCTGCTCGACCCCAACTTCGCCGAGACGGTCGTGCTGCTGCTCGACGTCGACGAGCAGGGGGCTCTGGGCGTCGTGCTCAACCGGCCCTCGCCGGTGCCGGTCGCCGAGGTCCTCTCCGACTGGGGAGAGCTGGTCGCCGAGCCCGAGGTGCTCTTCCAGGGCGGCCCGGTCAGCACCGAGGGCGCACTCGCCGTCGCGCGGCTCGGTGACGCCAGCGACGTGCCCGTGGGCTTCCAGCAGCTCGCGCTGGACGGTGCCGGGCGCCTCGGCCTGCTCGACCTGGACACCCCCGTCGAGCTGCTCGCGGGCACCATCGACCGGCTGCGGATCTTCGCCGGCTACGCCGGCTGGGGGGCCGAGCAGCTCGTGAACGAGGTGGAGGAGGGCAGCTGGTACGTCGTCCCCGGCGAGGAGGCGGACGTGTTCCGCCTCGACACCCGCGACCTGTGGCGCGGGGTGCTGCGTCGCCAGCCCGGGGAGCTGGCCTGGCACTCCACCAGGCCCGCCGACCCCGAGCTCAACTGACGTACAGTGGGGCCCCGTGACCACCATCGGATTCTCCACCGACACCGACGTCCGTGAGGACCGCCGGACCGTCCCGACCGATGAGGGCGACCACGAGCGGTTCTCGCACTACGTGGACAAGTCCAAGCTGACCGAGGCCATGGTCATGGGCACCCCGGTCGTCGCCCTGTGCGGCAAGGTGTGGGTGCCGAGCCGGGCCCCCGAGAAGTACCCCGTCTGCCCGGACTGCAAGGAGATCTGGGAGGGCCTGGGCCCCGGCGGCTCGGGCGACGGGTCCGGCGGCTCGGGCTCCGACGCGTGACCGGGCGGCCCGAGGTCGCCCCCCAGCCCAACGCGCTCACCCCGGCCTGGCCGGAGCGGGCCGCGTGGGGGACGGCGCCGTCGCTGCGCGCCTGGCAGTCCGCGGCGATGCGGAAGTACTTCGACACCCTGCCGCGCGACTTCCTCGCGGTCGCCACGCCCGGCGCCGGCAAGACCACGTTCGCGCTGTCGGTGGCCGCCGAGCTGCTCGGTCGCCGGCTGGTCGACCGGCTGGTCGTCGTGGCGCCGACCGAGCACCTCAAGACGCAGTGGGCCGAGGCGGCGGCGAAGGCGGGCATCCCGCTCGACCCGGCGTACGCCGCCGGCAAGGGCCGCACCTCCAAGGACTACCTCGGCGTCGCCGTGACCTACGCCGGCGTCGCCGTCAACCCGCTGGCGATGCGCATCCGCACCGAGCGGTTCAAGACGCTGGTGATCCTCGACGAGGTGCATCACGCCGGCGACGCGCTGTCGTGGGGCGAGGGCATCCGCGAGGCGTTCGAGCCGGCGGCCCGGCGGCTCTCCCTGACCGGCACTCCGTTCCGCTCCGACGTCAACCCGATCCCGTTCGTGACCTACGAGCCCGGCCCCGACGGGATCCCGCGGTCGGTGGCCGACTACACCTACGGCTACGCGCACGCGCTCGCCGACCACGTGGTGCGCCCGGTGCTCTTCCTGGCCTACTCCGGGCAGATGCAGTGGCGCACCCGCGCAGGCGACGAGATCGCGGCCCGGCTCGGTGAGCCGCTGACCAAGGACATGACCTCGCAGGCGCTGCGGACCGCGCTGGACCCCAAGGGCTCCTGGATCCCCTCGGTGCTCGAGGCGGCCGATCGCCGGCTCTCCGAGGTACGCCGCCACGTGCCGGACGCCGGCGGGCTGGTGATCGCGACCGACCAGGACTCGGCGCGCTCCTACGCCAAGACCCTGCGCTCGATCACCGGTGAGGCGCCGACCGTCGTGCTCTCGGACGAGAAGGCGGCCTCGAAGAAGATCGCCCAGTTCAGCGAGGGCGACGCCCGGTGGATGGTCGCGGTGCGGATGGTCTCCGAAGGGGTCGACGTGCCCCGGCTCGCGGTCGGCGTCTATGCCACCACCACCGCGACGCCGCTGTTCTTCGCGCAGGCCGTCGGACGCTTCGTGCGCGCCCGCAACCGGGGCGAGAGCGCGTCGGTGTTCGTGCCGTCAGTGCCCTCGCTGCTCGGCTTCGCCTCCGAGATGGAGGTCGAACGCGACCACGTGCTGGGCAAGGTGGTCCGCGACGACGACGACATCTTCGCCGCGGAGCAGGAGATGCTCGACCGCGCGAACGCCGCCGAAGGCGCCTCCGACGAGCTCGAGGGCAGCTACGAGGCGCTCGGCTCCGAGGCCCGGTTCGACCGCGTCCTCTACGACGGCGGCGAGTTCGGCCACGAGGGCGAGGTGCACGTCGGCAGCGAGGAGGAGATGGACTTCCTCGGCATCCCCGGCCTGCTCGACCCCGGCCAGATGCGCGAGCTCCTCCAGGCCCGGCAGAGCGAGCGGCGCAAGAAGCAGCGGGCGACCGAGAGCGCGCCGGCGAGGCCACGGCCCGACACGGTCGCCGAGGTCTCCACCCACGAGCAGCTGGGCGTGCTGCGCCGGGAGCTGAACGGGCTGGTCGCCGCCTGGCACCACCGCACCGGCCAGGCGCACGGCATCACCCACGCGGCGCTGCGCAAGGAGTGCGGCGGCCCCGCCGCGGCCGTGGCGACCGCCGACCAGCTGGCCGCGCGGATCGACCGGATCCGCGAGTGGGCGACCCGCAAGTCCGGGTGACCCGGCCGGCCGCGGGCTCCCTACACTCCCGGGCATGGCCGCCGAGACCTCCCAGACCCTCGACCGGGGGCTGCGGGTCCTCGACGCGCTGGCCGCGGCCGACGGCGGGCTGACCGTCAGCGAGCTGGCGGCGCGCCTGGACGTCAACCGCACGGTCGTGCACCGGCTGGTGAACACGCTGGCGCAGCGCGGGCTCGTGCGGCGCGACTCCCGGGGCCGGCTGCACGTCGGGCTGGGCGTGCTGCGGCTCGCGGCAGCGGCCGGGCCCGTGCTGCGCGACGTCGCGACGCCGGTGCTGCGGGCGCTGGCCGAGGAGGTCGGCGCCACCGCCCATCTCAGCGTCGCCGACGGCGAGGAGGCGGTGGCGATGGTCGTCGTCGAACCGTCGTGGACCGACTTCCACGTCGCCTACCGGGTGGGCTCGCGGCACCCGCTCGGTGTGGGCGCGGCCGGCCGAGCGATCGGGCTGGCGGTGCCGGCCACCCCGGGCCCGGACGGCGAGCGGGCGGCGTACGAAGTCAGCAGCGGCGAGCTCCAGCCGGGGGCCAGCGGGCTGGCCGCCCCGGTGCTGGGCGTGGACGGATTGTCCGCCAGCGTCGGCATCGTGACGCTGGGCGCCCTGGACGCCGCGCTGGTGGGGCCGCGGGTCGTCGCGGCCGCCAGCGCGCTGGCCGAGCGGCTGACCGGCGCCGAGCCGGCCCAGCCGGATCAGCCAGGCCAGCCAGGTCAGCAGGATTAGTAGGAGAAACGCCCGACCAGCTGCTGCAGGTGGGCGGCCATGCCGGCGAGCTCGTCCGCGGCCTGCTTGGTGCTCTCGGCCGCGACCGTGTTGTCGACGGCGGCCTGGGACACACCCGCCAGGTGGCCGGCGATCTCGCCGGACCCCGAGGCGGCCTGGGCCACGTTGCGGCTCATCTCGTTGGTGGTGGCGGTCTGCTCCTCCACGGCCGAGGCGATGGTGGTCTGGCTGTCGCTGATCTGCGCGATGATCGCCGAGATCTCGCCGATCGCGACCACCGCGTCGCGGGTGTCGGCCTGAATGGCGTCGATGCGGCGGCTGATGTCCTCGGTGGCCTGGCCGGTCTCCCGGGCCAGCTCCTTGACCTCTCCGGCGACGACGGCGAAGCCCTTGCCGGCCTCGCCGGCCCGGGCGGCCTCGATCGTCGCGTTGAGCGCCAGCAGGTTGGTCTGCTCGGCGATCGCGTTGATCACCTTCACCACGTTGCCGACCTCGACCGAGGACTCGCCCAGCCGGGCGACGGTCGCGCTGGTCGCCTGGGCCGCGCCGACCGCCCGTTCGGCGACCGAGGCGGCGTCGGCGGCGTTGCGGGCGATCTCGCGGATCGACGCCGACATCTCCTCGGTGCCGGCGGCCACCGTCTGCACGTTCGTGGAGACCTGCTCGGCGGCGCCGGAGACCCGCTCGACCTGCGCCGAGGAGGTGGTGGCCGCGCCGGTGAGGTCACCCGACAGCGACGAGAGCCCCTCCGACGCGGAGGTGAGGGCCTCGGCGTTCGCGCCGATCTGGCGCAGGGAGTCCGAGAGGGAGCGGAGCACCTCGTCGAGGGCCTCGGACATCTGCCCGACCTCGTCGTTGCCGGTGACTCCCGAGCGGACGTCGAGCCGGCCCGACGCGACCAGCCGCAGCTCCTCGACGACCCGCTTGAGCGGCCGGCTGATCGACCGGGTCACCGACGCCAGCAGCAGGAGGGTGACCAGGCTCGCCAGGGCGAGGCCGATCAGCACGTTCCGCCGGCCCGCGGACTCCTCGCTCTCGGCGTCCGCGCGCAGGTCGTCGACCCGCGCCTGGATCGACTCGTTGAAGGCGGTGACGGCGTCGTAGACCGCGGACCAGGCCGCGCCGGCGTCGCCGCCGTTGACGCTGTCCATGACCGGGCCCATCGCCTTCTCGCCCTGGCTGGCCAGCATCGCCCGCAGCTTCGCGTCCTCGGCGAAGAACTCGCCGAAGGACTCCTCGGTGTCGGCGATGATCGCCTTCTCCGCAGGTGTCAGCATCGATAGGTCGGCCGTCGCGTAGAGCTCCTCGATGGCGGCCCGGGACTGCTCGAAGCCCACCAGGTTGTAGGCGTCCTCGGCGATGGCCGCCTCGACTCCGTAGGCGCCGACGTCGGCGAGGTAGAGCCCCTGCCAACCGGTGATCTCGTTGATGAAGACGAGCAGGTGGTCACCGATCTGCTGGCCGGCCTCCACGCGGTCGACCTCGTCGCGGGCGGTGGAGACGTCGGCCTGTGCCTTGAAGTTGAACGCCAGCGCGGCGCCGATCAGGGCGCCGCAGACCAGGAAGACCGCCCCGAGTCGCATCCCGATCCGTAGGTCACGCACTCGTCGCAGCATCCTGGGCACGCCCGTCTCCTCGTCCGCGAGGAGGCTCCGTTGCCCCCCGCTTCGTCCGAGAGCACCCATCGGCGGGGGAGTCGGTGCGACCGAGGGACCAACGTCCCGATCTGCCCGGACCGACAGCACCGCCCGCCGGAGGTGCCGGCGGGCGGTGTCTGGGTTCTGCCCGGATCCGGGTTCAGTAGGTGAAGCGGCCCACGAGGCGTTGCATGTCGGCGGCCATCCGGGCCAGCTCGTCGGCGGCCTGCTGGGTGCTGCCCGCCGCCGTGGTGGTCTCGGCCGTGCTGTGGGCGACGCCGGTGATGTTGTCGGCGATCTCGGTCGAGCCGCTCGCGGCCTCGGAGACGTTGCGGGCCATCTCGTTGGTGGTCGCGGTCTGCTCCTCGACCGCCGAGGCGATCGTGGTCTGGGTGTCGCTGATCTGGGCGATGATCGAGGAGATCTCGGTGATCGCGGTGACCGCGTCACTGGTGTCGGCCTGGATCGCCTCGATCCGGCGGCTGATGTCCTCGGTGGCCTGGCTGGTCTCGCGGGCCAGCTCCTTGACCTCGTTGGCGACGACCGCGAAGCCCTTGCCGGCCTCGCCGGCGCGGGCGGCCTCGATGGTGGCGTTGAGGGCGAGCAGGTTGGTCTGCTCGGCGATCGCGTTGATCACCTTGATCACGTTGCCGACCTCGACGGAGGACTCGCCGAGCTTGGCCACCGTGCCGCTGGTCGACTCCGCGGTGGTGACCGCGCGGGTGGCGACCCCGGCCGCGTCGGCGGCGTTCTTGGCGATCTCGCGGATCGACGCCGACATCTGCTCGGTGCCCGCGGCCACGGTCTGCACGTTGCGCGAGACCTGCTCGGCCGCGCCCGCGACCAGCTCGGTCTGCGCGGCGGCCTCCGCGCTGGTGCCGTTCATCTGGGCCGACACGCTGGAGAGCTCCTCGGACGCGCTGGCCAGCGCCTGGGCGTTGGCGTCCATCTGGCGCATCGAGTCGGTCAGGGTCTCGAGCGCCTCGTCGAGCGCGGTCGACATCTGGCCGACCTCGTCGTGGCGGCCCAGCGCGGTGCGGGTGTCCAGGTGCCCGGCAGCCACCTCGCGCAGCTGCTCGACCATCCGTCGCATGGGGCGGCTGATCGAGCGGGTGACCATGACCAGCAGCACCACGGTCAGCAGCATGGCGAAGCCCAGGATCGAGTAGACGCGGGTGCGCTCGTAGGAGGTGCGGTCCTCGATGGCCTTCTCGAGCTTCTCCACCCGGGCGTCGATGAGCTGGGAGTAGCGGTCGCTGGAGTCGTACGTCGCCGACCAGGCCTCGCCGGCCGCGCCGTTGTTGATGCTGTCCATCACGGCGGGCAGGGCGTCGAGACCGTCGCTGCGCAGCATGTCGCGCAGGACCAGGTCCTCCACGAAGAACTGGTCGAAGCTGGCCTGGACCTCGTCGATGATCGCGTCCTCGTCCGCGGTCAGCTCGGAACGGTCCATCTCGGCGAACATCTGCTCGATGCCGGCCTGCGCCTCGGCGAAGCCCTGGACGTTGTAGCCGTCGTCGGCGAGCCCGTTCTTCACGCCATAGGCCGCGACATCGCCGATGTAGAGGCCCTGCCAGCCGGTGATGTCGTTGATGGCGATCAGCAGGTCGTCGGCGATGCCCTGGGCCTCCTTGACCCGCGCGATCTCGTCGCGGTCGCTCTCCGTGCCGGCCGACGCGTAGGCGTAGAACGCCACCGCCGTGCCGATGAGCAGCCCGCAGATCGAGAACACGGCGGCCAGCCGGACTCCGATCCGCAGGTTGTCGAAGCGTCGCAAGAGTGCGCGCATGGGGGGCCTCCTCTGGGACGCGGCGCCGGTCGTCCGGCGGCCATCTCGACAGGTCGTCGAGAGTCCCATCGGCCGCTCACCGGTCGCGCTGAGCCGGTGAAGGTAAAGAACCCCCGGGGGGACCCCCGCGGGCGGCGAGCGGCAGCACCCGGTGCGGCACCTGGGTGGCCAGTGCGATCACCGTCGTGCACCGGGTGATGGCGGGCTCGGCGAGCACCTGGTCGATGACGCGCTGCAGGTCGGCGTTGGAGCGCGCCACCACCCGCACCAGCATGTCGCCGGCCCCACTCGTCGTGTGCGCCTCGAGCACCTCGGCGATGGCGGCGAGGTGCCTGCCGACGGCGTCGTGGCCGCCCTGACGGGCGGCCTGGCGGATCTCCAGGGTCAGGAACGCCGTCACCGGATAGCCGAGGGCGGCGGGGGAGAGGTCCGGGCCCCAGCCGATGATCACGCCGGAGCCGGCCAGCTTGTCCAGGCGCGCCTGGACGGTGCCGCGGGCCACCCCCAGCCGCCGGGAGGCCTCCAGTACGCCGATGCGGGGCTCGGCGGCGAACAGGGTGAGCAGATTGCGGTCGAGGTCGTCGATGGTCAGCCTCCGGACTGCTCAGATTGCTCAGTGATCTGGGTCACTGTTGCACAGGTTGCCGTGGTCTCGGCAGGGTCGCCGCCATGACTGTCACCTCGGGAGCACCCCAGACCCGCGCCCTGACCACCGAGGAGCTGCGCGCCGACCTCACCCTGGAGCAGCTGCGCCAGCTCGTCGGGCTCGTCGAGTACGACGACAGCAGCGACCCGTTCCCGGTCACCGGCATGGACGCCGTCGGGTTCGTCGTCGGCAACGCCACCCAGGCGGCCGCGTGGTACCAGCTCGCGTTCGGCATGGACCTGGTCGCCTATCGCGGCCCCGAGACCGGCACCCGTGACTCGAAGTCCTACGTGCTGCGCTCCGGCAGCGCCCGGTTCGTGCTCAGCGGCGGCGTGACCCCCGACAGCCCGCTGCTCGACCACCACCGCCGCCACGGCGACGGGGTGGTCGACCTGGCCCTTGAGGTGCCCGACGTCGACCGCTGCGTCGACCACGCCCGCGCGAGCGGGGCCACCGTGCTCGAGGAGCCGCACGACGTCTCCGACGAGCACGGCACCGTGCGGGTCGCCGCGATCGCCACCTACGGCGAGACCCGGCACACCCTCGTCGACCGATCGGCGTACTCCGGTCCCTATCTGCCCGGCTACGTCGCGGCGCAGTCCACGATCACCCGCCCGGAGGGGCACCCCCGGCGGCTGTTCCAGGCCGTCGACCACTGCGTCGGCAACGTCGAGCTCGGCCGGATGGACGAGTGGGTCGACTTCTACCGCCGGGTGCTCGGCTTCACCAACATGGCCGAGTTCATCGGCGATGACATCGCCACCGACTACTCCGCCTTGATGAGCAAGGTGGTGGCCAGCGGCAACCACCGCGTGAAGTTCCCGCTCAACGAGCCGGCGGTGGCCCGCAAGAAGTCGCAGATCGACGAATACCTCGAGTTCTACGCCGGCCCCGGCTGCCAGCACATCGCCCTGGCGACCGGCGACATCCTCACCACCGTCGACGGGATGCGCGCCCAGGGCGTGGAGTTCCTCGAGACCCCCGACTCCTACTACGACGACCCCGAGCTGCGCGCCCGGATCGGCGAGGTGCGGGTGCCGATCGAGGAGCTCAAGCGGCGCCGGATCCTGGTCGACCGCGACGAGGACGGCTACCTGCTGCAGATCTTCACCAAGCCGGTCGGCGACCGGCCGACCGTGTTCTACGAGCTGATCGAGCGGCACGGCTCGCTGGGCTTCGGGAAGGGCAACTTCAAGGCGCTGTTCGAGGCCATCGAGCGCGAGCAGGAGGCGCGCGGCAACCTCTGACTGCTGCGTCCCAGGCGTGGCGGACGTCGCCCCGCGTCGGCCATCATGGCGGTCGTGAGACCCACGACGTACGTCGCGTTCCTGCGGGCGATCAACCTCGGCGCGAAGCGGAAGTTCCCCAAGGCCGACATCGCGCGGGCGGTCGAGGCCGCGGGTGGGGCTCGCGTCGAGACCTACATCAACACCGGCAACGTCCGCCTCGACTTCGCGTCGCGGTCGGTGCGCAAGGTCGAGACGGCACTGGAGGCGGCCTTCCACGCCGACCGCGGGTTCGAGGTGCCCACGATCGTGCTGAGGCCCGCCGAGCTCGTCGCCATCGACGCCGACGCCGAGCGGTTCGCCGCCGAACACCCCTCCGATCAGCCCGGGCGCCACTACGTCTCGCTGCTCAAGCAGGCGCCGGACGACGAGGCGCTCGAGGCGTTCCGCGCGGCCGTCGCGCCGCTGCAAGACGTCGGGCAGCTCGCGCGCGTCGGCGGCCGGGCGGTGCACCTGATGATCGACGGCGACTACCACACCTCCCAGCTCACCAACGCGCTCGTCGAGCGCCATCTCGGGGTGGCCACCAACCGCAACCTCACCGTGCTGCGCACCCTCGCGGGCCGCTGGGGCGAGTCGTCGGCGTGACGTCCGGCACCCGCTGAGCGGCGCCGTCCACCCCGGCGGGTGAAAGTGACCTGTCCGTGACCCACGCGTGCGGCGGGAGGAGTAGAACGTGATGGCCGGCGACCGTCGGCATCCCTACCCTTCGGGAAGAGTGTGATGAGCTCACCTGACTCCACCCCCACCGCCCCTGCCGCCGTCGACGCCACCGCGCCGATGCCCGCTACCCGCCGGGCGCTCCTGACCGGGGCGCTCACCGGTGGCGCCGCCCTCGCCGCCGCCGGCTACTCCCCGGCCGCGTGGGCCGACGAGGACGTGCAGCGAGGCACGCCGGGTCGCCGGATCCGGGTCACCGTGCTCGGCACGACCGACCTGCACGGCAACGTCTACAACTGGGACTACTTCAAGAACGCCGAGTTCGACAACAAGACCCACGACGACATCGGCCTGGCGAAGGTGGCCACGCTGGTCAAGGGCGTGCGAGCCGAGCTGGCCGCCAAGCGGAACCCGCACCCGGTGCTCACGCTCGACGCCGGCGACACCATCCAGGGCACCCCGCTGGCCTACTACTACGCCAAGATCAAGCCGATCGGGGGCGACGTCGTCCACCCGATGGCGACCGCGATGAACCTGGTCGGCTACGACGCCGCGGCGCTGGGCAACCACGAGTTCAACTACGGCCTCGACCTGCTGCGCACCTTCGAGGACCAGCTCGACTTCCCCCTGCTGGGCGCCAACGCGGTCGACCCGGCCACCAAGCGGCCGATGTTCCCGCCGTACGTCATCAAGCGCTACCGGGTGGGCCGCGGGCGGACCCTCACCGTGGGCGTCCTCGGCCTCACGAACCCCGGCATCGCGATCTGGGACAAGGCCAACGTCGAGGGCAAGATGGAGTTCCCGGGCCTGGTGGAGCAGGCGCAGAAGTTCGTGCCGATCATGAAGAAGAAGGGCTGCGACCTGGTCATCGTCTCGGCCCACTCCGGCGCGGACACGTCCTCCTCCTACGGCGACGCCCTGCCGTTCCCCGAGAACGCAGCCTCGCTCGTGGCCGAGCAGGTGCCCAACGTCGACGCGATCCTGGTGGGCCACGCCCACAAGGAGATCCCGCAGCGGTTCGTCCGCAACGCCGAGACCGGCCAGCAGGTCCTGCTCGTCGAGCCCTACTACTGGGGCATGCGGCTCGCGGTGATGGACTTCGTCGTGCAGGAGACCTACAGCCGCAAGGGTCGGCTGAAGTGGGTGCTGGTCTCCTCGGGCGGGCAGGTGCTCAACTCCAACACCGTCGAGGAGGACGCCGAGGTGGCCGCGGCGCTGCGCGAGCAGCACGACACCGTGGTGGGCTACGTCAACTCGGTCGTCGGCACCTCGGTGAGCGAGCTGCGCGCCGAACGCGGCGTCGTCGAGGACATCGCGATCATGGACTTCGTCCAGTACGTCCAGGCCGGGGCGGTGAAGGCCGGGCTCACCGGCGCGGACGCCGCGCTACCGGTGCTGTCGATCGCGGCGCCGTTCGCGCGCGGGGCGGTCTTCCCCCAGGGGGAGGTCAGCGTGCGCGACGTGGCCGGCCTCTACATCTACGACAACACCCTGCTCGGAGTGCGCATCACCGGCAAGCAGCTCGCGGAGTACCTCGAGTTCTCGGCGCGCTACTTCAAGACCGTCACCACGACGACCGCACCGGTCGGCGAGGTCACCAACGCCGTGACCGAGACGGCGCCCAACGGCACCCCGGACTACAACTTCGACTCGGTCGCCGGGCTCGACGCGCCGCTGACCTACGACATCGACCTGGCCCAGCCGGTCGGCTCCCGGATCAAGAACCTGGCCTACGACGGCACCGCCGTCACCGACGACCAGCAGTTCGTGATGGCGGTCAACAACTACCGGCAGTCCGGTGGCGGCGGGTTCCCGCACGTGCCGACCGCGCCGGTCGTCTACAACCGGCAGAACGAGATCCGCCAGCTCCTCATCGACTGGGTGCTGGAGCACAAGGTCATCGACCCGGCCGAGTTCGCCTCGGTCGATTGGAGGCTCGTGGTCGGCGGCGAGCCGCTGACCGTCACCTTCCCGGCCGGCTGACCGCTCGCGACGAGGGCCGGCGGGGCTACACCGGTAGCCCCGCCGGCTCCGTCACGTCGGCGTCCGGGTGGCGGGGCAGCGTACGCACCGACCGGCTCAGCAGCATGGCCAACGCGATCAGGGTGTACGCCGCCCCGGCGACCAGGATGACCGGCTGCAGGCCGTGGGCCGCGCCGAGCGGCCCGAACGCGAGCTGGCCCACCGGGATCGCGACGAACGAGCCGAGCATGTCGTAGGAGTAGACCCGCGACAGCATCCCGTCGGGCACCTGCTCCTGCATGGTGAGCTCCCACGCCACCCCGAACACCTCGATGCCGGCCCCGCCGACGAACGCGGCGAGCGCGACCACCCACAGCTCGGTGGTCAGCCCCAGCGCGACCATCGGGGCGCCGTACAGGGTGCAGCCGAGCACGCCGACGAGCAGCGGCCGCCGCAGCGGGACCCGGAGCAGCACCAGCGAGGTCACCACCAGGCCGGCGGCGCCCGCGGAGAGGATCAGCCCCCAGCCCTTCTCGCCGAGCTCGCTGCCGTCGGCCAGGGCCGGGCCGAGCGTGCGGAAGCCACCGCTGTAGACCGCGTTGAGCACGCCGAAGGCGACCACGACCACCCACAGCCACGTCGTGCTCCGCACGTAGGTCCAGCCCTCGCGCAGGTCGGCGACCACGCCGTTCCCGCTCGTGGTCCGCGGCGGCAGCTTGATCGGCGCGAGCAGGGCGGCGGCCACGAAGTAGGTCACGCCGTTGACCGCCACGGCCCACCCGGCCCCGACGGTGACCACGAGCAGACCGCCGAGCGTGGGGGCGATGACCAGGCTGAGGTTGCGCAGCAGGGCGTTGAGCGCGTTGGCCGACTGGAGCTGGTCTCGTGGCGCCAGCTGGGGGAGCAGCCCGGCCAGGGCCGGCTGGTTGGCGGCCGCGGCCACCCCGTTGAGCGCGGTCAGGGCCGCCAGCTGCCAGATCTCGGCGGCTCCGGTGATGATCAGCGCGGCCATGGCCAGCTGGGTGGCGCCGGCGGTCAGGTTGCTGACCTGGATCACCAGCGTCCGCCCGAACCGGTCGGCCAGCACCCCGCCGATCAGCAGGAGGACCACCATCGGGATGCTGTGCGCGGCGAGCACGATGCCCAGGGCGCTGGGGGAGTCGCTCACCGCCAGCACCGCGAAGACCAGGGCGATGCCGCCCATCACGTCGCCGATCAGGTCGACCGCGCGCGAGGCGAAGTACCACCGGAATCGCCGGTCGCGCAGCGGGCCGAACGAGCTGCGCCAGGTCATCGGTCCGTCTCCATCGTGAAGGCGGCGGCGGTCAGGTTGACGCGCACGGTCCCCTCGGCGTGGGGTGGTCGGGCCTGGTCGTGGAGCAGGGCGGCGGCGTCCATCACCAGCCCCCGCACCTGCTCCCACACCTCGGGCTCGACCCACAGCTCGGCGTCGGTCAGCGAGGCCGGTGCGCCCGCCCGCCGCCGGTCGAAGCGGCGTACCAGCTCACTCGACATCGCCCGCACCTGCATCCGGGCGTGCTCGGGGCTGACCCGCCCGGGCTGCGCCGACTCGCCCTCGAACACCTCGCGCCAGGGGTGCCGGTAGCGCTTGGCCACGCCGCCGCGGATGCGCTCCTCGCCGGCCTCGACCACCTCGCCGGCCGCAGCGAGGACCCGCAGGTGGTACGAGGCGTTGGCGTGGGTCAGCTCCAGCTCGCGGGCCACCTCGGCGGCGCTCATCGCGGTGCCGGTCAGCAGCGACAGGATCTGCAGCCGCACCGGGTGTGCCAGGGACCGCAGGGCTGCGGTCTCGTCGTCGGCCATGGTGACCCCCCAATCGTTGTTGGAGAGTTTGGAGCCACCCCAAGCCGACTGTCAAGGATCTGTTGGGGAGTCGTAGGTCGTCGGCCCCGCCGCTTGTAACGCGGTGTCCGGGTATCCACCGCGGTGGATACCCGGACACCGCGTTACAGCTGGCGGCGGCCCGCGTCAGCCCACTCAGGGGTCGGGCCCAGGGACGGGCGCCCGCAGCGATCCACAACAGTGCGGTCGGCTCGGTCGTCCACAGGTGAGCCGGGCGAGGAAGGCGGCTGGAGGCCGTTGGCGGTCACCCTCGCTGTTCATGGACCCGAGAGTCGTTGCGATCTTCGCCCAACACGGGCAGCTGCTGACCCGCAGGCAGGCACGCCAGGCCGGACTCGGCGAACAGCAGATCCACGAGGCGGTCAGACGTGGCCAGTGGGTCGCTGTCAGGCGCGGGGTCTACGCCCTCGCCCCGTTCTGGGAGCAGCTCGGAGAACGCGACATCGCCCGCTATCGAGCACGCGCTGCGAGCGCAGCGATGAGCTCCCCTCACGTCCTCAGCCACGACAGCGCGGCGCTGGAGCTTGACCTGCCGTTCTGGACTCCTCGCAACTCGCTCGTGCACATCACCCGCCCCGACGTGCGTGGAACCCGCGCCGAGCACGGCGTCAAGCACCACCTCGCGCCGTACCCTGCCGACCAGGTTGCCATCGTCGGGGGACGCCGTGTTCTGGGTGTAGCCCGCACGGCGGTCGACATCGCCCGCGAGCACGGCGTCCCGGCCGTCCTCGCGCCAGCTGACCCTCGAGCAGACAGCCAGTGGCCGGCAGATAGCGATCGCGGCACCGGGGCAGTCGCGCTCAGCCCCTCACTCCCCGCGGAACACTGGACGCCGCCGCTCCGTGAAGGCGCGCATGCCCTCGGCGACGTCGGCGGTACGCAGCAGCACGGCCTGGCCGGTGCGCTCCCGTTCGAGGGCGGCGTCGAGGCCGGCCAGCGTCGCGGCGTTGATCGCCTTCTTGGTCGCCGCGAACGCCAGCGGCGGGCCGGCCGCCAGGCGGGCGGCGAGCTTGTCGACCAGGGCCGGGAAGTCCGCGTCGCCGGCCACGTGGGAGACCAGTCCGGCGTCGTACGCCGCGCGGGCGGCCAGCGGCTCGGCGAGCAGCGCCATCCGCATCGCCCGGGCCCGGCCGACCGCGGCCGCGACGGTCGCGCTGGCCCCGCCGTCGGGCATCAGCCCGATCCGCGAGAACGCCAGCACGAACGAGGCCGACTCGGCGGCGACGGCCAGGTCGGCGGCCAGGGCGATCGAGCAGCCCACCCCGGCGGCCACGCCGTTCACCGCCGCGAGCACCGGCTTGTCCAGCGAGACCACCGCGCGCACGATCCGGTTGGCGCGGTCGAGTGCGGTGATGTCGAAGTTCTCGTGGGCGTCCTCGCCGGAGATGTCCGCGCCGGCGCTGAACGCGGCCCCGGTGCCGCTGATCACCACCACGCGCACCTCGTCTCGGGCCCGGGCCCCCTCCAACAGGTCGGCCAGCCCGTCGGCCATGACGTCGTTGAGCGCGTTGAACGCCTCCGGCCGGTTGAAGGTGAGCCGCAGCACCCCGTCGCTCAGCTGCTCCTCGAGATCAGGCACCGGCCTCACCTCGCGCGCGGTCGACGGGGCGGGGGGAGGTCCGTGGGTCGGTCACGGCACGGAGTCTGGCAGCACCCACGCCCTCCGGCGAGGGTGAGGTCAGCGAGGGATCGCCGGCGGCGCCCCGACCTCCAGTGCCACCGAGATGGCGCCGCGGAGCTCGGCGTCCTCACCCAGGGCGCCGGGCGCCACCTCAACGGCGGCCGCGGCGGTGGGCTGGGCGTGCCGGTCGATGGCGTCCCGGACGCCGGCCAGGAAGGCGGGGGAGGCGCCGATCGCGCCACCGGTCACCACCAGCTCGGGGTTGAGCAGGTTGCACATGTCCGCGAGCACCCGGCCGATCCGGCGGCCGACGTCGCCGAGTGCCCGGTTCGCCCCGGCGTCGCCGTCCTCGGCCAGCGCGATCACGCGAGGGATGGTCAGCGGCTCGTCGTAGGCGGGCTGCAGCAGCTCGACCAGCTTGGGCCCGGACACCTCTGTCTCCAGGCAGCCGCGGCTGCCGCAGCGGCAGATGATCCCGTGCTCGTCGACCTGGACGTGGCCCAGCTCTCCGGCGATGCCGGTCGCGCCACCGACCAGCTTGCCGTCGATGATGATCCCGCAGCCGATGCCGGTGGAGGTCTTGACGTAGATCACGTCGCGCCGCCCGCGGGCGGCGCCGTAGGCCAGCTCGCCCCGTGCGCCCATGTGAGCGTCGTTGTCGACGCGGGCGACCAGGCCGGTGCGGGCGGTCAGCGCCTCGCCGGGTCGGGTGCCCCGCCAGCGCGGCAGGATGCCCGACGTCATCGTGCCCGTGCGGTCGACCGGCCCCGGGATCCCCATCCCGACGGCGCGGACGTCGGCACGGTCGTGGCCGGACTCGTCCAGGAGTGCCTCGACCAGTCCGGCCACCCGGTCCAGCGATGCCGCGGGCGAGGCGTCGACGTCCAGGGCGAGCAGACGCTCGGCCAGCATCGTGCCGTCGAGCCGCGCCAGGCCGGCCCGGATGTGCCGGTGGCCGAGGTCGAGGCCGAGCACCACGCCGGCCGGCTCGGCCAGCTCGAGCAGGATCGGCGGCCGCCCGCCGCGACCGTTCAGCGGCGTACCGCGGTCCTGGCGCTCGACCAGCACCTGCTCGGTCAGCAGTTGGGCCACGAGCGTGGTGATGGTGGACCGGGAGAGGCCGGTGCGTCGCACCAGGTCGGACCGCGACAGTGCCCCCTCGGTGCCGAGCACGTGCAGGAGTCGGTCGCGAGCGGTCAGTCGCGGCCACTGCGAGGATCCGGCCATGCCGGAAGACTACCGGAATTAGTCCCAATGATGTGCATAACGATCTGGAGAAGGTTGCGAAATTATGTCTTGACCGGCAGTAACGTCACTCCTACCGTGCAACACACGGGTGGCGAGACCGCGTCACCCGGACAAGAAGTCCACGGTGAGCACATCGCTCGCCCTGGCGGGTCCGGCCCTCACTGGCCGGCGGATCTGGAGGAGAGATGACACGCACGCGACGTGTGGTGACCGCGATCGTGGCCGCCGGTGCGCTGATGGCGCCGATGGCCTGCGGTGACGACGACGACAACGGTGGTGGCAGCGGCTCGGCGTCCGGCAAGGTCGAGGTCTTCACCTGGTGGGCCGAGGGCAGCGAGAAGGCCGGCCTCGACGCCCTGGTCGAGGTGTTCAACGACCAGTACCCCGACATCGAGTTCGTCAACGGCGCCGTCGCCGGCGGCGCGGGCAGCGACGCGAAGAACGTGCTCGCCTCCCGCCTGCAGACCAACGACCCGCCCGGCACCTTCCAGGCGCACGCGGGGGCCGAGCTCACCGACTACATCGAGCAGGGGCAGATCGAGGACATCAGCGGCCTGTACGAGGAGAACGGCTGGACCGACTACTTCCCCGAGCCGCTGCTCGAGCGGCTCACCGTCGACGGCGCGATCTACTCGGTGCCCTCGAACATCCACCGCGCGAACGTCGTCTGGGCCAACCCGGCCGCGCTCGAGAAGGCCGGGCTCGACCCCGCCGCCGAGTACGAGACGCTCGACGACTGGATCGCCGACCTCGAGAAGGTCGAGGACGCCGGCCTGATCCCGCTCTCGATCGCCACCGACTGGACCCAGGTCCACCTGCTCGAGACCGTGCTGCTCGCCGACCTCGGTGTCGAGGGCTACAACGGCCTGTGGGACGGGACGACCGACTGGGCCGGCGACGACGTCAAGGAGGCGCTCGCCGACTACGACACCCTGATGGGCATGACCAACCAGGACCGCCAGTCCCTCGACTGGCCCGACGCCACCCAGCTCGTGATCGACGGCGACGCCGCGTTCAACGTGATGGGCGACTGGGCCGTCGCGGCCTTCGAGGAGCAGGGCAAGGTGCTCGACACCGACTACCTCGCCTACCCGGTCCCGGGCACCCAGGGCGTCTTCGACTTCCTCGCCGACTCCTTCACGATGCCCGTCGGCACCCCGGAGCCCGACTCCACCGAGGCCTGGCTCGACACGCTGGCCAGCCCCGAGGGCCAGGAGGCGTTCAACAAGGCCAAGGGCTCCATCCCGGCCAACGTCGAGGCGGACACCTCCGACTTCGGCCCCTACCAGCAGACCGCGATCGAGTCCTATGCCCAAGACGACATCGCCTCCTCGCTGGCGCACGGCGCAGCCGCTCCGATCTCGTGGCTGACCGACATCACCTCCGCCGTGGCCAAGTACGGCTCGACGGGTGACGTGGACGGCATGCAGTCCGACCTGGCCGCCGCCGCCGAGAAGGCGCTCGGCTGACGGTTCGGCCGGCCGGCCCGGGTCCCCCTACCGGGCCGGCCGGCCGGCACCACCGCTGCTGCCGACCCAACGACTCGAGGAGTGCGCCGGTGCTACGCAAGTGGAGGTCCTGGGGACCCCCGGTCCTGTTGATCCTGCCGTCCCTGACGCTCGTCGGCGTCTTCGTCTACGGGCTGATCGGCGCGAACCTGAAGACCTCGTTCACCGACCAGCACACCCGGGCCACCGAGGGCAGCTTCGTCGGCTTCGAGAACTACACCGCGCTGTTCGGCGACGAGACGTTCCGCTTCGCCCTGCGCAACCTGCTCCTCTACACCGGCGCGTTCGTGCTCGGCACCCTGCTCATCGGCTTCGTGTGGGCCTGGCTGCTGGAGAAGGGCGTCAAGGGCGAGGGGTTCTTCCGCGCCGTCTACCTGTTCCCGATGGCGGTCTCGTTCATCGCCTCCGGCGTGGTCTGGCGCTGGCTGCTCAACAACGCCGAGGGCGAGCGGGCCGGCGGCCTGAACCGGTTCTTCGACCAGATGGGGGTCGGGTTCCTGCAGAACGAGTGGTGGACCCATCCACGGTGGGGCATCGTCGCGATCGCCATCCCCGCGATCTGGCAGCTGTCGGGCTACGTGATGGCGCTGTTCCTGGCCGGCTTCCGCGGGATCCCGCTCGAGCTGCGCGAGGCCGGTCGCGTCGACGGCGCCAGCGAGTGGCAGCTCTACCGGCACGTGATCTTCCCGCAGCTGAGCCCGGTCGCCCTCTCGGCGATCGTGATCGTCGGCCACATGTCGCTGAAGGTCTTCGACCTGATCATGGCGATCGCCGGCCAGACCAACTACACCACGCAGGTGCCGGCCACCCAGATGTGGATCGAGTTCACCCGCGGTGACTACGCCAAGTCGGCGGCGATCGGCACGGTCCTGCTGCTGATCGTGGCCGTGCTGATCATCCCCTACCTCGTCTACACCTACCGGCAGGAGCGCAGCCGATGACGACCACGTCCGCGACTCCACTGCCCGTCGGCGGCGCGGCCACCGCTGCCGACCCGATGGCTCCCCGTCCCCGCCGCGACCGCGGCAGCATCGCCCCGCGCACGATCCGCTACCTGCTGCTGGTCGTGTTCGCGGTGTTCGTCCTGATGCCGGCCTACGTGCTCTTCGTGACCTCGTTCAAGGGGCTCGGCGACGCGACACCGACCCGTGCTTGGTACCTACCGCAGTCGTGGGAGACGGCCGGCTGGGAGCGGGCCTGGGAGGTGCTCTCGCCGGCGCTGGTGCGCACCTTCTCGATGGTCATCCCGGCCTCGATCATCTCCGCGGTGCTCGGGTCGATGAACGGGTTCGTGCTGGCGCGGTGGCGCTTCCGCGGGGCCGACATCGTGTTCACGCTGATCCTGTTCGGCATGTTCATCCCCTACCAGGCCGTGATGATCCCGCTCGTCACGCTCATGCAGGACCTCGGCGTCCCGAGCGGCGTCCCCAGCCTGATCGTGCTGCACGTCGTCTACGGCATCCCGATCACGACGCTGATCTTCCGCAACTACTACGCCTCGGTGCCCGACGAGCTCATCGAGGCCGCACGGGTGGACGGCGCCGGCATGCTGCGCACCTATGCTTCGATCATCCTCCCGATCTCGGCCCCCGCGTTCGTGGTGGTGCTGATCTGGCAGTTCACCTCGGCCTGGAACGACTACCTGTTCGCGCTGTTCTTCTCGAACTCCCGCAACGGCCCGGTCACGATCTCGCTGAACTTCCTCGCCAGCGGTCAGTTGCAGGACTACTCCGCGAGCATGGCCGGCGCGCTGATCGCCTCGCTGCCGACCCTGGTCGTCTACATCATCTTGGGCCGCTGGTTCATCGGCGGGCTGATGGCCGGGTCGGTCAAGGGCTAGCGACGCCGTCATGGACCTCGACCGAGAGGGGCGCCGGCTGCTGGCCTTCGCCCGCGGCAGCGTGCTGCCGGGCACCGGCTTCGGGTGGCTCGACGACCACGGCCGCATCGACCCCACCCAGCCGGTCCCGACCTACCTCACCGCCCGGATGACCCACGTGTTCGCGCTGGCCGCGCTGCGCGGCGAGCCGGGCGCGGAGCACCTGGCGGCGACCGGCGTCGAGGCGCTGGCCTCCGGACCGCTGCGCGACGTGCGGTACGGCGGGTGGTGGGGCGCGGTGCACCGCGACGGCACCCCCGTCCCCGGCCCCAAGCTGGCCTACGACCACGCCTTCGTGGTGCTCGCGGCCAGCAGCGCGGTGACGGCCGAGGTGCCCGGCGCCGACGCGCTGCTCGACGACGCCGTCGCGGCCCTGGACCGCTGGTTCCTCGACGACCGGGGCCGGGTCGTCGACAGCTATCCACGGGACCTGTCGCGACCGGACGACTACCGCGGCGCCAACAGCAGCATGCACACGGTGGAGGCGCTGCTCGCGCTCGGCGACGTCCGCTCCGACCCGCGCCGGCACGCGATGGCCCTGGACATCGCCGCCCACCTGGTGCACGAGGTGGCGGGCGGGTTCGGCCACCGGCTCCCGGAGCACTTCGGGCCGGACTGGACGCCGCTGCCCGACTACAACGCCGACCGGCCCGACGACCAGTTCCGACCGTACGGTGTGACGCCGGGCCACCTGCTCGAGTGGGCGCGGCTGCTGCTCCAGCTCGAGGCGAGCCTCGACGACCCGCCGCCCTGGCTGCTCGCCGACGCCCGGGCGCTGTTCGCGCGCGCGGTCGAGATCGGATGGGCGGCCGACGGTGAGCCCGGGTTCGTCTACACCACCGACTGGCGCGACCGGCCGGTCGTGCGGAGCCGGATGCACTGGGTGCACGCCGAGGCCGTCGCGACCGCCGCCGCGCTGGGGCGGCGTACCGGAGAGCAGGGGTACGCCGCGTGGGAGACCGTGTGGTGGCAGTTCCTCCTCACGCACTTCATCGAGGAGGACGACCCCGAGGCGACCGCGACCGCCGGGGAGCCGGCCGCGAACTGGCGCCACGAGCTCGACGAGCACAACCGGCCCTCGGGCCGGGTCTGGTCGGGGCGCCCGGACGTCTACCACGCCTACCAGGCCACCCTGCTGTGCCAGCTGCAGACCGCTCCGTCGCTCGCCGTCCAGCTCGCCTGATCCCGGTCTCTCGTCGCGTCGGCGCTGGTGCTGGTGGCCGACTCGGCGTCAGAGGTGGATCGTGGGGATGACGGGTTCGCCGCGGGACATCGCCTTGGCCGCCACCGGCAGCTCGGCGCGGGCCATCGCGTGGCGCTCGCGGGCGGCGTCCAGCGGCTCGCGGCCGACGACCTCGCCGTCGCGGACCAGCGGCACGAGTAGGGCGCGGTCGTCGCCGTCGTCGAGGGGCGGCCGGCCCACCCCGACCACCTCGGCCTCGGCGACCCCGGCCGCGTTGCGCCGGCGCAGGGCGTACTTGCGGCCGCCGATCGAGCCCTTGTCCTTGCTCTTCTTCGCCACCGGGGCCAGCACCCCGTCGGCGCCGGCCCGGGCCACCAGCTTGTAGACGAACCCGCTGGTGGGGTGGCCGCTGCCGGTGACCAGCTGGGTGCCCACGCCGTAGCCGTCGACCGGCGCCGCCGCCATCGCCGCGATCGCGAACTCGTCGAGGTCGCTGGTGACGATGATCTTCGTGTCGGTCGCGCCGAGCGAGTCCAGCTGTTCGCGCACCTCGGTGGCGAGCACCACCAGGTCGCCGGAGTCCAGGCGGACCGCGCCGAGCCCCGGACCGGCCACCTCCACCGCCAGCCGCACCGCGTCGCGGACGTGATAGGTGTCGACGAGCAGGGTGGTGTCGCGTCCGAGCGAGTGCACCTGGGCCCGGAACGCGTGCTCCTCGGTGTCGTGCAGCAGCGTGAAGCTGTGCGCGCTGGTGCCGGTCGAGGGCACGCCGTACCGCTGCCGGGCCGCCAGGTTCGAGCTCGCGGCGAACCCGGCGACGTACGCCGCGCGCGCGGCCGCCACCGCCGCCTGCTCGTGGGTGCGCCGCGAGCCCATCTCGATGCACGGCCGGTCGCCGGCGGCGCAGGTCATGCGGGAGGCGGCCGAGGCGATCGCGGAGTCGTGGTTGTAGATCGAGAGCAGCAGGGTCTCGAGCACCACGGCGTCGGCGAACGTCGACTCCACGACCACCAGCGGCGAGTAGGGCAGGTAGACCTCGCCCTCGGGGTAGCCCCAGATGTCGCCGGAGAAGCGGTAGCCGGCCAGCCACTCCAGCGTCGCGTCGTCGACGACGTCCTGCAGTGCCGCCAGCACCTCGGCGTCGAACCGGAACGCCTCCAGTGCGTCGAGGGCCCGGCCGACGCCGGCGACCACGCCGTAGCGGCGCCCCTCGGGCAGCCGGCGGGGGAACAGCTCGAACACCGCCCGCCGGTCGGCGGTGCCGGCGGCCAGCGCGGCCTGCACCATCGTCAGCTCGTAGTGGTCGGTCAGCAGCGCCGTCGAGCGGGTCACGCAGGCCAGTGTGCCAACCCGGCCCAGGACGGCCGTGGGTCAGTCCTGGGCCGGGCGTGTGTCAGCATGGGCGACGTGTCCGCTGCCAGTCCCGTGGAGGTCGATCCCACCGGCGTCCCCGACGAGATGACCCTCGCCTCGCGCCCGTGGGTGACGATCGTGTGGAACGACCCGGTGAACCTGATGTCGTACGTCACCTACGTCTTCCGCAGCTACTTCGGCTACTCCAAGGCGAAGGCCGAGAAGCTGATGATGGAGGTGCACCGCGACGGGAAGTCGGTGGTCAGCACCGGCAGCCGCGAGGAGATGGAGCGGGACGTCCAGGCCATGCACGAGTACGGCCTGTGGGCCACGATGGAGCACGACGAGTGACCGGCTTCGCCCGCCACCGCCGCAGCGGCCGAGTGATCGCCAACTTCAGCGGCTTCGAGGCCGACCTGCTGCGCTCGCTGGCCTCGCAGCTGGTCGAGCTGCTGCGCAACGAGGAGGCCGTGCCTCACGACGACCGCGACCCGCTGGAGGCGATGCTCGACTTCTCCGGCCCCACGACCGAGCCCGAGGACCCGGTGCTCGCCCGGCTGTTCCCGACGGCCTATCCCGGTGACCCGGAGGCGGCCGGGGAGTTCCGGCGGTTCACCGAGGGGGCGCTGCGCGACGGCAAGGCCCGGGCGGCGGCCACGATCATCGACAGCCTCGAGGAGGCCGGGCTGCCACCGGAGCTGACCGAGGACGGCCTGGTCATCGACGTCGAGCTCGAGGAGCCGGCGGCCGTGACCTGGCTGCGCTCGTTCACCGACATCCGGCTCGCCCTGGCCACCCGGCTGGGGGTCGAGGAGGACGACGAGGACTACTGGGCAGCGCTGCCCGACGACGACCCGCGGGCCCAGGCCCACGACATCTACGAGTGGGTCGGATATCTCCAGGAGACCCTGGTCGAGGCGCTGTCCTCGCGATGACCTCGCCCCGGTGACCCTCGCGCGCCGACGCGCGGCGCGCCCGTAGCCTGGGCGCATGCCGATCCCGCCGTTCGTCGCCGAGCTCAGGAGCCTCGTCGGCACCCGTGAGCTGTGGCTGCCCGGAGTGACCGCGGTGGTACGCCGCGTGGCCGCTGCCGGCGAGGAGCAGTTGCTGCTCACACTGCGGGCCGACAACGGCCGCTGGGCCCCGGTCTGCGGCATCGTCGACCCGGGGGAGGAGCCCGCGGCCGCCGCGCGCCGCGAGGCGCTGGAGGAGACCGGGGTCGAGGTCCGCGTGGACCGGCTGGCCCGGGTGGGCGTGACGCCGACGTCGGTCTACGACAACGGCGACCGCAGCGTCTACCTCGACCTGACGTTCTCGTGCACCTGGGTCTCCGGCGAGGCCCGGGTGGCCGACGACGAGAACACCGACGTGCGGTGGTGGCCGGTCACCGGACTGCCCGACATGGAGCCCGACCTGCGCTCGCGGGTCGACGTGGTGCTCGCCGACGAGGCGGCCGCCCGGTTCGCGGTCTGACCCCGCCCACCATCAGCCGGTCCGCTGGCGCGTCCCGGTCTCGACCCGCCGGTCGCCGCTTCGCAGGCTCAGCGGCGCGGCTCGCTCGACCACCATCAGCCGGTCCGCTGGCGCGTCCCGGCTCAGACCACACCCAGCGCCAGCATGGCGTCGGCGACCTGCAGGAAGCTGGAGATGTTGGCGCCGGCGACGTAGTTGCCGGGGGTGCCGTACTCGTCGGCGGCGGCGGCGCAGCGCTCGTGGACGCCGACCATGATCTCGCGGAGCCGCTCCTCGGTGTGCTCGAAGGACCACGAGTCGCGCGAGGCGTTCTGCTGCATCTCCAGCGCGCTGGTGGCCACGCCGCCCGCGTTGGCGGCCTTGCCGGGCGCGAACAGCACCTTCGACTCCTGGAACAGCCGCGTGGCCTCCGGCGTGCACGGCATGTTCGCGCCCTCGGCGACCGCCAGCACGCCGTTCTCGACGAGCGTGCGGGCGGCGTCGCCGTCCAGCTCGTTCTGCGTGGCGCACGGCAGCGCCACCTCGCAGCGCACGTCCCAGACGCTGCCGCCGGCGACGAACTCGGCCTTCGGACGCTGCTCGGCGTAGGCCGAGATCCGGGCCCGGTCGACCTCCTTGACCTGCTGGAGGAGCCCAATGTCGAGTCCGTCCTCGTCGACGACGTAGCCGGAGGAGTCGGAGCAGGCCACCACGTGCGCGCCGAGCGCGGCGGCCTTCTGCGCGGCGTAGATCGCCACGTTGCCGGAGCCGGAGACCACCACGCGCCGGCCCGACAGCGAGCTGCCGGTGGCGGCGAGCATCTGCTCGGTGAAGAAGACGGTGCCGTAACCGGTGGCCTCGGTGCGCACCTGCGAACCGCCGTAGGAGAGGCCCTTGCCGGTGAGCACGCCCGACTCGTAGCGGTTGGTGATCCGCTTGTACTGGCCGAACAGGTAGCCGATCTCGCGGCCGCCCACGCCGATGTCGCCGGCGGGGACGTCGGTGTACTCGCCGAGGTGGCGGTAGAGCTCGGTCATCAGCGACTGGCAGAAGCGCATGATCTCGGCGTCGCTGCGGCCCTTGGGGTCGAAGTCGGAGCCGCCCTTGCCGCCGCCGATCGGCATGCCGGTGAGCGCGTTCTTGAAGATCTGCTCGAACCCGAGGAACTTCACGATGCCGAGGTAGACCGACGGGTGGAAGCGCAGCCCGCCCTTGTAGGGGCCGAGGGCGGAGTTGAACTCGACCCGGAAGGCCCGGTTCATCTGCACCCGGCCCTGGTCGTCGGTCCACGGCACCCGGAAGATCAGCTGGCGCTCCGGCTCGCAGAGGCGCTCGATGACGGCCTCCTCGACGTACTCCGGGTGCTTGCGGACGACCGGCCCGAGGGACTCGAGGACCTCCAGCACCGCCTGGTGGAACTCGGCCTCGCCGGGGTTGCGGGCGAGGACGATCTCGTAGTGCGGCTGAAGCGCGGCGTCGAGGCGACTCATGCCCCTGACGATATGCGGCCGCGAAACGCCTGTTTCAGCCGCCCCGTCCGCAGGCTGGCCGGCTCGCCCTCCTCGCTGCCCCGCGTCCTACCCTGGGGCGCGTGCTCACCATCGACCGTGCGACGTACGACGCGATCGTCGACCACGCGAAGCGGGACCACCCCGACGAGGCGTGCGGCATCGTCGCCGGCCCTGAGGGCAGCGACCGGCCGACCCGGCTGGTCGAGATGGTCAACGCGGCCGGCAGCCCCACGTTCTACGAGTTCGACTCCACCGAGCTGCTCGCGCTCTACAAGCAGATGTGGGCCAACGACGAGGAGCCGGTGGTGATCTACCACTCCCACACCGCCACCGAGGCCTACCCCAGCCGCACCGACATCGGGCTGGCCAGCGAGCCGGGCGCGCACTACGTGCTGGTGAGCACCCGCGAGCACGGGAATAACCCCGGCCCGGTGGAGTTCCGTTCCTATCGGATCGTCGACGGCGAGGTCACCGAGGAGGACGTCACCGTCGTCGACGAGCTGCCCGCGGTCGGCTGAGCCCCAGCCCCACGGATCGAACACCGTCGCCCCCGGCGCCATCCCCCTAACCGAAGGAAGTACCCATGGCCATCGAGGTCCGGATCCCGACCATCCTGCGCACCTACACCGGCGGCGAGAAGGCCGTGACCGCCGAGGGCGCCAGCCTGGCCGCGGTGATCGACGACCTGGAGACCAACCACCCCGGCATCAAGGAGCGGCTGATCGACGCCGGCGACCTGCGCCGGTTCGTCAACGTCTACGTCAACGACGAGGACGTCCGCTTCATCGGCGGCCTCGAGGCCGAGCTCAGCGACGGCGACCAGGTCGTCGTGCTGCCCGCGGTCGCGGGTGGCGCGGGCTGAGCCCCCACTCGTGCGCTTCGACAACCTGCTCGCCTCCGTCGGCGGCACGCCGCTGGTGGGGCTGCCGCGGTTGTCCCCGAGCCCGGACGTCCGGCTGTGGGCCAAGCTCGAGGACCGCAACCCGACCGGGTCGATCAAGGACCGGCCGGCGCTGCGCATGGTCGAGGAGGCCGAGAAGGACGGGTCGCTGCGCCCCGGCTGCACGATCCTCGAGCCGACGTCGGGCAACACCGGCATCTCGCTGGCGATGGCCGCCAAGCTCAAGGGCTACCGCCTGGTCTGCGTGATGCCGGAGAACACCTCCGAGGAGCGGCGCCAGCTGCTGCGCATGTGGGGCGCCGAGATCGTCTCCTCGCCGGCGGCCGGTGGCTCCAACGAGGCGGTGCGGGTGGCCAAGCGGCTCGCCGACGAGCACCCCGACTGGGTGATGCTCTACCAGTACGGCAACCCCGCCAACCTGCTCGCGCACGAGGAGGGCACGGGCCCCGAGCTGCTCGCCGACCTGCCCTCGATCACCCACTTCGTCGCCGGGCTCGGCACCACCGGCACCCTGATGGGGGTCGGCCGGTTCTTCCGCCGGGCCAAGCCGGGGGTGCGGATCGTCGCGGCCGAGCCGCGCTACGGCGAGTTGGTCTACGGCCTGCGCAACCTCGACGAGGGGTTCGTGCCGGAGCTGTACGACGCCTCGCTGATCGACTCGCGCTTCTCGGTGGGTCCGCGCGACGCCGTGCGCCGGGTGCGCGAGCTGCTCGAGCTCGAGGGCATCTTCGCCGGCATCTCCACCGGCGCGATCCTGCACGCCGCCCTCGGCCAGGCCGCGAAGGCGGTCAAGGCCGGAGAGCCTGCCGACATCGCGTTCGTGGTCGCCGACGGCGGCTGGAAGTACCTCTCCACCGGCGCCTACGAGGGCACCGTCGACGACGCCGAGGACCGGCTCGAGGGTCAGCTCTGGGCCTGACCGGCGCACGCCGGTCAGCGCAGCACGGCCTCGGCGAGACGCTCGGAGCGGCCGAGCTCGCTGCCGGGCACGGCCCCGAGGCCGAGGGCGCGGGTGACCAGGTTGGCCAGGTCGGCGTTGCGCACGGGCTGCCGCCCGGCGTAGGTCGTGCGACGACGCTCCGGGTGGCGGTAGTCGTCGTCGAGCTCGTAGAGGTCGCCGGCGCGCACGTCTCGGCCCCACACCAGGAACGGCACCCGGAAGTTGACGCGCTTGGTGGCGTCGCCGTGGGTGGTGCCGCGGCCACCGTGGTCGGCGGTGAGCACCACGACCAGGTGCCGGCGCAGCGCCGGCCGCTTGCGGATCGTGGCGACCAGGCGCCCCAGCCAGCGATCGGTCGTCGCGATCGCGTCGTCGTACGCGTCGGTCTGGTAGCCCTCCTCGTGGCCGACCAGGTCGGGCAGCGACACATGCAGGAACGTCAGCGCGCGGCGGTGCCGCACCAGGTCGCGGCGGGCGGCCCGGACCAGGCGCTCCTGCTCCTCGTCGGCCCGGAACCGGACGATCCCGCGGGGCCAGGAGCGGTCGAAGAGGCTGAACTTCGTCTTGGTGCTGAACAGCGCGGTGCTGCCGCCGGCCCGCCGCACGGTCGTGAACACCGACGCCACCGGGTGACCGGCGCCCTGCTGGACGGTGCTGCCCTCGATCTCGTGGTTCCAGGTGACGCCGTGCCCGCCGCGCTCCGCGTCGACGCGGCGGCCGGTGAGCATCGAGGCGTGGTTGGGCAGCGTCTCGGTGCGTTCGCGGACCGTGCGCGCCTCGAGCGTGCTGGCGCCCTCGCGCAGCAGCCGGTGCAGGGTGGGGGTGCGTTCGGCGCCGAGGCGGCGGATCGCGACCGGACTCAGTCCGTCGACCGAGATCGCGAGGACCCGGGTGTCGGTGTCCAGCCCGCGCGGCGCCGAGGTCTGCGACGGGGTGCCGACGGCAGGGCGGGAGGACGGCTCACCGCTGCACCCGGTGCTCGACCAGGCCACGAGGAGCGCCGTGGACAGCGCCCACGCGAGGCCGCGGACGTACGCCGCGCGGGGACCGCTCCGGCCGCCTGGCGGCAGCGGAGAGGTGGCGGTCCCGTCGCGAGCCATGTGATCCACAGTAGGACGTCGCGGACGTGACCTCCATCGCTGATCCAGCGGATCGGGGGTGCGACGATCTAGCCTTGCGTCTTGTGCCCGACCTGTCCGACCGTCCGAGCGGCGTGCTGCGCGACGCGCGCCTCGGGCGTGGAGGTCACGGCGCTGTCGACACCGGCCGGCCGGTTCGCGGGCGGGCTGGCATGATCGACGGATGGGGGGCGCGATGAGGCTGACCGTGGTGGGCTGCTCGGGCTCCTTCCCCGGACCCGACTCACCTGCCAGCTGCTACCTGCTCGAGGCCGAGCACGACGACGGTGACGGCGCCCGCACCTGGCGGGTCCTGCTCGACCTCGGCAACGGAGCGCTCGGGGCGCTGCACCGCTACGCGGACCCGCTCGCGATCGACGCCGTGCTGCTCAGCCACCTGCACGCCGACCACTGCCTCGACCTGTGCGGCTACTACGTGTTGCGCAAGTACCACCCGCGCGGTGCCCAGCCGCCGATCCCGGTCTGGGGCCCCGAGGGCACCGCCGACCGGATGGCCCGGGCCTACGACCTGCCCGCGCAGCCCGGGATGAGCGAGGAGTTCGCGTTCCGGGTGTGGAGTGGTCCGGTCGCGATCGGTCCGTTCACCGTCGAGCCGGTCGAGGTCGACCACCCGGTCCCCGCGTTCGGCATGCGGGTCTCCGCCGACGGGTCGACGATCGGCTACACCGGCGACACCGGCCCCTGTGAGGGGGTCGACCGGATCGCCGAGGACGTCGACCTCCTGCTCGCGGAGGCCTCGTTCCGGCACGGCGACCCCAACCCGCCGAACCTGCACCTCACCGGCACCGACTGCGGCGACGTCGCCCGCCGGATGCGCTCGCGGCGCCTGGTGCTCACCCACGTGCCGCCGTGGTACGACCCGCAGGTCAGTCTCGGCGAGGCGTGGGGCGTCTTCGACGGCCCGATCGAGCTGGCTCGCTCCGGGGCGGTCTACGAGCTGTAGGCCCCGTCTGGATCGACCGGCTGCTACAGGAGTCCCGCGTCGTGCACGCAGATCGCGATCTGCACGCGGTTGGTGACGCCGAGCTTGTCGAACAGGCGGGACACGTGCGCCTTCACCGTCGGCACCGAGAGGAAGAGCTCGGCGGCGATCTCGGCGTTCGACAGCCCCCGGCCGACGGCCAGGGCGACCTCCCGCTCGCGGTCGGTCAGCTGGGCCAGCCGGTCCTCGGCCGCGGCGGCACGATCGGAGGTGCGGTCGCTGCGGACCCGGTCGATGAGGGTGCGGGTGACCGACGGCGAGAGCATCGGCTCGCCGTCGGCGACCCGTCGGATCGCGGCGACGATCTGCGGGGGAGGGGTGTCCTTGAGCAGGAACCCGTCGGCTCCGGCGGCCAGGGCCCCGACGACGTGGTCGTCGGCGTCGAAGGTGGTCAGCACGATGACCCGCGGAGGGTCGGGGCGCTGGTGCAGCAGCCGGGTGGCGTCGAGACCGTTGAGGCCGGGCATCCGGATGTCCATCAGCACCACGTCGGGGTGCAGGCGGCCGGCCTGCTCGACGCCGGCGGCGCCGTCGTCGGCCTCGCCGACGACCTCGAGGTCCGCCTGTCCGCCGAGCATCAGGCTCAACGCCGACCGCACCAGCGGGTCGTCGTCCACGACCAGCACCCGCACGGGCGCCCCGGCCTCCGGCATCGGCTCCCGCACCGTCGTCATGCCGCCCACGGTATCCATCCGTGGAGCACGAACGACGAGCCGTCCCGGCGGTGCTCGAGACGTCCGCCGCGCAGCTGCGCGCGCTCGACGAGCCCGACCAGGCCGAGTCCGGCGCCCGGCGTCTCGGTCACGCCGAAGCCCAGCGGGTTGCGCAGCAGCACCTCCAGCCCGTCGTCGGGCGACCCGCTGATCCGGATGGTCAGCACGCTGCCCGGGGCGTGCTTGCGGGCGTTGGTGATGCCCTCCTGCACGATCCGGAACACCGTGCGGCCGACCACGTCGGGCACCTGCTCGGGAGCGACCGACACCAGGTCGGTGTAGTCGATCCGGGCGCCGCCCTGCTGGGCGTCGGCGACGAGCTTGGCCACGTCGGCGTACGTCGGCTGGGGGCCGTCGAGCGGCTGCCCGGTGCGGTCGTCGCGGAGCACGCCGAGGACCCCGCGCAGGTCGGTGAGCGCCTCGTGGGCCTTCTGGCGGATCACCGCCGCGCTGCTGCGCATCTCATCGGCGGTGAGGTCCTCACGGTAGGACAGCGCCCCCGCGTGCAGCGAGATCTGCGAGATCCGGTGGGCGAGCACGTCGTGCATCTCGCGGGCGATCCGGGCCCGCTCCCCGTCGCGGGCGTGGGCGACCCGCAGCTCCTGCTCGGCCTCGGCCTTCTCGGCGCGCTGGCGCAGCGTCCAGACCAGCTCGCGACGGGATCCGATGTACATGCCCCACAGCAGCACCGCGACCGTGAAGATCACGTTGAACACCAGGTCGAGCCACATCGGGTCGGCGGTGTAGTCGGTGTAGATCCCGAACACCGTCGCGCAGCCGATGACGAGCACGCCGAGCGCGACCACCTCGGGCACCTTGCGGCGGGTGGCGACCGAGACGGCCGCCAGCGTGGCCGGACCCGCGATGGTCGCCGACACCATGGTGCCGAGCGTCAGCAGCACCACGACCGTGCGTGGCCAGCGCCGGCGCCAGTGCACCAGCACCAGCCCCAGCACGCCGAGGGTCGCGTCGAGCGCCCACTGCGGCTTGGAGAGCGCCTGCCGCTGCTCGGCCTCGGCCTCGGCGGCGACCGCGAAGAGGACCGTGGCATTGATGAGCAGCATCAGCAGCAGCCGCCAGGTGTGCCCCCACCAGGTCAGCCGAGGCTGGTACTCCTCGGGGCGGGGCCGGTCCACGCCGCCAGGCTAGGGGGTCGCCGCCGGCGTCCGCACCGGGCCACGGTCGCGGGCCGACCCCTACTTTGGTCTCCGCGGGCGCGCCGCGCGTCCGATGCGCGCACCCGGTCGATTGCGGCAGGGTAGGCGCCATGATCAAGGTCGAACGACTCACCAAGACCTACGGCGGGTTCACCGCGGTGGACGACGTCAGCTTCGTCTGCCAGCCCGGCCGGGTCACCGGATTCCTCGGGCCCAACGGCGCGGGCAAGACGACCACGATGCGGGTGATGGTCGGGCTCACCCCGGCGACCCGAGGCGAGGTCACGATCGGCGGGCACCACTTCCGCTCGATCCCCAACCCGGGCCGGCACGTCGGCGTCCTGCTCGACGCCTCGGCCCAGCACGCCGGCCGCAACGGCCGCGAGGTGCTCTCGCTGGGCGCCCGCACCATGGGGCTGCCCGACTCTCGCGTCGACGAGATGCTCGCGCTGGTCTCGCTCAGCGACGACGAGGCCAAGCGTCGGGTCCGCAACTACTCGCTCGGCATGCGGCAGCGGCTCGGCATCGCGCACGCGCTGCTGGGCGACCCGTCGGTCCTGATCCTCGACGAGCCCGCCAACGGCCTGGACCCGGCCGGCATCCGGTGGATGCGCGGGTTGCTGAAGTCCTACGCCGACCGGGGCGGCACGGTGCTGCTCTCCAGCCACCTGCTCAACGAGGTGGAGCTGATCGCCGACGAGATGATCCTCATCGGCCGCGGCAAGATCGTGGCCCAGGGCGACAAGCAGACGCTGCTGGCCCAGCACGGACCGGCCGCCACTTTCGTGACCTCGCTCGAGAACGACCGGCTCGCGGGGGTCCTGCGTGATCGCGGTGTCGCGGTGGCGCCCGCCGGCACGGGCCTGCGGGTCGAGGCCGCGCCGGTCGACGTCGGCCGGGCCGCCGCGGAGAACACGATCGTCCTCACCGACCTGCGCGCCGCCCAGGAGGGGCTCGAGGACCTCTTCCTCGCCCTCACCTCCGACACCCAGCGCGACGCCCGGTCCGAGGCCGGCGCCCCCGAAGGAGCCTCCGCATGAGCACCTCCAGCACACAGCCCGCCGCGACTCCCGAGCCGCTGGACATCGACGTGATGCACGCCCCGAAGATCCCGTTCTGGCGGCTGGTCTCGGTGGAGCTGCGCAAGATGGCCGACACCCGGGCCGGCCTCTGGCTCCTGATCACGATCGGCGTGCTGACCGCTGCGATCGTGGTGATCTTCTTCTTCGCCGCCGACGACTCCGAGCTCACCTTCTACAACTTCCTCGGGGCGACCACGACGCCGCAGGGCTTCCTGCTACCGGTGCTCGGCATCTTGCTGGTCACCAGCGAGTGGAGCCAGCGCACCACGCTCACCACGTTCACGCTGGAGCCCTCCCGCACCCGCATCGTCGCGGCCAAGACCGCGGCCGCGGTCGCCTTCGGTCTGGTGGCGATCGCCGTCGCCGTCGTCGTGGCTTGGCTCGCGGCCTTCCTGGGCGGCACCGACGACGCGTTCCGCGACGTGGGGCTCGAGGACTTCAGCCGGTTCGCCCTGCTCCAGATCATCGCGATCGTGTGGGGCCTCGCCTTCGGCCTGCTGTTCTTGAACTCCCCGGCAGCGATCGTCCTCTACTTCGTCGTCCCGATCGCGTTCAACGTCCTGGTGTCGCTGGTCTCCTGGTTCCAGGAAGCCGCGCCGTGGATCGACCTGAGCACAGCCCAGGTCCCGCTGTTCGACACGGACCCGCTGGTCGGCGAGGAGTGGGCCCAGCTCGCCGTGTCCTCGCTGATCTGGATCGTGGTGCCGTTCGTGGTCGGCCTGCTCCGGGTGTTGCGCTCGGAGATGAAGTAGGCCGAACGGGTGCCGGCGGTGTTCGCAGTCGCCGGCACCACCGGCACCCCGGCGGTACGTCGGCGAGTCGGGTGGCCGCCACCGTCCCCATCTCCGGCGCCGACGAACGTCCTGGAGCGATCCAGGTTTGCCCGCCGTGATCCGGGGTAGGCCCCGGGGGACCGCTGGGGGAAGGAACCATGGCTGAGTACTCCGAGCTCGACTCGCTGATCGGCAAGATCAAGCGGGCGGCCATCGACGTCTACATGACCAGTCCCGAGAACTACTACGAGATCGAGGGCGACCGCTACCGCTACCGCGGGTCGGGGCGGGGGATGACCCAGTGGTGCACCCGGCCGGGCGAGGACGGTCAGGGGGGCGGCGACGTCTCCATGGACGGGATGCCCGACTTCCTGGTCAACCACCTCGACGACGACTTCCGAAATGCCTTCGACACCGTGCGCGACCGGGTGGACGAGGTGTTCGCCGACCTCAAGGACATCCCGAGGGGCGACATGCTCTTCTTCGAGGAGGAGCGCTCCATGGAGGCGGCCCAGACGCTGACCCCGCAGGGGGCGTCGACCGCCCTCCCGCCCGGTGGCGGCTCGGCGCTGGAGCTCAACAACGCGGTGCTCTCCCAGCGGGTGAACGCCATCCACGGCTACTGCTACCGGCTCTCCTCCCAGACCATCGACGCCTTCCGGCTGGCCTACGCCGATCGTCTCGGCGCGATCCTCGACGGACAGGCCGCCCTCGCCGCGATGATGGGCATGGCCGCGGCCGGACAGCGCGCGGTCTTCAAGAAGGCACAGGAGGACGTCGCCGCTCTCGCCGGCAACGCGCTCTCCTCGCTCGAGGCCCTCGCCGGCCAGCAGGCGAGCAGCGGTGGTCCGAGCGGCGGGGTCTTCGCGGTCGGTGGGGCCCTGCTCAGCATCGCCGGCCTGGGCAGCGGTCCTGGCGCCGTGGCCTTCGCGGCGGCCGGGGCGGTGAGCGGCCTGATCTCCGACCTGTGGCCCGACAAGCCCGACGAGGTGAAGGTGAGCCTGTCCGGGTCGGACCTCGACGGGATGCTCCAGTCGATGCACGAGGTGAAGGGCAAGCTCCTCCAGGCCGCGGTCGACGACGAGACGGTGATCCAGTCGGCGCTGGTCAACGCCTCCGGCGCCGTGCGTGAGTCGCCCGGCTCCTTCGACCTGAGCCGGCCTTCCTACCCGCCCGCGGGCACGGGCCGCGAGCAGGTCGGCGGCCCCGGCACGATCGAGCACAACTACGACGACATGCAGCGGCTCGCGGCCACGTGCCAGCTGGTCTCCGACATCGTCGACGAGGCGAGCGGTCGGGTCGCCGGGGCCGACGCCGGCAGCGGCGACTGGTCACGCCCCGCCGGCATCGGCATCGGCACCAGCGGGCCCTACCAGGAGTTCAGCAACCTCGCCGACGACGTCCTGGCCCTGACCCGCAACACCGCGGCCGAGCTGGCCGAGGCGGCAACGAAGCTCATCGCCGCCTCGCTGGACTTCGCCGCGACCGACGCCGACATCACCCGGGCCCTGGGCCGTGAGATGCGCGAGCTGCGGGAGGCCGAGCGCGAGGGCGACCTGCTCTTCGACTGACCCCCGGTCCGAGCCCGGGCTGCGCACGGGAGCGACCTCGGGCGCGGCTAGGGTCGGGCCCATGACGACACGAGCCGACGGCCGCGCCGACGACGAGCTGCGCCCGATCACGATCACCCGCCACTGGCTCGACCACGCAGCCGGATCGGTGCTGGTGGAGTTCGGCGGCACCAAGGTGCTGTGCGCGGCCTCCGCCAGCGAGGGCGTGCCGCGGTGGCGCCGGGGCTCGGGGCTGGGCTGGGTCACCGCCGAGTACGCCATGCTCCCCGCCTCCACCAACACCCGCTCCGACCGCGAGTCGGTCAAGGGCCGCATCGGCGGTCGCACCCACGAGATCAGCCGGCTGATCGGGCGCTCGCTGCGGGCGATCGTCGACTACAAGGCGCTCGGCGAGAACACGATCGTGCTCGACTGCGACGTGCTCCAGGCCGACGGCGGCACCCGCACCGCCGCGATCACCGGCGCCTACGTCGCGCTCGCCGACGCCGTCACCCACCTCGGCAAGCTCGGGGCGCTGACCGGTCAGCCGCTGACCGGGTCGGTGGCCGCGGTCAGCGTCGGCATCATCGACGGTGCGCCGCGGCTCGACCTGCCCTACGAGGAGGACGTGCGCGCCGAGACCGACATGAACGTCGTGATGACCGGCGCCGGCAAGTTCGTCGAGGTGCAGGGCACTGCCGAGGGGGCGGCCTTCGACCGGGCCGAGCTCGACGCGCTGCTCGGCCTCGCCGAGAAGGGCTGCGCCGACCTCACCCGGCTCCAGCAGGAGGCGCTGGCCCGGTGAACGCTGGCCCGATGAGCCCTCCCCGGGTCTTCCTGGCCTCGCGCAACGCCAAGAAGATCGCCGAGATGGAGCGCATCCTGCGCGAGCACCTGCCGGCGGTGCAGGTGGTCGGCCTCGACGACGTCGCGGCGTACGACGAGCCCGTCGAGGACCAGCCCACCTTCGAGGGCAACGCGCTGCTCAAGGCCCGGCGCGGCTTCGAGGTGACCGGACTGCCGACGATCGCCGACGACAGCGGGCTGTGCGTCGACGCGCTGAACGGCATGCCGGGGGTGCTCTCCGCCCGGTGGGGCGGCCCGCCGCACCCGGGCGAGAGGGACTCCGCCGACCTGCGCAACAACCGGCTGCTGCTCGCCCAGCTCTCCGACGTGCCCGACGAGCGGCGAGGCGCCCACTTCGTGTGTGCGGTCGCCTTCTGCCACCCGGGCGGTGAGGAGATCGTGCACGGCCGGATGGACGGCCACGTGATCCGCGAGCTGCGCGGTGCGGGCGGGTTCGGCTACGACGTGCTGTTCGTCGCCGACGAGCATGCGGCGCAGGGCCGCACCTCGGCCGAGCTGAGCCGCGAGGAGAAGGACGCGATCTCCCACCGGGGCCGGGCGCTGCGCCAGCTGGCGCCGATCGTCGCCGGCGTGCTGCGCCCCTCGGGAGCCTGACCTCGCGCTACTGCTTCGGCTTGGTCTGGGCGGCGAAGGCCGCGGTGCCGACCCGGTCGGGCAGGTGGGTGGCGACCTCGGCCAGCACCCGGTTCTTCAGGGAGCCGGCGACGACGTGCGGTTTGCCGGCCATCAGCGCGGCGAAACCGTCGGCGGCGACCTGCTCGGGGGAGTCCTTGCTCCCCTGCGCGAGCGGCGTGGCCTCCATGTCGGCGCGTTCGAAGAACTCGGTGTCGGTAGGACCGGGCATCAGCGAGGTGACGGTGACGCCGGTGCCCTTCAGCTCGTGACGGATCGCCTCGGCGAAGGAGTGGCCGAACGCCTTCGAGGCGTTGTAGGTCGCCTGGTAGGGGCCCGGGGCCACGGCGGCGACCGACGAGGTGACGAGGATCCGGCCCTCGCCCTGGGCGACCATGTGGTCGACCAGCAGCTTGGCCAGGTGCACCGTCGAGCGGACGTTCAGGTCGACGAGGGCCAGGTGCCGGTCGAGGGCGGTCTCGGCGAAGGTGCCGCCGCCCACTCCCACTCCGGCGTTCAGCGCCGCGGCGGTGATCGGCCGGCCCAGGGCCGTCGCCTCACGCCACAGCTGCTCGACCTCCTCGGGACGGGTCAGGTCGACCTGCACGGCCAGGACCTGCCGGCCGGACTCGCGCAGCTGGGCCGCCGCGGTGTGCAGCTCGGCGTCCTCGGCGGTGACCACCACGTCGTACCCGTGGTCGACGAACTGCTGCACCAACGCGCGGCCGATGCCGCTCGAGGCGCCGGTGACCAGCGCCAGGCCGGCCGCGGTGTCGGTGTTCGGGCTCGTCTCCTCGCTCATGGGCGGCCGGTACCCGTGGTGCGCGTGGGTACGCCGGCCAGCGTGCCGAAGGGGGGACTCGAACCCCCACGCCCGAAGGCACAGGTACCTAAAACCTGCGTGTCTGCCAGTTCCACCACTCCGGCTGGGCGGGCGCCAGTCTAGGGAGGACGCCCCGAACTGGTCGTCCGGGCGACCACAAGGTATGTCGTCCCCAGGGGACCACCGCCGGTCAGGTCAGGCGTTGCGGGTGTCCTCGTTGACGTCGATCTCGCGGCGCAGCTTCGCGACGTGGCCGGTGGCGCGCACGTTGTAGTGGGCGAGGAAGACCTTGCCGTCCTCGTCGACGACCACGGTCGAGCGGATGACTCCCTCGACGGTCTTGCCGTAGAGCTTCTTCTCGCCGAACGCGCCGTAGTCGCGCAGCACCTGCTTGTCGGGGTCGGAGAGGAGCCGGATGGTCAGGCTCTCCTTCTCCCGGAACTTCGCGAGCTTCTCGGGCTGGTCCGGGGAGATGCCGAGCACCTCGTAGCCGGCGGCGTGCAGCGCGTCGAGGGAGTCGGTGAAGTCGCAGGCCTGCTTGGTGCAGCCCGGGGTCATCGCGGCCGGGTAGAAGTAGACGATCACCTTGCGGCCGAGGAACTCCGAGAGGGAGACCTGCGCGCCGGTGTCGTCGGGGAGGGTGAACTCCGGGGCGGTGTCGCCGGGGGAGAGACGCGTGGGCAGCTGGGTCAACGGGGCTCCTGGGGCCGGGGGCTTGTTGCAAACGACTTGCAACAGCGTAGTCTGGGCGGTGGCGCAGGCGCCGTCGGGCTCGGGCCCGCGACGACCGCCTCCAACCTACGTCCCCAGCCATGGGAGAGCGGTCGGCGCATCGCGAACGCCGCCGTCCTCCAGCACCCGAGGAGTCACATGCACGTCCCCGACGGCTTCCTGGACGCGCCGACGTCCGTGGCCACCGGCGCGGTCGCCGCGGCCGGCGTCGCGATCGCACTGCGGCGGGCTCGCGACGAGCTCGACGACCGCACCGCGCCGATGGCCGGCCTGGTCGCCGCGTTCGTGTTCGCCGGGCAGATGATCAACTTCCCGGTCGGGGCCGGCACCAGCGGACACCTCATGGGCGGGGCGCTGGCGGCGGTGCTCGTGGGCCCCTGGGCGGCGGTGCTGTGCATCAGCGTGGTGCTGCTGGTGCAGGCGCTGTTCATGGCCGACGGCGGCGTCACCGCGCTCGGCACGAACGTCACCCTGCTCGCGTTGGTCGGCGCCGGCGTCGGCTGGCTGGTCTTCCGCGGGCTGCAGGCGGTGCTGCCGCGCCACCTGGCGATGGTGGCCCCGGCGGCCGCCATCGGGGCGCTGGCGTCGGTGCCGGTCGCCGCGACGGTCTTCACGGGCCTGTTCGCGATGGGCGGCGTCGCACCCGTGGAGGTCGGCACCGTGCTCACCGCGATGCTCGGCTGGCACACCCTGATCGGAGTCGGAGAGGCGCTGATCACCGGCCTGGTCGTCGGCTCCATCGTCGCGGTGCGCCCCGACCTCGTCTACGGCGCGCGGCGTCTGCTCGCCGCCCGCGAGCTCGAGATCCGCACCCCCGCTTCCACTCCGGAGGTGACCGCGTGACCGGCGCGAACCGGCGGGTGTCGACCCGGGCGCTCTGGGCCGGCCTGCTGGTGGCCGCGCTGCTGGTCGCCGGGGTCGCCAGCTACTACGCCAGCGCCCATCCCGACGGTCTCGAGCACGTCGCGGAGCAGACCGGCTTCCTCGACACCGCCGAGGACTCCCCGGTCGCCGACAGCCCGCTGGCCGATTACCAGACCGACGGCGTCGACGACGAGCGGATCAGCGGCGGCCTGGCGGGGGTGATCGGCGTCGTCCTGGTGCTCGTGCTGATGGGCGGGCTGGCCTGGCTGCTGCGCCGTCGCGGCCCCACCGGCCGCGAGCGCGCCGAGTCCGACGAGGCCGGCCACGACGCCGACGCCTCTGCGAGCGCCTCCTAGTGGGCGCCGGCCACGGCCACCGGCTGCACTTCCACGGCCACAGCGCCGTCCACCGGGCACCGGCCCACCTGAAGATCCCAGCGCTGCTGGCGTTCGTGCTGGTGGTCGTGGCGACCCCGCGCGAGTGGTTCGCGGTGTACGCCGTGCACCTCGCCGTCCTGCTCGGGGTCATCGCCGTCTCGCGCGTGCCGCTGCGCTACCTGGCGCCCCGGATGGTCGTCGAGGTCCCGTTCGTGGTGTTCGCCCTGCTGATGCCGTTCGTGGCCACCGGTCCCCGCACCGAGGTGCTCGGCCTGACCGTCTCCGAGCCCGGACTGCTCGCCGGGTGGGCGCTGCTCGCCAAGGGCACCCTCGGCGTGCTGGCCTCGCTGACCCTGGCCGCGACCACGGAGCCGGCCGACGTTCTGCGCGGCCTGCGGCGGCTGCGGCTGCCGTCGCTGCTGGTGGAGATCATGGGCTTCATGGTCCGCTACCTCGACGTGGTCACCGCCGACCTGACCCGGATGCTCACCGCGATGCGCTCCCGCGGCGTCGACCCCCGCTCGCCGCGGCACTGGCCGGTGCTGGCCCGGTCGCTGGGGTCGCTGTTCATCCGCTCCTACGAGCGCGGCGAGCGGGTGCACCTCGCGATGGTCTCCCGCGGCTACACCGGCGAGCTGCCCGACCTCGCCGACCTGGGCCGCGGCGTCCCGGCTCACCACCACCACGCGCAGGCGGCGTCGTGAGCACGCCCGTTCTCGACGTCCGGGGCCTGGCCTACGCCTACCCCGACGGCCACCAGGCGCTGTTCGGCATCGACCTGCACGTGCACCGCGGCGAGCGGGTGGCGCTGCTGGGTCCCAACGGCGCCGGCAAGACCACGCTCGTGCTCCACCTCAACGGCATCCTGACCGCGGGTGCCGGCTCGGTGGCGGTGAGCGGTCTGCCGGTCGAGAAGGGGAGCCTCAAGGAGGTCCGGCGCCGTGTCGGCGTCGTCTTCCAGGACCCCGACGACCAGCTGTTCATGCCGACCGTGCGCCAGGACGTCGCGTTCGGCCCGGCCAACCTCGGAGTCCGCGGAGCCGAGCTCGACCAGCGGGTGCACGACGCGCTGGCCCGCGTCGGCATGGCCGACTACGCCGACCGGCCGCCGCACCACCTCTCGTTCGGCCAGCGGCGCCGGGTGGCGGTGGCCACGGTGCTGGCCATGCAGCCCGAGATCCTGGTCCTCGACGAGCCGTCGTCGAACCTCGACCCGGCCTCGCGGCGCGAGCTGGCCGACATCCTCCGCTCGCTCGACGTGACCGTGCTGATGGTCACCCACGACCTGCCCTACGCCCTGGAGCTGTGCCCCCGCTCGGTGGTGCTCTCCGGGGGCACCGTGGTCGCCGACGGGCCGACGCTCGAGGTGCTCACCGACGAGCCGTTGATGCGCACGCACCGCCTGGAGCTGCCCTTCGGGTTCGACCCGCGCACGGTGCGGCCGCGGTGAGCCGAGCCCCGCGGTGAGCGCCGGTGGCCACCCGGTTGGTAGGTTCTGCCCGAGACGACCCCGGATCTGAGGAGACGAGCCAGTGACCCAGCAGGGCAGCGACACCTCGGCCCTCGAGCGCGAGATCGAGGAGACCCGCGAGCGCCTGGCCTCCACGATCGACCAGCTCGTCCACCGCAGCAGCCCGAAGACGATCGCGAGCCGCCAGATCAGCTCGGTCAAGGCGCACTACGTCGACCAGGCCACCGGGCAGCCGCGCACCGACAACATCCTCAAGACCGCCGGCATCGTGGCGGGTGTCGTGGTGCTGCTCGTGGTCGTCCGCAAGGTCGCCGGCTGACCCTCAGCCGCCTCGCCGGAAGGCACCGCAACAGTCGTGACTGAGAAGACCCCCATCAAGATGCTGCACGACCGGATCCTGGTCGAGGTCGACCGGGAGGCCGGTGAACGGCGCTCCTCGGGCGGCATCGTCATCCCCGCCACCGCGGCGATGGGCGCGCGCCGGCTGACCTGGTCGAAGGTGGTGGCGACCGGGCCCCAGGCCCGGGCGGTCGTCGTCGGCGACAAGGTGCTCTTCGACGGTGCCGAGAAGGCCGAGGTGGAGGTCAACGGCGAGCTCTACGTCGTGATGCGGGAGCGCGACGTGCACGCGGTGGCCGCCGACCGGCTCGGCGACGAGGCGACCGGTCTCTACCTGTGACACCGGTTGCTACCCGCGCGTAACCCCGGGCCGCCGGCGCCCGTTGTGCGGGCATGCGTCGTCGCCTCACCCTCCCCGCGTTGACCGGTCTCGCCGCCCTGGTGGCCACCGCCCTGGTCGTCCCGTTCGCTCCGCCCGTCACGGCAGGAAGCGCGGCGCCACGAGGCGCCGCGGCGGCGGGCCCGGCGCCGTCCGCCAACGGCTACACGGCGACCGTGCGGCGTACCACCCACGGCATCCCGCACGTCACCGCGAGGAACTGGGGCTCGCTGGGCTTCGGCAGCGGCTACGCCGCCGCCGAGGACTCCCTGTGCACGTTGGCCGACACCCTGGTCACCGCCCGCGGGCAGCGCTCGCGCTGGTTCGGGGCGGAGGCGGGCTACAACGACCAGGTCACGCTCGAGGCCTCGAACCTCCAGATCGACGCGTTCGTCACCGACCTGCGCGAGCGCGAGGTCGTCGAGCAGCTGCTCGCCGACCCGGTGGCCGGGCCCAGCCGCCGGGCCAAGCGGCTGGTGAGTGGCTACACCGCGGGGGTGAACGCCTACCTGCGCGACACCCCTGCCGACCAGGTGACCGACCCGGCCTGCGCGGGAGCGGGCTACCTGGTGCCCGACGCGACGCCGGTGGACCTCTGGTACGGCGTCTACCTGGCCAACCTGCTCGCCTCCTCGGGGGTGTTCGTCAAGGAGATCGTCGACGCCTCGCCGCCCTCGCTCGACGACCCCGGCCTGCCCGAGCTGCCGCTGCGGGCCCGTGACGTCGATGTCGCGGACCGCGAGGCGCTGCTGAAGGCGCTCGGCCGCGACCCCGAGGCGCCGTTCGGCTCCAACGCCACCGCGGTCGGCGGCCGGGCCTCGACGACCGGGCGCGGGATGCTGCTCGGCAACCCGCACTTCCCGTGGCGGGGGCGCTACCACTTCACCCAGCAGCACCTCACGATCCCCGGCAAGTACGACGTCGCCGGGGCGTCGCTGATCGGCTCGCCGGCGGTGAACATCGGCTGGAACGCCGACGTCGCCTGGAGCCACACCGTCTCCACCGCCTACCGGTTCACTCCCTACGAGTTCGTCACCGCCGGGCCGAGCACCTACCTGACCGCCGACGGTCCGCAGCAGCTGGAGCGGCGCGAGGTCGAGGTGACCGTGCTCCTCGAGGACGGCTCGCTCGGCACCGTCACCGAGGACCTCTACCGCACCGAGGTCGGCTACGTGATCGACTCGCCGGCCACGCTGATGCCCTGGGGGCCGCTGAGCCTGTGGTCGATCCGCGACGCCAACGGCGAGCACCTGCGCACGATCGACACCTTCCTCGACATGGGGCGGGCCACCGACGTGCGCGACCTGCTGCGCCGCCAGGACGCCGGCGGCGGGATCCCGTGGGTCAACACCATCGCCGCGGACCGCGCCGGCCGGGTGCTCTACGCCGACCACTCGGTGGTGCCGAACGTGCCCGACGACCTCGCCGAGCGGTGCATGACGGTCGTCGGCCGGGTGGTCAACGAGGTCGCGGGGCTGCCCGGTCTCGACGGCACCCGGGCCGGCGGCGCGTGCGCCTGGCGCGACGACGAGGACGCCCAGCGGCCCGGCATCTTCGGTCCGGCCAACCTGCCCGCGGTGGTGCGTCGCGATTGGGTGATGAACGCCAACGACTCCTACTGGACCCCCAACGACCAGGTGCGCCTCGAGGGCTACGCCGGGATCATCGGCTGCGAACGGTGCGAACGCACGATGCGCACCCGGATGGTCGGCCAGTACGTCGTCGACGCCCTCGCCGACGGTGGTCAGGAGTCCCCGGCGAGCCTGCGCGGCCACCAGCACGAGAACCGGCTGCGCGCCGCCGAGGTGATGCGCGAGGGAGGCGCGCTCGACGCGGTGTGCGAGGCCACCGGCGAGGCCGCGGCCTGCGCCGTGCTGAAGGCCTGGGACGGCCGCTCGGAGACCACCTCGGTCGGCACCCACATCTTCGAGGAGTTCGTCTCCCGGCTGCCCACGATCGGGGTGTGGACCACGCCGTTCTCCGCCGACGACCCGCTGCACACGCCGCGGGGGCTGAATCCGCTGAACCCGCTGGTCGTGCAGGCGATGGCCGACGCGATCGCGCACCTGCGGTCGCAGGACATCCCCTTCGACGCCACCTGGGGATCCCTCCAGGTCGCCGGCGACCGGGGCGCGCCCCCGATCCCGCTCGGGGGTGGCACCGGCGACAGCGTCGGCAACGCCAACGCGCTGGCGTCGCGCTGGCCCGACGACAACACCGCGGCGTACCGCCCGGTGACCTTCGGCTCCTCGCACATCCAGGCGGTCTCGTTCCTCGACCGGGGGCGGGTCGACGTGCGCACGATCCTCACCTACGGGCAGCGTGAGGACCCCACCTCGCCGTGGTCGAGCGACCAGACCGAGATGTTCTCCCGCGAGCAGTGGGTGCGCTTCCCGTGGACCGAGCGGCAGATCCGGCGGCACCAGGTGGAGAGGTACGTCGTGCGCGGCTGAGCGCGGCTGACCGCCGCCGATGCCGGACCGGCTCCGGCGATTCCGCCTCCCCGACACCATCCGGTGCCTTAGGGTCACCCCTCGTGCCGTCCCGTCTCGCAGCGCTCGCCGCTCTCGCCGTCATCGCCCCGCTCGCCCCGGCCCTCAGTGCGACCGCGCCCGCGGTCGCCCGACCGGCCGCCACCACCGCCGCCAGCGCCGCAGGCCCACTGGCGGAGGGTGGCTACGACGCCACCATCCGGCGTACCGAGCACGGCATCCCGCACATCACCGCGTCGGACTGGGGCTCCCTCGGGTTCGGCAGCGGCTACGTCGCGGCCCAGGACTCCACCTGCACGCTCGCCGAGACGCTGCTCACCGCCCGCGCCCAGCGGTCGCGCTGGTTCGGCGCGGACGGCACCTGGGACGACCGGACCACGCCCGCGGCGTCGAACCTGAAGATCGACGCGTTCGTCACCGACCTGCGCGACCGCGAGGTCGTCGAGACCCTGCTCGAGGACCCGGTCGCCGGTCCGAGCAAGCGGGCCCGGGAGCTGGTCGAGGGCTACACCGCCGGCATCAACGACTACCTCGCCGAGGTCGGCCCCGACGGGGTCACCGACCCGCAGTGCGCCGGGGCGGGCTACCTGGTGCCCGACGTGGAGCCGGTGGACCTCTGGTACGGCGTCTACCTGGCCAACCTGATCGCCTCCTCGGGCCGCTTCGTCAACGAGATCGTCGACGCCGAGCCGCCGGCCGGCGCCGCCCGCGCGGAGGCACCCGCGGTGCCGGAGCTCGGCGACGTCGACGCCGACGAGGTGCGCCGCGCGCTGGGCCACGACCCCGAGGCCTCGTTCGGCTCCAACGCCACCGCGATCGGCTCGAAGGCGTCCACGACCCGGCGCGGCATGGTGCTGGGCAACCCCCACTTCCCGTGGACCGGGCGCTACCGGTTCACCCAGCAGCACCTCACGATCCCCGGCAAGTACGACGTCGCCGGGGCGTCGCTGATCGGCTCGCCGGCGATCAACATCGGCTGGAACCGCGACGTGGCGTGGAGCCACACCGTCTCCACCGCCTACCGGTTCACCCCCTACCAGTTCCCGACCCCCACGCCGACCACCTACGAGACCGAGTCGGGCCCCCGGCCGGTCGAGCGGCGCGAGGTCGAGGTGACCGTGCTGCTCGAGGACGGCTCGCTCGGCACCGTCACCGAGGATCTCTACCGCACCAGCGTGGGCTACGTCCTGCACGCACCCAAGATGCTGATGTCGTGGACCCCCTCGAGCCTGTGGGCGATCCGCGACGCCAACGGAGAGCACCTGCGCACGATCGACACGTTCTTCAACATGGGCTTCGCCAAGGGCGTGCGGGCCCTGCTGCGCCGCCAGGACAACGGCGGCGGGATGCCCTGGGTGAACACGACCGCCGCGGACCGCGACGGGCGGGTGCTCTACGCCGACCACTCGGTCGTGCCGAACGTGCCCGACGCCATGGCGAAGAACTGCATGACCCCGACCGGCGCCCTGATCGCCTCGTTCTCCGGCCTGCCCGGGCTCGACGGCACCCGTGCCGAGGGGGAGTGCGCCTGGCGCACCGACGCGGGCACTCGTCCGGGCGTCTTCGGGCCGGAGAACCTGCCCGCCGTGGTCCGTCGCGACTGGGTGATGAACGCCAACGACTCCTACTGGACCCCCAACGACCGGGTGCGGCTCGAGGGCTACGCCGGCATCATCGGCTGCGAGCAGTGCGGCCGCACGATGCGGACCCGGATGGTCTCGCGCTACGTCACGGATCGGCTCGACCGACGCCGGGAGTCGCCGAGGAGCCTGCGCGGGCACCAGCACGAGAACCGCGTGATGGCCGCAGAGGTGACCCGCCGTGGCGGCGCGCTCGACCGGGTCTGCGCGGCCACCGGTGAGACCGACGCCTGCGCGGTGCTGGCCGCCTGGGACGGCCGCTCGGACGCCGACTCGGTCGGCGCGCACCTCTTCGAGGAGTTCTACTCCCGGCTGCCCGCCACCGGCGTGTGGCGAGTCCCGTTCGACGCCGAGCGTCCGCTGGCCACGCCGCGCGGACTGGACGCGGCCAACCCGAACGTCGTGCAGGCGATGACCGACGCGATCGCCTCGCTGCGCGAGCGCGACGTCGCCCTCGACGCGCCCTGGGGCTCGCTGCAGGTGCCGGGCGACCGCGGCGCGGAGGCTTTCCCCCTCGGCGGCGGCAGCGGCCCGGCCGGCAACGCCAACGCGCTCACCTCCCGCTGGACCGACACCGAGGCTGGGTGGCGCAAGGAGGTGCTCGCCGGCTCGTCCCACATCCAGGCGATCTCGTTCCTGGACCGCGGTGGCCTCGACGCCCGCACGATCCTCACCTACGGGCAGCGCGAGGACCCCACCTCGCCGTGGTCGCAGGACCAGACCGAGCTGTTCTCCGCCGAGCGCTGGGTGAGCTTCCCCTGGACCGACGCGCAGATCGAGGCCGCGCTCGTCGAGGAGTACGCCGTCAGCGGCGGCTGACGTCGGCAGGGCGGTGACCGGCGGTCGGCCTGCCCCCCGGTGGTCGAGCTTGCCGTCGGTGGTCGAGCTTGCCGAGACCCGGTGCGGTGTGCAGGGCGGTGACCGTGGTCGCCGTCGCCTGGAACCTCACCGGGTTTCGACACGCTCCGTCGCGGCCTCGTCCCTCGGCCGCGGTCGCTGCTCAACCACCAACGATCCGGTCGGCTGGCGCCGCCCGGATCACCGGGTCTCGACACGCCGGTCGCGGGCTCGCAAGCTCGCCCGCACGGCTCGCTCGACCACCATCAGGCGGTCCGCCCTCGTCCCTCGGGCGTCCCGGCTAATGCTCCTTGAGCGGGCAGGTGGCCACGCCCTCGAGCACCCGCCCGTCGGGGCCGAAGCGCGAGCCGTGCAGCGGGCAGTCCCACGACGCCTCGGCGTCGTTCCAGCGCAGCACCCCGCCCAGGTGGGTGCAGACCGCCGAGACCCGGCGCTCGACCCCGTCGACCCGGGAGACGGCGGTCGGGCGTCCGGGCCCGTCGTACCGCACGAAGCCGTCGCCCTCGCCGGGGGCCGCCCCCTGGGCGCCGGCGTGGCGCAGCGGGCGCAGGTAGCCCCAGGTCAGCTCGAGGCCCACCTCGGCGTTGAGGTACGCCGACTGCGGCAGGCCGGTGAGCTCGCGCGGCGTCCAGCTGCGGAACGCCCGGGCCCACGTCATGTGGCCGCCGAGGAGCTGGCCCGACAGCGCCAGTGCGGCCGCGACCCCGTTGGTCATGCCCCACTTGGAGTAGCCGCCGGCGACCAGGATGTCGTCGCGGCCGGGTAGCAGCGGCCCGACGTAGGGGAGTCCGTGGTGCGGCACGTAGTCCTGGGCGGACCACGCGTGGGTCTCCACCGCCTGCGGGTAGTGCTCGGCGGTCCACGCCCGCAGGTCGTCGATGCGCGACTGCTCGGAGATCGGGGCCCCGACCTTGTGGCCGTTGCCGCCGACCAGCAGCAGGTGTCCGCCGTCGTCCGCGGGGGCGTCGCGCAGCGACCGGGACGGGGCGTCGGCGGAGAGGTACATGCCGTCGACCGCCTGGACGGGCGTGCGGTAGGCCAGTCCGTAGGAGCGGGCGGGCTTGGCCCGGGCGAAGAACCCGCCTCGGTCGAGGATCGGGAGGTTGGTGGCGACGATCAGGTTCTCCGCGGTGGCGGCGCCGTGCTCGGTGATCACCCGGGTGGGCTCGTGACCGTGCACCCGCTGCACCCGCGCGCCCTCGACGAGGGTGACCCCGTGCGCGACGGCGTCGGCGGCCAGCGCCTCGAGCAGCTCAACCGGGTCGACCTGGCACTGGTCGTCCATCCGCACCCCGCCGCGGGTGGGGTAGGGCAGGGACAGCTCGTCGACCCACTCGGCGTCGAGGCCGGCCTTGCGCACCGCCTTGAGCTCGGCGCGCGCCATCCGCTCGCCGATCGCACCGTGGGCGTAGGTGTAGGCGGCGCGGCGCTGCATCGCGACGCCGTGGTCGCCGCAGAACCGGGCCAGCCAGGCCTGCGCCTCCCGGTTGCCCTCGGCGTAGTCGCGCAGCACCCCCGTGGGCTGCCGGCGCGAGATGCGGGAGAACTGCAGGCCCTGCAGCAGGCTGATCTTCGCCGTGGAGCCCTGGGTGGTGCCGGCGCCGACGTGGCGGGCCTCCAGCACGAGCACCGAACGGCCGGCGCGGGCCAGCAGTCCGGCCGTGGTCAGGCCGGTCAACCCGGCGCCGATCACCACGATGTCGTAGTGGCCCCCCACCTCGGGGGCGTCGGGCTCGGTGCGCGGCCGGCGTGCTCGCCACACTGAGGTCAGCGTCATGTCGTCTCCCAAGGTCGGTGCCGCCGCCCGGGTACCCCCGCCCGCGGCCGGTCACACCGCCGCGATGCCCTCAGTCTCGTCCCGGCACGGGTCGAGTGGAAGGGGCCGTGCCCTGGAGCACGTGACGAGAGAGTTCCCTCGACGGGTCAGCGGACCCTGACGGTGAAGACGGCCGAGCTCGCGCCGGTGACCGACTCGGTGCCCGGCAGCACCAGCCGGTAGGCCGACGTGCCGCGCCGCCGCTCGCGAGGGAAGGCCACCCGGGCGGTCCCCGCGTCGCTGGGTGTGACGGTGGCGACGGGCGCCCAGGCCCCGCCGAGGAGCCTCTCGAGCGTCAGCGCGGACAGGCCGGCGTTCTCGACCACGACGGTGTCGGCAGGCGCCGCGGAGCCGCGCCGGACCGTCGTCCGGCCGCTGCGCCAGCCCTCGATCTCGCTCACCGCGAGCCGCGCGTCGTACGTCGTGGGGTCGCCGTCGTCGACCGCGACGCAGCGCAGCGTCCCCTGCCAGTGGTAGTTGGTGCCGGCCACCTGGACCCACTCGACCTGGTAGTCGGTGGTGCCGGCGGGCCAGCGCGGGTGCTGGGCGTAGGGGAACGCCATCGACCCCGACCAGGTGCCCTCGTTGTTGTGGTAGTTGAGGGTGATCTCGCCATCCGCGGTCTCGAGGCGGATGTTGACGTCGTTGGCCTGGCCCGAGGGCAGGTCGGCGGGGTAGTCGACCACCAGCGCGTCACAGCTGGGGTCGCCGTAGCGCCAGTCCCAGTCGAACGGTCCGGAGGAGGTGGGTGTGGCGGTGGGGGCCGTGCTCGGCGGCGCGGTGGGGGCCGTGGTGGGTGGGGTGCTGGGCGGCGCCGTGGGTGGGGTGCTGGGCGGCGCCGTGGGTGGGGTGCTGGGAGGCGTCGTGGTGGGGGCGGTCGTGGGCGGGGTGCTGGTCGGCATGCTGGGCGAGGAGCTCTCGCCGGGCGTGGGTGCCGACGGGGTGGGGCTGGGGGGCGCGGTGGGGCCGGCGTCGACGTAGGTCACCGACCAGTGCGAGATGTCCCTGTCGCGTTCGCCCGGGTACTTGAACGTCAAGGTGGTGACGGGGACTGCGAGGTCGGTGTACTTCGGTCCGTCGCCGTGCTTCGCGCTGCCGGCCTTCACGCAGTAGCCGGTGATCACGGTGCCGGGCGGGGCGTCGAAGGTGATGCTCTGCAGCGTGCCGCTCACGTCCTGCTTCCCGGTGGTCAGCGGGGCACACACCTGCTCGGAGTCCGGCCCGGTGGCCGTGGCGCTGCCGGGCAGCACGAACGCCAGGGTGCCGAGCCCGGCCGCGGCGGTGGTGAGCGCCGCGACGGCGGAGGCGAGGGGTCGGTTCACGGTGCGGGCTCCTGGGATGCGGGCCGGGATGGCAGGGCGAGGTCGGTCCACGAGAACCTTCCCAGCGGCGTCAGCCGCGGCGCCGGGCCTTCAGGCGACCTTGGGGGAACCCTGGGCGTTCCTTGAGCAAGGCCGAGCCAGTGCCTCCCGGTGGCCTCGGGTCATTGGGCCCTGGGGAGTGCGCTGACCGGCTCCTACCGTGGAGGCGAACAGCGAAGCGGAGGAAGTGGAACGAGATGGCCAAGCAGGCCCGCCAGACGACATGGTCCGGTCCGGTCCCGAAGTGCGCGGTGCGGATCGGTGAGCCGTGCACCCTGTGCCAGCCCGGCTCGCACGGTCCGGAGGACTGCGGCCTGGTCTACCTGGTGATGAACGACCCGGAGCTGCGCGAGCGGCTCGGCGAGATCCGGGCCGAGGCCAAGGCGGCCTCGGCTTCCTGACGCGCCCGGGTCACCGGCAATAGACTCACCGCTCAAGCGGGCTCGCGACCCGCCGATGAGGACCTCACATCGTTCGAGTGAGGGAGGAGCGGGCGTGGCCAGACGTCTCGGGCGGCCAGCCGCCCTGCTGCTGGCGGCGGCGCTGCTTGCCGCCGGCGGCTCGGCGCCCGCCCAGGCGGGAGCCGAGCGCGCTGGGCGCACCGACCCCTCGGCGACCGAGCTCACCGTCGTCTGGCCCGACGACGCGGCCGTTCCGCGTGGCGCGCGCGTCACCGTCTCGGGCACCGTGAGCGGCGGGCCGCGCGAGGTGGTCCTGCAGCACCGTTCCCGCCAGCGCGGCTGGGAGACCCTGCGCGCGCTCACCTCCGACCAGGACGGCGCCTGGAGCCTCGCCGTGCCGACCACCTGGTTCACCACGCACACGCTGCGGGTCCGCGCCCCCGAGACCGTCAGCCACGACGAGGGAGCCGCCGCGACCAACGGGCGGCTGGCCGTCGAGCCCGGCTACGACCCGCTCGGGCTCGCCGCGTCCTTCACCCTGTCGGGCTATCGCTGGAACCCCTGCCAGGTCATCGCCTACCGCGTGCGCGGCCGCCGGCTCCCCTCGGGCGCCCTCCCGGAGGTCAAGCGGGCGCTGCGTCTCGTGGCCCAGGCGACGGGCCTGCGGTTCCGCTATCGGGGCACCAGCCGGCAGGTGCCCTGGCGCGACGACGAGGCCGCCGACGTACGCCGGGCGGACCTGCTGATCGGCTGGGCCACCGAGCGCGAGGTGCCGACACTGCGCGGCAACGTCGCCGGGGTCGGCGGCGTGACTCGCGGGGTCTGGTCACAGGTGCCGGGACAGCTGCTCATCACCGACGGCATGGTCGCGCTCGACGTCGACGCCCGTGCGGCGGCCGGCTTCGGCGCCGGGTGGACCCGCGGCGAGCTGCTGCTGCACGAGATCGGCCACGCCGTGGGGCTGGGGCACTTCTTCGCCGATACCGCCCAGATCATGGCCTACGCGACGCGGGACCGTGACCGGTTCGGGGCCGGCGACCTGGCCGGCCTCCGGATGGTCGGCCGCTCGGCGGGCTGCCTGACGGAGCCGGACGGCGGACTGGCGAGGTCGGCCGTGCTGCGCCCGGCGCCGCAGGTCTGAGCTGCGGTCGGCTACGACCCGTTGGCGGCGTCGTCCTCGAAGGTGGAGGGGTCATCTCGCCAGAGGTTGGCGATGGCGCCGACCAGCCCACCCCAGATGACCATCATCGCGACCACCATCATCACCACGGCCTCCATGCTCATCGCGACTCCTCCTCTCGGTCGCGGACCCGAGCCCCGGGCGGGCTCTCGCCTCCCGGTGCGAGCGAGACGCTGCGGTGCCAGGGAACCAGTGTCGCAACCACCGCGAAGACGATCACCAGACCCGCGGCCCCCCAGCCGAACGTGAACTGCATCCAGGAGGGGTACGTGCCGTAGCCGTCGGCGACGGTGTCGATGAAGTCCTTCACCAGCACCAGGGCGAGGCCGACCGGTGCCACGAAGCCGACGAGGACGTACCACGGGAGGCCCAGCCGGATCGAGCCGTGGTGGTTGAGGTGCTCGGCGAGCCCGGGCAGCGCGCGCAGGAGCCAGGCCAGGATCACCATCGCGACCACGGCGACCAGCAGGATGCCGAACCGGTTGATGAAGTTGTCGACGATGTCGAGCACGTGCAGGCCGCTCGTGGTCGAGAACAGCACCAGGCTCAGCAGCGCCGCGGGGACGCCGACGACGGCGACGGCGACCTGGCGGGAGAGCTCGAACTTGTCGCGGACCGCCGAGATGACCACCTCGATCACGCTGACCAGGGAGGTGAGCCCGGCGATGACGAGGGAGCCGAAGAACAGCACGCCGATGAACGCGCCGCCCGGTGCCTCGCTGATGATCGCCGGGAACGCCACGAACGCCAGCCCGATGCCGTTCGCGACGACGTCCTCCACCGCCTTGCCGCTGGCCTGGGCCATGAACCCGAGCGCGGCGAAGACCCCGATGCCGGCGAGCAGCTCGAAGCCGGAGTTGGCGAAGCCGACCACGAAGCCGGAGCCGGTCATGTCGGTCTTGCGCCCGACGTAGGAGGCGTAGGTGATCATGATGCCGAAGCCCACCGAGAGCGAGAAGAAGATCTGGCCCAGGGCCGCGGCCCACACGTTGGCGTCGAGGAGGGCCGACCAGTCCGGGGTGAACAGCGCGTCGAGCCCCTCGCCGGCGCCCGGCAGGAAGAGCGAGCGCACCACGAGGGCGCCGAACGCGATCACCAGCAGTGGGATGAAGACCACCGCCGTGGCGCCGATGCCCTTCTGCACGCCGAGCGCCATGATCAGGAGGACCGCGGCCCACACGATGATCAGCGGCACCAGCACGCCGGCGACGACGTCAGCGGTGACGCCGGGGTCGCTGACCTGGAGGAACTCCTCGAAGAAGAATGCGTCCGGCTTGCTGCCCCACGCCTGGTCGACCGAGAACAGCGTGTAGCGCAGTGCGTAGGCGATGATCGCGGCGTAGTAGATCGCGATCATGAAGCAGATGCCGACCTGCCACCAGCCGAGTGGCTCGCTCCCGCGGGCCTGACGGGCGAACGACAGCGGGGCCGACCCGCGATGCTTGTGCCCCATCGCGTAGTCGAGCAGCAGGAACGGCATTCCGGCGCAGAGCAGGGCCACGAGGTAGGGGACGATGAACGCCCCGCCACCGTTCTCGTAGGCGACGTAGGGGAACCGCCAGATGTTGCCCAGCCCCACCGCCGAGCCGATCGCGGCCAGGATGAACACCCGGCGGGAGGAGAAGGCTCCACGTCGTTTCGCCTCGTGGGCGTGCGGGTCGTGGTGCCCGGGGGAGTGGGTGCTCGTGCTCACGGTTGCCTCCTGCTCGTCGGTCGACCGCCCCCCGTGGTCGCATTGAGGCAATACCCCGGGACGCGCCGGCTAACCCCGGCAGAAGGCTCCGACTTCGCGCGGCCCCGAACGACGAAGGCCCCTGACCGCGTTTCCGCTGGTCAGGGGCCTTGTGTGGTACGCCATCAGGGACTCGAACCCCGAACCCGCTGATTAAGAGTCAGCTGCTCTGCCAATTGAGCTAATGGCGCGTGCCGAAGCGACGCCAAGACTACACGCGAGTGACCGGGCGCGAAAATCGGGCCGGTCTCGGCAAGCTCGACCACCGGCGCTGGGGCTCGGCCACCGGCGCTGGGGCTCGGCCACCGGCGCTGGGGCTCGGCCACCGGCGCCGTCACAGCGAGGCGAGCACCGCCTGCGCGGCGTTGTGTCCGCCCAGACCGGAGACGGCGCCACCCCGGCGGGCGCCGGAGCCGCACAGCAGCACCGACGGCACGTGGGTCTGCACGCCCCATTGCTGGGCGGGGGTCTCGAGCCGGCTGCGGTTGGGCGCCCACGGCCAGTCGAGATCGCCGTGGAAGATGTGCCCGCCCGGCATCGCCAGGTCTGCCTCCACATCCTGGGGCGTCTTCGCCTCCAGGCACGGGTTCCCGTGGGAGTCGCGGGCCAGGCACGACTCGAGCGGCTCCTCGAGGTGCTCGTTGAGCGCGGCGATGGCCCGCGAGACCGCGAGTGCCTTGCTGCCCGCCGGGTCGGACTCGAACAACGCAGCCGGGGTATGCAGCCCGAAGTAGGTCAGCGTGTGGGTGCCGGGGGACTCCGAGCCCAGGATGCTCGGGTCGCTCAGCGAGTGGCAGTAGACCTCGCCGGGCAGCACCGAGGGCACCTGCCCGGCGGCCGCCTCGGCGTAGGCGGTCTCGAGCCGGGAGTACTCCTCGGCCAGGTGCAGGGTGCCGGCGAAGGCCACCGCCGGGTCGACCCCGGAGCGCAGCCGCGGCAGCCGGTCGAGCAGGAAGTTGATCTTCAGCTGGGATCCGGCCGGCTTGGTCTCCGGCTCCTCGGGCTCGCCGAGCAGGATGCCGAGCACCCAGGGGGCGACGTTGGCGAGCACGAACCGCCCCCGCACCGTGTGTGCGGCGTCGCCGTCGTGCCAGGTGACCTCGGCTCCGTCGCCGCTGTCGCGGATCGCACTCACCCCGGCCGAGGTGCGGATCTCGGCCCCTGCCGCGGTGGCCGCGCGGGCCAGCGCGTCGGTGACCGCGCCCATGCCGCCCACCGGCACCCGCCACTCACCGGTTCCGTTGCCGACCAGGTGATAGAGGAAGCACCGGTTCTGGGCCAGTGACGGCTCGTGCAGCGAGGCGAACGTGCCGATCAGTGCGTCGGTCGCCACCACACCGCGCACCAGGTCGTCGCGGAAGCGCCGCTCGACCGCCTCGCCCAGCGGACGCTCCACCAGGTCGCGCCACAGCTCGGCGTCGACCTTCGCGCGCAGGTCGCGCTCCAGCGGCAGCGGCTCCATCAGCGTGGGCGCCACCACCTGGGCCAGCTCGCCGACGTCGGCGTAGAACCGCTGCCACGCGGCGTACTCCTCGTCGCCGCCGGTGAGTGCCCGGAACGACGCGCGGGTGGCCTCGCCCTCGGGGCGCTCGACCAGCAGGCCGCCGGCGACGCCGTCGCGCAGGTACGGCGTGTAGGAGGCCGTGGTGCGCGAGGTCAGCCGGACGTCGAGCTCCAGCTCCTCGACGAGGCGCTGCGGCATCAGCGAGACCAGGTAGGAGTAGCGGGAGAGACGGGTGTCGTGGCCCGCGAACGCCGGCGCCGACACCGCCGCCCCGCCGACCCGGTCCAGCCGCTCGAGGACCGCCACCGACAGTCCCGCCCGGGCCAGGTAGGCCGCGGCGGTCAGGCCGTTGTGCCCGGCCCCGACCACCACCACGTCGTACTCACCGCGCGTCAGCTGACCCTGGTGCGTGCTCGTGCTCATCCGGTCAACCTAGGCCATCGACCCAGCCGCCCCGGTGCTCCACCCATAGCAGCAGGGTCGCGGGCGGGTCCGGCTAATGCCACGCCGGGGGTGTGCCGATGGGGTCTCCATGAGGCATGGCTCCGCCTCCCTGAGAGACCGAGCCCGTGCGCCGGGAACTCGGGCGGTGGCGGTGGGCGCGCTGCTCGCGGGGATCACCCTGATCGCGGTCGCGGGCGGTCAGACCGCGCCCGAACGCGGCCAGGGGCTCGGGGCGTGGCCCATGGGCCTGGCCTCCTCGATGCTCGTCCTGTGTGGGAGACGGTGGGCTCTGGCGCTGCTGCCGCTGGTCCTCACGGTCGCGGTCAGCACCATCGACGTCTACCGGCCCTTCGAGGTGGCACTCGGCTACGGGTTGAGCATCACCGCCGAGACCGCGCTCGTCTGGTGGATCCTGACCCGCGGACGGGACGAGCGGCCGACGCTGCAGGAGAACCGCGACCTGCACACGCTGCTCGGCGTCGCGGTCGGTGGAGCGGGGCTGGGCGCCGCGGGCGGGATGGCGACCTCGGCGCTCACCGGCTTCGGCAGTCCGGCGCTGGTGGGCATCTCGATGCTCACCGCGCACGCGGCCTCCCAGTTGGTCCTGCTGCCGCTGGTGGTGCTGCTCGCCGAGCACGAGCCGCTGGCCGGACGCGCCGAGCAGGTCGCGCAGTGGGCGGTGGTCGCGGTGGCGACGCCCCTGGCGTTCTGGTCCGCCGAGGTGCCCTCGTTGGTGTTCGCGGTGATCCCGCTGCTCACCTGGGGAGCCCTGCGGGCCAGCCCACGCGTGGCCATGGGCCAGATGGTGCTCATGATCATGCTCGGGGTGACGATGACCGTCACCGGCCGCGGCCCCTTCGCCGCTGCCCCCGAGGTCTTCGAGCTGCCGGTGGAGGCGCGCGGCATCCTGCTCGCCGTGTTCGCGATGACCTGCGCGCTGATGGTGGTGCCGATGGTGGTCTCCGTCGGACTGCAGGAGCTCACCTCCCGCGCCGTGGCGGGGGAGCGCGACAAGGTGCGGCGCATCGTCGACGGCGCGACCGGCGTCGCGATCGTCGTCACCGACGAGCGCGGCCTGGTCACCACGTTCAACCCCGGAGCGGAGCGGCTGCTGGGCTGGCGGGCCGACGAGGTGCTCGGCGGACCGACCACGCACTTCCACACCGAGCGGCAGCTCGAGGAGAAGGCCAGGGAGCTGGGCATCCCGTGGCGCGGGCAGCCGAGCGTGGTCGAACTCGTGCACCGGCTCACCGAGGCCGACGCCGGCGACACCCTGCTCGGCTTCCTCCGCAAGGACGGCGCCGAGCGGATGCACACGGTGACGGTGCGCAAGCTCCACGACGACCACGGGGCGGTCGTCGGCTACCTGTCCACCTCCGAGGACGTCACCGAGCAGATGGCCACCCAGCGGGCCCTCGAGGAGGCGCTGGCGGTGGAGCGGAACGCGGTCGAGCGGCTGCGCGAGGTCGACGCCGTCAAGGACGCCTTCGTCTCCAGCGTCAGCCACGAGCTGCGGACGCCACTGACCAGCATCCACGGCTACCTGGAGATGCTCGAGGACGGTGCCTTCGGCGAGCTCACCGCGGCGCAGAGCCAGGCGGTGCGCAAGGTCGCGGCCAACGGGACCCGGCTGATGTCGCTCATCGACGACCTGCTCACGCTCTCGCGCCTGCAGGAGAACGGTCTCGGGATCGCCGCCGACCGGCTCGACCTGGCCGAGGCGGTGCGCACCGGCTGGGCCGTGGTGGCCCCGGCCTGGGCCGACCGTGACCTGAGCCTGCGACTGCGGCTTCCCCTCGCGCCGGTGCCCTTCGACGGGGACCGCGACATGCTGGAGCGGGTGGTGGTCAACCTGCTCGGCAACGCCGTCAAGTTCACCCCCGACGGCGGCTCGGTGAGCGTCGAGCTCGACGTCGAGCCCGAGACGGCCACGCTGACCGTCCGCGACACCGGCATCGGCATCCCCGCCGAGGAGCAGTCGCAGCTGTTCACCCGCTTCTTCCGGTCCAGTCTCGCCCAGAAGGGCGCGATCCCGGGCAGTGGGCTGGGGCTGTCGATCGCGGCCGCGATCGTGGAGCAGCACGGAGGGTCCGTCGACGTCCGCTCCGCCGAGGCTGCCGGCACCACCTTCATGGTGCGGCTGCCGCTGCGCGGCGTCGCGACCGCCGACCCGACCGCCCGCTCGGGGGACGCGGCGGCGGACCCCGCGACGGCCGGATCGTCCGCGGAGGAGGCGACCCCCGAGCGGGACTGGGCGCTAGGTTAGGGTCCCCTCACATGGCCCGGATCTACCGCGACGCCTGGGGCGTCCCCCACGTGCGCGGCCGCGATCTCCTCGACGTCGCCCGCGGCCAGGGGCGGGTCACGGCGCGTGACCGCACCTGGCAGCTGGAGCACCTGCGCCGCCGGGCGACCGGCACCACCGCCGAGCTGTTCGGACCCGCCGCGCTCGGTTGGGACCGACTGGCCCGGCGTGCCGGACTGGTCGGCATCGCACACCGCGCCCACGCCTGCCTCGACGACGAGAGCCGGGCGTTCGTCGCGGCGTACGCCGAGGGGGTCGGGGCCGGGCTCGCAGAGTCCGCGGTGCCGCCCGAGCTGGTCGCGCTCGACGCGGCTCCCCAGCCCTGGGAGCCGTGGACGCCGCTGGCGGTCTTCCTCGCCCAGCACCTGCTCTTCGGCGCCTTCCCCGGCAAGCTGTGGCGGCACCGGGCGCGGGCCGTGCTCGGGCAGGACGCGGACCTGCTCTCCCACGAGTGGCCCTCGGCCGCCGGCAGCAACGCGTGGGCCGTGGCGGGTGGCCGGACGGCCACCGGGCTGCCCCTGGTCGCCGGCGACCCGCACCGGGTCATCGAGCAGCCCGGCGTCTACCTGCAGGTGCGGCTGGCCAGCGAGGACCCCGGCGACACCTTCGACGTGACCGGCTTCGCCCTCGCCGGCGTGCCCGGCGTGCAGCACTTCGCGCACGCCGTGACCGGAACGGGCGCGTCCCAGGGCTCCGTCGCCTGGGCGATCACCAACGCGATGGCCGACTACCAGGACGTGTACGCCGAGTCCTTGCGCCGCTGCGGCGGGTCCGGGGGAGGCGTCGAGGCGCTGGGACCCGAGGGCTGGGAGCCGGCGGAGGTGCGCCTCGAGCAGGTGCCCGTGCGCGGTGCCTCCCCGGAGCCGCTCGAGATCGTCACCACCGCCCGGGGTCCGGTGTTCCAGGGCGGCCCCGACGAGGGCGGTGGTCTCAGCCTCCGCACCGCCTCCGACGTGCTGGGCGACCTCGGCTTCGCCGCGCTGGTGCCGCTGCTGCGGGCGCGCAGCGTCGACGACGTCGACGCCGCGCTCGACCGTTGGGTCGAGCCGGTCAACAACGTGCTGCTGGCCGACTCGGGTGGGGCGGTCCGCTACCGGCTGGCCGGCCGGGTGCCGGTGCGTGCCGAGGCGAACCGGCAGGGCGTCGTCCGCGCGGAGGACCCCGCGTCGGCATGGTCGGGCTGGCTGCAGCCGCTGCCCCGCACCGAGGTGCCCGCCGACGGTCAGGTGGTGACGGCCAACGAGCGCCGGGGAGCCGAGAGCGACGCCGTCGGCGCGGTCTTCGCCGCGCCCTGGCGGGCCCGGCGCCTGCACCAGCTCCTCGAGGGGCGCACCGGGCTGACCGCGGCCGACTTCGAGGCCTTCCACAACGACACGCTGCTGCTGCCGGTGCCGGGGATCCAGCAGTACGTGCGCACCCTGCGGCCCGGGGCCGGAGGCACCGAGGTGCAGCGAGCGGTGCTGGCCTGGGACGGCCGGATGGAGGCGGCCTCGATCGGGGCCGCGGCCTTCGCCGCCTGGCGCTCGGCCCTGGTCAGCAGGATCGCGGCGGAGCCGGTGCTCGCGCCCCTGGCCGAGCCGGACCCCGCCTCCGGACACGATCCGCTCTTCGCGCCGTGGCTCGACCTGACCGGCCGCGTCGCGCTCGCCCTGCCGCGGCTGCTGGCGGCCGGCGAGCCGTTCGGCATCGACCTGACCCGGCTGGCGACGCTCGCCCTCGACGATGCCGCCGGGCATCCGGCCACCTGGGGCGAGACCCACGTGGCCACGCCCGTGCACGTCTTCGAGGTGCTCGGCGGCGGCCTGGGCCTGAGACCGCCGGACCTGCCGCGGCTGCCGGTGTCGGGCGACGGAGAGTGCGTGCGCTGCACCGGATCGCTGCCGGGGCAGAGCGACGAGTGCTTCCGGGGCTCCGTCGCCCGCTACGTCTGGGACCTCGCCGACCGGCAGTCCGGTGGCTGGGTCGTGCCGACGGGCGCGAGCGGTGACCCGGGGAGCCCGCACCACGCCGACCAGGCGGCCACCTGGGCCGAAGGCGAGCTGATCGAGCTGGTCACCGACTGGGACCGGCTCACCGAGGAGGAGCGGTGAGCAGGCAGACGCACCAGTTCGACGGCAGCCCGCTGTGGCTCGACCCGGTCGTCCCCGACCGCGACGCCGACCTGCTGCACCACTGGGTGGCGCAGGAGCGGGCCCGGTTCTGGATGATGCAGGAGCACAGCCGCGACGAGGTGCACGCCGTCTACACCTGGATCGACGAGCAGCCCACCCACCACGCCTGGCTGGTGCGCCTCGGCGAGGAGCCGGTGGCGCTGCTGCAGGACTACCAGCCCACCGCCGAGGAGGTCGGTGAGCACTACGAGGTGCTCCCCGGCGACCTCGGACTGCACTTCATGCTCGCACCGGCCGACACCCCCCGGCACGGCCTGACCGCGGCGGTGTTCCGGTTCGTGCTCGCCACCGCTTTCGCCGACCCTGCCGTGCAGCGCCTCGTGGTCGAGCCCGACGCGCGCAACGACAAGGCCGTCGCGCTGGTGCGCCGGATCGGCATGCGATTGGGACCGGTGGTGCCGCTCTCGGCGAAGCCTGCGCAGTTGGCCTTCCTGACCCGCGCGGCGTACACCGCGGCGTACGGGTGAGGCCCGCGGGGGATCAGCCGATCTCGTCACGCAGCCGGGTGAGGATGCGCGAGAGCAGGCGCGAGACCTGCATCTGGGTGACCCCGAGCTCGCGGCCGATCTCCTCCTGGGTGCGGTCCTCGAAGAACCGCAGGTAGAGGATCCGCCGGTCGCGCGCGCTGAGCCGGCGTACGACGGGGGCGAGCGTCACGCGCGCCTCGCTCGCGCCGAGACCGCTGTCACCGTCCTCGGGCAGCAGTTCGGCGACGGTGGTGACGGCCCCGCGGGAGACCGGCTGGTCCAGCGAGGCTGGGGTGAAGCAGCCGAACGCCTCCAGCGCCTCGGCGTAGTCGTCGGCGCTGACGCCCAGCTCGGCGACGACCTCGGCGGGGGTGGGCTCCCGCCCGTGCTCCTGGGAGAGCCCCTCGACGGCCTGGCCGGCTCGCCACTGGAGCTCCTGGATGCGCCGGGGCGGGCGGATGGTCCAACCCTGGTCGCGGAAGTAGCGCTGGAGCTCCCCGCGGATGGTGGGGACGGCGTAGCTCAGCAGGTCGTTGCGCAGGCCGGCGTCGAACCGGAGCACGGCCTTGGTCAGCCCTTCGTAGGCGACCTGGTTCAGGTCGTCCTGCGACAACCCCCGACTGCGGTAGCGGGCGGCGACGGCCTCGGCGACGCCCCGGTTGGCGACGACCACCTGCTCGAGCAGGTCGCGGCGACGGTCGGCGTCGGTGCAGTCGGCCGCCTCACGCAGCAGGCGGTCGGTCAGCTCGGAGCGATGCTGGCGGGTGCGGGGCCGCTGGGTCTCGGGGGCGCTGGTCGGGTGGGTCATGGGCGTCCTCCCATCTCCAGGCGATGGATCCGCCGGGTGCTGCCATGGCGGTGTGAAGCTCTCCCGGACTGGTGACGTTACCCACATCTCGGCGATGCGCAAGGGCAGGGCGGAGCGCCGACAGGGAGCGGCGCCGCGGAGAGATCCGCGGCGCCGCTCCCTGTCCGGACGCCGTTCTCCGGCCGCTCGGCCGGGTGGTCGATCAGCGGAACGCGCAGCCGCTGGTCAGCCCGAACCGCCGGAAGACCAGGGCGGCCGGGCAGAAGCCGGTGATGCTGGACTGCAGCAGGTTCAGCCCGACGAAGGCGGTCAGCAGGAGCCACCAGGTCGAGACGGTGACGGCGAGCAGCACGCTGACCAGGATGAAGACGCCCGCCATGGCGAACACCGCACGGTCGAGGTTCATCTCTCTCCTCCTCGCGCCGGCTCAGCGCCCGAAGAGGCGCTTGAGCATGCCCCCGGACTGCTGGTCGGGGTGGCCTTCGCAGCGCTGGGCCTTCGGCACGCCGGCCATTATCTGCTGGACGTGCATGCCGCAGCCGGCCCAGGAGGTCTTGCCGCAGGTACGGCAGGTGGTGGGACGACACATGGTGGTTCTCCTTCTCGATGGAAGCTCGGATGGACTCGATGGAGGCTCGGGTTGATGCTCGGATGAGAGCCGGTGGGGCGGGGGAGGGGCGGGCCGGTGGAGGCCGGCCCGCCCTCCCGCGGGGTCAGCCGTGCGAGAACGTGATGTTCGGCAGCACCTTGCGCAGCCAGGCGGGGCTCCACCAGGCGGCCTTGCCGGTGAGCCGGAGCAGCACGGGCAGCAGCACCAGGCGCACCAGGAACGCGTCGAGCAGCACGGCCACGCCGAGCACGATGCCCATCTCCTTGGGCGGCAGCGGGCCCGACAGGGCGAAGGTGAAGAACACCGCGACCATGACCGCGCCGGCGGCGAAGATCACCCGGCCGGAGTGCGCGACGGAGCCGACCATGGCCTCCTGCGGGTCGTGGGACTTCTCGTAGTGCTCCTTGGCCGAGGCGAGCAGGAACACGGTGTAGTCCATCGCGATCGCGAAGATCATCGCGAAGAAGAACACCGGCGCCCAGGCGTCGAGGAAGCCCTGGCTCTCGAACCCGAAGAAGTCGGCGCCCCAGCCCTCCTGGAAGATCAGTCGGGCCACACCGAACGCCGCCGCGGTGGACAGCAGGCTGACCAGCGTTCCCAGCAGCGAGATCAGTGGCGCCTGCAGGGCGACGAGCAGCAGCAGGAAGCCGAGCACCATCACCACCGCGATCACCAGCGGGGTCGACTCGTCGAGCTGGGTCTTCAGGTCCAGGTTCTCGACCGCGGCTCCGCCGACCAGGGCCGAGTCGGGAAGGTCAGCGCGCAGGCGGTCGACCGTCTCGCCCAGCGTCGGGTCGGAGGGGTCCACCGTTGGCACGGCCTGGATCAGCACCAGCCCGCTGTCGTCCGCGGCCGGCATGGGGGGCATGGCTCCGGCGATGCCGGGATCGTCGGCGAGGGCGGCACCGGTGGCGTCGGCCTCCTCGGCGTCGGCGACCACCTGGAGCGTGCCCGGGGCGCCTTCGCCGAACTGTTCCTGGACGATGTCGTAGCCGACGCGGGCGGAGGCGTCCTCGGGCAGCACCTTGATCGACGGCATGGCGGTCTTGAGGCCGAAGATCGGGGCGGCCAGGGCCACGAGCACGATCAGCGAGCCGAGGCCCCAGACCAGCGGGCGCTTCCACAGCCGCTCGCCCCAGGCAGCGAACTTCGGCGAGCGGTGCTCACCGGTGTGCACCCACTTCAGGGCGAACTTGTTGATCCGGTGGTCGAGCTTGAACAGCACCAGTGGCAGCAGGGTGAGCGTGGCGCCGAGCACGAAGATCACCGAGAGCATGATCCCGCCCGCCATCGAGCGGAACGAGGGCGAGGGCACCAGCATCACCGCGGAGAGCGACACGAGCACGGTCAGGCCGGAGAGCAGCACGGCCTTGCCGGCGGTGTCCATGGTCTCGGCGATCGCCTGCTGCTTGGACTCGTGCCAGCCCATCCGGGCGGCCCGGTAGCGGACCACGATGAACAGGGCGTAGTCGATGCCGAGGGCCAACGCGAACATCATCGCGAAGTTCATCGCCCAGATCGAGACCGGCACCAGCTCGTTGATCAGCACCAGCGACCCTGCCGACGCGACCAGCCCCGCCAGGGTCAGGATCAGCGGCAGGCCCGCCGCGACCAGGGCACCGAACGCGAGCACCAGGATGCCCAGCGTCACCGGCCAGGAGACCATTTCGGACTTGAGCATCGCCTCGAGGTTCGCCTCGTTGAAGTCCGACCAGAGCAGCGAGGAGCCCGTGGGGTTCACCTCGACCCCGTCGATCGAGAGGTCCTGCAGGTCCTCCTTCAGGTCGGTCGCGACCCGCACCATCTCGTTGGTGTCGGCGCCGGCGCCCGCCAGCACGATCGCGGTGCTGCCGTCGGCCGAGAGCGTGGCTCCGGGCTGCGGGGCCAGCACGTCGGCGATCCGCGGCTCGGCCTCCAGCATCCGGGTGACCTCGGCGAGCACCTGCTTGCCCTCACCCTCGGTGACCGGGCCGTCGGTGGACTGCACGACCACCTGGATCGCCGAGCTGGCGTTGCCGCCGAAGTGCTCGCGGGCCAGCTCGCGGGCCTCCACGGACTCCGAGCTGTTCGCCTGCCAGCCCGCGCCGGAGAGGTTGTGCTCGACCTTCGGCGCGAAGATGCCGAGGCCGACGATGAGCAGCACCCAGACCAGGGAGACCAGTCGGGCGTGGTCGGTGACCCAGACGCCGAGGCGTCCGAGCGGGCCGGGTCGGAAGCCCGGGTCGAACTCCGGAGGTGGTGCGGTGGCGTGGCGGCGGGTGGCCGTCGGCGTCATGGCGTTGCGTCTCCCATCGACGTCAGCATGTTCTGGTAACCCCCCGAGGGGATCGGACGGAACCGTAACATGAACCCCCCGGGGGGTTATTCCGACAGGGTGCGGAGTGGACCAGTCAGGCGTCGGCGGGGTGCCCGCGGGCGCGGATGAAGGAGTGACGCGCGGCCCCGGATGTGACAGGCGGGACCGGTGTGACGTCACAATGGAGCGATGACGTCCGCTCCACGCCCTGACGACGACGCGGCCCTGCTGCGCCGCGCGCGGCGGCGTCCCCTGCTGCTGGCCGCCTCCTCCGGGGCCGCGGCCGTGGCCGGGCTCGGTGTCGCCGCGCGCCTGGGGGTCGGCGCCGACGACCAGCCAGGTGGCCACGACCCCCAGGGGGTGCTGCAGCTCAGTGGCGGCGGCGAGATGGGCGTCGCGTCGCTGACCCTGCCGCTGGACGACGCGGTGCTCGAGCAGGTCCGGCCCGGGCTGTGGCAGAGCGGCCGGCTGCCGACGAGCACGCACTCGATGGTGGCCTTCACCTGGGACGCCGGCGGCGCCGAGCCCCGGCTCGAGACCAGCTCCCGCATCGGCGGGGCGTGGCGGTCCTGGCAAGCGGTCCCCCGCGCCCACGAGGCCCCCGAGGCCGCCTCCGGCGAGGGCGCGACCACGGTCGGCACCGACCTCTCCTGGGTCGGCGCGGCCGACGGCGTCCGGGTCCGGGTCCGCGGCTCCCGCCCGCCGGGGCTCTCCCTCGTCCTGCTCCATCCTCGGCCGCTGCCGGGCGACGACGCGGAGACCCCGAGCGCACCCGCTGCGCGTCAGCGTGCCGGCGACCCCGAGGAGGGCGTCCCGGCGCCCACCCTGCGCACCCGCAAGGACTGGGGCGCCAACGAGTCCTGGCGCGACAAGCCGACCTTCGAGCGGACCATCCGGCAGGTGCACGTGCACCACACCGTCAACAGCAACGACTACAGCCGCCGCGACGTGCCCGCACTGATCCGCGGCATGTACGCCTACCACACCCAGTCGCTGGGCTGGTCCGACCTCGGCTACAACTTCCTGGTCGACCGGTTCGGGCGGGTCTGGGTGGGCCGGGCCGGCGGACCGCACCGGGCGGTCCGCGGGGCGCACACGCTCGGCTTCAACTCCGACTCGACCGGTGTCTCGGTGATCGGCAACTTCGAGCAGGTCGTCCCGAACAAGGCGATCCTCGCCGCGGTCGCCGACGTGGCGGCCTGGAAGCTGGACAAGTACGGCCGCAAGGCCCGCGGCCGGGTCGCGGTCGTCAGCGAGGGCAGCGACCGGTTCCGGTCCGGCCGGCGGGTCAAGCTCCCGGTGATCGACGGGCACCGCGACACCAATGAGACCGCCTGCCCCGGCCGCCACCTCTACGACGCCCTGCCGAAGATCCGCCGGCGCGCCGCCCGGCGGATCGAGCGCGGCCGGCAGCCGGCGGCGAGCATCGCCAAGCCGTTCGCGGGCAGCGGCACCGCGGTCGAGGGCTCGAAGCTGCGGGTCGACGCCGGACGCTGGGAGCCGGCCGACGCGCGCCCCCGCTACGCCTGGCTTCGCGACGGCAAGGAGATCGCCGGCGCGACCTCCGCGGCGTACCTGCTCCAGCCGGCCGACGTGGGTGCCCGCCTCGCCGTGCGGGTCGAGGTCGCGCCGGAGGGTCACCTGCCGGCCCGGCAGACCGTCACCTTCCCCGAGCGGGTCCGGGCCCGCACGGTGCTCCGGGTGCGCGCCACCGGTCGCCGCGGCAAGGCCACGGTGGTCGTCGACGGCGACGCCGCCGGGCTGCCCGGCGGCCACCTGACCGGCGCCGTCGAGATCTCGCTCGGCGGCCGCAGCCGCACCGTCCAGCTGGCCGACGGCCGGGCCCGCGCCGTGTTCAAGCGCCTCGAGCCCGGGTCCTACCTCGCCCGGGCCGTCTTCGCCGGCAGCGACGTGGCCGTGCCCGGCAGCGCCGACGACGTGGCGAGAGTGCGGCGGGTCAGGTAGCCCGCCGCCGATAGCGGTAGGACCGCCCCTCCCGCACCAGCACGTCGTCGGCGTCCACGCTGAGGTCGATCCGCCGCTTGACGACCTTGCTGGTGGCGGTGCGCGGCAGGTCCGCCACCACGCGCAGGTAGCGCGGCACCCACTTGGTGCCGAGGTCCGGCTGCTCGGCGAGGAACCGGGCGAAGGCGTCGGCGTCGAAGGCAGCGCCCGGGGCGAGCTCGGCGACGGCGAGCACCTGGTCGCCGACCTCGTCGGGGACGCCCAGCACGGCCACCCCGGAGAACGCCGGGAACCGGGCGAGGAGCCGCTCGACGGGTGCGGTCGCGATGTTCTCGCCGTCCACCCGCAGCCAGTCACCGGAGCGGCCGGCGAAGTAGAAGAAGCCGTCGGCGTCCCGGTAGGCCAGGTCACCCGACCACACCCAGCCGTGCCGCAGCCGCCGGGCCCCCGCCTCCGGGTTGTTCCAGTAGCCCTCGAACAGGCCGGCGCCGGTCTGGTTGACGATCTCGCCGACCGCCTCGTCGGCGTTGAGCAGTCGGCCGGCGGCGTCGAACCGCGCCGGCGGGCACTCGGCGAGCGTCTCCGGGTCGACCACGACCGTGCCCTCGGGGGCGACGCCGAGCGAGCCCGGAGGGGTGTCCGGGGTGCGCATGATCCGGACCTCGCCCTCGCTGGAGCCGAACGAGTCGACCACCTGGCAGCCGAAGCGGCGGCCGAACTCGGCGATGTCACGCTCGGAGGCCTCGTTGCCGAACGCGATCCGCAGCGGGTTGTCCGCGTCGTCGGGCCGCTCGGGGGTGGCCAGCAGATAGCTGAGCGGCTTGCCGACGTAGTTGAAGAACGTCACGCCGTGCCGGCGCACGTCGGGAAGCCACTGCGAGGCGGAGAACCGGCGCCGCAGCACCAGGGTGCCGCCGGTGCGCACCGCCGGCGCGATGCCGGCCATGATCGCGTTCGAGTGGAACATCGGCATCACCACGTAGAAGACGTCGCGCGAGGTCAGCCGGCGTCGCTCGGCCTGCTGTACGGCGATCCGGCCCATCCGTCGCTGGGTGCAGATCACCGCCTTGGGTGCCGAGGTGGTGCCGCTGGTGAAGACCAGTGAGTACGCCGTGTCCGGGGGCACGGCGTCGACCCGCGCGAGGTCGCGGGGCCGGGCGGCGGCCAGCCGCTCGGCGTACTCCGGCTCGTCGACGAGGAGAGTCCGGTCGTCGGGGACGCCGGTGTCGAGTCCATCGAGAAGGGGACGCCGGCTCTCGTCGGCGACGAGCAGCTGACACTCGGTGAACGTGAGGTCGCGAGCCAGGTCGGGGCCGCGCCGGGTCGGGTTCACGCCGACGACGGTGGCACCGGCCAGAGCGGCGCCCAGCCACCAGAACAGGTGCTCGGCGGTGTTCTCCAGCGCCAGACCGACGTGCCAGGGCCCGTCGAGCCGCAGCCCCTCCATGAGGTCCGCCCGGCGGCGGGACTCCTCGACCACCTCACGCCAGGTCCAGTGCCGCTCCTCGAACCACAGTCCGGGAGCCTCGTCCTCGGCTCGATCGGCCACCAGCCGGCCGAAGGTCGGTTCGCCGGTCACGGTGTCTCGCCGGGGGCCCCGGGCGCCAGCAGGGCGGGCGCCTCGCGGCCGCCGGCGGTCACCGGCCAGGGGCCGTGGTGTCGGGTGGCGATCACGCGGAGGGCACCTCTTCCGGAGTCGGGGAGGGGGTCTGCTGCCTGGTCGGCCGGGCCGCGGTGTCCGAGTCTCGCGGTCCGGTGGTTCGGACGAGACCACCGATCCCGTTCACCGGGGACGGTCGGCCGGGAGAACTGCAACAAGTTCTACTCGATCGCTTCCGCGGCGAGCGGTCGGGGGCTACCGTGAGCAGACACTAGAATTTGTTTCAGTTTTCCGGAGGTCCGATGAGCGTCACCCGCGTCGAGAGCGACGAGCGCCGGCAGCTGCCGCCGTCGATGGTCGAGCGGATGACGCTGATCCTCGACGCGTTCCCTGGGCGGACCGTGCAGCTCACGCTCGAGGACGTCGCCCGGCTCACCCACCTGCCGCGCTCGACCGCGCACCGCATCCTCGACCAGCTGGTGCGACTGAGCTGGTTGGAGCACTCCAGCCTCGGCTACCGCCTCGGCTCGCGCGCGCTCGAGCTGGGCGGGGAGGCCGACGACCTGTCCGCGATCCGCTCGGCAGCCGCGCCACACCTGCACTCGCTGATGATGCGCACCGGCCTCACCGTGCATCTCGCGGTGCTCGAGGGCGGACGCGTCCGCTACCTCGACAAGATCGGTGGCCGGCAGGCCGCCTCGGTGCCGTCGCGAGTCGGCGGCGACGCCCCGGCCCACTGCACCGCCCTCGGCCGGGCGATGCTGGCGTGGCTGGCGGCCGAGGACGTCGACGAGCGGGTCGCGGGCGAGCCCTCGATCCGCACCGGACATCCGGCCGGCGACCTGTCGGCCCTGCACCTCGAGCTGCACCGCGTCCGCGGCCGGGGCGGAGTGGCCGTCGAGCGAGGCGAGTGCTTCGACAACATCGCCTGCGTGGCGGTGGCCGTCCGCGGCCCCGACGGACCGATCGCCGCGATCTCGCTGACCGGCGATGCGAGCACGCCGTTGGAGCGAGTGGCTCCGCTGGTGGTCCACGCCGCCCGTCGCGTGTCCGCCGAGCTGCACCCCGACCCGGGCCCAGCACACGGCGGCCGCGGCCTGCGGTCGGTGTGAGGCGTCGCACTGCCCCTCAGCTCTGTGCCTCAGCACTGTGCCTCAGCCCGGTCCCGCTGACCGGTCGCGGGCCCGGCGACCGTGCGGACGGCGACGCAGGATGGTGGGCAGGATGGTGGGCAGGATGGTGGGCAGTCGACGTCAGGGGGGCCCTTGCCACGCGTAGCCGCGGACCGGCCGGCCGCCGAGCCGGCATCGCCGGAGCAGAAGGAGCGCCACCGGCGGATCCTGCGCACCGCGGCCAGGCACGGCGCCGCCCACGGCTTCGATCGGGTGCAGATGCACGATGTCGCCCGCGACGCCGGGGTCGCCATCGCCACGCTGTATCGGTACTTCCCGTCCAAGGTGCACCTGTTCACCGCATTGATGCGCTCCCGGGTCGAGCAGATGGCCGCGCAGCCGATAGAGCCGGGACCGGGCGCGGCAGCCGCGGACGGCATCGGCCGACTTCTCGTCCGCGCGGGCCGCGACCTGCTCGAGACGCCACTGCTCGCCCAGGCGATGCTGCAGGCCAACAACGCCACGGTCGCCCACTCCCCGGAAGACGGCGTCGGCGCCGCGTTCCGTGAGCTGATGCTGCGGGCGGGAGGCATCGCCGAGCCGACGGCGTACGACCAGCGGCTGCTGCGCCTGCTCGAGCAGGCGTGGTACGGCCTGGTCATCTCCGCGCTCAACCGGCACACCACCGCGGCCGAGCTCGAGGCCGACACCGTGCTGGCCTGCCGGCTGCTGCTGCGTGACCGTGAGGGCGAGACCGACTGAACGAGGCTGCCCGGGTCACTCGCTGCCGCGCGTCGCCCTGACTCAGCTGCCGAGCCGGCCGCGGCCGGCCCGAGTTGGGAGGGTCAGGGGGATCCGTCAGCGACCGGGGGGAGGGCGCTGCGGGCCACCGGGTCGCCGTACGGCAGGACGTACCACTCCTCGGGAGCGCCCAGCCAGTCGACCGGGCGCGGGCCGCCGTTGGTGAAGTCCTGGGACCGGACGGCGATGCGGATCTCGGCAGGTTGGCCCAGGCAGCTGGTGGGCAGCGAGAACCATGCCCGAGACGACCCGTGGGGTGTCATCAGGCCGTCGACCGCACACTGCTCCGGTTCCCATACCTCGTCACGAGACCAGGAGGTGACCCGGGACAGGTACTTTCCACCGCCGGCGTCCACGACGTCCACCCGCCAATCAGGCACGGCGTCCGCATCGACGTCGAGGAAGGTCTCGAACAGGCCGTACTGCCCGGTCGGCTTCACCCGGTGCCGGATCTCCAGGTCGAGGCTGGTCGGGGTGTGCTGGGCGCTCACCTCGAGCAGGTCGGACCACCAGCGGACCGGGTCGGGGCCGTCGGTGAAAGTACCGCTTCCCACCGCGCGCTGCGGTCCGGGCGGGGGCGGGGACGGTGTTCCGGTGCCACGTCGCGTGACCCAGGCAGTGAAGCTGCGGTCTCCGTTGGGCAGGTCGTCGCGGACCCGGGACGGCCACCTGTCGTACTCACTGTCCGAGCCTCCGTCGAAGGCATCGGTGGTGGTGTGCAGGTGAACGCGCGCTCGTGCCGTCGTGATGCACCCCGGCTTCTTGCGGATGGTGATCGTGACGGGGGTGAAGCCGTGCTCCCACCGGGAGTCGGTGCGTACCGTGCGGTCACAGCGGCCCACCCGGGTGTAGTCGGGGCTCCACTTGCGGCGTGCGGCCTTCGAGGTGTCCCGCTTCCATCGGCGCAGGGGCATTACCCAGCCCTCGCTGTAGCGACCGAAGCCGACCTCGAGCTCGGGGCCGGGGCGCTTGGGTGTCGTGTCCAGCCAGAGGGTCTCCGCCCCGCGCCGGTTTCCGGCGCTGCGGGTCGTGTAGGTGACCCGGATCCGCTTCGCGGTGTTGGTGACCCTCACCCGTCGCAGGTCGAGGTAGCCCAGCTCACTCACATCGTCGGGTGCATCGGTGAAGGCCGAGGCTCCCTCGCGGGCCGAGGCTCGGTCCCCTGGCTGAGGCGAGTCCGGTGCCGGTGCGACCAGCAGGGCGAGGGCCAGAGCAGCGGCGGTGGCGGACGCGACTGACAGCATGCTGCGGAGGCTAGGCGGTCGTCCGCCGAGCTGAGAGCGTTTCCCGACAGATCGCTGCCGGCGAGGGCCGCAGAGCCGGCGTCCGGGGTGCTCGGCCCCGAGACTGCTCGGGCCCCTGACCGCGAGGTCAGGGGCCCGATCGTGCTTGTTCAGCGTGGGGTGAGTGACGGGACTTGAACCCGCGGCCACCTGGACCACAACCAGGTGCTCTACCAGCTGAGCTACACCCACCAAGGGCGTCACCGGCGGAGCCGGGGACGCGGAGAGTGTACGGGAATCAGGTGCCGGGCGCGGAATCGGGGGCGGGGTGCTCCTCGGGTGCGCCGGTCAGCGCCCCTCCGTGCCGAGCGGCGATGGCGCGCGAGGCGTCGCTGTCCGGCCCGGGGGCCGGCACGAAGATCGCCTCGCGGTAGTAGCGCAGCTCCTCGATGCTCTCTCGGATGTCGGCCAGGGCACGGTGGTTGCCGCGCTTCTCCGGCGCCTGGTAGTAGGCCCGGGGGTACCACCGGCGGGCGAGCTCCTTGATCGAGGAGACGTCGACGATCCGGTAGTGCAGGAACGACTCGAGGTCGACCATGTCGCGGGCCAGGAACGCCCGGTCGGTGGCCACGGTGTTGCCCGCGAGCGGGGGGCGGCTGCCGTCCGGGCAGTGCTGCTTGACGTAGGCGAGCACCTGTTCCTCTGCCTCGGCCAGGCTGAGGCCCTGGTCGAGCTCGGTGAGCAGGCCCGAGGTCTCGTGCATGGTGCGGACGAAGTCGCCCATCTGGTCGAGCGCCTCGGCGGGCGGCTTCACGACCAGGTCGACGCCCTCCCCGAGCACGTTGAGCTCGAAGTCGGTCACCAGGGCGGCGACCTCGATCAGCGCGTCGGAGCGCAGGTCGAGGCCGGTCATCTCACAGTCGATCCACACGAGTCGGTCGTTCACGGGGAGCCACGATAGGCCCTCGGGCACGGGCAGCGGTCCCGCAAGGACGGGACCTTCGCCTCTCAGCCCCCGCTCAGGGCGGCGGCCTAGCGTGGACTCCGTGAAGGAGTGGCTCGGCCTACTGGCGCGTCTCGTGGTCGGTGGCGTATGGATCGTCGCGGGGGCGTTGAAGTTCCCCGACCCTGCTGCCAGCGTCCGCGCCGTGCGCGCCTACGACCTGTTGCCGCCGTCGATCGAACCCACCGTGGGTCACCTGCTGCCCGTGCTGGAGGTGGTCGTCGGCGCCATGCTGGTGTTCGGCCTGTTGACCCGCACCGCGGGCGCCGTCTCGGCCCTGCTCTGCGTCGCGTTCATCATCGGCATCTCCTCCGCGTGGGCGCGCGGGCTCGAGATCGACTGCGGCTGCTTCGGCGGCGGCGGGCTCGAGGAGGGCGCCTCCTCGAAGTACCCGTGGGAGATCGCCCGCGACGTCGCGCTGCTCGCGGCCTCCCTGTTCCTCGTCTGGGTTGGACGGACCCGGATCGCGGTGGACAACCTCTTGTTCCGTCCTGTGCCGGAAGGACCCTGATGTCGAAGAAGACCGAGCGCGACTCACGCTCCCAGCGAGCCGCCGCGGCCATCGCCGAGCAGCAGCGCAAGGAGCGTCAGCGCCAGTCGATCATCGTCGGCGCCATCGTCGCCGTGCTGCTCGTGATCGTCGTCGGGATGTTCATGGTGCTCTCGGGTCAGGACACCTCCGGCGACGAGGCGGACAGCGTGCCGGCCGGCGTGACCGACGACTACGGCGTGGTCATCGGCGAGGAGGACGCCCCGCTGGAGGTGGTCATCTACGAGGATTTCCAGTGCGGGGTCTGCGCGCAGTTCCACGCGGCGATGGGCGACCAGTTGAACGCCGCCGCCGAGGACGGCCGCGCGAGGGTCGAGTTCCGTGTCGTGTCGTTCCTCAATGACTACTCGGATCGGGCGCACAACGCCGCGATGGTGGTCCTGGACACCGCGGGCGAGGAGGCCTTCCTGGAGTTCCACGACGTCCTCCTCGAGAACCAGCCGCAGGGCGGCGACGGGCTCTCCGACGACCAGCTGGTCGACTACGCCGTCGAGGCGGGCGCCGACGAGGACGCGGTGCGCTCCGGCATCGAGGACATGACCTTCGAGCAGTGGACCGTCAACGCCACCGACGAGATGTCGAAGAACGACGTCTCCGGCACCCCGACGGTGTTCATCGACGGCGAGGTCACCGAGAACCCGGCCGACGCCGTGGCGCAGCTGCAGGAGGCGCTCGGCGAGTAGGGCGAGCCACCGGCGGCGACGGCGGCGTCGACGTTTCGGTGCGCCCGTCGGGTCGCTGCCATGATCGGTTCATGGATGCGAGACGCTTCATCGCCGGGCTGCCCAAGGCCGAGCTGCACGTGCACCACGTCGGCTCCGCGTCCCCGCGGATGGTCGCCGAGCTGGCGTCCCGGCACCCCGGGACGGTGCCCAGCGACCTCGACGAGCTGCGCCGCTTCTACGAGTTCCGCGACTTCGCCCACTTCATCGAGGTCTACCTCGCGGTCGTCGACCTGGTCCGCACCCCCGAGGACATCCACTACCTCACCTACGAGGTGGCGCGAGAGATGTCGGAGGGCCAGCAGCTGCGGTACGCCGAGCTGACCTGCACGCCGTACACCTCCGTGCGTCCGCACGAGGAGGGCAAGGGCATGCCCATCGAGGCCTACACCGAGGCCATCGAGGACGCGCGGATCGCGGCGGAGCGGGACTTCGGCCTGGTGCTGCGCTGGATCTACGACATCCCCGGCGAGTTCGGGCTGCCCGCGGCCGAGGCGACCCTCGACTACGCGGTGAACCACCGCCCCGAGGGGCTGATCGGGTTCGGTCTCGGCGGCCCGGAGATCGGCGTGCCGCGCCCCCAGTTCGAGCCGTACTTCACCGCGGCCCGGCAGGCGGGCCTGCACTGCCTGCCGCACGCAGGGGAGACCACTGGCCCCGAGACGATCTGGGACGCCGTCCGGCTCCTCGGCGCCGAGCGGATCGGGCACGGCACGTCCGCCGCACAGGACTCCGCGCTGCTGGAGTATCTGGCCGAGAACGACATCCCGCTGGAGGTGTGCCCCTCCTCGAACATCGCGACGCGGGCCGTCGCCACGCTGGAGGAGCACCCGATCCGCGCCTTCCACGAGGCAGGGGTGCCGGTGACGGTGAACTCCGACGATCCGCCGATGTTCAACACCTCGCTGAACCGCGAGTACGAGATCGCCGCCGATCTGCTCGAGCTCGACAGCGACGGCGTCGCCGAGCTGGCCCGCACTGCCGTCCGCGCGTCGTACGCCGATGACGCGGTCAACCAGCGGGTGCTCGGCGAGATCGACGCCTACGTCGCGGCAGCGCCGGACGCCTGATCGAGATCGTCCCGGCGCAGGGACAGCAGCGGCCCCGCGAACTCATACTTCGCGGGGCCACCAGGTTTGTATCCCCTCCGCCGGTGCCCCATGCGGACCCGAGCCGGCGTGTCGCCGGCGGGTTAGGGTTCCGCCATGAGCCAGGGCAAGCCGATCCGCATCGCCGTCGTGAACGACTACGAGATCGTGGTCGCGGGAGTTGCTGCTGCGCTGGAGCCCTACGCCGACCGCGTCGCCGTGGTCGAGATCGACAGCCGACTGCCGGTGGCGAGCGACGTCGACGTGATCCTCTACGACACCTTCGGTGCCGCGCAGGGTGCCTCGGTGGACGTGGAGGCCGTGCGCGCGGGCGGTGACGCTCGCTTGGTCGTGTTCAGCTGGAACACCCACCGCGAGCTGGTCGAGGGGGCCCTGCGGGCCGGCGCCACCGGCTACCTGTCGAAGGCGCTGCCGGCCGAGGAGATCGTCGCGGCGATCGAGCGGATCTTCGACGGAGAGACCGTGCTCCCCGAGCACGAGGAGCCCGTCCACGAGGAGGTCGGCGCCTGGCCCGGCCGCGAGCACGGGCTGACCGCCCGCGAGGCCGAGGTGCTGGCGCTGATCACCCAGGGCCTGAGCAACCAGGAGATCGCGCAGCGCACCTACCTGAGCATCAACTCGGTGAAGACCTACATCCGCACCGCCTACCGCAAGATCGGTGTCGAGCGGCGCTCACAGGCTGTGGGTTGGGGCATGCGCCACGGCTTCGAGCCGGACCGGGTGCGCAGCATCGACGACACCTTGGGCTGACCTTTCGAGGGCGGTCCGTTCAGGACCAGTGGCCGGTGAGCGCGAGCACCAGCATCACGACCAGCCCGACCACGGTGCCAGCGGCGGCGACGGCTCCGACGTACAGCCCGGTGCGCTCGGCGGCGCCTCGGCGCAGCTTCAAACCCGACTGCTGCGCGACCCCGGCCCGTTCACCATGGTCCCTCCCGGGTGTGGTCTCGCCGGGGCGTGGTTACCGGTCATGCCCGTCCCGAGGGTCAGCGGACCCCGACGAGTGCGTCGTGGCGCCCCCGGCAGGATTCGAACCTGCGACCGGCGGATTAGAAGGCCGCTGCTCTATCCAGCTGAGCTACGGAGGCGGGGGATGGGCATGCGCGGCGACGGCAACCGAGGAACGGCAGTGCTGTGGTTCCGTCTCCGCGAGGACCCACCCGGGGCCAAGTATGGCGCATCGCGGTCCATTGGCTGTGTAGTGCCGCCATCGAGCCCGTCCAGGGTCCACGCAGCGGACGCCGCCACTTGGTGATGTGTCGTTCGCTGCCAACAGGTGGCAGCGAACGACACACCTCCCGGCCGGCACCTCAGTCGTCGGGCCGGTCGACCTGTGCCGCGAGGCGATCGGGCGCCTGGAGGCAGTAGGAGTCGGTGAGCAGCTCGGCGAGCTCCTCCCAGTCGGTGTCGTCGTCGAGGAGGATGCCGACGACGTTGTCGCCCCAGTCGACCTTGAAGTACGGCGCGCCGAGGTGCTGGAAGGCGAGCACCTCGTCGGGCTCGGCGCGGAAGGTGATCCGGAACCGCTGGTCCTCCCCGCCGAACACGTGGGCCACGGTGCGGCCCTGCACCCGCCACCGCACTCCCGCCCAGGCGTCCTCCTCGCGGCACTGCGGGAAGCCCTGCAGGATGCCGCGCAGGCGGGTGACGTAATGCTCGGGGACCGGGGGACGGTTGGACACGGCAGGAATCTGCCACACGGCGCGGACACCCTGGCCCGGGACGGCCGTGCCGACCGCGGACCTGCGTCCCGAACCCGGGTGACCAAAGGCCCCGGTCCGGGCCGGCCCCGCTGCCTAGGCTCGAGGACGTGGATTCTCGCCCGCCTCGCAGGGTGGCGGTGATCGGGGCAGGAGTGTCCGGGTTGGTCGCCGCGCGGCGACTCGCCCGCTCCGGCGCCCGGGTGCTGCTGCTGGAGTCGGCCGACCGGATCGGCGGTCAGGTGGAGTCCGTCGAGGTCGCGCCCGGGCTGCACCTCGACGTCGGCGCCGAGGCGCTCCACCTCGCGGCCCCCGGCGTCGCCGACCTGATCGAGGAGCTCGGCCTGGGCGACACCATGGTCCGCTCCGCCCCGCTGGGCAGCAGCCTGCTCACGCCCCGGGGCCTGCGGCCGCTGCCGGCCGGCGTCGGCCCGGCCGGACCCAGCCGGCTCGGCCCGGTGCTGAGCAGCCGCACGCTGACCTGGACCGGGCTGGCCCGCGCCGGACTCGAGCCCGTCGTCGCCCGGACCACCCCTCCGCTGGCCGACGACGCCGACGTCTCCGTCGGCGACTTCGTCGGACGCCGCTTCGGCACCTCGGTCGTGCGCACCTTCGTGGACCCCCTCCTCGGCGGGCTGCACGCCGGCGACGTCTCCCGGCTCAGTCTGCGCGCCTGCGCGCCCGCGTTGGTGCCCGCGGCCACCGGCCGCCGCTCGCTGGTGCTGCGGCGCCCCCCGCGCAACGGCCCCGCCCCGACGATGAGCTTCGCGACCTGGCCCGAGGGTCTGAGCGCGCTGACCTCACGGCTCGTCGCAGACTGCCCGGGCGTGGAGGTCCGGACCGGGGTCACGGTCACCTCGCTGGCCGCGGCGCCCGGCGGTGGGTACGAGGTCACCACCGAAGGCGTGCGCGGCGGTGCGGACGTCGTGGACGCCGTCGTCCTGGCCGTGCCGGCCCCGACCACCGTCCGCCTGCTGGACACGCTCGTTCCCGCTGCGGGCCGGAGCCTCGACCCGGCCGAAGCCGCCGACGTGGCCACCGTGCTGGTAGCCGTGCCTGCCCGGGCCGCCGAGGCCGCGCTGCGCGGCACCGGCATGCTCGTGCCCGCCGGCAGCGGTCGGCTCCTCAAGGCTGCCACCCATCTCACGCGCAAGTGGCCCCACCTCGACACCGGGAACGACTTCTGGCTGCGGCTGTCCGCGGGCCGGGCCGGTGAGCACCGTGCCTGTGACCTGGGCGACGACCAGTTGGTCGCCGCGCTCCTCTCCGACCTGCGCGCCATCACCGGTCTCGGGGCCGAGCCCAGCGCGAGCATCGTCCGCCGGTGGCCCGCCGCGCTGCCCCAGCTCACCGTCGGGCACGTCGCCCGGCTCGCCGCGCTGCGCGCCGCCCTGCCGCCTGGCGTCGTCCTCGCCGGCGCGTCGTACGACGGTCTCGGCATCGCCTCCTGCCTTCGGTCCGGCACCGCCGCCGCGGCCGCTCTCACCCCCTCCGAGGAGACTGCATGACCGTCCAGAGCCGTGCCGAGACCCGCCCCGCGGTGCGTCAGCTGCACCACGACCCGGGCGACCGGCCGATGATCACGATCTGGGAGGTCACCCGCGCCTGTGCGCTCGTGTGCCGGCACTGCCGTGCCGACGCCCAGCACCGCGCACACCCGCGGCAGCTCACCACCGTCCAGGGCAAGGCCCTCCTCGACGACATCGCCGGGTTCGGCAAGCCGTTCCCGATCGTCGTCCTCACCGGCGGCGATCCGTTCGAGCGGCCCGACCTGCCCGAGCTGGTGCGCTACGGCACCGGGCTGGGCCTGCACGTGGCGCTCTCGCCGTCGGTCACCCCGCGGCTCACCCCCGACGTCCTGGCGGAGCTGCGCGACGCCGGGGCCGTGGCGCTCTCCCTGTCGCTGGACGGCGCGGTCGCCGGCACCCACGACTCGTTCCGCGGCGTCCCCGGCGTGTACGACGACACCATGCGCGCCGCGCGCTGGGTCAAGGAGGCCGGCTACCGGCTGCAGATCAACACCACCGTCACCCGCGGCACCGTCGACGAGCTGCCCGACGTGCTGCGCACGGTCCTCGACCTGGGCGCAGCGCTGTGGAGCGTGTTCTTCCTGGTTCCGACCGGGCGGGGTACCGCGCTCACGCCGCTGTCGGCGCCCGAGGTCGAGGACGTGTTGCACTGGCTGCACGACGTCTCCGACCTGGTCGCGGTCAAGGCCACCGAGGCTCCGCACTACCGCCGGGTCGCGATCCAGCGGGCCCGCGGGGAGCAGGTGGAGCTCGGAGACCTCTACCACCAGCTGAGCGCCGCCACCGCCGACCTGCGACAGGGCAGGGCGGGGCAGACGCGGCGGCCGCGACCGCCGATCGACGTGAACTCCGGGCGCGGCTTCGCGTTCATCGACCACGTCGGCGATGTCTACCCCTCCGGCTTCCTCCCGCAGCGCTGCGGCAACGTCACCGAGCGCAGCTTCCGCGAGATCTACCGCACCGATCCGGTGCTGACCTCGCTGCGCGACCCGGCCGGGTTCCACGGCAAGTGCGGGGTCTGCGAGTTCCGCGACTTGTGCGGGGGCTCCCGCTCCCACGCCTACGCTGTCACCGGTGACCTGCTCGGCTCGGACCCCACCTGTGTCTATGTGCCCCCCGGGGTGGACGAGCCGCACGCACGCCCGGGCCAGGCGGTTCACTCCTCCTGAGCCTGATGTGCGGTTCGGTGCCGGATGCCGACACCGAACCGCACACCTGGACGCTGGCGCGCAGCGGGCTGCTGGTTGCTCTAGTACTTGAACCCGCTGACGAGTCGTTGCATCTCGGCGGCCATGCGGGCGAGCTCTCCGGCGGCTTGGCTGGTGGAGTTCGCGGCGGCGGTGGTGTCGTTGGTGGTGCGGGCGACGCCGGTGATGTTTTGGGCGATGTCGCCTGCGCCGAGGGCGGCTTCGTTGACGTTGCGGCTCATCTCGTTGGTGGTGGCGGTCTGCTCCTCGACGGCTGAGGCGATGGTGGTCTGGGCGTCGCTGATCTCGGCGATGATGGTGGAGATGTGGGCGATGGCCTGCACGGCGGCCTCGGTGTCGGTCTGGATGGCCTGGATGCGGGTGCTGATGTCTTCGGTGGCGCGGCTGGTCTCCTGGGCGAGCTCTTTGACTTCGTTGGCGACGACGGCGAAGCCCTTGCCGGCTTCGCCGGCGCGGGCGGCTTCGATGGTGGCGTTGAGGGCGAGGAGGTTGGTCTGTTCGGCGATGGAGGTGATGACCTTGACGACGTTGCCGACTTCGATGGAGGACTGGCCGAGTTTGGCGACGGTGGTGTTGGTGGTTTCGGCGACTTCGACGGCTTGGGTGGCGACGCCGGCGGCGCTGGTGGCGTTGGTGGCGATCTCGCGGATGGAGGCGGACATCTCTTCGGTGCCGGCGGCGACGGTCTGGACGTTGCGGGAGACTTGTTCGGCGGCGGCGGAGACGAGTTCGGTCTGGGTGGCGGTCTCGCCGGCGGAGCCGGACATCTGGTTGGAGACGGCGGAGAGCTCTTCGGCGGCGGAGGCGAGGGATCCGGCGTTGTCGGCCATGTTGGTCATGGCTTCGGCGAGGCGGTCGCTGGCGGTGTTGAGGGCGGTGGCCATTTGGCCGACTTCGTCTTTGGAGTCGAGGTCGAGGTGTTGGGTGAGTTCGCCGGCGGCGAGTCCGCGTAGGGCGGTTGCGGTGGCCACGATGGGTCCGGCGATGCGGCGGGCGACGACCAGGGACAGGCCGATCGAGACCAGCAGGCCGACCCCGAGCACCAGGAAGAGCGTGGTGCGCGCGGCGGCGTAGGTGGCCTCGGCCTCCTCGACCGCCGCGACGGCCTCCCCGGCGATCATGTCCTCCAGCCAGTCCAGCGTCTCGTGCAGCGAGGTCGCCAACGGAGCGACCTCGGCCTCGCGCAGCTCGGCCAGCGCGGTCCAGCGGCGGTCGCGGGCCAGGTCGAGCACCGGCCCGCCGGCCAGCTCGGTGTACGCAGCCCAGTCCGCACGGAACTCGGCCAGCTTGGCCTGGTCGGTCTCGTCGAGGTCCACCTCACGCTCGAGGGTGGCCAGCGCCGCCTCCATCGCCTCGACGTCGGCGAGGTAGGCCTCGTGCGCGGGTCCCTCCTCGGTGGCCATCTCGTCGGCCAGGGCGTCCACCCGGGTCTGCAGGAACGCCTGCCGCACCAGCCCGATGTGCGCGATCGGCTCCAGGCCCTCCCGCTCGATCGCGGCGGCCTCGTCGGCGAGCTTCCCCATCTGCATCACCGACACGCCACCGATGCCGCCCGCGAGCAGCAGGCCCAGAGCGGCCACCAGGAGCACCTTGGAGCGCAGCCTGAGGTCGTCGAACCAGCCGACCAGACGCGAACGCCGGCGGTCGGCGGCGGGGCGGTCGGCGGCGGGGCGCGCTTGCATCGATGAGGTTGTGGGGGCGGACATGCCGGTGGACTCCTCCGTGCTGCCGCGCCTCCCGAGCCGGCCGGCCGAGTGATGGCCCGAGAACGAGGCTCGAGGGAGCCTCGACGGACCACCCCCCCCGGGCCGTCGCGGTGCCGATCGGCCGCCGGAGGACCAGCCTGACCGATGGTGTCCCAGGTCACGGGCCGCTCCTCGCATAACGAGCCGCGCTGACTGCGCAGTCGGGACATCCGAGTCGCGCGTCGTCCCCCGACCCGGCCGAGCCTCGCGATAGCGTGCCCAGATGACCTGGTTGGTGACCGGAGGCGCGGGCTACATCGGCTCGCACGTCGTGCGTGCGATGGTCGAGGCGGACCTGCCGGTCGTGGTCCTCGACGACCTGTCCACGGGGTTCGAGAGCTTCGTCCCGCCGGGCGTCGAGCTGGTGCAGGGCAGTGTGCTCGACGCCAAGCTGGTCGACCACACCCTCCAGGAGTACGAAGTCGACGGGGTCGTGCACATCGCCGGGTTCAAGTACGCCGGAGTCTCGGTCGAGCGCCCGCTGCACACCTACGAGCAGAACGTGTCCGGCATGGTCACGCTGCTCAGCTGCATGCAGGCGCTCGGCGTCGACAAGATGGTGTTCTCCTCCAGCGCCGCGACCTACGGCACCCCCGACGTGCCGGTGGTCACCGAGCAGACGCCCACCATGCCCGAGTCGCCCTACGGTGAGACCAAGCTGATCGGCGAGTGGATGCTGCGTGCCGCCGGTCGGGCGCACGGGCTGCACCACACCAGCCTGCGCTACTTCAACGTGGTCGGCTCCGGCTCGGTCGACCTGTTCGACGCCAGCCCCCACAACCTGTTCCCGCGGGTGTTCGAGATGCTCGCGAGCGGCCGGACGCCCCAGATCAACGGCGACGACTACCCGACGCCCGACGGCACCTGCGTGCGCGACTACGTGCACGTCGTCGACCTCGCCGAGGCCCACGTCGCGGCGGCGCGGCGGCTGGCGGGCGGCGAGCCGGTCGAGCGGATCTACAACCTCGGCTCCGGCGACGGCACCTCGGTGCGCGAGATCATGGACACCGTCCGTGAGGTCACCGGCATCGACTTCGACCCGGTGATCACGGACCGCAGGCCCGGCGACCCGGCCCGGATCGTCGCCTCCGGCGACCTGGCCGCCCGCGACCTCGACTGGCGGATGCGGCACTCCCTGCGCGAGATGGTCTCCTCCGCCTGGTCGGCCCACCAGGGGTCCGCGGTGCCGGCGGCGAAGCAGTAGCGACGCCGCCACGGCGCTAGACTTCACGGCGCACAGGGTCCCTGCGCGTCGTTGGAGGTGGGTTCGGCGCGCGCCTCCCTCTGCGCACCCTCCAAGGACCCACCCGTGTCACCCCTCGCCTCCTACCGGCGCCTGTTCGCGCTCACCGGACCCCTCTACGTGCTGGTCGCCTTCGTCGGGCGGCTGCCGCTGGCCATGAGCCAGATGGGCACGCTGCTGCTCGTCTCCGACGCCACCGGCAGCTACGGCACCGGCGGGCTCGCCGCCGGAGCCCTCGCGGTCACGAACGCGGTCGGGGCGCCGTTCGCCGGCATGCTGGCCGACCGGCACGGCCAGCGGCCCGTGGTGCTGACCCAGTCGCTGGTCGGCGCGGCCGCCCTGGCCGGGCTCGTCGCTATCGCGGGCAACGACCGGCCCGCGCCGGTGCTGGTGGCGGTCGCCGCCGGCGCCGGGCTCGCCCTGCCGCAGGTCGGCCCGCTCGCTCGCGTCCGCTGGCGGCCGATCACCGAACGCCCCGGCCAGCCGCGGCTGCGGCTGATGGACGCCGCGTTCTCCTACGAGGGCGCCGCCGACGAGGCCTCCTTCGTGCTCGGCCCCGCGCTGGTCGGCATGCTCGTCGTGCTGGTCTCGCCGCCCGGGGCGGTCCTCACCGCGGCCGTCCTGCTCGCGGTCTTCGGCACCGCGTTCGCGCTGCACCCCACCGCCCGGATGACCCGGGCCTCGGGGCCCCGGACCGCCGGCGGGGGCGGGCTCCCGAGGCTGCTGTTCGCGCTCCTCCCGGCGATGCTGTGCGTCGGCATCCTCTTCGGCGCCACCCAGACCGGCACCACCGCGCTCGCCGCGGAGGTCGGCCGTCCCGGCGTGGCCGGCCTGGTGCACAGCCTGCTGGGCGTCGGCAGCGTGCTGGCCGGCCTGGCGACCGTGCTGCTGCCCGAACGGCTCGGTCACGAGCGCCGGCTGCTGGTCGCGGCCGCGGCGCTGCTCGTGCTCTCCGCCCCGCTGCTGGCCGTGGACTCGCTCCTCGCGCTCGTGCTCGTGGTGCTGGCCCTGGGCTTCGGCGTCGCGCCCTACATGATCAGCGTGTTCACCCTGGGTGAGCGGATCCTGCCCGGCGCCCGGGTGGCGATGGGGATGACACTGATCGCCGGCGCCGCCGGGGTCGGGTACGCCGTGGGCGCGGCGGTCGCCGGGCAGCTCGCCGACCGGCACGGCCACCAGGCCGCGTTCGCGGTGACCGTGGCCGCGACGGTGCTGGCGGTGCTGGTGAGCGCGGCCCTGCAGCGTCCCGCACGTCACGCGCTCGAACGCGCCCGCGCGGAGCGTGCCTCCCTCTAGAGTCCGACCGTGACTCGCCGCACGTGGACCCTCGTCGTCGTGCTCGGCCTGGCTGGCCAGCTCGCCTGGACGGTCGAGAACATGTACCTCAACCTGTTCGTCTACGAGACGATCACCGACGACCCGACCGTCACAGCGGTGCTGGTGGCCGCCAGCGCGGTCACCGCCACGGTGGCGGCGATGCTGGTCGGTGCCGCCTCCGACCGGGCGGGCACCCGGCGCCGGTTCATCGCCCTCGGCTACGTCGCCTGGGGGCTGACCACCGCCGGCTTCGGCCTCCTCAGCGCCGACGCGGTCGCGACCTGGGCTCCGGTGGGCGACGCGGTGGCGTTCGCGGTGGTCGCGGTCGTGCTGCTCGACTGCCTGATGTCGTTCCTGGGCGCCGGCGCCAACGACGCGGCGTACCAGGCCTGGATCACCGACATCACCACCCCCGACGTCCGTGGCCGCGTCGAGGGGGTGGTCGCGCCGCTGGCCCTGGTGTCGATGCTGATCGTCTTCGGCGGGTTCGACTGGCTGGCCCAGCGCGACGACTGGCGGGCGTTCTTCGGCTCGATCGGGCTGCTGGTGGCGGCGGCCGGGGTGCTCGCCTGGTTCACGGTGCGCGACGCGCCGGCGCTGCGGCGCAGCCCCGAGGGCTACCTCGGCTCGGTGCTGCACGGGCTGCGCCCCTCCGCCGTGCGCGCGAACCCGGTGCTCTACCTGGCGTTGGTGATGTGGGCCGTGGTCGGCACCGCGACCCAGGTGTTCCTGCCGTTCCTGATCATCTATCTGCAGAAGACGCTGCGCATCGACGGCTACGCGCTCGTGCTGGCCGTGGTGCTGGGCGGTGCCACCGTGGTGGCGGTGCTGGGCGGCCGGTTGATCGACCGGATGGGCAAGCTGCGGGCGGTGTTCCCGGCGGTCGCGATCTATGCGGCCGGGCTGCTGCTGATGTTCCCGGCCCGCGGCATGGCGGCGGTCATCCTCGCCGGACTGGTGACGATCGGCGGGATGATGCTGGTGCTGGCCGCCGTCGGCTCGTTCGTGCGCGACCACACGCCGCGCGACCGCGCCGGCCAGGTGCAGGGCCTGCGGATGGTCTTCGCGGTGCTGGTGCCGATGGTGGTCGGGCCGTTCCTCGGCGCCGCGGTCATCCACGGGTCCGGGCGCACCTACACCGATCTGGGGGTGGAGCGGCAGGTGCCCACTCCGGGCATCTTCCTGGCGGCCGCCGCGGTGCTCGCCGTCGTGCTGCCGCTCGCGCTGCTCGCCCGGCGCCTCGAGCTGCGGGCCGCGGCGCTGGAGCCGGTCTCGTGACCATGCTGACCCGGTGGGGTCGCGCACTCGACCCGGACGCCACCCTGCCCGAGCACCCTCGACCGCAGCTGTTCCGGGAGCGCTGGCTCAACCTCAACGGCCGCTGGTCCTACGCGATCGTGGCGGGGCGGCTCGACGACCCCACGCCCGCGACCTGGGACGGCGAGATCGTGGTGCCGTTCTCCCCGGAGGCGCCGCTGTCGGGCGTGGGTCGCGCGCTCCGACCCGGCGAGACCATCTGGTACCACCGCACCGTATCGCTCCCCGCCCCGCTGCGAGCGGCCGCGGGGGAGCGGGTGCTGCTCCACCTCGGCGCCGTCGACCAGGTCTGCCGGGTGCTGGCCGGCCCGGACACCGACCGGTTGGACGAGGTGGGCCGGCACGAGGGTGGCTACCTGCCGGTGCGCTGCGAGGTCACCGACGCGGTGGCCCCCGATGGCTCGCTCACGGTGGTCGTCGCGGTCGAGGACGAGACCGATGCCGGCCCGCGCTCGCGCGGGAAGCAGCGCACCCGCCGCGGCGGCATCTGGTACACCCCCCAGTCCGGCATCTGGCAGACGGTCTGGCTCGAGACCGTGCCGGAGACGTACGTCGAGCGGCTGGTGCTGACCCCTGACCTGGCCGCCGGAGAGCTCGAGGTCACCGTGCATCTGGACGGGCCCGCCCCGGTCCCGGCCGAGGTGGAGGTGCGTGCCGGCGAGCGGGTGACCGGCCGTGCCGAGGTGGTCACCGGCACGCCGACCCGGGTGGCGCTCGACGAGATCCGGCCCTGGCACCCCGACGACCCGTTCCTCTACGAGGTGACCGTCCGCGCCGGCGCCGACCGGGTGACCGGCCAGGTCGGGATGCGCTCGTTCGGCGTCGGGCCCGGCGCCGACGGCCGGCCGCGACTGCTGCTCAACGGCGAGCCGTTCCTCCAGGTCGGCGTGCTCGACCAGGGCTACTGGCCCGACGGTCTCTACACGCCGCCGGCCGATGCGGCGATGGTGCACGACATCGCCGAGATGAAGCGGCTCGGGTTCACGATGCTGCGCAAGCACATCAAGGTCGAGCCGCTGCGGTGGTACCACCACTGCGACCGGCTCGGGATGCTGGTGTGGCAGGACGCCGTCAACGGCGGCGCGGCCTACCGTCCCGGCGTGGTCACCGCGCCGGCGGTCGCGCCGTTCGTGCGGCTGCGTGACACCGGTGCGCGTGGCCACCGGCGGTTCGGCCGGGCAGACAGCGCCGGCCGCGCGGCGTACGAACGGGAGCTGCGCGAGCTGGTCGAGCACCTGCGCAGCGCCACCTCGCTGGCGGTGTGGGTGCCGTTCAACGAGGGCTGGGGGCAGTTCGACGCCGCCCGGATCGCGGGCGAGGTGGCGGCGCTCGACCCGACCCGGCCGGTCGACCACGCCAGCGGCTGGCACGACCAGGGCGCGGGCGACCTGCGCAGCCTGCACGTCTACTTCCGCCCCTTCCGGGTGCCGAGGGCGGTCCGGCGGCGCCGGGAGCCGCGGGTGCTGGCGCTCACCGAGTACGGCGGCTACGCGCTGGCCGTGCCCGGGCACACGTGGGGGGAGAAGAGCTTCGGCTACCGCCGGATGCGCGACGCGGGCGCGCTGGCCGAGGCGTTCCTGCGGCTGCACCGTCGCCGGCTCGCGCCGGCGGTCCGGCAGGGACTGGCCGCCACGGTCTACACCCAGCTCAGCGACGTCGAGGACGAGATCAACGGCCTGCTCACCTACGACCGGGAGGTCACCAAGCTGCCGGCCGAGGTGGTGCGGGCGGCCGTGGCCGCGCTCGCCGACGCGGCCCCCTGATCGCCGTGGGAGCGGTGGCGGGTCAGCCGCGCAGCCGCCCCATCCACTCCTCGATGTCGGCGGCGGCCCGGGGGAGCGCGGCGGACAGGTTGCGGGCACCGTCGGCGGTGACCAGCACGTCGTCCTCGATCCGGATGCCGATGCCGCGCAGCTCCTCGGGGACCAGCAGGTCGTCCTCCTGGAAGTACAGCCCCGGCTCGACGGTCAGGCACATGCCCTCGGCCAGGGTGCCCTTCGCGTAGGACTCCGGCGCGGCCCGGCCGCAGTCGTGGACGTCCATGCCGAGCATGTGGCTGGTGCCGTGCAGGGTCCAGCGGGCGTAGACCCGGCTGTCGGGGTCGAGCGCCTCCTCGGCGGAGACCGGCAGCAGGCCGAGACCCTCGAGCCCGTGCGCGAGCACGGTCATCGAGGCCTGGTGCACCGAGCTGAACTCGACCCCGGGCCGGACCGCCTCGATGCCCGCCTGCTGGGCGGCGAGGACCAGGTCGTAGAGCTCGCGCTGCAACGGCGTGAACCGGCCGTCGACCGGGAGGGTGCGGGTGACGTCGGCGGTGTAGAGGTCGCGGCCCTCGACGCCCATGTCGAGCAGCACCAGCTCACCGGGGGTGATCGGGCCGGTGTTGTCGATCCAGTGCAGCGTCGTGGCGTGCTTGCCGCCGCCGACGATGGAGTCGTAGCCGATGTCGTTGCCCATCGCCCGCGCACGGCGGAAGAAGGTGCCCTCGATCCAGCGCTCGCCGAACTCGAGCACGCGGTCCCACTCGCGCACGGAGTCCTCGAAGCCGAGCGTCGTGACGTCGCAGGCGGCCTGGAGCTCGCCGACCTCCCAGTCGTCCTTGACCAGGCGCATCTCCGAGACGACGCGGGCCAGGTCGCCGTCGAGCGCGTCGTCGCCGTCGACGAGTGCGTCGACCTGCGCCGACACCCCGCGGTGCACGCGGGTCTTGCCCGACCCCGACAGCGCGGCGGGCAGCTCGTCGACGTGGCGCACCTCCAGCCCCAGGGACGCCGACATCTCGCCGAGCGAGGGCCGGCGGCCGGCCCAGAGCTCGCCGTACTGGCGGTCGCGGAAGAACTCGTCGGTCTCGCGGCTGGACCGCGGTCGCGCGTAGAGCACCGCCTCACCGTCGTCGAGCACCAGGACCGCGTCGGTGGTCTGGTTGAGGGTGAAGTAGGTGTGGGCGGTGTCGGAGCGGAACCGGTAGTCGGTGTCGTTCGAGCGCACCTTGAAGGTGCCGGCGGGCAGCACGAGCCGCTCGCCGGGGAACGCCGCCGCGAGCTGTGCCCGCCGCCGGGCGGCGTGCTCGGTCGCCGGGTGCGGCGGCAGGTCGAGCTCGCGGTCGCCCCAGCCCTGCCGCATGAACGCGGCGTACGCCGCCGGCACGGCCGGGTCGTGCGACTCGGTCTTCGCCTCGGTCTGCCCGGCCTCGGCAGGCGGGTTCTTGGGCTCGGTGCTCTCGGGGGTGACCTGCTCACTCACGCCCGCCACTGTACGCGGCGATCGGCCCCGGAGCCGGGTCAGCCGATAGGCTGCGGGCCGTGTCAGCACCCCCCGTAGCAGTCCGGACGCGCCGCCGCGACGGCGTCGTGTTCACGGTCGTGGTCTCGGTGCTGGTCGCGGGCAGCGCGGCGTTGATGCTGCTGGTCCTGGCGCTCTCGGGTGCGCCGGGCACCCTCGTCCTGGCGACGGTGCTCGCGGCACTGCCGGTCGGCCCGCTGGTCGCTGCCTACCTGTGGCTGGACCGCTACGAGCCCGAGCCACGGTGGCTGTTGGCGTCCGGGCTGCTGTGGGGCGGATTCGTCGCCACGGCGGCCGCGATCCTGGTGCAGGGTGTCGGCGGCTGGGTGGTGGGGTTCACCGAGGAGGCCAGCCTCGCCGTGGTCGCCCCGGTCACCGAGGAGGCCAGCAAGGGCGCGTTCCTGCTGCTGTTGCTGTGGTGGCGACGGGCCGAGCTCGACGGCATCCTCGACGGCATCGTCTACGCCGGCATGGTCGGGGTGGGCTTCGCGTTCGTCGAGAACATCCTCTATCTCGCCGCCGCCTACGACGGCACCGACGGCATGGGGCCCGGCGGCACCACCGCGCTGACCACCACCTTCGTGCTGCGCTGCCTGTTCAGCCCGTTCGCGCACCCGCTGTTCACCACGTTCATCGGCCTCGGGGTCGGCATCGCGGTGGGATCCCGCAGCGGTGCGGTACGCCTGCTGGCGCCGGTTGGGGGGTACCTCCTGGCCGTGATCGCACACGGACTGTGGAACGGCTCCACGATCTTCGGCTTCGGCAGCTTCGCGCTGGTCTACCTGGTGCTGATGCTGCCGGCGCTGCTGGGGCTGGGCGGCCTGGCGTTCTGGGCGCGCCGCTCGGAGCGGCGGATGCTCACGATGGCGCTCGGCGACGCCGCCCGGCGGGGCCTGATCCCCGGCACCGACATCGGCTGGGTGGTCGACCTCGGCGCCCGGCGGCTGGCCCGCCGGCACGCCAGGGAGCGGGGCGGCCCGGACGCCGAGCGGGCGATGCGCGACTATCAGCAGGCCGCCGTGGAGCTCGGGTTCCTCCACCACCGCTATCTCCGGGGCACCCCGCCCCCGGACTTCGCCCTGCGTGGTCAGGAGTACGTCGCCAGGATCGGCGCCGTCCGCCCGTCCATCGCCTTCCCCGGACAGGTGGTCCCGACCCGATGACCCATCGTTCCAGCGAGACCCAGATGGACAGCACCCAGATGCTGACCGCGCTGGTGCGGCTGCGCGGGGCGCTGCAGGCGGCGACCCTGCCGCTGGAGGGGCCGAGCGTCGAGGCCCACCGCACGGCGCGCCGGGAGATGGTCGATCAGCTCGAGGACTACGTGATCCCGCGGCTGATGACGATCGAGGCGCCCCTGCTGGCCGTGGTGGGGGGCTCGACCGGGGCCGGCAAGTCGACGCTGGTGAACTCGCTGGTCGGCCGGCGGGTGACCCAGCCGGGCGTGCTGCGTCCGACCACCCGCAGCCCGGTGCTGGTGCACCACCCCGACGACGCCGAGTGGTTCGGCCAGGACCGCCTGCTGCCCGACCTCGAGCGGGTCTCCCACGCCACGACCGACCCGGGCGCCCTGCAGCTGGTGCCCGCCGACACGATCCCGCAGGGGCTGGCCATCCTCGACGCCCCCGACGTCGACTCGGTCGAGGAGCAGAACCGGCTGCTGGCCGCGCAGCTGCTCGCCGCCGCCGACCTGTGGCTGTTCGTCACCTCCGCCGCCCGCTACGCCGACCAAGTGCCGTGGGACTTCCTCAAGCAGGCCGCCGAGCGCTCCGCCGCGGTCGCCGTGGTGCTCGACCGCACCTCCGACGACGCGCTGCACACGGTCGCCACCCACCTGGCCCGGATGCTGGCCAGCCGCGGGTTGAAGGACTCCCCGTTGTTCACGGTGAGCGAGGGCACGGTCTCCGACGAGGGGCTGCTGCCTCCGGCGCTGGTGCGCGACGTGCGCGGGTGGCTGGAGTCGCTGGCCGCCGACAGCAGCGCCCGCACCGCGGTGGTCCGGCAGACGCTCGAGGGCGCCATCCGCACCGTGGCCCGGCGTGCCTACCCGGTCGCCGACGCCGCGGCCGAGCAGTCCGGGGTGGCCCGCCGGCTTCGCGAGGACGCCGACCGCGCCTACGACGAGGCCATCGAGGCGGTGGTGACCGCCTCGGCCGACGGCACCCTCCTGCGCGGCGAGGTGCTGGCCCGCTGGCAGGAGTTCGTCGGCACCGGCGAGCTGCTCAAGAGCCTGGAGAACCGGGTCGGGTGGCTGCGCGACCGCGTGGTCAACGCGGTGAAGGGCAAGCCCCAGCAGGCCGAGCGGGTCACGGTCGCGGTCGAGTCGGGCCTCGAGACGCTGATCCTGGAGCACGCCGAGGCCGCGGCCGAGCGGGCCGAGGCGTCCTGGCGGCAGCTGGCCGCGGGCCAGGCCCTGCTCGCCGGCGCCGACCAGGACCTCGGCCGCGCCTCCCGAGACCTGCGGCGCAACGCCGAGCGAGCGGTGCGCGACTGGCAGCACGACGTGCTCGAGATGGTGCGCACCGAGGGCGCCGACAAGCGGGGCACCGCGCGCTTCCTGGCCTTCGGGGTGAACGGGCTCGCGGTCGCACTGATGGTCGTCGTGTTCGTCCACAGCTACGGGCTCAGCGGCGCCGAGGCCGGCATCGCCGGGGGCTCGGCGGTGCTGGGCCAGAAGCTGCTCGAGGCGGTCTTCGGCGACCAGGCGGTGCGTAGCCTCGCAGAGCGGGCCCGGCGCTCGCTCGAGGAGCGGGTTCGGGCGCTGCTGGACGACGAGCGGCGCCGCTACCTGGCGCTGCTCGACGCGCTCGAGCTGACACCGGACGCCGCCGAGCAGGTGCGCGAGGCGGCGCGGCGGGTCGACGACCTGCGCTTCGCCGCGGCCCGGCCCGCCGCAGGTCAGGCGCCCGACGGGGCCTGACCGGCTACACCTAGGGTTGGTCCGAGGGACCGACCGCACCACCGACCGAACCCGAGCACACAGACGCAGCGTCCGAGGGAGAAGATGACGTCCTTGCTGGAGGGGGCCAAGAAGCTGGTCACCCGGGGCACCGACATCGGCAGTCGCCTCGAGGGCCTCGACGCCGCGCTCGGCGCGGCGCGGGGTCGCCTCGACGACCGCCTGCTCGACGACGCCACCCAGGTCCTCGACCGCGCCACCGGCCGGCTGCGGCTCTCGGCGCAGCACACCGTGGTCGCCATCGCGGGTGCCACCGGCTCGGGCAAGTCCTCGACGTTCAACGCGCTCACCGGGCTGGAGCTCTCCGCCGTGGGCGTGCGGCGGCCGACGACCTCGTGGGCCAGCGCCTGCGTGTGGGGTGCCGAGGGCGCCGAGGAGCTGCTCGACTGGCTCGAGATCCCCCCGCGCCACCGGACCACGCGCGACTCCCTGCTCGACAACTCCCGCGAGGACTCCGCGCTCGAGGGCGTGGTGCTGCTCGACCTGCCCGACCACGACTCCACGGAGGTCTCCCACCACCTCGAGGTCGACCGGCTCGTGCAGCTCGCGGACCTGCTGGTGTGGGTGCTCGACCCCCAGAAGTACGCCGACGCGGCCATCCACGACCGCTACCTCGCGCCGATGGCGGGCCACCACGAGGTGATGCTCGTGGTCCTCAACCACATCGACACCGTGCCCGAGGACCGCCGGCAGAGCATGGTCGACGACGTCCGCCGACTGCTGGACGCCGACGGCCTGCACGGCGTACCCGTGGTGCCGCTGAGCGCCAAGCACGGCTTCGGCATCCCCGAGCTGCGCGGCGAGATCGCCCGCCGGGTGGCGGCCAAGAAGACCACCCGCACCCGTCTGGAGGCCGACGTCCGGGCCACCGCCCTCCGGCTCGAGCAGGCCTCCGGCGACGCCAGGACCCGGGCGGTTCCCGCGGAGCGGGTCGCGGCCCTGGAGTCCGCGCTGGCCGACGCGGCGGGCGTGCCGACCGTGGTGTCGGCGGTGGAGCGCTCCACCCGGATGCGCGCGGGCCGGGCGACGGGCTGGCCGGTGGTCTCCTGGTTCTCCCGGCTCAAGCCCGATCCGCTCAAGCGTCTCCACCTCGACCTCGGGGCCGAGGGCGACCGGCTCACCGGCCGGGCGCGCACGTCGGTGCCGGAGGCCACCCAGGTCCAGCGGGCCCGGGTCGACACCGAGGTGCGGGCGCTGGCCGACGACGTGTCGGCGGGCTTGGCCCCGCCCTGGACCGAGGCCGTGCGCCGCGCCTCGCTGGCGCACCTTCCCGACCTCGGCGACCGGCTCGACCGCACCCTCGGCGAGGCCGATCTCGGCGTCGCGAAGCTGCCCGTCTGGGCGGGTGCCGTGCGCCTGCTGCAGTGGCTGCTGCTGCTCTCCGCCGTCGGCGGCTTCGGGTGGCTCGCGGCGCTCGCCGTGATGGGCTACCTGCAGGTCCCCGAACCGTCCACGCCGAAGGTGGCCGGACTGCCGGTGCCGACGCTGATGCTGCTCGGCGGGGTGCTGCTGGGGGTGCTCCTCGCGCTGCTGAGCCGGGCGCTGGTCGCGATGACCGCGCGCCGCCGGGCGGCGGCCGCGGACCGGCGGCTGCGTGGTGCGGTGCACGAGGTGGCCGCCGAGCTCGTGGTGGCCCCGGTCGAGGCCGAGCTGCAGGCCTACACGACCGTGCGCAACGGGCTGGCCAAGGCCCTCAAGTAGCCCTCGTCCACAGGCCCGGCCCGGAATCGCCTGTCCACAGGCCCCTGCGGTGGCCCGTGCGCTGCCCCGGCAGAGCGGGGCAGCCTGCTCCTCGACACACCACAGTGCGACGAGGAGACGAGATGAACGAGACCATGGTGACCCTGCAGGGCTACGTCGGAGGACCGGTGACGGTGCGCCGCGCCGGAGACTCCAACGTGGCGTCGTTCCGGGTCGGCAGCACCCCGCGCCGCTACGTGCGCCGCACCGACGAGTGGGTCAGCGGGCAGACCCAGTGGTTCACGGTGAACGCCTGGCGGGGCCTGGGTGAGCACTGCGAGGCCTCGCTCAAGGTGGGCGACGCCGTCGTCGTCCACGGCCGGCTGCGCACCAGCACCTGGGTCAACGCCAGCCAGGTCGAGGTGACCACGTTCGAGGTCGAGGCCGACGTCGTGGGTCACGACCTCAACCGGGGCACCGCGTCGTTCACCCGCGTCGGCGGTCAGGCCCGGCAGCAGGCGGACACCGGCGAGTCGCGCGACGCGCCGCAGCCGGCAGCCGCCACGCAGACCGCGCCCGCCGACAGCAGCGCCGCCTGATCGCGCACCGGGGCCCGGAGATGCCCAGGGCCCGTCGGGTCGGCCGGACGACCGACAGGCCCTGAGCCCTCCGGACGCGGCGAACCCCCGATCGGGTCTGGCCTGGCTCGGCCAACTAGGCTCTCCCACCATGGCGGAATATGTCTTCACCCTGCGCAACGTCCGCAAGGCCCACGGTGACAAGGTCGTCCTCGACAACGTCACGCTGTCGTTCCTGCACGGCGCCAAGATCGGCGTCGTAGGGCCCAACGGCGCCGGCAAGTCGTCGCTGCTGAAGATCATGGCCGGGCTCGACCACCCCAACAACGGCGACGCGATGCTCGACCCGGAGGCCACGGTCGGCATGCTCCAGCAGGAGCCGCCGCTGACCGAGGGCAAGACGGTCCTCGAGAACGTCGAGGAGGCGGTCAGCGAGATCAAGGGCAAGATGGCGCGGCTCGACGAGCTCTACGCCTCGATGGGCGACCCCGACGCCGACCTCGACAAGCTGAACGAGGAGGCCGGCAACCTCCAGACCGAGCTCGACCACGCGAACGCGTGGGATCTCGACAGCCGGCTGGACCAGGCGATGGACGCGCTGCGCTGCCCGCCGCCCGAGGCGATCGTCGACAACCTCTCCGGTGGCGAGCGGCGCCGGGTCGCGCTGTGCAAGCTGCTGCTCCAGCAGCCCGACCTGCTGCTGCTCGACGAGCCCACCAACCACCTCGACGCCGAGTCGGTGCAGTGGCTCGAGGGCCACCTCAAGAGCTACCCCGGTGCCGTCCTGGCCGTGACCCACGACCGCTACTTCCTCGACAACGTCGCCGAGTGGATCGCCGAGGTCGACCGCGGTGCCATCCACGGCTACGAGGGCAACTACTCCACCTACCTGGAGACCAAGAAGGAGCGGCTCAAGATCGAGGGGCAGAAGGACGCCAAGCGCGCCAAGATGCTCGAGAAGGAGCTGGAGTGGGTCCGCTCCAACCCCAAGGCGCGGCAGGCCAAGAGCAAGTCCCGGCTGGCCCGCTACGAGGAGATGGCGGCCGAGGCCGACCGGATGCGCAAGATCGACACCTCCGAGATCAACATCCCGGCGGGTCCGCGCCTCGGTGACGTGGTGCTCGAGGCCAAGGGGCTCACCAAGGGCTTCGGCGACCGCACCCTGATCCGCGACCTGACGTTCTCGCTGCCCCGGGCCGGCATCGTCGGCGTCATCGGCCCCAACGGCGTCGGCAAGACCACGCTGTTCCGGATGATCACCGACCAGGAGCAGCCCGACGCGGGCGAGCTCAACGTCGGGCAGACGGTGAAGATCTCCTACGTCGACCAGAGCCGCGGCGGCATCGACCCCAACAAGAACGTCTGGGAGGTCGTCTCCGACGGTCTGGACTTCATCAAGGTCGCGAACTTCGAGATGAACTCGCGCGCCTACGTGGCCTCGTTCGGCTTCAAGGGCCCCGACCAGCAGAAGAAGTCGGGCGTGCTGTCGGGCGGTGAGCGCAACCGCCTGAACCTCGCGCTCACCTTGAAGATGGGCGGCAACCTGCTGCTGCTCGACGAGCCCACCAACGACCTCGACGTCGAGACGCTCTCCTCGCTCGAGGACGCGCTGCTCGACTTCCCCGGCTGCGCGGTGGTCACCTCCCACGACCGCTGGTTCCTCGACCGGGTGGCCACCCACATCCTCGCGTGGGAGGGCGACGACGAGGACGACGCGAAGTGGTTCTGGTTCGAGGGCAACTTCGCCTCCTACGAGGAGAACAAGGTCGAGCGTCTCGGTGTCGAGGCCGCCCGTCCGCACCGGGTCACCCACCGCCGGCTGACCCGCGACTGAGCATCGGCAGCCCACTCCCGGCGGCGTCCCCGCCGGGGGTGGGCTGTGTCGTCGTCGTTGAGGCCCTAGTGGTCGCCACCGCTCGGTGCTGTGCGGGTCCCTGGCCGGATGCCCAGCCGCTGCCAGTGCCCCAGCTGGCAGAAGTCCTCGACCATTCCGTAGGGATACGGCGGCAGGCCGGGGTCGCTGACGCGGGTGAGCGCCTGGGTGTCGTCGTCCTCGAGCGTGAGGCCGACGGCGCCGAGGGTCTGCGAGAGCTGTTCGGCGGTCCGGGCGCCGAGCAGGACCGAGGCGACGCCGGGTCGGGTCAGCAGCCAGGCCAGCGCGACGTGCGCAGGAGGTCGGCCATATCGCTCGGCGATGCTCGTCACGGTGTCGAGGATCCGCCAGGTCCGGTCGGTGTTGCGCGTGTCGTAGGCCTCGACACCGCGGTCGGGATCCTCGCCGAGTCGGGTGGCGCCGGCGGGGCGGCTGTCCGGGCTGTACTTGCCGGTCAACCAGCCACCGGCCAGGGGCGACCACGGGGTCAGGGCGACCGACTCCTCAAGACAGACGGGCAGCACCTCCAGTTCGATGCCGCGGTCGAGGAGGTTGTACTGCGGCTGGAGGACGGTCGGGACGACGTAGCCGCCGAGCCGGGCGGTGGTGATGATCCGTTGAAGCTGCCAGCCGGTCACGTTGGACCACCCCACCTGGTGGATGGTGCCGGCCCGGACCAGCGCGGTGAGGGTGTCCAGGGTGTCCTCGATCGGTGTCTGTTCGTCCCAACCGTGCACGAAGTAGACGTCCAGGGCGTCGAGCCCGAGCCGGGACAAGCTCCCGGCGACGGCGCGACGCAGCTCGCGCCGTGAGGCCCCCGGTGCCCCGGCCGGCGCGCCGAAGCGCCCCTTGGTCGCGATCACCAGGTGGTCGTGCCCGCGATCAGCGAGCCACCGACCGACGATCCGCTCGGACTCGCCCGAGCCGTAGACATCGGCAGTGTCGATGAACGTGCCGCCTTGCTCGACGTAGTGATCGAGCTGTGCGAAGGCTGCCTGCTCAGCCGTCTCGACCCCGAAAGTCATCGTGCCGAGCGCAAGGCGGGTCACCGACGGGGCGCCTGGGCCGAGCATGGCGGTGCGGGCGCTGAGCGGATGGGTGGGCGTCGTGTCGTCGGGCATGTGACGATTCAAGACCCTGGAGTGCGCTCCAGGCCAAGGGGCAGGTGACTGCTCACGAGCCGGCCCGGAGATGAGTTGCTGATCCACCGTGTTGCGGTGGTCGGTCTATTGGCGGAGTCGGGTGAAGGTGACGGTGCCGTCGGGTGCCCAGGCCTGGTCGTAGTCGCGGTGGTGGTGCCAGGGGCAGAGGAGGGCGCCGTCGGCGAGGTCGGTGTTGCCGCCTTGGGCCCAGGGGTTCTTGTGGTGGGCTTCGCACCATGCGGCGGGGACGGTGCAGCCGCGTGCTTGGCATTGGTGGTGGGCCAGGCCCATCGCGATGCGTTGAGGGCCGGTGAAGAGTCGTTGGCTGCGGCCGAGGTCGAGGACCTGGGACTCGCCGTCGAGGACGGCGGGCAGGAGGCTGTGTTCGCAGGCCAGGCGGCGGAGTTGGCTGATGGAGATCTGGTCGCCGGTGGAGAGGCCGGCGGCGCCGAGGTCGTGACGGAGCTTGTCGTGGTCGATGGTGGCGACGACGTTGACCGGGGTCCGGCCTTGGGTGGGGAGCTTGTCGGTCGGGATGTGCTCGGTGAGCGCGCAGAAGGCGAGCCCGAGGAGCTGGTCGTGGGGGATGCGTTCGCCGGTGTCGGGGTCGAGGCGGGGGAGCCCGTCGGCGACTTCGTGGTGGTGGTCGAGTCGGGGGCTGGTGTGGGCGTGGAGGGCGGTCTTGAAGATCGCGGCG
>NZ_QZVR01000006.1 GCF_003660455.1 Nocardioides ferulae | reverse complement strand
ACCGACACGACCGACATCGGACCTGCGTCGACGTCGGTGTCGTTGCCCAGCACGTCGACCGGGCTCGCCGCGTCGTCCTCGGTCACCGTCAGGCTGTCGTCGACCGCTACCGGCGCGTCGTCCACACACGTCACCGTCACCGACACCGACGCGGAGTCCCCGCCGGTCATCGTGTAGCCGAACGTGTCCGGGGACCCACCGGTCTGGGAGTTGCAGTAGTCGGGGTCGGGCGCGTAGGTCAATCCGCCCTCGGACACCACGACCGTCCCGTGGGCAGGGTCGGTGGCCGCGGTGACGGTCAGCGGGTCGCCGTCCGGGCTTCGGTCGTTGGCCAGGACGGAGACGGCGGCGGGTGCGGCGTCCTCGCGAACGGTCACCGTGTCGTCGACGGCCACGGGCACGTCCCGCGTGCAGGTCAGGTCGATGGTCACGTGGGCGACCGCGGTCGCGCCACGGCCGTCGTCGACGGTGTAGTCGAAGCCGCCGGCCGCGGTGCCGCACAGGTCGGGTGCCGGGGTGAACGTGATCGTGTCGCCGGTGAGGACGACGCTGCCCCCGTCGGCGGCAGCCACCTCGACGACGGTCGTCGGATCACCGTCGGCGTCGGTGTCGTTGGCCGCGGGACCGCCCGGTCCCGCGACCGGCAGGTCGAGCGGGGTGTCCTCGGTGCCGGTGAACCGGTCGTCCGCGGCGACCGGGCCCCTGTTCTCGAAGACGTCGGCCACCGTGACGACGAAGGGCTTCTCGAACCGCGCCCCGTCCTGGTCCTCGACACGGATTCGGATCCCGAGTTCGGCGTCGGCCTCGAAGTCGAAGACCGCGGCGGTCAGCAGTCGGTCGCCGTCGAGAACGAAGTCGTCGTTGTCGGTGGCACCCTCTCCGGGCACCAGCGAGAGGACGTGGGTGTCGCCTGCGTCGGGGTCGCTCACCGTGACCACACCGACCAGCGTCCCGGTCGGCTCGTTCTCGGCCACGGCAGACGGGTCGAGGTCCAGGCCGCTGGGTGCATCGTTCTGGACGACGGCCTCACAGTCGGGCGCCACCGCGTCCGGCATGTCCGCCGCGGCCCGGTCCGCGCGGCCCGCACCACACCGGAGGCGGTCGCGGAACCGTGACGCGTCGCGTCCGTCGAGATCGTCGGCGCCCGGCCCACCGCGCAGCAGATCGTTGCCGCGTCCGCCCACGAGCGAGTCGCCGCCCCGGCCACCCAGCAAACGGTCCGCGCCGGAGCCGCCGAGCAGCACGTCGTCGCCGCCGCGGCCCAGAAGACGGTCGTCGCCTCCGCGCCCGCAGATCACGTCCCGGCCCCGGGTTCCCACGAGGCGGTCCGGGCCGGGAGTTCCCACGATCGTGCAGCGGGGGGCTCGCTCGCTGGACGGGGCGGACGGTGGCTCGGCCGCGGCGACGCCGGCCGTCACGACCGTCGGTAGCAGGGCAGCGACCACGAGCGGGGCGAGCATGCGACGAAGGCGGGCGGGCCTCCGGGGGTGTGACGGCATGAGTACTTCCCTCGCTGTGGTTTCCCCACTCCCGAGACACGAGAGCGTCCCCCCAGGACCCGGAGAGCCTGCCAGCAAGAGACTCGGCAGCATGCCGGATTCGGTGAAAGCGACCGCAACGGTCTGGACGTGCTTGACGCCCTGGGCGGCGGCTCGCTCAGCCCAGCGGGAGGTACGGCGAGAGGTCGGCGCGCTCCCCGGAGGCGCGGAGCAGCCCGGCCGCCTCGGCGTCGACCCACGCCAGCTCGCCGGTGGCCAGCCCGATCAGCGTGCCCGCGTCGGTCTCCACGACCGCCGGCGGGGTGCCGCGGGTGTGCCGCACCCCCTCGACCACCTGCACCGCCGCATACGGCGGCACGCGCACCTCCACCGAGCGCCCCGGCGCCCGCAGCTCGAGCAGCGCCAGGAAGTGCTTGACCAGCACGCGCAGGTCGGCGCGGTCCGCGTCACCGGACCGCCAGCGCGCCAACGCCTCCGCGACGGCCGCGGCGTCAGCGGGGCGAAGTCGGGCGGGCACGCCACGACCCTAATGGGTGCGCATCACCAGTCGGGCTCGGGCGAGCCGTCAGCCACGGTGCCGCGGCGTCACCGCCACCGACCCGACGCGGGGCAGGGCGAGCACGGCGACCAGCCCGTGGGGGTGATGGTCCTCGAGCAGCAGCTCACCGCCGTGGGCCAGCGCGACGGTGCGGGCGATGGCCAGGCCCAGCCCACGCCCACCCGCCGCCGGGTCCGTGCCGGCGCCCCGCTCGAACGGCTGGACCAGGCGCTCACGATCGGCGGCAGGGATGCCGACGCCGTGATCGACCACCTCGATGCGGAGCGTGTCGTCGTCGCCCCCCACCCGGACCAGCACCACGGAACCGTCGGGGGCATGGTCGACGGCGTTGCAGAGCAGGGCACCGAGGGCCCGCTGCACCTTGGCGGCGTCGACGCTGACGCGCGCCGACGCGGGAGCCTCGATCTCGACCCGGACCCCCCGCCCGGCACCGCGCTGCGCCGCGCGCGCCGTCGCCTCGCCCACGAGCGGCACCACGTCGGCGTACCTGCGCTCCAGCGCGGCGTACCCCTCGAGGTCGACCAGGTCGCTGATCGTGGCGAGCAGCTCCCGGAGCGCGCCGCCGGCGGTCAGCATCGGGTCGACCAGCCGGCGCAGCCGCGGGGGCAGCTCGTCGCTCAGGTCGTGCAGCAGCTCGACGTTGCCGAGCAGCGTGGTGACGGGGGTGCGCAGCTCGTGGTTGACCGTCGACAGCAGCCGGTCGCGCAGCTGCTGCTGCTCCTCGCGGGCGGCCCGCTCCGCGGTGATGTCCTGGGCCAGCACGATCGCGCCCTGGATGGCGCCGGAGTCGTCGCGCAGCGGAGCGGCGTTGCAGCGCAGGTGGACCACCCGGCCGTCGGGCAGCCGGGACACCACGACCAGGTCGCGCACCGTCTCGCCGAGCCGGGCCCGGGCCAGCGGCAGCTCTTCCGGGCGCAGTGCGGTGTCGCCGTCGGCGCAAAACAGGCCGAACCGGTCCGGGATCTCCTCCTCGGACACCGGCTCGAACCGCTGCCCGAACAGCTCCTCGAGGGCCGGGCTCAGCAGCGTCATCCGCCCGTCCGCGTCGGTCGCGGCGACGCCCACCGCGGTCTGCGCGAGCAGCGTGCGCAGGTGGAGCTCCTGCAGCAGCGGTTCCATCGCACTCCCTCCGGATGGGTGCAGAACAGGTTCCCCCCTGGCTCCGGCGTCAAGCAGCTCCGGGTGCGCTGGGGCACAGCCTTTACCTCTCCGGGGTCAGATGCACGGCAAACGCGCCGATCGACCCCCCGTGACCCATCCCCAGCGCACGCCCGCGAACCCCACCGACGAGGCGCCCCTCGGCTGGCTCCCCCGCGGAGCCAGCCTCGCCGAGGACGACTTCGTCGTCCGGCACCGGGCCCTGTGCTGGGTGCTGGGCGCACACGTCCCGCTGCTCGCCGCGCTCACCCTGTGGTGGTCGCCGGCGGGCGCCCATCCCCACCCGGACAGCTCGGCGCCGGGCCAGCACGGGTGGCTGGGCGTCGCGTCGGTCCTTGCGGTCCTCGGCCTGCTGCTGCTCGCCCGGGTCGCCACCAGCCAACTGGGCCGGGCCGTGGCCGTGGGGCTCGGGCTGACCCTCAGCTCGGTGACGCTGGTGCACGTCTCGGGAGGCATGACCGACCTGCACCTGCACTTCTTCGTGACGGTGGCGCTGGTCGCGCTCTACCAGATGTGGACGCCGTTCCTGGTGGCGATCGGCGTCGTCGCCGTGCACCACGTCGGCATGGCGCTGTTCGACCCGACCATGGTCTTCTCCGACCCTCGGGCCCAGGAGAACGCGATGGCGTTCGCACTGCTGCACGCGGTGCTGCTCCTCGGCGAGTGCGCGGGGCTCGCCTACTCGTGGCGCTTCACCGAGCAGGCCGAGCGAGCCCGACGAGCGGAGTCTCGCCGCGCCGAACACGAGCGGCAGCGCCAGCGGGAGGCCGAGCAGGCCCTCGCCGTCGAGCAGGCGCAGGCCGCCGAGCGAGCCCAGGCCGAGCTGGTCGCCCGCACCGAGCGCGCCGCCGAGGTGGAGCGACGACTGGCCAGCCTGGACGCCGCAGGAGAGACGCTCCGCGAAGCGGTGCGGGAGTCCGCGGCCGCCGTCGGCGACCTCCAGACCGCGGCATCCGAGATCGACACGGCTGCCACCGGCGCCGCCACGTCGACCCGCGACACCGCGACCACGGTGGAGAGCACCCACGCGCTGATGACGCGGCTCGAGCAGTCGGCCGGAGAGATCGCGAGCATCGCGGCCACGATCACCGGCATCGCGGAGCAGACGAACCTGCTGGCGCTGAACGCGACCATCGAGGCGGCCCGGGCCGGCGAGGCCGGCAAGGGGTTCGCCGTGGTCGCGGCCGAGGTCAAGGAGCTCGCCCAGGAGACCGCCCGCGCCACCGAGCTGATCGAGCGGGTCGTGGTCGAAGTCCGCAACGGGACCCAGGACGCCCTGGCGGGCGCCGAGCGGATGGAGCGCGTCGTGGCCGAGGTGGAGCAGGCCCAGGCCGTCATCTCGGCGGCCGCCGCCGAGCAGATGCGAGCCGCGACCACCGCCCGGCACACCATCGGCAGCCTCTCCGAGACCACCCGGAGCATGACCGACGAGGTCGCACAGCTGGCCCGCGCCGGCTCCTGACAGCCCGGGTCAGGCTCCGGGAGCGGCCGCGCGCGAGAACCGCTCCGCCACCCGCGCGAGGGCCTCGCGCAGCTCGGCCGGCTCCTCGACGGTGAACTCCGCGTCGGTGTTCGCCAGCGCGAACATCGGCCAGTCGAGCGTCTCGGTGGGCATCGTCATCAGGCAGGCCGCCTCCTCCCCGGCACGTGGAGTCACCGGCTCGACGGTGGCCCACCTCCCGACCGTCGCCGAGACCTGCTCGGTGGGGCACGCGAACCGCACCCGTACGGCGTACCGCTGCGGCATCCGGCTGATCCCCTCGCGCACGAACGTCAACGCGTCGGCGGCCGGCAGCTCGCGGACGCGGAAGCGCTGGCCGCTGGTGCGGACGTCGGCGATCCGGTCGACGCGGAAGCTGCGCCAGTCCTCGCGGTCGCGGTCCCAGGCGACGAGGTACCACCGGCGGCCCAGGGTGACCAGCCGGTGCGGTTCGGTGCGACGGTGGGTCGGCTCGGCCGCCCGCGCGGTGTAGGTGAAGGTGAGCGGCTCGTGGTCGCGGCAGGCCTGCGCGAGCGTGGTGAGCACCTCGGCGTCGATGGTGGGCCCGCGACCCCACGGGGCGGGCTCGGTCTGGCTCGTGAGCGCCTCCATCCGCCGGCGCAGCTTGGGCGGCATCAGCGCGACGACCTTGGTCAGCGCCTGCAGCGAGGTGTCCTCGAGACCGGCCACGACGCCCGCGGCGGCGTTCTGCAGGCCGACCGCGATCGCCACCGCCTCGTCGTCCTCGAGCAGCAGCGGCGGCAGCGAGCCGCCGGGCTGCAGCTGGTAGCCGCCGGCCACCCCCCGGACCGCGTCGACGGCGTAGCCGAGGTCGCGCAGCCGCTCGATGTCGCGCCGCAGGGTGCGCGGGGTGACCTCGAGCCGCGCGGCCAGCTCGCCGCCGGGCCAGTAGCGGTGGGTCTGCAGGAGCGAGAGGAGCTGGAGCATCCGGGCGCTGGTGGACATGTCCCCAGACTAGTTCGGATTGAGGACATGAATTGACCTCTTTGCTTCCTAGCGTGATGGTCATGACGACAACTACTCCCTCCTCGAACCGCCGCGGCCCGGTGATCCGCACCCGCGGCCTCACCCGCCACTTCGTCCGGCACCAGCAGACCGTCGAGGCGGTCCGCGGGCTCGACCTCGACGTCGCGCCCGGCGAGCTGGTCGCCTTCCTCGGCCCGAACGGGGCCGGCAAGTCCACCACCCTCCGGATGCTCACGACCCTGCTCGCACCCACCGCGGGCACCGCCGAGGTCGCCGGCTTCGACGTGGTCACCCAGCGGCGCGAGGTGCGTCGCAGCATCGGGTACGTCGGGCAGGGCAACGGCGCCGGGCACCAGCAGCGCGGGCGCGACGAACTGTTCAGCCAGGCGCGCGCCCACGGGCTGGGCCGGCGCCAGGCCAAGGAGCGCGCCGACGAGCTGCTCGCGGCGTTCGACCTCAGCGAGTTCGCCGACCGCCCGGTCATCTCTCTCTCCGGCGGGCAGCGGCGACGGCTCGACGTCGCGATCGGGCTGGTCCACCAGCCAGGCCTGCTCTTCCTCGACGAGCCGTCGACCGGCCTGGACCCGCAGAACCGCGCCAACCTGCAGGAGCAGGTGCGCCGGCTCCACGAGGAGCACGGCACCACGATCGTGCTCACCACCCACTACCTCGAGGAGGCCGACGCGATCGCCGACCGGGTCGTGGTGATCGACCACGGCCTGGTGATCGCCGACGACAGCGCGCCGCGGCTGAAGTCGGCGCTCGGCGACCTGGTGCGGCTCGGGTTCGCCACCGCCGAGGACGCCGCGGAGGCGGCCCGGCGCGCGAGCCGGCTGGCCGGCGCCGACGTCGAGGTCCGCGGTGCCGCCGCCACCCACGAGGTGTCGCTGCGTGTCGCGCACGGCCGCGAGCTCGCGCCCGGCCTGGTCGCCGACCTCGCGGCGTACGGCACCCCCGCCCAGCGGATCGAGGTCGTCGGCCCGACCCTCGACGACGTCTTCCTGCACCTCACCGGTCGCAGCCTGCGCGAGAGCAACGAGTCGCCGGCCGACGCCGACCAGAGCACCACGTCCGACCAGACCGAAGGAGCCGCAGCATGACCACCACGACCTTGACCCCCGAGACCGTCGCCCCCGCGGGCGACCAGCCGCAGCTCAGCCGCGCCCCCGGGGTGCTCGCCGACACGTGGAACGTGATGCTCCGCGAGCTGCGGCCCGTGCTCCGCCAACCGGTTTCGGTGCTGTTCGCGATGGTGCAGCCGCTGGTCTTCCTCGGGCTGTTCGCTCCCCTGCTGCCCGACGCAGAGGGCGGCTCCGCGCTGCAGTGGTTCGTGCCCGGCATCATCGCGATGACCGCGCTGATGGGAGCCTCGTTCACCGGCTCGGCGCTGACCGACGAGATCATGACCGGCTCGCACGAGCGACTGCTCGTGTCACCACTGAGCCGCTCCTCGTTGATGGTGGGGCGCTCTCTGAAGGAGATCGTGCCGATGCTGATGCAGGCCGCGATCGTGCTGGCCGTGGTGACCCCGTTCAGCTTCGAACTGCACCTGCCCGGCGTCCTGGTCGGCATGGTGATGCTGTCGCTGTTCAGCGTCGGCATCGGCGCCCTGTCGTTCGCGCTCGCGCTGGTCGCCAAGGACCAGGTGTGGCTGTTCTGGACCGTGCAGCAGACGCTGATCTTCCCGCTGCTGCTCCTGGCCGGGATGCTGCTCCCGGTCGACCAGGGGCCCGGCTGGCTGCAGACCGCCTCCGATCTCAACCCGCTGACCTACATCGTCGAGGCCGAGCGCGCGCTCTTCGCCGGGTCCTTCCCGGCCGGCGAGGTGCTGGCCGGCTTCGGCGCCGCCGCCGCGGTGGCCGCCCTGGGTCTGGGTGTGGGGCTGCGGGCGATGAACCGGGCGAGCTGAGCCGAGACGCGTCAGCGGATCGGCTGATGGTGGTCGAGCGAGGCGCGCAGCTGAGCCTGCGAAGCTGCGACCGCCGTGTCGAGACCGAGGCGCGTCAGCGGATCGGCTGACTGCAGGGCGGTGACCAGAACTGGTCATCGCCCTGCGGTTGCGCTGCCGAGGCGTCGAACGTTCCTCGACACGCCGCGGAAACGCGGGAATCAGTGACGGGTCGGCGTCGAGGCCAGGGACTCCAGCACCTCCAGGGTGCGCGCCCATGCGTCCGAGTCGACGTCGACGACGGTGAAGTGGTCACCTTCGACCTCCACGATGCCGACCTCGGCGCCGGCCAGTCGGGCGTGCTCGACGTAGCGTCGGGACTGCGTGATCGGCACCACCTCGTCGTCGACACCGTGCACGCACCACAGCGGCACGTCGAGTGGAAGCTGCAGCAACGGGTCGACCGTGACGTCGAGGTCGGTCGGCCGACGACCCAGGAACTCCTCGACCGCTCCGGCACCGAGCTGCTCGACATGCGCCCTGCGCAGGTCGAGCACGCCCGCCTGCGAGACCACACCGGTCACCGGCACCCGCTCCTGCGCCCAGCGCTCGTGCTGGCCGCGCGCCGCAGCCCAGGCGGCCAGGTGACCGCCCGCCGAATGACCCAAGGTCAGCACGCACGACAGGTCCAGCGGCACCCCGTCGACGCTGACCTCGGCGAGCTTGTCGATGGCGGCTGCCACGTCGTCCAGCGTCTCCGGGGTCCCACCCCCGTCACCGACCCTGCGGTACTCGATGTTCCAGGCGGTCCAGCCCGCGCGGGCCAGGGCCGCGGCGAGCGGCCGGCCCAGCGAGCAGTCGTAGGCCGCCTTCCAGAACCCGCCGTGGACGACGACCACGACGCCGCGGGAGCCGCCCGCCGGCAGGAAGAGCTCGGCGTACTGGCTCGGGTGGGTGCCGTAGCTGACGCGCTGCGGTGCGGGGGGCTGGTCCGAGAGGGCGTCCATCCGCCACACATTAGTGACCCCCGTTCGGCGACCCATCGGGCCGCGAGATCGCCGGGTCGTGGTCTGCGCCGGTGGTCGTCGCCCCGCTGGCCACCGAGGAGGTCTACGGCTGGGAGGCCGGGCTGGTCGGTGAGCCGAGCGGGTGGGTGCTGCTGCGCTGGGTCGGGCCGGACGCGATCTCCTACGACGACACGTTCGGCCGACTGCTCTCCCCCGACGGAATCCTCGGCGACGGCTTCGCGCTGGCGCCGCCCGGCGTCCCGATGGTGGCGGCCGCGGTCGACTCCGACGGCGGGGTCGTCGCGGCCTGGCAGGACGGTGCCGGCCGGGTGCGCGTCCACCTCCGTGCCGGGTGATCGCGGGCTCGGTGGTCGGCGGCCGCCGGTTGCAGCTTCATCAAGGGATGCAGGTCAACCCGCACTTCCCCATGCCTGCACACCTAGGGAAGCGATGGTTCGTCTGCATCCCTAGGTGAAACGACGGCTCCGCGTCAGCCCAGCGCGGCCGGCAGGGTGGCGGTCCACGCATCGCGGACGATCGACAGGTCGACCGCGAAGTGGCCCTCGACGGTGACCGCGTGCCCACCGGTGGTGCCGATGCGCACCGCCGGGACGCCGAGCCGCTCGGCCAGCAGCCCCAGCTGGTCGACGGCCTCCTCGTCGGCGGTGACCAGCACCCGGCCGGTGGACTCGGAGAACAGCGCCACGAACGGGTCGGCGGCGACCGCGGAGACATCGACGGTGACGCCGACATCGCTGGCGAGGGCGGACTCCACCAGCGCCTGCGCGAGCCCGCCGTCGGACAGGTCGTGGGCGCTGGCCAACCAGTGCCGCTTGGCCGCGACGGCGATCAGCTCGGCGAGCGCCTTCTCGCGGGCCAGGTCGACGCGGGGCGGCCGGCCGCCGAGGTGGCCGTGCACCACGTGCGCCCACTCGGAGCCGGACAGCTCCTCGCGGGTCTCACCCAGCAGCAGCACCGCCTGCCCGGCGCCGTGGAAGCCGCCGGGCACCCGGCGGCGTACGTCGTCGATGACGCCGAGCACCGCGACCACCGGGGTCGGCAGGATCGCGGTCTCGCCGGTCTGGTTGTAGAGGCTGACGTTGCCGCCGGTGACCGGGATGCCGAGCTCGGCGCAGCCGTCCTTGAGCCCGCGGCAGGCCTCGGCGAACTGCCACATCACGTCGGGGTCCTCGGGCGAGCCGAAGTTCAGGCAGTCGGAGACCGCCAGCGGGGTGGCGCCCCCGGTCGCGACGTTGCGGAAGGACTCCGCGAGCGCCAGCTGCGCCCCGGCGTACGGGTCGAGCTTGGCGAACCGGCCGTTGCAGTCGGTGGCGACCGAGACACCGAGGTGGGTCTCCTCGTCGACGCGCACCATGCCGCTGTCGGCGGGCTGGGCGAGCACGGTGTTGCCGCGCACGTAGCGGTCGTACTGGTCGGTGATCCACGACTTGTCGCACAGGTTGGGGCTGCCGACCAGGCGCAGCAGGGTCTCGCGCAGCTCCTCGCCGGTCGCGGGCCGCGGCAGCGCCTCGGCGCCGTCGGCCTGCAGGGCGTCCTGCCAGGCGGGGCGGGCGTAGGGACGGTGGTACGTCGGGCCCTCGTGCGCGACCGTGCGCGGCGGGACGTCGACGACCCGCTCGCCGTGCCAGTCGACGTGCAGCCGGCCGGTGTCGGTGACCTCGCCGACGACGACCGCCTCGACGTCCCACTTCGCGCAGATCGCGAGGAACGCCTCGACGTCGCCGGGCTCGACGACCGCCATCATCCGCTCCTGCGACTCGCTCATCAGGATCTCCTCGGGGGAGAGCGTGGAGTCGCGCAGCGGCACCAGGTCGAGGTCGACGTGCATGCCGCCGTCGCCGGCGCTGGCCAGCTCGGAGGTGGCGCAGGAGAGTCCGGCGCCGCCGAGGTCCTGGATGCCGGCGACCAGACCGGCCGCGAACACCTCGAGCGTGCACTCGATGAGGAGCTTCTCCATGAACGGGTCGCCGACCTGCACGCTCGGGCGCTTGGCCGGCCCGCCCTCGTCGAAGGTCTCGCTGGCCAGCACGCTGACGCCGCCGATGCCGTCGCCGCCGGTGCGGGCGCCGTAGAGGATCACCTTGTTGCCGACGCCGCTGGCCTTGGCGAGGTGGAGGTCCTCGTGGCGCAGCACGCCGACGCAGAGCGCGTTGACCAGCGGGTTGCCGAGGTAGGAGTCGTCGAAGACCGCCTCGCCGCCGATGTTGGGCAGGCCGAGGCAGTTGCCGTAGCCGCCGACGCCGGCCACGATCCCCGGCAGCACCCGGTGGGTGTCGTCGGCGTCGAGCGGGCCGAAGCGCAGCGGGTCCATCACCGCGACCGGGCGGGCGCCCATCGCGAGGATGTCGCGGACGATGCCGCCGACGCCGGTGGCCGCGCCCTGGTAGGGCTCGACGTAGGAGGGGTGGTTGTGGCTCTCGACCTTGAAGGTCACCGCGTAGCCCTGGCCGATGTCGATGACGCCGGCGTTCTCGCCGATGCCGGCCAGCGTCTTGCCGCGCGGGGTCTCCTGGGAGAGCTCGGAGAACTGCTTGAGGTGCACCTTGGAGGACTTGTAGGAGCAGTGCTCGCTCCACATCACCGAGTACATCGCCAGCTCGCTGCTGGTGGGGCGGCGGCCGAGGATCTCGCGGATCCGGGCGTACTCGTCCTCCTTGAGGCCGAGCTCGGCCCAGGGCTGCGAGCGGTCGGGATCCTGGGCGGCGACGGCGACGGTGTCCAGCACGGACGTCGATTCTAGGTCACCGCGGCCGGGGCGCCGACGGCCGCTCGCCGGCCAGACGCCCATGGCCGACCCGGCCAGGTGTGGGGCGCCAGATCCGGTCGTACCGTGGCCCCGGTGCCGCGATCGCGGCTCGCGGAGAGGGGAGGCCCGATGCGGATCCTGCGCAACACCATCGACTTCGTCAGCGCGGTGCGCTCTGCGCGGCGGATGGCCGCGACCATGCCGAGCGACCCGGCCGAACGCGAGGCGCTGCTAGCGAGGCTCGACGAGCCGTACGACGAGGACCCCACCTCCGGTCGGACGGCGAAGGGCGACTGAGCACCGAGCCGCTGCCTGGATCCTGGGTCAGGGGCGGGCCGCGAGGACCTGCTCGCGCAGGATGTCGGCGTGGCCGCAGTGCTGGGCGAGCTCGCGGAGCATGTGGGCGTAGATCGCCCACAGGGGCCGCGGGCCGCGGCCGGTGACCTCCGCGTCGAGGGGCAGGTCTGAGACGAGCGGGCGCGAGTCGGCGCAGGCCGCTGCGTACGCCGCCCGGACCGAGGCGATCGTGTCGCTCTTGTGCAGCACGAACGACCGGTCGGGCGTGGCCGGCGCACCGATCTCCTTCAGGCTCCGTCCGGTCAGCGCCTGGTTGAACCAGACCTGCTCGACGTAGGTGACGTGCTTGACCAGGCCGAGCAGCGTCGTCCTCGACGGCACGAGGGAACGCCTCGCCTCCTCCTCGGTGAGCCCCTCCAGGCTGGCGTCCATCATCGCCCGGTGCTCGTCGAGGAGCCCGTCGAACCGGGCCCGGAGGTCGACGGTCCAGGCCGGGCCCCCGCCGCCGGGGAACATGCCGTCGTCGGGTGAGGTGGCCTGGCGGTCCATGGCGTCAGTATCCCGACGTCGGGCGGGAAACGCCCGGGCCAACCGTCCACCTGCCCCTATCCGGGCCCAAGCCGCCTTGCTCAGGCCCGGCCGCTCGTAATCCGACGGAGGAAAGCCCGTCCAGAGCAGGCACCAAGGCGCGGGACTGGCTCGCTGGAGCGACTTCACTCCGTCCATGGACGAAAGCATCTTCAGGGCCTGCTGGTCGACTGCGTGGCGGAGAGCAGGTTCGGCAGAGGCGAACACGGCTGACGGCTGACCCGGCCGCGTCCACCCGCCGACTCAGCCTTGAAAGATGCCGTTCTCCTCGGCCGACCCGGCCTCGGCGGCCAGACCGTCACCCTCGGACTCGGCGTCCATCTGCTCCTGGACCTCGGCCATCTCGCGCTGCTGCTGCTCGGCCGTGCTCTCGCTGCTCGTCCCGCTCACGTCACCCTCCTCCGTTCGCGTGGGCCGTACGCCGCACGCACGAGGAAGAGGTACCCATCGACGTCGCTTCCGCTCCGGCAAGGTCGCGGAGGGCTCATTCACCGGCGGGCGCCACCGGCTGCCGCAGGATCGTCCGCAGCTTTGCGGGAGCGACCCTGCGCGCATCGCTGAGGTAGATCTCGTGGTGCCTGCCGGTCATGCGCAGACCGGCGCCGGGGATGAACTCGTCGTGCAGCGCGGCCAGCACGCCCGCCTCCTCGTCGTACGGGCCGACGTGGAGCGTCTGCACGCAGCTGCCCTCGTCGAGGGTCTGCAGCCGCACCCGGTCCAGGCTGCGCGGCGACTTCTTGGCGGCCACCGTGGCGACGGCCTCGGGGAACAACCCGTCGGGCACCCAGTCGGGCACCATGATCATCGCCGTCCAGTGCCACCTCGACTTGTCGCGCGCCGAGGTGAAGGCCGCCATGTCCGGTGCCCACCACAGCGCCTCCAGCGGCGGCACCACGTAGTCGTGACCCAGGTCCGTCTTGCTCGCGAACTTCAACGTGTAGGCCACCGGATAGAGCGCCTCGAGCGCGTCGGCGTACGCGGTGGCGGTGTTGGGGTCTCCCTGGCCGTCGACCATCAGGTAGCGCAGCGGGGGCACGTCGACGACACGGAACTCGCCGGGCCGCGCCTGGTAGCCGTCCAGCGAACGCTTGAAGTCCGTCTTCACCGCTGCCCCCGTCTCCGCCGTGGCGTTGCCCACCTCGTTGCCCACCTCACAGTAGGGGTCCCTAGGCTCGCACCATGAGCGACCAGACGATGGCGGGCCGCACGGTCCTGGTGACCGGGGCGAGCGACGGGATCGGGGCCGAGACAGCCCGGGTCCTGGCCTCCCGAGGGGCGACGGTGCACGTCACCGGCCGGTCTGCCGAGAAGCTCCGGCCCGTCGCGGAGGCGGTCGGCACCGAGCCGCTGGTCGCGGACTTCGCCCGGCTCGACGACGTACGCCGCCTGGCCGCGCAGGTGGGCGAGCGCGTGGAGACGCTCGACCTGCTGATGAACAACGCCGGCGGCACGTTCAAGCCGTCGCGGACCACCCACGACGGACACGAGCCCAACTTCCAGATCAACCACCTGGCGCCGTTCCTGCTGACCAACCTGCTGCGGCCGCGGCTCGCCGCGGCCGATGGCGCGCTGGTCGTCAACACCTCCAGCATCGGCAACCTGATGGGCAAGGTCGTGCTCGATGACCTCGACTACGAGCACCGGCGCGCGATCGAGTTCCCCGCCTACGGCACCGGCAAGCTGATGAACATCCTGTTCACCCGCGGCATCGCGCAGCGCTGGGCCGACGAGGGCATCGTCTCGGTGGCCGTGCACCCCGGCCCGGTGGGCAGCTCGTTCGGCCGGGACTCCTGGTTCGTCGGCCTGCTCTATCGCTCGCCGTTGAAGCGGTTCGGCACGATCTCGGTGCCCGACGGTGCGGCCCCGCTGATCGCCCTCGCCGAGCGCGGCCCCGACCCCGAGCTCAACGGGCGCTACTACAGCCGCTTCCACGCCGACGGCCGCGAGAACCGGCAGGCCAGCGACCAGTCGCTCATCGACGGGCTGTGGCAGCGCTCGGCGGAGCTCGTCGAGCTCGGCTGATCCTCGGCGCCGACTCAGCCGGCGCGCACCACCCCGAGGGTCTCGCGCGCGATCTGCCACTCCTCGTTGGTGGGAACGACCAGTACCGCCACCTCGCTGCCGGGCGGCGAGATGAACCCGGCGCCGGAGTGGGTGCGGTTGGCCTCGGCATCGATCACGATGCCGAGGCGCTCCAGCCCGGCCAGCGCCTGGGCGCGCACCAGCAGGCCGCGCTCACCGATGCCGCCGGTGAACGTGATCGCGTCGACCCGGCCCAAGGCGGCGTAGTAGGCGCCGACGTACTTGCGCAGCCGGTAGCAGTAGACGTCCATCGCCACCCGGGCGTGCGGGTCGCCGTCAGCGAGCAGCCGCTCGAGCTCGCGGAAGTCGGAGTGTCCGCACAGCCCGCGGATGCCGGACTCGCGGTTGAGGGCGGCGTCGATCTCCTCCAGCGACCAGCCCAGCTGCCGGTGCAGGTGGGCGTGCAGGGCCGGGTCGAGGTCGCCGGACCGGGTGCCCATCACCAGGCCCTCCAGCGGGGTCATCCCCATCGAGGTGTCGACCGAGCGGCCACCAGCCACGGCCGCGGCCGACGCGCCGTTGCCGAGGTGCAGCACGATCGTGTTGACCTCCTCCACCGGTCGACCGAGCAGCCGGGCGGTCTCGCCCGAGACGAACCGGTGCGAGGTGCCGTGGAAGCCGTAGCGGCGGATCCCGTGCTGCTCGCGCCACTGGTGCGGCACCGCGTAGGTGTAGGCGTGCTCGGGGAGCGTCTGGTGGAAGGCGGTGTCGAAGACCGCGACGTGCGGGACGGCGCCGAAGAGCGTGCGGGCCACCGCGAGCACCTCGAGGTTCGCGGGGTTGTGCAGCGGGGCCAGCGGCACCAGGTCGGCGACCGCGGCCAGCAGGTCGTCGTCGACCAGCGCCGGGGCGGAGAACCGCTCGCCGCCGTGGACCACCCGGTGGCCGACGGCGGCGACCCCCGCCTCCGCCAGCGCGGGGCCGTGCTGCTCGAACGCCCCGAGAGCGGCCCGCAGGGCGGCCTCGTGCGAGGGCAGCGGCAGCTCGGAGCGGTGCTTGGTGCCGTCGGCGTCGGTGTGGGTGAGGATGCCGGCGGCGCCGGAGGGGTCACCGACCCGCTCGGCGAGACCGACGGCGAGCGCCGCACCGGTGTCGCCGTCGACCAGGCTGTACTTCACCGACGACGAGCCGGCGTTGAGGACCAGCACCGTGGCGCTCATCGGACCGCCTCCGGCTCGGGGTGGCCAGCCCGCTGGTCGACGGGCTGGTCGAGCTGCTGACCGACCTGCTGGTCGAGCTGCTGGTCGAGCTGCTGGGCCTGGATCGCGGTGATCGCGACCGTGTTCACGATGTCGCGCACGGTGGCGCCCCGGGAGAGGTCGTTGACCGGCTTGCGCAGCCCCTGCAGCACCGGCCCGATCGCGACCGCACCGGCGGAGCGCTGTACCGCCTTGTAGGTGTTGTTGCCGGTGTTGAGGTCGGGGAAGACGAACACGGTCGCCTGTCCGGCGACCTGCGAGCCGGGGAGCTTGGTCGCGGCCACCGAGGGGTCGATCGCGGCGTCGTACTGAATCGGCCCCTCCACCAGCAGGTGCGGGGCACGGGCCCGGACCAGCTCGGTGGCGGCGGAGACCTTCTCGACGTCGCTGCCGGCGCCGGAGCTTCCGGTGGAGTAGGACAGCATCGCGACGCGGGGCTCGATGCCGAACGCCGACGCGGTCGCCGCCGACGAGACCGCGATGTCGGCGAGCTGCTCGGCGGTCGGGTCGGGGTTGACCGCGCAGTCGCCGTAGACGAGCACCTGGTTCTGCAGGCACATGAAGAACACCGAGGAGACCACCGAGACCCCGGGCACGGTCTTCACGACCTCCAGCGCCGGGCGGATGGTGTGGGCGGTGGTGTGCGCCGCGCCGGAGACCATGCCGTCGGCGAGCCCGAGCTCGACCATCAGCGTGCCGAAGTAGGAGACGTCGACGGCGGCGGTGCGGGCCTCGACCCGGTCGATGCCGCGGTGCCGGCGCCGCTGGTAGTACTCCTCGGCGAAGCGCTCGGTGAGCTCGCTGGTCTCCGGGTCGAGCAGCGTGGCCCCGGTGATGTCGGCGCCGCAGCTGGCGGCCTGGGCGGTGATCCGGATCGGGTCCCCGAGCAGGGTGAGGTCGGCGACGCCGCGCCGCAGCAGCAGGTCGGCCGCGGCGAGCACCCGCGGCTCGTCGCCCTCGGGGAGCACGATGTGGCGCCGGTCGGCGCTGGCCATGTCGATCAGCTGGTGCTCGAACATCAGGGGGGTCACCGCGGTGGTGCGGGCGACGTCGAGCCCGTCGAGCAGCGCGTCGCTGTCGATGTGCTGGGCGAACAGGCTGAGCGCGGCGGCGACCTTGCGTCCCGAGCCGCTGCGCAGCCGGCCGCGCATCGAGGTCAGCGCGGTCGAGGTCTCCTGCGTGCCCAGGTCGGTGGCGATGATCGGCAGCGTCGCACCGGCGCTCTCCAGCAGCCGGGTCACCTGCGAGGGCAGCTCGATGCCGCCGTTGAGCACGATGCCCGACACCTGGGGGAACCCGGCCGAGAGGTGGGCCATGAGCACGCCGAGCACCACCTCGGGCCGGTCGCCCGGGGTGACCACGACGACCCCGTCGAAGAGCCGGTCGAGCACGTTCGGCATGGTCATGCCGGCCACCATCACCCCCAGCACCTCACGGTCGAGGAGGGCGGGGTCGCCGGAGACCAGTCGCCCGCCGCACACCGGCAGCAGGTCGGCCAGGGTCGGCGCCGACAGCAGCGGCTCCTCCGGCAGCGCGTAGACCGGGACGCCGTCGCGGGCCAGCGCGCGGACGACTCCGGACAGGTCGGGGTCGGTGACGCGGTTGGCGACGACCGCGAACAGCGACGCGTGGTTCTCCGCGATCGCGCCCGCGGCCATGTCGGCGAGCACCTTGACGTCGTCGGGCGAGCGGTCGGCACCGTTGACGACCAGGAGGACCGGCGCGCTGAGGTTGGCCGCGACCCGGGCGTTGTAGGCGAACTCGGTGGGGCTGCCCACGTCGGTGTAGTCCGAACCCACGATGACGACGGCGTCGCACTGGTCGGCGACCCGGTGATAGCGCTCGACGATGGTGTCGAGCGCGGCGACCGGGTCGGCGTGGACGTCGTCGTAGGTGACGCCGGTGCACTCGTCGTACCCCAGGGTGACCGCCTCGTGGGCGACGAGGAGGTCCAGGACGTAGTCGCGCTGCCCGGGGTCGCCGGTGGCCGCGTCACCCAGGACGATCGGCCGGAAGACCCCGACGCGCTGCACCCGGCGCGACAGCGCGTCGAGGAGCCCCAGCGCCACGGCGGACTTGCCGCTGTAGCCCTCGAGCGTGGTGACGTAGACGCTCTTGCCCATGGCACGACAGTAGGTGGTGGGACAGCGGGCCCCGCCTCGTCGGGACCTGAGTCCCGAGCCGGCCCGGACCAGAGACCAAGGCCCGACCCACCGGATCGGCTCCTCAGGCCGATCCCCGACCTGCCGACGTGGTGTCCGTGGCCGAGGCCGCCTCACCCCGCCCGATCCTGCCTGACCCCCTGGCTGACCAGCACGGATGCTCCGGCGAACTACACAGCTGTAGTTCCCGCGAACCGCTGTTACTGCTGTGACTGGTGAGGTTATGGTGACGGCGCCCGGCAGCCTCGGGTGATCTGTGCCCCCGTCGTCTGGAGTCGTCATGCACCGCCCTCTCACCCGTCCCCTGCGCGCACTCGCGGCCGCGGGCCTGACCGCGACGCTGGCGCTCACGGCCTCCGGCCCGGCCGGCGCCACCGCCGAGACCAGCGAGAAGCCGCGGGACACCACCGCCGTGGTCACCCCCGGCGACTTCACCGGCTACGGCTTCGACCAGTGCCTGGCGCCCACCCAGAAGGCGATGAACACCTGGCTGAAGTACTCCCCGTTCCTCTCCGTCGGCATCTACATCTCCGGCGACTCGCGGGCCTGCCGCGACCAGCCGAACCTCTCCAAGCGCTGGGTCTCCACCCAGCTGCGCAAGGGCTGGCGACTGCTCCCGATCACGCTCGGCCCCCAGGCCTCCTGCCAGCCCCGCTTCCCCCGCTACGACGACGACTTCAAGATCAGCCCCAAGCCGGGCAAGAAGGGCACCTACCCGCGGGCCCGCAAGATGGGCCGCGCCGAGGCCACCAAGGCCGTCGCCGCGGCCCAGGACCTGGGCATCGCTCCCGGCAGCACGCTCTGGTACGACCTCGAGGGCTACGACAACAGCAACACCCACTGCCGCGAGTCCGCACTGCAGTTCCTCAGCAGCTGGACCAAGGGCCTGCACAAGCTCGACTACGTCTCCGGGGTCTACTCCAGCGCCGGCTCCGGCATCAAGGCGCTCGACGAGGCTCGGGTGAACCGGCCCGAGGCGTTCACGCTGCCCGACATGATCTGGATCGCCCGCTGGGACGGCATCGCGAACACCTCCACCTCCTACATCCGCAACGACGGCTGGCGCCCCGGCGGCCGGGTCAAGCAGTACCAAGGCGGCCACAACGAGACCTGGGGCGGCGTGACGATCAACATCGACCGCAACTACCTCGAGGTCGGCCGCGGCTCCTACGCCCCCGAGGAGGTCTACTGCGATGGGGTGGGGCTCGCCTTCCCGGAGTACCCGGTGCTGAAGTTCGGCCAGGAGAATCTCCCGGAGGCCCGGGTCCGCGCGCTGCAGTGCCTGCTCCAGCAGCAGGGGCTCTATGCCGGCAACCTCAACGGCCGCTACACCAAGAAGACGCTCGCCGCCGCCAACGCCTGGCAGGTCTCGAAGGGCTGGAAGGCCAGCGAGACGTGGAGCCAGCGACAGTGGGTCTCGCTGCTGGTCGCCGGCGAGACGCCGGTGCTCAAGATCGGCTCGGCCGGATCCGCCGTGCGGCGGCTGCAGCGGGCGCTCAACGCCGCCTCTCCTGGCACTGTCAAGGCCCTGGGCGTGTTCAACACCGCCACTCGCGACGCCCTGCTCGCCTATCAGAAGCGGGTCGGAGCCGAGCAGACCGGCATCGCCGCCCCGGCCACCTGGAAGATGCTGAAGAGGGGCGCGAAGTAGGGCTCAGGCGGTCGGCTCTGCCGGTGGTCGAGGCCCCCGGGTGGTCGAGCCTGCCGGCTCAGGCCGGCGGACCGGCGACCAGCGCGACGCCGGTGAGCGCCGCCACCGCGACCGCGCCCACGGCGGCCCCGTGCAGCGGGTGCCGCACCAGCCACGCGGCGATCCGCTCCAACGCGCCGCTGGGCGCCTCGGCCCGCAGCCGCCAGGAGCGGCCCAGGGCGCCCTGGCGCTCGGCGTACCGGTCGAAAAGCACGGTGGCGAACGGCGGCACCGCGGCGGCCAGGCCCAGCAGGGTGCGCGCGACCGACCAGCGCTGGTCGAGCGCGACCAGCAAGGTGGTCAGCACGTAGCCGATGAAGACCACGCCGTGCACCATGCCGAAGACCCGCACCCCCAGCTCGGTGGTCTCGGTGCCGTACTTGAGCACCATGCCGGTGAGCAGCAGCGCCCAGGTCACGGCCTCGGCGACGGCGACCCGGCGGAACAGGTGCAGCGGGCCGGCGGCGGTCTCGGTGTCGCTCATGCGAACGCCGCCGCGGCCAGCGAGGTGAAGAAGCCCAGCCCGTCGGTGCCCGACCCGGTGAGGGTGTGCACGGAGTGCTCGGGGTGCGGCATCAGCCCGACGACGTTGCCGGCCTCGTTGGTGATGCCGGCGATGTCGCGCAGCGAGCCGTTCGGGTTCTTGCCCAGATAGCGGGCGACCACGCGCCCCTCCCCCTCGAGCCGGTCGAGCGTGGCCTCGTCGGCCACGAATCCACCCTCGCCGTTCTTCAGCACGATCGTGACCTCCTGCCCCTCGGCGTAGGCCGAGGTCCAGGCGGTGCGGTTGTTCTCGATGCGCAGCGGCTGGTCGGTGCAGACGAACCTGCGCTCGGCGTTGCGGATCAGCGCACCCGGCAGCAGGTGTGACTCGCACAGGATCTGGAAGCCGTTGCAGATGCCGAGCACCGGCATGCCCCGCCGCGCGGCCTCGACGACCTCGCTCATCACCGGGGCGAACCGGGAGATCGCGCCGCAGCGCAGGTAGTCGCCGTAGGAGAAGCCGCCCGGCAGCACCACCGCGTCGACGCCGCGCAGGTCGTGGTCGCCGTGCCACAGCGCGACCGCCTCGTGGCCGCCCACCCGCACCGCGCGGACCGCGTCGACGTCGTCGAGCGAGCCCGGGAACGTGACGACGCCGACCTTCATCGGGCGTCCGCCTGGTGCGCCTCGACGACCTCACCCGGGTGCTCGGCGACCGCGTCGTCGACGTGGACGGTGAAGTTCTCGATCACCGGGTTCGACAGCAGCCTCTCGGCCATCTCGTGCACCGCGGCGAGCACCTCGGCGGTGATCTCGCCGGCCACCTCGAGCTCGAAGCGCTTGCCCTGGCGGACACCGGTGACGCCGGAGAACCCCAGCCGCGGCAGGGCGCCGAGGACGGCCTTCCCCTGCGGGTCGAGGATCTCGGGCTTGGGCATGACGTCGACGACGACTCGGGGCACGGGAGGCTCCTGGAAGCGGGGTCTGCGAGGCGGGGGTGCGCGGCCCAGTCTACGGGCGCGGCGCCCGCCGACCGGCGCGGGCCGCCGGCACGGACGGTCGACTTCCGCAGGAAGGGGTGGCGGGGGGCGGGGCTGGCGGGATCACCGGATATCCGGTGATCCCCTCACTTCACACGGGTTGCACCGCGTGAGAAGCGTCGAGAACGCGTGTGAGGTCGCCCGGCACACTGGAGACATGAGCATGTCGCAGCCACCCGGGCCCACCTCACCGCTGAAGCTGCAGTTCCCGCAGTCCCTGGCCATCTACGACGACTACGCCTCGGCCCAGAAGACCGTCGACTTCCTCGCCGACCACAAGTTCCCGGTCGAGCAGTGCCTCATCGTCGGCACCGACCTGAAGCGGATCGAGCGGATCACCGGCCGGCTGACGACCGGCCGGGTCGCCGCCGGCGGCCTCGCCTCGGGCATGTGGCTCGGCCTGTTCATCGGGCTGATCTTCGCGCTGTTCACCGAGGAGGGCGCGGTGACGCTGATCCTCTCGACCCTGCTGTTCGGTGCCCTCTTCGGGTTGATCTGGGCCCTGGTCGGCTATGCCCTCACCCGCGGCCAGCGCGACTTCTCCTCCGTGACGCAGGTGGTCGCCACCCGCTACGAGGTGCTCGTCGAGCACAAGGTGGCCGCCCAGGCCCGCGAGCTCCTCGCGAAGCTGCCCGGCGCCCTGCCCGACCCGTTCGCGTAGGCGGCCAGGGGCTGTCGGTTCCCCAAGGGATGCAGCCGAACCTGCACTTCCCCAGGCGTGCACACCTAGGGAAGTGCAGGTTGGCCTGCATACCGTGATGAAGCCGCACCCAGCCGACGGCCACCCCGGCTACCCCGCCTCGGGTCCTGCGCGCCTCAGCTCAGCTCGCGCTTGAGGATCTTGCCGGTGGCGGTCATCGGCAGCGAGGTGACGATCTCGACGATGCGCGGGTACTTGTAGCTGGCCATCTGCTCCTTGGCCCAGCCGACCAGCTCGTCGGCGGTGACCTGGGCGCTCGGGTTGAGGATGACGAACGCCTTGATCTCCTCGCCGTGCATCTCGTGGGGGACGCCGATGACCGCGGCGAGCGACACGTCGGGGTGGCTCATCAGCACCTCCTCGATCTCCCGCGGGTAGACGTTGAACCCGTTGCGGATGATCATCTCCTTGGCCCGGTCGACGATGTAGTACCAGCCGTCGTCGTCCTTGCGGGCCAGGTCGCCGGAGCGGAACCAGCCGTCGCGGATCACCTCGGCGGTGGCCTCGGGGCGCTGGTAGTAGCCCTTCATCACGTTGTGGCCCTTGATCGCGATCTCGCCGATCGCGTCGGGGCCGGGCTCGATGTCGCCCCACTCCGGGTCGATCAGCTTCATCTCGACGCCGGGGATCGGCAGCCCGATCGAGCCGACGCGCGCCGGCTCGCCGTACTTCGAGAACGAGGCGACCGGGGAGGTCTCGGACAGGCCGTAGCCCTCCAGGATGGTCACCCCGAAGCGGCGCTCGAAGTCCTTGTGCACCTCGACCGGCAGCGCGGAGCCGCCGGAGACCGCGACCCGCAGGTTCTCCTTGAGCGCGGTGACGTCGACGCCCTCCTCGAGGGCCCCGAGCAGCTCCCAGTACATCGTCGGGACGCCGGCGAAGAAGGTGATGCCCTCCTTGAGCATCAGCTGCAGCGCGGCGTTCGGCTCGAACCGGGGCAGCATCACGATCGTGCCGCCGTAGGCGAACGGGCCGTTCTGGCAGACGGTCTGGCCGAAGGAGTGGAACAGCGGGAGCACGCACAGGTAGGTGTCGGGACGGTCCTCGGTCGCGCCGAACAGCGCCTCGCTCGACAGCGCGTTGTCGCGCATGTTGCGGTGCCGCAGCTCGGCGCCCTTGGGCTGGCCGGTGGTGCCGGAGGTGTAGAGGATGACCGCGGTGTCGTCCTCGTCGGTGGCCACCGACTCGAACTCGGCGGGGTGGGCCAGCATCGCGCCGGCCATGGTCTCGGTGCCCTCGATGGGCGAGGCGGCGCCGAGGTCGGCGGTGATCACGAAGAAGCTCTCGCAGCCCTCGGCGGCCTGGAACCCCTCGTAGCCGTTCTGCCCGATGGGCAGCTCGGGGGTGCCCTCGAAGCAGAAGTAGGCCTTCGCGTCGGAGTCGTTGAGGTGGTAGGCCACCTCGCGGCCCTTGAGCAGCACGTTCAGCGGCACCACGGTCGCGCCGGCCTTGAGGATGCCGAAGTAGACCACCGAGAAGAACGGCAGGTTGGGGCAGCTGATCGCCACCTTGTCGCCCGGCCGGACGCCGCGGTCCACCAGCAGGTTCGCGCACATGTTCGCGAACGCGTTCAGCTGGGCGTAGGTCAGCCGGGTGTCGTTGATGACGACGGCATCGCGGTCGGGGTACTTCCGCGCGCTGTCCTCGAGCAGGGAAGAGAGGTTGTACGAGGTGGACAAGGCGTGGCCTCCATCACGGGTGGGTGTGGCAACAACCTACTCAGCGGTCGACGCCGCCGGGCAGTCACCTCCGGCCGGCCGCGGCGAGCCGCGCCGCGCGCCGCAGGTCGCCGCGGACCGCGGGCACCGCCGTGAGCGTGAGCAGTCGGGCCAGCGGCGCCAGGGGACCCCGGCCGGTGACCCGGAACCGGAAGCCGACCGTGCTGCCGGAGCCCGACGGGGCGAAGTCGAGCGTCAGCTCGGCCGACAGCCCACGCCACGTGCCGCGTTCGGCCCAGCGTCGCGGCCGGACCGCCTCGGTGGTCTCCATGGCTGGTCGCAGCCCGGGCACGGTGACGTCGACCCACCGCTGACCCACCCGCACGTCGGTGCCGGAGAGCGCCTCGATCCGCCGCAGGCTCGACTGCCAGGCAGGCCGGTTGCGCGGATCGGCGAGATAGTCGTACGCCGCCTCGGCCGGCACCGGGAACGTCACGGTCCCGGTGGCCCAGCCGGCCATGTCAGAACCGCTCGCCGGTCAGCAGCTCGTAGGCCTCGACGTAACGGGCACGGGTGCGCTCGACCACCTCGGCCGTCAACGGCGGCGGGGCCTCGCCGGTGGTGCGGTCCCAGCCGGACTCGGCGGAGGTGAGCCAGTCGCGCACGATCTGCTTGTCGTACGACGGCTGCGTGCGGCCCGGTTGCCAGCCCTGCGCCGGCCAGAACCGCGACGAGTCGGGGGTGAGCACCTCGTCGGCGAGCACGATCGTGCCGTCGGGACGGCTGCCGAACTCCAGCTTGGTGTCGGCCAGGATGATGCCGCGCTCCCGGGCCACGCCCTCGGCCCGGCGGTAGACCTCGAGGGTGAGTCCCCGCAGCTCGGCGGCGATCTCTCCGCCCACGGCGGCCTCCACCGCGGCGTACGAGACGTTCTCGTCGTGGTCGCCGAGCTCGGCCTTCGTGGCGGGTGTGAACACCGGCTCCGGGAGCCGGCTGCCGTCCTCGAGACCGGGCGGCAGCGCCAGCCCGCACACCTCGCCGGTGGCGCGGTAGTCGGCCAGGCCGGAGCCGGTCAGGTAGCCGCGCGCCACGCACTCGACCGGGAACATGTCCAGCCGCTCACAGACGACGGCGCGGCCGCGCACGGCGGCGGGCACATCGGTGGACACCACGTGGTGCGGAACCAGGTCGGCGAGCTGGTCGAACCACCACAGCGACATCCGGGTGAGGATCTCGCCCTTGTCGGGGATCGTGGTGTCGAGCACGAAGTCGTAGGCGGAGATCCGGTCGCTGGCCACCATCAGCAGCAGGCCCGCGTGCGGTCCCGTCTCCAGCTCGTAGAGGTCGCGCACCTTGCCCGAGTGCAGGTGGCGGGCCCCGTCGATGACGGGGGCGGCGGGGATGTTCAGGTCGGCGGGGTTCGCGGGGCCGGTCACGAGGCCAGCGTAGGAGACGGGCCCGGCCCGCCGGGCTCCTGGCGGCGACGTGGACGCCGGCGTGGCAGCATGCGGGCCATGGCCGAGCCCGCAGACCAGATCCACGCCCGTGCCGTCGCCGCCGGTCCCGGAGGGCGGTTGCCCAACCCCGACTTCGTCACCTGGGAGTCGTTCCCGTTCGAGGTCGTCGACGGGGCGCTGGTGCCGAAGGTGCTCGCGGCGCCGACCGACGAGGCGCCGCGCAAGGGCGAGGGCGGTCAGGACTGCTTCCTGTGCGCAGACGAGGTTCCCGGGGTGATCTGGACCAACGAGCGTTGGCGGGTCAAGCACCTGGAGCGGTCGGGACTGCCGATGGTGCTGATGCTGGAGCCGATCGAGCACCTCGACCTGCCCGACCTCGACGACGACCTGGCCGGCGAGCTGGGCCGGATCACGGTCTGGCTGAGCCGGATCATGGAACGGCTTCCGAACGTCGAGCGGGTGCACGTGAACCGCTGGGGCGACGGCTCCGCGCACCTGCACGTGTGGTTCCTCGCCCGCCCCACCGGGCTGCCGAACCTGCGCGGCACCTTCGCCACGCTGTGGGACGACATCCTGCCGCCCGGCCCCGAGGACGTCTGGCGCGAGGACCTCGCGACGGTGGCGCGCAAGCTGGCCACCCACGACGGGCGCGCTCAGGTCTGACTCGCTCGCGCCCCTGGGACGGCCAGCGACACGAAGACCGGAGCGCAGCGACCCGGAAGCAGAGACACGAAAGGAGAGGGGCGACCCCTCTCCATATTCAACGTATAGCGCACCGGGGGGCTTGCGGCAAGACCCCGGTCGGGGCGAAGAATCGCCCGCCGTGACCCAGCCGAACGCCTCACTGACCAGCGCCTTCGCTCTTCCCGACACGCTCCGCGCCAAGGCCGCGCCGGCCCTGATCAGCCGCGACGAGCAGCACTTCACCGCGATCGCGGCCACCCTCGAGGAGTCCATCGCCGACCTCACCGAGCGACTCGACGCGACTCGCAGGCAGGCCGGCGGGCGCGGCCAGGCGACGATGGACCGCGACTTCGACGTGCACCGGCTGACCGCCCGGTTGCGGGCCCTGCGCCGCTTCGGCCTCGACCTCTGCCTGGGCCACATGGTGCGGGCCGAGGACCAGGAGACGGTCTACGTCGGCCGGCTCGGCCTCACCGACCGGAACGGCCGGCGGCTGCTGATCGACTGGCGCTCCCCCGCCGCCGAGCCGTTCTTCGGGGCGACCCACGCCGACCCCATGGGGCTGGTCAGCCGCCGCCGCTACCGCTGGACCCGGGGTCGGGTCTCCGACTATTGGGACGAGGTCTTCGACGCGGACGCCCTCGGCGAGCACGCGGCCGCCCTGGACGACCAGTCCGCGTTCGTCGCCAGCCTCGGCGCGAGCCGCTCGAACCGGATGCGGGACGTGCTCGGCACGATCGCGGCCGACCAGGACGCGATCGTCCGCGCCGGCTCGCGGGGCGCCCTTGTGGTCGACGGCGGGCCAGGCACCGGCAAGACGGTCGTCGCGCTGCACCGCACGGCGTACCTGCTCTACGCCGACCCCAGGCTCGGGCACCGCCGGGGCGGGGTGCTGTTCGTCGGCCCGAGCCGGCCCTACCTGGCCTACGTGTCCGACGTGCTGCCCAGTCTCGGCGAGGAGGGCGTGCAGACCTGCACGGTCCGCGACCTGGTGCCCGAGGGCGCGGCGGCGCTGCCCGAGCCCGACCCCGAGGTGGCGGCGCTGAAGGGAACGATCGCGATGGTGGAGGCGATCGAGCCCGCAGTCCGGCTCTACGAGGAGCCGCCGGCCGAGGGCCTGGAGGTCGAGACGCCGTGGGCCGACGTGTGGCTGGGGGTCGACGACTGGGCCGAGGCGTTCGACGCGGTCGAGCCGGGCACGCCGCACAACGAGGCCCGCGACCAGATCTGGGAGGAGCTGGTCGCGATCGTGGCGGCCAAGCTCGGCGAGGAGGTCCCTGCGGACCAGGTACGCCGGGTGCTGCCGCAGTGCCGCGAGCTCGTGGTGGCGCTGCGTCGAGCGTGGCCGATGATCGAGGCGACCGACCTGGTGGGCGATCTGTGGACGGTGCCGGCCTACCTGCGCCGGTGCGCCCCCTGGCTCGACGCGGACCAGGTGCGCCGGCTGCAGCGCGGCGACCCGCAGGCCTGGACGACGTCCGACCTGCCGCTGCTCGACGCGGCCCGCCACCGCCTCGGTGACCCCGAGGCGTCCCGTCGCCGGCGCCGGCAGGAGGCCGCGGTGGCCGCCGAGCGGGAGGAGATCTCCCGCGTCGTGGACCATCTGGTCGCCACCGACGACTCCGAGATGCAGGTGATGTCGATGCTGCGCGTCTCCGACGCGCAGAGCGTGATCGTCGACGAGGACGCCCTGTCCGACGGGGACCGTGACCTGCTCGCGGGCCCGTTCGCCCACGTCGTGGTCGACGAGGCGCAGGAGCTCACCGACGCCGAGTGGCAGATGCTGCTGCGCCGCTGCCCGTCGCGCAGCCTCACCGTGGTCGGGGACCGGGCGCAGGCCAGGCACGGGTTCGACGAGTCGTGGCGCGAACGGCTCGGCCGGATCGGGATCGACCGGGCCGACGTCGCGACGCTGCGGATCAACTACCGCACCCCGGCCGAGGTGATGGCCGAGGCCGAGCCGGTGATCCGCGCGGTGCTGCCCGACGCGAACGTGCCGACCTCGGTGCGCAGCACGGGGGTGCCGGTCGCACATGGCGCGCTCACCGACCTCCGGCCGGTCCTGGAGTCCTGGCTCGCCGAGCACGGCGAGGGCGTCGCCTGCGTGATCGCCACCGGGGAGGTCGACCTCGGCGACCTCCTCGCGCCCCGCGTGCGGCGGCTGACCCCGGAGCAGGCCAAGGGTCTGGAGTTCGACCTCGTCGTGCTGGTCGACCCGAGCTCGTTCGGCGAGGGCGTCGAAGGCGCCGTCGACCGCTACGTCGCGATGACCCGCGCGACCCAGCGGCTCGTGGTGCTCACCGATCCTGACCTCGCCCGGTGAGGTCGGTCGCTTGGCGCGATCGCGGATGCTTGCCCGGTGACCGACGAGGCCCTGCGACGCCGTGACGTGGACGACGCGGAGCCGGCCGCCACCGACTGGCAGCCGGACCCGCGGCGCTGGCGGGTGCTCGGCGTGACCCTGGTCGTCGGCTTCATGTCGCTGCTCGACGTCACGATCGTCAACGTCGCGATCCCCTCGATGCGCGCCGGCCTCGAGGCGTCGACGTCCGGCATCCAGTGGGTCGTCTCGGGCTACGCCCTGGCCTTCGGGCTGACGCTGGTCGCGGGCGGCCGGCTCGGCGACGCCTACGGGCGGCGCCGGATGATGCTGATCGGGCTGACCGGGTTCGTGCTCTCCAGCGCGGCGGTCGGGCTGGCCCCGAACGTCGAGACGCTCGTCGCCGCGCGGCTCGCCCAGGGTGCCTCGGCCGGGCTGCTGACCCCGCAGAACTCCGGGCTGATCCAGCAGCTGTTCCGAGGGGCGGAGCGGGGCCGCGCGTTCGGGATGTTCGGGTTCACGGTCGCGACCGCTTCGGCGCTCGGCCCGATCCTCGGCGGCGTGATCATCGCGGTCGCCGGTGAGGAGCAGGGCTGGCGGTGGCTGTTCCTGATCAACATCCCGATCGGTGCGGTCGCCGCCGTCGCGATCGCCCGCCTCGTCCCGGGCCGGCCGCCCGAGCAGGAGGGGCGGCCGTGGATCGACCTGCCGGGCGCCGCCCTCCTCGGGCTGGTCGTGCTGTGCGTGCTGTTCCCACTGGTGAGCGCGGAGGGCGGAGCCCGGCTGCCGCTGCTACTCGTGCCGCTCGCGCTCCCGCTCGGCTGGGCCTTCGTGCGCTGGGAGCGCCGGCTGCGAGTGCGCGGGCGGCCACCGCTGCTCGACGTCTCCCTGCTGCGCCGGACACCCGGCTACGCCGGCGGGCTCGTCGTCGGCGCTCTCTACTTCACCGGGTTCACCGGCATCTTCCTGGTGCTCTCGGTGCACCTGCAGGAGAGCCTCGGCCTCAGCGCGCTGCAGGCGGGCGCGCTGACCACGCCGTTCGCGGTCGGCGCGGCGGTGACCGCCCCGCCCGCAGGCCGGCTGGTGTCTCGGATCGGGCGCCGCATCACGGTGCTCGCTCTGGGCTCCATGATGACCGGCGTGGCGTTGGTCGCCCTGCTCGTCCCGGGACGCGACGACGTCACCGCGCTGGTCTGGGTGATGGTGCCGACGCTGCTGCTGGCCGGGCTCGGCGGCGGCGGCGTCATCTCCCCCAACTTCACCCTCACGCTGGCAGAGGTGCCTCCCGAGATGGGCGGCGCGGCCGGTGGGGCGTTGCAGACGGTGCAGCGCATCGGCTCGGCGCTCGGCGCGGCGCTGCTGATGACGGCGTACGGCCTGGCCGGCGGCGCCGACGCCCCCGAAACCGCACTGCGCGCCGCGCTCCTCACCTCGCTGGCCGTCTTAGCGCTGGCCCTGGTCACCGCGGTTCGTGCTGACCGGGCCACCGAGACGCCGCGCGGTTGATCAGGAGCGACAGCCGAGCCCGCTCTCGAAGCCCTCGGGCACCCGACCGGCAGCGACCTCGTCGGCGTACTCCCAGATCACCTCGGACCAGTCACCCTGCTCGTCCATCTCGAGCAGGATCGGCCACTCGCGGGACGGGATCAGCGCGTCGCTGGCGTTGTCCATCCTGCGCTCGTTGCCGGCCGCGTGGGCCGCGGTGAACTCCGCCAGCCACGCGCACGCCACCGCGCCGCTCACGTCGGCGCCGAGGTGGTAGCGGTCCGGCTCGCTGGAGGTGACGACGGTGTCGGCGCCCGGCGGGAACAGCGGATAGGTGGTCTCCGCGATCCCGTCGAGGATCGCCTGGATCTCGGCCCCGCGCTCGGCGTCGGTGACGAACTCCTCGGGCAGCGCGGCCTGGAACCCGGCGTCGTCGACCAGCCGCAGCTGGCCGAGCAGGTCGAGGTACGCCGCCCTGTCCATGCCCGACCCACGCACCTCGAGCAGGTGGCCGAGGTCGGGCTCGCGGATCATGGTGTGGTCGTTGGCGGAGTAGGCCCACACCATGCCCGGCTTGCCGAGCACCTCGATCTCCTCGCCCGGGCCGTTGTCGCTGCGGTCCTCCACGTAGGTGTCGTACGTCTTGCCGGGGCGCCAGTGGATGTCGAGCGACTGCTCCCCGTTGGAGTAGCTCATCTCCCCGCCGTACGGCGGCTCCTCCTGGACGTAGGTGACCGTCCACCCCGGCGCGTCGAGCACCGCCCGATAGCCGGAGACCTGCTCGGGCCCGGAGCTGGGGTCGCCGGCCACGCCGCTGGGGCGGCCGGCGTCCCCGGCACCTTCTCGGGACGGGTCGTCGGTGGCCAACCAGACCGGCACGCCGACGAGCCCGACGACGACCGCAGCGGCCGCGGCCGGCACCAGCCAGCGCTGCGCTCGCGGCCTGGCCGAGGGAGCGGGGGTCGGGTCGCGGTGGTCGAGAACGGGGGTGCTCATGATCTCCTCCAGGAGCTCGGCCCGCCCGGACGAGAGGGGCAGCGACGCGACCGCCCGGTCGGACAGCTTCAGCCGCTCCGGCTGCTCAGGCTGCTCGTGGGACGAGGTCATGGTCACCGCTCCTTCCGGGTGAGCTCGGGGTGGTCACTGGGGAGATGTCCGGTTCGACCGGGATCGTTGCGGGGAGGTTCGGGGTCCTCGCCGAGCAGGTCGCGCAGCCGTGCCCGGGCCCGAGACAGCCGAGGCCGCACCACGACCGTGGTGGCGCCGATGACGTCGGCGATCTCGCGGGGCTCCAGCCCCTCCCACAGGTGCAGCTCGAGCACCTCCTGGTCGCGGGCGCTCAGCCGCCGCATGGCCGCGGTGACGTCCGCGCGCTGCACCACCTCGCCGCTGGCGTCGGGCACTGCGACGGCCAGCTCGCGGCGCAACCGGGAGCCGAGCGCGTGCCGTCGGCCCTCGCCGCGCCGGTGGTTGGCCAGCACCCGCCGGGCGACGCCGTAGAGCCACGGCCGGGTCTCGTCGCCGTCGGGCACGTGCGCGAGCCGGCGCCAGGCCACCAGGAAGGTGTCGGACGCGACGTCGGCGGCGTCCTCCGGGCGGTCGACCCGGCGCAGCGCGAAGCCGAGCACCGCGTCGAAGTGCGCGGCGTACAACGCCCGGAACGCCTCGTCGCGTCCCCCCGAGATGTCGCTCACGCTCTGCTCATGTCCGGCATCGGCCCCAGCGTTGCAGGCCGGGTGCGAGAAATCCTCAGAGGATGTCGCCCGGCGTGTACGCCGCGGCGTCGGGGAGGCGGGCGGCGACCTGCTCCACCCGGCGGCAGACCTCCTGCACCTGGGCGACCGCGGCGCCGGTGAACTCGATCGGCTCGGCCACCAGCGCGGCCAGCTGGTCGGCGGTCAGCCCGAGCCGCTCGTCGGCGGCGAGGCGGGCGAACACGTCGTTCTCGGCCTGGCCGCGGCGCATGTCGAGCGCGGTGCCGACGGCGGCCTCCTTGATCGCCTCGTGGGCGGCCTCGCGGCCCACGCCGTTGCGCACCGCGCTCATCAGCACCTTGGTGGTGGCCAGGAACGGCAGGTAGCGGTCGAGCTCGCGCTGGATCACCGCGGGGAACGCGCCGAACTCGTCGAGCACGGTGAGGAAGGTCTGGAACAGCCCGTCGGTGGCGAAGAACGCGTCGGGCAGCGCGACGCGGCGCACCACCGAGTCGGAGACGTCGCCCTCGTTCCACTGGTCGCCGGCCAGCTCGCTGACCATCGACAGGTGGCCGCGGAGCACCACCGCGAGCCCGTTGACCCGCTCGCAGGAGCGGCTGTTCATCTTGTGCGGCATCGCCGAGGAGCCGACCTGGCCCTCCTTGAAGCCCTCGGTGACCAGCTCGTTGCCGGCCATCAGCCGCACCGTGGTGGCCAGGTTGGAGGGGCCGGAGACCAGCTGCACCAGCGCGGCGACGACGTCGAAGTCGAGCGAGCGGGGATAGACCTGGCCGACCGAGGTCAGCACCCGATCGAAGCCCAGGCGTGCCGCGACCCGGCCCTCGAGGTCGGCGAGCTTCGCCTCGTCGCCGTCGAGCAGGTCGAGCATGTCCTGGGCGGTGCCCATCGGGCCCTTGATGCCGCGCAGCGGATAGCGGGCGAGCAGCTCCTCGACCCTCTGCAGCGCGACCAGCATCTCGTCGGCGACCGTGGCGAAGCGCTTGCCGAGCGTGGTCGCCTGGGCGGCGACGTTGTGGGAGCGGCCGGCCATCACGGTGGCCTCGTGCTCGGCGGCGAGCCTGGCCAGCCGCGCGAGGGTCGCGACGGCGCGGTCGCGGACCAGCTCGAGGCTCTGGCGCACCTGCAGCTGCTCGACGTTCTCGGTGAGGTCGCGCGAGGTCATCCCCTTGTGGATGTGCTCGTGGCCGGCGAGCGCGCAGAACTCCTCGATGCGGGCCTTCACGTCGTGCCGGGTGACCCGCTCACGGGCTGCGATCGAGGCCAGGTCGACGGCGTCCTCGCCGCGGGCGACGACCGCCTCGTAGGCCTCGACGACACCTCCTGGCACCTCGATGCCGAGGTCGCGCTGCGCCTTCAGCACCGCGAGCCACAGCTGCCGTTCCAGGACGACCTTGTGCTCCGGAGACCAGATCTGGGCCAGGTCGGCGGCGGCGTAGCGGGTGGCGAGGACGTTCGGCACGGTCACGGGGTCATCCTCCCATCGGCGAGGACGCGACCGGCCCGAGGCGCCCTCAGGTGGGCACGAGTGACGTGAACGGCAGGTCCGGGAGGCCGCCCGGCATGCGTTTCACGTCACTCGGTGACCCCGGCCCCCTCGACGACGCCGAGCGGCTCGGCGGCGATGTCGGTGCGCCACTGGGCACCGGGGAAGGAGATCTCGGCCAGTGCGTCGTAGGCGCGCTGCCGGGCCTCGGCCACGTCGGCGCCGACCGCGCGGACCGACAGCACCCGGCCGCCCGCGGTCACCAGCCCGTCGTCGGCGCGGGCCGTGCCGGCGTGGATGACGTCGACGTCACGACGGCCGTCGAGCCGCTCGAGCCCGTCGATGACGTCGCCGCTCGACGAGGTCTCGGGGTAGCCGGCCGAGGCGAGGACCACGCTCACCGCCGCACCGGGACGGAACCGCGGCGCCGGAGCCTCGTGCAGCCGCCCCTGGGCCGCGGCCAGCAGCAGCTCGCCGAGCCCGGAGTCGAGCAGCGCCAGCACCGGCTGGATGTCCGGGTCGCCGAAACGACAGTTGAACTCGATCACCCGGGGCCCCGTCACGGTGAGCGCGAGGCCGACGTAGAGGCAGCCGCGGAAGGGTGCACCGCGCCGGACCATCTCGTCGAGCGTGGGCTGGACGACCGTGTCGACCACCGTGGCGGCCAGGTCGGCCGGAGCCCACGGCAGCGGCGAGTAGGAGCCCATGCCGCCGGTGTTGGGACCGCGGCCGCCGTCGAAGATGCGCTTGAAGTCCTGGGCCGGCTGGAGCGGATGGGCGGTGGCGCCGTCGCAGACCGCGAACAGCGAGACCTCGGGGCCGTCGAGGAACTCCTCGACCACCACCTGCCCGCAGCCGGCGGCGTGCTCGAGTGCCTCGTCACGGTCGGCGGTGACCACCACCCCCTTGCCGGCGGCGAGCCCGTCGGCCTTGACGACGTACGGCGCGCCGAACGCGTCGAGCGCGGCCGCCACCTCGTCGGGGGTCGTGCACACCCGGGCGCCGGCGGTGGGCACCCCGGCGGCGGCCATCACGTCCTTGGCGAAGGACTTGGAGCCCTCGAGCCGGGCGGCCTCCAGCGAGGGGCCGAAGCAGGCGATGCCCCGAGCGGTCACGGCGTCGGCGACACCGGCGACGAGGGGCGCCTCCGGGCCCACGACGACCAGGTCGGCACCGAGCCGGACGGCCAGCTCCGCGACGGCCTCGCCGTCGAGCGGGTCGACCCGGTGCAGGGTGGCGACCGCGCCGATGCCCGGGTTGCCGGGCGCCGCGTGCACCTCGCTCACGGCGGGGTCGTTCGCGAGAGCGATCGCGAGCGCGTGCTCGCGGCCGCCGGAGCCGATCACCAGCGTCTTCACGGGCGGTCAGCCTAGCCGTCCGGCATCGCCCGAGGTTCGGCGCGCCAGCACGCGATGCGGTCGCTGCGCGCTCCGGGCGCCTCACGCGTCACAGCGAGCCCACAAAACGCACGGTTCGCTCACGAAGGTTCGCGGGCCAACCGTCGGGATTCACCGCCCAGGCGGTGAATCCGACCAGCCCGGCCACGCCTCAGACCAGCGGGTGCCGCACCACGGTGGCTGCCCGCGAGGGACCGACGCCGACCACGGAGATCCGGGCCCCCGACATCGCCTCGACGGCCTCGACGTAGGCCCGGGCGTTGGCGGGGAGCTCCTCGAAGGAGCGCGCGCCGGAGATGTCCTCGGTCCAGCCGGGGAGGTACTCGTAGACGGGGACCGCGTGGTGGAAGTCGGTCTGGTTGACCGGCATCTCGTCGTGGCGCACCCCGCCCACGTCGTAGGCGACGCAGACCGGGATGCGCTCGAGGCCGGTGAGCACGTCGAGCTTGGTGAGCACGAAGTCGGTCACGCCGTTGACACGCGCGGCGTAGCGGGCGATCACCGCGTCGTACCAGCCGCAGCGACGCGGCCGCCCCGTCGTGGTGCCGAACTCGGCGCCGACCTCGCGCAGGTGGTCGCCGTCGGCGTCGAAGAGCTCGGTCGGGAACGGTCCCTCGCCCACCCGGGTCGTGTAGGCCTTCACGATCGCCACGATCCGGTCGAGCCGGGTCGGGGGGATGCCGGAGCCGGTGCAGGCGCCGCCGGCGGTCGCCGACGACGACGTCACGAACGGGTAGGTGCCGTGGTCGACGTCGAGCAGCGTGGCCTGGCCGGCCTCCAGCAGCACGGTCTCGCCGCGGTCGAGCGCCTGGTTCAGCAGCAGCCCGGTGTCGGCGACCATCGGCGCGACCCGGTCGGCGAAGGCGAGCAGCTCCTCGACGGTGTCCTCCACGGTCACCGCGCGCCGGTTGTAGACCTTGGTGAACAGGTGGTTCTTCACCTCGAGCGCGCCCTCGACCTTCTGGGTGAGGATCTTCTCGTCGAAGAGGTCCTGCACCCGGATGCCGACCCGGTTCATCTTGTCGGCGTACGTCGGGCCGATGCCGCGCCCGGTGGTGCCGATGCGGCGCTTGCCGAGGAAGCGCTCGGTGACCTTGTCGAGGCTGCGGTTGTAGTCGGGGATGACGTGGGCGTTCGCGCTGATCTTCAGCCGGCTCACGTCGACGCCCCGCGCCACCAGACCCTCGAGCTCCTCGAACAGCACCGCCAGGTCGACGACGACGCCGTTGCCGATGACCGGCGTCACCCCTGGGGTGAGGATGCCGCTCGGCAGCAGGTGCAGGGCGTACTTCTGGTCGCCGATGACCACGGTGTGCCCGGCGTTGTTGCCGCCGTTGAACTTCACGACGTAGTCGACGCTGCCGCCGAGCAGATCGGTGGCCTTGCCCTTCCCCTCGTCGCCCCACTGGGCTCCGATGATGGCGATCGCGGGCATGTGTCTCCTTCGGTGGAACGGTGGCCACGAGGCCCAGGCAACGCGAAAGCCCCGGCGCAACAGCGCACGGGGCTCTTGCGGCCACACGCTACCAAAGCCCCATCAGGCGCCCCAGCCGGCGAGACTGCCGGGATGGAGGCCGGCTGGGCACCGAGGGATAGGGTCCCAGCGATGGATCCGCTCCTGGTGATCACCAACGCCGACGCCGGCCCCGCCGACGACGAGGCGTTCGAGCGCGCCCTGAAGGTGCTGCGCGAGCGGGCCTCGGTCGAGGTCGCGGCCACCGGCGATCCCGGCGAGCTCGACGGGGTCCTGCACCGCGCCGGCTCCCGCCGGATCGTCGTCGCCGGCGGCGACGGCAGCCTGCACGCCGTGATCGCCGCGCTCTACCGCCGCCGCGAGCTCGCCGACTCGGTCCTCGGGCTGCTCCCCCTCGGCACCGGCAACGACTTCGCCCGCGGCACCGGCATCCCGCTCGACGTCGAGGAGGCCGCCCGGGTGGTCCTCGAGGGCACCCCTCGCCGGGTGGATCTCGTCGTCGACGAGCTCGGCGGCATCGTCGTGAACAGCGTGCACGTCGGCGCCGGCGCCGACGCCAGCCGCTACGGCGCCCGCTGGAAGGAGCGGCTGCACGCCATCGGGATCGGCAAGGTCAACCTGGGCAAGCTCGGCTATCCGGTCGGCGCGGCGATAACCGCGTTCTCCCCTCCCGCCCTGCGGCTGCGGGTCGCCGTCGACGACGAGGTCGTCAACGACGTCGACTCCCGGGTGCTGATGGTCGCGGTCGGCAACGGTTCGACCGTCGGCGGTGGCGCCGCGCTGACCCCCGACGCCGACCCCCGCGACGGTGTCGTCGACGTGATGATCTCGCACGCCACCGGTCCGCTCGCCCGTCTCCAGTACGCCGCCCGGCTGGGCCGCAGCTCCCACGAGGAGCGCGACGACGTCGTCAGCGTCCGCGGCCGCGAGGTGTCGATCAGCGGCGAGCAGTTCTGGTGCAGCGCCGACGGCGAGATCTCCGGGCCGGAGCGGCACCGCACCTGGCACGTCGAGCCCGCGGCGTACTCGATGGTGTTGCCGGCACCCGCCGCCGGCGGCTGACGCACCTTTGCCTCGGAAGCCGAGCTCCGGGGCTCACAGCCAGCCGCGCCGGACCGCCTCGGCGCCGGCCTGGAAGCGAGTCTCGACGCCGAGCTCCTCCATCGCGTCGGCGACCCGGCGCCGCACGGTGCGCAGGCTGACGCCGAGCCGGCGGGCGATCTGCTCGTCCTGGGCCCCGGCCGCGAGCTGGTCGAGGAGGAAGCGCCGCTGGTCGGCGAGTGCCTCGGAGCGGTCCAGCGAGGGCACCGGCGCGGCGCTGTTCCACAGCGACTCGAACCACAGCGTCAGCGCCTGCACCAGTCCCCGCTGCCGCACCACCGAGCGCGGCTCGTCGTTGCAGCCCAGTGGCTCCGGGAGGATCGCATGGGTGGTGCCGACGATGAGCAGCCGGGTGGGCAGGCTCGGCAGGATCCGGATCTCCTCGCCGGCGCGGGCCCGGGCCGTCAGGAGGTGCCGGGCCTCCTGCAGTGCGGCCACCGGATAGATCGCCCGGGAGCGCCGGCCGGCCGCGGTGAGCAGCTCGACCAGCTCCACCATCGTCTCGTCGCGGGGGTGCCGCCACTGGTCGGGTCGCAGCCAGAGCAGATCGCCGCGGCTCTGGGTCACCATCTCGCGCATCAGCGGCAGCACCTCGCCGCCGCTGCTGACCTCGCCGTCGATCGGCCGCACCTGGTCGAGCGCGGCCTCGTCGGCGCGCGCGGAGGACGCGGCCAGGAACGGCACCGCCGCGGCGACGTCCTCGAGCCGCTCCCGGGCCCGCAGCGTGCCCTCGGCGAGCGCGGTCAGCTGGTTGCGCAGCACCTCGGCCGGGCCGGACACCAACAGCCGGTCGCCCTTGCGCCGCACCACGTCGCGCTCGGCCAGCGGCGCCAGGTCGCGCAGCAGCTCGGCCTCGTCGACCATCAGCGCCTCGGCCACGTCGCCGACCCGGCGCCCGGACTGCGCCAGCACCTGCTCGTAGAGCCGCTCCTGGGCCCGGGTGAAGCCCAGCGCGGTCATCAGGGTGGAGGCGGGCGGCCGGGCCATGGGCCCACAGTAGGACGGTCGTGGCAACAGGTAGCGTTGTCGCGGCCTTCCACCGGCAGGCCCACCTCCCGCAACCACCGTCAAGGAGCGCCGTCACCATGGCTCGAGGCAACCCGCAGGGCGACCCCACCGACTGGGTCACCCGGACCGCCGACGAGGCCATCCGGCACGCCCAGCAGAACGCCGACCGGCTCGGCCTGCCCGAGGGCGAGCAGCGGCGCATCACCTGCGCTTCGGGCGCCAGCCCGTCGGGCCCGGTGCACCTGGGCAACCTGCGCGAGTTCCTGACCCCGCACTTCGTGGCCGAGGAGATCCGTGGCCGCGGGCTGCCGGTGCGCCACCTGCACAGCTGGGACGACTACGACCGCTTCCGCAAGGTGCCCGCCGGCGTCGACCCCTCGTGGAGCGAGCACATCGGCCGGCCGCTGTCGGCGGTGCCGGACCCGTGGGAGTGCCACGACTCGTGGGCCGAGCACTTCAAGGCACCGCTGCGCGCCGCGCTGGCCGAGATGGGCGTCGAGATGGAGGAGGTCTCCCAGACCGAGCGCTACCGTGCCGGCGCCTACACCGAGCAGGTGCTGCACGCGATCCGCCACCGCGACGAGATCGACCAGGTGCTGGGCCGCTACCGCACCAAGAAGGCCGAGCCGGCCGCCGAGTCCGAGCAGGAGGCCGCGGCCCTCGCCGACTCCGTCGCCGACGCCGAGGACGCCCAGCGGGGCAGCGGCGGGCTGGCCCGCTTCCCCTACAAGCCCTACTGCCGCCGGTGCGGCCGCGACACCGTCGAGCTCACCTCCTACGCCGACGACACCACCGACCTCGCCTACACCTGCCAGGCGTGCGACTTCTCGGGCGTGACCAACGTGGCCACCCAGCACGAGGGCAAGCTCGTCTGGAAGGTCGACTGGCCGATGCGCTGGTCGGTGGAGCAGGTCGACTTCGAGCCCGGCGGGCTCGACCACGCCACCCCCGGCTCCTCCTACACCGTCGGCAAGGAGCTGGTGAAGCGGTTCTACGACTGGCGCGCGCCGTCGTTCGCGGCGTACGCCTTCGTCGGCTTCGCCGGCGTGCAGAAGATGTCGTCGTCCGCCGGAGGGGTCCCGACCGCCGCCGACGCCCTGCGCGTGCTGGAGGCCCCGATCCTGCGCTGGCTCTACGTGCGCCGCCAGCCCAAGCAGGCGTTCACGATCGACTTCGGCCCCGAGGTCGTGCGGCTGTACGACGAGTGGGACGCGCTGGCGCGCAAGGCCGCCGACCCCGCCAAGCGCGACGCCCAGGTGCTGGCCTTCGAGCGCGCCTCGGCCACCACCACCGCGGGCCGGCTGCCGACCGCGCCGGTCGGCGTCCCGTTCCGGGTGCTCTCGTCGGTCGCCGACGTCACCGCGGGCAGCGCCGACCAGATCAGCCGGATCGTCGGCGACGTCGGCTACCCGCACGACAGCGTCGCCGACCTCGAACCGCGCCTGGACAAGGCGATGACGTGGACCACCGAGTTCGTGCCGGAGGAGGAGCGCACGATCGTGCGCACCGACCCCGATGCGGCCCGGTTCGCGACCCTGGAGGACCGGGAGCGCCAGTGGCTGGTGCTGCTGCTGGAGAACCTGCCCGCCGAGCCCGACCTCGACGCGGTGACCGCGCTGGTCTACGGGGTGCCGAAGCTCGCCCGCGGGCTGGCCCTCGACGACGCACCCACCGACGAGGTCAAGGCCGACCAGAAGCAGTTCTTCCGGCTGCTCTACCAACTGCTGGTCAGCGCCGACCGGGGTCCCCGGCTGCCGACGCTGCTGCTGGCGCTGGGCCGCGAGAAGGTCACCCACCTGCTGGGCGGCTGACCCGGGGGCATCCTCCCGGGCGTAGCCTGGCCCGGGAGGACGGATGCTGGAGACGCTCACGCGACGTGCGTCGCTGCGCGAGTACCTGCTCACCGTCGCCGGGCCGGACCGGAGCCGGCGTCACAACCTCCAGCTGGCCGGCCTGCTCGCGCTCATCGCCGGGGTGCTGAACTCCGTCGGCTTCGTCGCGGTGGCCGTCTACACCTCGCACATGACCGGCGTGACCGCGACCATCGCCGACCACCTGGTGCTCGGCGGCGCGGCCGCGATCGGCATCGGCGTGCTCGCGGTGGTCTCGTTCGTCTGTGGCGCGATGGCCTGCGCGATCGTGTTCAACTGGGGCCGCCGCCGGGGGCTGCGCAGCCGCTACGCGAACGTGCTGGTGGTCGAGGCATGGCTGGTGCTGCTCTTCGGGCTGCTCGCCGAGCAGCTGCGCTGGGAGCACCGCAACCTCGTGTTCGTCGCGGTGCTCTGCTTCACGATGGGGCTGCAGAACGCGGTGATCACCAAGATCTCCGACGCGCAGATCCGCACCACCCACGTCACCGGCATGGTGACCGACATCGGCATCGAGCTCGGCAAGCTGGCCTACCGGCCGCGCACGCCCGGCCTCCCACCGGTCGAGGCCGACCTGCGCAAGCTCGGGATGCTGGCGATGCTGGTGGGCCTGTTCTTCACCGGCGGGGTGGTCGGCGCCTTCGGCTACCTGCAGATCGGCTTCCCGGTGGTGATCCCGCTGGCCCTGGTGCTGCTGGCCGCGGCGTCGGCCCCGGTGGCCGCCGACCTGCGCCGCGCCCTGCGCCTGTAACGCGGTGTCCCGGTAGCTATTGCGGTGTTGGGGCACCGCACCAGCTACGGGGACACCGCGTTACAGCTAGGCGCCGCACCGGCCAGGCACCTCCGGGGAGGGACTCAGGCCTCGCCGAGCAGCACGTCGTACGCCGTGGGCGAGCTGTCGCGCAGGAAGTCGCGGCAGCGCTCCCACTCGGCGTCCTCGCCGATCGCGCGGGCGCTCAGGGCCAGCAGCGCCAGGCAGCGCAGGAACCCGCGGTTGCCGGGGTGCTCCCACGGCACCGGGCCGTGGCCCTTCCAGCCGTTGCGCCGCAGCAGGTCCAGGCTGCGGTGGTAGCCGACCCTGGAGTAGGCGTAGACGGTGACGTCGTCGGCGCCCGCGTCACGGGCCTGCTCGGCCAGCGCCGCCCACGCGAACGGGGACGCCGGGTGGGTGCGCACCGCGGCTGCGGGCGCGGTGCCGGCGTCGAGGTCCGCGCCGGCCGGGTCGTCCGGCAGGTGGGTCGGTGGCGGGCCCGCCATCAGGTCCTGGCCAGGGGTCAGTGAGCTCATGGCGCCATTGTGCGCGGCCGCCGCTCGCTTCTGGCACCCCGGGGGAGCCGGCCGCGAAAACCGGGCCGGGCGAGCCCGCGATCCGCAGACTCCGAGCACACCACAGTCGAGACCCAGGAGAACCACCCATGCGCTCACGAGGCGTCGCCGCGATCGCCGCGGCCTCCCTGCTCACCACCCTCACCGGCATCGGCACCGCCGGCGCAGCCACCGACGGCCCGCGGATCACCGGTGACGGCGTCGCCGGCCCCGCCACCCGGGCCACGAGCCCCGGCGGCACCATCGTCCTGATCAAGGACCACGACGTCTGGCTGGTCCGGCCCGACGGCACCGGCCTGACCCGGGTCACCCGCGACGGCACCGCGTCCTCGCCGTACGAGGCGCCCACGATGTCCGACACCGGCCTCATCGCGGTGGCGCGTGACGGCGCGATCGTGCTGATGAGGCAGAGCGGGCAGGTGGTCGGCTCCACCAAGCCGCAGGACCTCTTCCTGCCCGACGCCGGCACCATGTGGACCACGCCGATCATCGAGCCGGTGATCTCCCCCGACGGCTCCCGGCTGGCCTACAGCCAGCTGCGGGCCATCCGCGACTTCGAGGGCAGGATCCGCACCGAGTCGCTGACCGCGTTCGCCGACCTCGACGGGGCGATCCACAGCATCGAGATCGGCTACCAGCCGTCCTGGATCACCCGCGGCCGGGCTGCGCTCAACGGCAACGGTGACGTCGACCTCTACACCATCGGCGAGGAGCAGAAGACGAACTGGTTCGACGGCGACGACGTCATGCCCCCCGAGGACGACCCGTTCGCCTGGTACGAGCTGAGCGCCCCCGAGGTGTCCCCCGACGGCGAGCTCGTCACGTTCATGCTCGCCGGTGGCCGCGTCGTCGGTCTGGCCGCCCTGAACGGCAGCCCGGCGGCCGGCGCACCGGCCAAGCCGGACCTGGCCTCCTGCTTCGTCAACGAGGACGGCGAGCCGGAGGACCCCTCGTTCGACAGCCCCAGCTGGGGTCCGGACAGCCGTTCGGTGGCCTTCTCCACTCCCGAAGGCATCCAGGTGGTCACCGACTTCCACCTCTGCGAGAACGGCGCGTCGCTGGCGGACATCGTCCCCGGGGGCTCGGAGCCGGACTGGTCGGGCGCGACCCTCGACCCGGGCCCGGCACTGTTCACCCTGGACCGCACCCCGTCGGTGACGGGCACCGCGAAGGTCGGCAAGACGCTCACCGCGGACGCCGGGGCCTGGACACCGGCGCCGACCGGTGTGGCCTACCGGTGGCTGCGCGACGGCAAGGCCGTGAAGGGCGCCACCGGCAAGTCCTATCGGCTGGTCAAGGCCGACCGCGGTCACCGGGTGTCGGTGCGCGTCACCGTCGAGCGGGCCGGCTACCGCGCCGCGGTGGCGCAGAGCTCCGCGAAGCGCGTGCGCTGATCCCCACCCCGGCCGAGTCGGCGCCACTGCCGGGCCCGAGGCGTCCGAGTCGGCGCTCTGCTGGTCACTCCGCCTGCAGAAGCGCCGACTCGGGGCTCCCTCGCCTGCAGAAGCGCCGGCTCGGGGCTCCCCCGCCTGCAGACACGCCGACCCGGCGGGACCTGCTCGGCCGGACGGTGCGCCCGTGCCGACGGACCACCGAAGAGCCATGGCCCCCGGCCGTGCCCTGCGCCCCGCGGCACTAGTTTGGGGGCGTGCCGGCCCGCCCCCAGACCCATTACGCCCGCGGCCAGGCTCGCCGCGCGAAGCTGGTGGAGGCCGCCATCGAGGTGATCGCCGAGCGAGGTCTCGAGGGGGTGACGCACCGGTCGGTCGCGGCCCGCGCCGGGGTGCCGCTGTCGACCACCAGCTACTTCTTCGGCTCGCTCGACGAGCTGATCGGCGCCGCGGTCACCGAGATCGCCGACCGGGTCCGGGCCTCCGTCGACGCGGTGGTCGCCGACGCGGCCGGCGGCGCTCTCGACCGCCGCGAGCTGGCCGAGCGCCTGGTCCGGCTGCTCGCGGCCGCCTCACCGCAGCTGGTGCTGGTCCAGTTCGAGGCCTACCTGGCGACCAGCCGCCGGCCCGACCTGCGACCGGCGGTGCGGGCGATCATGCTCGGCTTCGAGGAGGCCACCGCGGCCGCGTTGGCCGCCGTGGGGGTGGCCGACGCGCCGGGCGCCGCCCGGCAGTTCGTGGCGGTCATCGACGGGTTCGCGCTGCACCGGATCGCCTGGCCCCGCGATGACGAGGACGCCGACGCGCTGGCCTCGGCGCTGACCCGGCTGCTGGAGTCCTACCTGTCCGCGTCCGGCTGACCGGAGCCACGACCCGGGGCGAGCAGCACCCGCAGCGCCCCGGCGGTCTCCAGCAGCGTGTCTCGGGCGGCCCGGCCGACGCCGGTGGCGTTCACCAGGCCGTGGGTGATGCCGGCGTGACGGCGCAGCGTGACCGGCACGCCGGCGGCCGCGAGCAACGCGGCGTACGCCTCACCCTCGTCGCGCAGCACGTCGAAGCCGGCCACCGCGACCAGCGCCGGCGCCACGTGGGCGGCGAGCTCGGGCAGGTCGGTGGCCAGCAGCGGGGAGACTCGGGGGTCGCTCACCTGGGCGGGGTCGGCGAGGTAGTGGTCGCGGTACCAGTCCATCTGGGCCTCGGTGAGGAAGAGGCCGTCGGAGAACAGCCGGTACGACGGGTGCTTGGTGGACAGGTCGGTCACCGGCATGAACAGCAACTGGGCCGCGGGCAGTGGTGCGTCCGGGTGGTCGCGCCGGGCCCGGGCCGCCTCGACGGCGGCGACCGCGGCCAGATTTCCCCCCGCGCTCTCGCCACCGATGGCGATCCGGGTGGGGTCGAGCCCGAGCTCGGCGGCGTGCGCGACCACGTGCGCGAAGGCCGCCCGCACGTCGTCCAGGCCGGCCGGGAACGGGTGCTCGGGGGCGAGGCGGTAGTCGACCGAAACCACCGTGACCCCGGCGTGCGCGGTCAGGAAGCGGGAGACCGAGTCGCCGCTGCCGAGGCCGCCGAGCACCCAGCCGCCGCCGTGCAGGTAGACCAGCCCCGGGGTGGTGCCGGTGGCCCCGGCGGGGCGGTAGACCCGTGCCGGGATCGGCCCCGCCGGCCCCGGGATGAGGAGCTCCTCGACCGACCCGACCGGCCAGTCGTAGCCGAAGATCCAGGCCTCGTCCTCGATCTGCTCGCGGCCCCGCTCGAGCGGGAGCGTCTCGAAGGTCTCGGTGACCGCCAGCGAGAGCAGCCGCATCCCGACCTGTGCCTCGACGTGCAACTCCTGGCCGTCGATGCGCAGGGGGCGGCCGGCGATCAGGCGCTGCACCGGACGGGGCAGGCCACCCAGGGTCCGGACGACGGTGCGGGCGGTGGTGCGGGCCAGGCGGTCGCGCCAGGGGCGGGGGTCGGGCGACATCGGGGCTCCTCTGCTCGGACGGTGGAGACGGAGCCTAGGACGAACTTCGGACGTACGTCCAGGGTTTCGGTCGCGGGTCCGGAAATGCGACCGACCCGCCCCCAGCGGGGAGCGGGTCGGTGCGGAAGCGGCGAGCCGCGAGCGGCGGATCAGCCCAGCGTCTTGCCGGCCGAGCGCAGGTTCTCGCAGGCCTCGACCACGCGGGCGGCCATGCCGGCCTCGCCCGCCTTGCCCCAGGCGCGCGGGTCGTACTGCTTCTTGTTGCCGACCTCGCCGTCGATCTTCAGCACGCCGTCGTAGTTCTGGAACATGTGCGCGGCCACCGGGCGGGTGAAGGCGTACTGGGTGTCGGTGTCGACGTTCATCTTCACCACGCCGTAGTCGACCGCCGCGGCGATCTCCTCGGGCAGCGAGCCGGAGCCACCGTGGAAGACCAGGTGGAAGGGCTTGGCGCCGGCCTCGAGGCCGAGCTCGGCGACGACCGCGTCCTGGGCGTCCTTGAGCACCTCGGGGCGCAGCTTGACGTTGCCCGGCTTGTAGACGCCGTGCACGTTGCCGAAGGTCAGCGCCGTCATGTAGTAGCCGCGCTCGCCGGCGCCGAGGGCCTTCACGGTCGCCAGCGCGTCGGCCGGGGTGGAGTAGAGCTTGTCGTTGATCTCGTTGGCGACGCCGTCCTCCTCGCCGCCGACCACGCCGACCTCGATCTCGAGGATGATCTTGGCCTTCACGCAGCGCTCGAGCAGCTCGGTGGCGATGCTGAGGTTCTCGTCCAGCGGCACGGCGGAGCCGTCCCACATGTGCGACTGGAACAGCGGCTCCTCGCCGCGTGCGACCCGCTCCTCGGAGATCGCCAGCAGCGGCCGGACGAACCCGTCGAGCTTGTTCTTCGGGCAGTGGTCGGTGTGCAGCGCGATGTTGACCGGGTAGTTCTTCGCGACCTCGCGGGCGTAGGCGGCGAACGCCACCGAGCCGGCGACCATGTCCTTGACCGTCGGGCCGGAGAGGTACTCCGCGCCGCCGGTCGAGACCTGGATGATGCCGTCGGAGCCCGCGTCGGCGAAGCCCTTGAGGGCCGCGTTCAGGGTCTGCGACGACGACACGTTGATCGCGGGGAACGCGTAGGCGCCGCCCTTCGCGGCGTCCAGCATCTCGGCGTACTTCTCAGGGGTGACGATGGGCATGCGGATTTGCTCCTCGGATTCCGGGCAGGACACTTCACGGACGTCTCCGACCACCCTAGTGGCTGCTCGAGCGGCCCCCCACGGGTCATTGGTCCCAAGCTGGCGGGACCCGGCCGGCCCTCTGGAGCACTCCTCGACCGGTCCCGCGCACGCCCGGACGGGCGTGACATCCGCGGGGCAGTGGCGTTGACCCGGGCACACCCACGCCCTGGAGGTCCCCATGTCCCGTCGGCCGTCCCGCCGGTCCCCGCTCCGGCGCCGCAGCGCTCGCCTCGTGGCCGGCGCGCTCCTGGTCGCCGCCCTCGGCGCCGGTCAGCTGAGCGCCCCCGGCACGAGCGCGGCCGGACCGGTCGGCGAGGTGTTCCGTCCCCAGCTGGTCACCGTCGCGACCCCGACGGCGGCCGACAAGCAGCGGCTCACCCGGCTCGGCCTGGACCTCACCGAGCACGCCGGCCACGACTACGTCGAGGTCGTGCTGCACACGCCCCTGGACCTGGCCCGGCTCGCCGCGGCCGGCTTCGACCACGACGTGCGGATCCCCGACCTCATCGCCCGCAGCCTCGAGGTCGCCGCCGCCAACGAGCGGTACGCCGCCCGGGTCGCCCGCTCCCCGCTGCCGTCGGGCCGCGTGGGCTACCGCACCCTGGCCGACTACGAGTCCGACATGGCCGAGCTCGCCGAGCGGCACCGACGGATCGTGCGCACGTTCACGCTGCCGCGGCCCAGCCTCGACGGGCGAGCGATCCACGCCGTCGAGATCGGCCGCGGCGTGCGTCGCGGGCTGACCGGCCAGCCGACGTTCGTGTTGCTCGGCGTCCACCACGCCCGCGAGTGGCCCTCGGGCGAGCTCGCGATGGAGTTCGCGATCGACCTGGCCGACAACTACGGCCGAGACCCCCGGATCACCCGGCTGCTGCGCCGGGCGCGGGTCGTGGTGGTGCCGGTGGTCAACGTCGACGGCTTCCACCTCTCTCGCACCGACGGCGAGTTCCTCGACCTGCGGGCGCTCAACGACTACGACCCGCTCGACGGGTCGCTGTCGGTGCTGGCGACGGTCGGCCAGGCCTACAAGCGCAAGAACTGCCGCATCGTCGACGGCCAGGACACCTCCGACGGCAGCTGCGTGCTGACCCTCAACAGCAACGGCGGCTTCGGCAGCGGCGTCGACCTCAACCGCAACTACGGCGGCTTCTGGGGCGGGCCGGGGGCGGCCGGCCCCACGCCGGACGCCGGCGAGGTCGGGGCGGGCATCCTCGACCCGACCTACCGCGGCGCCGCGCCGTTCTCCGAGCCGGAGACCCAGAACGTGCGCGACCTGATCGCCAGCCGGCAGGTCACGATGATGATCAGCAACCACACCTTCTCGAACCTCATCCTCCGCCCGAACGGGGTCAACCCGGCCACGCTCGGCCCCGACGGCAAGCCGGTCGGCGACGCCCCCGACGAGTCGGCGCTCAAGCGGCTCGGCGCCAAGATGGCCGCCCAGAACGGCTACGCCAACATCCACGGCTGGCAGCTCTACGACACGACCGGCACCACCGAGGACTGGTCCTACAACGCGACCGGCGGCTTCGGCTACACCTTCGAGATCGGCGCCAACGAGTTCCACCCGCCGTTCCCCGAGGTCGTCGACGAGTACCTCGGCGCGGGCGAGCACGCCGGCAAGGGCAACCGGGAGGCCTACCTGATCGCCCTCGAGCACGCCGTCGACACGGCGTACAGCGGCGTGATCAGCGGCCGGGCCCCGCGAGGCGCCACCCTGCGCTTGACCAAGTCGTTCGAGACCCCGACCTGGGCCGGGTCCTTCGCCGACGGGGTCGACACCGCCATCGAGCCGCGCGGCCGGTTCTCGTGGGTGGTGAACCCCTCGACCCGGCCGGTCGTGCAGCCGCGCAGCTACACCGAGCTCGCGACCGAGCCCTACGACACCCGCACCACCGAGGGCGCCGTCGCCGGCCCGGGCGAGCACACCGACCACGAGGTGGTGCTCGACGAGGCCGTCGACGTCTGGCGCATCGACCTCGACTGGCCCACGCCCGACGACCTGGATCTGACGGTCTTCCGCAAGGAAGGTGACGAGCTGGTCGAGGTCGGCTCCTCCGGCAACGCGCCCGGCGAGAAGGAGTCGGTGGAGGTGCCGTCCGCCGCGGCCGGACGCTACGTGGTCCGGGTGACGAACTACGCCTCGCTCTCCCCGTCCTACACGCTGACCGAGTCGCTCTTCCGAGCGCGCACCCACACCACCGCCGGCCACCGGGAGAGCTACACGTTCACGTGCGAGGTGGAGGGCCGGGTGCTCCAGCGGGAGCGGGTCTTCATCGACCGCGGCGAGCGGCTGCGCCTCGACCTCGCGCCGTGCCGCCGGAGGGCCTGAACCGAACCTGGATCCCTGTTGCCGCGTCCTCCTCACGGCTGGTGACAACCTGACGACGCCGCGTTCCGTATCACCGGTGAGAGCCTGAGACTCACGAGACGGAGCGAACCATGACCGACACCCTGCACGACGAGCTGGACGCCGCGTTCGGCAGCGGCCCAGCACACCGACCGGTCGAGGTGACGCTGGGGGCCGGCCGGCGTGCGCTGCGGCGCCGCCGGGTCTCCGCGCTGGCCGGGGCCGTCGCGGTCGCCGCGGTGTTGGGCACGGGCTTCGCCGTGAGCTCGCCCGGAGGCCAGGGGCGCAGCACCAGTGAGATCGCCGCCGATCCGTCGCCGATGCCCTCCCCGACGTCGGTCCCGGCGGTGGACGAGGAGTGGTCGAAGGGCGAGGTGGTCCGCTACGCCGACGACGGCACCCTCCAGGTGCGCCCGGGCGTCGAGGTGCACGAGCGGATCGAGAACCCCTACGACTTCGTGCCGCCCGAACGCTCCGACGCGCTCGACCTCACCTTCCGCGGGCAGCGCACCTGGGCGATCCTGACGCTGGACCGCGCGGCCGGGGAGGAGGGGCTGCAGTTCGGCGCGAGCATGGCGACGCCGAGCAACGGCTGGGCCGACTTCGCCCACTACGTCGCCGACCAGGTGAGCGTCGACCGCGGGGGCAGCGGCGCCCCGAGCGGCTGGCCGGGCACCCTGCGGCTGACCGCCGAGGGCGAGGTGGTTCCGACCTCCGGCACCGAGGTGCTGCAGCGCACCGACGACCCGCGCCTCGGCGACCGGTTCGCCCCACCCGGTGTCCCGACCGGTGCCGCGCTGCTGCGCGCCGGCGAGGAGCGGCGCGAGCTGTTCGTGGTGTGGCGGGTCGAGGGCGGCGTGCTGGAGGTCGTCACCACACCGATCGACGACCCGTCGGCGAACCTGGTGGGGGCCACGTTCGCCGAGCTGCTCTCGTGGGCGCGCGGGCAGTACGCCTCCGGAGAGGGCCTCCGGTGAGCGAAGCGCGAGGCCGCTGGGGCGGCGGGCCGGCAGCACACAGTCCGATTGCGGCCGAGCTGCGAGCGAACGGGGCGGTGCGGAGCGAAGCGCGAGGCCGCTGGGGCGGCGGGCCGGCAGCACACCGTGCGGTTGCGGCCGAGCCGGGAGCGAACGGGGCAGTGCGGTGAGCCGGGCCTCGCGAGACGAGGAGTTCAGCGACTTCGTCGCGGCGCGGCAGACCCACCTGCGCCGGATCGCCTATGCGCTGTGCGGCGACTGGCACCGCGCCGACGACCTGCTGCAGACCGCGCTGGTCAAGCTGTACGTCGCGTGGCCGCGGCTGCACCGCGACGGCCGGGAGGAGGCCTACGTGCGGCAGATCCTGGTGCAGGCGAACATCGACGAGAGCCGGCGGCCGTGGCGTCGTGAACGGCCCGGTCTCGACGGCCTCGACCCGTCGGCTCGGGACCCGCTGCCGGTGGAGGAGCGCTCGGCGCTCTTCGACGCGCTGCAGTCGCTGCCGCTGGCCCAGCGCCGGGTGGTGGTGCTGCGGCACTGGCTCGGCCTGTCGGTGGAGGAGACCGCCCGCGAGCTCGGCATCGCGCCGGGCACGGTCAAGAGCCACTCCTCCCGCGCCGTCGAACGACTCCAGGCGGTGCTGACCGCCCGTTGACCCGCGCCTGCTCGGGGTCGGCCCAGCGCCGGCCGGTGGCCTGGCTCAGCCGCGCCACGCGTCGTCGCCGGACAGGTCGGCGTGCTCCCGGATCCAGGTGTGCATCGCGATCGCGGCGGCCGCGGAGGCGTTGATCGAGCGGGTCGACCCGAACTGCGCGATCGAGAAGGTGCCGTCGCAGGCCACGCGGGCCCCTTCGGAGAGCCCGGGCCCCTCCTGTCCGAACAGGAAGCAGACCCGTCGCGGCACCGTCATCGTCTCCAGATGCGCCGAGCCCGGGAGGTTGTCGATGCCGAGGAGGGTCACCGGACCGCCCGGCCGCTCCTTGAGGTAGCCGGAGAGCTCCTCGACGTCCGGGTGGTGGCGTACGTGCTGGTAGCGGTCGGTGACCATCGCCCCGCGGCGGTTCCACCGCCGGTTGCCGACGATGTGCACCTCGGCGGCCAGGAACGCGTTGGCCGTGCGCACGATCGTGCCGATGTTGAAGTCGTGCTGCCAGTTCTCGATCGCCACGTGGAAGTCGTGGCGCCGGGTGTCGAGGTCGGCCACGATCGCCTCGAGCGTCCAGTAGCGGTAGCGGTCCACGACGTTGCGCCGGTCGCCCTCGGCCAGCAGCACCGGGTCGTAGCGCTCGTCGTCGGGCCACGGGCCCGCCCAGGGACCCACCCCGACCTCGGCCGGCCCGTGCGGCATCGGGTCGTACGGCGCGCGCCGGGCCGCGGAGGCAGGTTCCGGGCGGTCGGGCTGGTCGGGCACGCGGCGAGAGTAGTCATCCCGGGGTCTTCCCTGAGCCGCACCCCGGTGTTCCCCCGGCGCGGGTCACGGAGTCGGCGTGGCCAGGTACCGTTCTGGGGTGCCCGCGCTCGACCTGCTGTCCGGTCTCCCGGATCTCCTCCACCCCCTCCTGCTCGGGATGGACTGGATGGACCCCGACTACCTGCTGGACCGGTTCGGCGAGGAGCTCCTGTGGCTGAGCCTGGCGATCGTCTTCGTCGAGTGCGGTCTGTTCTTCCCGTTCCTCCCCGGTGACACGCTGCTGCTCTCCCTCGGCGTCTTCATCGCCACCGAGGACATCGACCTGTTCGCCGCGGGCGCCCCGGTCGAGCTGGTGATCGCGCTGGCGCTGCTGACCGGCGCGGCGTTCTTCGGCAACGTGGTCGGCTACGAGATCGGCCGGCTGATCGGTCCCCCGCTGTACCACCGCGAGGGCCGGATCCTGAAGAAGAAGTACTTCGACCAGACCCAGGCCTTCTTCGACAAGCACGGCAACAAGGCGCTGGTGATCGGCCGGTTCGTGCCGTTCGTGCGCACCTACATCACCGTGGTCGCCGGGGTCACCCGGATGAGCCGCCACCGGTTCATGCTCTGGAGCATGGTCGGCGCGGCGCTGTGGGTCGTGAGCATCACGCTGCTGGGCTACTTCCTCGGCACCCGGGTGCCGTGGCTGCGCGACAACATCGACTACGCGATCATCACGATCCTGGCGCTCTCGGTGGTTCCGGTGGTCTACGAGTGGTGGCGACACAAGCGCACCTCCGGGCCGCGTGGCGACGACAACGACGGCGACGGGGTGCCCGACGTCGACATCGCCGGCTTCGACACCACCGACGACGAGTTGCGGGCCCACTCGCGGGACTGACCCTCGGCGAGCGCGCCGGGTCGCGGATCAGCGCTCGCCGCGGCGGCGCTGCCGCTGGTGCCGCACCCGCGGCACCAGCCAGCGCAGGGTGAGCAGCACGACGACGGCCAGCACCACCCACTGCAGCCACCCGATGACCGGCTCGACCAGATGCCACTCCTCGCCGAGCAGGTAGCCGGCGAGCACGAAGGCGGTGTTCCACACCGCGCTGCCCGCGGTCGTGAGCAGCGCGAACTCCCACACCGGCATCCGGTCCACTCCCGCCGGCACCGAGATCAGGCTGCGGAACAGCGGCAGCATCCGTCCGAAGAACACGGCCTTGCGGCCGTGCCGCGCGAACCACGCCTCGGTGCGCAGGAAGTCGCGCTCCTCGATCAGCGGCAGCCGGCACCACAGGGCGAAGACGCGATCGCGGCCCAGCCGTTCGCCCAGGAAGTAGAGCACGAGCGCGCCGGCCAGCGAGCCGGCGGTGGTCCACAGCAGGGCCGAGGTGAGGGAGAAGCTGCCGCGGCTGGCGGCGAACCCGGCCAGCGGCAGCACGATCTCACTGGGCAGCGGCGGGAACAGGTTCTCCAGGGCGATCAGCAGCCCCGCTCCGAACCCGCCGAGCCGCTCCATGACGTCGACCGCCCAGCCGGCCACGCCGCTGAGCTCGTCGGGGTCCTCCGCGACCAGTGCCTGCACGGGCGCGCCGGGTCAGCCGGCGTTCAGCGCGCGGGCGGCGTCCAGTTGGACCTTGGTGAGCACCGGACGCACCTCGAGGCCGACGTCGGACAGGGGGTTCTCACCCTCGGGGCTGCGGTCGATCGCGCACACGACGACCTCGACGACGGCGCCGGCATCGCGCAGGGCCCGCGTCGCGTCGCGCACCGCCCCACCGGTGGTGATCACGTCCTCGACGAGGGTGACCCGGCGGCCGGCGACGTCGGCGCCCTCGGCGAGCTTGCAGGTGCCGTAGGTCTTGGCCTGCTTGCGCACGAACAGCGCGGGCAGCCCGACCAGGTTGCTGAGCGTGGTCGCGAGCGGGATGCCGCCGAGCTCGAGCCCGCCGAGCAGCTCGGTGCCGGCCGGCAGCAGCTGGGCCATCTCGCGGGCGACTCGGCCCAGCAGCAGCGGGTCGGACTCGAAGAGGTACTTGTCGAAGTACTCGCTCGCCTGCTGCCCGGAGCGGAGCGTGAACTCGCCGGTCAGCCGGCAGCACGCGTCGATGTCGGCGGCGAGGGTGGGGTCGGTCGCGGTCACGAGGCCAGATTAGTGGTGTGGCGGGTCTCCTAGAGTCGGGGCCATGACGGCCGACTCCCACCGCGACCCGCGCCTCGCCCGGCGCCTGCACGGCATCCCGCCGACGATCTTCGCGAGGATGTCGTTCCTGGCGACGGCGACGGGGGCGGTGAACCTCGGCCAGGGCTTCCCCGACGTCGACGGGCCGAGCTCGGTGGCCGAGCGGGCAGCCGCGGCGCTGCACTCGGGCCGGCACAACCAGTACGCCCCCGGCATCGGCATCCCCGAGCTGCGCCACGCCATCGTGCGCCACCAGCAGCGCCACTACGGCCTCGACCTCGACCCCGACCGTCAGGTGGTGGTCACCACCGGCTGCACCGAGGCGATCGCCGCGGCGATCCTGGGCCTGGTCGACCCCGGCGACGAGGTGGTCGTGCTCGAGCCCTACTACGACTCCTACGTGGCGATGCTGCAGGTCGCCGGCGCGGTACGCCGCCCGGTGACGCTGCGTGCGCCCGACTTCCGGCTCGACGTCGAGCAGCTGCGGGCGGCGGTCACCCCGTGCACCCGGTTCGTGCTGCTCAACACCCCGCACAACCCGACCGGCACCGTGCTGACGCAGGCGGAGCTGCAGGCCGTGGCCGACCTGGCGATCGAGCACGACCTGGTGGTGATCACCGACGAGGTCTACGAGCACCTGACCTACCCCGACGGTCAGGGCGACGCGGCCACGCACCGGCACCTGCCCATCGCGACGCTTCCCGGGATGGCCGAGCGCACGCTCACGCTCTCCAGCGTCGGCAAGTCCTACTCGTTCACCGGCTGGAAGGTCGGCTGGGCCACCGGCCCGGCGGACCTGGTCGAGGCGGTCCTCGCGGCCAAGCAGTGGCTCACCTACACCTCGGGCTCGCCGCTCCAGCCGGCCGTCGCCCATGCCCTGGACGAGGAGGGCGACTATCCGCTGCGGCTCGGCGCCGACCTGCGCGAGCGGCGCGACCTGCTCTGTGCGGGGCTCAGCGACCTGGGGCTGCGGGTGCGGGTGCCCGAGGGCACCTACTTCGCGCTCGCCGACATCGGCGAGCTCGGCTGGCCCGACGGCGCCACGTTCTGCGACGCCCTGCCCGACCGGGCCGGCGTGGTGGCGATCCCGGTGCAGGGCTTCTACGACGACGCCGAGGCCGGGCGGCAGCTGGTGCGCTTCGCGTTCTGCAAGCAGCCCGAGGTGATCGAGGAGGGCCTGCGGCGGCTGTCCGCCGCCGACCTCACCGCCTGAGGCTCAGCCCGGATCCTCCGGGCTCAGGACTGCCTGCTGCCACGCGCGAACCAGGCCCGGACGTCGGGTCGCCACAGCAGCACCGCGGTCACGACGTAGCCGGCCAGCGGCAGCGCCGTGACGAAGACGAACGGGGTCAGGGCCAGGCTGCCCACCGCCGAGACCACGGTCAGCACGAACAGCGCCACGTGCGCGCCGGAGAGCCGGCGCCACGCCAGGATCGCCAGCACCGACGCCGCCCCCACCCACAGCAGGCCGACCGCGACCATCACCGCGGTGCCGGCGATCAGCTCGGACTCGGTGGGCAGCTGGACCTCGAGGCCCGACATGAACTGGTCCTGCGCCTCCTCGAACGCCGCCTCGTCGAGGAAGAGGTCGGGAGAGGTGATGGTCAGCACCAGCAGCAGGCCCAGCACCAGCGCGGTCAGGCCGGAGAGCAGCCAGGTCAGCGCGCAGGCCCAGACCAGCCCCGCAGGACGGGTGTCGGCTCCGCCGGGCGACGCCTGGGGCGGCGGCTGCCCGGCACCCCATGGGCCGGGAGTGGCGCCCACCCGGTCGGCTGCCCGGTCACCGGCATGACCACCGGGCCGGGCCGAGGGGGTGCCGAATCCGGAGACGGCGCGGGGTCCGGCCCCGGCCGGCGGCTGCCGGTCGGGTGCGGCGTCGGGCCCGGGGCGTCCCTGCTGGCCGAACCGGGGCAGCTCGCCCGGCTGGTGGGCCGGGTTCGAGCCGCGCTGGGCTCCCGGAGCGTGCGGGTCGGGGCGGTGCCGGGTGACGCCGTCGAACCAGTCGCGGGAGGGCTGGAACCACAGCATCGCGGTGGCCGCCGCCACCAGCGAGGACATGAAGCCGCCGGCCACCAGCCCGGTCAGGAACACCGGCACCGCGAGCACGCTCAGCATCAGCCGGGCGGCCTTCGAGCGGCGCAGCAGCTGGTAGCCGAGGATCGCCATCGCCGCGGCACACGCCCCGGCGACCAGCGACACCACGTGCAGCAGGTCGAGCACCGACTCGGTGCTCATGCCGAACCCGTCACCGGGCGGCTCCGCCAGGAACCGGTCGACGGCCTTGCGGGTCTCCAGGCTGCGCAGCCCGGAGACCCGCTCGAAGACCGAGAGCACCACCACCACCGAGCCGACCATGATCAGCCAGGCGGCCACCGTCACCTGACGGGGGCGGGTCGGGGTGGAGTCACTCATGTGACCATTCAACAGAACGGCCGGTCGGAGTGGGCGCCCCGGGCCTCACTCGGCGGTCAGCGCGAGGCCACCACCCTCGGCGGCCACGTCGACGACGACCCGGCCGCCGTCGACCACCTCGCCCCCGATCAGCATCCGCGCCAGCGGATCGCCGATCGCGGTCTGGATCAGCCGGCGCAGCGGGCGGGCGCCGTACGCCGGGTCGTAGCCGGTGTCGGCCAGCCAGCCGCGCGCGGCGTCGGTGACCTCGATCGTGATCCGGCGCACCGCCAGCCGCTTCTCGAGCAGGGCCAGCTGCAGGTCGACGATGTGGGTCAGGTCGGCCAGCGTCAGCGCGTCGAACATCACGACCTCGTCGAGCCGGTTGAGGAACTCCGGCTTGAACGAGGAGCGCACCACCGCCATCACCGACTCGCGCTTCTTCTCGGGGTCGAGCAGCGGGTCGACCAGGAAGTTCGAGCCCAGGTTGCTGGTGAGGATCAGGATCGTGTTGCGGAAGTCGACGGTGCGGCCCTGGCCGTCGGTGAGCCGGCCGTCGTCGAGCACCTGGAGCAGGATGTCGAAGACCTCCGGGTGGGCCTTCTCGACCTCGTCGAGCAGCACCACCGAGTAGGGACGGCGCCGGACGGCCTCGGTCAGCTGACCACCCTCGTCGTAGCCGACGTAGCCGGGGGGCGCACCGACGAGCCGGGCCACCGAGTGCTTCTCGGAGTACTCGCTCATGTCGATGCGCACGATCGCGCGCTCGTCGTCGAAGAGGAAGTCGGCCAGCGCCTTGGCGAGCTCGGTCTTGCCGGTGCCGGTGGGGCCGAGGAACAGGAACGAGCCGGTCGGGCGGTGCGGGTCGGAGATGCCGGCCCGGGAGCGGCGTACCGCGTCGCTGACCGCGTTCACGGCACCGGCCTGGCCGATCAGCCGCCGACCGATGACCTCCTCCATGCGCAGCAGCTTGGCGGTCTCACCCTCGAGCATCCGGCCGGTCGGGATGCCGGTCCAGGCCTCGACGACCTCGGCGACCTGCTCGGGCCCGACCTCGTCGCCGACCAGCGGCTCGGTGGTCGCCTTCTCGCTGGCCTCGACCGAGCGGATCTGCTGCTCGAGCTCGGGGATCCGGCCGTAGTTGATCTCGCTGGCCGCGGCCAGGTTGCCCTCGCGCAGCAGCCGCTCCGCCTCCATGCGCAGCTGGTCGAGCTGGCGTCGCAGCTCGCCCTCGCCCTCGAGGGAGGACTTCTCGTGCTCCCAGCGCACCTCGAGCGCACGCAGCTCCTCCTGGCGGTCGGCCAGGTCGGCCTTGAGCTTCTCCAACCGCTCGCGGGAGGCGTCGTCGCTCTCCTTCTCGAGCGCGAACTGCTCCATCTTCAGGCGGTCGACCAGGCGGCGCAGCTGGTCGATCTCCTCGGGCGAGGACTCGATCTCCATGCGCAGCCGGGAGGCCGCCTCGTCGACCAGGTCGATGGCCTTGTCGGGCAGCTGGCGCCCGGTGATGTAGCGGTCGGAGAGGGTCGCCGCGGCGACCAGGGCGGCGTCGGTGATGCGGACCCCGTGGTGGGCTTCGTACTTCTCCTGGATGCCACGCAGGATCTGGATGGTGTCCTCGACGCTGGGCTCGCCGACGAAGACCTGCTGGAAGCGGCGCTCGAGGGCGGGGTCCTTCTCGATCCGCTCGCGGTACTCGTCGAGGGTGGTGGCGCCGATCATGTGCAGCTCGCCGCGGGCCAGCATCGGCTTGAGCATGTTGCCGGCGTCCATCGCGGAGTCGCCGCCCGCGCCGGCACCGACGACGGTGTGCAGCTCGTCGATGAAGGTGATGACCTGGCCGCCGGCCTGCTTGACCTCCTCGAGCACCGCCTTGAGGCGCTCCTCGAACTCGCCGCGGTACTTCGCGCCGGCGACCATCGCGGCCAGGTCGAGGCTCAGCACCCGGCGGCCCTTGAGCGAGTCGGGGACGTCGCCGGCGACCACCCGCTGGGCGAGGCCCTCGACGACGGCGGTCTTGCCGACGCCGGGCTCGCCGATCAGCACCGGGTTGTTCTTGGTGCGCCGTGAGAGCACCTGCACCACCCGGCGGATCTCGGCGTCACGACCGATCACCGGGTCCAGCCGGCCCTCCTCGGCGGCACCGGTGAGGTCGACGGAGTACTTCTCGAGCGCTTCGTAGGTCGCCTCGGCGTCCTGGCTGGTGACCCGCCGGTTGCCGCGGACCGCGGTGAGCCCGTCGCGCAGCCCGGCCTCGCTGAGCCCGGCGTCGGTGAGCACCTTCTTCGCCGAGCTCTCGACGGTGGCGAGCGCGATCAGGAGGTGCTCGGTGGCGACGTAGTCGTCCTTCATGCCGGCCGCGAGGTCGATCGCGGTGGCCAGCACCCGGGTCAGCGCCGGCGAGGCGCCGGGCTGCTGCACGGTGGCGCCGGTCGCCTTCGGCAGGGCGTCGCGCTGCGCCGCAGCCGCCCGCACCAGGCCGGGCGCGTCGGCACCGGCCTTGGTGACCAGGGTCGCCGGGGTGCCCTCCTCCTGGAGCAGCAGCGCGACGAGCAGGTGGATCGGCTCGGTGGTGGTGTTGCCGGCGCTGGTCGCCGAGACCTGGGCGGCCTCGATGGCCTCCCTGCTTCGGGTGGTGAACTTGTCGGCTCCGAACGTGCTCACTGGGCTCCTCCTGGTGCGGCGAGGACCACTGTGGCCCCTGCTTCTGCAAACGTGCAAGAAGTTGAGTTCATTCCACTCAACTCTAGGCCATGGCGGAGGCCCCCGGCAGAGGTGCACCCGGGTGGTTTCGCCTCGCTCCACCCGGGTGACACTGGGGAGGTGTCCCCACACTCGTCCCTGCCCCCGCCTCGCCGGTGGTCCTGGCGCGCGAAGGTCGGCGACGTGCTCGGCAACCTGCTGCTCGCGCTGCTCGGCGTCGGGCTCATCGCCGGCGCCTACCTCGTCGGGCGCGACGTCGTGATGCTCCGGGTGCTCATCGCCTACACCGCCTTCGGGGTGCTGATCACGGTGGCCCTGGCGGTGTCGATCGCCTTGACCCGTCGACTGCCGGGCCTGCGCCGCGACCGGCTCGACGGCGAGCCGGCCCTGGTCGTGCGCTCGTGGCCCGGCGACTGGTGGCACACGATCTCGCTGGACACCGGCCTGGTCCTGCTCGCCGGCACCGTCGTCGGGTGGGCCGGCACCCGCGGCACCGAGCTGCTGCTGCTCACCCTGCCGGTGATCGCGGCCGGAACGTGGCTCTTGGGCCGCGTCATCCTCACCGCGGCCGGGCGTCGTCACCGTGAGGCGGTGTGGCTGAGCGCGACCGAGATCGTCCACGACGCCGCGTGGGGCCGGGAGCGCGTGTCGCGCGAGGCAGTGACCCGAGTGCGCGCCTCCACCGCGCCCGGCGCCGACACCCTCGTCATCGAGGTCGACGGACCGATCGACCGGCAGCTGGTCCCGGCTCCCTGGCGCTCGCGCCGGGCGGGCAGCCCCGACGGGCGAATGCTCGTCGGGTGCGCCCTGATGGGGCACGCCGCCAGCGACCTGGCGCCCTGGCTCGCCGACGAGCTGGGCATCGGCCCGACGGTCGGCCGCGGCCGGCACACAGGCCGACGGTGATGCGGGAAAGCCAGAGGTTTGGCGACGCGGCAGAGGGTGACACTCCCTGGCGTGACCACGCCGACCCACGAGCCCGACGGCCCCGGCCGGACGACCGTCGACGGCCGAGCCCTGCCCCCCGTCGTGTACGTCCCGACCACTGACGAGCCCGACGCCGCCGACCGGCGCATCGTCCTGCACCGGGTCACCGACGGACGCACGGCGCTCTACGCCTACTCCGCCCTGGACCGGCTGCACGACCACTACCTGCCGGAGAGCCGGTGGGTGCTGTGCGACGGCTCGGCCCTCCAGCGCATCCACGACGCGACCCCCTACGACCTGCTCTTCGTCGACGTCGACCCCGGGCTGCGCGACCACCCAGGAGCGGCGCTGTGAGCGAGCTGTACGTCGACCTGGCGGTGCTCTCCGACATCGCCGGCGAGCTCGACCTGGCCGCCGACGGGCTCGACGGACTGGCCGGGAGCGTGCCCGGCGGGGTCGACGCCGGCCCGATGACGGCGGTCATCAACGTGATGCTGGCCCAGGTCACCGACAGCGCCGCCAACGTCTCCGAGTCGTTGACCGCCTCCGCGGCGCTGGTGCGCTTGTGTCGTCGCTACTACCAGCAGGCCGATGCGGATGCCGACGCCGGCCTGAGCGAGATCCGGGAGGCGATGGAGGGGTGAGCATCGACACCGAGATCAGCGGCCAGCCGACCTCCATCGAGGGCGCTGCCGACTGGCTGCGCGACTCGCTGGCCAAGGAGCTCGGCGACGCCTCGGACGCGTTCAACCAGTCCCGCAGGGACGCCACGGCGTCCTGGGACGGCTCCGGCGGCTCCCAGTTCTCGACCACGATGGGTCGTGGCCGTGACGCGACCGAGGACCTCGAGGAGGCGGCCAAGAAGATGGCCACCGACCTCGACGAGTTCGCCGAGAAGCTGCGCAGCTGCCAGGAGGACATGCGCGCCGTGCGTGCCGACGCTCGCGGTGCCGGGCTGACCGTGTCCGGCTTCGTGATCCAGGACCCGGGGGCCGGCCCTTCCCGGCCCCCGGATCACTTCGTCGGCACCGAGTCCGAGGTCGAGGCTCACAACCAGCGAGTGGCGGCCTACAACGCCCACCAGGAGCTGGTGCGCGCCTACAACCGGGCCTCGCGCGAGGCGGCCCGGGTCGACCGCGCCTACGCCACCGCCTGCCGGCAGCTACAGGATCGCTACAGCGTGGGCGAGCACGCCGCGTGGCTGGTCACGATGGGCGAGATCCTGGGCGACGGCGCCGCCGCCGCGGCGGCCGCCGGCCTGGCCATGAACCAGTCCAAGCTGAGGGGTCGCGCCGGTGACCTGCTCGACGAGGCCCAGCGGGCGATCGACGACCTGCAGGCCCATCCCGAGCGCTACGTGAAGCGCAAGTGGTTCTTCTTCCGGACCCTCGACGAGGCCAGGCTCGAGGCGGACCGTCTGGCGATCCAGGGCAAGATCGACGAGGCGCAGGACCTGCTCGACCGCTCACGGGCGCTCGACGACGCCAAGCTGCCCAAGTACCTCGGCCGCGCAGGCAAGCTGCTCGGCCCGATCGGTCTCGGTCTGGGCATCTACAACGACTACCAGGAGGGCGAGAGCGACGTGCAGATCGCGGTGTCGCAGGGCGGCTCGTTTCTTGCGGGCGCGGCCGCGGGCGCCGGCATCGGCGCGGCCGTGGGGTCGGTGGTGCCGGTCGCGGGCACCGCGGTCGGCGCTGCCGTCGGCACCGTCGTCGGTGCCGGTGTGGCGATCTTCTCCGACGGCGCGATCGACTCGCTCTTCGAGAACGGGCCCGATGTCGGTGCCGCGTGGGACGCCGGCGTCGACGCCCTGGCCGACACCGGTGGCGCGATCGCCGACGGGGTGGGCAGCGTCGTCGACGGGATCGGTGGCCTCTTCGACTGAACCCGGTGGGGGATGCCCGGGACCACGTCGCGGCGAGGCCGCGCCGACCGCGTTCGCGTCAGTGGCCGCGGCGCCAGACCACGATCGCCTGACCGGGCTCCTGCCGGGCCAGCACCGGCAGCTTGTTGGGCCCGAGCCGCCGGGTGTCGGGACCGCGACCGGCCAGCGCCTGCCGCAACGCGTCGCGGGTGGCGTCGAGCTCGGCGAGGAGCTCCTCGGTGCGCGCCTGCAGGGCGGTGACCTGGTTCTCGAGCTCGAGGATGCGGCGTACCCCCTCGATGCCGATGCCGGCCGCGGTCAGCTCGGAGATCTCGCGCAGCCGCTCGATGTCGCGGTAGGAGTAGCGGCGCCCGCCGCCGACGGTGCGCCCCGGGGTGATCAGCCCGAGCCGCTCGTAGGTGCGGAGCGTCTGCGGGTGCAGGCCGGTCAGCTCGGCCGCCACGCTGATCACGAACACGGCAGCGTCGGGCGGTGGCGGCGCGAACGCGGCACGCTCGCGGGCCTGCTGGGCCTGCCGCCGGGGACCGCCGGGCTGCTGTGGCATCACGGCGTCCTTTCGAACAGCCCCGCCCGCAGCGGCTTGTCGGCCGTGGCCTCGCGATAGGCCTCGACCGCCTGCCGGGCGGCCGCGTCGAGCACCGCGGGCACGTGCACGGTCACGGTGGCGAGCAGGTCGCCGACCGTGCCGTCGGCACGCCGGGCGCCCTTGCCGCGCACCCGGAAGGTGCGGCCGTTGGGAGTGCCCGCGGGGACCCGCAGGGTCACCGGGGCCCCGTCGATGGTCGGGATCTTGATCTCCGCCCCGAGCGCCGCCTCGTCGAAGGAGATCGGCACCTCGATGGTGAGGTTGTCGCCCTTGCGGCCGAAGATGCGGTGCGGGGTCACCTTCACGGTGACGAACAGGTCGCCGGCCGGGCCGCCGTGCTCGCCCGGGGCGCCCTTGCCCCGCAGCCGGATGCGCTGACCGTCCTTGACGCCTGCGGGGATGCGGGCCGAGATCGTGCGAGCGGAGGTGCCCCGGCCGCTGCCCTGACAGGTGGGGCACGGCTCGTCGTAGACCAGCTGCCGGCCGCCGCAGGCCGGGCACGGCTCGTTCATCGTGAAGGCGCCGCCGACGGAGGCCACGACGAAGCCGTTGCCCTCGCACTCGGCACAGATGTGGGGCTTGGTGCCGGGCTTGCCGCCGGTGCCGGAGCAGCCGGGGCAGGCCGCGTCGGAGGTCAGCCGCAGCGAGATCGTGACGCCCTCGAGGGCGTCGGTGAACTTGATCGTCGCGCTCGACTCGACGTCGGCACCCTTCTGGGGACGGCTGCGCCCGGCACGGGACCGGCCGCCGAAACCGCCGAACAGGTCGCCGAACATGTCGCCGAACCCGCCGCCGGCACCGCCCGCCGCACGGTCGCGCAGCAGGTCGTTGAGGTCGAACCCCCCGCCGCCGCCCTGGCCGCCCGGGAACCCGCCGCGGAAGCCGCCCGAGCCGTAGAGCGAGCGCATCTCGTCGTACTTCTTGCGCTTCTCGGGGTCGCCCACGACGTCGTAGGCCTCGGCCACCCGCTTGAACTTGTCGTGCTTGCCGGTGTCGCCGGGGTTGGAGTCGGGGTGGTGGGCGCGCGCGAGCTTGCGGTAGGCCTTCTTGATCTCGTCGGCCGTCGCGTCCTTCTTCACGCCGAGCTCGGCGTAGAAGTCCTTCTGGGCCCAGTCGGCCCGGAACCCGTTGTCGGCGCTCACGCGCGCACCCCCTTCCTCGTGTCTGTGCGGGTGTCTCTCAGGGTCTGGCTCAAGCGGTCTCGGGGTCGACGACCAGCACCTGCGCGGCGCGGACCACGCGCTCGCCGATGCGGTAGCCGGCCTTCGCCACGACCTTGCACGTGGTCACCTCGACCTCGGGGTCGGTGCCGATGTGCGAGAGCGCGTCGTGCAGATTCGGGTCGAAGGCATCGCCCACCGCCCCGAACTTCACCAGGCCCAGGCCGGCGACGACCTTCTCGAGCTGCTCGGCGACCGCCTTGAAGCCGCCCTCGAGCGGCTCGTGCTCACGGGCCCGGTCGATCGTGTCGAGCACCTCGATGATCGGGACCAGCACCGCATAGGTGGCGTTCTCGCGCAACAGCTCGCGGTCGCGCTCGACCCGGCGCTTGTAGTTGAGGAACTCGGCCTGCAGCCGCTGCAGGTCGCCGGTGAGCTCGACCAGGTCGCGGTTGGCCCGCGCCAGGTCGTCCTCGACCTCGACCTCGCCCTCGTCGCCGGCATCAGGCGTCGGCTCACCCGGCGCGTCCTGTGGCGCGATCGGCACCTCCTCGCCCGCGGTGCCGGCCGAGCCCGCGTCGGTCCCGGTCGGCGGTCCGGCGGCGCCGGCCGCCGGGGCCGGCTGGTCGGCCGGCCCCGTGGCCTGATCGTCGGGTCGCTCGCCGTCGGTCACTTGGCGTCGTCCCCGGTGTCGGTGGCCTCGTCGACGATCTCGGCGTCGACGACGTCGTCGTCGGCCTCACCGGTGGCTCCGGTGGTGCCGCCGGCCGCGGCGCTCTCGGCCTCGGCCGCTGCGTACATCGCGGCCCCCATCTTCTGGCTCGACTCGCCCAGCTTGGTGATGCCGGCCTGCATCTCCTCGGCGGTCGCGTCGTCCTTCTCGAGCGTCGCCTTGAGCGCGTCGAGGTCGGCCTGCACCTCGGTCCTGACGTCCTCGGGGATCTTGTCGGTGTTGTCGGTGAGGAACTTCTCGGTCGTGTAGACCAGCGAGTCGGCCTGGTTGCGGGTCTCGATGGCCTGCCGGCGGCGGGCGTCCTCCTCGGCGTACTGCTCGGCGTCGCGGACCATCCGGTCGATCTCGTCCTTGCTCAGCGCGGAGCCGCCGGAGATCGTCATCGACTGCTCGCGGCCGGAAGCCTGGTCCTTGGCGGAGACGTGGACGATGCCGTTGGCGTCGATGTCGAAGGTGACCTCGATCTTCGGCACGCCGCGCGGCGCCGGCGGCAGGCCGGTCAGCTCGAAGTTGCCCAGCGGCTGGTTGGCGGCCCACATCGGACGCTCACCCTGGGCGACCTTGATCTCGACCGACGGCTGGTTGTCGTCGGCGGTGGTGAAGATCTCCGAGCGCTTGGTGGGGATCGTGGTGTTGCGCTCGATCAGCGTGGTCATCACGCCGCCCTTGGTCTCGATGCCGAGCGAGAGCGGGGTGACGTCGAGGAGCAGGACGTCCTTGACCTCGCCCTTGAGCACGCCCGCCTGCAGCGCGGCGCCGAGCGCGACCACCTCGTCGGGGTTGACGCCCTTGTTGGGCTCCTTGCCGCCGAGCAGGTCCTTGACCACGTCGGTGACCGCGGGCATCCGGGTGGAGCCGCCCACCAGGACCACGTGGTCGATGTCCTTGACCGCGACGCCGGCGTCCTTGAGCACCTGCTGGAACGGGGCCTTGGTGCGCTCGAGCAGGTCGGCGGTGAGCTTCTGGAACTCGCTGCGGGTCAGCCGCTCCTCGAAGTGCAGCGGGCCGGACTCGCCGTGGGTGATGTAGGGCAGGTGGATCGTGGTCTCGCTCGAGGAGGACAGCTCGATCTTGGCCTTCTCGGCGGCCTCCTGGAGGCGCTGCTTGGCAATCTTGTCGCCGCCGAGGTCGACGCCGTTGCCGTCCTTGAACTTCTTGACCATCCACTCCACGACGCGGGCGTCCCAGTCGTCACCACCGAGGTGGTTGTCGCCCGAGGTCGCCTTGACCTCGACGACGCCCTCGCCGATCTCGAGCAGGGACACGTCGAAGGTGCCGCCGCCGAGGTCGAAGACCAGGATCAGCTGGTCGTCACCCTTGTCGAGGCCGTAGGCCAGCGCCGCGGCGGTGGGCTCGTTGACGATGCGCTGCACGTTGAGGCCGGCGATCTCACCGGCCTCCTTGGTGGCCTGGCGCTGGGCGTCGGAGAAGTAGGCCGGGACCGTGATCACCGCGTCGGTGACCGGCTCGCCGAGGTAGGCCTCGGCGTCGCGCTTGAGCTTCTGCAGCACGAAGGCGCTGATCTGCTGGGGCGTGAACGACTTGTCGTCGACCTGGGTCTTCCAGTCGGTGCCCATGTGGCGCTTGACCGAGCGGATGGTCCGGTCGACGTTGGTGACGGCCTGGCGCTTGGCGACCTCGCCGACCAGCACCTCGCCGTTCTTGGAGAACGCCACGACCGACGGCGTGGTGCGCGCGCCCTCGGCGTTGGCGATGACGGTGGGTTCGCCACCTTCGAGAACCGAGACGCAGCTGTTCGTCGTCCCGAGGTCGATGCCGACCGCACGAGCCATGGTGTGTTACCTCCGGTGATCAGTCCTGGGTTGCAAGCGCAGCGCGCCGCTCCCAGCGAGTGTGACAAAGAAGTTGAGTGGGTTCAACTCAAGTTCGCTCACAGGGCTCAACGGAAGCGGCCGGCGGATTGTTCCGCCCCGCAGGTGAACCAGGCGACGTGCTGCTGCGCACACCGGCACGCGCCGGGGAATCGCTTTGGGTCCCCGTGGTCTTGTCTCAGGTATGACCGTTCCGACCATCACGCTCCACGACGAGACGTCCATCCCCCAGCTCGGCTTCGGTGTCTACCAGGTGCCGCCGGCCGAGACGGCCGCGACCGTGGCCGCCGCCCTGGAGGTGGGCTACCGCCACATCGACACCGCCCAGATGTACGGCAACGAGCGGGGCGTGGGCGAGGCGATCGCCGCCGCCGGCCTGCCGCGCGACGAGGTCTACGTCACGAGCAAGCTCAACAACGGTTTCCACCGCCCCGACGACGCGCGGCGCGCCTTCGACGAGACGCTCACCGCCCTCGGGCTCGACCGGATCGACCTGTTCCTCATCCACTGGCCGCTGCCGACCCGCTACGACGGCGACTACGTCTCCACCTGGCAGACGCTGGCCGAGTTCGTGGCCGACGGGCGAGCGACCTCGGTCGGCGTCTCGAACTTCCAGCCGGCCCACCTCGATCGGATCGTGGAGGAGACCGGCATCGTGCCGGTGGTGAACCAGATCGAGGTGCACCCCTACTTCACCAACGAGGAGGCCCGCGCGGCGTCGATCCGGCACGGCGTGGAGGTGGAGGCCTGGTCGCCGATCGCGCAGGGCCGGGTGCTGGAGGACCCGGTGATCACCAAGATCGCCGCCGAGCACGGCAAGACCCCCTCGCAGGTGACCCTGCGCTGGCACGTCGAGCGTGGCGACATCGTCTTCCCCAAGTCGATGCACCGCGAGCGGATGCAGGAGAACTTCGAGATCTTCGACTTCTCGCTCTCGGCCGACGAGGTCGCCGCGATCGCCGCGCTGGACCGCGGCGAGGACGGCCGCACCGGGCCCGACCCGGACACCTTCGACTGGATCCCCTGAGCCGGTCAGCCGGTCAGCCGGTCAGCCGGTCAGCCGGTCAGCCGGTCAGCCGGTCAGCCGATGGTCACCTTGACCTGGTTCGACGTCTGGCCGGTCTCGGTGTCGATGACCCGGAACCGCTGCTCGCCGGCCCGACCGGTCTGGATCCAGGTGCTGAAGGTCTCGTTGGTGACCACGGCGTCGACGCCGGCGAAGTCGGTCCAGCCACCCTCGAAGATCTGCACCTGCACCACGGCGCCCTCACCTTGGGGATAGACACCGGTCAGGTCGATGCGTCCCATCGGGCTCACCGATGTCTGGCCGGCCGAGAGCGAGATCTGCTTCTTGGGCGACTTGGTCTCGGTGGGCTCGTCCGGCGCCGACGAGCCGCTCGAGGAGTCGCCCGGCTGGGCGGGCAGGGTGATCAGCGGCCCGGTCGCCGAACCGGTGTCGGTGGGCTTGGGCAGATAGAGCGACTGCTCGGAGGTGGTGCGCCCGGTCTCGTCGCCGTCGCCGAGCCCCAGCACCCGCGTGGCGGCCAGCGCCGCACCACCCAGCACCAGGCCGACCGCCATGGCCACAGCGACCAGGGCGACCAGCCCGGTCAGGACCGGGCGCTTCTCGCCAGTGTCCATGCGCTGCTCCTGCCCCCTGGATGCCCGGCGGTTCCGGGACCGCGCCCATTCTCCGCGACCGGGGCAAGTCCGGCCAAGCCGGGAGCGTCGGCCCGGGGGACCAGCGGGACGGGATTCAGCGAGGATCGAGGACGACGACGGGGATCTCGCGGTCGGTCCAGGAGCGGTAGTTCTCGAAGTCGGCATAGAGGTCGACCAGGCGTGGCCACAGCTCTGCCCGCTCCTCGGGGCCGGCGGTGCGCGCCCGCACCCGGCGTACGCCCTCGCCGCGCAGCTGCACGCTGACGTCGGGCTGCGCCAGCAGATTGGCGTACCACTGCGGGTTCTTCGGCAGCCCACCCTGGGAGGCCACGATCACCAGCCGCTCGCCGTCGGCGAGATAGAGCAGCGGCGTCGTGAACGGGCGGCCGGACTTGCGGCCGACGTGGTCGAGCAGCAGCGTCGGCACCGGCTTGCGGAAGCCGGCACCGATCCGCCAGCGACTCCCGATCCGGCCGTTGGTGCGCCGGAACGCCCACACCTGCGCCCGTGCGCCCCACTTGATGAGCTTCGCGACCCACGGCGAGTCCAGCTGCGCGGGCTTCTCGGCGGGCAGCGGCATCGCTCAGAGCCCCCGCTTCCAGACCAGCTGCTCGTGCAGGCGACGGCTGCGCCAGCCTGCGGGCGTGCGCACCATCGCGTGGTGGTAGATGCCGCCGAACTCCACGACCATGCCCCGTCCGTCGCCGGTGGGCAGCACCATCGGGTTGTAGAAGTACGCCGCGACCTGCGCCTCCTCGCCGGTCTCGGACAGCTCGACGGAGACCTGCCCCAGCAGGTGCTGGCGCTGCGGGAAGATCGGCAGGTTCTCGCCGAGCCACGCCTTGACCACCTCGAACCGGTCGGCGATGCCTCCGGTCTCGGTGTAGTCGATCTCGGCGTCGGGGGTGAACACCTGGTCGAGCAGGTCCCACTCACCGGTGTCGATGGCCCGCGTGTAGCGGGTGAGCACGTCGGTGATCTCGAGCCGGGCGAGGATCGGCGCGGGGATGGTCACGGAGGCGTTCGAGTCGGTCTGCACGGGAGCACTCTGGCAGAGAAGTGAAACACGTTCTAGTGTGCCGGCATGCGATTCACCTACGCCGAGGCCATGACCCAGGCGGAGTACTACGCCCCGCTCGCCCAGGCGGCGGAGTCCGCCGGCTACACGAGCATGACCGTCGCGGACAGCCTGATCTATCCGCGCGAGTCCGACTCGACCTACCCCTACACCGACACCGGCGACCGCGAGTTCCTCGATGGCAAGGAGTTCATCGAGACGATGGTGCTCTGCGCGCACCTGTTCGCGGTGACCACCACACTCCGGCTCACGCCGTTCGTGCTCAAGCTGCCGGTGCGACCGCCGGTGCTCGTCGCCAAGCAGGCCTCCTCGATCGCGTTCCTCTCCGGCAACCGGCTCGGTCTCGGGGTGGGGCTCTCACCGTGGCCGGAGGACTTCACCGCGATGGGCGTGCCGTGGGCCCGGCGCGGCAAGCGGATGGACGAGTGCATGGAGATCCTCCGCGGGCTCACCAGCGGTGACTACTTCGGCTACGACGGGGAGTTCTACTCCTTCCCGCCGCTCAAGCAGAGCCCGGCGCCGACCCAGCCCATCCCGCTGCTGGTCGGCGGCCACTCCGATGCCGCCCTGCGCCGCGCCGTACGCCTGGGGGACGGCTGGATGCACGCCGGCGGCGACGGGGAGGAGCTGGACCGGCTGCTCACCCGGCTGGCGGAGATCCGCCGCGAGGAGGGTCGTGACGGCGATGACTTCGAGGTGCACGCGATCTCGTTCGACGCCTACACCCCCGACGGCGTCAAGCGGCTCGAGGACAAGGGCGTGACCGACTGCATCGTCGGCTTCCGGGTGCCCTACATCGTCGGGCCCGACACCGAGCCGCTGGCGAAGAAGGTCGAGCATCTCGAGCGGTTCGCCGAGACCGTGATCGCGAAGGTGAACCCGTGAGCCGAGTGAGCGAAGCGCGCGGCCGCACCGACGGCGACGGAGCGGCCGAGGTTGCCGAGACCGCGGCCGCGACGCGGAGCCTCGGGCTCACCCAGCCGCTCCAGGACGCCATCGCCGAGGCTGAGGAGCTGATCGCGAACGCGCCGTTCATCCGCACCGAGCAGGATCTCCTCGAGGGCTACGCCTACCTGGCCGGACGCATCCGGATGGCGATGCAGACCGCGTTCGACTACGACCTCGACCGGCCGCTGTTCATCAACCCCACCCACCAGTTCTCCCGCCAGGGCCTGGACAACCCCGACGCGATCTACTTCCACGCCTACGTCCGCGAGGGCGTCGAGTACGTCGTCCGCGGCCGCCGCGGCACGTCCGCCGACCTCTCCTTCCAGGCCATGGGCGGCGCCTACTCCGCCGACTCGGCGGCGACCTCGCTGATGGCCTTCGACGACCGCGAGCTCGACATCGCCGACGACGGCAGCTTCGAGTTCACCTACGTCGCCGAACCGGGCGCCAAGACGCTGATCGTGCGCGAGGTGTTCTGCGACTGGGACACCGAGGAGCGCGGCACCCTGTGGATCGAGCGCCCCGACACCCTCGGCAGGCCCTCCGCGCCGCTCACCCGGGACCGGCTGGCCAAGCAGTACGACGTGGCCGCGCGGTCGCTGGTCGGCTCCATCCAGACCTGGTTCGCCTTCCCCCACTTCTTCCAGTACCAGGAGCCGGTCAACACGCTCACCTCGCCGAAGTCCACCCCAGGGGGGCTGGAGTCCCAGCGCTCCTCGATCGGCCACTACGAGCTCGACCACGACGAGGCGCTCGTCGTCACCGTGCCCGAGTGCGGCGACTGCGCCTACCAGGCGATCCAGATCGGGTCGGACTGGTACGCCTCCACCGACTACGAGACCCACCAGACCTCGCTGACCAAGGCCCAGGCGGTCACCGACCCCGACGGCCGGATGCGCTTCGTGATCAGCGAGCAGGACCCGGGCATCGCGAACTGGCTGGAGACCACCGGCCACCGGACCGGCCCGATGATGCTGCGCTGGCAGCGCCTGGAACGCGACCTGGGGCCCGACGACGGGCCGACCATCGAGAAGGTCAGGTTCTCCGAGGTCGCCGATGCCCTCCCCTACCACTCCCCCCTCACCCCCGAGGAGTACGCCGCGCGGATCGCCGCCCGGCAGCGCTCCGTTGCGCGAAGGATGATCAGTTGACCGCCACCGGCACCCCCGTCTCCACCACCCCCGGGTCCTCGCTCGAGGGCCTTCCCCTGCTCACCGACAAGGTCGTCGTGCTCTCCGGAGTCGGCCCCGGGCTCGGGCGCTCGCTCGGCGAGGAGGCGGCCAAGATGGGCGCCGACCTGGTGCTGGTCAGTCGCACCGAGCGTCGCCTCGAGAAGATGGCGGAGGTGGTGCGCGCCCACGGACGGCGCGCACTCGTCGTACCCACCGACATCAACGACGAGGACGCCCGGGCCCGGCTGGTCGAGCGGACCATGGAGGAGTTCGGCCGCGTCGACTGCCTGATCAACAACGCCTTCGGCATCCCGCCGATGGACCCGCTCACGACCCTCACCGTCGAGCAGCTGCGGGCGGCGAACGAGACCAACGTGTTCGCACCGCTGCGGCTCTCGGCGCTGTTCGCCGACGCGCTCGCCGCGACGCACGGCTCGATCGTGATGCTGAACTCCTGCGTGCTCTACCAGTCCCAACCCGAGTTCGCCGGCTACAAGCTGTCCAAGGGGGCGCTGTCCCACCTTTCGTCGTCGCTGGCCACCGAGCTGGGCCCGCGCGGCATCCGGGTCAACAGCGTGGCGCCGTCCTACATCTACGAGGACGTCAACAAGGGCTACTTCGACTGGCTGGCCAGTGAGGCCGGGGTGACACACGAGGACATCTACCGGGAGAAGGCCGAGCCCACCGACCTCAAGCGGCTCGCGACCCCCGAGGAGATCGCCCGTGTGGTGCTCTTCCTCGCCAGCGACCTCGCCAGCGCGATGACCGGTCAGACCCTGAACGTCGACTGCGGGGAGTTCCACTCGTGAGCCGCCCGGTGGTCGAGCTTGCCGAGACCCCCGGCACGGTGAGCCGATGAGCGACAACGTGATGGCCCGCGAGCGCGCCGACGTCGGGTCTTTCGAGGACATCGCGGCGGCGGCGGTTCGCACCACTGGCCTCGACGACTTCGGCGGCTCCGAGCACGAGGAGGGGCTGCGGCTGCTGGTCGAGGACCTGAACAGTCCCGAGGCCGGCCTCACCGGCCGCGGCAACTACTTCCAGCGCTCGGAGGTCAAGAGCGCCCTGGTCGGCCGGCTGCTCACCCAGGCCCGGTTCACCGAGTTCCCCCAGCACGCCGACGTGCCGATCGAGCGTCCGATCTTCGTGATGGGCCTGCCCCGCACCGGCACCACCGCGCTGCACCGGCTGCTGCACGCCGACCCCGCCCACCAGGGGCTCGAGATGTGGCTCACCCAGCTGCCGCAGCCGCGACCGCCCCGCGAGACCTGGGAGTCCGACCCGATCTTCGCGGCCATGCAGCAGGCGTTCGCCGCGCATCACGTCGAGAGTCCCGAGTTCATGGGCATCCACTACATGGATGCGACCACGGTCGAGGAGTGTTGGCGGCTGCTGCGGCAGACCGGCAAGTCGAACTCGTACGAGTCGCTGGCCTACGTGCCGCGCTACACCGCCTGGCTGGCCGAGCAGGACTGGACCGACGCCTACGCTCGCCACAAGGCCAATCTGCAGCTGATCGGACTCAACGACCCCGAGCGGCGGTGGGTGTTGAAGAACCCCTCGCACATGACCGCGCTCGACGCGCTGATGGCCGTCTACCCTGACGCGCTGATCGTGCACACCCACCGGGACCCGGTCGTCTGCATCGCCTCGTCCTGCTCCCTGTCGGCCGAGACGACCGCCGGGCACAGCACGTCGTACGTCGGCGAGCTGATCGGACGCACCCAGCTCGAGCTGTGGTCCCGCTCCTACCGGAGCTTCTGCGCGGCGCGGCCACGCTACGACCAGGCGCAGTTCGTCGACGTCGACTACCGCGAGTTCGTCGCCGACCCGGTCGGCACCGTGGGGGGCATCTACGACCGGTTCGGGCTCGAGTGGACGCCGGCCGCGCGGGCCGCGGTCGAGCAGATCGACCGGGAGTCGCGGGAGGGCGGACGCCGGCCCGCGCACCGCTACTCGCTGGCCGACTACGGCCTCACCGACGACGAGGTGCGGGCCGCCTTCGAGTGAGTCCGGCCGAGGCCGGGCTCGATCGATCCTCCGTCGGGCTCGGCCTGGGTCCGGCCTGCACAGGCGCCGGTTCCAGCCGGTTGTCCACAGGCGCGTCGGAGGCGGGTTTCGCCACCAGCCCGACGGGGCGAACCTGCTGGCATGACACTCACCGTTGCCGATCGCCTCGCCCCCGCCGTCCGATCGACCCTCCCGTCACCCGACTCCCCCACCTCGGGCCACACCGCGCCGACCGGTGCCGGTGAGCCGCTGCTGGCGCTGGCTCCCGTCCGACTCGCAGGCCTCGGACGCCGGCTGACCAGCGCCGCCGAGGACGTGCGCGAGCAGCCCCCACCCGAGCCGCCCGACACCGGCCCGACGAGCGAGGCCACCGCCCGTCACCTCGACCGGCTGCACGAACGCACCGACGGCATCGCCGGCGAGGTGCAGACGCTGTCCGAGACGCTCGACCGGGTGGTCGAGCTCCTGCGCGACGTCGACGACACCGTCGCCGCCGCCCTCACCCGCGTGCGGGCGGGAGCGAGCCGATGACCGAGGGGCCGGTGCCGATCGGAGGGTGGCTCCTCGACTTCGGCAGTGAACCGGCCGCCACCGCCTCCGCGACCACCGACGGCGGGTCCGGCGGCGCCACGAGCTCCGAGGGCGCCGGTGCGGGCGGCCAGGTGCTGAGCACGGTCGTCTCCGGCGACCCGGCCGACTGCCGGCGGACGGCTGCTGAGCTGCACCACACCGCGGCGCGGCTCGATGCGATCGCCGCGATCCTCAGCGCCGCCGTCCGAGTGCCCGGCGACGAGTTCGGGGGGCAGGCCGGCGACGCCTTCCGCGCCCGGGCCCACGCCCTGGCTGCGAACGCGGGCGGGGCTCGCGACCGGGCCCAGTCCCTGGCTCGTGGCCTCACCGCGCTCGCCGACGGTCTCGAGACCGCGAACGCCACCATGCGGCGTGCTCGGTCGGCCGCGCTGCCTGTGCTCGTGGTCGGTCCCGACGCCGTGGTCGGTCCGACCGCGGGGGAGCCGCCCGCCCACTGGGACGCCTGGCGGCTGGTCCGGGCCACGGTAGGCCGGGCACGAGCTGCCGAGACCGACGCGCAGCAGGCCTGGCAGGCGGTGCTGTCCGCCACCGCTGCCTCCTCTCCCCCGGGCGGTCACCCGACCGCCGACGCGGCCGGCGGCCCCCGCCCCCACGGCCCCGACGCGACCCCCGGCACACCGCAGTCCGCCTCGCCACCGGTCGTCTCGTCGGGCCCGACGGGTGGGCTGGCGCCTGGCCCGACGGCTGGTCCGGCGACGACTCCCGACGGCACCCCGACCGGCTGCCCGGCGGACGACGTCTCGGCGGCGACGGTCACCACGACGGTGACCGCGATTCCGGTGACCGGATCGCCGGGACTGCTGGGCATCCTGATCGACCCCGTGCCACCCGGCGCCGTCGACCCCCAGCCCGCCGCCGAGCCGGCGTCGCCCATCGACCGCTGCCCGGATCCCCTCGATCTCATCGAGGGGGTGCGCCATGCCCGGTGACGTCGGCATCACGCTGCCGCGCAGCTGGAGGCGCCGCAGCGATCCCGACCACGGCGTGCTGATCAGCGCCCGCACGGCGGCGGTGCCACCCAGCGGGGTCCGGCCCGAACTGGTGCTGCGCTGCACCCCCGTCGACGCGCCGCTGCGGGCCTGGCGCGACGTCGCCCTCGGCGAGCTGGCCGCCCGGTTGCCCGACTTCGAGCTCGAAGACGCCGACGAGTACGACCTGCACGGCCACCCGGTGCTCTACCACCGGTTCGCCCACCGCGGGCCGACCGCCGACCTGGTCTCCGAACAGTGGTCGTGGGTGGTCGGCACCGGCCGCGGCAGGGCAGGGGTCACGCTGACCGGCACCTCCACCCGCGAGGACTACCCCGACTGGTGCGAGGTCTTCGAGTCGGTCGCCGCGACCGTCGACGTCTCCGGCCTGGTCACTGACCGCGACACCGGGGCCGGGGTCCCCGCCGAGCGTGCCGGCTGACCCTGGGAGCGAACGGCCACCCGGGTGGTCGGCAGGCATTCCGGCCCCGGCACGGTGCCGGTCCTGGTCTACTGCCCGAGCCCGCAGCGCTCAGCCACGCCGAGGAGCCGGCCGCCGGCTGACCGCTCGGTCTCAGCGCCGCGGGCGCATCCGCACCGGCGCGCCGCGGCGCGGCACCGAGGTGATGTTGCGGACCTTGGGACGGTCGGCGCCGACGGTCTCCACGTCGTAGGAGGCGAACACCTCGCGCAGGATCGCGACGCCCTCCATCAGCGAGAAGCCGGCGCCGATGCAGCGCCGCACGCCGCCGCCGAACGGGATCCAGGTGTTGGCCGGGGGGTTCTGCCCGAGGAACCGCTCGGGACGGAAGACCTCGGGGTCGGGGTGGTTCTCGCTGCGCTGGTGGGCGACCAGGATCGAAGGCCCCACCGTGGCACCGGCGGGCAGGTCCACACCGCCGATCGTCACCGGCGCCATCAGCGTGCGGACGACCATCGGGATCACCGGGTGCAGCCGCATCGACTCCTTGAGCACGGCGTCGAGGAAGTCGTCGTCGCCCTCGTCGGCGGCCCGCTGGCAACGGGCCAGCAGGGCAGGGTCACGGCCGGCCTCGTAGAGGGTCCACGAGAGTGCGGTGGCGGTGGTCTCGTGACCGGCCAGCAGCAGCGTGACCAGCTGGTCGCGGAGCTCGGTGTCGGAGAGGGCGTCGGCGCCGTCCTCCCCGCGCTCGAGCATCAACCGGGAGAGCACGTCGCGACGCTCGGCCAGGTCGCCGGCGGCGCGGCGCTCGCGGATCTCGGCGTAGATCAACCGGTCCAGCTCGCGCTGGTTCTCGACCGTGGCCTTCCAGGGGCCGAACCGCTGCAGCCGCGGGTAGCCCCAGCCGAGCAGGATGCCCGGGCCGATGTCGACGGTGCGGTTCACCCGTGGGCGCAGCTGCGCCAGCCGGGACTCGTCGGTGACGCCGAACACGACGCGCAGGATCACCTCGAGGGTCAGCGCGTTCATCCGGTCCAACGAACGGAACGGCTCGCCGGTGGGCCAGCGCGCGACGTCGGCGCGGGCCAGCTCGGTCACCAGCGACTGGTAGTCGCGCAGCGCGTGGCCGTTGAAGGCGGGCATCAGCAGCTTGCGCGCCCGCTTGTGCTCCGCCCCGTCCTGGAGCAGCAGGGAGTGCTCGCCCATGATGGGCCCGAGGATCGCGTTGCCCTTGCCGGCGTGGAAGACCTCGGGGTCGCCGGCGAAGATCTCGCGGGCGTGCTCGGGCCGGGTGAAGAACACCAGCGGCCGTCCCTGCGGGATCAGCCGGACGGTGTAGGTGTCGCCGTAGCGCCGGCGCAGCCACGGATGGAACCAGTGCCGGAAGCGCAGCAGGGCGGCACTCTGCACCAGCACCGGCCACCGCGGACCCGGCGGCAGCCCGGTCCGGTCGACCGGTGGCAGCCCACCGCCCAGGCCGCTCATCCGCCGGAAGCGGGCATCGGTCAGGTCGTCGACGTCCTGCTCCACCGTGGCCATCGTCACATACTAGGAGTACGTCGGGCGGTCGGCCAGCCCCTCGACGCACCGGGTGGGGTGGCACCGCGGGGTTCTTTCACCGGCGGCGCCCACCCGCCAACTCGGTGGTCCGCAGGCGGCGGCAGCAGTGGGATGCCTCCAGAGATCCCCAGCACATCCCCAGAGCTTCCGCCGCGCGGCGACCCCGCGCCACCCCGCACGGAGACAGCACCCATGACCCTCCTCGCCCTCCGGGCCCGACGCCGGTTCGCCGGCATTGCGCTCGCCACCGCCCTGGCCGGCGGTCTGGCCCCGACCCTGCCGGCCGACGCGGCCGCGCCGACCTGTCTCGGTGAGCGGGCCACGATCGTCGGCACGAACAAGGCCGACGTGCTGCGCGGCACCAGCGACCGCGACGTCATCTGGGTGGGCGCAGGCGCCGACCGGGTGTCGTCCGGCGGCGGCGACGACACCATCTGCGGCGGTGGCGGCAACGACGTGCTCGACGGCGGCTCCGGCCGCGACGTGATCCTGGGCGAGGCCGGTGACGACCGGATCCGGACCGGCGACGGAGGCAACGACGAGGGCAACGGCGGTCCCGGCAACGACACGATCAGCTCCGAGGACGACGGCACCTTGCTCATCGGCGGGCCGGGCCGTGACGTGCTCGCCGGCGGCGGCCGCGGCGACTTCCTCGAGGGCGGTGGCGGCAACGACACCCTCACCGCCCTGGTGGGCGAGGCCGAGATCCGCGGCGGCGCCGGGAACGACCGCATCACCGTGCGCGACGAGCCGGCGGCCTGGGTGGAGGGCGACGCCGGCGACGACACCATCCGCACCGGGCCGGGGTCCGACGGCACCTCCTCCCGGCCCGTCGACGGCGGCCCCGGCAACGACACGATCAGCACCGGTGACGGCACCGACCTGGTCGAGGGTGGTGAGGGCGACGACACCATCGACCTCGGCGACGGTGCCCTCGGCTACGGCTGGGGCGGCGCCGGGAACGACAAGATCACCGCCGACCAGGCCGGGGTGAACCTACTCGGAGAGGCCGGCCGGGACCGGCTCACACTGCAGCGGTTCGGATCGGCGTACGGCGGTGACGGCAACGACGTGCTCCAAGGAAGCGCCGAGGACGACCGTCTCTGGGGCGACGGCGGCAGCGACAAGGTCTACGGCGACGAGGGCACCGACGAGCTGCACGGCGGTGCCGGCGACGACTACGTGCACACCGGTGCCGGCGAGAGCGCCGCGGGAGCCGACCGGGCCTACGGCGAGGACGGGGACGACGACGTCGCCGCCCTGTCCGTCGGCGCGGTCGGCGAGGGTGGGGCCGGCGACGACGATCTCACCTCCGACAACCGGCTGGTCGTGCTGCGCGGTGATGCCGGCAACGACTCCCTGTGGGGCAGCCGGTTCGGCTACCTGGGCCGCGGCGGCGACGGAGACGACACCGTCGAAGGCAGCCCCGAGGCCGACGAGCTCTACGGCGGCGCCGGCGACGACAACCTCCTCGGCGCTAGAGGGGACGACCGGCTCTACGGCGAGGAGGGCAAGGACGTCTGCGCCGGAGGCGCAGGTCAGGACCTGTGCGACGGCGGCCCGCTCGGCACGGACCAGCCCAGCCCCGACGACCCCGACATCTGCAAGCAGGACGTCGAGGACAAGCACAACTGCCGGGCCGCCGAGGGAGCCTGGAGCGGCACCGCCGAGGGCACCCTCGACCACGGCAACGGCCTGGTCGAGACCTGGAGCGCCTCGGTGTCGATGGACGTCCTCCAGGAGGACTTCCTGTGGAAGGGCCCCGTGACCTTCACCTGGGAGCTCGCGGGCACCACCGAAGGTGGCTGCACCTACGAGGGCTCGGCCAGCATCACCGGCACCTCGGAACTGACCGTGTTCAGCTTCCTCGACGAGCCGACGTACAGCCTGCAGATGTGGCGAGTATCGCCGGCGATGGTCGAGGTGACCAAGGGCTGCCCGCTCACCGGCACCGAGGAGGAGGACTGGTACCCGCTCAACACCAACGCCGCCGAGGTCGACGACGTGGTCCTGGTGGAGTGGCCGACCGGCGGGCTCGACGGGATGACCGAGTACGTGCCCATGAACGGCGACGGCGACACGCTGGCCAGCTGGCACTGGTCGCTCCAGGCGGGCTGACCCCAGACGCCGGCACACCCGGGCAGCAGGGGACGGCAGTGGCGGTCGGACCCACGAGACGCGGCCCCGGGTGTGCCGGTCCCGTGAAGCGGCATCACCGCGTCGCCCCGCCGACGGATCGAGTACGAATACTCAGGCGACCGCGGCGCGGATTCCGCAGGATGGGCGTTGCGGAACGGCCATCCGCCCGAGGTGCCGCCGCAGGGGGGACTGATGCGAACCGTGACGACGCGGACGATGCGCCTCGAGCCGATGCCGCCGAAGGTGCGCGCCTGGGGCTTGGCGGAGGGCGTCGCAGCCTGGCTGCTGCTGGGGTGGACGGGCAGCATCACCGTCTTCGTGCTCGCGTTCGTCGCGGCCGATCACGACGTGCCGTCGCTGGCGGAGGAGGGCTATCCCGCCTTGATGGCCGGCGGGGCGGCGGCCGGTCTCGCGACGTCCGCCGTGTGCAGCTGGCTGGGTGGCCGGCTCGTGGTGTGGTGGGCCCCGGCCACTCTGCTCGGCATCACGGTGGGGGCGACGACGGTGACGGACGGCCCGGGCAACGCACTGCTGGCGGCCGGTGTCGGCATCAGCGCGGTCTGCCGAGCGCGGAGCACCCGTGGCCGCCAGTTGCTGCTTCCCGAACGCGGACGGCGCACCGCGATGGCCGTCGTGAGCGGCGTGACGCTCACGGCAGGCACGCTCTTCGGGGTGAACGTCGTTGTCGGTGGTGGACCGACCGACACCTACCAGCTGCTCCAGGACGACCCGATGGCCACCGAGGACCTGCCCGGCCTCGAGGTGGTCTGGGACCGATCCGCCGACGAGGACTGGAAGGGCACCTCGGCCCGGGTCGACCGCGTCTGGCGGATCACCGACGGCAGCTCCCGGCGGGAGAAGCTCGCCGGTCTCGCCACGCTCGCCGAGAGCCACGGGTGGCAGGCCCAGCCGAAGGAGACCTTCTGCGAGCACACCCGCACCTCAGCTGGGGTGACGCTGTGCCTGGAGATCCGAGCAGGGTTCGCTCCTGGTGAGGTGCTGGTCAGCCTCCGGCCGCGGCACCAGCCGGCCTACGAGGACTGATCCTCCTCCCCCGACCGACGGATGATCTCGACCAGCTCGTGCCGCGGCACGGGGTTCGCCCGGGTGGCCCGGCAGGTGAGCTGGTGCTCGCCGCCGCCGCCGGCGACGGTCCGCACCACGACGTCGTACGCCGTGCCGGTGGCGGCGTGCGCGAACGTGGCGGTGGTGGTGTCCCCGGTGGCGGAGCGGTGGGTCAACCGCAGCGCGTCGAGGCGGGTCTCGGCCAGCTCGCGGCGCAGCGCGATCTCAGCCTGTTGCACCGGCATCGGCAGCCCGGAGCGGCCGCGGAGGTGATCGAGGGCGAGGTGGCCGTCGTCATGCGCGGCGGCGACCTCGACGGCGGCCTCGGGCGTGAGACGCCCGTAGTAGTGACCGTGCGGCAGCACGAGCATGTTGCCGGCGAACCGGTCGCCACCGATGTGCGAGACCTCCCACGAGTCGTCGGGGCGGGCGAGCGCGAGCGCCGCCGCCACCGGCCGGCCGCGCTCGGCACAGCAGGCGTCGTGGCGGCCGTGGGTGCACACGCAGAACAGCGAGCCACCGACTCGGGGCAGGCCGACGCCGCGTCCCGCGCGCAGCTGCGCCAGGTCGAGGTCGAGCACGTCGTGCAGGTCGTCGACCTCGCCGGCCTCGAGCCACGGATGGTGTGGGTGGGCGTGCGCGGCGACCACGCGCGGACGGGAGGACGGGTCGCGGCCCGGCCTTCGGATCAGCAGCACCCGCACGCGGGCCCGGGCGGCCCGCTCGCGCAGCCGGGCACCGAGCCCGTCGGGCAGCCGGGCGTCGCGCAGCGCGTCGACACCCCACGGGCCGGGGTGCTCGAGCAGCAGGAACGCGCGCACCGTCGACGCGGTGCCGGCCAGCGGCTCCTCACGGAGCGCGCTGGCCGCGGCACAGCGGAAGCCTGCCTCCGGCGTTAGCGACCCGGTCACGCCTCGGCCGGGGCAGCCGGCCCCGCCACCTCCAACAGCCCCTCACGCACCAGCCGCCGGCACAGGACCAGCCGGCTCTGCTGGTCGAGCAGCCCGCCGAGGTCGGCGGGGCGCACGGTGCGACGGGCGCGCACCTCCTCCATGGCGGGTCGCAGCCGGGCGGGAACCAGCAACGCCCGGTCGCCGAGCAGCACCTCGAGCTGGTCGCCCCTGTCGAGGAGCACGCAGGGGTGGCCGGGGCGGCGTACCAGCGCGGTGTCGTCGGTGAGGCCGTCGACGGCGAGCACGTCGTGCAGCCCGCCGGGCAGCCGCGGACTGCGGGTGGTGAGGAAGCGGCGCACCTCCGCCTCGACGGCGGCGCCGGTGTCGACGGCACGCAGCTGCTCCGCCAGCTCGTCGAGCCGGTCGGCGAGGGACGCGGTGAGGAGCGAGGGGTCGTCGAGGTAGCCGGCGGGCAGGTGGGCGTCGGTGACCTGGCCCAGCAGCGGCGCGACGGTGCGCTCGACCAGGCCACGCCAGGTGAGCTGGTTGATGCCGATCGTGACGTGCAGCGAGACGGTCTCCTGAGCCCGGGCGGCGTGCGGCGTGCCGGTCGGGAGGTACATCGACAGCCCCGGTTCGAGGAGGACCTGCTCGGCGCCGTCGTCACCGTGCACCTCCCACTGCTTGGAGCCGGCGGTCTGGAACACGAACACGTCGTGGCTGTCGCTGTGCACCGCGAAGCCCTGCGATCCGGGCGGGGTGAGATAGGCGTTCGCCTGGCAGGGGTGGCCCAGCTCGAGCTCGAGCTGGGCGACCAGCCTGGTCAGTGGCGGCCAGTAGCGGTGCAGACCCTGGAAGACGACGGTCGCGCCCTCGCCGAAGAGGCGCAGCGCCTTGCGGGAGTCGACCAGGCCGCTCAACGGGCGCCCGGCGAGCGTCGCCCCCCGAGTGTAGGACGACTCGGGCAGCACGGCGCCGTCCTTGGCGAGCCGCACCGAGGGGGTGCGGATCGCCGACGAGGTGAGAAGGTGGTCGGCGTCGTCGAGCGACAGCAGGCCGACCAGTGCCTGCGGGTCGGTGCGGTGCAGGTGGACGCGGGACGCCCAGACCTTGGCCAGGAAGGTCTGGGCGTCACCGCTGAGCAGGTCGAGCGCGGAGCCCGCCGGCTCGGTCGGGTCGGACACGGGCGAGCTCAGCTGGCGTCGCCGTCGGTGGTGTCGGTGGCGTCGCCGTCGGTGCCGTCCGAGTCGGTGCCGTCGGAGTCGGTGCCGTCGGAGTCGCCGCCGTCGCTGGCGTCGCCGTCGGTGGTGTCGGTGGCGTCACCGTCGCTGGCGTCGCCGTCGGTGGTGTCGGTCGCGTCGCCGTCGGTGCCGTCGGAGTCCGTGCCGTCCGCGTCACCCAGGCCCTGGGTCGGGTCGCCGGCGGGGACCGTGGTCATGTCGTCGTCCTTGAGCGGCTCTTCGGGGGTGCTGGTCATGGCGTCCTCCTGGTCGTCGGGTCGACCCGCCTGGTACCCAGCGGGGTTCGGCGTACACCGAGTGCGCGCGGCTGGTCTGGACGACGCCGCGAGGTCGGGGACGGTCAGTCGAGGAGCCCGTCGCGGCGGGCGATGGCCGCGGCCTCGGTGCGCCCGGCCGCCCCGAGCTTGCCGAGGATGTTGGAGACGTGCACGCTCACGGTCTTGGCGCTGATGTACAGCTGCCGGGCGATCTCGCCGTTGGAGCGGCCCTCGGCGACCAGCCCCAGGATCTCGCGCTCGCGGGTGGTGAGGCCGGTGGAGGTCGCGTCACCGCGCACCGGTGCGGCACCGAGGGCGCGCAGCTCCTCCACCAGTGGCCTGGCCCCCAGGGCGAGGGCGGTGGCACGGGCCTGGTCGGCGACGGCGCGGGACCCGGCCTGGTCTCCGGTGGCGCGCAGGACGCCGGCGAGCACCGCCCGCACCCGGGCCAGCTCGTGCAGGTGGCCGAAGTCGGCGAACAGCGTCTCCGCCTCGCGCCAGACCTCGACCAGGCTCTCGGCGGGAGGTGCGTCGACCCCGACCAGCCACCGCACCCGCAGCGTCTCGGCGTCGAGACGCTTCATCCAGGCCTGCCCCTCGGGGCCCCAGTGACCGGAGGGATCGGCGTAGCGCTCGAGCACGGTGTGCCCGTCGCGGTGCAGCTGCTCGACCCGCTCCAGAAGCGCGGGCCGCTGCGCGGCCGGCAACCGGGGAAGGGTGCGGGCGACCGCGCCGGCAGCCACCGCGGCCAGCCGGATGCGGGCGCTGAACCACTCGTCCCAGATGCGGGTGAGCACGGCGACGGCGTCGTCGTAGGAGGTCAGCGCGCCCGCGGGGTCGCCCCGGCGGGCCGCCGAGACCATCTCGAGGGTCGAGGCGTGCAGCGGCACGGCGCTCTCGACCGGCCAGAAGCGGCGCAGCGCGGCCAGCTCGGGGCTCACGTCGTGGCCGCGACCGTGCAGCACGGTCAACCGGACCGCGTCGAGCATCGCCTTGAGCACCGGCGGCGCGGCGCCGCCGGCGCAGTCGGTCAGCGCGAGCACGTCGTCCCACTCGCCGCGGACGAACCGCACCCAGGCCAGCTGCCAGCGCGCCTCGAAGGCGTAGGGGGCCCAGGGCAGACCGGAGTCGATGCCGCGCTGGACGGCGCTGTCGAACCAGCGGGCCGCCTCGTCGAGCTCGGCCCAGTCGCCGAAGGAGCGGGCCAGGAAGTAGCGGCCGCGCAGCTCGGCATGGATCGCCCCGGACTCCTCGGCGCGGGCGACCGCCTCGGTCAGGGCCTTGCGCAAGGCCTCCTTCGGACCGGCCTTCTTCAACCCGCTGAGCGTGGTGACCGCATCGGAGACCAGGTCACCGAGCCCGTGGCGTTCGGCGAGCCCGAGCGCCTCGAGACCGACCGTCTGCGCCTCGTCGTAGGCGCCGCTGCCGGCCAGGATGCGCGCGTGGGCGGCCAGCACCTTGGCCCGCAGTCGGGGCAGGTCGTCGGGCACCAGTCCGAGCGCGGCCCGCGACAGGGCGAGCGGGTCCTCGTCGTTGTCCATGACCGCGAGCGCACTGGCCCGGGCGGAGAGGATGCGGGCCCGGGCCACCGGCGGCGCGTCGGCCGGCAGCAGGCGCAGGTGCTCGGCGGCGAGCGCAGCGGCGCGCGCCGGGTGTCCGCAGGCGGTGAGTGCCTCGACCGCGCTCACCGCCACCTTGGAGACGTCGAGGTCGACCTCGACCGCGAGCCGCGGATCGGCCAGCTGCTCGAGAGCCTGCTGGTAGTGGTCGGCCGCCTCCTCCGGGCCGCCCACGGCACTCGCCTCGTCACCGGCCTGCACCGCCGCGACCACCGCGGTGGAGTGGTCGTGGGCGAGCCGCGCGTGGCGGGCCAGCTCGGCGGCGGTGCCCCGGGCGGTGCGGCTGCGCAGCGCCTCGGCGTAGCGAGCATGCAAGCGCACCCGCTCGCCGGGCAGCAGGTCGTCATAGACCGCCTCGCCCAGCAGGGCATGGCGGAAGGCGTAGCTGCCCTCGCCCGCCACCAGGATGTTCATCTCGACGGCGCGGCGCAGGCCGTGGTCGAGGTCGGTCTCGGACAGCTCGACGGCGGCGACCAGGAGCTCGTGGCTGACCCGACGGCCGCCGACGCTGGCCGCCCGCACGACCTGGCGAGCGATGTCGTCGAGCCGGTCGAGCCGGACCAGGAGCACGTCGGCGAGGTCGGGCGGCACCCAGCGCCCCGGCTCGCTGACCGCGCTGATCAGCTCTTCGACGAAGAACGCGTTGCCCTCGGCGCGGGCCACCACGCCCTCGACCTCGTCGGCGCTCAGCCCACCGGGCACCAGCTCGGCGACCAGCGCGCGCACCGCCTCGTCGCCCAACGGCGAGAGCTGCACCCGCTCGACGCCGTGGACGCGGGACCACTCGGCCACCTGGCGGCGCAGCGGGTGGCGCCGGTGCAGATCGTCGGAGCGGTAGGAGGCCACCAACGACACCGGCCCGGCGAACGGCCGGCGGAACAGGAAGGTGAGCAGGTCGCGGGTGGAGCGGTCGGCCCAATGGAGGTCCTCGACGACCAGCAACAGCGGCGCCTTGGCGGCGGCGGCCTCGAGCAGCGCGTGCATGGCCTCGAAGAGGTCGCCCCGGTCGAGAGCGGCCTCGTCCGCGTCGGCGGCCATCGCAGCGCCGCCGTCGAGCACGCGGCGTCCGGGCAGCAGGCGAGCTAGCGCCGGGTGACGGTCGGCCACCTCGTCGAGCAACCCCGGCAGCTCGGCGCCGACCCGGCCCAGCACCTCGGAGAAGGGGAGGTAGGGCAAGGCGCTGTCGCCGAAGTCGAGGCAGTGGCCGGCGCAGACCTGCCAGCCGGCGCCGACCGCGAGGTCGCGCAACTCCATCAGCAGGCGGGTCTTGCCGACGCCGGCGTCACCCGAGAGCAGCACCGCGCCGGGCCGTCGTGCCGGGTAGCCGGCGACCGTCGGGTCGGCGACCTCGGGGCCGCCGACACCGAGCAGCTCGGCGAGCTGGGCGAGCTCGGTGTCACGGCCGACGAGGGTGCCGCTGGTGTGCGCTGCCACGCCGGCCATGATGTCGTGATCCACCGACACCCGCGCGGGGGTTTCCGGCAGCGAAGACACGCCGCTGCTCCCAGCGAGTGCTCAGCCGTCCAGGCTTCTCGGCGTGTTGGCGCCCACGCCGCGGCGTACCAGCCGGCGGGGCCGGCGACGCTTGCGGGCGACGCCTTGGCGGATGCGGTCGCCGCGGAAGGCGAGCTCGCTGGCGAGGAACGGGTTGGTGTTCTCGAGCATGGTGGTGGCTCCTGGTGGGTGCCCGGGAGGTGCCCCGGGTCTCGGCCGAGGTCTCGGCCTGGTGTCCGTCTCGGTGACCCCGAGCCTGGTCGCCTGAGGTAGCCGGACACATCGGGCAGGTGCCTTATCCGCGTGCCCCGCCCCACCCCCCTCAGCACGCCTCGGGACCCCTAGGCAGCTCCCCGGCCGACCCGTCACTCGTGGTCGGCGTGGGGACGCTGACCCGTCACTCGTGGTCGGCGCGGGAACGCTGACCCGTCACTCGTGGTCGGTGTGGGGACGCTGACCCGTCACTCGTGGTCGGCGGATCGAGGCCGACCCGCCTCCCACCACGAACGGCAGGTCGACAGCCCACCACCCACCACGAACGGCAGGTCAACACCCCACCACCCAC
>NZ_QZVR01000005.1 GCF_003660455.1 Nocardioides ferulae | reverse complement strand
CCACCACCCACCACGAACGGCAGGTCAACACCCCACCACCCACCACGAACGGCAGGTCAACACCCCACCACCCACCACGAACGGCAGGTCAGCGACGAGGGGGTGGGGTCAGGCCTCCCCGACGACCGGACGCCCGGCGACCCAGGTGGCGGCAACCAGCGGCACGCCGGGGCGGTAGGCCAGGTGCACGTAGGTGGGGGCGTCGAGCACGAGCAGGTCGGCGCGGCGTCCGGGCGCCAAGACACCGATGTCATCACGATCCAGCGCCGCGGCACCGAGCGCGGTCGCGGCGTGCACCGCCTCGGCGGGGGTCATCCCCATCTCGCGGACCGCGAGCGCCAGGCACAGCGGCATCGAGCTGGTGAACGACGAGCCGGGGTTGCAGTCGGTGGCCAGCGCCACCCGGACCCCGCCGTCGAGCAGCCGGCGCGCGTCGGGGTAGGGCTGCCGGGTGGAGAACTCGACCCCCGGCAGCAGCGTCGCGATGGTGCCGCTGTCGGCGAGTGCGGCCACGTCCGCGTCGTCGAGGTGGGTGCAGTGGTCGACCGCGACCAGCCCGAGCTCGGCGGCCAGGCGGACCCCGGGCCCGGGGCCGAGCTGGTTGGCGTGCAGCCGCCCGCGCAGACCCACGGCGGCCCCGGCCGCCAGCACCGAGCGGGCCTGGTCGGCGTCGAAGGCGCCGCGCTCGCAGAAGACGTCGACCCAGCGGGCGTACGGCGCGGCCGCCTCGAGCATCGGGCCGGTGACCAGGGCGACGTACTCCTCGGGCGTGCTGCCCTCGGGCACGACGTGGGCGCCCAGGAACGTCGTCTCGTCGGTGAACTGGCGAGCCACCGCGAGACTGCGTGCCTCGTCGCGCACGGTGAGCCCGTAGCCGCTCTTGATCTCGACGGTCGTCGTGCCCTGCCGGCGCATCTCGCGCACCAGCCGGGCCACCGACGCGGTCAGCTGCTCGTCGGTGGCCGCGCGGGTGGCGGCGACGGTGGCACGGATGCCGCCAGCCTCGTAGCGACTGCCGGCCATCCGGGCCTCGAACTCGACGGCCCGGTCGCCGGCGAAGACCAGGTGGCTGTGGCTGTCGACGAAGCCCGGCAGCACCGCCCGCCCGCCGAGCTCGACCACGCTGTCGGCGGCGGGGGCCTCGGCCGCGGGCCCCACCCAGGCGATACGACGACCCTGCACGACCACCGCCGCGTCGCGGACCAGGCCGAGCGGGCCGGGGCCGCGCTCCGGGTCGTTGGTGGCCAGCTCGCCGATGCCGGTCAACAGCGTGCTCGGCCCGGCCGAACCGTCCCCGGTGGCCGGGCCGTCCCCGATGGTCGAGCCCGCCGAGACCCCACCCGCGCCGTGCAGCACGCCGTCCATCGCTCACTCCTCCCAGACGGCGGCCACGGCCGCGGTCAGTTCGCGGGCCACTTCGGCACGGTCGCCGGGCGCGACCACCCAGCGACCGTCGACCATCACCTGCACGACGTCGGCGACGGTCGCGGCGAACACCGCGGTGTGCTCGTCGGCGCCGGTGCCGGCGGTGGCCGGACCGTCGAGCGAGACCACGACCAGATCGGCGCGGCGCCCGGGCGCGATCTCTCCGGCGTCGTCGAACCCGAGGCTGCGGTGACCGGTCACTGTCGCCGCCGCGAGGAGCTCGCCGGCCGAGAAGTGGCCGCGCCGCCGGGTGGCCAGCCGCTCGTCGAGCTCGACCGCGCGCGCCTCCTCGAACAGGTCGATGACCGCGTGGCTGTCGCTGCCGAGGGTGAGCGGGCTGCCGGCCTCATGCAGTGCCCGGGCCGGGCCGATGCCGTCGCCGAGGTCGCGTTCGGTGGTGGGGCAGAGACAGGCGTGGGTGCCGCTGGCGCCGAGCAGCGCGACGTCGCCGCCGGTGAGATGGGTGGCGTGCACCGCGGTGGTGCGTGGGCCGAGCGCCCCTGCCTCGGCGAGCACCTGCGTCGGCGTCAGCCCGTACGCCGCGTGGCAGGCGTCGTTCTCGGCGACCTGCTCGGAGACGTGCACGTGCAGCGGCCGGCCCGTCGCACGCGCCGATCCGGCGACCACCGGCAGCGCGCTGCGCGGGACCGCGCGCACCGAGTGTGCCGCCGCCCCCACGACGACCCCGTCCCGGCCGACGAGGTCGGCGCCGAGCCCGGCGGCCCGCTCGGCCCAGGCGTCGACGTCGCGGTCGGCGAAGCGCCGCTGCACCCCCTGCGGCGGCTCGCCGAACCCGGAGCTGAGGTAGCAGGTGTCGAGCAGGCAGAGCCGCACCCCGGCCGCGTCGGCCGCCGCCACCAGCGCCGCCCCCATCGTGTTCGGGTCGTCGTAGGGGGTGCCGTCGGAGCCGTGGTGCAGGTAGTGGAACTCCCCGACGCTGGTGACCCCCGCGGCGGCCATCTCGCGGTAGGTGGCCCGGGCCAGCGCGAACAGCGAGTCGGGGTCCAGCCGTCCGGCGACGTCGTACATCTGCTCCCGCCAGGTCCAGAACGTGCCGCCGCCGCGCTGGGTGCGCCCCCGCAGCGCCCTGTGGAAGGCGTGGCTGTGGCAGTTGGCCAGGCCCGGGAGGGTGAGGCCGGGGAGGCGGGTGGGCGGCACGGGCGTTTCACCGCCTGGGCGGTGAAACTCACGCTTGGCCAACGAAGCTTCGTCGGCTATGCGTGGGTTCCGGATGCCCGGTGTGACGGACGTGAACACGCCGTCCGCGATCGTCACCAGCACGTCGTCGCGCACCGCGCCGCCGACCCACGCCCGCTCCAGCAGGTACGCCGACCCGGCACCGCCCCCGGGCCGCGCCCCGGCGGGCTCCCCGGAGGTCTCCCCCCGGGTCACTCCCTCGCTCACCCGATCGCTCACCCGGTCGCCTCGACCGAGGCCAGCCGCTCGAGCGTGTCGGCCAGCGCGGAGACGCCCACCAGACAGTCGGGCACCTCGGCGTGCTCGCCGGGAGCGTGCGAGACCCCGGTGGGGTTGCGCACGAACAGCATCACCGACGGGATGCCGGCGGCGGCGAGGATGCCGGCGTCGTGCCCGGCGGCGGTGGGCAGCACCGGCCAGTCGCCGCCCTCGTGCTCGGCCGCGACTCGCTCGACCAGCCGGGGATCGAACCAGACCGCGGGCGAGTGCGACTCGGCGGCGATGCTCAACGAGGTGCCGTCGCGCTCGGCGCGGGCCGCGGCCTGGGTGCGCACCGCCTCGACCAGCGTGGCGAGCGCGTCGGCGTCCTCGGCGCGGGCGTCGAGCCAGCCGGTGACCGACGACGGCACCACGTTGGTGCCGTTGGGCACGGCCTCGACCCGCCCGAACGTGGCGCGCTGCCCGGCCAGCCGGGCCTGCTTGTTAGCGGCGAGCGCGGTCATCGCGAAGGTGAGCATCGGGTCGGCACGGTCCTCCATCCGGGTGGTGCCGGCGTGGTCGGCCCGGCCGGTGAACTCGAAGCGCCACCGCCCGTGCGGCCAGATGCCGCTGCCGACGCCGACCGCGGCGTTGCGGTCGACCAGCGCCCGGCCCTGCTCGACGTGCAGCTCGACGAAGACGCCGACCTGGTCGCGCAGCCGGGAGAGCCGAACCGCCGGCCCGGCCTGCTCCTGCGCCTCCAGCGCCTCCGCGGTCGCGGCGCCGACGGCGTCGGGCAGCGGCACCCCATCCCGGTCGCGCAGCCCCGACAGCTCGCGCCAGCCGAGCGCGCCGGTGGCGTAGCGCGACCCCAGGCAGGGCATCCCGAACCGGGAGCCCTCCTCCTCGACGAAGACCGCCACGCCCAGCGGCCGGCGGGGCACGAACCCCCGCGCCCGCAGCAGGTCGACGGCGGCGAGCGCGGAGACCACGCCCAGCGGCCCGTCGTACGCGCCGCCGTCGAGGACCGAGTCCAGGTGCGACCCGGTCACCACCCCCGGCGACGCGGACGCGGGCAGCGCACCGGCTGGCCGCCACCAGGCGACCAGGTTGCCCAGCTCGTCGCCGGTGACCTCCAGGTCACGGGCCCGGGCCTGCGCCAGGAACCAGTCGTGCAGCTCGCGCTCGGGCGAGGTCCACGGTTGCCGGAAGTAGCCGCCGGTGGCCGCCGACCGGCCCACCGGCTCCAGGTCGCGCCACATCCGCTCGAAGTCGTCAGGCATGCTCCCCCTCATGGAGTTCCGCGAGGTCGTCCGACGCCGCCGCATGGTGCGCAACTTCGCCGACACCCCGGTGGACCCGGCGCTGGTCGAGCGGGCGCTCGAGCACGCCACCCGGGCGCCGTCGGCCGGGTTCAGCCAGGGCTGGGCGTTCGTCGTGCTCGACACCCCCGACGCCGTCGGCCGGTTCTGGCAGGCGACCACCGACGAGGCGTCGCGCGATGCCCCCGACGACTGGCTGCGCGGCATGCGGCGCGCGCCGGTGCTGATCGTGCCGTGCTCGAGCAAGGCCGCCTACCTGGGCCGCTACGCCGAGGGCGACAAGGGCTGGACGGACCGCGACGAGGCTCGCTGGCCGGTGCCCTACTGGCACCTGGACACCGCGATGGCGGCGCTGCTGATGCTGCTCACCGCGGTCGACGAGGGGCTGGGCGCCTGCTTCTTCGGCATCCCGGTCGCCGCCGAGGACGAGGTACGCCGCACGCTCGGCATCCCCGACGACCACGACCCGATCGGGGTGGTCGCCCTGGGTCACCGCGTGCCCGACACCGGCAACGCCGGCTCGCCGGCCCGCCGCCGGCGCCGTCCGGTGTCGGAGGTGGCGCACCGCGGCCGCTGGGGCGGCGGCTGGTGACCGGCGCCCACGGCGCGGGTCGTGAGCGAGTCCCTGCACCGCGACGGTCACCGGCCCAGTCCAGCGAGGTGGGGCGCCGGGGTCAACCACCGAGCGGTCTGGCGGCGGGTCCCGGCGCGGTCGGCCCGGCCGCGGCGAGTGCCGCGACGACCCGGGCGTCGCGCCGGATCGCGAGCTTCTTGTCCAGCGCCACCACCGCCGAGGCGACCAGCACCACCACCCCGATCCGCCACCACACGTCGAGGCCGATCGGCGCGGTCCCGAACAGGTCGTTCATCGCCGGCGTATAGGTGAACAGCGCCTGGGCCGCGGCCTGCACCAGCACGCCGAGCACCAGGATCCGGTTGGTGAACGGGCCCAGCCGCCAGCTGGGTCGGGTCAGGGCCCGGCAACTGATCAGGTAGGCCGCCTCGACCGCGACGAACACGTTGACCGCCGCCGTGCGGGCCTCGGCGAGGCTCGAGCCGCGGCCCACCTCGCGGTCGTAGAGCCACCACGACGCCGCGACCAGCAGCAGCGAGACCAGCACCGTGCGCCACACCAGGCCGCCGGTCATCAACGGTCGGTCGGGTGGCCGCGGCGGCCGGCCCATCACACCGGGCTCCTTGGGCTCGAAGGCCAGGGTGAGGCCGAGCAGCACCGCCGTGGTCATGTTGATCCACAGGATCTGGGTGGGCAGGATCGGCAACGCCGCCCCGAGCGCGATCGCCACCAGGATCACCATGCCCTCGCCCATGTTCGTGGGCAGCGTCCAGACGATGAACTTGGTGAGGTTGTCGAAGACCCCGCGGCCCTCCTCGACCGCCGCCTCGATCGTGGCGAAGTCGTCGTCGACCAGCACCATGTCGGCGGCATCCTTGGCCACCTCGGTGCCGCCGCGGCCCATCGCGATGCCGATGTCGGCCTGGCGCAGCGCCGGCGCGTCGTTGACGCCGTCGCCGGTCATCGCGACCACGTGACCACGGGCCTGCAGCGCCTCGACCAGCCGCAGCTTCTCCTCCGGCGAGACCCGGGCGAAGACGGCGGTCTGCGCCACCGCGTCGGCGTACTCCTCGGGCGGCAGCGCGGAGAGCTCGACCCCCGTCAGCACCCGGCGCTCCTCCGGCGGGCGGTGGTCGAGCCCGAGCTCGTCGGCGATCGCCGCGGCGGTGACGGCGTGGTCGCCGGTGATCATCTTCACCTCGATGCCCGCGCCGTGGCAGGCCTCGATCGCGGTGCGGGCGGCCGGCCGGGGCGGGTCCTGCATCGCCTGGAGCCCGGTGAGCACCGCCGGCCCGCCGAGGTGGTCGGCGCCGAACCGCACGGCGTACGCCGCCTCGTCCGCCCCGCCCTCACCGGCGGCGGGGAGGTCGACGGTCGCGGTGGCCAGCACCCGCAGCCCCTCGCCGGCGAGCCGCGCGACGGCAGCGTGCACCGCCGCCAGCGCGGCCTCGTCGAGCGGCTCGTCGCGCCCGTCGTCGCGGCGCCACGCATGGCACCGCTCGAGCACCGCCTCCGCGCCGCCCTTGACGTGCACCACGTGGTGGCCGTCGGGGGTGCGGTGCAGCGTGGCCATGTACTGCCGGGTGGCGTCGAAGGGCACCTCGGCGACCCGCTCCCCGGCCATCGCCGCAGTGCCGCCGAGCCCGGCCACTCCGGCCTTGGCACCCACCACCAGCATCGCCAGCTCGGTCGGGTCGCCGGTCGCGACCCACTCGCCGTCGCGTTCGGCCAGGGCCGCGTCGTTGCAGGCGGCACCGGCGACCAGGCTCGACCACAGGGCCCCGCCCGGGACGGGCTGCACCGGCGAGCCGTCGGTGTCGACCAGCTCGCCCTCGGGCCGGTAGCCGCTGCCGGTGACGGTGACCTCGCGGTCGGCGGTCCAGATGCGGCGTACCGTCATCTGGTTCTCGGTCAGGGTGCCGGTCTTGTCGGTGCAGATCACGGTGGTGCTGCCGAGGGTCTCCACGGCGGGCAGCCGGCGGACGATCGCCTGGCGCCGCACCATTCTGGCCACACCGATCGCCAGCGCGATCGTCACCGCGGCGGGGAGTCCCTCGGGGATGGCGCCGACCGCCAGCGCGACCGCGGCGGTGAACATGTCGGCGGCCGCCTCGCCGCGGGCGATGCCGACCGCGAACGTCGCGGCGGCCAGCCCGAGGATGACGTAGGTGAGGGTGCGGCTGAACTTCGCGAGCTTGCGGGTCAGCGGGGTCGCCAGCACCTCCGCGTCCCCGACCAGGCGGTGGATCTCCCCCAGCTCGGTGGACGCCCCGGTCTCGACGACGATGCCGGCGCCGGTGCCGCCGGAGACCAGGGTGCCCGCGTAGAGCATGTTGTGCCGGTCGGCCACCCGGGTGCCGACGGGCAGGGCCACCTCGTCCTTGGCGACCGGCAGCGACTCGCCGGTCAACGCCGACTCGTCGAGCTTGAGCTCGGTGCCACGCAGCAGTCTCAGGTCGGCGGGCACCTTGTCGCCGGCCTCGAGCAGCACCAGGTCACCGGGGACCAGCCGGTCCGACGGCAGCGTCCGTGGATGGCCCGCCCGCACGACGCGAGCCTCGGAGCCGGTCATCTCGCGCAGGCTCTCCAGTGCGGCCAGCGCCCGGGACTCCTGCACGAACCCGACCGCGGCGTTGACCAGCACCACGGCCAGGATCACCGTGGAGTCGACGTATTCGGCGAGCGCCGCGGTGACCACCGCGGCGACCAGCAGCACGTAGATCAGCGGGTTGTGGAACTGCAGCGCGATCCGCTTCAGCAGCGAGTCACCGGTCGCCTCCGGCAGCGTGTTGGGCCCGTAGCGGTGGAGCCGGCGCTCGGCCTCCGCCTCGGCGAGGCCGTGCGCGGGGTCGGTCTGCAGCAGCAGCACGACCTCGTGCACGGGGATCGCGTGCGGTGCCTGGTCGGCCTGCGCCGGCAGGGCGGCCGGCCGCTCGGTCACGGCCGGGCCCCGGAGAAGACGGTCGCCGGCCCCCACCACGGCACCCACCACAGTGAGGCGTCCATGCCTCCATCCTGCTTCGGCCGCCGCCGACGGACCATGGACCGCGGACCCGCCGAGAGGGGACGTGCGACCCCACCGTTGCGGCCGCGGCGTCGTACCCTGCCTCCCATGCCGGGCAGGGAGCAGGGGGGCGGTGCCGCGAGCCACCGCGCCGTGGCACAGGAGGCGACGATCGACGGCGGCGGTCTGCCGCGGGCGGTCGCGAAGCTGCAGGCGCTGGTGCGGATCCCCACCGTCTCCTCGCGTGACCCCGCCGAGGTCGACACCGCAGCGTTCGACCGGTTCCTCACCGAGCTGGCCCGGCTGTTCCCGCTGCTGCACGAGCGGCTCGACCTCACCCGCATCCACACCCACGGCCTGCTCTTCCGCTGGCCCGGCCGCAGCACGGCCCGGCCGGCGGTGCTGATGGCGCACCTCGACGTGGTGCCGGTCGACGGCGACGCCCCCTGGCGGCACGACCCGTTCGGCGCCGAGATCGTCGACGGCAGCATCTGGGGCCGGGGCACGCTCGACGACAAGGGCTGCCTGGTGGCGATCTGCGAGGCGGTCGAGTCGCTGCTCGGCGACGGCTTCGTGCCCGCCCAGGACGTCTGGCTCTCGTTCGGCTGCGACGAGGAGGTGATGGGCACCGCCGCCCGGCTCGCCGTCGAGGAGCTGCGCGGGCGCGGCGTACGCCCGTGGTTCGTGCTCGACGAGGGCGGCGCGATCGCCCACGAGGCGTTCCCCGGCGTGGCCGCGCCGGTGGGGGTGGTCGGCGTCACCGAGAAGGGTGTCACCACCCTGGAGCTGCGGACCGACGGCCGCGGCGGCCACGCCTCCACCCCGGCCAAGGGCGGGCCGACCGCACGGCTGGCGCGGGCGGTGCTCCGGCTGGAGCGCTCCCCGATGCCCGCGAGCGTGCCCGAGCCGACCGTCGAGCTGTTCCGCCGGATGGCCCCCCACGCCCCGGCCGCGCTGCGTCCGCTGATGGCCCGCGCCGACCGGCTGCGGCCGGTGCTGACGCGGGCGCTGCTCGCCGCCGGTGCGGAGACCGCGGCGATGACCCGCACCACCTTCGCGGTCACCACGCTCTCCGGATCCCCGGCGCTGAACGTGATCGCCTCCACCGCCAAGGCCGGGGTGAACGTGCGGGTGATGGTCGGCGACACCGTCGCCGGCGTCGTCGAGCACGTACGCCGCGCGGTCGGCGACGGCGTCACCGTCACCGTTCTGGAGGAGCAGGAGCCGAGCCCGGTCTCCCCCGTCGACGACGACGCGTTCCGGCTGCTCGAGCACACGATCGCGGCGGTCTTCCCCGACGCCGTGCCGGCGCCCTACGTGATGATGGCGGCCACCGACTCGCGCCACTTCACCGCGATCTGCGAGCGCGTCTACCGGTTCGCGCCGTTCCGGATGACCAAGGCCCAGCGGGAGTCGATCCACTCCTACGACGAGCACCTCGGCGTCGAGGCGTTCCTCGACGGCATCGCGTGGTACCGCACGCTCCTCGAGGGGCTGCCGGCCGAGACCCGGCCCCCGACCGCACCGCCCCCGGAGGACCTGTGACCCTGCCCATGCCCACCAAGAGCACCGTGCAGGGCAGCACCGCACACAGCCTCGTCGTCATCGTCGGGTTCCTGGTCTGCGTCGAGCTGGCCAGCGGCATCCTGCAGGGCTACTACACGCCGATCTTCAGCGACATCGCCGACCACCTCACGATCAGCGACGCCGACGTGAACTGGTTCGAGGCCGCCCAGCTGATCGTCTCGGCGCTGGTGGTGCCGCCACTGGCCCGGCTCGGCGACCTCGTGGGCCACAAGAGGGTGCTGCTGCTCTCGACCGCGGTCACCGCCCTCGGCTCCTGGGCGGTGGCGTTCGCGCCGTCGTTCGGCACGTTCCTGGTCGCCTGGGCGCTCCAGGGCGCCTATGTCGTGTGGCTGCCCCTGGAGGTGGCGATCATCCACCGCCGCACCGCCGGCACCGGCCGGCAGGTGCTGCTCACCCGGCGCGCCGCGGCGGTGCTGGTGGGGGCCCTCGAGCTGGCCGTGATCGTCGGCGCGCTGTCGTCGGGTGCCCTGGTCGGGGTGCTGTCGATGGAGGCGCTGCTCTCGCTCCCGGCGATCGCGGTGACGCTGTGCCTGGTGCTGGTCTGGTTCGGTGTCGAGGACGCACCGGGCGAGTCCGCCGGCGGCTTCGACTGGGGCGGGCTGGCGCTCGTCACGGCCGTGCTGGGCCTGGTGATGGCCGGCCTGATCGTCGTCCGGCTCGAGGGGGTCGGCAGCCCGCTGGCGTGGGCCCTGGTCGCGGCCGGGTTGCTGACGCTGGTGCCGTTCACCCGCTACGAGAACGCGCGCAGCGACCCGATGATCGACGTCCGGGTGCTGGTGCGGCCCGGCCAGTGGCCGGTGCAGCTGACCGCGTTCCTGTTCGGGATGTCGGTGCTGGGTGCGCAGATCCCGTTGTCCACCTACGCCCGCACCGACCCCGACGTCACCGGCTACGGCCTGGGCGTGGGTGCCGGGTTCGTGTCCACGCTGATCGGCGTCTACGTCGTCTTCCTCGCGATCGGCGCGTTCACGCTGCCGCTCACCACCCGGCTGTTCGGCCCGCGCGGGGCCCTGGTGGTCTCCGCCCTGCTGGTCGCGCTCGGCTACGGCCTGTGGCTGCCGTTCCACGACACCACCGCGCAGGCGTTGGTGAACATGGCCGTCGCCGGGCTCGGCTCGGGCGCGCTGGTGGCGGCGCTGCCGGCGGCGGCGGCCGCGGCGGCCCCACCCGACCGCACCGGCTTCGCCACCGGGATGACCAACGCGACCAAGACCGTCGGCGGTGCCCTCGCCTCGTCGGTGTTCGCGATCGCGCTCGCCGCCACCGGCTCACTCGAAGGGCCCGAGGCCGGCCACGCCCCGCTCTCGGGCTACCTCACCGTCTGGTCGGTGTGCGCCGTGGCCGCCCTGCTCGCCGCCGCGTCACTGTTGCTCCTGCCGCGGTCGCCGGCCGAGGCGCCCCAGGTGGCCGCGGGGGGCTGAGCCAGGAGCCGAGCCGACCCCGGCTGGGCGCCCCGGCGCCCCTCCCGCCCGCGCTACCGTCGATCGGAGGAGGGGGTGAGCCCGATGCCCGACGACCGCGACCCGGGGCCCGGCGGCGACCAGCCGCGGCGTACCCCCGACGGGTCAGCCGCGCCGGCGCAGGAACGTGACAGCCGCGCGGCGGCCCGTGCGCGCATCGCCCAGCAGCAGACCTGGGTCGACCTGCAGGTGCGCCGGGCGATGGAGCGCGGCGACTTCGACGACCTGCCCGGGCAGGGGCGCCCGATCGAGGGCCTCGAGGCCGAGCACGACCCCGACTGGTGGCTCAAGAGGCTCATCGAGCGCGAGCGACTGGTGGTGCTGCCGCCCAGCGTGCAGCTGCGCCGTGAGGACGCCGAGCTCGACGGCCGCCTCGACGCCATGGCCGCGGAGGCCGAGGTGCGCCGCGAGGTCGAGGAGTTCAACGCCCGGGTGATCGCCGCGCGCTACCGCCTGCCGGAGGGGCCGCCGCTGGTGACGATGCCCCGTGACGTGGACGAGACCGTGGCCGCCTGGCGGGAGCGTCGCGATGCCCGGCGGGCGGCGGCCCGGGCGGCCGCCGAGGCCGCACCGCCCCCACGGGCTCGTCGTCGCCGGTGGCGGCGGCGTGGGTGAGGGGCCGCACCTGTCCGCTGCGGTTTCATCAAGGGATGCCGGTCAACCTGCACTTCCCTAGGTGGGCACGCCACGGGAAGTGCAGGTTCGGCTGCATCCCTTGATGAAGCGACACACGAGCCCACCCGACGCACGGCCCCGCCCCGCTCCCATCCCCCACCGAGACATCCGTCATACCGGCCGGTCACATCGCGCTGCTAGGTTCCGCCGCATGCGCAGCGCCAAGGACTTCTTCCGCCCCCTCGCCGTGGGCGCACCCGAGCCCCTCCGAGAGATCCCGGCCCGGCCCAGCCGGGCGATCCACTTCTTCGACCCGAGCAACCCGAAGATGGCCGCGAAGATCCCCGACATGGTCGGCAGGGTCGACGTCCTCCTCGGCAACCTCGAAGACGCGATCAAGGCCGACAACAAGGTCGCCGCCCGCGAGGGCCTGGTGAAGATCGCCTCCGAGACCGACTTCGGGCCCACCCAGCTCTGGACCCGCATCAACGCCCTCGACAGCCCCTGGGTGCTCGACGACCTGACCACGCTGGTGCCGGCGATCGGCCACAAGCTCGACGTGATCATGGTGCCGAAGGTGCAGGGCGCCGAGGACATCCAGTACGTCGACCGGCTGCTCGCCCAGCTCGAGGCCAAGGCCGGCCTGGAGCGGCCGATCCTCGTGCACGCGATCCTCGAGACCGCCCGCGGGGTCGCCAACGTCGAGGAGATCTGCGGCGCGAGCCCGCGCATGCAGGGCCTCTCGCTCGGCCCGGCCGACCTGGCCGCGGACCGCCGGATGAAGACCACCCGGGTCGGCGGCGGCCACCCCGGCTACCTGGTCCGCCAGGACCCGCCGCTCAACGAGCTCGGCGTCGCCCAGATCGAGGCGCAGCGCTCGACCTTCCAGCAGGACCTGTGGCACTACACGATCGCCCGCATGGTCGACGCGTGCGCGATGCACGGCATCTACCCCTACTACGGGCCGTTCGGCGACATCGCCGACGTGGTGGCCTGCGAGGACCAGTTCCGCAACGCGTTCCTGCTCGGCTGCGTCGGCACCTGGAGCCTGCACCCCAAGCAGATCGCGATCGCCAACCGGGTGTTCAGCCCGAGCGTGGAGGACGTCAAGCACGCCCGACGGGTCGTGGAGGCGATGGGCGACGGCACCGGCGCGGTGATGCTCGACGGCAAGATGGAGGACGACGCCTCCCTCAAGCAGTGCCTGGTGATGGTCGAGCTGGCCGAGCAGCTGGCCGCGATCGACCCGGAGCTCAAGCAGCAGTACGACGCGATCCAGCTCGAGGGCGAGGAGGCCTGAGATGAGCCCGCAGACCAGCGACGAGAAGTTCACCCCGCTGCGCTCGGTCCTCTACATGCCCAGCTCGAACGAGCGGGCGCTGGAGAAGGCCAAGTCGATCCCGTGCGACGGGCTGATCCTCGACCTCGAGGACGCCGTCGCCCCCGACGCCAAGCCCGCGGCCCGGGAGGCCGCCTGCGCCGCGGCGGCGTCCGGCGAGTACGGCCGCCGCACGGTCACGATCCGCGTCAACGGCCTCGGCACCGAGTGGCACGACGCCGATCTCGCCGCCGCCGCCCAGGCCGGCCCGGCCGCGATCGTCGTCCCGAAGGTCAACAGCGCCGCCGAGGTGCAGCAGCTGGTCGCGGCGATGGAGAAGGCCGGCGCCCCCGACCACACCACGCTGTGGGCGATGGTCGAGACCCCGGTCGCGATCCTCGACGCGCTCGCGATCGCCCGGGCCTCCGAGCGGCTCTCCACGCTGGTGATGGGCACCAACGACCTGGTCAAGGAGCTGTACGCCGAGCACGTGCCGGGGCGCGCCCCGATCCTTCCGTCGCTGCACACCGCGCTGCTCGCGGCCCGGGCGGCCGGCATCGCGATCGTCGACGGCGTCTACAACGACGTGAAGAACCTCGAGGGGTTCCTCGCCGAGTGCCAGCAGGGCCGCGAGATGGGCTTCGACGGCAAGACGCTGATCCACCCCGGTCAGGTCGAGGGCGCCAACGAGGCGTTCGCGCCCTCGGAGCAGGCGGTCGCCGACGCCCGCGGTGTGCTGCAGGCGTGGGAGGACGGCCGGGGCTCCGGCGTGGTCACCTACAACGGCAAGATGGTCGAGAACCTCCACGTCGAGTCGGCCCAGCGGACGCTGAGCATCCACGAGGCGATCCTCGCGCTCCAGGGCTGACCTTCGGGAGCACTTCCCGGCCGGCGAGGTTTGCCGCGGCCACCTTTCGGCTACCCCTTGGCGGGGGTAGCACAGGGAGGAGGGAGCAAACATGGTGATCCTGGGAGTGATCCTGCTGATCATCGGCCTGATCGCGAACATCTCGATCCTCACCACGATCGGCCTGATCCTGGCCATCGTGGGGTTGATCTTGAACCTCGTGCCGATGGGCGGCAGCCGCCGCCGAGTCTTCTAGCGTCCTGACGCTGTCGTGAGGCCCCCGCCACCGGCGGGGGCCTCACTGCGTCGTGCTCACTCCTCGTCGCGGCGCAGCTGTGCGTCGAGCCACAGCTTCATGCTGCCGAGCATGCCGGCGGCGTCGTGCACCAGCTTGCCGACGGCGTCCTGGCCCTGCCGGAACGAGTCGGAGTAGCTGCGGGCCGCGGCCTTGGCGGCCTCGGAGACCGTCGCGTCGTCGTCGTCCTGGCGGCGGGGATAGTCGCCGGCGACGATCTTGGCGTAGTCGCCCGAGTCGACCCAGCGGCGCAGCTCGGCGGCCCGCACCACCAGGAACGGGTGGGAGCGGTTCTCGACCAGCAGCAGCTTGAGCACCGAGTCGCGCAGGTCGGCCTCGTCGTACTCCTGCCCCTGGGCGAAGAACGAGGTGGCGTCGAGATCGTCGAGGTGCCCGCCGCTGGCCAGCTTCATCGGCACCCGGAAGGCGGTGGCGGGGTCCTGGGTCGCAAGCAGGCCGGCGCGGTCGGCGGACAGCTCGGCCTTGCGCGACCACTCGTGCAGGGCGGCCATGATCGCGCGGAACCCGAGTCCGCCGACCGGCACCGACGCGAAGACGCCGCTGAGCTGCAGGAGCCTCTGGAGGAGGGTCTGGTAGACCGCGTGGCCGCTCATCGCGTGGCCGAGCTCGTGGGCGATGACGAACCGCAGCTCCTCCTCGTCGAGCAGGTCGACGAGACCGGAGTTGAGCACGATGAAGGGCTTGTTCATGCCGATCGTCAGCGCGCCCGGGACGGGGTTGGCGATGACGTACATCTCGGGCAGCTCGGGGGCGTCGAGGGTGCGGCCCACCTCGCCGAGGAGCCGGTGCAGACGCGCGAACTGGCGCTCGTCGACGCGGACCGCCGAACCGAGGTAGACCAGCCGCACCGCGCGCTCGTTGAACAGCCCGGACACCGCCTTGAGCAGTGAGTCGAAGCCCTTCAGCTTGCGCAGCGCCACCAGCGCGCCCTGGTCGGCGGGGTGCTCCCAGGCGCGGGAGCTGATGTCGGTGAGGGTGGCCCGGGACCGAGCCGGCTGCGTCGTCACGGGGTCACTCTCGCACGCGGGTCAACCGGAGCGCTGGGCCAGCATCGGCGCCCCGACGTCGGTCTCCTCCGGCACGTCGTCCTCGCCGTCGAACCGCGTGACGATCAGGATCGTCGCGACGACGAGCACGAGCACCACGAACGCGGCGACCACCCAGCTGGTGGGCAGGCGCCGCCGGTCGTCGCGAGGCTCCCCGGCGCTCACCGGGCCCCTCCCTCGACGGCCGGGGGAACGGCGTACGACGTGTGCATGGTCCGGTGGTACCCCGCGGCGCGGGGCTCTCACGCCTCACCGGTCACACCGGGCCAACGAAACTCTCGCTGGGCCAATGAAGGTCCATTGGTCCAGCGGCGGTTTCGCCGGTCGACCGGTGAAACCACGCCCGCGCTCACCCGCCCATCGGCAGCCGCACCCCCCGCTCGACCGCGACCTCGGCCGCCCGGTCGTAGCCGGCGTCGACGTGCCGGATCACGCCCATCGCGGGGTCGTTGGTGAGCACCCGCTCGATCTTCTCCGCGGCGAGAGCGCTGCCGTCGGCCACCACCACCTGGCCGGCGTGGATCGAGCGCCCGATGCCGACCCCGCCGCCGTGGTGGATCGAGACCCACGACGCTCCCGAGGCCGTGTTGACCAGCGCGTTGAGCAGCGGCCAGTCGGCGATCGCGTCGGAGCCGTCGAGCATGGCCTCGGTCTCGCGGTAGGGGGAGGCGACCGACCCGCAGTCGAGGTGGTCGCGGCCGATCACCACCGGGGCGGAGAGCTCGCCGGAGGCGACCATCTCGTTGAACCGCAGCCCGGCCCGGTGCCGCTCGCCGTAGCCCAGCCAGCAGATCCGCGCCGGCAGCCCCTGGAAGTGCACCCGCTCGCCGGCGAGGGTGATCCAGCGGCGCAGCTTCGCGTCGTCGGGGAACAGCTCGAGGATCGCCCGGTCGGTGGCGGCGATGTCGGCAGGGTCGCCGGAGAGGGCCGCCCACCGGAACGGTCCCTTGCCCTCGCAGAACAGCGGCCGGATGTAGGCCGGCACGAAGCCGGGGAAGGCGAAGGCCCGGTCGAAGCCGCCCTTGCGGGCCTCGTCGCGGATCGAGTTGCCGTAGTCGAAGACCTCGGCCCCGCGGTCCATCAGGTCGACCATCGCCCGCACGTGGGTCGCCATCGAGGCCCGGGCCCGCTCGGTGAACCCGGCCGGGTCGGCCTCCCGCTGGGCGGCCCAGTCGTCGAAGGCCACGCCCACCGGCAGGTAGGCGAGCGGGTCGTGGGCGGAGGTCTGGTCGGTCACGACGTCGACCGGCGCCCCCAGCTCGACCAGCCGGGGCAGCACCTCGGCGGCGTTGCCCAGCAGGCCGATCGAGAGCGGACGTCGCTGGTCGCGGGCCGAGACGGCGAGCTCGAGCGCCTCGTCGAGCGAGGCGGCCTCGGTGTCGAGGTAGCCGTGCTCGATGCGGCGCGCGATCCGCGTCGGGTCGCACTCGACGCAGATCACCACCCCGTCGTTCATCGTCACCGCGAGCGGCTGCGCCCCGCCCATGCCGCCGAGCCCCGCGGTCACCGTGATCGTGCCGGCCAGGCTCTCGCGCCCCAGCGAGGCGGCCACCGCGGCGAACGTCTCGTAGGTGCCCTGCAGGATGCCCTGGGTGCCGATGTAGATCCACGACCCGGCGGTCATCTGGCCGTACATCGTCAGCCCCAGCGACTCCAGCCGCCGGAACTCCTCCCAGGTGGCCCAGTCGCCGACCAGGTTCGAGTTCGCGATCAGCACCCGCGGCGCCCAGGCATGGGTGCGCAGCACCCCGACCGGCTTGCCCGACTGCACCAGCAGCGTCTCGTCGTCGGCCAGGTCGCGCAGCGCCGCACAGATCGCGTCGTACGCCGCCCAGCTGCGCGCCGCGCGCCCGGTGCCGCCGTAGACGACCAGGTCGTCGGGGCGTTCGGCCACCTCGGGGTCGAGGTTGTTCATCAGCATCCGCAGCGCCGCCTCGGTCTGCCACGAGCGTGCGGTCAGCTCGGTCCCCCGGGGTGCTCGCACCTCCCGGGCTCCCTTCGACCACTCTCGGCCCTGTCCCTCGGCTTCCATCAGTCCAGCCCTCCGATCTGCTCCTCGACCTCCCGCACAACCGCGCCCGTGCGCACCAGCTCCACGGCGATCTCGATCTCGGGCGACAGGTGCCGGTCCGGCCCTGGTCCGCCCACCCCGGCGGCCCGCAGCGCCGCCACCACCGCGGCGGTGCCGGGCGCCGGCTCCAGTGGCGCCCGGAGGTCGAGGGCCCGGGACGCGGTGAGCACCTCGATCGCCACCACCCGCGCCAGCCCGTCGACCGAGCGGCGCAGCTTGCGGGCGGCCGACCAGCCCATCGACACGTGGTCCTCCTGCATCGCGCTGGAGGGGATCGAGTCAACCGAGGCCGGGACCGCGAGCCGCTTGAGCTCGGAGACGATCGCCGCCTGGGTGTACTGGGCGATCATCAGACCGCTGTCGACGCCGGGGTCGTCGGCGAGGAACGGCGGCAGGCCGCGGCTGCGGAACTGGTCCAGGAACCGGTCGGTGCGCCGCTCACTCATCGAGGCGACGTCGGCGGCGGCGATCGCCAGGAAGTCGAGCACATAGCCGACGGGGGCCCCGTGGAAGTTGCCGTTGGACTCCACCCGACCCCGGTCGGCCCCCTCCCCGGGGTCGAGCAGCACCACCGGGTTGTCGACCGCGCTGGCCAGCTCCCGTCCGGCGACCGCCGCCGCGTGGTCGACGGTGTCGCGGGCGGCACCGTGCACCTGCGGGGCGCACCGCAGCGAGTAGGCGTCCTGCACCCGGTGGCAGTCCGGCCCGCGATGCGAGGCGACCACACCGGAGTCGGCCAGCAGCCGCACCAGGTTCGCGGCGGAACGCGCCTGCCCGGGGTGCGGCCGCAGCGCCTGCAGCTCGGCGGCGAACACCCGGTCGGTGCCGAGCTGGGCCTCCACCGACATGGCCGCGGCGACATCGGCGGTGCGCAGCAGCAGTCGCAGGTCCTCGAGCGCGAGCACCAGCATGCCGAGCATGCCGTCGGTGCCGTTGACCAGCGCCAGACCCTCCTTGGCCGCCAGCTCGACCGGGGCCAGCCCGGCTGCCTCGAGGGCCTCGGCGGCAGGCAGCAGGGTTCCGGTGGCGTCGCGCACCTCGCCCTCCCCGATCAGCGCCAGCGCGCAGTGCGACAACGGGGCCAGGTCTCCGGAGCAGCCCAGCGACCCGTGCTCGCGGACCACGGGGGTCAGCCCGTGGCTGAGCAGGTCGCCCAGACGCTGCGCGGTCTCGGGCCGGATGCCGGTGGCGCCGGTGGCCAGGGTCGAGAGCCGCAGCAGCATCAGCGCCCGCACCACCTCGCGCTCCACCTCCGACCCCGACCCGGCGGCGTGCGAGCGCACCAGCGAGCGCTGCAGGCGGGCCCGGTCCTCGATCGGGATGTGCCGGGAGGCCAGCGCGCCGAAGCCGGTGGACACGCCGTACGCCGGGGTGGGCCGCGCCGCGAGTCGCTCGACCACCGCGCGCCCCCGGGCCAGCGCCTGCCGCGCCTCGTCGGTGAGGCGCACCGCCCGGCCGTGCCGGGCCACCGCCACCACGTCCTCGGGGGTGACCGGCCCGACCCCGACCTCGATCTCGCCGTGGACCGTCTGCTCTGCCATCCCCCCATCCAAGCCCTCGCCGCGGGCCATCTCCAGCATCACGCCCCGGCGCTTCGTGGTCCAGATCACTATGTCTCGAGGGTGGGTCACGTCACTTCTGAGCCGGAGCGTCGTTGGTCCCCCGCATGACGTGGCTGGTTTGCGGCGGCTTCCGGGGGGGAAGTCTGCGGGCCGGCCACCTCGGGGGGCGGGTCATGGGGACCGGCCCGAAGACACCTTCAGCTAGGAGCAACACATGCGTCGCATCTCCCGGGTCACGGCTGCCTTCGCAGCGGCCATGACCACCCTCGCGCTCGCCGCACCGGCCGGCGCCGCCACCGCCTCGCCGGGCACAGGCGAGCGGCAGTCGCCCGGCGCCGAGCGGGCGGGGGCGACCGCCCTTCCGTCGCCGACCGCCCAGCGGCCTCGCCCGAGCCGGTTCGCGCTGAAGTCCTGGGGCTACGGCACCAAGATCTCCGGCGGCCAGGTCCCGGCAGAGTCCGGCTCCACCGCCCTGGCGGTGATCTCGTGCACCAACGAGACCGGCCTGCGCAAGCAGGAGGGCATCGCCACCGTCGAACTGCCCGGCGGCATCGTCAGCGTCAACGCCGCCGACACCAACGTGTGGACCGAGCGCAAGGGCAAGGAGGTGCACTCCTACTCCACCAGCAGGGTCGCCGGGGTCACCCTGTTCGAGTCCTCCCTCGGCAAGCTGTCGATCTCCGCGTTCTCCTCGCTGTCCCACGTCTGGCACGACGGCGACAAGTTCCGCGCAGAGACCAAGACCAGCCCGGCCGGGCTCACCTTCACCGACCCCAACGGTCAGGTGACCGAGTTTGAGCTCCCGCTCGAAGGTGCACCGCCGCTCGAGATCCCGGGCCTCGCCAAGGTCGAGCTCGGCCACGAGGTGTCGAAGGCCCGCCGGGACAGCGCCCGCGCCTACGCCAACGCCCTGAAGATCACCGTCATCCCGTCTGACACGGTGGTCACCCTGGCCCACTCCTCGGTCTCGATCAACGACGGCATCACCAACGGGCTGCTGGGCGGCCACGCCTACGGCATCGGCGCGGACGTGCTCAACGGCGTCGTCAAGGTCGGCCGCACCCCCAAGAAGATCCTCCCCTGCCGCGGCACCGACGGCACCGAGTCGGCCAAGTCGCTGGTCGGCCTCGGCCAGGTCGGCTCCGCGCTCAACGGCGTCCTCGAGGTCGGCGCGCTGACCGCCACCGTCAACGGCAAGCAGACCGCCAAGAAGACCTGGGGCTGGACCCGCGCCGAGCTCACCGACATCAACCTCGGCGACGGTCAGTTCATCCTGCGCGGCCTGAAGGTCCAGGCCAACGTCAGCCGCAACCGCGCCGGCAAGGTCGTCGCCAACGCCAAGGGCACCACGTTCGGCGAGATCGTGGTCGGCGGCGAGACGCAGTCGCTTCCCGACCCGGGCGCGCCGCCGCTGGAGATCCCCGGCCTGGCCAAGATCGAGTTCAACGTGGTGGAGAAGCCGCGCCGCAACATGGTCATCGTGACCGGGCTGCGGGTCACCCTGCTCGAGGCCGCCGGCGACGCCGCCGGAGTGGTGCTCAACATCGCCCAGGCCAGGGCCAAGATCGACCGGTCCGGCCTCTGATCGGCTGAACCACCCGCCCCTCCACCAGGGCAGCCCACGGGGGCGTCGCTAACGCGGCGCCCCCGTGGTGCGCGTCGGGGTCGCCGGTGGGTGTGGCTTCCGAGTCACTACGCGAGATGGGACCCGGGCAGGGGTGGTCCAGGCGCTTGACTGGCTGCCATGCCTTCGGTCGCGCCCACCACCACGACCGGTGCAGCCGCACCCGTGGGGGTGGCCCGGCGCTGGGGGATGCTGGCGGCCAGCACCGTGGCCCAGGCAGCGGCGGCGATCATGGCCCACGGGCCGGCGTTCCTGATCCCCACGCTGCACGAGCAAGCCGGGCTCTCGCTCGCGCAGGCGGGGCTCGTGGCGGCCTCGCCCACCATCGGGATCATGCTGACGCTCGTCGCCTGGGGCTGGGTGGCCGACCGACGAGGCGAACGGTTCACGCTGATCACCGGCCTGGTGGCGACCGCCCTCCTCGGCGCGCTGGCGACCCGGTCGAGCAGCCTCCCGTTGCTGGCCGTCGCGCTCGGCCTGGCCGGCGCTGCCGCGGCCAGCACCAACGCGGCCAGCGGCCGGGTCGTCGTGGGCTGGTTCCCGCCCGAGCGCCGGGGGCTGGCCATGGGCGTGCGCCAGATGGCCCAGCCCGTCGGCGTCGGCGTCGCGGCCATCACGATGGCGGTGCTCGCCGAGCGCAGCAGCCCCCAGACCGCCCTGTGGGTGCCGGCGATCGCCTGCGCTGCCGCAGCGCTCACGGTCGCGCTCGTGGTCCTCGACCCTCCGCGCCCCGAACGCACGGAGGCGGCCGCCGTGACAAACCCCTACCGTCGCGACCGGTTCCTCCCCCGGGTGCACGGCGTCTCGGTGCTGCTCGTGGTCCCGCAGTTCGTGGTGTGGACCTTCGCGCTCGCCTGGCTGGTCTCCGAGCGGGGCTGGTCGGCTGCCGCGGCCGGCACCCTGGTCGCGGTCGCGCAGATCGGCGGCGCCCTCGGCCGGATCGCCGCCGGCCACCTCTCCGACGTGGTGGCCAGCCGGATGCGGCCGCTGCGCTGGGTGGCGCTCGCGGCCGCGGCGGCGATGGCCGCGCTCGGGTTGAGCGCCGGGCTCGAGCTCGCGGTCGCCGTCCCGCTGATAGTGCTCGCGACGGTGCTGACCGTCGCCGACAACGGGCTCGCCTTCACCGCGGTGGCCGAGCGGGCCGGCCCGTTCTGGTCCGGGCGCGCCCTCGGGATCCAGAACACCGCACAGTTCCTCACCGCCTCGGCCGTGCCTCCGGTCGCCGGCCTGGCCATCGCCGAGCTCGGCTACGCCGCCGCGTTCGCGCTGGCCGCGCTGTTCCCCGTCCTGGCCAGTCCGCTGGTCCCGGTGCGCGAGGAGCGTCCCGTCGACTGACCGCGGCGAGCGGCGACGGCGGGTGAACCGCGCCGCCACGGGGTACCGGCGTCCACGTAGGGGGATCGCCGACACCGAGGAGTGGTCATGGACGTCGTGGACGTCGTCATCTGGATCGTCGTCGGGCTCGTGCTGGTCGCCCTCGTGGCCGGCCTCGTGCTCGTGATGCGCAAGCGCAAGCAGGAGCGGCAGGCCCGCGACCACGCCCGGGCGCAGGAGCTGCGCCGCGAGGCCGCGGCCCAGACCCCGCAGGTGACCCAGTCGCAGCTGGAGGCGCGCGAGGCCGCTGCCCAGGCCGATCTCGCTCGCGCCGAGGCCGAGCGTGCCGAGCGCCGGGCGGCCGAGGCGAAGCAGGGCCTGCGGGTCGAGGAGGCCCGGCAGGAGGACGCGATCCGGGAGGCCGACCGGCTCGACCCTCACGTCGACCACCGTGCCGACGACTACCAGCCCGGCGCGACCGGTGCCCCCACCGACACCCCCGAGGCCGATCGGACCGACATCACCGCCGACTCCGGCACGACCTCCACCGAGACGAACGTCGCCGCGCCCCCGGCGCCCCGGTCCGCACCGGCCGACGACCAGGTCGACGAGCCGGCCGGCGGCAAGCACCGCGGCGCGCTCTGAGCCGACCTGCGTTCGGGTTGACCCGGACGGACCGACCTCCGCCGCGCCGTTCCGGGCGCAATCGCGCCGCAACGCACGGGCTCCCGCCACAACCCGGTGCGATCCCGCGCAATTGCGGAACTCCCGCGACAGGCACGAGAACATCGGTCACCATGCTCCGGTGACGACGCTGCGTCTGCTGCCCCCTCCGGTCTCCTGACCGGAGCCGCCCACGGCCCGCCGACCCGGCGGGCCGTTCGGCGTGCTCCTGCGACGACCCCGCCCACCCCGGTCCCAGGAGCCCCGCATGTCCAGCTCGTCCCGCTCGTCCCTGCCCACCTCCTCCGTCGACGTGGCGGCCACCGTTCGCGACGATGTCCGACGGGCCCGTCTCGGTCTGCTCCAGATCTGTGCCGCCGGCGCCCTGTGGGGCACCGGCGGGCTCGCGGTCTCGCTGCTGCAGGAGCTCAGCTCGATGTCGGTGCTCACGGTCAGCACCTATCGGCTGGCGATCGCCTCGGCGGTCCTGCTCGTCGCGCTCGTGATCGGCCGCCGGCTGCCGGAGCTGCCACGACTGGTGCGCGAGCGGCCCCGCGAGGTGCTGCTGGTCGGCGCCAGCACGGCGACCTACCAGGTGCTCTACTTCGCCGCCGTGGTCCTGGCCGGGGTCACCGTCGCCACCGTCGTGAGTCTGGCCCTGGCGCCGCTGCTGCTGACGGTCGTCGACGCCGTCCGCGACCGGCGGTCGCCACGTCCGTCGACACTCGTCGTGCTGGCCTGCGCCCTGACCGGGCTGGTCCTGGTCAGCCTCTCGGCCGGCGCGACCGGCACCGGGCCGCGCCCGACGCTCGGGATCCTCGCCGCGGTCGGCTCCGGCACGGCGTACGCCCTGACCACCGCTCGCGGCCACGCGCTCTCGCAGCGAGCCGGGCCGCTGGCCATCACCACCGCCACCACCTCGGTCGGTGCCGTGGTGCTCCTCCCGCTCGGCCTGGCCGCGGGGCTGTCCGGCAGCCCGCTGGTCTCCGCCGAGCCCGAGGCCTGGGCGATCCTCGGCTACCTCGGCGTGCTGACGATGGCGCTGCCCTACGGCCTGCTCTACGCAGGTCTCCGCACCACCCCGGGCAGCGCCGCGGTCGTCGCCACGCTGCTCGAGCCGGTGACCGCCGCGCTGCTCGCCGCGGCGATCCTGGGCGAGCGCGTGGGACCGCTCGGGCTGCTGGGGGCGCTGCTGATCCTGGCCGCGGTGGGCGGCGTGCACCGCCGGCCCAGCCTGGACGCCGTACCCCCCGGCTGATCCGCTCGTTGCACCTCTCGACAAGAACCTGAGTGTGTGTCAGGTTCGTGCGCACGCGCTCCCCGGGAGGTCCCATGCCAGCCGCCACACCAGCCGCCGACCCCGCAGCCTCCGACACCGCACCCCGCGGTGCCGCCCGCCGGCGTCTGGTCTGGTCCGGCGCGGTGGCGGCCCTGGTCATCTCCGGGGCCGTGGTCGTGCCCTCCTACGGCGACGACGACCGGTCGGGGTCGCTGGTGCAGCGCTACCGCGCCGAACAGGTCGCCACGGCGGCGGCGCAGACGGCAGGGCAGCCGGGCGACTCGCCCCACGTCGACCCGCCCGGCAGCGCCCCCCACGTGCACGACGACCCCGCCACCAAGAACGCGATCTCGCGGGCCGGCGAGATCGGCGAGGACACCCAGGACCCCACCACCGCCGAAGAGGCCGCGGCCGCCACGGCCTACGTCGCCGGCCAGCGGGACCTCGCCGACCCCGCTCTGACCACCGCGCCCGCCGGCCCGCCGCGACCGAAGGTCCCGGCCGACCGCTACGCCCTGGCCAACGCCTGCTACGGCCTGGCCGGTGAGCCGGTCTTCTTCAAGCCGACCGCCCTGGGCGTCTACCTCCTCCACGACGCCGACGGCAGGCTCGTGGTGGCCGGCGGCGAGCGGGCGGCGAAGCCGAGCCCGGCGGCCGAGTGGACCGCACGCTACCGCGGTGGGCGGTTCACCTTCCGCAACGGCGGCGAGCCGCTCGCCCTCGACGGCGAGAGCCGGTTCGAGCTGCGCCGCACTGGCGGCTGCACCCCCTACCCGGAGTCGCAGATCGACATCGCCGGCAAGCCCCACGCCGGGGTCTCGCCCTTCCAGGAGGTGCGCGGCTTCGTCGACGCCCACACCCACGGCATGGCCTTCGAGTTCCTCGGCGGCGAGGCGCACTGCGGCCGCCCCTGGCACAAGTACGGCGCGCCGTACGCCCTGGTCGACTGCGAGGACCACACCGCCACCGGCGGCTACGGCGCGGTGCTGGAGGCGGTGCTCTCCGGCGAGCCCTCGCACGACCCGGTCGGCTGGCCCACGTTCAAGGACTGGCCGGCCCCGGAGAGCCTCACCCACGAGGGCACCTACTGGCGCTGGCTCGAGCGGGCCTGGCGCGGCGGCCAGCGGCTGTTCGTGAACCTGCTGGTCGAGAACAACCAGCTGTGCCAGCTCTATCCCTTCAGGCGCAACTCCTGCGACGACATGGACGCCGTCCGGCTGCAGGCGAAGGACATGTACGAGCTGCAGGACTACATCGACGCCCAGTTCGGCGGTCCCGGCCGCGGCTTCTACCGCATCGTCACCGACCCGTGGCAGGCCCGCGAGGTGATCAACGCCGGCCAGATGGCCGTGGTCATGGGCATCGAGACCAGCGTGCCGTTCGGCTGCACGATGAAGCTCGACATCCCCCAGTGCAACGCGGCGGACATCTCCCGCCAGCTCGACGAGGTGCACGACCTGGGCGTGCGCCAGATGGAGCTGGTCAACAAGTTCGACAACGCGCTGTCCGGCGTCGCCGGCGACGAGGGCGCGACCGGCATCGCGGTCAACCTGGCCAACTTCCTCGAGACCGCCTCGTTCTGGGACATGCGGCACTGCGAGCCCGCCGACGGCGAGTCGCACGACAAGAACCAGGTGCTCGCCGCTCCCGAGATCGGCGCCGACCAGCAGGACGCGCTGTTCGGCGCGGTCGCCGACCTCGCCTTCGACACGCTCAACCTGCCGGCGCTGCCGCTCTACGCCCGGCCCAACCACTGCAACAGCCGGGGCCTGACCACGCTCGGCGAGCACACGATCGACGAGCTGGTCGAGCGCAAGATGCTCTTCGACCCCGACCACATGAGCGTCAAGGCCCGCAACGCCGCCCTCGACCAGCTCGAGGAGATCGGCTACCCCGGCGTGCTGTCCAGCCACTCCTGGTCCACCCCCGACGCCTACCCGCGCATCTACGAGCTCGGCGGCTTCGTGGCGCCGTACGCCGGCGACTCGACCGGCTTCGTCGAGAAGTGGCGCCGCCACCTGGGCTGGGCCGACGAGCGCTTCTACTTCGGCTTCGGCTTCGGCGCCGACATCAACGGCCTCGGCGCCCAGGGCGACCCGCGCGGCGCCGACGTGGCCAACCCGGTCACCTACCCCTTCACCGGGCTCGGCGGGGTCACCGTGAAGCAGCAGCGGGCCGGCGAGCGGGTCTACGACCTCAACGTCGACGGCGTCGCCCAGTACGGCCTCTACCCCGACTGGGTCGAAGACCTGCGCATGGTCGCGGGCGGCCCCGGCAGCGCCGAGGGCGAGGCGATCGTCGACGACATGGCCCGCGGCGCCGAGGCCTACCTGCAGACCTGGGAGCGCGCCGAGGGCATCGCCCCCGACTCCTGCCGCAACCCCGACCTGCGGATGCCGGTGCGCGAGGTGCGCTCCCTGGTGCGGCCGGGCATGACGCAACGCGAGGTCATGGTCGCCGTCGGCCAGCCCTACCAGCGGCTGGGCACGGCGTACGACGTGTGCGCGCGCGGCGCGGGCGGGCGCGAGGTGCACCTGAGCATCGAGCTGTCGCGGGCCGGCGTGGTCGAGGGCGTCCGGCGCGGCTGAATGGGGCGGAGCGATCCGCCGGTGAGCGGGGCGTGGACCGAAAGTTACCCACAGGTAGTATGCATGTCACTCTGTTCAGGTCCTGACCTGCCACGCTGCGACCAATAGGCTCGCCGCGCTGGAACCCCACCGCCAGCCAGGAGGAGCCACCAGGCATGGAGCCCATGCAGATCGTCGCCATCGTCGTCTCGTTGGCGTTCAGCGCCGTCGGCCTGACGCTGTTCACCCGGATGATCACGCACATCGTGCGCACGATCCGGGTCGGCCAGCCGGCGCCCGGCCGCCTCGACAACCCGGGCTCACGCGCCGTAGTGCTGGCCAAGGAGATGCTGCTCCACACCCGGATGCTGCAGTGGACCAAGGTGGGCGTTGCCCACTGGGTGATCATGGTCGGCTTCGGCCTGCTGTTCGCCACGCTGGTCAACGCCTACGGCCAGCTCTTCGACGCCCACTTCATCCTGCCGGTCATCGGCCACTTCCCGCCGTTCGAGTGGCTCACCGAGGCCTTCGCGGTGACGATGATCTGGGCGATCGTGCCGTTCATGGTCTACCGGGCCACGCGCCCCAAGGACCGGGTTCGGGGCGAGTCCGGGCGGCTCTACGGCTCCAAGATGTGGCAGGGCTACTTCGTCGAGTGGGTCATCCTCACCGTCGGCCTGTGCATCCTGGCGCTGCGCTTCTTCGAGTACGCCTTGGCAGACGAGAAGTACCAGTCGGCTCTGCACTTCCCGTTCACGTTCTTCGTCGGCGAGCTGTTCGTCGACGTCTCCCCCGGCACGCTGGAGAACCTGATCTGGCTGGTCGCGATGCTCAAGATCGCGATCTCGATGACCTGGATGATCGTGCTCGGCCGCAACGCGACGATGGGCGTGGCCTGGCACCGCTTCACCGCACCGTTCAACGTGTTCCTCAAGCGCGACGCCGACGGTCGCACCGCGCTGGGCGCGATGAAGCCGCTCACCTCGAACGGCAAGGCGCTCACCCTCGACGACATCGACGACCTCGACGAGGACGCCACGCTCGGTGTCGGCAGCGTCGAGGACTTCAGCTGGAAGGGCCTCCTCGACTTCACCACCTGCACCGAGTGCGGCCGCTGTCAGTCGCAGTGTCCCGCCTGGAACACCGACAAGCCGCTCTCGCCGAAGCTCTTGATCACAAACCTGCGCAACCACGCCTACGCGAAGGCGCCCTACCTCCAGGCCTCCGAGGACGCCCGCCCGGCACTGCTGGAGGGCAACACCGCGCTCGCCACCGAGGTCGAGCGGCCGCTGGTCGGCGACACCGAGGGCTGGGCCTGGATGCCCGAGGGCGGCGCGGTCATCGACACCGACGTGCTGTGGTCGTGCACCTCCTGCGGCGCCTGCGTCCAGCAGTGCCCGGTCGACATCGAGCACGTCGACCACATCATGGACATGCGCCGCTACCAGGTGCTGGTCGAGTCGAACTTCCCGGCCGAGCTGAACCAGCTGTTCAAGGGCTTGGAGAACAAGGGCAACCCCTGGAACATGTCGCCGAACGCCCGGCTCGACTGGGCCAAGGGGCTCGACTTCGAGGTCAAGGTGGTCGGCGAGACCATCGAGTCGCTCGACGAGGTCGACTGGCTGTTCTGGGTCGGCTGCGCCGGCGCCTACGAGGACCGGGCGAAGAAGACCACCCGCGCGGTGGCGGAGCTGCTTGACATCGCCGGCGTCTCCTTCGGCGTGCTCGGCAACGGCGAGACCTGCACCGGCGACCCGGCCCGTCGCGCCGGCAACGAGTTCGTCTTCCAGGGCCTGGCCCAGCAGAACGTCGAGGTCTTCAAGGAGCACAAGGTCAAGAAGGTCGTCTCGACCTGCGCCCACTGCTTCAACACGCTCAAGAACGAGTACCGCGAGTTCGGCATCGAGCTCGAGGTCGTGCACCACACCCAGCTGCTGAACCGACTCGTCCGCGAGGGGAAGCTCACCCCGGTCAAGGAGGGCGCGGGCGCGGCGAAGCGCACGATCACCTACCACGACCCGTGCTACATCGGCCGCCACAACGGCGTCTACACCCCGCCGCGCGAGCTGCTGCAGGTGCTGCCGGGGGCGGAGTACGCCGAGATGGAGCGCCACTCCGAGCGCTCGTTCTGCTGCGGCGCCGGCGGTGCCCGGATGTGGATGGAGGAGAACCTCGGCGAGCGGATCAACGTCAACCGCACCAAGGAGGCCGTCGCCACCGGCGCCGACCAGATCGCGGTCGGCTGCCCGTTCTGCCGGGTGATGCTCTCCGACGGGCTCACCGCCCAGCAGGCCAAGGGCGAGGCCCGCGAGGAGGTCGAGGTCCTCGACGTCGCGCAGATGCTGCTCGCCTCGGTCAAGGGTGAGAGCGCGACCAAGCTGCAGCCCGGCGCCGGCGCGGCCGCCGCCGCGTCCGACGTGGCCACCAAGGCCGAGCCGGAGGCGGGCGACGCCACCCAGAGCCGCGACACGGTCACCGCGACCGAGGACGCCGGCCCGCTCGCGAAGGCCAGCGGCGGCTCATCGCTGTTCGACACCCCCGTCGAGGAGACCGTCGCCGACGACGCGGCCGAGAAGAGCCCGGTCACCGAGGTCGAGGGCGAGCCGGCTGCCGAGCCGGCCACCGACACCGCGACCGCCAAGCAGTCCGGCGGGTCGCTGTTCGACCTGGGCGGCGAGCCGGAGCCCGCCGCCGCACCGGCGAAGCAGGAGCACGACCTCGGCTCGAGCGGCTCCCTGTTCGACGTCGGTGCCGACCAGCCGGCCGAGGAGCCGGCCGCCCCCGCGGCGAAGACCGAGGCCGCTCCCGCCGCCGAGGCGAAGACCGAGGCACCGGATCAGGCGCCCGAGCTGGGCGCCGGCGGGTCGCTGTTCGACCTCGCCGCCCCCGAGCCGGCTGCCGAGCCCGCTGCCGCACCGCAGCCGGCTGCCGACGAGGCGCCGGCTGCGAAGCCGGACCAGGCCGAGGCCCCGGCCCCCTCGGCTCCGTCGGCTCCGTCGGTCACGTCCGCTCCGTCCGCAGCTCCGGCCGCGGAGATCCCCGAGGGCGGGTCGCTGTTCGACATCGCCGCTCCCGAGCCGGCAGCGCCCAGCGCCCCGGCCGCCGAGCCGGCAGCCCCGGAGGACCCTGCCTCGTCAGCAGTCGAGGAGCCCGAGCCCACCACGGCCGAGCCTCCGACGACCGACGAGGCACCGGCCGCCGCTCCGGTGGCGGCCTCCCCGGCACCGGCGACCGAGATCCCCGAGGGCGGGTCGCTGTTCGACATCGCCGCCCCCGAGCCCGCATCGGCCCCGCCGGCGCCCGCTCAGCCCGAGCCGGCGGCCGCCGAGCCGGAGCCGGAGCCCGTGTCGTCGGACAAGGCCGAGCCGGCGGAGGCTGCTGCTTCCGCCGACCCGCCCGCTGCACCCAGCGGCGAGGAGGTCACCGCGGCCGCCACCGCGGCGGCGGCGTCGGCGCCCACCGCCGAGCCGGACCCAGCGGCCGAGCCGTCGTCCGCGACCGACGCCGAGCCCGACCCGGTGCACGCGGAGGCGGCCGAGGCCGGCGAGCAGCCGGTCGAGCCGGCCGCGGAGGCTCCGGCCGAGGAGAAGCCGGGGCCGGCCGCCGGCGGCGGCGAGGCCCACCAGCCGCGCACCGACGTCGAGATCGGCGAGGGCTCCCTCTTCGACCTCTGACCCGACCGCCATCCCTTCGCGGGGCCCCACTGCTCGGCAGTGGGGCCCCTCGTCGTTCCCCACCGACTTCCCACGCGTTGCACGCACTCCCACGCGCTGCACAACGCGTGAGAAGTGTCGGGATCGCCGGATATCCGGTGACTCCGACACTGCTGGCCAGCCGGCCGGTCCGCTCCTCACGTCTGCGTCGTCAGCGGACGCGGATCACCACCGGAACGTGAGGAGCGAGCAGGGGTTCCGCCGAGGTGCCGGTCAGTGGTTGCTCGGCGGAGCCGAGCCGGTCTCGGCGCCACCGGTGTCGGTCGGCACCACGACCGGACGCAGCCGAGCCCAGCCGACGAACAGCAGCCCGGCGACGAGCAGCACCACGCCGGTCCACAGGTTGGCGTTCACCCCGCCCGTCTTGTCGGTCTCGGGGTCGGCAAACAGCCCCATCAGCGCGAGGATCACGCCGTAGACCACCAGCAGCGCGCCGATGATCGTGCGGATGTCGAACAGCCCGGCCGTGTGGCGCCGGGGCGAGGCCGCGGAGGTCTGGTTCCTGGACTGGTTCATCGGGAGCCTCCTGCTCAGAACGCCACGTTGAGGACGACGACCATGGCCAAGGCCACCCCGGCCAACGGAAGGGTTCGGCGGTACCACGGATAGGACGCCTCGTCGGGGTCGACCAGGTCCTCGCGCGGGGTCTCGGACCACACCAGGCCCTTGAGCTCCGCGGCCGGCTTGGGCGCGGTCACCAGCGAGACCACCACGCTGAGCACGATGTCGACCACGAACGCCGTGGCCGCGGCCAGGAAGGCCGCGCCCTGGCCGCCCACCGGGATCAGGCCGGTGCTCCACGACCCGAAGGCGTCCTCGGTGAGGAAGGCGACGGTCACCGCGGAGGCGGTGCCCGCCACCAGGCCGACCCAGCCGGCGGTGGGGGTCATCCGCTTCCAGAACATGCCGAGGATGAACGTGGCGAACAGCGGCGCGTTGAAGAACCCGAACAGCGTCTGCAGGTAGTCCATGATGTTCGAGAAGTTCGTCGCCAGGTAGGCGGTGCCGATCGCGATCAGCGTGGCCGCCACCGTGGCCAGCCGGCCCACGGCCAGGTAGTAGCCGTCCGGCCGGTCGCGGACGACGTACCGCTCCCACAGGTCGTAGCTGAAGACCGTGTTGAACGCGGAGATGTTGGCCGCCATGCCGGCCATGAACGCCGCGAGCAGGCCCGCGATCGCCATGCCCAGCAGACCGTTGGGCAGCAGGTCGCGCATCAGGTAGAGCAGCGAGTCGTTGTACTGCACGGTGCCGCCGGCGCCGCCCTCGACGGTCTCCCCCGCCTTCTTCTGCGCGATCTCGGCGACCAGCACCGCCGCGATCATGCCCGGCAGGATCGTGATGAACGGGACGAACATCTTCGGGAACGCCCCGATGATGGGGGTCTTGCGGGCCGAGGAGATCGAGTTCGAGGCCATCGCCCGCTGCACCTCGACGAAGTTCGTGGTCCAGTAGCCGAAGGAGAGCACGAAGCCCAGGCCGAACACGATGCCGACCACCGAGAGCAGGTCGGAGTCGAACCCCGAGAGCGCGTTGCCCGGCCACGAGTTCAGCTGCGCCGCCGCAGGCGCGGTGTCGGGGTTGTCGGCCGCCGCGTCGGTGATCTTCTCCTGGAGTCCACCCCAGCCGCCGACCCGGTCGAGGCCCAGCAGCGTGAGCGGGAGCAGGGCCGCGACGATCACGAAGAACTGCAGGACCTCGTTGTAAATCGCGGCCGAGAGCCCGCCGAGGGTGATGTAGGAGAGCACCACTCCGGCCGCGACGAGCAGCGCGACGAGCAGCGGCCACCCGAGCAGGGCCTGGATGACGGTGCCGAGCAGGAACAGGTTGATGCCGGCGATGAGCAGCTGCGCGACCGCGAACGAGATCGAGTTGACCAGGTGGGCGCCGGTGCCGAAGCGGCGGAACATGAACTCGGGGACCGAGCGGACCTTGGAGCCGTAGTAGAACGGCATCATCACCACGCCGAGGAAGAGCATGGCCGGGATCGCGCCGATCCAGAAGTAGTGGACCGTCGGCATGCCGATCTCGGCCCCGGTCGCCGACATGCCCATGATCTCGACGGCACCGAGGTTGGCGGAGACGAAGGCGAGCCCGGTGACCCACGCAGGAAGTGACCGCCCGGAGAGGAAGAAGTCGATCGACTCCGACACCTGGCGGCGCGCCATCACCCCGATGCCCAGCACGAACGCGAAGTAGATCGCGACGATGAGGTAGTCGACGGCGCTGGCGTCGATCAGGGTGTCGGTGGCCAACGGAGCGACGGCGGGTGTCGGCATCGGTGTCTTCTCTCTGCGTCTGGCTGCCGGCCCCGTTGCCGGCCGCGCCCGCGCGGGGCACGAGATCACGTGCCCCAAGGCGCCGTCCGACAAACGGTGACGCCGTCTCGCGCCGCTCGCCGGCCCGGGTTGACATCACCAAGTCGGCATGAGTGACGTCACTAGCTGTTGACATGACGTCACGGTGATGTCACGCTGACACACATGGACATCACGCCGTACGTCGAGAGCCTCCGCCGCGACCTGCTGGCCGCCGCCGACGCGAGCGGCCCCGAGGCCAGGGAGACCGCGGAGCGGCTCGCCTTCGCCATCGACCCCGCCGCCCGGCTGGCGCTGATGGAGGCGATGTCGCAGGCGGTCGCCGAGATCACCGCCGAGATGCCGGCCGGCGGAGTCGACGTCCGGCTCGCCGGTCGAGAGCTCGAGTTCGTGGTGAGCGGCGCGGCACCCGCGCCGCCCCCGGCGCCCGCCCCACCCCCGCCCCCGGCCCCGCCGGGCGCGGACGAGGAGGAGGAGGGCGGCCTGGCCCGGATCACCCTGCGCATCCCCGAGGGCGTGAAGACTCGGGCCGAGGAGCTCGCCGCCAAGTCGGGCCAATCCCTCAACACCTGGCTGGTCGGCGTCGTCCGCGCCGCGACCCGCGACTCCGCGATCACCGTCGACATCGACCTGTCGAGCCTGCCGCTGCTCGGCGACGTCGACCCGTTCCGCGGCCGGCAGGGCAACCGGCGGATGACCGGCTGGCTCTGACCGGCCGCACCGCACTCGACGAGCGTCCTGCTCGAACCTCCGCTCACGGGACCGGCACGGCCGGCCCCGCCCACCAGCACACCCTGGAGCAGCCATGCCGACCCATTCGTTCGCCACACCCGAGCCCATCCTGCTCTCCGTCGACATCGGGCGCGGCCGCGTCGTGGTCACCGCCTCCGACTCGGCCACCGACACCGGCGAGACGACCGTCCACATCGAGGGGCGGGACGCCGAGTCGGTCCCGGTCACCCAGTCGGGCCGCGAGATCACCGTGGTGGCTCCTCGCCGCACCGGCATCTTCAGCGGTGAGTCGGCCTTGCAGGTGGAGGCGCTCGTGCCGGCCGGCAGCGACGTGGAGCTGCGCACCGGCAGCGCCGACATCGAGACCCACGGGCCGCTCGCGCAGGTGCGGGCCAAGAGCGGCTCGGGCCGCATCGAGGTCGACACCGCCGAGGGGGCACTGATCGTGGTCACCGGCTCCGGCGACGTCCGGGTCAGCGAGGCCCGCGGCGAGCTGCGCGCCAAGAGCGGCTCGGGAGACATCGTCGTCGGCTCGGTCGGCGACTCGCTGGTCGTCTCCAGCGGGTCGGGCGACGTGCGCGTCGGTCACGCCGCCGGCCCCGTCGTCGTCAAGACGGGCAGCGGCGACCTCGCCGTCGACGACGCCGACGGCGATCTCACGTGGACCACCGGGTCCGGCGACCTCGCCGTCGGCGCGGTGCGCCGCGGCCGGGTCTCGGCCAAGGGCGCCTCGGGCGACATCCGGGTCGGCGTCCCAGCGGGTGTGCCGGTGTGGACCGACATCTCCACGGTCTCCGGCGAGATCCGCTCACACCTGCCCAGCACCGGTCAGCCCACCGAGGGCCAGGACCACGTCGAGCTGCGCGCGCGCACCGTCAGCGGCGACGTGTTGCTCGTCCAGGCCTGAGCCACCCACCAGACCACAGGAGACAGCCATGAACGAGCACCTCACCGAGTCCGCCGCCCGGCACCAGATCCGCGACCGGATCGAGCGAGCCTCGGCACCGCGAGTGCGCCAGGCACCCTCGCGCCAGCGCCTCGCCGAGCGGCTGCGCCGCGTCGCGGACCGACTCGACGGCTGACCGACGCCGCCTCGGCGCACGCACCCCAGGCACAAGCGCCGACGCGGCGGGAGCGGGTCAGGAGCGCATTGCGACGCCCTGGCGCCAGTAGCCCATGAACGCGACCTGCCGGCGGTCCATGCCGAGCTCCTTGACCAGTGCCCGGCGCAGCGTGGTGACGACCTTCGACTCGCCGGCGATCCAGGCATAGCAGTCGGCGAGGAAGTGCGGCGCCTCGGCGGGGTCCGCCGCGACCGCCTCACCGGAGGAGGAGTACGTCGGGGTCTCCCACAGATCCGGGTCGACCTCGTCGTCGGCGACCGGCTCGACCGGCGGCACGCCCAGGTGGTCGAGCACCGCCGCGCCGAGCAGCGAACCGAGCGGCGCGCCGTCGCGCGGCAACCACACCACCTCGACCCCGGCCGGGTGGCGCACCGCCTGCACGTCCGCGGCGTACGGCACCTCCAGGAACGCGGCACCGCGGGCGTCCTCGGGCAGCTGGCCGAGGATCGCGCAGGCGGCCGGCACCGCGGTCTCGTCACCGGCGAGCAGCAGTCGCCCCGCTTCCCCCGGCGTGAACTCGATGCCGCCGTAGGGCAGGCCCCGCCGCGGACCCATCAGCACCAGCCGGTCGCCGGCGCGGGCAGCGGCGGCCCAGGAGGCCCCCGGCCCGGACTCCCCATCACCCTCGTGGAGGGCGAAGTCGACGACCAGGCGGGTGTCGACGCCCGAGCCGAGCACGTCGCGGACCGTGTAGGTGCGCATGTGGCCGCGCTCCTCGACGGGGCGGTCCAGCCAGGTGGCGAACCAGCTCTCGTCGGCCCCGGCGAAGGACGGGAGCGCCGCGCCGGGCGTGTGCGGGAAGATCAGCTTGATCCGCTGGTCGAACAGCGGTCCGTCGACGCCGAAGTCGGCCAGGCCGGGGCCGGCGAACTCGACCCGGGCGAAGCTCGGCGACAACCGGCTGACCCGGACGACCTCGACCTCGTCGAGGATCAGCGGCAGCGAGTGCGTGGCGGTGAGGGTCACGGGCGTCCCTTGCGGCTCGGCGGTGCTCGGCGGAGACTGCCGCGAAGCTTAGGCAGTCCTAACTTAGGCAGACCTTACGTGAGGATCGGCGCGTGCGACACCCCTTCCTCACAGAACGGGCCGCACCCGGCTGGTGAGCCTCGCGCCATGGCAGACGACAGCGCTCGGGCCGGTCCGCTGGGAATGGCTCGAGGACAAGGTGCACAACGTCGACGACGTCTGCATCCGCGCGGTCTACCGCTGGCCGCGCGGACTGCCCTGGCCGGCTCAGATGCGGGTGCGGTGGAAGTTCGCGTAGGAGCGCGACGGCGTCGGGCCGCGCTGGCCCTGGTAGCGCGAGCCGTACTTCTCCGAGCCGTAGGGGAACTGCGAGGGCGAGGAGAGCCGGAAGAAGCAGAACTGGCCGATCTTCATGCCCGGGTAGAGCTTGATCGGCAGCGTCGCGACGTTGGCCAGCTCGAGCGTGACGTGACCGGAGAAGCCGGGGTCGACGAAGCCGGCGGTGGCGTGGGTGAGCAGGCCGAGCCGGCCCAGCGACGACTTGCCCTCCACCCGGGCGGCGATGTCGTCGGGCAGGGTCACCACCTCGTACGTCGAGCCGAGCACGAACTCGCCCGGGTGCAGGATGAACGGCTCCTCGCCCTCCGGCTCGACCACCCGGGTCAGGTCGGACTGATCCGCGGCCGGGTCGATGTGGGGGTAGCGGTGGTTCTCGAAGACCCGGAAGAACCGGTCCAGCCGGACGTCGATCGACGACGGCTGCAGCATCTCGGGGTCCCAGGGGTCGAGCGCCACCCGTCCGGCGTCGATCTCGGACAGAATGTCGCGGTCGCTCAGCAGCACGGGCGACAACCTACCGGCCACGCTCAGCGCTCGACGTCCTCCTGGGGCAACATCTCGACCGGTCGCTCCTCGGGCACCACGAGCACCGGCATCCCGACGGCTGCCTCGATCTCCGCGGCCAGCCCGGGCTCGTCGGCCGCGCCGGGCACCATGCCCACGACCAGGCCGGAGCCGTCGGCGCAGCCGTAGGCGCTGGACCAGTCGTCGCGGCGCCCGGATCCCTGCAGCCACGCCTCGAGCCGCGCCTGGGCGTCCCGGACGTCGGCCCGGGAGTAGGTCACGCCCTCGACGATCACCTCCACGCCGTTGTCCCGACTGCCGGCGAGCGCCTGGACCTCGTCGGGGACCGGCGTCTTCCACTGCAGCAGGACGGCGCCGGCCTCCTGCCACAGCGCGATCCCGGCGTCGCCGGGGATGCCCCGGGTGGCCGTCTGCACTTCGCGGACCACCGGCTCGAGCTGCCACTGCAGCACCTGCTGGACCTGGCCGTGGTCGTCGACGCCGGCGTCGGCCGCCGACGCGTCGTAGGACTCGACGAGGGCGACCCCGAGGCGGGTGAGCGACTGGCGCGCCAACTGCTCGCTGCCGATGACGAGGGCGACCACCCCGAGCGCGGTGGGCTCGGCGTGCCGGACGGCGTAGGCACTGATCCGCCGGAAGTGGCCCTGGGAGAGCGACCGAACCAGCCGCTGCTGCTCCTCCAGATCGGGGATCGGCGGCGTTTCCCCGAACACCCTGCTCTCCGTGGAGCAGGTGAACGCCCCACCCTGGGGCGCACGGGTGGGCGAGGATGTCGAGGTCTCGGGCGCTGCGGCCGGGTCGACGCCCTGCCCGCCACCGGGCAGCGCCACCGCCACCCCGACCACCCCCGCGACGAGCGCCGAGGCGAGCACGCCCGCACCGGCGGCTCGCTGCCGGCGCCGGCGGCGTACCGCCGCACGGAGCACCGGAGCGACCGGCCCCGACGGGCGCGCGGACGCCGCGGCGGCCCGCAACCGGTCGTGGACCTCGCCGGGCACCTGCTCGTCGCCGTACCGGTCCTGGGACTCGTGCTGGTGCCCGTTCATCGGCGTACCTCCTCGTGCTGGGCCGCGGCATCGCGGATGCGGGCGAGCCCGCGGGAGAGATGGCTGCGGGCGGTGCCGACCGAGCAGCCGAGCCGCGCGGCGATGCCGGCATGGTCGAGGTCGTCGACACAGCGCAGCACCACCGCCGCCCGCTGGTGCGGCGTCAGGGTCCCCAGCGCGTCCAGCAGCCACGGGTCGAGGCTCTCGTCGACGATCACCGGCGCCGGGGCGTCGGGCACCCGGCCCGGAAGCAGCTCACGGCGGAGCCGCCGCAACCGGTCGACGTTGAGCCGGACCAGCGTGGTGCGCGCGTAGCCGCCAGGGTTCTGGTCGGCCAGGCGGTGCCAGCGCATGCAGACCCGCACCAGCGCCTCCTGGACCAGGTCCCACGCGTCGTGCGGGTCGCCGGTCAGCGCATAGGCGAGCCCGAGCAGCCGGGGCGTCTCCGCCTCGACGAACTCCTCGAACCCTGCGTCCACGCCGACTCCTCGCCCCCCTCGGCCCACCCTGCCCCTGCCATCCTCCAACGCGGAGACCCCCCGGAACGTTGAGACGGCCGCGGCCGGAGAATGGACCCATGGCCTTCCACCGCTACGTCGCGATCGGGGACTCCTTCACCGAGGGCGTCGGCGACCCCGACCCCACCCGGCCCAACGGCCTGCGGGGCTGGGCCGACCGGGTCGCCGAGGTGCTCGCCGGCAACACCGACGACTTCGCCTACGCCAACCTCGCGATCCGCGGACGCAAGCTCGACGCCATCCTCGACGAGCAGGTCGACCCCGCGGTCGCGATGTCGCCCGACCTGGTCACCGTCTACGCCGGCGCCAACGACATCCTGCGCCCCAAGGTCGACCTCGACGCGCTCGCCGAGCGGTACGCCGCGGGCGTGGCGAAGCTGGCCGCCACCGGTGCGCAGCTGGTGCTGTTCACCGCGTTCGACCCCGGCTCCGGAGGCATCTACGGGCCGGTGCGCGGGCGGTTCGCGCTCTACAACGAGCACGTGCGCGGCATCGCCGACGCCCACGGGGCCGTGATCGCCGACTCGTGGCGGGTCTCCCAGCGACTCCCCGACGGCCTGCTCTCCAGCGACCCGCGGATGTGGGACGTCGACCGGATGCACCTCGGCGCGGTCGGCCACCAGGTGACCGCGATGATGGTGCTCGACGCGCTCGGCATCGCCCACGAGCTGCAGCCGCTGCCGCTGCCCGACCTGGCGCAGGTCACCCGCGCCGAGAAGCTGCGCGGCGACGCCCGCTGGGCCCGCGACTTCCTCGCACCATGGGTGCACCGGCGGATCACCGGCCGCTCCTCGGGCGACTCCGTCTCGCCGAAGTACCCCACCCCGACCCCGTTCACCCCCGCCGGCCCCCGGGTCGGGTCACCGACGGAGCGCTGAATCGTCTAGCATGTCGGCGACCGGTTCGCCGGTCGTGCGGATGTAGCTCAGTTGGTAGAGCGCGACCTTCCCAAGGTCGATGTCGCGAGTTCGAATCTCGTCATCCGCTCCACTCCCCGCGGACCGCCTGAACGTAGGCCGCGCTCACGAGCGCGACACTCCGCCGAGCGTCGATCTCGCGAGTTCGAATCTCGTCATCCGCTCCACTCCCCCACGACCCGCCTGAACGTAGGCCGCGCTCACGAGCGCGACACTCCGCCGAACGTCGATCTCGCGAGTTCGCATCTCGTCATCCGCTCCAACTCCCCGCGGGCGTCACACGCCCCGGTCGCTCCGACGACCACCACGTATGACCTCCCCCGCGAAGATCCGAACCACCCGCGGGCCAGCCCGTTCGGGTCTGCCGGCCGCCGTCGGCCCGGCGTAGCGTCGAGAGATGGCCATCCTTCGGCGCGGCCTGCGCTCGGCCGCCCTCCTCCTGCTCCTCCCTGCCCTCGCCACCCTGGCGCCCACCGGCCCAGCGGCCGCCGACCCCGTCCCGCCCGACGGCTACTCCTGGCCCGCCTGCGGCACGGTCCCCGACGACGACGGTCGCTACTGCGTGGTCTCGGTGACCCGCAACGGCGTACCGGTGCCACCGGTCGACTACGGCACCGACGGGGTCTACCTCGACCCATACATCGACCTGATCGGCGCCGGCGACATCCGCTTCGGCGTCCAAAGGCTCTCCGTCGCGGGTGGCGGGGCGGTCGCCGCCGGCGGCGACGTGTCGCCGGCCGACACCTACCGCTGGGTGGTCAACACCGGCTCGATCCGACCGCGCGAGCTCTACGGGCACGTGCGCGACGCGTCGTTCAGCGTCTCCGGAGACACCTCCACCGGCTGGGTGCTCACGCTCGAGCTCAAGCCCACGCCGATCGCCTGGATGTGGCCGCCGGACGGCGACGGTGACGGTTGGGCGGACTGCTCCTACGAGGGTGGGTGCGGGGACGACTCGACGGTGGCGGGCCTCGTCTACGACGGCTTCGTGACCGGCTACGTGACCGACCTGGAGGGCGAGGGCCTGCCCGCGGCCGAGATCACCGATCGGACCGGGCTGGTGCGCGCCTACAACGCCCAGGACGCCTACGTCCTCCACGACCCGGACCGCAACACCCTCGAGGTCCGGATGGCCAACCCGCACCTGCGCGCCCCCGGGGTGCCGGCGACCGGCTACTACGAGACGTTCCTGCCCACGGACTTCCTGATCCACCAGCTGGGCGTGGTCGCCCCGTCCTCACTCGCCGGCGGGTCGTTCGTGGTGCGCCGCACGGGCGTCTCGACACCGGTCCCGTTCGTGCTGACCCACGAGCCGGGCGGGGTGCGCATCGAGATCGACGCGATCACCTACTCCACACCCGCCTACCGGATCCGGCCACGGGCCACCGCGCCCGGCCGCCCTCGGGTGCGGGCGATCACCCGGGTCTCCGCCCACGAGGTGTGGGTCCGGCTGCGCGAGCCGTCAGCCGACGGCGGCGCCAAGATCACCCGGTACGACGTCCGGTGCCGCGCCGGTGCGAGCAGCGACTGGGCGCGCGGTCGCGCCGACCGCACGGAGGTGCTGGTCCGCGGCGTCCCCCGGCGTGCGGTGTCGTGCCAGGGGCGGGCCGTGAACCGAGTCGGCGCCGGACGGTGGAGTGCGGCCGCCGCGGAGTGACGGCCCCGAGGGGAGAGCCGACACGCCGCTCAATAGTCTGGCCGGATGAGCAGCGGCGACACCGGCGCGGCGTTCTCGGGGATCCCCGTGGCCGCGCTCGACTTCTACGACGACCTCGAGATGGACAACACCCGGACCTTCTGGGAGAAGCACAAGCAGGTCTACCTCGAGTCGGTCCGCGCGCCGATGCTCGCGCTGGCCGCCGCCCTCGAGCCGGAGTTCGGGGCGGCCAAGGTGTTCCGGCCCTACCGGGACGTGCGCTTCGCGAAGGACAAGACGCCGTACAAGACCCATCAGGGGGTCTTCGTGCCGGTCGGCCCGGCCACCGGCTGGTACGTCCAGGTCTCCGCGCGCGGGGTGAGCACCGACGCCGGCTTCTACCGCGCCGACGCGACCCGGCTGGGCCAGATCCGCGACGCGATCGGCGACGAGCGCACCGGCGCCGAGCTCGAGGGGCTGCTCGCCGGACTGCGCGCGGAGGGCTGGGAGATCGGCGGCGATCGCCTCAAGACCTCACCTCGCGGGTGGCCGGCCGACCACCCGCGCATCGAGCTGCTGCGCCACCGCTCGCTGACCGCCCACCACGACCTCGGTTTCGAGCCGGTCGTGCACACCCCCGAGCTGCTCGACCTGGTGCGTGCCGACTGGCGCCGGATGCGGCCGCTCGTGGAGTGGGTCGACCGGCACACCCGCGACTGAACCCGGATCCAGGCTGGACGAGGTCGCGCAGGCGTCCGGTCAGGGCCAGATCAGCCCCGGTCGGGCCGCCGCATCGTGGCCATCGCCCGCTCCGGCTCCCAGTAGGCGCGCATCGACGCGACCCGGCCGTCGGGGTGCACGGTGTAGACCATCACCAGGTCGGTGTCGACCTCGGACCCGTCGGAAAACGAGGTCGTGATCGTGCCGACGTTGGCGCACGTGTTGCCGTTGGCGTGGGAGTCGTGGATGACGAAACGGAACGAGGAGATCGGCGCGATCGCCAACTCCCAGAAGGCCCGGATGCCGTCGTGCCCGCGGTGGCCCCGCCCCTCGGGGTCGAACATCGACGGGCCGACGGGGTCCTCGATGACCGCGTCCTCGGCATAGACGGTGAGCCACTCGTCGAGGTCGCCCTTGGCGACGGCGGAGTAGGAGCGCTGCGAGGCCGCCCGAGCGGGGTGCTCACCGGTCGGGGCGTTCCACACGACGGCTGCTGAGGTGATCATGCGCCGCATCCTAAGCCCGCGTCTAGAACACGTTCTAGCTACTGTGTCACGGGACCCTCACGCAGCGCACACGCGGCCCTCACGCGGCGTTCACCCGCCGGCCTCCCCCGGCGCCGACGGTGGAGCCATGGCACGACGCAGGGCGATCCTCCACCTCCCGCTGCCCGACGGCGGCGGCGACCTGGTCGAGGCGGCGATCGAGGCACACGCGAGCACGCTGGAGGCGCGGGGCGTACGCCGACCCGCGCGCGGCCAGGAGGAGATGCTGCGGGCCGCGGTCGAGCTGCGTCGTGACCATCGCGCTTGGGGCTTCCGCCGCCGCGATGTCGAGGGCAGCTGGGCCGACCTGTGCCGGCGCGCCCGGAGCGGCCGGCCTCGCCCCCACACGGTGCTCTTCGGCCATCCGCTGCTCACCGGGCTGACCGCCGAGCAGGCGGCACTGCTGCTCGACGGCCTGGCCGACTTCGAGGTGCACGTCGTGCTGACCGGCCCCGGCGGGACGGCTCCGGATCGTGGCATCGCCGCGGGAGCGACCCCGGCGGTCGAGACGGTGGCCGACCTGTGGCGCTCGGCGCTGCGCCGTCCCGAGCGGGTGCACGTGGTCGCGGCCGACACCAGCGAGGGGGGCCGCTCCGTCGGCGTGTGGACCGGGTTCGGCCGCGCGGCCGGCCTGGACGTGAGCGACCTGTCCGTGCCGCACCGCACGCTGGAGGAGCCGGTCCGCCGGCTCGCCGCCCGCCACCTGGCGTCCCGGCCGCAGCCGACCGGGCGGGACCCGCTGGCCGCGGCGGAGCTGGCGCTGGGCGAGTCGCTGCTCCAGTTGCACCAGCTCAGGGCGCGTCAGGAGCTGCTCGAGGCCAGGCATGCCCAGCTCGCCCGCCGGCGCCGAGGCTGGAAGCTCAGGATCGCCTCCGTGGCGGCCGGCAGCTGACGACCCGACCGGCGGCGCGGCGGGCCGCTCGGGCGCGGCGCACCGGCAGGTCGGCGGCAGATCAGTGTGGCTGCCAGGCGTCCTCGTCGGCGGTGCGGACTGCCACGTTCTCGGGCAGCTCGCCGTCGGCCAGCTGCTGGATCGAGACCCGCTCGAAGACGTCGCGCAGCGAGTGCCGCGCGGCGATCCACACGTGCTGGAGGACCTCCGCGGACTCGTTGTAGGACACCGCCTCCGGGCGCAGCCCGTAGACCGAGACCAGCGGCCCGTCGACGGCGCGGATCACGTCGGCGACCGAGACGTCGCCGGCCGGGCGCGCCATCCGCCAGCCGCCGGACTGGCCTCGCTGGGAGATCACGACCCCCGCCCGGCGCAGGTCGGCCAGGATCGCCTGCAGGAAGCCGTGCGGGATGTCTTGGAGTCGGCCCAGCTCCTCGGCGCTCACCGCCCGCCCGTCGGCCCGGCCGGCCATCTCGATGAGCGCGCGCAAGGCGTAGTCGGACTTCGCCGAAACTCGCATGGATCCCAGTCTGGCAGAGATGTCGACCCTCCTACTCGACAAGGGCGACATCGCGACCTGGGATCGACGGCTCAGGCGGCAACGAGCTCGACCTCGTCGTCGTCGGCCGTCTGGCGGGCGGCGCGCTCCTGCCGGACCGCCCAGACGATGCCGGAGACCCAGAGCGCGGCCACCACGGCGGCGAGCGCTGCCACCTCGGCGCCGGAGGCGCCCAGCGCCTCGGCGATCGTCTTCGAGTTCGTCAGCACGATGAGCCCACCCGCGGCCACGCCCAGCACCCGGGCCGCCAGCTTCCTGACCAGCCAGGCTGCGATGGGCGCCGCCACGACACCGCCGGCCAGCAGGGCCACCGCGTAGGACCACTCGATGCCCTGCGAGCCGAGCGCGAGGATGAAGCCCAGCGAGCCGCCGACCGCGACCACGAACTCCGAGGTGTCGATGGACCCGATCACCTTGCGCGGCTCGAGACGCCCCGAGGAGAGCAGCGTCGTGGTGCCGACCGGGCCCCACCCGCCACCACCGATGGCGTCGAGGGCGCCGCCGACCACACCCATCGGCGCCAGGAACCTGGCGGACGGGCGGGACTTGAAGGTGGGGCGCCGGCCGCCGAGCACCAGGAACCGCCAGATCACGTAGATCCCGAGGCCGAGCAGGATGCCCGCCACCCAGGGCTTGGCGGTGTCTCCGTCGAGACTGACCAGGAAGGTGGCGCCCGCGAAGGCGCCCACGAAGCCGGGCACGGCCAGGATCGAGACCGTGCGCCAGTCGACGTTGCCGAGCTTGTGGTGGGAGAACCCGGAGACCAGGGACGTGCCGATCTCGGAGAAGTGCACCGCCGCGGAGGCGGCCGCCGGGGCGACGCCGGCGGCGAGCAGCAGCGTGGAGGACGTGACGCCGTACGCCATGCCCAGCGAACCGTCGATCAACTGGGCGAGGAGTCCGACGAACCCCAGAACGATGAGCTTGCGCACGGCCGGCAACCCTTCAAGCATTAAGTTACTCAACCCGGTTGGTTGACTAGTTTTATAGACATTACCCCATTGCGCGTCGCCTCGCTCTCTCCTGGCTGCCGACGGCCGCCGGACGCCGCCCGCGGACCCGCCTCGTCGGCGACCGGTCGGCCGGGCAGGGCGGGCCGCCGGGCGCGCCCGGCGCCCAGGTGGCGGTCCCGCCGGCGAGACGCCCTTGCTCGCTGGGAATAGGGCCGGTTACCATGAAGTTACCCATGAGTAAGGTCGTGCGGCGACGTCGCTGCCGCACGGCTTCTGTCCGGGCCGGAACTCCCTGTCGTCCGGACCCACGATCGCGAAGGTGGGGCAGTGAGCCACTACAAGAGCAACATCCGAGACATCGAGTTCAACCTGTTCGAGGTCTTCGGTCGCCAGGACGTCCTCGGCACCGGACCCTTCTCCGAGGTGGACGTCGACACGGCCCGCGAGATCCTCGCCGAGGTCGACCGCCTCGCCCGGGAGGACCTCGCCGCGTCCTTCGAGGACAGCGACCGCAACCCGCCGGTCTTCGACCCGGCCACCCACTCGGCCCCGCTGCCCGAGTCGTTCAAGAACAGCTACCGGGCCTGGATGGACTCCGAGTTCTGGCGGCTGCAGATCCGCGAGGAGCTCGGCGGCACCCCGGCGCCGCCGTCGATCGTCTGGGCGCTCGGCGAGATGGTGCTGGGCTCGAACGCCCCGGTGTGGATGTACGCCGCCGGCGCACCGTTCGCGGGCGTCATCTGGAACAACAGCAACGGGGTCGAGCGCGACCAGCGCGTCGCCCAGATCATGGTCGAGCGCCAGTGGGGCTGCACGATGGTGCTGACCGAGCCCGACGCCGGCTCCGACGTGGGCGCGGGCCGCAGCAAGGCCACCCCGAACGACGACGGCTCGTGGAACATCACCGGCGTGAAGCGCTTCATCACCTCCGCCACCAACGACATGACCGAGAACGTCATGCACCTGGTGCTGGCCCGCCCCGAGGGCGTCGAGGGCGCCGGCGGCCCGGGCACCAAGGGCCTGTCGCTGTTCTGGATGCCCGAGTGGCACTTCGACCACGAGACCGGCGAGCTCACCGGTGAGCGCAACGGCATCTACGTGACCAACGTCGAGCACAAGATGGGCATCAAGGTCTCCAACACCTGCGAGCTGACGTTCGGCGACCCGCAGGTCGGCGGCGGCGAGCCGGCCAAGGGCTGGCTGGTCGGCGAGGTGCACAACGGCATCGCGCAGATGTTCGACGTGATCGAGAACGCCCGGATGATGGTCGGCACCAAGGCCATCGCCACCCTGTCGACCGGCTACCTCAACGCTCTGGAGTACGCCAAGAGCCGGGTGCAGGGCGCCGACCTCACCCAGTCGGCCGACAAGACCGCCCCGCGGGTCACGATCACCCACCACCCCGACGTGCGTCGCTCGCTGATGACCCAGAAGTCGTTCGCCGAGGCGATGCGCGCGCTGGTCCTCTACACCGCCACCTGGCAGGACAAGGTGATGCTGGCCGAGCACGCCGGCGAGCGCGACGAGCTCGCCGAGGCGGTCAACGACCTGCTGCTGCCGATCGTGAAGGGCTACGGCTCGGAGCGCTCGTGGGTGCTGCTGGGCACCGAGTCACTGCAGACCTTCGGCGGCTCCGGCTTCCTGCAGGAGTACCCGATCGAGCAGTACGTCCGTGACGCCAAGATCGACACGCTCTACGAGGGCACCACCGCGATCCAGGGCCAGGACTTCTTCTTCCGCAAGATCGTCAAGGACCAGGGCCGCGCGCTGGGCCACCTGGCGACCGAGATCGGTCAGTTCGTCACCAGCGAGGCCGGCAACGGCCGGCTCAAGGTGGAGCGCGAGCTCCTCGCCACCGCCCTCGACGACGCCCAGGCCGTGGTCGGTCACATGATCAACGACCTGATGTCGGCCCAGGAGGAGATCGGCAACATCTACAAGGTGGGGCTGAACACCACCCGCCTGCTGATGGTGCTCGGCGACGTCGTCTGCGCATGGCTGCTGCTGCGCCAGGCCGAGGTCGCGCTGGAGAAGCTGGCCGGCGACCCGGGCCGCGACAAGGCGTTCTACGAGGGCAAGGTGGCGGCCGCGCAGTTCTTCGCCCGCACCAACCTGCCCAAGATCGCCGCCGAGCGCGCGATCGCCGAGGCGACCGACCTGTCGCTGATGGAGATCGACGAAGCCGCGTTCTGATATCCGCTCCCCGCGCCAGCGGGGCGCACCCCGCACGCCGACCCGCCCGGTCCTCCGGGCGGGTCGGTGGCATTTCCGGCCCCGACGGCGGCGCCGTTTCCGGGCCGCGGTGGTCGGGTACCGGCTGCTCGAAGGCGGTCTCGGGGGGTCGCCCGCCATTCGTCCACCCCACGAGAGGAGACCACCACCATGGGCATCGGACTCGGCATCGTCCTGCTCGCGATCGGCCTGATCCTGGCGCTCGACGTCGTCAACGTCGGCACCTCCGTCCTCGACGAGGGGCCGCTGGGCTGGATCCTGATCGTCGTCGGCGCGCTGGCCATCGTGCTCGCGCTGGTGATGAACCAGCAGCGCTCGCGCACCACGCACGTCCAGGAGCGCCGCTACGAGGCCTGAGCCCCTGAGGCCTCGGGCTTCATCACCTCTGCTCACTGCGCCCCGGCCGGACGGCCGGGGCGCAGTTGCGTCCGGGCGGCGGCGCGCACGGCCGCGGTCAACCGGTCCAGCAGCGGCGAGCCCAGCCGCCACCGCTGCCAGTGCAGCGGTACGTCGACCCGGGCGCGGCCCGCGAGCGGCACCAGCGAGCCGTCGGCCACCGCCGGCTCCAGCTGCGGCTCCGGCAGCACGCCCCAGCCCAGGCCGGACCGCACGGCGGCCAGGAAGTCCGCCGAGGTCGGCACCCGGTGCACCACCGGAGGCGACTGGTCGACACCCCTCCCGCGCAGCAGGTCGTGTTGCAGGGTGTCCAGGTCGTTGAAGACCACCACCGGCATCGCCGCCCAATCGTGCCCCCGCCCGACCCGCCACCGCTCGGCGAACCCGGGCGCCGCCGCCGGCCGGTAGCGCAGCACCCCGAGGGGCTCCACCGAGCAGCCCTGCACGGGCACCGGGTCGGAGGTCACCGCGGCCAGCACCTCCCCGCGGCGCAGGTGGTCGACCGAGTAGGCCTGGTCCTCGACCTGCAACTGCAGCGCGACACCCGGCCAGCCGCCGATCTCGGCGACGACGTCTCGGAACCAGGTCGCCAGCGAGTCGGCGTTGACCGCCACCGGGAGCCGCCCCTGCGGCCCGGCGCCGGCACCCGACAGCTCGGCCCGCGCCTCGTCGTACAGCAGCTGCACCTGGCGGGCCAGCCGCAGCAGCCGCTCGCCGGCGACGGTCGGGCGGCAGGGCGCCGTACGCCGGACGACCACCTGGCCGACGGCCGTCTCCAGCGCCCGGATCCGCTGGCTGACCGCCGAGGGTGTCACCTGCAGCGCGCGAGCGGCGGCCTCGAAGGTGCCGTGGTCGGCGACCGCGGCGAGCGCGGCCAGCTGAGCGGGTTGGGGATCCATGAAGCGATGCTAATGACTCATCAGATTCTTTCGCTGGTCTAAGCACCAGCGGGCGCTTAGCGTCGTTCCCGTGCTCGACTCCTCGCTCGCCGGTCTGCTCACCGGGCTCTCCCTCATCGTGGCGATCGGGGCGCAGAACGCGTTCGTGCTCCGCCAGGGCCTGGCCCGCGAGCACGTCGGTGTGGTGGTCGCGATCTGCGCGGTCTCCGACCTGGTGCTGATCCTGGCCGGGGTCGCCGGCATCGGCGTGCTCGTGGAGCGCGCCCCGCTGGCCCTCGACGTGGTGCGCTGGCTCGGCGTCGCCTTCCTGACCTGGTACGCCGTGTCGTCGCTGCTGCGGGCCAGGCGCGACGAGGCGCTGCGCGCGAACGGCACCGGCGGCCGGGCCACCCTGCGCGGCGCGGTGCTGGGGGCGGCGGCGCTGACCTGGCTCAACCCGCACGTCTACCTCGACACCGTGCTGCTGCTCGGCTCGATCGCGGCCAACGAGGGGCCGACCGGACGGTGGTGGTTCGCGGGAGGAGCCTGCCTGGGCAGCGTGCTGTGGTTCAGCGGGCTCGGCTACGGCGCGCGACTGCTGTCACCGCTGCTGTCCAGCCCCCGCGCCTGGCGGGTCCTCGACGTGCTGATCGGCCTCACGATGCTCGGCATCGCGGTGCTGCTGGCGCGTGGCTGAGCATCGCACCGGGTACGGGTCCCGCATGAGTCGACGCGACCCCCGACCCCGCCAGGTGCGGCGATGACCCGCTACGGGTTCCACGCCAGCCACGAGCAGATCGGGCCGAGCCGGCTGCTGGCCGACGTTCAGCACGCCGAGCGGGCCGGGTTCGAGCTGGCGATGTGCTCCGACCACTTCTCGCCGTGGAGCGCCCGGCAGGGCCACTCCGCCTTCGCCTGGTCCTGGCTCGGCGCGGCCCTGGCCACGACCGGCCTCACCTTCGGCGCGGTCAACGCCCCGGGCCAGCGCTACCACCCCGCGATCGTGGCGCAGGCCGTGGCCACGCTCGGCTCGATGTTCCCGGGCCGGTTCTGGGTCGCGCTCGGCAGCGGCGAGGCCAGCAACGAGCACATCACCGGCGACGGGTGGCCGCGCAAGGAGGTCCGCACCCAGCGGCTCGAGGAGTGCGTCGAGGTGATCCGGCGGCTGCTCGACGGTGAGGAGGTCAGCCACGACGGGCTGGTCACCGTCGACCGGGCGCGGCTGTGGGAGGTTCCCGAGCCCCGCCCCCGCCTGGTCGCGCCGGCGGTGTCCCTGCCCAGCGCGGCCCGGGTGGCCGCCTGGGGCGAGGGCATGGTGACGGTGAACCAGCCGCCCGAGCAGCTGCGACGGATGGTCGCGGCGTACCGCGAGAACGGCGGCGCCGGCCCCCTGGCCCTGCAGGTGCACCTGTCCTGGGCACCGACCGAGGCCGAGGCGGAGCGGATCGCCCACGACCAGTGGCGCAGCAACGTGTTCCCCGAGCCGATCTGCTGGGACCTCGAGACCCCCGTCGCGTTCGACACCGTCGCCGAGGACGTCTCGATCGAGAAGGTGCGGACCGTGGTCGACGTCTCCTCCGACCTGGGTCGGCACCGCGAGCTGCTCGCCGGCTACGCCGCGCTCGGCTTCGACGAGATCTACCTGCACCACGTCGGGCAGTCCCAGGAGCGGTTCATCGACGCCTTCGGCGAGCACGTGCTCCCGGCCCTGCGGGAGGGCTGAGCGATGCCGCGCGGCGTGAGCACCGGCGACCTGTGGTGGAAGAACGCGGTCATCTACTGCGTCGACGTCGAGACCTACTTCGACTCCGACGGCGACGGCGTCGGCGACCTCACCGGCCTGACCCAGCGCATCGACTACCTCGCCGAGCTCGGCGTCACCTGCCTGTGGCTGATGCCGTTCTACCCCACGCCGGACCGCGACGACGGCTACGACGTCACCGACCTGTTCGGGGTCGACGGCCGGCTCGGCACCCACGGCGACCTGGTCGAGCTGCTCCGGGCCGCCCAGGACCGGGGCATCCGGGTGATCGCCGACCTGGTCGTCAACCACACCTCCGACCAGCACCCGTGGTTCAAGGCGGCCCGCCGCAGCGTCGACAACCGCTACCGCGACTACTACGTCTGGCGCTCCGACCCGCCGCCGGACACCTCCGGCAAGGTCGTCTTCCCCGACCAGGAGGACAGCATCTGGGAGCTCGACGACCGCACCGGCGAGTGGTACCTCCACCACTTCTACGCCCACCAGCCCGACCTGAACATCGCCAACCCCGAGGTGCGCGACCACATCGCCAAGGCGTTGGGCTTCTGGCTCCAGCTCGGTCTCTCCGGCTTCCGGGTCGACGCGGTGCCCTACATCGTCAGCGACGTCGAGACCGCCGGCGACGACGTGCCGGCCGACCCGCACGAGCACCTCAAGTCGTTGCGCTCGTTCCTCGGCCGCCGCCGGGGCGACGCGGTGCTGCTCGGCGAGGTGAACCTGCCCCACGAGGAGCAGCGCGCCTACTTCGGGGGCGACGACGGCGACGAGCTGACGATGCAGTTCGACTTCGTCGGCATGCAGGCGATGTACCTCTCCCTGGCCCGCGAGGACGCCGCCCCGCTGGCCACCGCGCTCGAGTCACGGCCTGCGGTCCACCCCGACTGCCAGTGGGCGACGTTCGTGCGCAACCACGACGAGCTGACGCTCGACAAGCTCAGCGAGGAGGAGCGCCAGGAGGTCTTCGCCGCGTTCGGGCCCGAGCCCGAGATGCAGATCTTCGGCCGCGGGCTGAAGCGGCGGCTGCCTCCGATGGTGGGCGGCGACCCCCGCCGCGTCCGCATGGTCTACAGCCTGCTGTTCAGCCTGCCGGGCACCCCGACGCTGTTCTACGGCGAGGAGATCGGGATGGGTGAGGACCTCGCGGCGGAGGGACGGATGGCCGTGCGCACCCCGATGCAGTGGGAGCCCACCCGCAACGGCGGGTTCTCCACCGCCGAGCCGCGCCGGCTGGTGCAGCGTCCGGTGCCGGGCGGCTACGGCCCCGAGCACGTCAACGTGGCGGACCAGCGGCGCGACCCCGACTCGCTGTGGAGCTTCGTCCGGTCGCTGATCTCGACCTACCGCGAGTGCCCGGAGCTCGGCTGGGGCGCGTTCTCCGTGCTGGACCAGCCGCACCCCCAGGTGCTGGCGCACCGTTGCCATTGGGAGGGCGGCACCGTCGTCGCCGTGCACAACCTCTCCGCGGAGCCGCTGACCACCCCGGTCACCCTGGACGCCGCCTGCCTCGACGGCTCCGGCGGCGAGGGGGCCGGTGAGGGACGGCTGTGGCTGGAGGACCTGTTCGCCCACCACGAGCTCGAGCCCTCGCCGCGCGGCGTCGTCGAGGTGACCCTCGAGAGCTACGGCCACCGGTGGTTCCGGGTACGCCGCGAGGCGCGCTCGAACTGACCGTGCCGGCCGGCGCCGTCCCGGGCCCGGCCGGCGCCGGTCAGTCGCGTTCGGGAGCGGGCGCCACCGGGTCCTCGGCGTCGATGAGCGACGGCGGGCCCACCGCGACGTGCTCCTCGGGGGCGAGGGTGCCGGCCCGGGCGGCGGCGAGCACGTCGGCCGGCACGTTCTTCTCCAGGAACCGGAGGGCCAGCCGGGTCGAGGGGTGGATGCCGATGGTCGCGACCACGATGATCCCGGCGATGACCAGCCAGCCGGTGGCTCCCCACTCCATCGCCAGGAACGTGTAGACCGCGGGCGCCCAGACCCGGCCGAGGGTGCCACTGAGCTCGGCGGCGCCCTGGTAGGCGCCGCGTTGCCGCGGGTCCATCAGCTCGGCCTCGAACGACCAGCTGGCGGCGGAGAGGTAGAGCTCGGCACCGGTCACGGTGACGTGGCCGAGCCAGACCAGCGCGATCGTCACCCAGCCCACGGTGTCGTGGGTGGCCAGCGTGATCAGGCAGGAGACCACGAAGAACGACGACGACAGCCGCACCGCCTTCAGCGCGGTCGGGACGTCCTCGACCCCGCGGGCCGCCGCCATCGGCAGGAAGATGCACATCACCGTGTTGGTGCCGAACAGGAAGGCCAGCAGCACCCGGGGCGCGTCGGTCTCCTGCACCAGCCACAACGGGATGACGATGTTGAGCAGCACCTGGTTGGTCCAGAACACGCCGCCGAAGAACGTGGTCAGCAGCCAGCCGGGGTTGCGCAGCGGACCGGGCCCGGGGATCTTGACCGCCCGCTCCTCGGCGGTGCGATCGTCGTGGGGGGCGCGCGGCAGCCGGGTGACCGCCAGCGCGTTGACCACGAACACCGCCGCGGTGAACCAGGGCAGCGCGTGCAGCACGTCGTTGGAGTCGAAGGCGAGCGCGATGCCGCCGAGCAGCGAGCCGAGCGTGAAGCCGACGTTCAGCGCGGAGTACATGTAGGCCCGCGACCGGACCCGCTCGCCCGGTGGGAGCACGTCGATCGTGTAGGCGCCGTGCGCGGCACCGCCGAGCGCGCCGATCACCTCCATGCCGACCGCCATCGCGACATAGCCGCGGAAGTCGGTGATGAACGGCCACACCGCGAACATCGCGGCCTGCCCGCCCGCGCTGACCGCCCACATCCGCTTCGGCCCGAACCGGTCGACGAGCTTGCCCATCGGCACCGCGGCCACGAAGGCGGCGGCGCCGGCGATGGTCAGGCCGAGACCCACCTGGGCGGCCGTCAGCCCGACGATCTGGGTGAAGAACACCGCCGACCCGGTCATGAAGGTGCCCTCGCCGAGGGCGAAGAGCAGCGACTGGACCGCCAGCCTGCCGGCGAGCGGGGACGGTGGGCGCGCCTGGCGCAGGAGAGCGGTGAACATCGCGGCGATTCTCCCTGCTGCCGAGTACGGGTGTCGCCTCGTTTACGCCGGCCTGGGGCGTGGTGGTGACGGGGCTCACCCAGGCTCCTGCACGACCGGCCTCGCGAACCGCACGGTGCCGTCGTCGCGGCCTCCGCCAGCTCGTCGGGCAGGTGGTGCGGAGAGACCGTCGGCGCGCCACGGACCTCCGCGTCCGCACGGTCAGGCCTCGGCGCCGCCCAGCGGCAGCACCAGCCGGGGCGCCGCGCCGTCGGCCAGCCGCACCGGGACGCCCCAGTCCTGCTGGTGCATCCGGCAGGCCGCACCCTCGCCCCCGGCGGCGTCGCAGGACGCCGCGCGCGCCGCGACGTGCAGCACCCCCTCGCCCACCGACGGGTCGAGCACGAGCGTCCGGGTCAGGTCGGTGCCCCGGCCGCCGCCGTCGCGCAGCAGCGCCGGCGGCGTCGCCTCCACGACCAGCTGGGACGCGGGCCCGAACCGGTCGTCGACCTTCTGTCCCGGCGGCGGGGCGAACGAGACGACCAGCTCGAGTGTGGCAGCCACCTCGGTGACCGGACGCTGGGTGGTGTGCGCGAACCCGTCGACCGCTGTCGCAGCGGTGCCCAGCGGCAGCGCGGTGAGCCGGTGCGCCGCGGACTCGACGACGACCAGCTGCCCGGCCACGCTGTCGACGAACGCGCCGCTCGGCTCGGCCAGCCCGGTGGCCAGCGTGCCGAGCTGCGCGGACGCCGGGTCGTAGCGGCGGACCGCACCGTTGTAGGTGTCGGCGACCGCGACGCTGCCGTCGGGCAGCACGGTCACGCCGAGCGGATGCTGGAGCAGCGCCTGGTCGGCCGGGCCGTCGCGGAAGCCGAAGTCGAACAGCCCGGTGCCGACCGCGGTGTGCACCCCGAGGCCGTCGCCGGGAGCGCCGTCGGGCTCGAGCCACCGCAGGGACGAGGTCTCGCTGTCGGCCAGCCACAGCCGGTCACCGTCGGCGGCCAGCCCCGAGGTCTGCGCGAACCACGCCTCCCGCGCCGGACCGTCGAGCAGCCCCTCGTTGGTGGTGCCGGCCACGACGTCGACGGCTCCGGTGCGCGGGTCGAAGGTCCACAGCTGGTGGACGCCGGCCATCGCGATCCAGACCCGGTCCCGCCACCACGCGACGTCCCACGGGCTCGACAGCCGCGAGGTGCCGTCACCCTCGAACCACTGCGTGCCGTCGCCGGCGAGCACACCGACCTCGCCGCTCGCGAGCGCGATCGAGCGTAGCTGGTGGTGCACGGTGTCGGCGACCACCACGTCGTACCCGACCTCGGCGGCCACCTCGGCGGGCAGCAGGCACAGGCCGTTCGGCTCCCGGAAGCCCTCGAACCGGCGCCGCACCTCGCCGGCGGGGCCGAGCTCGACGACCTGGTCGTGCCCCGCGTCGGCGACCAGCACCCCGCCGCCCGGCAGCGGCACCGCCTTCGCCGGGAACCGCAGGTCGGTGGGCTCGACGACGGGCGGGACGTACGGCGAGTCGCCCGGCTGCAGCGTCCCCTTGGCCCGGTGCTCCTCGATCAGCTCGCCCACCAGCGCCTCGATCGCGTGCGCGTGGCCCTCGCCGGCGTACTGCGCGACCACGTAGCCCTCCGGGTCGACCAGCACCAGCGTCGGCCAGGCCCTCGCCGTGTAGGCCTGCCAGGTCACCAGGTCGGGGTCGTCGAGCACGGGGTGGTGCACCCCGTAGCGCTCCACCGCCCGGGCCAGGGCGACCGGGTCGGCCTCGTGCACGAACTTCGGCGAGTGCACGCCGACCACCACCAGCTCCTCGGGGTATGCCGCCTCCAGCGGGCGCAGCTCGTCGAGGACGTGGAGGCAGTTGACGCAGCAGAAGGTCCAGAAGTCGAGCAGCAGGAACCGGCCGCGGAAGTCGGCGAGCGTCTGGGTCCGACCGCCGGTGTTGAGCCAGCCGCGGCCCTCGAGCTCGGGGGCACGCACACGAGGTGATGGCACACGCACATTCTCCCGCGGGCGCAAGGCGGCCCCGGCACCGGTAGGTAAAGAGCACCCGTTGGGGTGAGTTCGCCCGAAACCGGGCGGGGGTATCGGCAGGTCGCACGGCTGGAGGACCCATCACCCACACAGAGCAGGCAGAGCCGACCACCTCGGTCGTCGGGCCAACCCCGACCTCTCAGATGGCCGACGACGCCGGTCTCGTCCGTTACGCACGGATGACCCGGCGTGCTCTCGCGGCTCCGGTGGCGGTGGTGTTCCTCCCCGACGACCCGCTGCCGCTGGCCGCCGCCGCGGGGCTGCCCGACTCCTGGCAGCGGGTCGTCGGAGATCCGGTGCGTTCGCCGTGCCGCTACGTCGTCGACGACCAGCGGCCCGTCGTGCTCGCCGACGCCCGCGAGGACGGGCGCCTGCAGCGCCACCCGGCGGTCGCCGAGCACGGCATCGCGGCGTACGCCGGCTGGCCGCTGTCCGACGCCACCGGCACGGTCGTCGGGGCGCTGGCCGCCTTCGACCCGGAGCCTCGCAACTGGGACGAGCGGGAGCTCGAGGATCTCGAGGACCTGGCCGCGGCGTGCTCGGCCGAGCTGGCCCGCCGCACTCTGGAGCGCGAAGCGGCCGAACGGCGCCGGCTCGTCGATGACGTCTCACACCGGGCCCAGGTGCTGCTGGCGCTCAGCGACGGGCTGTCCGCCACCCGCGACCTGACCGAGATCGCCACCGCCGTCGAGCGGATCGCGCTCGACCAGCTGGGCTGCCTGCGCGCCGGGCTGTGGCTGCGCTCGACCCCCGGCTCGGCGGGACGGGTGGCCGACCTCCCCGCGGCCCCCGACGGCGGGACCGAGTCGCTGAGGCTGGTCTGGGCGCCCGGCCGCAGCGGGCCCAACGACCGGGACTGGCGGCAGCCCGCCGACGGCAGCAACCCGGTCGGGGACGCGCTCTCCCGCAACCGTCCGCTGTTCCTCCGCAGCCGTCGCGAGCGCGACGAGCGCTACCCGCACCTGCGCGACCCCGAGCCCACCGGGCAGGCGCGCTGCTACATGCCGCTCTCGGTGCGGGGCCAGGCGCAGGGCACGCTCGCCCTGCTGTGGGACGACCACCGCGAGCTCTCCGACGAGGACCGCGTCACGATCGCGGCCCTCACCTCCTACACCGCCCAGGCCGTGCAGCGGGCGCAGCTCTTCCAGGAGCGGCTCGACGCCCTGGTGACCCTGCAACGCTCGATGCTGCCGCGGCTGCCGGAGCCCGACGACCTCGAACTGGCCGCCCGCTACCGCACCGCGGCCGAGCGCGACCAGGTCGGTGGCGACTGGTACGACGCCGTCACGATGCCGCACCCGCTCGGCGGTGCGGGCAGCACGGCGGTGATGATCGGCGACGTGGTGGGCCACGACATGGCCGCTGCGGCCACCATGGGTCAGCTCCGCACGATGCTGCGGGCGTTCGCCTGGGCGCTGGACGACGCCCCGTCGGAGAACGTGACCCGGCTCGACCGGGCGATGCGCGAGCTCGGCGTCGACGGGCTGGCCAGCCTGTTCTACGCCCGCATCGAGGACCCCCGGCCCGGGGGTGAGCGGGTGCTGCGCTGGACCAACGCCGGCCACCCACCGCCCGTGCTCGTCGAGCCGGACGGCACCGCCGTCCTGCTGCGCGAGGGGCCCGGTGACCTCCTGGTCGGGGTGAACCCCGAGACACCGCGCTCGGACAACCGCACCGCGATCCGGCCCGGCTCGACGCTGCTGCTCTACACCGACGGGCTGGTCGAGCGCCGCGGCGAGGACATCACCGTGGGCCTGGACCGGCTCGCGGCCTCGGCGTCCCGCCACCATGGCGCGGCGACGGTGGCCGACCTCCTCGACCTCGTCCTCGACGACCTGCTCGGCGACCGGCTCGACGACGACGTCGCGGTGCTCGGCGTCCGGTTCCGCTGACGCCCGCGACCCGGACGCCCTGTTCGGGATCGCCATCCTCTCCTAGGCTCCGACCCCATGAGCCGACCCGATGAGCCGCCGACCGCGACCACCTCCGACGCGCCGCGCCTTGCCGGCTACATCGAGGTCTGGTGGCAGGCGGTGAGCGACTTCGCCGGCCTGCTCGAGCAGCTCGACGATGAGGAGCTGTCGACCCCCACGGACCTGCCGGGCTGGGACGTGCGGGCGGTGGCCGCGCACGTCGCCCACCTGGAGCGGGTGCTGGCCACCGGCGAGGAGGAGACCACCGAGGTCGGCGAGCCGGCACACGTCACCTCGATGATGGGGCTCTACACCGAGATCGGCCCGGCGAACCGGCGCGACCGGACCGCCGCGCAGCTGGCCGCGGAGATCCGTGAGCACACCGAGGTGCGGCGCGCGGCGCTGCTCGCGCAGCCGCCGGCCGACGGCTCGGCGAAGCCCGAGCGCATCTTCGGCGGCGTGCCGTGGAGCTGGGAGACGCTGCTGCGCAACCGCCCCCTGGACGTGTGGATGCACGAGCAGGACATCCGGCGCGCGGTCGGTCGCCCGGGCGGCCTCGACAGCCCGGCGGCGCAGCACACCACCGACTACCTGATGGAGAGCCTCGGCTTCGTGCTGGTCAAGCGGGTCGGCGCCCCCGCGGGCACGACCGCGGTGCTCGAGGTCGAGGGCAGCACGCCGCTCGGCTTCGAGGTGGTCGACTTCGACGGCAAGCTCCGCGGCCGGCAGCTCGCGACCCCGCCCGAGAACCCGACGGTCCGGCTGCGCACCGACCGCGAGTCGTTCATCGTGCTCGCCGGCGGCCGGCGGCAGCCGCCGCCCGGCGCGGTCACGGTCGAGGGCGACCAGGAGCTGGGTGGGCGGATCGTCGCGGCGATGGCGACCACGCCGTGACCGGCCGGCCCGCCACCGACACCTGGGCGCTGGCGGACATCCCCGACCAGTCGGGCCGCACCATCGTGGTCACCGGCACGACCGTCGGCGGGCTGGGCCACTTCACCGCGCTCGAGCTGGCCCGACGCGGGGCGCGGGTGGTGCTCGCCGGGCGCACCCCGTCGCGGATCGAGGAGACCGAGCAGACGATCCGCCGGGAGGTCCCGAGCGCCGAGCTGGAGCGCCTCGAGGTCGACCTCTCCGAGCTGGCGTCCGTGCGCCGGGCCGCCGCGCAGGCCGCCTCGCTCGGGCCGATCGACGTCCTGGTCAACAACGCCGGCGTGATGGGCACGCCGTACTCCCGCACCGTCGACGGGCTCGAGCTGCAGCTGGCCACCAACCACTTCGGCCCGTTCCTGCTCACCGGGCTGCTGTTGCCGCAGCTGGCCGCGAGCGGCGCGGCCACGGTGGTGGCGGTCTCCTCGATCATGCACCGCTTCGCCCGGTCGGCCCCGCTCGACGACCCGCGGCAGCCGAACGGCCGCTACTCGCGGTGGCCGGTCTACAGCCAGTCCAAGCTGGCCAACCTGCTGTTCACCTACGAGCTGGACCGCAGGGCCCGGACGGCCGGCATCCCGGTGAAGGCGGTGGCGGCACACCCCGGCTTCTCGGGCACCCACCTGGCCGCGAACGGCCAGTACGGCCGGGCCAAGGGCGGCCGCGCGACGATCCTCGACGCCGCGATCAAGGCGGTCTCCCAGTCGGCCGCGAAGGGGGCCTGGCCCTCGCTGATGGCGGCCACCGCCGACCTGCCCGGCGGCACCTACGTCGGGCCGGGCGGCCTGCAGGAGTTCAGCGGCGCGCCGCGGGTGGTGTCGAGCACGAAGCTCTCGCACGACGAGTCGGCCCAGCGGCGGCTGTGGGAGATCAGCCAGGACGTCACCGGCATCCGCTACCCGTGAGCGGGTCGGCCGACCGGTGACGGTCAGCGCCGCCAGAACAGGTGGTGGACGACGCCGCTGGGGCTGGGCACCACGTCGCGGTGGTAGCGGTCGAGCAGCTCGTCGGGCGAGGCCCACAGCCGCGACCCGGCGCCGAGCTCGACCGGCGACACCGCGACGTGCAGCGTGTCGACCAGGTCGGCGTCGAGGAACTGCCGGAGCGTGTTCGCGCCGCCGCCGAGCCGGACGTCCTTGCCGTCGGCCGCCGCGAGCGCCTGCTCGAGCACCGTCGCGGGCTCGCCGCCGACGAAGTGGAACGTGGTGTCGGCGAGCGTGAACGAGGGGCGCTCGTGGTGGGTCATCACGTACACCGGGGTGTGGAACGGCGGCTCGTCGCCCCACCAGCCCTGCCACTCGTGGTCGGTCCACGGCCCGCGCTGGGGGCCGAACTTGTTGCGCCCCATGATCTCGGCGCCGATGTTGCGGTGGAAGTCGCGCACCAGGTAGTCGTCGAGCCCGCGGCTGCCGCCCGGGTCGGTGCGGCCCGGCCAACTGGCCGTGGCCCCGGCCCAGGCCATCATCACGCCGGGGTCCGCGTGGCCGAACGGCCGCTCCCGGCTCTGCCCCTCGCCCGCGGCGTACCCGTCGCTGGACACCACGATGTTGTGTGCCCGCACCAGCTGCGTCACTTCTGTCTGCCTCTCCCGAGTGGGTCGTGTGACCGGTTCGACCCGGCGAACGGGCAGGACTCATCGCAGCCCCGTGCGTGCCACGACGGAGGGCGGCAGGTGTCAGGCTGACCCCGTGTCCCGCATCGCGCTCTCCCGGCTGCCGGGCGAGCGCGTCCTCGCGGTCGAGGGAGACGAGGTGAGCGCGGGTGGGGGCGTGGAGCTGGCGCTGGCCGACCTGCCGGGCTACGTGCGCTCCCGCGAGCCCGAGGCGCCGCGCTGGGTCTGGGACGACACCGCGCGCTGGTACCCCCCGCTGCTCGCCGAGGGGGTCCGGGTCGGGCGGTGCCACGACCTGCGGCTCGGTCACCACCTGCTGCGCCGGGCACCCGCTGCCCGGGCCCGGCTGCTGGACGGAGCGCAGTCGGAGCACTGGGACCGGCTCGGTCCGGCCACGCTGTCGCACCCAGCGCTGTTCTCGGCCGACGAGGCCAGCGAGCACCTGCGCGCCGACCTCGAGGACGCCCGGCAGCTGGCCGCCGTCGCGGCAGCCGAAGGGGGTCCGGCCGAGGCCGCCCGGCTGCGGCTGCTGCTGGCGGCCGAGTCGGCGGGAGCGCTGGTCGCCGCCGAGATGACCGCCGCCGGGATGCCGTGGCGGGTCGACGTCCACGAGCGGCTGCTGGTCGAGCTGCTGGGGCCGCGGCCGCCGCGCGGCGCCCGGCCGCTGCTGCTGGAGTCCGTCGCCGCGGAGGTCCGGGCCGCGTTCGGCGCGCCGGGGCTCAACCCCGACTCCCAGCCGGAGCTGCTCGCCGCACTCCGCCACGCGGGGCTGGAGGCCACCGACACCCGGGCGTCGTCGCTGCGCCGTCTGGAGCACCCGGGCATCGCGCCGTTGCTGCGCTACCGCCAGCTCGCGCACCTGTTCTCGACCAACGGGTGGGCCTGGATCGACCAATGGGTCAGCGGCGGCCGGTTCCGCCCGTCGTACCAGCCGGCCGGCTCCGCGACCGGGCGCTGGTCCTCCAACGGCGGCGGCGCGCTGTCGATCCCGGCCCAGATCCGGCCGGCGGCCATCGCCGACGAGGGGTGGCGGCTGGTGGTCGCCGACGTGGCCCAGCTCGAGCCACGGGTGCTGGCCGGCATGAGCGGCGACCGGGCGCTGGCTCGCTCGGCCCGCGGCACCGACCTCTACCAGGGCATGGTCGACGACGGGGCCGTGGCGAGCCGCGACCAGGCCAAGCTCGGCCTGCTGGGAGCGATGTACGGCGGCACCAGCGGGGAGAGCGGGCGACTGGTCGCCGGGCTGACCAGGCGCTACCCCGAGGCGTTCGGACTGGTGGAGGCGGCGGCTCGCGCCGGCGAGCGCGGCGAGGTGGTGCGCACGCTGCTGGGACGGTGAGCTCCCGCCCTGGGCGAGGCGTCGGACCTCGACGCCGACGACCGCCCCAGCGACCCGGAGGCCCAGGCCCGCCGCCGCCGGGCCTACGGCCGGTTCACCCGCAACTTCGTCGTGCAGGGCACCGGCGCCGAGTGGGCGCTGTGCTGGCTCGCCGACCTGCGCAACCGGCTCTGGGCCTTGGGCGGCTCCGGCCCCGCGGCCGATCGGCCACACCTGGTCTTCTTCGTGCACGACGAGGTGGTCGTGCACACCCCCGCCGCCCTGGCCGACGCGGTCGCCGAGCAGGCCCGGCAGGCCGCGGCGACCGCGGCGGCGCTGCTCTTCCGCGACCTGGCCGTCGACTTCCCGCTGTCGGTCTCGGTCGTGCGCTCCTACGCCGACGCCGGCAAGTCCGGTGCCGGCGACGACGCCCCTCGGCTCGCCGAGGACGACAGGTCCGGGCAGTCGTGAGGCACGCCTCAGTCGAGCAACGCGGTCGCCTCGACCTCCACCAGGACGTCCGGCTCGAAGAGGTAGTCGACGCCGATGAGCGAGGCCGGCGGCAACGGCTGCGGCAGCGCGAGGTCGTCGACCACCTGCTCCACGCCGGCCATGAAGTCGACGATCCTCTCCGGCCGCCAGTCGGTGACATAGAAGGTGAGGCGCAGGACGTCGTGGAACGTCGCGCCCGCCCCGGCGAGGGCCGTGGCCGTGTTGCGCAGCGCCTGCGCCACCTGCCCGGCCAGGTCGCCGGGCGCCACCGCGGCACCGTCCGCAAGACGCGCGACCTGACCGCTCACGTGCACGTGCCGCGACCCCGTGCCGACGGCGACGTGGTGGTAGGGGGTGGGCTGCATCAGCCCGTCCGGGGTGAACATGCGTACCGCCATCGAGATGCTCCTTCAGGTGCGATCAACTGGTATCCAAGTGATACTTGGTCTCCGTAGGCCACTTCAACGAGACTAGGTTTCATGGCCGATACCTCGGAGCAGTTCCTCATCTCGATGCCGCACCGCGAGCTCCTCGACCAGGTCCTCGACAAGTGGTCGCTGAGCGTGATGAACGAGCTCTGCGAACGCCCTTGCCGCTTCAACCAGCTGCGCAGCGCGATCCCGGCGGTGACCCAGAAGTCGCTCACGGCCACGCTGCGCCGGCTCGAGCGCAACGGGCTCGTCGAGCGGCGCGTCATCTCCTCCCGGCCGGTCGCCGTCGAGTACCGCATCACCCCGTTGGGCAAGACGCTCCGCCCGCCCGTCGAGGTGCTGCTTGCGTGGGCGGACGAGCACACCGCCGCGATCGAACGGGCCCGGGCCGCCTTCGACGAGGCGCTCGACGGGGACGCACCGGCCAGGTGACCAGGCGGGTGCCGCGAGGCTCGTATTCGGACGGACGTAAGCGGGCTTTCGCCTCCGCCATCCCGCCACGGCCGCACGGCGGACCGGCCCTTACGTCCGTCGATATCCGGCCCGTCGCGGGTCGGAGCCGAGGCCTACCGAAGTCGCAGCCCCGCCGACCGCAGCCCGATGTGCCGAGCGCGTGTGCCTTCTAGCGTGGAGACGTGTCGGACGAACCGCAGATCTGGGAGCTGACCGTCGGTGGCCACGACCACCGGGTCGAGGCGAGCGGGTCGTTCCAGCGCACCGTGCGCTGGCTCGTCGACGGCGCGCTCGTCTCCGAGAAGCGCAGCTCCGACGACCGCATCCGGGTCACGCGGGAGCCCGACACCGGCGAGGTCCTGGTGCGCTACTCCTCACTCGGCAAGCCGCGACGGGCGACCCTGCTCGACCCCGGCGACAACCCCGCTGAGCAGGCCCAGGCCTTGAGCGGCCTCGGCGGGGTCGACCTCGAGCCGGCCGCCGGCTCGCCCGCCGCGGCGTACGAGGAGAGGCTGCGGCGACATCCGCGCCGGTACGCCGTGCTGCGCGCGGGCGGGGCTGTCGCCGGCATCCTCCTCCCGCTGCTGCTGGCCGCGGTCGTGGCCCGGTTCGTGATCTCGCTGCCCTGGCCCGACATCCCGTGGCCGGACCTGCCGCGCATCCCCTGGCCGGACCTGCCCGACCTGCCCGGGATCCCCTGGCCGGACTGGTCGCTCCCGGACTGGTCGCTGCCCGGCTGGGTTCGCGAGCTGCTCGACGCTGCGGGGTTCGTGTGGCCGGTGCTGCTCGCGATCGTCGTCGCCCGCGCCGAGATCCGTCGCCGCCGCAAGCAGGACGCCCTGCGCGACGAGCTGCGCGCCGGCACCGACCCCGCTCGTGGTGTCCACCACGACCTGGACGACCAGCACGACCGGCGTGAGGAGGACGGCCCCGCCGCCTGACCGCGGCCCGCGGGTTCAGTCCCGGTCACGCACGCGCACCAGCCCGGCCGGCGTGGCGACGTAGACCGACGCGTCGGCGCCGATGGTGACCGCGGCGTAGTGGTTGTTCATCAGCGGCCCCAGGCCGGTGCGCACCGCCCACACCCGCTTGCCGGTGCGGGCGTCGATGGCGGTGAGGTACCAGGCGTCGACGCCCCACCAGCTGGACCGCTTGGTGTAGGCGTAGACCAGCCCGGTGGCCAGCGACACCTTGGCGACCGAGGTCGGTGCGACCTCCGTCGAGGTCCACGCCACCGTGCACTCCCCTGCCGCGCGGTCGACGTCGACCCGGGCGAACCCACCGGTGGTGGCCCGGCCCAGAAGTGTGCTCCACGGTCCGGCGTAGCCGTGGTTGTTCTCGACCACGACGCCGCCGTCGCCCACCGGCACCAGCGAGTTCTCCGTCGCGCTCGCGTCGTCGTCGAACACCGCGGCCCGGCAGACCAGCGCGCCGTCGCCCGCGTCGTGGAAGGCCACGTGCATCCGCGGCTCGGCGTTGTCGGTGATCGCCACCAGCCCGCCCGGCAGCAGCGTCGGGGTGGTGCCGCTGCCCTGGGTCAGCTGCCCGGGCTTGCGCTCCTCGCCGCGGTCGTAGGCCGTGCGCCAGTCGACGCGCGGCCGGCCGTCGCGGCCCGCCACCAGCCGGTAGAGCGCGTGGGTGGTCACGACGTAGACGCCGTGCCGGTCGACCGCCAGCGAGTTCGCGATGTCCTCGCCGAGCTCCAGGACGTAGCCGCCGGCCTCGTCGCCGCCCGGTTCGAAGGCCCCCACCCGGCCGTCGCGGGTGACGAACCACACCCGGCCGGCCCAGTCCGGCATCAGCGCGATCACGCAGTCGTCCTCGGGGACCAGCGCGGAGAGGTCGTAGGCCTCCTCGGTGGTGAGGTCCGCGTCGCCGTCGGCGTCGGACGTCGCGACGACGAGCACCCGTCGGTCCGTGGTGGCCAGCACCGCTCGGTCGCGGTCGTCGAGGTAGAAGTAGGAGCCGCCGCAAAGGTCCTCCCACACGCGGGTGCCGGTGTCGCGCCGGTCGGGCAGGTCCTTGGTGGCCAGCGGCCGCAGCGTCTCGGGGTCGATCACCCGCAGCAGCGGGCCGGAACGGGTGCCGCACAGCGCCACCAGCCGGTCGTGGGAGTCGAACGCGAGGGTGGCGCACTCCTCCAGGCCGTACCAGGCGGTGTCCACCTCCGGAGACTCCCCCAGCGGACCGGCCCACGCGTAGGCGTCGCTGGCCGCTCCGTCGTGGTGCATCGAGCTCTTCCCGTTCGGGGCCATCGCCGGGTGCTGGGGGAAGCCGAGGTCGATCGGCTGCGCCCGCGCCGGGCGCCCGACGTACGACGGGGTGACCAGGGCGCCGCTGCCCGGCGGCACCGGCAGCCAGCCGTCCGGGACGACGACCACGACGCCGACCAGCACGACCACCGCCGCCGCCCATCCCGCCACCACCCGCCAGGTCGGCCGCAGCCAGGCCCGCACCCGCGGCCCGACCCGGGGCACGACCAGCAGCAACACCGCCAGGAGCAGGACCACCGGCCCGAGCAGCAGCCAGAGCATCGCCGAGGTCGCCAGCGCGGCGGTGCGCTGGAACCTCATGAGCGCATCGTAGGTAGTCGTGTGCCCCAGAACGCGCCCCGACGCGTCGTGGGGCACACGACTGGCTCACACCGCCCTACACTCCCGCAGGTGACGGTGCTCCGGGAGCTGCGCGACGCCCTGCTGGCAGGCGGGCTCGTCGTCGGGGACGCCGCCCGGCTGTTGTGGCGGCACTGGCCGGCGCTCGTCACGATCTTCCTGCTCGGCCTGGCGGTGCGGAACTCGGCGATGTGGGCCGCGGTGCTGCTCGGCCGCGACCACCCGGTGCTGGCGTCGCTGCTGGTGCCGCTGGCGCCGCTGGCCATCGTCATCGCGCTGGTGCTGATGCTGCGGCAGGCGGCGCGCTCGGCCCGCTGGGGCACCCTCGAGGAGGGCACCACCGGAGCCGAGAAGGTGGGGGTGCTGGCCTCGGCGCTGGTGCCGTTCCTGACCGTCTACTCGCTGCAGGGCGATCTCGACGAGGACCGGCACCAGTTCATCAACGAGAGCTACGCCGACTCGTTCAGCAACACCGACTTCTTCGCCGGCGCGCCGCTCGCCGCCCGCACCATCGCCACCGAGACCACCTGGCAGCTGTGGCTGATCGGGATCGCGCTGGTGCTGCGGGTCGTGATCGCCCAGTTCCGGCTGGCCGAGCGCCACCCCGCCGGCGCCGTGCTCGCCGCCCTGGTCGAGGTCACCTGGCTGACCTGGCTGGCCAGCATCCTCACCTCGCGCTGGCTGGACCTGCGCGACTGGGCCGCCGGCCGGGTGGTCGTCGCCGAGACCCAGGACGCGTGGCATCAGGTCACGGCCACATTCGGGCCGCTCACCGACCCCGTGCGCGAACTGGGCGCCCTCGTCGCCACCATCGTCGACGACGTCGGCGCCCTCGTGGTCGTGCCGGTCGCCTGGCTCGCGGTCGGGTCCGTCGTCCTCGCCGGCGGACTGAGCGAGAGCCGGCGCGCCCGGCTGGAGCAGCACGCGGTGGTCGGGGGCGTGGTCACCGTCGCCGTCGACCGCACCCGGCGCCACCTCGGTGAGCGCGCGGTCGACCTGCTCGGGCGCCGCTTCGAGGACCTCGTGGCGGGCCTGCGCACGATCGCCCACGCCGGGCTGCTCCCGGTGCTGGTCTTCTGTCTGGTGCTGATGCTGGGCCAGGCAGCCGAGTGGGGTGCGGCAGAGGTGCTGCGCGCGCTGCTCGGGCCCCGGGAGAGCGAGACGATGCTGTTCTTCTCGCCCTACCTCGACCTGGTCACCCGCACCGTCTACACGGTCGTCGTGGTGGCCCTGATCGCGGCCGCGGTCGACCGGCTCCTGGCCCGCCCGCTGGCGGAGGAGGCCGCCTCGGCTCAGCGTGCCCCGGGCTACTCGTCGTCCGGGTCGACCTCGACCTCGACGTAGTCCGGCGGCTCCCACCACACCCGGATCCGGTCCGGGGTGGCGTCGTCGGCGGCCAGCACGTAGACGGGGACGACGTACTCCCGGGGCCGCGGGGGCGACGGCTCCTCACCCGGGACCTCCTCGAGCAGCCCCGCGTAGCCCGGCCCCGGCGAATCCGTGGGTTCACAGACGGTCATCGGCAGCATCTGCTCGCCGTAGGACGTGCGCACCGCCCACGCCTCGCGGCCCTCGGTGTCGATCATCGAAACCCGGCAGGATCCGAGCGGCACGTCGGGCTCGACCTCGAAACCCAGCCGGACCTCCCACAGCACCGTGCCGGGGATCGGCCGCACCGGCTCGGTGCCGTCGTAGGTCGGCACCCGTTCGGCGGGCGCCACGGCGAGCACGGTCAACGTCAGGTCGCGGCGATGCGTCTCGCCGTCCTGGTCCTCCCACTCGTCGGACACCTCGACCGGGCTGCCCTGGCTGCCGGCCGTCGCCTCGTGCAGCTGGTCGGGCCACCAGAAGACGTGCAGCCGGCTGGCCGAGGAGGCCAGCGCGAGCACCAGGGCGAGCGGCAGGAGCAGCAGCCACCGTCTCACGACGCCTCCCCGTCGCCGACCCATGGCGCCACGGCCTCCAGCGGCTCGGCGGTGCCGAACTCCTCCGCGTCGGGACCGGTGAGCCCGAGGTCGACCTCGGCGACCGCGTCGTAGCGCTGGTCCAGGGGGCTCACCGCCAACCGAACCCTCAGGCCCGGCACCGCGTCCGGCGGCACCTCGAGGTACGCCGCGCAGTGGGCGGCGACCCCCGGGGAGGACTCCGTGCACAGATTCTCGTTGCGGCCGACCGTCGTCCACCTGCGGCCGTCGGCGGCGACGAGCTCGACGGAGCCGAGCTGGGTGGTCTCCGCGACCGGCGTCGCGGTGTAGCGCACCTCGATCCACACCCCCGGGCTGATCAGCTCGCTGCCGAACTCCAGCCGGGTCCGGGCCCCGGCCACGGCGTCGACACTCACCTCGACCGCGCGGAGGTCGACGGTCTCGCCGACCTCGGCGGAGCGCACGTGCGGGCGGGCGCCGCGGTCGTCCTCGGGGGCTCCCCGCTCGGGGAGGAGGTCCTGCAGCCAGGTGCCGGCCGCGAGCAGCCCGAAGGCGGCCAGACCGACCCCCCAGAGGTGGCCGGTGCCGCGAAGCCGATCGAGCGGACGGCTCATCCGGTCGCCCCCTCCGCCTCGTCTGCTCCGGGCTCGGGCAGCGGCGTCACGTCGAGCCTCACCCGCGCGGCCGGGACCGGGTCGTGCCAGCCCCACGCGCGGTCCAGCGAGCTGCGCCGCCACCCGTGCTCGTGGATCGTCACCGTGAGCTCGGAGGGCAGGTCGGCGAGGTCGAGCACGTGCACCAGCTGCACGTCGTACTCCAGGCCGGGCCCCATGCCGACCAGCGTCGAGCCGTCCCCGGCGACCAGGAACGGCGGCGGCACCTTGCTGGCGTCCCCGCCGTAGACGTCGCGGGCGCCGGGCAGCTCGACGCTCCACAGGTCACCCATGGCGCCCACGCCGACCGGCTCGTCGCCGGTGAGCTCGAGGCGGCCCGCGAGCACCAGGAACGCGGTGCCCTTCTCCGCACGGCTGTCACCGAACCTGCGCTCCACCCGCGCCTCGTCGAGGCGGATCCGGAACGGGTCGGCCTCGACCGTCTCACCCGCCGCCACCTCCCGGATGCCGTCGGGAGTGGCCTGCGACCACCCGCCCAGGAGGCCGCTGATGCCGAACAGCACGATCAGCAGCAGGCCAGAGCTGGCCACGACGGGGTGCCTGCGATGCATGCTCCATCGCCCCGAGGACGGCTCCGAGGTCGGCACCTGCCGCAGTGTAGGGGGCGCATCGGGCTCATGGGTGCCCGGCGGACCGGGCACAATGCGGCCATGGCCTCTCCCCGCGCTGGACAGCCCGCCGAGCCCCGCGACCTGGTCGACGTCGCTCACCTGGTCACCGCCTACTACACGGGGGTGCCCGACCCCGACGACGTCGCGCAGCAGGTGGCCTTCGGCACCAGCGGCCACCGGGGGTCGAGCCTGGCCACGGCCTTCAACGAGACCCATATCCTGGCGACCACCCAGGCGATCTGCGACTACCGGCGCGAGCAGGGCTACGACGGACCGCTGTTCCTGGGCCGCGACACCCACGCGCTGTCGGAGCCGGCGTGGTCGACCGCGCTGGAGGTGCTGGCCGCCAACGACGTCACCGTGCTGGTCGACGACCGCGACGGCTACACGCCGACCCCGGCCGTCTCACACGCGATCCTGCGCGCCAACGGCGGTCGCACCACCGGCTCCGGGCTGGCCGACGGCATCGTGGTCACCCCCTCGCACAACCCGCCGGCCGACGGCGGGTTCAAGTACAACCCCCCGCACGGCGGCCCCGCCGACTCCGACGCGACCTCGGCGATCGCTGCCCGCGCCAACGCGCTGATCCACGGCGGGCTGCGCGAGGTGAAGCGGGTGCCGTTCCCGCGCGCCCGCGCCGCTGCGACGGCGTACGACTTCCTGGGCGGCTACGTCGACGACCTGCCGAACGTGCTCGACCTCGACGCGGTCCGGGCCGCCGGGGTGCGGATCGGCGCCGACCCGCTCGGCGGCGCGGCGGTGCACTACTGGGGCGAGATCGCCGAGCGGCACCGGCTCGACCTCACGGTCGTCAACCCGCTGGTCGACCCGACCTGGCGGTTCATGACGCTCGACTGGGACGAGAAGATCCGGATGGACTGCTCCTCGCCGCACGCGATGGCGTCGCTGATCTCCCGCCGCAGCGAGTTCGACCTCGCCACCGGCAACGACGCCGACGCCGACCGGCACGGCATCGTCACCCCCGACGGCGGGCTGATGAACCCCAACCACTTCCTCGCGGTCGCGATCGGCTACCTGTTCGGCGGTGCCCGGCCGGGCTGGCCCGAGTCCGCACGGATCGGCAAGACGCTGGTGTCGTCGTCGATGATCGACCGGGTCGCGGCGGCGCTGGGCAAGCCGCTGGTCGAGGTGCCGGTCGGGTTCAAGTGGTTCGTGCCGGGGCTGATCGACGGCTCGTTCGGGTTCGGCGGCGAGGAGTCCGCCGGAGCCTCGTTCCTGCGCCGCGACGGCTCGGTGTGGACCACCGACAAGGACGGCATCATCCTGGCGCTGCTCGCCTCCGAGATCCTGGCCACCACCGGCGAGACGCCCTCGCAGCGCTACGCCGCGCTGGTCGCCGAGCACGGCGACCCGGCGTACGCCCGCATCGACGCGCCGGCCACGCGCGAGCAGAAGGCGGCCCTCGGGGCGCTCTCGGCCGACGCGGTGACCGCCACCGAGCTGGCCGGCGAGCCGATCACCGCGAAGCTCACCGAGGCGCCCGGCAACGGCGCCCGGATCGGCGGGCTGAAGGTCACCACCGAGAGCGCCTGGTTCGCCGCCCGACCGTCGGGCACCGAGGACGTCTACAAGATCTACGCCGAGTCGTTCCGCGGTCCCGAGCACCTGGCGCAGGTGCAGGACGCCGCCCGCGAGGTCGTGTCGGCGGCGCTCGGGGGGTGAGGGCCCGCCGACCCGTCACTCATTCCCGCGTTTCCGCGGCGTGTCGGGGAAGGATCGACGGGTCGTCGGGTCGGTGCAGCGAGGGCTCGGCCGCCAGCGAGCCGAGGAGGGCCAGCTTCTGCGCGCTCTCGCTGCCGGGCTCGGCGTGGTGGACGACGAGCGTGATCCGGTCGGTGCCCTGGACGGTGAGCTTGGAGAGCGAGAGCGTCAGCGGCCCGAGCTGTGGGTGGTGCAGCAGCACCTCCTTGCCGTGCACCTCCTTCACGTCGTGCCGGGCCCAGGCCTGCCGGAAATCCTCGCTCGCCAGCGAGAGCTCGCCGACCAGCTGCACCACGCGGGGGTCGTCGACGTCCCCGCCGACCCGGTTGCGGAAGCCGGCCACCAGTCGCGGCAGGAGCATGTCGCACTCGGGCAGCAGGGCGCGCTCGGCGGAGTCGAGGAAGAGCGAGCGCAGCCGATTCTCACCCGGCCGGGCGCCCGGGATCAGCGCCCGGGCGAGCGCGTTGGAGGCGAGGACGTCGAGGAACCGGCCCTCGACGTAGGCCGGGAGCCCGATCACCTCGAGCAGCTGGGCGGTCTCGGGGGGTACCCGCTCGGGCCGCGGCCGCCGAGCAGTACGCCGGCGGCGGGGCGCCGCGAGGCCCAGCAGGTAGTCGGTGGCGGGCGGGTCGAGCTGCAACACCCGTGCGAGCGCCTCGACCACCTGCACCGAAGGGTTGCGGTCGCGGCCCTGCTCGAGGCGCAGGTAGTAGTCGGCGCTGATGCCGGCCAGCATGGCGACCTCTTCGCGGCGCAGCCCGGGAACCCGGCGCGACCGTCCTGGTGGCAGGCCGACGCTCTCGGGCGTGACCAGCTCGCGACGCGCCCGCAGGTAGTCGCCAAGCCTGTTCTCGGGCCGGCCGTCCTCGCTCACCCGGGCCACGCTAGTCGCGTCGCCGCGCGTCTGCCTGGCCCTGCGACTACCAGGATGACGGGGACCTTCTCCGGGGCCCGCGCCCGCCTCACGGTGGAGACATGACCAACACCGCGAGCACCACCGTGACCAGCCCACCGACCGACACCGCCGCCACGGGGATTCCCGGCGGCACGTTCACCCTGCCCGGCGGACCCACCGTCACCCGGATGGGCTACGGCGCGATGCAGCTCGCGGGACCGGGCGTCTTCGGCCCGCCCGCCGACCGGGACGCCGCCGTCGCCGTCCTGCGGGAGGCCGTCGCGCTCGGCATCACCCACCTCGACACCGCGGACATCTACGGCCCGCACGTCACGAACGAGATCATCCGCGAGGCCCTGCACCCGTATGCCGCCGAGCTCACGATCGCCACGAAGGTGGGCGCGCGGCGCGACGAGCAGGGCGGTTGGCCGCCTGCGCGAGCCCCGCAACAGCTGCGCGAGGACGTGCACCAGAACCTGGACCGGCTCGGCGTCGACGTCCTCGACGTCGTGAACCTGCGGGTCGGCGGCCTCCTGGACCCCGAGCCTGGGTCGATCGCGGAGCCGTTCGCCGCGCTCGCCGAACTGCAGCGCGAGGGGCTGATCCGCCACCTCGGTGTCAGCAACGTGACCGCCGCACAGGTCGCCGAGGCCCGGTCGATCGCCCCGGTCGTCTGCGTGCAGAACCACTACAACCTGGCGCACCGCGACGACGACGAGCTCGTCGACGCCCTGGCCGAGGAGGGGATCGCGTTCGTGCCGTTCTTCCCGCTGGGCGGGTTCAGCCCGTTGCAGTCCGCGGCCCTGGACACCGTGGCCGCCCGGCTCGGTGCGACCCCGATGGCGGTCGCGCTGGCCTGGCTGCTGCAGCGCTCCCCGAACATCCTGCTGATCCCCGGCACCTCGTCGCTCGCCCACCTGCGCGAGAACGTCGCCGCCGCCGACCTCGGGCTCTCCGCCGACGACCTCGCCGAGCTGGACGCGATCGGCCGCGTCTCCGGTTGACCGTCCGGGACGTCATACGACTTGGCTGCCCGAGCGACCGGATCGTATGACGTCCCGCGCGAGGTGACCGGTCGCGCCGTGATCAGCCTCGGGTGAGGAGCAGCGGGCGGGTCGTGGCAGGCGGCGAACCGGTCACAGGTGGTCGGGCACGATCAGCGCATCCGGGTCCTGCCGCGGCGGCACGTGCGAGAGCGCCAGCTGCACCAACGCCACTCGGGCCTTGACCAGCACCGCCCGCTTGACCCGCCCCACGTCGCCGCCCATCCGCTCCTCGACCGCGGCGGTCACCTGCTCGTCGGTGAACGTCGGGCGGGTGCCGACCTCGACCTCGACGTCGGGCAGGGCCACCAGCACCGGCAGCAGCTGGTCGCCGAGCCCGTCGAGCAGCTGGAAGCGCTTGTAGCGGTCGAGCCTCTCCCAGGCCTGGTCGACGTCCAGCTTCCCCTTGCGCACGTCCTTGTCCTGCGCGGCCAGCACCGTCTTGGCGGCCCCGGTGAGCGCGGCGGTCAGCTCGTGCTCGGTGAATCGCATGCGTCCAAGCATGCCGCGTGCCGCCGCTGCGCGAACATGGGGCTCATGCCCGTCCCTCCCGCGTCCTCCCCCACTCGGCCGTCCGGCGAGATCCTGACCCTCGGCGGCGGTGGGTTCTCGATGGAGGAGTCCCCGCTGCTCGACGACTTCCTGCTCTCGCTGGCGAGCCGGCGCCGCGGGGCGGACGGTCTGCCTCGGGTCTGCTTCGTGCCGACCGCGAGCGGCGACTCGACCGACTACCAGGCGCGGTTCACTGCCGCGTTCGTCGGGCGCGCGGAGACCAGCACCCTGCAGCTGTTCCGGCTGAACGAGCTGCCCGGCGGTCTCGACCTCCGCTCGTTCGTGCTGTCGCAGGACATCGTCTACGTGGGCGGCGGCAGCACCGCCAACCTGCTGGCGCTGTGGCGCCTGCACGGACTCGACGAGGTGCTCCGCGAGGCGGTCGCGGCCGGCGTCGTACTGGCCGGCATCAGCGCCGGCATGAACTGCTGGTACGACGGCTCGTCGACCGACTCGTTCGGCCCGCTCGCCGCGCTGCCCGACGGCCTCGGCTTCCTGCCCGGCAGCGCGTGTCCGCACTACGACGGCGAGGCCGAGCGCCGGCCGGCGTACCACCGGATGATCGGCACCGGCGAGCTGCCGGCCGGCTACGCGGCCGACGACGGCTGCGCGCTGCTGTGGCGCGACGGTGCACTGGTCGAGGCGGTGTCGTCGCGGCCGGAGGCTCGCGCGTTCCGGGTCGAGCCGGGCGCCGCCGGTCAGGTCACCGAGACGCCGCTGCCGGTGCGGTTCCTCGGCACAAGCGCCGACTCGGCATCAGACACACGACCCGGACCCGGATCGGCAACTTGACCGCGGCGGCGCGCGTCACACCGGCATGAGACCAGCCGCGCTGCTCGTCGCCCTCACTCTGCTGGCCGGTGGCTGCTCCGCGACCGACCCGGACGAAGGCTCGGACGAGAGCGCGGCCACGAGCGAGCCCACGGCGTCGGAGCCGGTTGCGGAGCCCACGGCGACCCCCACCACCGAGCCAGCCCGGCCCACTCCGGCCGACGTGATCGCCGACCCGAGGACGGTCCTGGTCGGCGTCGAGGTGGCTCGTGACGGCGACGGCTACCGGGTCACCTCCCTGTGGCGACCGCAGGGGCAGGACCGCCCGGTGGTGCTGGTGAACGGCGACCAGGGCGGCCCGGACCGGGAACGGTTCGTCACCCCGCGCGAGGCCTGGGCGCTGCTCGGCCACCCCCTCGACCGCGGCTGGCGCCGGCAGTGCGCCGCGTCCCCCGGAGCCGACCTGTGCCTGCGCAGCTCGGCGCGGCCGGCGCGGGTCGTCGTCACCGACGACGACGGCCGCACCTTCGAGCGCGCCGACCTCACCTTGCCGCGCGGCCTGCTGTCCCAGCCGGTGACCTCGCTGGCGCGCGACACCCTCGCGATCGTGAGCGGCGGCGACGGCGCCACCCTGTTCCCCTTCCAGCAGGTCAGCCGGTCCACCGACGGCGGCGCGACCTGGACCACCAGTCCGCTCCCGCTGTTCGACGGCGAACGCGCCTACACCGCCGGCCAGGTGGTCCTGCCGGACGGCAGGCTGCTCGCGCTGCTCACGCACTTCAGCGACGACCGGGCCGGTTCTCCCAGCGGCCGGCCCCACGGGCTCTACGTCAGCGAGGGCGCGGACTGGTCGCGGTTCCGCCCGCTCGGGCAACAGCCGGGCCCCGCCCCGGCCGCCGGCGAGTGGTCCCCGCTCGACGCCCTCGGGGCGGCTGTCCACCCACGACCGGTCGTCTGGATGCAGCTGGGATCCGACCGGCTGCTCGTCACCGACGGGGGTCTCGGCTTCGAGGAGCTGCCGCTCAGGTGAGCGGCACCGTCGCCTGCAGCACCGCCTCGGTGAGCGCGGCGGTGCGCAGCGACGCCACCTCGGCGAACTCGGGGTCGGCCAGCATCTGCGCGAACACCCCCCGCGAGGGGTAGCGCACCAGCATCACGGCGTCCCACGCCTGGCCGTCCTCGGCCACCAGCGCCGTGGACCCCTTGCCGTAATAGACGAGCTCGGCGCCGTAGCGCGGCAGGATCCGCTCACCGACCGTGCGGGAGTACGCCGCGTAGTCGCCGCGATGCTCCGGGTCGAAGCGCAGCAGGTTGAGCATCACCACCGGACCGCCCGGGTCCTCCTCGAGCAGCTGCTTGACCGCCGCGCCGGTCGGGTCGACCGCCATCCGCACACCTCCCGTGTCCGCGTGCGGAGACCTTAGACGGTATGACGTGACCGGACGCCGGTCAGCGGCCTCTGGTGTGTCGTTCACTGCCACCAGGTGACCGCGAACGACACACCAGAGGTGCCAGACGAGAAGATCAGGCGGCGGAGCCCTCAGCCTGCCGGCGCACGAGCTGGTCGAGCCGGGCCTGCGCGGCGCGGCGTACCTTCCGGCCACCGGTGGTCATCTTGTAGAGCGTGGCCAGCTGCTGCGGGGCGTTCTTGGCGTTGGTGGTGGCCAGCCAGCCGTTGGGCAGCGAGAGCCAGACGACCTTGTGCCAGGCGCTGCCGACCTGGTTGAGCAGCGGCGCCTCGTGGTAGTTGAGGTCGTACTTGTCGAACAGCGCCTTCACCCGCGGCGCGATCTCGGCGTAGCGGTTGCTCGGCAGGTCCGGGAACAGGTGGTGCTCGATCTGGTGGCTGAGGTTGCCGGTCATGATGTGCATCGCCTTGGAGCCGGAGATGTTCGCCGAGCCGAGCATCTGGCGCAGGTACCACTCGCCGCGGGTCTCCTGCTCGGGGATCGCGTCGCGCTCGAAGGTCTCGACGCCCTCGGGGAAGTGGCCGCACATGATCACCGAGTGCGACCACACGTTGCGCACCAGGTTCGCCACGAAGTTGGCGGTCAGCGTGGGCAGGAACGAGCCGGTCGGGATCGCCAGCGCGGGGTTGACGACGTAGTCCTTGGTGGCCTGCTTGCGGATCTTGCGCAGCGTCTTCTTCAGGTTGACCGCGAACTCCGGGGGCCGCTTCTCCTTGGGCTTGGAGAGGTTCTTGCCGAGCTCGAGGTCGTAGGCGGCGATGCCGTACTCGAAGAAGCAGGCGTTGATGAAGTTCCAGAGCGGCTGGCCGAGGTACATCGGGTGCCAGCGCTGGTCCTCGTCGACGCGCATGATGCCGTAGCCGAGGTCGTTGTCCTTGCCGACGATGTTCGTGTAGGTGTGGTGGATCTCGTTGTGGCTGTGCTTCCAGCCCTCGGCGGTGGAGGCGTTGTCCCACTCCCAGGTGGTGGAGTGGATCTTCGGGTCGCGCATCCAGTCCCACTGGCCGTGCATGACGTTGTGGCCGATCTCCATGTTCTCGAGGATCTTCGCCACGCTCAGCCCGATGGTGCCCAGCACCCAGGCCGGCGGCAGCGACGAGAACAGCAGCACCCCGCGGCTGGCCAGCTCGAGGCGGCGCTGCACGTCGACGAGCCGCCGGATGTACGCCGCGTCGCGCTCACCGCGGTCGTCGATGACGTCCTGCCGGATCGTGTCGAGCTCGATGCCGATCTGCTCGATGTCCTCCGGGGTGAGGTGGGCGATAGGGCTCTCGGGCTTCTTGGTGATCGTGGTCATCGGGTTCCCTTTCGTCTCACGGTGGGTTCGAGACGGTCGCTGCGCGACCTCCTCGACCGCGGTCGGGCGTCGGTCAGTGGTCGATGGAGCAGGGCCCCGCGGCCGTACTCACACAGGTCTGGATCGGGACGCCGCCGGGGCCGGTCTCGCCGGGCACCGCGACGGTCAGCTCGCCGTTGCGGAGGTCGCGCACGGCGCCCTCCTTCAGCGGCAGCACGCAGCCGAAGCAGATGCCCATCCGGCAGCCGCTCGGCATCAGGACGCCGGCGTTCTCGGCGGCGTCGAGGATCGGGGTGGAGCCGTCGGCCTCCAGGGTGGTGCCGGTCTGCTCGAAGGTGACCGTGCCGCCCTCGCCGGCCACCACCGTCGCCGGCCGGAACCGCTCCACGTTGAGGGTCAGCTCCCGGGCCGCGTAGTGCTCCTCGAGCGCGTCGAGCAGGCCCACCGGGCCGCAGGCGTACGCCGTGCGCTCGGCGAGGTCGGGCACGATCCGGTCGAGGTCGGACACGTCGAGCAGGCCGTCGGTGTCGGTGTGCAGCTCGACCAGCCGGAGCAGCCCGCGGGCGGCGTAGCCGCGCAGCTCGGGGCCGAAGATGACGCTGTCGCGGGTGAGCGCGGAGTGCAGCAGCACGATGCGCTCGGGCCCGGACATCGCGGGCACGGCGCGCGAGAACAGGTTGCGCAGCATGCCGATCACCGGGGTGATGCCGGAGCCGGCGGTGACCAGCAGCAGCTTCTCGGGCAGCGGGTCGGGCAGCACGAACTCGCCCTGGGCCTGGTCGAGCTGGAGCATCTGACCGGGCCGCGCGCGGTGCACGAGGTAGCAGGAGACGACGCCGTCGGGGATCGCCTTGACCGTGATGCTGATGCAGCCGTCGGGGCGCGGCCCGTGGGTGAGCGAGTAGGTGCGCCACATCCGGACGCCGTCGACGTCGACACCCACGCGGACGTACTGGCCGGGCCGGTGGCCGGCCCAGTCCTTGCCGGGCTTGATCACCAGCGTGGCGGCCTCGGCGGTCTCGGGGCGCACCTCGACGATCCGGCCGCGCAGGCCGGGCGTGCCGCCGCGCAGCGGGTGGAAGACGTCGAGCACGTCGTCGAGCTCCAGCGGGGTCACCGCGGCCTCGGCGATCCTGCGCAGGCCCTCCCGCAGGGAGCGGCCGGGCCGCGCACGGCCGGGTCGGTCGGGGAGGACGATGCTCATGGGTTCCAGTCTGCTGGCAGACAAGCGTAAACTCCTGTGCCGACCGCGTGAACCTCACCACCGATCTTGTTCGGCGCAAACAAAAACTGTCAGGCAAGGAGGGTCGTTGACCGGTCAACAGCCGCGCCCCGGCAACCGGCCCGCCATGGCCTCCGACCTGCGGGTGCCGCCCGCGGCGATCGCCGAGATGCGCTCCCAGCTGCCGCGGGTCGCCGACGAGGCGGTCACCGCGATCATCGCCGAGGTCCCCAGCTATGAGAACGCGCTGAGCGGGTCGATGGGCGACACGATCCGCAACGCGGTCCAGCTGGCGCTGGGCGGCTTCCTCTCCCTGGCCAGTGGCCACCGCGGCGCCGATCCGCGCACCCCCAACGCTCCCGCGGTCGAGGGCGCCTACCAGCTGGGGCGCGGGGAGGCGCGGTCCGGACGCAGCATCGACGCGCTGCTCGCGGCGTACCGCATCGGCGCCCGCGTCTCCTGGCGGGAGATGTCGGGGGTGGCCGTCGCGAACGGGGTCTCCGACCAGACCCTGGCCGACTTCGCCGAACTGGTCTTCGCCTACATCGACGAGCTGTCGGCGGCCAGCGTCGCCGGCCACGCCGACGAGCAGACCACGACCGGCCGGGTCCGGCAGCGACTGCTCGAGCGGCTCGCCCAGCAGCTGGCCACGGGAGCCCCGGCCGAGTCCGCGCTGGCCGCGGCCGATCGTGCCGGGTGGGAGCCGCCGGAGACCTTGACCGCGGTCCTGGTGCCGCAGTCGCAGGTGCGGCCGGTGCTCGGCGCGCTGCCCGGCGCGACGCTGGCCCTGGGCGACCTGCCCGAGCTCGACGACCTGAGCCTGCTGCTGGTGCCCGACGTGCACGGGCACCGGCGCGCGGCGCTGCTGGCGGCGTTGCGCGAGCGCGGCTGCCTCGCCGGTCCGCCCCGCCCCTGGCTGGAGGTGCGGGAGTCGGTCGAGCGTGCCAGGCGGGCCCGCGAGCTGGGCCTCGAGCTCGACACCGAGGCCCACCTGGCCCGGCTGGTGCTCACCGCCGACCCCGGGGCGCTCGCCGACCTGCGCGCCCGGGCGCTGGCCCCGATGGCGGGGCTGCGTCCGGCGTCCGCGGAGAAGCTGGCCGAGACGCTCCGGTCATGGCTGCTCCACCAGGGCCGCCGCGACGAGGTCGCCGCGGCCTTGTTCGTGCACCCGCAGACCGTGCGCTACCGGATGGGCCAGCTGCGCGAGCTCTACGGCGACCGTCTCGACGACCCCGACACCGTCCTGGAGCTGACGCTGGCCCTGGCCCTGCCGGGCACCGTCCAGGAGCCCTCAGAGAAATAGTTCGACTTTCTAGCAATCTTCCCCAGATCTCGCTCCGAACTGGCATCCGAGAGAGCGCGACCGACCCGGTCGCCCGATGACCTGAGGGAGAGCCCGAAATGCCGAAGCACAGCTCCGTACGCCGCCCCGCCCGCCTGCTCACCGGCCTCGCCGCCGGTGCCACCGCCGCCGCGCTCGCCGCCACCGCCGCGCCCGCGGTCGCAGCCCCCGAGGCCGAGGCGGCGAAGAAGCCGGGCAACCGGAGCCTGGTCAAGGTCCTGGCCGCCGACGGCGCCAAGCTGGACAAGAACTGGAAGGACTTCGACCTCGTGGAGCGGGCCGTCGTGACCGTGCTGGAGGCGAAGCCGGACAGCGCGGTGGGGGTGCTCGCCAAGGGCGGCACGAAGCTCACCGCGTTCATTCCCACCGACGCGGCCTTCCGCGCCCTCGCCCACGACCTCACCGGTGAGCGCCCCGCCACCGAGCGGGCGACCTGGCGCACGCTCGCCGGCCTGGTCGACGCCGACACGCTGGAGACCGTGCTGCTCTACCACGTCGTCCCCGGCGCGAAGATCAACTCCAAGGCGGCGGCGAAGGCCGACGGCGCCGAGCTCGAGACCGCCCAGGGCGGCACGATCACGGTCAACGTCACCAAGAAGGGCGCGATCCGTCTCGTCGACGCCGACACCGACGACCGCAACCCGCGCGTGCTGCCGCGAGCCCTCGACATCAACAAGGGCAACAAGCAGCTCGCCCACGGCATCTCCCAGGTGCTGCGCCCCGTCAACCTGTGACGGAACGACCGGTGACGGACCACCGGTGATGCGCAACCTGTGACGCGCAGTCCGTGGACCGCCCCGCCCCTCGACCGTCCCCCGAGCCGAGGGGCGGGGCACCGGCCTGCGACGAGCCGCTGTCCGGCCACCGTCACACCGCATTGCGACCCTCACGTAGCGTCTGCCGCCATGGAGCAGCACCCCGCCGCCGCGTCCCCGGGTCGCCGACGTGCCCCACGGGTGCTCGCCGCCGCAGTCGGCGCCGCCGCTCTGCTCCTCGCCGGCTGCAGCGACGACGAACCGGCGCCGCCGGCGACGGCCACCGTCGAGGGCGACCCTGGCAGCGACCTGCGCTACGTCGCCCTGGGCGACTCCTTCACCGCCGCCCCCGGGGTGCCCGAGACCAGCACCGAGACCTTCTGCCTGCGCTCCGACAGCAACTACCCCGCGCTGGTCGCCGACGAGCTCGGCGTCGACCTGGTCGACGTGAGCTGCAGCGGCGCCACCACCGAGCACATGCTCACCGCCCAGTTCTGGGCCGGTCAGCGGCAGCCGCCGCAGCTCGAGGCGCTCACCGACGAGGCCGACCTGGTGACGGTCAGCGTCGGCGGCAACGACTTCGACCTGTTCGGCACGCTGATCGGCACCTGCTCCGAGCTCGCCGACCTGGCCACCTCACCCGATGACGCGCCGTGCCGCACCCGGATGCAGGCCGGGGGCAGCGACATCCTGCTCGACCAGGCGCGCCAGATCCGCGGGCGGGTGGCGCGCGTGGTGCGCGCCGCGCGCGAGCGGGCCCCCGAGGCCGAACTGCTCGTGGTCGGCTATCCGCAGATGGTGCCCGACACCGGCGCCTGCTCGGCGCTGCCGCTCGCCCCCGGCGACTACGACTACGCCCGCGCGGTCAACCTCGCCCTCACCCGCGCGCTCGAAGGGGCCGCCGCCGACACGGACTCGCCCTACATCGACGTGTGGCAGGCCAGCGAGGGCCACGACATCTGCGCGCCGCAGCCGTGGATCAACGGTGCCGGCCTCGACGCCACCGCGATGCCGTTCCACCCCTACCCCGTCGAGCAGGAGGCGGTGGCCGACCTGGTGGTCGCCGAGGTCGAGGGCCGCCTCTTACCGAGGCCCTGACCGGAGGCGTGCCCGCTTGTAACGCGGTGTCCGCGTAGGTAACGCGGTGTCCCGACACCCCGCCGGCTACGGGGACACCGCGTTACATGGGTCCTCGCGAGCGGTCGGCCGCGCCAGGATCAGACCAGCGAACCCCCGCGGTGCACCACCTCGCCGGCCACCGCGGTGAGCGCGACCGGCATCTCGCGCAGCGCCCGAGCGGTCGTCGCATCGTCGGCGCGGGTCGCGAGCGGGTCGGCGTCGAGCAGCACCAGGTCGCCGCGCGAGCCGGGACCCACCATCGGCTGCCCGTCGACGGAGGCCGCCAGCGCCTCGCGAGGCGTCAGCGCCTGCTCCGGGTGCCAGGGCTCGCGCTCGTCGGCGGTGCGGTGCACCGCTGCGGCGATGGCCAGCCACGGGTCGAGCGGCGAGACCGGGGCGTCGGACCCCAGCGCCAACTCGACCCCGTCCTCGAGCATCCAGCGGAACGCGAAGCAGCGCTCCTGCCGGTCGGGCCAGATGCGGGTGGTCAGGTCGCGGTCGTCGAGCAGGTGCGCCGGCTGCACGCTGGCCCGGATGCCGAGCTCGGCCATCCGGCGTACGTCGTCGCGGCCGACGAGCTGCGCGTGCTCGATGGATCCCCGCGCCCCGGTCGCGGCGTACGCCGCCAGCGCCTCGGCCAGCGCCGCGTCGCCGATGGCGTGGGTGGCGACCTCCAACCCCCCGGCGTGGGCCCGGGTCTGCAGCTCGCGCAGCTCGTCGCCCGAGAGGTTGGGCTGCCCGGCGGGGTACTCCAACCGGTGCGCGTCGGCGTACGGCTGGCAGCACCAGGCGGTGCGGGTGTTGAGGGACCCGTCGGAGATGATCTTCAGCGCCCCCATCGTGGCGCGCGGGTCGCAGTCCGGCAGGGTGTCGCCGGTGCGCAGCCCGGCTGAGAGCACGTCGTCGAGCCCCTCGGCGTAGGTCGCGACGCGCACCCTCAGCAGGTCGCACCCCTCGTGCCAGCGCTCCGCCCAGTCCATCGGGCCGGCGGAGAACTCGTAGTCGGTGAGGCCGACCACCCCGAGCGCGGCGGCGGTCTCGAGCATCCGCCGGTAGGCCGCCGGCGAGGTGCCGTCGTTGCCGACCAGCGTGGCCAGCCGCGGATAGACCGCGAACCACTCGGTCTCGCGGACGACCGAGTCACGCACGGGAAGAGCCAGGTGCATCAGCGCCGTGGTGTTCAGCCAGGCGTGGTGGCCGTCGCCGCTGATCAGCACCACCGGTGTCTCGCCCGAGACGGCGTCGAGCTCGGAGACGGTGACGTCGCGGTCCCAGACCCCGGCGCGGTGCCCCCAGCCGATCACCGGCAGCTCGGGCTGCTCGGCGACCCGCTCGGCCACCATCGCGGTGGCCGCCTCCGGGGTCCGCGCCGCGGCCAGGTCGAGCCGCTGGGAGGTCAGCGTCCACTGGGCCAGGTGCGCGTGCTGGTCCCACAGCCCCGGCACCACCCAGCGTCCGAGTCCGGCGATCTCCTCGGCGCCCGCCGGTCGCTCCAGGCCCGGCCCGACGGCGGTGACCACGCCGTGCTCGACGGCGACGTCGACCGGCTCGTCGGGGGCGGTCTCGCCCGGCGCCAGCGGAACCAGGCGTACGCCGCGCAGCAGCAGGTTGCTCACGAAGCGCACCGTAGGTCATCGGGTGCCGCCGGCCCCACACCGGCTCGGGTGAGACCCGAGACGGTCACGGCGCGACCGCCTCGACCGCCGACCCCAGGCTGCGTGACCCTGCTCCGGGGGCCGTCGGGCTCAGCCCGCGCAGATGTCGGCGAACGCGTCGACCAGCAGGTCGATGTCGTCCTCCGAGGCCACCAGCGGCGGGGCCAGGCGCACCGACTGGCCGTGCGCCTCCTTGGCGAGGATGCCGCGCTCGAGCAGGGCCTCGCTGACTTCGCGGCCGCTCGCCATCTCGGGGTCGATGTCGACGCCGGCCCAGAGCCCGCGGGTGCGCACCTCGACCAGACCCTGGCCGACCAGGGCGGCGAGGCCCTCGCTCAGCCGCGCCCCGAGCACCTGGGCGCGCTGCTGGAACTCACCGGTCTGCAGCATCGCCACGACCTCGTGGCCGATGGCCGCCGCCAGCGGGTTGCCGCCGAACGTGGAGCCGTGCGAGCCCGGGGTGATCACCGAGAGCACGTCGCCGTCGGCCGCGACCGCGGAGACGGGGTAGAGGCCGCCGCCGAGGGCCTTGCCGAGCATGTAGATGTCGGGCACGACGTCCTCGTGGTCGCACGCGAAGGTGCGGCCGGTGCGGGCCAGCCCGGACTGGATCTCGTCGGCCATCATCAGCACCCGCTGGGAGTGGCACAGGGTGCGCACCTGCTGGAGGTAGCCGTCGGGAGGGATGATCACGCCGGCCTCGCCCTGGATCGGCTCGAGCAGCACGCCGACCGTGGTCTCGTCGATCGCGGCCTCGAGCGCGGCGAAGTCGCCGTAGGGCACCAGCTTGAACCCGGGCGTGTAGGGCGAGTAGTGAGCGGTGGCGACCGGGTCGGTGGAGAACGAGACGATCGTGGTGGTGCGGCCGTGGAAGTTGCCCTCCATCGCCACGATGGTGGCCCGGTGCTCGGGGACGCCCTTGACCAGGTAGCCCCACCGGCGGGCGACCTTGATCGCGGTCTCGACGGCCTCGGCGCCCGAGTTCATCGGCAGGATCATCTCCTTGCCGGTGAGCGCCGCCAGGTCGCGGGCGAACGGACCCAGCTGATCGTTGTAGAACGCCCGCGAGGTCAGTGTCAGCCGGCCCAGCTGCTCCTGGGCGCGGGCGACCAGCCGCGGGTGGCCGTGGCCGAAGTTCAGCGCGCTGTAGCCGGCCAGGCAGTCGAGGTAGCGCCGGCCCTCCACGTCGGTGACCCAGGCACCCTCCCCGGAGGACAGCACGACCCGCAGCGGATGGTAGTTGTGCGCGGCATAGGACTCGGTCAGCTCGACATGCGCCTCGGTGTCGCTGTGAGGGGCGATGTTGGCGTCGATGACGCCGGTCTGGGAGAGGTCGGTGCCGGTCATGACGACATGCTGCCACCAGGGGTGCCGCGGCGCCGAAACGGCGGGGCGGGGGCTCCGCTCGCCCCCGGACCGTGCCGACGCCGCCAGTCACTAGATTGGGGCGCATGAGCGGTCGGGGGAGGTGGCGCGGGCTCGGGGTGCTGGTGGCGCTGGCCGCCGTCGCCACCGCCGGCGGGTACGCCGCGGCCGACCTCGCCGAGCACGGGCCGGACACGATCCCGACCGCCACGCCCCTGGCGGCCGAGTCGCCGTCGTACCCGGTCACCGTCTACGACGTGCAGCCGGACCCCACGACCCCGCCGCTGCGCCGCGGCATCGAGCTGCGCACGGTGCGCCTGCGCGACGACCCGATCCAGGTGCGCGTGGCGGTGCCCGAGGGCTGGATGCGGGTGGCGCTCGCGCCCGGCTACGACTCGTGGAACTTCTCCCCACCGGCGGCACCGACCAACACCTACCTGCTGCGCATCTCTCTGCTGGGCGAGCGGGAGTCGCTCGCCGTGGCCAGACTGGCGCGGATGGCCGCCCTCGAGGACGCCGAGGCCAACGGCGACCTGCTCGACCTCGACGTCGAGGCCGAGGGCGAGGACGCGTTCACGGCGACGTTCATCGACCGGGGCGGCTACCGGCGGCTGACCTACGAACGGTTCCTGCCCGCGCCGGGCACCACGACCGCCCGGGTGGAGATCGCGGTCAACGGGCGGCTGGCCGACGGCCCCGGCATGCGCGACCTGCTGCGCCGGGTGGCGGCCTCGGTGCGGCTGCCGCAGCCCTGACCTCGGCACCGGCGGTCGAGCCCGCCGTCCCGGTGGTCGAGCCCGCCGTCCCGGTGGTCGAGCCTGCCGAGACTCACATCCCGTGCACGGCGACGGTGTCGAGCACCCGGGCGGCCTCGGCACGGTCACTGCTGCGCACCTGCACCCACAGCAGGTGGTCGGCGGTCACCTGGACCACCCGTTCGACGGTGACGCCGGCCGGGCAGTCCAGGCTCCACACGGTCCGCGCCGAGCCGGAGACGTCGTCGACCGGCAGGCCCGTCTCCGCGCACTCGGGGTGCTGCGGCAGCGTCTCGGGCAGGTCGTCGCCGGGCAGCAGACCGAGAAACACCCCCTCGCCGAGCTCGCCCTCCGCCCAGTCGGCGGTCGTGCCGGCCGAGAGCGCCTGGAAGTCACGGTCGGCGTCCGGCGGTCGCCACCCCTCCGTGCTGGTCGCGACGGTCCAGGACGGGGGCACGGTCACGCTGATCGAGCCGGTGTCGTCGGAGAGCTCGGTCTGCGCGGAGCCGCCGTCGTGCAGCCCCCAGCCCACGGCCGCGCCGCCGGCCACCACGACCGCCGCCGCCAGCGCCCAGGTCGCCCGGCGCAGCCACCGCCGGCGGGACGGCGACGGCGGCCCGGGGGGCTCCGGCTGGGCCTCCGGCTCCCCGGGCCGATCGGCCGCTGCCCCGAGCATCGGCAGCGAGGGAGCGCCGCCGGCCTGGGTCAGCCACGGGTCGGGGCTCGCCCCGGCCGCCCAGGTCAGCTCCCCCGTGTCCTGCTCGAGGACCGGAGCCAGCGCGACCTCCAGCGCGGCGACGAACGAGGCCACGTCGGGCCACCGGTCGTCGCGGTCGCGCGCCAGCCCCCGGCGCAGCACCTCCTCGACCTCGGCCGGGAAGGACCGCTCGTCGCTCGACAGCGGCGGCACGGGCGGCGGATCGGCGGCGGCACCGAGGTCGGCGTGGGAGTACGCCGCGCGGCCGGCGAGCAGCAGGTAGGCGAGCGCGGCCAGCGAGTAGAGGTCCGCGCGAGCGTCCAGCGCCTCGCCGCGAGCCTGCTCGGGGGCGATGTAGGACGGGGTGCCGGCCACCATGGTCAGCCGCGACGACATGTCGAGCGCCTTGCCCAGCCCCAGGTCGCCCAGCATCGCCCGCACCGCCGGAGCCGTCCCGTCGGACCGGCCGGAGCGACCGTTCCCGAGGGTCCGGAACAGCACGTTGGCCGGCTTCACGTCACGGTGCAGAATGTCCCGCTCGTGCAGGGCGGTCAGTCCCGCGCCCACCTGGCGCACCACCTCGAGCGCCTGGGCGGCGGTGAGCCCCTCCAGCTCCAGCCGGTCCGCCAGCGTGCCCTGGTCGGCGTACGACATCACCAGGTAGGGGCGGCCGTCGTCGAGCTCGCCGGCGTCGTAGACGCTCACCACGTGGGGCGACTCGACCCGGCGCAGGTAGCGCCCCTCCTCGACGAACCGGCGGCGCACGTGGAGGTCCTCGGTCCAGTTGTCGGCCAGCACCTTCACCGCGACCGGGCTGTCGAGCTGGGCGTCGTAGGCCAGCCACACCGTCGCGAACGCCCCGGACCCGATCCGGCGGCGCACCGCGTAGCGGCCGAGGCGGCTGGGCATGGACACGTCTGCATTATGTTCGACCCGGGACCCGGGCCGGGTGGCGCACAGCCGCCGGCCACGAGGGGAAGGGAGCCCGGTGGAGCCGAACGACGTCCCGCATGCACCGACGCCCGACGAGATCGACGAGCTGGCCCGGCGTGCCCGCGAGGGCGACCGCGATGCCCTCGAGGCGCTGCTGACCGCGGTCCGGCCGCGGGTGCTGCACGTGTGCCGCGGCGTGCTGCCCTACTCCGCCGACGCCGAGGACGCCTGCCAGGACGCCCTGGTCAACATCGCCGCCAAGATCGGCGGCTGGGGCGGCCGGGGCCGGTTCACCACGTGGATGCACGTGGTCGCGGTGAACTCCGCGCGGTCGACCTACCGCAAGCTGAAGAACCAGGCCACCCCCACCGACACGATGGAGTCCGGCCCGCACGAACGGCCCGACCCGCGCACCACCTCGGTCATCGCCGGCACCCGGCTCGACCTGCTCGAGGCGATGGAGATCCTCGAGCGCGAGCACCCGCAGCTGGTCGAGCCGCTGCTGCTGCGCGACGTCTACGGCATGGCCTACGACGAGATCGCCGCGCACCTCGACGCGCCGCTCGGCACGATCAAGGCCCGCATCCACCACGGCCGCAAGCTCGCCCGGCCGCTGCTGCGGGGCGACGCGTGACCCGCCGCCGCGCCGCCCGGGCGGCGCTCGCCGCGCTGACCGCGACGGCGGTGGCAGGCGCGCTGGCCGGTTGCAGCGACGGCGAGCCGTCGGTCTCCGGACCCGCGACGCTCCCGACGTCGACGGCCGCCACGGCCTCGCCCCCGGCCACCGGCTCCACCGCTCGGCCGGCCCCGACGGCCGACGTCGACCCCGACCTGGCGGTCGCCGTCAACGAGCCGGTCGAGGACTCGGTCTATCCCGAGGTCGGCGAGCCCGACGTCGACGCTCTCCATTACGACCTCGCACTCGACTGGGCGCCCGACACCGCCACGCTCGAAGCGACCCAGACCCTCACCTTCCGCGCCGCCACCACTGGCGACTCCTTCCAGCTCGACCTCGCCGAGCCGCTCGAGGTCTCCACCGCCCGCCTCGACGGACGCGACGTCGAGGTGCGGCACGACGGCGACGACCTGGTCGTGCGGGCCGCGGTCGAGACGGGCGAGCAGTACGCCCTCGAGCTCGCCTACGCCGGCTCCCCCGAGCCGGTCCCGGCGCCGACCACCCGCTCGGACTTCTCCACGCTCGGCTGGACCGTCACCGCCGACGGCGAGGCCTGGACCATGCAGGAGCCCTACGGGGCGCACTCGTGGTACGCCGTCAACGACCACCCCTCCGACAAGGCGCTCTACGACTTCACGATCACCACCGACGCGCCGTTCGTCGGCGTCGCCAACGGCGAGCTGACCTCCCGGCGGACGAGGAACGGCCGCACCGAGACCCGGTGGCACCTGGCCGAGCCCGCGGCGTCGTACCTGATCACCGTCGCCGTCGGCGACTACCAGCGGTGGGACGACGAGTCCCCCAGCGGCGTGCCGATCAGCTACTGGGTGCCGCGCGACGAGACCCGCTGGCAGGTGCCACTGTCGGCCACCCCCGAGGCGCTGCGCTGGGTCGAGGGCAAGCTCGGCGACTACCCGTTCGACACCCTGGGCGTGCTGCTGGTCGACTCGCGCAGCGGCATGGAGACCCAGACCATGATCACGCTCGGCACCACCCGCTACGCCACCTCCCCGGAGGTCCTGGTGCACGAGATCGTGCACCACTGGTGGGGCAACCAGGTCACCCCGAACGACTGGCGCGACCTGTGGATGAACGAGGGCATGGCGATGTACCTCCAGTGGGTCTACGAGGCCGAGGTCGGCGGTCAGTCGATCGACGCGGTGATCGACCGCTGGGTGCCCTACGAGCAGTCGCTGCGGGCGCTGCACGGCCCGCCCGGCGACTTCGACCCGGACAGCTTCGGCGAGTCCAACGTCTACTTCGGCGGCGGGATGCTCTGGCACGCGGTGCGCCAGCGGGTCGGTGACGACGCGTTCTGGGACGCCGCGAGCGGCTGGCCGGCCTCCCGCGACAACGGCCACGCCGGCCGCGACGAGCTGATCGCCTGGTGGGAGGAGCGCACCGGCGAGTCGCTGCGCGACCTGTTCGACGCCTGGCTGACCTCGCCCACCTCGCCCGAGCTCGAGTGAGTCGGCAGGGGCGGCGGTAGCGGCGGTTCTCGGCGCCCCCGCGACCACCTGACCCTCTGCCCAGAGCGAAAGCCCTTGCCCCACGCGCCGGACTCCGCGAGCGTCGTCGCCATGCGACTCCTGGTGCTCGGCGGCTCGGTGTTCCTCTCCCGCGAGGTGGCGGCCGAGGCGCTGCGGCGGGGCCACCAGGTCGCCTGCCTGTGCCGCAGCGGCGACCGGGTTCCCGAGGGCGCCCGGCACGTGGCCGTGGACCGGTCGACCGCGGCGCCGGCCGAGCTGGTGGCGGCCGCCGGGCCGGAGTACGACGCGGTGGTCGACGTCGGTCGACAGCCGTCCTGGGTGCGGCGTGCCACCGAGGCGTGGCCGGAGCCGCACTGGGTGTTCGTCTCCTCGATCAGCGTCTACGCCGACGAGACGACGTCCGGCGGCGGTCCGGGGCACACCCCGCTGCACGAGCCGGTCTTCGAGGACGTCGACCTGCGCACGCAGCCGGAGGCCTACGGACCGATGAAGGTGGCCTGCGAGCGCACCGTGCTCGACGGCACCGGCTCCGCGCTGGCCCTGCGGCCGGGGCTGATCGTCGGCCCGGGCGACCCCACGGGACGCTTCACCTACTGGGTCGACCGGCTCGCGGACCTCGACCACCCCGACGTGCTGGCCCCCGGCGACCCCGACGACACCGTGCAGGTCGTCGACGTCCGCGACCTGGCCGCCTGGATCGTCGACTGCGCCGAGCAGCGGCGCACCGGCGTGCTCGACGCGATCGGCGACGTGACCGGCCTGCGCGAGCTGCTCGCCGCCGTGGCCGTCGGGGTGAGCGAGCCCGCGGCACCCGCCCCGACGCTCACCTGGGTGCCGCAGGAGCTCCTCGAGGCCGAGGAGGTCGCGCCCTGGGCAGGACCCCGCTCGCTGCCGCTGTGGCTGCCGCGTCCGGCGTACGACGGGATGCTCGCCCACGACCCGGGCCCGGCCCGGGACGCCGGGTTGCGCTGCCGGCCGGTCGCCGACACCGCTCGCGACACCCTGGCCTGGCTGCGGGCCACCTCCGAGGCGACGCTGACCGGGCTGACCCGCGCAGAGGAGGCGGAGGTGCTCGCGGCCTGGCGCGGGCGCTGGGACCGCCCGGCCCGTCCGCGCACTACCCTGCGCGGGTGAGCCGCTCCCGCCTGAACGCCGCGCAGCTGATCGACCTGGCCCTCGACGCCGACTCGTGGGTCTCCTGGGACACCCCGCCCGAGCGCAGCGGCGTCTCCGAGGGGTACGCCGCGGAGCTGGCCGCCGCCGAGCGCAAGAGCGGCGTCGACGAGTCGGTGCTCAGCGGCGAGGGGCGGATCAGCGGCCGCCGGGTCGCGGTGGTCGCCGGCGAGTTCGCCTTCCTGGCGGGTTCGATCGGGCGCGCGGCCGCCGACCGGCTGGTCGCGGCGGTCACCCGGGCCACCCGCGAGGGGCTGCCGCTGCTGGCGGCGCCGGTCAGCGGCGGCACCCGGATGCAGGAGGGGACCCCGGCGTTCGTGCAGATGGTGCGCATCTCCGAGGCCGTCGCCACCCACAAGGCGGCCGGACTGCCCTACCTGGTCTACCTGCGCCACCCCACCACCGGCGGGGTGATGGCGTCGTGGGGGTCGCTGGGCCACGTCACCGTCGCCGAGCCGGAGGCGCTGCTGGGCTTCCTCGGCCCGCGCGTCTACGAGGCGCTCTACGGCAAGCCGTTCCCGCCCGGGGTGCAGACCTCGGAGAACCTGTCGGCCCGCGGCATCATCGACGGGGTCGTCGCTCCCGAGGACATCGCCGAGATCCTGGACCGCACGCTGCGGGTGCTGCTCGCCCCGCGCCGCGACATCGTGCCGTCCGCGCCGCTGCCCGACGACGCGCTCTTCGGCGGCGCCCCCGCGGTCGACACGTGGGAGGCGATCACCCGCTCCCGCAACCCCGAGCGGCCCGGCGTCCGCCGGCTGCTCCGGTACGCCGCGCGCGACGTCGTCCCCCTCAACGGCACCGGCCAGGGCGAGCACCATCCCGGGCTGCTGATCGCGCTCGTGCGGTTCGGCGAGGTGTCGTGCGTGTTCCTCGGCCAGGACCGGCGCGGTCAGGCCGACCAGCCGATGGGTCCCGAGGCGCTGCGCGAGGCGCGCCGCGGGATGCGGCTGGCCTCCGAGCTGGGGCTGCCGCTGGTCACCGCGATCGACACCCGCGGCGCCGCGCTCTCCCCCGAGGCCGAGAACGGCGGGTTGGCGGGCGAGATCGCCCGTTCGCTGTCGGATCTGGTCACGCTCGACGCACCGACCCTGTGCCTGATGCTCGGCGAGGGCAGCGGTGGCGGTGCGCTCGCGATGCTGCCCGCCGACCGGGTGATCGCGACCCAGCACTCCTGGCTCTCGCCGCTGCCGCCGGAGGGCGCCAGCGCGATCGTGCACCGCGACGTCGAGCACGCGGCCGAGATGGCTCGCGCGCAGAAGGTGGGCGCGATCGAGCTGCACGAGCTGGGCGTCGTCGACCGGATCGTCGCCGAACGACCGGATGCCGCCGACGAGCCGGAGGCGTTCTGTCAGCGGGTCGGCCTGGTGCTCGAGCACGAGCTGGCCGCGCTGCTGGAGGCCGGACCGGGCTCCCCTGCCTCTCGGGCGGCGCGCTACGCCTGACCCGGGCAGGAAGTGGGGCCCGTGGAACTCGCGGGCTGCGCCCGGGTCAGGACAGCAGCGCCCAGGGGTCCTCGCGCTGCCACAAGGTCGGGAAGCGCAGCACGACGCTCTGGTCGGCGGCGAGCCCGGCGAAGACCCGCATGGTGACGTCGAGGTCGTCGCCGGCGTAGGGCAGCGCCCGCAGCGGCGCGTCGAGCGGACGGAAGAAGTCGTCCCAGTGGATCAGCACCACGACGGTGGCCCCGACGGTCTCGACGGTCTCGGCCCAGTAGGCGCGCAGGTAGCCCTCGTCCTGCAGCCCGAGCTGGCCGACCCCGAGGTAGGCCACGTCGGCGCGGTGCCCGGCCAGGGCCCCGGCGACGTGCCCGGCACTGCCCTGGACCAGCGCGGTGCGACCGCTGGTGTGCCGGACCACCAGCGACCACGCCTCGCCGCACCGGTACGCCTTCGTCCGCGTCGGCGGGACCACGGGTCGGGTGATCGCTCCCGGGAAGCGGTCGGGCGGGCAGTGGTGCGACTCGACCCAGGTGACGTCGAAGCCGCCGAGCCGCAGCGAGTCACCGGAAGCCACGACGCGGAGCCGCTCCTCCGACAGTCCTGCCCCGCGCCCGAGGTTGGCCGCGGACTCGCCACCGACCAGGAGCGCCCCGGTCCGATCGGCGACCGCGGCGGAGTCGAGCGCGTGGTCGTAGTGGGTGTGGACCGGCAGCACCGCGGCGAGTCGGCTGGCCCCGGTGCGGTCCAGCGCAGCGTCGATCCGGGCCGGGTCGGGGGCGATCCTGCCGAGTCCGACCTTGGTCAGCGGAGGCCGGGAGAAGAACCCGTCGGTCATCACCGCCGACTCGCCGTCGTCGAGCAGCAGCGTGGAGACGCCGAGGAACGTGACGCCCAGGCCGTCGTCGGCGGACGGCACGGCGAACCGGTCGGCGTACCGCGTGAGGTCGGGGCGGCCGGGCTTGAGACGCATGGGCGGACGCTAACCGAGCCGCCGGCGCCGGGGGGGGGGCGATCAGTGGTCCTCGCCCCAGTTGGCGACCAGCGCGGCCACCGGAGGGATCACCGCGGCGACGACGGACATCGCCACCGCCGCGGTCGTCGACCAGAGCCGGACGACGTTCCAGGCCAGCAGGATGAGCACCAGGCAGGTGCCCATCAGGGCGAAGTACCACCGCTGACGCCGGCGCAGGCGGACGCTCTGCGCCTCGCGGGCGTCGCTGACGGTGAAGCGCCGATCTCGTCTCATCACCTCCACTCTCACACGGTGTTCCACCCCCGTCGCCCGCGACTAGAACGCGTTACAGTTCGCCGGTGACCAAGACCTACGTCGTGACCGGCGCCGCCTCCGGCATCGGGGCCGCCACCACCACCCTGCTCCGCTTCCAGGGGCACCGCGTGATCACCGTCGACCGGCAGGACTCCCCCGACGGTCCCGTCGACGTGACCGCCGACCTCTCCACCGCGGCCGGCCGCGAGTCCGCGGTGTCGCAGGTGCAGGGCCTCGCCGAGGTCCTGCACGGCGTGGTGCCGTGCGCGGGAGTGGCCGGCCTCACCGGGGTCGACCCCGAGCTGGTCGTCTCGGTGAACTTCTTCGGCGCCCTCGCCCTGGTCAGCGGGCTGCGTGAGCAGCTGGCCGCAGGCGGAGGCGACGGCGGCGCCGCCGTCGTGCTGCTCGCGTCGAACTCCGTCACCTGCCAGCCCGGCTGGGACGCCGACGTGGCCTCGGCCTGCCTGCGCGGCGACGAGCCCGCGGCCCGGGCCGCGGCCGCGAAGACCGAGGCGGTCAACGTGTACCCCGCGACCAAGGCCGCGTTGGCCTACTGGGCGCGGCGCGAGGGCATCACCGACGCCTGGATCGGCGCCGGCATTCGCGTGAACGCGGTCGCCCCCGGGCTGATCGCGACCGCGATGACCGAGCAGCTGCGCGCCGACCCCCAGCTCGGGGTCTTCGCCGACGCCTACCCGAGCGCGGTGGGCCGCCCCGGCCGGCCCGAGGAGGTCGCGGCCACGATCGGGTTCCTGCTCTCGGACGCCGCCAGCCTGATGGTCGGCTCGGTGGTCTTCGTCGACGGCGGCACCGACGCGATCCTGCACCCGCTCTCCCCCGAGGGCATGCAGGTTCCCAAGCTCGCTCTCGGCGTGATGAACACCGTCGCCGGGCTGGCCACCAAGGTCGGGGCGATGCGGCGCAAGTCGTAGGGGCCGCCGGCGGGGAATCGCCGGATATCCGGCGATTCCCGCACACCACACGCGTTGCAACGCGTGTGAAGCGACTACGACACGTGAGAAGTCCCCGCCCGATCGGTCAACCGGTGACGCACGCGGTGACCGCCGAGAAGATGGCGCTGCGGATCTCGGGCGGCATGTCCTCCTCCGGCTGGTCGACGTAGTTCCACTGCTCGTCGAAGTAGCCGGCCGCCGCCATCTCCTCGAGCCCGGCAGCCTCGATCCAGCCCCGCGCCGCGCACTCGGCCTGGTCGGAGGTGATCGGCCCCTCCGCCGCCAACGCGGCGGCCAGCGTCGAGACGGCGCGCTCGCGGTCCTCCGCGGAGGGCGCGCCAGGCTCGGTGGAGGGATCGGTGGGCGGCTCGGTCGATGCCTCGCCGACCGGGTCCGACGCGTCGACACCGCCGACCGGCTCGCTCTGTCCGGTGGTCTCCGCACCTGCCGCGGACCGCGCCGGCTCCCGCTCGCCGCCGAGCACGGCGTACGCCGTCGCCGCCAGGCCGCCGAGGACCAGGGCCGCCACGGCGGCCAGGGCGACGAGCTGGCCCCGAGCGCGCCCCGGTGGTGGGACCTCGGCGCTGCCCGGCCGCACCGGGGCCGGCGTGTCCGGGAGCGCGAGCACGGCCCGCAGGTCGTCGCGCATCGCCATCGCGGTGGCGTAGCGCTCGACAGGCTGCTTGGCCATCGCGGTTCGCAGCACTCGGTTGAGCGCCTCGACCTGGGCCCCGGCACCGGGCAGCTGCGGCACCGGCTGGTCACGGTGGGCGGTGGCGACCTGGAAGTCGGTGGCACCGGCGTAGGGCGGGCGGCCGGTGAGCGTCGTCCAGAGCAGACAGCCGACGGCGTAGACGTCGCTGGCCACTGTCGCCGGTGCACCGTCGTGCAGCTCAGGGGCCATGTAGCCGGGGGTGCCGACCGTGCCGACAGTCGCGTGGGTCTGTTCGGCCAGCACCGGCCGGGCGATGCCGAAGTCGGCGAGGTAGGCGGTGAAGCCGTCGGCACGGCGGCGCAGCAGCACGTTGGCCGGCTTGATGTCTCGGTGCACCAGCCCACCGGCGTGAGCATCGGCGAGGCCGGCCGCGACCTGCGCGACCAGCTCCGCCGCGACCCGCAGCGGCGGCACCCCGTGGACGCGCAGCATGCCGCCGAGGTCGCCGTCGGGCACCAGCTGGGTCGCGAGGTAGAGGTGGCCGTCGGCCTCGCCGTGGGCGTAGACGTGCACCACGTGGGGGCTGTCCAGCCGCGCCTGGGCCTGTGCCTCGCGGGTGAAGCGGGCACGGAAGGCCGGGTCGTCGGCCAGCCCCGGCGTGATCAGCTTCAGCGCGACCGACCGCCCCAACACGGTGTCGTGCGCCTCGTGCACCACGCCCATGCCGCCACCGCCCAGGCGTCGGCCCAGCCGGTAGGGGCCGATCGTGGTGCCTGGGTCGGCGGGGGGCGGGCTGGTCACGGGCTCGTCCTACCCCGTCGGGGCGGTCTCACACCAGGGGCGTGGCACGAGCAGTGGATAGCACGGTCGCGACATGGCTCGCGGGTCACACCAGCGCCCTTCTCGGTGGCGGAAAGGGCGCCGGTGTGACCGCCGAGGTCAGCGCTGGAGCGGGCTGTAGAGCACCAGGCCGTTGCCCTTGTCGTCGTAGACCACGGCTCGGCGCTCGTGGGCGTCGTCGTAGGGCCCCTTGACGATCGCACCCCCACCGGCCTCGACGGCCCGTGCTGCGGCGTCCACGTCGGCGGTCTTGACGCCGACGACGACCTTGCCGGGCAGCGGGTGGTCCACCGAGGTGGCCAGCGCCAGGGTCACCGAGCCGCCGTCGAGCGCCGCGAAGTGGGCGCCGTCCCGGAACTTCAGCGCCATCCCCATGGTCTCGGTGTAGAACCTGATCGACTCGTCGAGGTTGTCTGTCGAGAGGATGATCATCCGCACGTCGAGCTCGCTCATCAGCTGCCTTCCTCTGGGGTCATGACCGCACCGTAGTCCCGTTGGGAGCGTCGTGTCGGTCGGGTCGGCGAATGTGCGCCAGCCCGCTCGGGCGAGGGGTCGATCGTTCCTCGACACGCCGAAGAATCGCGTGAATCGGTGACCCCTCAGCGATCCACCCATCCCGAGACAGGCTGGCGCGGCGAGCGCCAGCGAGCCAGCGGCAGCGCGCACGACCGCGAGCGCAGCGAGCCTGGTTGTGCGCAACAGAAAGGGCGGCGAAAGAAGCGAGTTCCAGGCTCTTGCGGCCGAAGGCCGCCCGCATAGCGGTGTCTACCAGCGGTTGCGGGCCTCCTCGGTCCAGCCGACCAGCCCGTCGAGGGGCACCCGCTCGCCGTCGTCGCTGGTGGCCCAGCCGCTGAACTCGCCGAAGCACTGGTGCGTCTCGGCGGCGACCACGAGCAGGTTGGTCCGCGCGGCGCGCTCGTGGAACGGGTGCAGGGTGGCCTCGACCCGGGAGCCGGTCATCCGCCAGGGCCGCTGCCAGTCGGTGCGGTCGTAGTCCCAGCGCAGCTCTTCGCCGGCGCCGCCGAGGTAGTGCGCCCGCCCGTCGACGAACAGGGCGTTCTCGGTGGAGCCGGTGCCGGCGGTCCACTTGCCGCCGAGCTGGATGCCCCGGCCGGGGCCGCTGCCGGCCGCCCAGTTCCAGGTCATCGAGTAGGGCCAGCGGCCCCGGCCGTGGTCGAGCACGGCGAACGAGTCGCCGGCCGGTACGTCGTGGGGCCGGCCGCCGACGACGAGCTGTCCGCGCACGGGCCGGGAGACGTCCTTCACGGTGTACTGGAAGAGCCGGTCGCTCCACGGCACCACCACGCCCAGCGACTCGTGGCCGGGCACGGCCGGCAGGGTGAGGTCGACGGTGACGTCGGGCGCGGTGGCCCGCAGCGTCGTGGCGTCCACGCCCTGGTCGAAGACGAACGCCAGGTTGCCGCCGTGCGCCTCGACCCGGCCGGTGCCGGCGCGGTCGGGCAGCCGCACGCCGCGTCCTAGCGGCACGGTCGCGTCGTGCACGGTCTCCTGCTTCGTCACCCGGTCGAGGACGTAGATGCCGAGCACCCCGGCGTAGTCCAACGACGACACGACCAGCCCCACCACGTGGGTGGGGGTGACCACGCCCCAGTACTCCCACCGCTTGGTGCGGCCCCAGCCGTGGAGTCCCGCCCGCAGGTCGGTGCGCAGGTTGGCCCGGTGCAGCGGCGTCCGGCTCCACCCCACCGCGTCGCGGTTCAGCCGCCCGTCGGGGCGGCACAGGTCGACGGGCTCGGTGATCTCGCGCAGGTCGGTGGTCACTCGGCGATTGTGTCGTCCCCGGAGGCGTGATCGCGTGGACTTCGGCGCACCTGGTACGCCGAAGTCCACGCGGTCGCGCGCGAGCTCAGAACAGCAGCGCGGACGCCGGGTCGTGCAGCAGCCCGGCGACGTCGGCGAGGAACCGCGAGCCCTTCTCGCCGTCGATGTGGCGGTGGTCGAACGAGAGCGCCAGCGTGGTGACGTCGCGGGCGACGATCTCGCCGGTCTGCTCGTCGACCCACGGCCGCTTGTTGACCGCGCCGAAGGCCAGGATCGCCGACTCGCCGGGGTTGATGATCGGGGTGCCGGCGTCGACGCCGAACACGCCCACGTTGGTGATCGTGAACGTGCCGCCGCTCATCTGCGCGGGCTGGGTCTTGCCGGCCCGGGCGGTGTCGACGAGGTCGCCGAGCGCCATCGCGAGCTCGACCAGCGAGAGCGCGTCCGCGTCCTTGACGTTCGGCACGACGAGGCCCCGCGGGGTGGCCGCGGCGATGCCGAGGTTGACGTAGCCCTTGTAGACGACCTCCTGGGCAGCCTCGTCCCAGAACGAGTTGATCTCGGGGGTGCGCCGCATCGCCAGCACGCAGGCGCGCGCCAGCACCAGCAGCGGGCTGACCTTCACCTCGCGGAACTCCCGGCGCGCCTTGAGCCGCTCGACCAGGCGCATCGTCTCGGTGACGTCGACGGTCACCCACTCGGTGACGTGCGGTGCGGTGAACGCCGAGGTGGTCATCGCCTGCGCCATCATCTTGCGCACGCCCTTGACCGGCTCGCGGGTCTCGCGGGCGCCGCCCATCGAGTGCACGCCGAGCCGGCCCAGGTCGGGGTAGGCCTCCGGCATCGCCCGGCCGGCGCCGGACGCGGCCTGCTCGACGTCCTCGCGGCTCACCGTGCCGTGCGGCCCCGTGGGGGTCACCGTGGTGAGGTCGACGCCGAGGTCCTTGGCCAGCTTGCGCACCGGCGGCTTGGCCAGCGCCCGCGCCCGGGCGTGGCCGGCGGCCGGGTCGGTGACGTCGGGGATCGCGAGACCCTCGAAGGTCGGCGGCTCGGGCGCGTGGGCCGGCACCGGCGGCTCGTCAGCCGGGGCGACGTCCTGAGACTGCGCCCCGCCGGGCGAGAACGCGCCCTGCACCTGCATCTGGGTCTGCGCCCCGGCGACCGACGACGGGGACGCCGACCCCTTGCGGGCACGGCGCAGCGGGCCGCGGTCGGCCTTGTTGCGGCCGACCAGCGACTCGCCCTCGCCGCCGCCGCTGGCGGCCGGGTTGGACAGGTCGATCACCATGTCGGCAGCCAGGGCTGCCGCGTCGTCCCCGGACGGCGGGGCCGCGGCCGGCTCCGCGTCGTCGCCGATCGCGATGATCGGGGTGCCGACGTCGACGGTCTCGCCCTCGGCGACCATCAGCGAGCGCACCACGCCCGCGAACGGCGAGGGCAGCTCGACGATCGACTTCGCGGTCTCGATCTCGCAGATGATGTCGTTGATGGCGACGGTGTCGCCCTCCTTGACCTTCCACGAGACCAGCTCGGCCTCGGTGAGGCCCTCGCCGACGTCGGGCAGCTTGAACTCAGGCATCCGGGTCTCCTCAGAAGCCGAACGAGCGGTCGACGGCGTCGAGCACCCGGTCGAGGTCGGGGAGGAACTCCTCCTCGATGCGGGACGGGGGGTACGGCGTGTCGAAGCCGCCGACGCGCAGCACCGGCGCCTCCAGGGAGTAGAAGCACTCCTCGGTGATGCGCGCGGAGAGCTCGGCGCCCAGGCCCAGGTTGACGTGGGCCTCGTGGACGACGACGGCGCGGCCGGTGCGGCGTACCGACTCGTAGACCGGCGCCATGTCGAGCGGGGAGAGCGTGCGCAGGTCGATCACCTCGAGCGAGCGGCCCTCGTCGGCCGCGGCCGCGGCGGCGTTGAGCGCGGTCTTCACCGTCGGGCCGTAGGCCAGCAGTGTGGCGTCGGCGCCGCGGCGCACGACGCGGGAGGCGAACAGCGGCTCGGGGGCCTCGGAGTCATCGAGCTCGGCCTTGTCGGCGTGGTACTGCCGCTTCGGCTCGAGGAAGATCACCGGGTCGTCGCAGGCGATCGCCTGCTGGATCATCCAGTAGCCGTCGACCGGGTTGGAGCAGGCCACGACCTTCAGGCCCGGCGTGTGCGCGAACTGCGCCTCGGGCGACTCGCTGTGGTGCTCGACCGCGCCGATGCCGCCCCCGAACGGGATGCGGATCACCATCGGCATCTTCGACCTGCCCTGGGAGCGGTAGTGCATCTTCGCGACCTGGCAGACGATCTGGTCGTAGGCGGGGTAGACGAACCCGTCGAACTGGATCTCGACCACCGGCCGGTAGCCGCGCAGCGCCATGCCGACTGCGGTGCCGACGATGCCGGACTCGGCCAGCGGGGAGTCGATGACGCGGTCCTCGCCGAAGTCCTTCTGCAGCCCGTCGGTGATCCGGAAGACGCCGCCGAGCTTGCCGACGTCCTCACCCATCACCAGGACCTTGGGGTCGTCCTCCATCGCCTTGCGCAGCCCCATGTTCAGGGCCTTGGCGAGCGTCACCTTCTGACCGCTCATCGGGCCGCCCCCTCGGTGGTCGAGCCTGCCGAGACCTCGAAGGTGTCGAGGTAGGCCGCATAGCCGTCGCGCTGGGCGGTCAGCTCGTCGGTCAGCTCGGAGTAGACGTGGTCGAACATGCTCAGCGGCGCCGGGTCGGGCATCGCCTTGCAGCCCTCGCGCAGGTGGACGCCGAGCTCGTCGGCCTCCTGGGCCACCGCGGCGAAGAACGCCTCGTCGGCCAGCCCGTTGCGTTTAAGATAGACCTGCACCCGCGCGATCGGGTCGCGCAGCTTCCAGCGCTCGACGTCCTCCGAGAGCCGGTAGCGGGTCGGGTCGTCGGTGGTGGTGTGGGCACCCATCCGGTAGGTGTAGGCCTCGATCAGCGTCGGCCCCTGGCCCTCGCGGGCCCGCTGCAGCGCGGCCTGGGTGACGGCGTACGTCGCCAGCACGTCGTTGCCGTCGACGCGCACGCCGGGGAAGCCGAAGCCGAGCGCCCGCTGGTAGAGCGGGATCCGGGTCTGCCGCTCGATCGGCTCGGAGATCGCCCACTGGTTGTTCTGGCAGAAGAACACCACCGGCGCGTTGTAGGAGGCGGCGAAGATGAAGGCCTCGTTGACGTCGCCCTGCGACGACGCGCCGTCGCCGAAGTGGGCGACCACCGCGGTGTCGCGGTCCGGCTCGCCGGTGCCGACCGCGCCGTCGCGCTGCACGCCCATCGCGTAGCCGACCGCGTGCAGGGTCTGCGCGCCGATCACGATCGTGTAGAGGCCGAAGTTGCGCTCGGCGGGGTCCCAGCTGCCCTGGTCGACGCCGCGGAACAGCCCGAGCAGCTTCAGCGGGTCGAGGCCGCGGCACCAGGCGACGCCGTGCTCGCGGTAGGTCGGGAAGACGTAGTCCTGCGGCCGCAGCGCGCGGCCGGCGCCGACCTGGGCGGCCTCCTGGCCCAGCAGCTGGGCCCAGATGCCGAGCTCGCCGTGGCGCTGGAGCGCGGTGGCCTCGGTGTCGATGCGGCGGGTGAGCACCATGTCGCGGTAGAACCCGCGGATGGTCTCGGCCTCGTCGACGCCCGCACCGGGGTCGAACCGGAAGTCGTGGTGCTCGACGCGCTCGCCTTCGGGCGTGAGGAGCTGGATCAGCTCGGGGCCGCCGTCCTGGGCGGCGGGTCCGAAGACCTCCGCGAGGTCGGGGCCGAAGCCGGGATGCTGGGTCACCGTTGACTCCTTCGGGTCATCCGGGCTGGCGGGGTCGCCGCATGCCGGAGGATCGGGCCGGCGGCGCCTGGGTGGCGCGCCGCCGTCGCCCCATCGTGCACCCCGGGTCCTGCTGCGACGACACGGGATCGCCTGTGACCCGGCCCACACGGGGGCTGGAGCCGAACCTATCCAATCCGCGGCCGACCCGTCACTTCCGGTTGGTGATGTGGCGCTGACCCGTCACTCGTGGTCGATGTTCACCCGGTGACCTGTCACTCGTGGTCGATGTTCACCCGGTGACCTGTCACTCGTGGTCGGTGTGTGGCTGTCCGCTGCGCGGGGCTTCGTGGTGATGGTGAGGACCGGTGCGTGTGTGGGTGGGGCGGGTCGGCTGCGCCGGAGGGGCCCGCTCGGCCAAACCACCCGCTCCGCCCGTCCCTCACGGAGCGGGGGCCAGGCCCATCCACGGCCTCGGGGCCCCTCCGACTCCGCCGCCCCACCCCGCGCCCGGCACCGGGCTCACCGCCCCGGGTGGGAGGGGGTTCGCGGCTGCGCCGCGATGTCACGGCTGGTCGTGATGCGGTTCGCCGGGTGTCGCTCGGGGCTGGCGGGGTTTCCGCTGCGCGGGGCTTCGTGGTGATGGTGAGGACCGGTGCGTGTGTGGGTGGGGCGGGTCGGCTGCGCCGGAGGGGCCCGCTCGGCCCACCACCCGCTCCGCTCGTTCCTCACGGAGCGGGGGCCAGGCCCATCCACGGCCTCGGGGCCCCTCCGACTCCGCCGCCCCACCCCGCCGCTGGGCGCCGGGCTCACGGCCCCGGGGGGAAGGACGGTGCGGCTACGCCGCATGACCCGGCCAAGCCGTGACCCGCACTGCCCTGCAGCCCAGGGCAGATGACAAGCCCCGCCACCAGGTTGCAGGTAACGCCGGCCCGTGACCTCCGCCGACCCGTCCGGCATTCCCGGAGGAGCGAAGCGGGGGAGGGAATGCTTGACGGGTCGGGGCACGCCCAGCCCACGGTGAGCCGACAGGCAGCCGTGACCAACAGTGGGTTGGTCTGAAGCCCAGCCCCAGGCAGCCGCGAGCTGCCCGCCCCACCCCCAACCCCGCGACCCGAGACCGCGGCGACATGCCCACCGACGGTGACCGACTGCGGGGGTTGGTCTGAAGCCCAGGACGAGACCGGCAGGCGAGTCACACCACGCGTGGTCCGCGTCAGTGGACCTCGCCGAGGTCCTCGTGGGCGCGGTGGCTGACCGGCTCGACCTGGAAGGTGGCGTGCCGCACCTCGAAGTGCTCGCCGAGGCAGGCGCACAGGTCGTCGAGGACGGCGCCGAGGCCGCGGGCGGCCAGCGTCTCGTCGGTGACCGTGACATGGGCCGAGAGACTGGGCATGCCGCTGGTGATCGTCCAGGCGTGCAGGTCGTGCACGTCGACGACGCCGGGCGAGCCCAGCAGGTGGCTGCGGACGGCGTCGAGGTCGAGGCCCTGCGGCGCGATCTCGAGCAGCACCACGCCGGCCTCGCGAAGCAGCGCGAAGGCGCGGGGAAGGATCAGCGCCGCGATCACCAGCGATGCGATCGGGTCGGCCTGCTGGAAGCCGGACACCCAGATCACCGCCGCGGCGGCGATGGCGAGCACGGAGCCGAGCGCGTCGGCCATCACCTCGGCCGAGGCCGCCCGCAGGTTCAGCGAACCCGTCCGCGAACGGCTCAGCACCAGCAGCGAGACCAGGTTCGCCAGCAGCCCCACCACCGCGAAGCCGAGCATCGGGCCGGCCGCGACGTGCGCCTCGCCGGGGTCCAGCAGCCGCGAGGTTCCGGCGTACGCCAGATAGCAGCAGACCCCGAGCAGGACCAACGCGTTGGCGAGGGCGGCGAGCACCTCGGCCCGGTGCCAGCCGAACGTCGACCGGGGGCCCGCGGGCCGGCTCGCGAGGTGCGAGGCAGCGAGTGCCACGACGACGGCTGCCGCATCGGTGGCCATGTGGGCGGCGTCGGCGAGCAGCGCCAGCGATCCGGCGATCCAGGCCCCCACCAGCTCGACGACCAGCACCACCGCGGTGATGGCCAGCACCAGCCGCAGCCGGCCGCGGTCCTCGGCGCGGCCGGCGGCGTGGCTGTGTCCGTGGCCCATCGGTTCCCCTCGTCCGGTCCCTCTCGGTGGCCTGCCCATTCTGCCGGGACCGGTCCGCCACGTCCGAGAAGCCGCGGTCCGAAGCGGGCTCACCGACTCGTCGATCGTTCCCCGACACGCCGCGAAAGGGCGGGAATCAGTGACCGGTCGGCGTCAATCCCAGGGCTGCAGCGTCTCGCCGCCGAGTCGCTCCCGGCCGTGGGGGGTGAGCCAGACCTCCGGGTCGGGGCCCTGCGGCACGATGCCCGACGGGTTGATGTCGGTGTGCACGACGTAGTAGTGGGCCTTGATCTGGTCGAAGTCGATGGTCTCGCCGAATCCCGGCTGCTGGTAGAGGTCACGGGCGTAGCCCCACAGAGCCGGCATCTCGGCCAGCTTCTCGCGATTGCACTTGAAGTGGCCGTGATAGACGGGGTCGAAGCGCGCCAGCGTCGTGAACAGCCGGATGTCGGCCTCGGTGATCCGGTCGCCCATCAGGTAGCGGCGGTCGGTGAGCCGCTCCTCGAGCCAGTCCAGGGCCGTCCACAGCCGCTCGTACGCCGCGTCGTACGCCTCCTGCGAACCGGCGAAGCCGCAGCGGTAGACGCCGTTGTTGACCTCGGTGAAGATCCGCTGCATGACCTGCTCCATCTCCTCGCGCAGGTCGTCGGGCCACAGGTCGGGGGCGCCGGGGCGGTGGTGGTCGCGCCACTCGAAGAACAGGTCGTGGGTGATCCACGGGAAGTCGTTGGTGACCACCTTGCCGGTGGCGACCTCGACGATCGCCGGCACGGTGATCCCGCGCGGATAGTCGGGGAAGCGGGCGAAGTAGGCCTGCTGGAGTCGCTCGATGCCCAGCACGGGGTCCACGCCGCCGGGGTCGAGGTCGAAGGTCCAGCTGCGCTTGTCGTGGGTCGGGCCGGGCATGCCGAGCGAGAGGACGTCCTCGAGCCCGAGCAGCCGGCGCACGATGATCGATCGGTTGGCCCACGGGCAGGCCTTGGCGGCGACCAGCCGGTAGCGGCCCGGCTCGACCGGCCACAGCTCGCCCTCGACCGGGCCGTGCTCGGGCACGGTGGCGTCGCGGGTGATCCGGTCCGGGATGTAGTTCATGTCCCGGTCGAAGGCCTTGCCCTGCTCGACGTAGGTCGGGGTCTGGTCGCCGTCGTCGCTCATGGCGGCAAATCTAGGCGGGGGCTGGGAACCCGGCCGGTCCCAGGACGCCAGCATCCCCCGGCCGTGATCGACGACCGGGGGACGGGTGCTCGGGGGTGGGGTCAGTCGACGGCGGCCGCGTAGACGTCGTCGTCCACGGACTCCGAGAGCCGGTGAGCCAGGTTCTCCAGCGACCGGGCGAGGGCCAGCTCGGTGCCGTCGGTGCCGCGGACCGCGCAGGCCCGCTGCTTGCCGGCCTCGCCGAGACCGACGACCCGGGAGTGTCCGTCGCGGGCCAGCGCCGTCATGATGCGGACCTGGTCACCGACGTGCTCGATGTGGATCTCGATCTTCTGGGTCGACATGGGCCTATCCCTGCTCTACTCGGGCTGTCCGGCGCGAGTGCGCCACCCCCAGCATCGGCCAATCGGGCGCCCGGGCTTAGGGAGATAAGTCGTGTGTCGCACAGGTCTTTCGGCCTCACCCCGACAGAAGGTCCGTCAGAAGGTCCGTCGCGTCACGCGAACCGGGCGGCCAACTCGACGAAGCGGTCGCCCGCCTCCGGCTCGGCGATGCTCACCCGGCACCCGTGGCCGGCGAACGGCCGCACGGTCACGCCTGCCTCCTCGGCGGCGGCGGCGAACTCGGCGGTGCGCTCGCCCAGCTCGAGCCAGAAGAAGTTGCCCTGGGCGTCGGGCACCCGCCAGCCGACCTCGCGCAGCGCGGCGCCGACCCGGTCGCGCTCGGCGACCAGGGCGTCGACCCGTTCGAGCAGGGCAGGCTCCGCCTCGAGCGAGGCGACCGCGGCGGCCTGGGCGACCAGGTTCACCCCGAACGGCAGCGACACCGCGCGCACCGCGGCCGCCACCGTCGGGTCGGCCACCGCGTAGCCGACCCGGAACCCGGCCAGCCCGTAGGCCTTCGAGAAGGTGCGGAACAGCACCACGTTGGGGTGCTCCCGGTGCAGCGCCAGGCCGTCGACGGCGTCGGGCATCCGGACGAACTCCAGGTAGGCCTCGTCGACGACCACCACCACGTGCCCGGGCACCCTCGCCAGGAACGCGGTCAGCTCGGTGTGGGTGACCGCCGGGCCCGTCGGGTTGTTCGGCGTGCACACGAAGACCACGCGGGTGCGGTCGGTGATCGCGTCGGCCATCGCGTCGAGGTCGTGCCGGGCGTCCGCGGTCAGCGGCACCGTCACCTCCACGGCGCCGACGGCGGCGGTGGCGATCGGGTAGGCCTCGAACGAGCGCCAGGCGTAGACGACCTCGTCGCCGGGCGCGCAGTACGCCGTGAGCAGCTGGTAGATCAGCGCCACCGACCCGGTGCTCAGCGCCAGGTGGTCCTCGGGCAGGCCCAGCCGCCGCGAGAGGGCGGCGTACAGCTCGGTGTTGCCCAGGTCGGGGTAGCGGTTCATCCGGGCCACCGCCCGGTGCGCCGCCTCGACGACGCCGGGCAGCGGCGGGTAGGGGTTCTCGTTGGAGGAGAGCTTGTACGCCGTCAGCCCGGGGCGCACCGTGGCAGGCTTGCCCGGCACATAGACGGGGATCGCGTCGAGCGTGGGCCGGGGCCGGGGGGCGTCCATCCGGTCAGGCTAGCGACCAGCGATCGCCACTGCGATCGGACCGAGGAGGGCGGCGCCCGGTGGAGGCGATGCACGACTTCGCGGCCGCGCTGCTCGCCGCTGCTCCCGAGCTGGGCACCCAGATGGTGGCCGCCGGGGACGACCCGCGGCCGGACGCCGAGCTGCCGGGGCTGTGGCCGGGTCGTGCCGGTGCCGCGATCGTCGCGTGCCTGCCGACCCTGGGCGATCCCGCCCGGCAGCGGGTGTTCGAGGTCGTGGAGCAGCACCTGGTCAGCGGCCCCGAGCCCGTGCGGTCGGCGGTGGCCACCGGCCTGCTCGAACAGGTGGCGAGCGCGCTGTCGTCGGGGCGGGCGGACCCGGCGCTGGTCGCCCGACTGCTGGGTCCGCAGTCGCGGGCCTACCTCGACGCCTGGGACGACTTCACGCTCGGCCGGTCCAGCCTCGAGCCGCCGGCCGCCGAGCAGGGCCGGCCCGGGCGGCTGGGTCGATGGCGTCGATGGCGGCGCGGCTGAGCCGTCACCGTCTCCGGTAGCGCCACGGCCGCAGCACCAGCGCGACCACCAGCCCGACGAGCACCCCCAGCACGGCCCCGGTGACGTTGTCGACGACGTCGGTGACGTCGCAGGCCCGGTCCAGGCGGGCCAACTCGAGCTGGGTGAGCTCGATCAGCGCGGAGTACGCCGCGAGCCCGGCCAGGCCGAGCGGCACCAGCACCCATCCGGCGCGCCACCGGGTGGCCGCCACCACGAGCAGCGCCCCGGACGGCACGAACAGCACCGTGTTCAGCAGCCGCTGGCCGCTCTCGAAGATCCAGAAGCCGTCCGGGGCGGGGCCGCCGATGTCCCACGAGCAGGTCTCCAGACGGCCCTCGGCGGGGACGATGCCGGGGGCGCCGTTCGCGGGCACCAGCGTCACGAGCGCCACCACGACCAGCGACCACACCAGCCCGCACCCGGCCCAGGCGGCGACCCAGCCGACCCGCCGCTGCAGCCCGAGCGCGAGCAGGGCGAGCACGAGCGCCGACACCACGGCGCCCGCCAGCATCACTCCCACGCCACCCACCGGGACCACGCACGGAAAGGTACCGGCGGGGGTGGTGGGCCGGTCGGGCACCGGGGTGGGCTACCCGACCCCAGGGTGCGCCCGAACCCGGTCGGCGGCGGCGCTGGGCCACCTACTGTCCCGGGATGACCGTCCACTCCAGTCGCCGCGTCCCGACCATCGGCCTGCTCGGCCTCGTGACCCTGTTCGGTTCCGTCGGTCTCGCCGGCGTCGGCACGGCAGCGGCCACTCCGGAGGCGGCGCCCGTCGCGGCGCCCGAGACTGCCGGGGAGCGGGCGGGGGTGAAGACCGTCTACTTCGACATGTTCTATCAGCAGAAGGTGGCGCCGAAGCGGATCTTCCTGACCGCCTCGTCCGGCCCCTATCTCAAGCGGCTCGACTGGAGCGACTGGGGCTCGCGGCGGGCGTCCGCGACCGGTCGCTACATCAGCGACTGCGCCAGCTGCCCGCCACCGGCCAAGCGGTCCGCGACGGTCCGGTTCAGCAAGCGCACCTTCTGCGCGGACGAGAAGGTGCGGACCTACCGCCGAGCCGTGGTGACGGTCAGTGAGCCCGACGAGGGTGGCGAGAAGACCACCTTCCGGCTCCCGATGGGCTGCCCGAAGGGCTGATCCGGCGCGACCGGCGAGCGACCGGGGGCCGGCGACTCGTCCGGGCTGGGAGGATGGCGGCATGCGCTTCCTGACCTGGTTGGTGACCAACGCGATCGCCCTGGCGGTGGCGGCCTGGATGATCGACGGCATCCGCTTCCGCGGCCCCGTCTCCGGGCAGGCCGAGCTCGAGGAGAAGATCGTCCCGCTGCTGGTCGTGGCGTTGATCCTGGGCACGGTCACCGCGCTCGTGAAGCCGGTCCTGCAGCTGCTCTCGCTGCCGTTGATCGTGCTGACGCTGGGCCTGTTCCTGCTGGTCATCAATGCCGCGATGCTCAAGCTGACCGCCTGGTTCGCCGACCTGCTCGACCTCGGCTTCCGGGTCGACGGGTTCTGGCCGGCGGTCGGCGGCGCGATCGTGGTCACGATCGTCACCTGGGCCGTCGACGGGCTGATCGGCTCGGACGACTGAGCGCGGCGCCGATGCTCCCCGAGCTCCCCGAGCCGCGTCACGGCGACGGCTACCGCATCGCGCTGGTCTGCCTGGGCAACATCTGTCGCTCCCCGATGGCCGACGTGGTGCTCGAGCACCGCGTCGGCGAGGCCGGCCTCGCCGACCGGGTCCGGGTCGCCAGCTGCGGCACCGGCGGCTGGCACGTCGGCCGGCCGATGGACGACCGCGCGGCCGCCACCCTGACCGCCGCGGGGTACGACGCGACCCGGCACCGCGCGCAGCAGCTGGCCGGCGGCTGGCTCGAGGAGTTCGACCTGCTGCTGGCCATGGACCGTCAGAACCTCGCCGACGTGCAGCTGCACGCCACCGCCGACACCCAGCACCGCGTGCGGCTCTTCCGCGACTTCGACCCCGTCGGTCCCGGGAGCGAGGTTCCGGACCCGTACTACGGTGGGGGCGCCGGCTTCGAGGAGGTGCTGACGATGGTGGAGCGCACGTCCGCCGCGATCGTCGCTGCCCTCCAGCAGCGCGTGCCCCGGTGGTGGGACCTCTCGTGACCCGCCAGCCGCTGGTCGCCCGCCGTGCCGAGGAGCTGCTCGGCGCCGCGGTCGTGTCCACGGCGCCCGTGGCCGGCGGCGACGTCGCCACGGCCACCAAGCTTCGCCTCTCCGACGGCCGCACCGCCCTGATGAAGACCCTGCCGCACGCTCCGCCCGACCTGTTCGCCGCCGAGGCGCGGGGCCTGAGATGGCTGGCCGAGGCCGGAGGGGTCCGGGTGCCGGAGGTGCTGGCCACCGACGCCGAATGCCTGATCCTGCGCTGGGTCGAGCCCGGCCGGGGCGGCACCGACGCGGCCACTGCGTTCGGCCGGGCACTGGCGACCACCCACGCCGCCGGCGCCCCGACGTACGGCCTGGACCGCGACGGCTTCATCGCCCGACTCCCGCTGCCGAACCGGCCGGCGCCGACGTGGGCGGAGTTCTACGCCGTCCGCCGGGTGCTGCCCTACCTCAAGCTGGCCCGCGACCGCGGCCAGGTCACCGACGGCGAGGCCCGCACCGTCGAGGCGCTGGTCGGCCGGCTGGCCGCCCTGGTGCCCGAGGAGGGGCCGGCGCGACTGCACGGCGACCTGTGGAACGGCAATGTGCTCTGGGGCTCCGACGGCGAGGTCTGGGTGATCGACCCCGCCGCGCACGGCGGCCACCGCGAGACCGACCTCGCGATGCTCGCGCTCTTCGGGCTGCCGCACCTGCCGCGGGTGCTCGAGGGGTACGCCGAGGTCTCGCCGCTCGCCGAGGGCTGGGAGGACCGCGTGCCGCTGCACCAGGTGCACCCGCTGCTCGTGCACGCCTGCCTGTTCGGTGGCGGCTACGGCGCGCGGGCCGCCGCCGTAGCGGCGAAGTACCTCTGACCCTCGCCGCCGTGCCGCCGGCTTTCAGCCTCGCCTCAGGCACCGGTGGCAGAGTGGGAGCGTGCCTGCCCCGAAACCGCGTGTGCTCGTCGTCGACGACGACCAGTCGGTCCGGGAGTCCCTGCGTCGCTCGCTGGAGTTCAACGGCTACGACGTCAGCCTGGCCACCGACGGCGCGGAGGCCCTGGCCGGCATCGGCGTCGCCGCCCCCGACGTGGTCGTGATGGACGTGATGATGCCGCGCCTCGACGGCATCGACACCACCAAGGCGCTGCGCGCCGCCGGCCACGAGGTGCCGATCCTGGTGCTGACCGCCCGCGACGCCGTCGGCGACCGGGTCGAGGGCCTCGACGCCGGCGCCGACGACTACCTCACCAAGCCGTTCGCGCTGCAGGAGCTGCTGGCCAGGCTGCGGGCGCTGCTGCGGCGGGTGGCCCCCGCCGACGGCGAGAGCGAGGTGCTGGCGTTCTCCGACCTCACCATGAACCTCGCGTCGCGCGAGGTGGTGCGCGGCGGGCGTCTCATCGAGCTGACCCGCACCGAGTTCACGCTGCTCGAGATGTTCCTGCGCCGGCCGCGCCGGGTGCTGGAGCGGGCGTTCATCCTGGAGGAGGTGTGGGGCTACGACTTCCCCACCACCGCCAACTCGCTGGAGGTCTACGTCGGCTACCTGCGGCGCAAGACCGAGGCCGAGGGCGAGTCGCGGCTGATCCACACGGTGCGCGGCGTGGGCTACGTGTTGAAGGAGCAGTGACGGCGATGGCCGCCGCGGACCCCGCCGGCGCCGGCCCGCCGGCGCCGCCGCCTGCGTCACCCCCTGCGTCACCCCCGACGTCAGGCCCGGCGTCGCCTCCGGGACCGCCCGTGGCCGCCCACGAGCGGTGGCACTACCGGCGCTCGCTGGCCAGCCGGGTGATCCTCTTGACGATGATGGCGGTCGGGGTCTCGGTGGCCGTGGTCTCGCTGGGCGCCTACGTGACCGTGCGGATGCAGCTGCAGTCGACGCTCGACGAGTCGCTGCGCGAGCGCGCCCACGAGGCGGCCAGCTCCACCGCGCTGGAGCAGCTCACCACCAAGGGAGTGGTGCCGGCGTCGGTGCTCGGCGCCGCCGACATCAAGATCGCGTTCGTCTACGTCAACGGCTACGGCAACGGGGTGGCCTGGCAGCCCGACCAGGGCGACCGGCTGCCGCTCGGCCAGCCCGAGCTCGACGTGGCCCGCCGCGACCGCCGGTCGAGCATCCGCACGGTCACCGCGGAGGGCAACACCTACCGGGTCGTGGCGGTGCCTTCGGAGACCAGCGAGGGTGCCCCGGTGGCACTGGTGCTGGGCCAGTCCCTCGACACCCAGGAGCGGGTGCTGACCAAGCTCGGCGTGGTCACGCTGGTGTTCGGGCTCGCCGGCGTGGTCGCCGCCGGCATCGCCGGCTGGGGCGTGGCCCAAGGCGGCCTGCGGCCGGTGCGACGGCTCACCGCGGCGGTCGAGAAGCGGGCCCGCACCGAGGACCTCCGGCCGCTGGCGGTCGAGGGCGACGACGAGATCGCCCGGCTCGCCGCCGCGTTCAACCAGATGCTGGCCACCGTGGCGGCCAGCCGCGACCGGCAGCGGCGCCTGGTCGCCGACGCCGGCCACGAGCTGCGCACCCCGCTGACCTCGCTGCGCACCAACCTCGAGCTGCTGGCGCAGGCCGACGCGCTCGCCGACGCCGGAGACGGTCGGGGCGGGCTGCCGCCCCAGGCCCGGGCCGAGCTGCTCGACGACGTCCGCGCCCAGATCGAGGAGCTCTCGACGCTCGTCGGCGACCTGGTCGAGCTGGCCCGCGACGAGACCACCCACGTCGTCGAGCCGGTCGAGCTGCCCGAGATCGTGGAGCAGGCAGTCGCCCGGGTGCGGCGCAGGGCGCCCGGCGTCACCTTCGACGTCACCACCGCCCCGTGGTGGGTGGTGGGCGAGAGCGGCACCCTGGAGCGCGCCGTCACCAACCTGCTCGACAACGCCGCGAAGTGGAGCCCACCGGGCGGCACGGTCACGGTGCGACTGGAGGGCGGCGCGCTGACCGTCGACGACGAGGGCCCGGGCATCGCCCCCGAGGACGTGCCGCACGTCTTCGAGCGGTTCTGGCGCTCGGAGGAGTCGCGCACGATGCCCGGGTCCGGGCTCGGCCTCTCGATCGTGCGCCGGGCGGCCGACCGGCACGCCGGCACGGTGCACGTGGACCGCTCCCCCGCCGGCGGCGCCCGCGTGGTGCTGACGCTGCCGGGCAGCCCCGACCCCGTGCCGACGACGACACCCACGACGGCCGCTCCCACGCCCGCCGGCGCCAGGACCTTGGACGGCCGCCGATGAGCCGGACCGCGACCCGGGCGGCGGCCATCGCACTCTGCCTCGGGCTGTCCGGGGGGCTCGCCGGCTGCTCCGGCGACGACGAGCCCGGCGAGGTGCCGGAGGCGGCCGACCCGTGGAACCCGTGCGACGGACTATCGGCGCGCGAGGTCTCCGGGGTGCTCGGCCAGCAGCTGCGCAAGGACACCGGTGCCGGCACCGAGAACACCGAGAGCACCGAGCCGGGGGTCGTGCGCTGCGCCCTGCTGCCGGTGCGCGAGGGCGACGCGACGTTCGACGCGTCGTACCTGCTCTTCGACGGCGGTCTGGACGCCGCCTGGGCGACGCTGGGCGACGGCCCGGACGGCAGCGTCGGGGGCCGGGTCACCCGCCCGTCGGTGCCCGGCGCCGACGCCGCCCGGCTGGTGGTCAACACGACCAGGAAGGCGGCCCTGGTCACCGGGTTCGTCGAGAACGGCGACCTGATCCAGACCGTCAACGCGGTCGACCTCTACCCCTACGACGCCGGCGCGCTGGTGCGGGCGACCCGGCTGGTGCTCGAACAGCTCTCCGCGCACGCCGCCGACGCCGGCGTGGAGTGATCGCCGAGCCGTCACTGGTTCCCGGCCCCGGTGGTCGAGCCTGTCGAGACCCGGCGCGTTGAAGAGGGGCTGCCGGGTCGAGACGCCACGCGGACCGCCGGGTCCCGCGATCGGTGACCTTGGTCCCTCCCGCCGCGCCGGGGTGCGGGCGAACACTGGGTGCGCACCACCGGAGAAGGAGACACCCATGACCACCACGTACGCGGGGACCCGCCACCCGCTCTCGCCCGAGACCGCACGCCACGAGGTCGAGGACGCGATCGAGTACGTGGCCCCCACCGCCGACCTCGACACCATCGAGACCGACGACCCCATCTGGCCGGCGTTCGGCCTCGACGAGCAGGCCTTCGAACGGTTCGTGCAGGCGCTGGTCGAGCACACCCACGTCCCCATCGAGCCGGCCGACCGTCCGCGACTGGCCTCGCTGGACTCCGCCGTCGCGTTCCTGGTCGTCGCCTCCCGGACCCGCGAACCCGTCTGAGCCGGCGGGCGGCGTCAGGCGTCGAACACCCGCAGCAGCCGCTCCGCCTTCCAGCGCGACTCCGCGTGCTCGTCGGCGACGTCCGAGCGCACCGTGATCCCGCCGCCGGTGCCGAGCCGGTAGCGGCCGTCGCCGGTGGTGGTCAGGCTCCGGATGACCACGCCCAGGTCGGCCCGGCCGTCGGCGGCCAGCCAGCCGAACGCGCCCGAGTAGGCCCCGCGCGGGGAGTCCTCGACCTGCTCGATGATCTGCATGGTGCGCAGCTTCGGGGCGCCGGTCATCGACCCGGCGGGGAACAGCGCCCGCAGCGCGCCGACCGTGGTCACCTCCGGCCGCAGCCGCCCCCGCACCGTCGACACCAGCTGGTGCACCGCCGGGTAGGACTCCACCGCCATCAGCGCCGGCACCTCCACCGAGCCCGGCTCGCAGACCGCCGACAGGTCGTTGCGCAGCAGGTCGACGATCATCAGGTTCTCGCTGCGGAACTTCGCCTCGGTGGCCAGCCGCTGCCGCAGCACGGCGTCCTCGTCCGCCGTCGCGCCGCGGGGCGTGGTGCCCTTGATCGGCCGCGTCTCCAAGGCGCGGTCGGCGCCGATCACCGCGTAGCGCTCGGGTGAGGAGCTGAGCAGCCAGCCGCGCGCACCCGGCACGTCGTGCTGGAGGAACCCGGCGTACGGCGCGGGGTTGAGCGCGCGCAGCCGCAGGTAGGCGGCGACCGGGTCGAGGTCGCTGACCGTGTCGAGACGGTAGGTCAGGTTCACCTCGTAGGTGTTGCCCGCATGCAGCTGCTCCTGCACCGCGTCGAACGCGCGCCGGTACGCCGCCGGCGCAGCCTCGGCGGGCCCGGCCGGGTGGCTCGGCGCAGCGCCGAGCTCCGACGGCGGGTGGTCGAAGAGCCGCAGCTGCGAGGGGCGCATCCACACCGCGTCGGGGACGTCGCCGGGCCCGGTGCGTGCCGGCAGGTCCGGCCGGGCGGCGTACCCGAGGTAGCCGAACCACTGGTCGCGGGAGCCGCCCGCGGCCAGCTCGGCCTCGAGCGCGGCGAACACGTCGTCGCCGACCACCTCGGCCCGGCCGCCGGCGTGCCTGCTGACCTCGCGCCGGGCGGCGTCGTAGGTGAGTGAGACGTCCTCCGGCTCCAGCCAGCCCACCAGCGACCGACGTCCAGACCAGTCGCGGGCGCCGCCGCCGTCGAGCCAGAAGCAGCGCGGCGACGCCGCCGCGACCTCCGGCAGCAGCCGGGCCGGGTCGTCGACCCGGTGCAGCGGGCTCACGCCGGCACCCGCTCGGCGAGGAAGTTGCCGACCAGGGCGGCCCCCAGCTCGGTGAGCACCGACTCGGGGTGGAACTGCACGCCCTCCAGAGGCAGGGTGCGGTGCCGCACGCCCATCACGACCGGCCGGCCGTCGGCGCCGGCGCAGGTGGCGCTCACCTCGAGCTCGTCGGGCACCTCCAGCGCCGCCAGCGAGTGGTAGCGCACCACCCGGAGGCCCCGCGGCAGCCCGGCGAACACGCCGCGGCCGTCGTGCTCGACCTCGGCCACCTCGCCGTGGGCCGGCGGCACCCGGCCGACCCGCCCGCCGTACGCCGTGACCAGCCCCTGCATGCCCAGGCAGACGCCCAGCACCGGGCGGGTGCCGGCCCGCAGCACCTCGCGCCCCACCGAGAAGTCGCGCGGGTCGTCGGGCCGGCCGGGCCCGGGCGAGAGCACCACGTGGGAGTGCGCCAGCACCTCGCCCGCGTCGACCTCGTCGTGCTGCACCACCGCCGGCAGCCGGCCGGTCACCTGGGCGACCAGGTGCACCAGGTTCTGCGTGTAGGAGTCGTGATGGTCGACGACCACGACGTCCGGGGGCGGCACGAGGAGCACGCTATCGGCTGGGGTGGCCGGGGACGTCGTACGACCTGGGCGCCCGGGCGACCGGAACGCATGACGTCGCAGGTGGCCGAGGGCGTCGAGTGGGCGTGCAGACGGGCCCCGGTAGATCTGGGGGGATCTCCACCGGGGCCCGCACTCCAACGATAACGCGTCCTACGAAAACAGGAGCTCTCGGGCCAGATCGTGCAGCAGGTCGTAGCCGTGCTCGGTGAGGATCGACTCGGCGTGGAACTGGATGCCCCGGTAGTGCGGCCCCCGCACCGCGTGGACGTCGCCGCTCTCGGGGTCCGCCTCGACGGCGACGCCGGGTGGCAGTTCACCGGCCGCACCCTCGCCGGTGGTCGCGCCCTCGCCGGCGGTCGAGCCCTCGCCGGCGGTCGAGCCTGCCGAGACCCGCCCCACGAAGGTGTTGTAAAAGCCCACCCGCTCGGTGCGGCCGGCGAGCGACACCGGCGACTGGGTGCCCTGGAAGACGATGTCCTTGTAGGCCAGCGGGATGCCGAGCTGGTGGCACAGCGCCTGATGGCCCAGGCACACCGCCAGGAACGGCTTGCGCTGCTCCAGGAGCGCGGCGACAGCGGCCCGCAGCCGCGCCATCTTCGGGTCGGCGTCGTCGCGCGGATCGCCCGGGCCCGGGCCCACGATCACGAGGTCCCACGGGTCGAACCAGCCGTCGAGGCCGTCGGGGATGTCCTCGTGGCGCACCACCTCGCTGGTCATGCCCAGCACCCGCAGCACGTGGCGCAGCATCTTCACGAAGTCGTCCTCGCCGTCGAGGATCACCACCCGCTTGCCGGCCAGCCGCGGGTCGGGCGCCGACCCGCCCTGGTCGGTGAGCCAGAACGACGACAGCCGGCGGTTGCGGGCGTTCAGCGAGAGCATCACGTCCTCGTCGAGCACCAGCTCGGCGACGTTGATGGCCGGCACCGGCGCCGCCGGCACCAGGCCGAAGGCGCTCAGGATGCCGCCGGCCTTCGCGTGCGTCTCGGCCACCTCGTAGGCGGGGTCGGAGTCGCGCACCAGCGTCGCCCCCGCGGTGACCTTGAGGTTGCCGTCGAGGTCGACGTCGGCGGTGCGGATCACGATCGGGCTGTCGACGACCGGACCGCCCTGGGGGTCCCGGCCGAGGATCGCCAGCGCCGCGCCGTAGTAGCCGCGGCCCTCCGCCTCGTACTCCTTGATCAACCGGCAGGCGTTCTCGACCGGCGAGCCCGTGACGGTCGCGGCGTACATCGTGTCGCGCAGCACCTCGCGCGGGTCGCGGGTGGTGCGGCCGGCGAGGAGGTACTCGGTGTGCACCAGCCGGCTCATCGGCTTGAGGAAAGGACCGAGCACCTGGCCGCCCTCGGTGCAGATGTCGCACATCATCTTCAGCTCTTCGTCGACGACCATGAAGAGCTCGTAGATCTCCTTCTCGTCGGCGAGGAAGTCCATCAGCTGCGCCTTGGTGTCGCCCTCGCCCGGGATGCGGAAGGTGCCGCTGATCGGGTTCATCCGGACGTCGCCGCCGAAGATGGAGACGTGCCGCTCGGGGCTCGCCCCGATCAGGTAGCGGTCGCCGGTGAAGAACAGGAACGTCCAGTAGGCCCCGCGCTCGCGCTCGAGCAGCCGCCGGAACACCGCGAGCGCCTTGTCGGCACCCCAGTCGGCGACCTGCGCGCGGTAGTGCCGGCCGACGACCAGGTTCGCGCCCTCGCCCTGGCCGATCTCGTCGCGGATGATCGCCTCGACGAGCTTCGCGTAGTCCTCGTCGTCGGTGTCGAAGCCGCCGCGGTCGACGAAGCCGACCTCGGCCTCGTCGATCGCCTCGATCACCTCGGCGACCGAGAACTCCAGCTCGGTCTCGACGTCGACCACCACCAGCGGGGTGCCGTCGTCGTGCGCCTGGAAGCCGCGCTCGCGCACCTGCCGGAAGGGTACGGCGAGCAGCCGGTCGGCGATGTGCCCGTCCTGCGGCGCCCCCTGCTCGAGCGGCACGTCGAGCAGCGACTCCACGACGCTGCGCCGCCCGCCGACCATGCCGACGGTGTCGCGGTCGCCCGCCCGGGTGGAGCGCCGGATGATCGCCCACGCCTCGTGCCCCTGGAGCGCCTCGATCGCGGTCCGGGCATCGGTCGTGGCAGTCATGGTCGAACTCTAGAGGGGCGACGCGCCGCCCCCGACGGGATATCAGCGCCCGGGCGGGCGCAACCGTCAGGAGACGGTCGTCAGCAGCTGCGTGGCCCGGGTGAGCACCACGTAGAGAGTTGCCCGGCCGGTGGCCGACTCGTCCTCGATCTCCTGCGGGCGCACCACCACGATGCCGTCGAACTCCAGGCCCTTGGTGTCGAGCCCGGTGAGCACCACGACCCGGTCCTCGCCCGAGGGCGGCACCGACGAGTCGACCGCGGCCCGTGCCCCCGGGGCGTCGGCGGCCAGCTCGGGCCACGACGCCAGCCAGGCGTTCACCTCGGAGCGGCGAGCCACCGGCACCACGATGCCGACGGTGCCGGACACCTCGGCGGCCACCGCCACGACCGCCTCGCGGGTGGCCGCCTCGAGGTCGGCGACCCCCTCGACGACCCGCGGCGCCACCCCGGTCGAGCGGACCGCGGTGGGGAGGTCGGCGTCGAGGCCGACGCGCTCGGCGTACGCCGCGGCGTACTCGTAGATCTCCGCGGAGTTGCGGTAGTTGGTGGACAGGTGGAACTCGTGCACCGGCTTGCCCTCGAGCGCGGCCGCGCGGGCGGTGGCCGCCTCGGCGGGCACCGGCCACGACGACTGGGCGGGGTCGCCGACGATGGTCCACGAGGCGGTGCGGCCGCGGCGGCCGACCATCCGCCACTGCATCGGGGTGAGGTCCTGGGCCTCGTCGACGAGCACGTGCGCGAACGGGTCGTCCTCGATGCGGTTCGTGGGTGGTGCCCACGCGCGGCTACTGGGGGCGTACTCGCGGTCGGCGGCGGTGGTCAGCTCGTGCAGGTCGACCCCGCCCTCGAGCAGCCCGGTCTCGTCGAGGTCACGCTCGTCGTCGGTGCGCTGCGGAACGTCGCCGAGCGCGTAGCGCAGCTCGTCGAGCAGCGCGACGTCCTCGACCGAGAGCGATCGGGAGTCGGTGCGGTCGCCGCCCCACGACTTGATCAGCAGCCGCTGCTCCTCGGCGCTGAGCAACCCCTCGCCCACGCGGGCCAGGAACTCGGGATCGCGCAGCCACGACAGCACCGTGGCCGCGTCGAGCGGTGGCCACCAGGCGGCCGCGAAGTCCACGAACTGCTGGTTGGACAGCAGCTCCTCGTCGAACGCCTCGCGCCCACGCTCGCGGCCGCGCTCGCCGCGGACCTGGCGCCACATGGCGTCGAGCAGGGTGCGGGCCACGCGCGGCAGCTGACGGTTGCGTCGGCCCTGCGACATCAGCTGGCGGCGCAGCCGGCCCAGCGTGCCGCGGTCGAGCACCACCACGTCGTCGCGCCAGAAGACCCGGAACTCGCGCGGGCTGCCCGGGGCCTGCTGTCGTGCGGCCCGGCGGAGCACCTCGGCCATCCGCTCCGCGCCCTTGACGTCGGCGACGGCCGGCTCGTCGTGCCGGGTCGCCCGGACCCCGTCGACCACCTCGCCGAGCGAGCGCAGCGCGACCGCGGTCTCGCCCAGGCTCGGCAGCACCCGCTCGATGTAGCGCATGAACACGCCGCTGGGGCCGACGATCAGCACGCCGCCGCTCTCGTAGCGGCGCCGGTCGGTGTAGAGGAGGTACGCCGCGCGGTGCAGCGCGACGACGGTCTTGCCGGTGCCGGGGCCGCCGGAGATCGTGACCACGCCCTTGCCGGGCGCCCGGATCGCCTTGTCCTGCTCGGCCTGGATGGTCGCGACGATCGAGTGCATCGAGCGGTCGCGGGCACGGGAGAGCTGCGCCATCAGCGCGCCCTCGCCGACGATGGGCAGGTCGGTCTCGGCGTCGGCGTCGAGCAGCTCGTCCTCGACGCCGGTCACCGTGGGGCCGGAGCAGCGCAGCACCCGGCGGCGTACGACATTGTGGGGCTCGGCGGCGGTGGCCTGGTAGAACACCGCCGCGGCGGGGGCCCGCCAGTCGACCAGCATGGAGTCGCGGTTCTCGTCGCGCAGGCCGATGCGGCCGATGTAGCGGGGCTCCTCGTCGACGTCGGGGCGCAGGTCGAGCCGGCCGAAGACGAGGCCCTCGTGGGCGGCGTCGAGCTGGGCGATGCGGCGGGCGGCCTGGAAGACCATCGCGTCGCGTTCGACGAGGCCGCCCTCATGCCCGAGCCGACCGCGCTCGTGCCCCTCGCGGGCCAGCTGGCGGGCGGCCGTCGTGGACTTCTCGAGCTGGCGGTAGACCTGGTCCACGAACTCCTGTTCGCGGCCGATCTCTGCCTCGACCAACGGGTCGGTCACGCCTTGATCCCCTCGCACCTCGGCTGAGTCACCGGCCCACAGCCTGGATCCGGCGAGTGGACAAGCCTACCCGCGCAGACGTTGCTTTCTCGCGCGGGTTCCGGCGTCCGCGTCGCGGCACCGGTGCTCGCCGGTCGAGGCGTCGACCGAGAGTCGATCGAGGGGTCGATCGTTCCCCGACACGCCGCGCGAACGCGGGAATCAGTGACCCCTCGGCGCCCCACGCTCACCCGAGACACGCTGGCGCGGCGAGCGCCAGCGAGTTCCCTGCCCGTCCGGCCGCAGGCCGGGGGTCTACTTCTTCCGGGTGAGGAAGGCCAGCATCGCCTCGCGGGCCTCGTCGGAGCCGAACAGCCGGGTGCTGACCTCGGCCATCTCCTCGCCGAGGGCGTCGATGCGGGCGAGCAGGTCGCGGTTGAGCAGCCGCTTGGACTCGCGCAGCCCCTGCGGTGCGCCGGTGGCGAGCGAGGCGCAGACCCGGGCCACCTCGGCGTCCAGGTCGTCGGCGGGGACCGCGGCGGTGACCAGGCCGTACGCCGCGGCGTCACGGCCGGTGAAGACCTCGCCGCCGAGGGTGGTCAGGGAGGCGGCGCGGGGGTTCATCCGGTGCAGCACGGTGAGCGAGATCGTGGCGGCGGCGAGGCCGAGCTTGACCTCGGTGAGCGCGAAGGTGGCGTCGTCGGCGACCATCGCGATGTCGGCGGCGGCGACGACCCCGATGCCGCCGGCGCGGGCGGCTCCGCGCACGCAGACGACGACGGGCTTGTCGAGGGAGACGATCAGCCGCTGCAGCTCGACGATGCGGCGGGTGCCCTCCTCCATGCTGACGGTGGCGGCCTCGGAGAGGTCCGCGCCGGAGCAGAAGACCCGGTCGGCGGAGGCGAGCAGCACGACCCGCACCTCGGGGTCGGCGGCGGCCCGCTCGAGCCGCTCGAAGAGCTCGGTGACCAGCTGCCGGGACAGCGCGTTCTTGTTGTGCGGCGAGTCGAGCGTGATCGTGGCGACCGCGTCGGCCACGTCGTAGTGGACCAGCTCGGCGGGGGCGCTGTCGGGGGTGGGGGTCTCGGCCATGGGCGCATCCTGCCGCACCGCCCATCCGGATCGTCGCTGGGTCCGAATCCACCGCATGGACAGCCCATCGCCGGACCGCGCCGTGCCCACCGAGCGAGGGCGAGGACGCGACCGGAAGCCGGTCCCGGCGCCGGGCTCGACCCGGCCGGGCGCGTTCGCCGCGTTCGGGGCGGGGGTGCTGGCCGCGCTGGCCGGTGCGGGGGCGGGCCATCTGGCCGCGGCCCTGTCGCAGCCGGCGGCCTCGCCGGTGCTGGCGGTGGGCTCGACGGTGATCGACCTGACGCCGACCCCGGTCAAGGAGTGGGCGGTGGCGGAGCTGGGCTCCGCCGACAAGCCGGTGCTGGTGGGCTCGGTGCTGGCCGGCACGCTCCTCCTGGCGGGCGTGGCGGGCGTGGTGGCGCGGCGCCACCTCGCGCTCGGCACCGGGCTCCTGGTGGGGCTGGTCGGGGTGGCCACGGCCGCCGCGGTGACCCGACCCGGCGCGGGGCCGGCCGACTCTGTGCCCGGTCTGGTCGCGATGGTGGCCGGGGTCGCCGCGCTGCGGCTGCTGCTGCCACCCGCCGATACCGGCACCGCCACCGGCACCGAGGGGGATCGGTCCGCCGCCCGGGTCGCGCCCGGTCGGCGCAGCGTGCTCCTCGCCGCCGGCGTCGCCGCGTTCGCCGCCGCGACCGGGGCCGCGGGCCGCTGGGTCACGGCGTACCGCAGCAGGGGCGTGGATGTCGCCCTGCCGGCGCCCGCCGACGGGGCCGGGTCCTTCCCGAGGGGGCTGGAGGAGCGGGTGCCCGGCGTGACCCCGCTGCGCACGCCGGAGGGGGAGTTCTACCGGGTCGACACCCGGCTGAGCGTGCCCGTCATCGACCCGGACTCCTGGACGCTCACCATCGACGGCGACGTCGAGCGTGAGGTCACCTTCACCTTCGACGACCTGCTGGCGATGCCGCTGGTGGAGCGCGACATCACGCTCGCGTGCGTCTCGAACAGCGTGGGCGGTGAGTACGTCGGGGGCGCGCGGTGGCTCGGCGTGCCGCTGGTGGCGCTGCTCGAGCGGGCCGGGGTGGGCGACCGTGCCGACCAGATCCTCTCCACCGACGTCGACGGGATGACGATCAGCACCCCGCTCGACCTCGCCACCGACGGCCGCGACGCGATGATCGCGGTCGGCATGAACGGCGAGGGGCTGCCGCGTGAGCACGGGTTCCCGGCGCGGATGGTCGTGCCCGGGCTCTACGGGTTCATCAGTGCCTGCAAGTGGATCACCCGGATGACCCTGACCACCTACGCCGACGACTCGGCGTACTGGACCGACCGGGGCTGGGTGACCGACGCGCCGATCAAAATCTCCAGCCGGATCGACACCCCACGGGCGCTGGAGACCGTGCCCGCGGGTCGCCGGCTGATCGGCGGCGTGGCCTGGGCCCAGCAGCGCGGTGGGGTGGCGGCCGTCGAGGTCCGCATCGACGGCGGCGCGTGGCAGCCGGCCCGGCTGGGCCCCGACGTCGGCAACGATTACTGGCGCCAGTGGTACCTGCCGTGGACCGCCGAGCCTGGCCGCCACTCCCTGGCCGTCCGGGCGGTCAGCGGCGACGGGGAGGTGCAGACCGCGGTCCGGGCCGAGCCGTTCCCCGCCGGCGCCAGCGGCATCCAGGAGCTGCTGGTCGACGTCGAGTGACCCGCCGCGCCGAGCTGTAACGCGGTGTCCAGGTAGCTGGTGCGGTGTCGTGACACCGCGGTAGCTACCCGGACACCGCGTTACATGCGGGCGGGGGCCCGGGCGATCAGCGCTTGATCCGCACCACCCAGGTGCGGTCGCCGATGCGCAGCTTGGCCTTGTGCACGCCGTCGCGACCCAGCGCCTTGCGGCCGATCTTGGTGGCCTTCAGTCGCAGCACGACCTTCTTGCCGCCCTTGATCTTGTACGCCGTCTTGGCCAGCACCGCGCCCTTCTTGACGACGGTGCCGTTCACCTTGGTGGTGGACGCGGCCAGCAGCGACGCCTTGCCCTTGCAGACCCCGCCCGCGCCGCAGCGCACCTTGGCGGTGACCGCGGCCTTGTGCACCTCGACCTGAGGCGCCACGGCGGCGACGGTGGGTTCGACCTGCACCGACACGCTGTCGCTGTTGTTGGCCGTCGACGACTCCGCGGTGGCGGTGGTCACCGACGCGGTGTTGACGATCTTGCCGCCCGGGTCGGCGCCCTTCTCGGTCCGGGTGCCGAGGCACCGCAGGTAGAGGCGGGCGTCGAGCGGCTGCGCCGTCGGGTTGAACAGCTTGAACACGCGCACCACGGGCCGCGGGTCGTTGCCGAGCGGCACCAGACCCGGGTCGAGGTCGTGGCCGCCGACGATGCCCTTGGCGTCGTTCGCGCAGGTCAGGGTGTACTCCCCGACCTGGCCGGCCGGCACGGTCACCGTCTGCCGGACCTCGTCCAGGGCCAGCGAGTGGGTGTGCCCGGAGGCCGTGGTGAGCCGGACGTCGAGGCAGCCGATCGAGAACGTGCCCGTGGTCGCCCCACCGGCGTTGACGACCCCGAAGGTCCAGCCGGTGGCACCGGAGGGGTACGTCGTGAGCACCCGCGCCGGCCCGTCGAGCAGCCAGCTTGGCCGGACCGGCACCTGGCCGGCGGCGCAGGTCAGGGTCAGGTCGGTGCGACCGATCGGCAGCGGCGCGGTCTCGGTGACGGCCGCGGCCGGGAGGACCAGGTCGTGGGTGTGCCCGCCCACCTCCTCGGTCGTCTGCTTCAGGCAGACCGCGAACACCTTGGCCTGGGCGCGGCCGGTGGCCGAGCTCTCGAAGGTGGCGCGCCAGCCGTTGCCGTTGGTCGCACGGTTCTCGGTCATCACGACGTCGGCGAGCGTGCCGGTGCCCTGGTCGACGTGGTCGACGCGGCCGGAGCCGTCGGAGACCAGGTAGCCGGGCTGGCAGGCCACCGTGCCGACGGCCTGCTGGCCGGGCAGCACGTCAACGTGCACCTCGGTCTTCTGGACATCGACCCAGTGCTGGTGGTCGGTACCCAGCGTGGGCAGCGGGTCGACGGTGACCTTGATCTTCAGCGCCACCGACTCGTCCGCGGCCAGCGCGCCGAGCTCGCAGCGCACCGTCGTACCGGTCTTGGTGCACGGCGCCTCCGCGGAGACGAACGTGACACCGCTGGGAAGCGCGTCGGTGACCACGACGTCGTCGGCGACGCCGGGGCCGTTGTTCGTCACGGTGAGCGTGTAGGTGAGCGTGCCGCCCACCTGCGGCGTGGCGTCATCGACGGTCTTCTTGACCTTGATGTCGGCCACGGTGGCCACGATCGGGGTCAGTGTCGAGTCCTCGTCGGTGACCGTGTCGTCATCGGGCGTGGTGCCGGTGACCGTCGCGGTGTTCGAGACCTCTTCGGCGGCGATGTCGGCGGCGGTGAGCGTGTAGTCGGCGTCGTCGCACTGCATCGACTCGTCCGGCGCCAGCTCGTCGTCGGGGCAGGTGACCTCGCCGACCTTGGGGTCGCTCACCTCGATGTCGGTGAGCACCGTGTTGCCGGTGTTGGTCACGGTGAACGAGTAGGTGATCGTGTCACCGGCGTCGGCGCCGTTGCCGTCGAGGTCGGTGACCTCGCCGGCGCTCTTGACCAGCTGGATCCGTGCCGGCACCTCCGGCAGGTCCACGAGCAGCTCGTCCTCGTCGGTGACGGTCCCGCCGGTCGGCGTGGTGCCGGTGACCGCCGCGGTGTTCTCCACCTCGCCCGCGTCGACGTCGGCCTGGGTGAGGCTGTAGGTCAGCGGGTCGCAGTCGCGCGATTGGCCCGGAGCCAGCGGGGCGCTCGAGCAGGTGACCACGCCGAGCTTGGGGTCGGTGACCGTGACGTTGGTCAGCGTCACCGCGCCGGTGTTGCTGACCTTGAACGAGTAGACGAGCTGGTCGCCGTCGTCGATGCCGTTGCCGTTGAGGTCGATGACGCTGCCGGCGAACTTCACCAGCTTGATCGCCGCCACGCCGGTCACCGTCGTGGTGGTCGAGTCGTCGTCGGTCACGTCCGGCCCGACCGGCGGCGTGCCGGTCGCGGTCGCGGTGTTGGCGACGACGCCGGCGTCCACGTCGGCTTGGGTCAGGGCGTAGGACTTGTCGGTGCAGTTGCGGCTGTCGCCTGGGACCAGCGCACCGGTGCCGCAGGTGACCGCCCCGACCTTGGGGTCGGACACCGTGACCGGGTTCAGCGTGACGTTGCCGGTGTTGGTGACCTTGAACGAGTAGGTGATCGTGTCCCCGGCGTGGGGGCCGTTGCCATCGCCGTCGACGATCGCACCGGCGGTCTTGGTCAGCTTGATCGCGGGCGAGCTGGGCAGCGGGGTGGTCGTCGAGTCGGTGTCGGTCACGCCGGGTCCGCTCGGCGGCGTTCCTGCCGCGGTTGCGGTGTTCGCGACGGTGCCGGCGTCCAGGTCAGCCTGGGTCAACGTGTAGGTCGCCTGGCACTGCTCGGACTGCCCGGGCTCGAGCGTCGCGGCGGCGCAGCCGGCCTGGGGCCCGCCGAGCAGCGGGTCGGTGACGGTGACGCCGGTCAGCGACTGGGTGCCGGTGTTGGTCACCGTCAGCGTGTAGGTGATCTTGTCACCGGCGTCGGTGCCGTTGCCGTCGGTGTCGGTGACCGCAGAGGAGGTCTTGACCAGGCCGATGCCCGGGCTGCCGTTCAGCGGCACGGTCTCGGAGTCGGCGTCGGTGACGGTGCCGCCGCCGGGCTTCGTGCCCGTGACGGTCGCGGTGTTGTCGACCTTGCCGGCGTTGAGGTCGGCTTGCGTGACCGTGTAGTCGGCCGTGCACTCGCGCGGCGGGGACTGTGGCGCCAGCGCCGCAGTAGGGCAGGTGACCGGGCCGACCTTGGGATCGACCAGGTTCACCGGGTTGAGCGTGACGTTGCCGGTGTTGGTGATCGTGAAGGTGTAGCCGACCACCGTGCCGCCCGGCTTGAGCGCGCCGGTCTTCACCAGCTCGATCGCGGGCAGCTGGGGCACCGGCTTGGTCTCGGTGTCGGTGCCGGTCACCGGACGGTCCTTGGGGTCCTTCGCGGTGGCGGTGGCGGTGTTGACGACCTTGCCGGCGTCCACGTCGGCCTGGGTGAGGGTGTACGCCGCGGCGGTGCAGGTGGTGGACGCGCCGGCGGCGAGCTGGGTGACCGGGCAGGTCACCGGCCCGACCTTGGTGTCGCTCACCGCCAGGCTCGTGAGCTTCACGTTGCCGGTGTTGGTGACCTTGAACGTGTAGCTGATCCTGTCGCCGGCGTCGGGCCGGCCGCTGCCGTTGGTGTCGGCGATCGCGCCGGCCACCTTGTCGAGCGTCAGCGAGGCCCGGACCGGGAGGTTGGTGAACGTGCACACCACGGTCTTGCCGGAGCCGGGCGGGACCATGAATGCCCCACTGCTGCCGGTGCCGTTGGCGAACGGGCTGCCGTTCGACTCCGTGCACTTCCACGTGGTGTCGTAGTCGGCGAGGTCGGCGCCGTTGGCCGCGGTCTGGGTGAGCGTGTAGGTCTGGCCGGGCAGCACGACGACCGGGCCGCCGACCTCGGCCGGCTGCTCCTGCAGGCCGGTGTCGGTGCCGGCGGTGGTGCCGGTGTTGCCGGTGGTAACGCCGTTGCCGGTGATCTTGACCGTGAACTGGTCACCGGTGTCGTAGCGGCCCTGGGGCAGGTCGACGCGGACCGCGGCGGTGCTGGGGGCCGAGCAGGAGGCCATGTCGTGCAGCTTCAGCCCCACGGACTTCGTGGCGAGGAGCTCGCCGCTGGACGGATCGACCCGCAGCACCTTGCCGGACCCGGTTCCGATGATCAGCTCACCGGTGCCGTCGAAGGCCATCGCGGCGTAGGCGCCGGAGTTCGCCGGCAGGTCGTCGGTCAGGACGGTGCCGGTGAGCGAGCCCGACCCGGCATCGTCGGGAACGTCGTTGAACCGGGTCAGGGTGCCGGCGTTGTCGCCGTCGTTCGTCGAGGGGTTGCTGACGACGTAGAGGTTGCCGACCGCGTCGAAGGCGAAGTCGCCGTTGCCCGATGAGCCGGCCATCGTGCCGACCTTGCCGACCGCGGTCTGGGTGCCGGGGTCGAACGCGTAGAGGGTCCACGGGCTGCCGTTGGCGGCGTAGTAGTAGATGCCGTTGGCAGGGTTGATCGCGCCGGCGATCACGTCGCGGTTCTTGCCATCGGCGGAGCCGGGGAAGTAGTCGACGTCGTTGGAGCCGGCTGCGTAGCGGAGGACCTTGTTGTAGTAGCGGTCGAACGCGTATGCGTAGGGCCCTCCGCCGGACGGCAGCGCCAGGGCGTTGTAGCGACCATCCGCGAAGTACCCAAGGTCCCCGTTGGCGCTCGTAGCACCTGTCGTCGGGTTCAGACGGGTGATCTCACCGGAGTCCCCGTCGACGCTGTAGACGGTGTTGTCGGCGCACACGAAACTGGGCACCGTAGGCGGCGGCTTGGGGGTGGTGCGCGCCGCGGCGGACGGGGCCGGCAGCACGCCGAGCACCGCCACCACCAGCGCCAACGGCACCAGCAGTGGGACCACCCGCCCGCGACCGGGCCGCGACCGCGCTCTGCGGTGCGGCCGGCTTCGCCTCGAGCCCCGGAAGAGGGCAGGGAAGATGGGCGTGCTCGTTCGCTGCGTCATGGTGACCGGCCCCCAACCGGATGCCCCTCGCCAGGAGGCATGTGGGTTCGTCGCTTCGGTGACCCCACGTCGGCGAAGGGCCTTGTTCTGGACCCGGGCCCTGGACCTGGCTCGGCGCCGGCAGTGGCGTCACTGCTGTTGCTGGGAACGTAGGCGCGCCGCAGTAACGCCAGTCCCTCACCGCGGTAACGAGCGGTCACCGAGAGGCCTCCACTCCTGTGACATCAGGAACAGCCGCGCCCGACCAATCCGCCGGCGGATCGGTGCCGAAGACCTCTCGACACCTCCACCGACGGAAGGCCCGAACCGATGAAGCTCCAGACCCTGCGCCGCACCGGCGTGGCCGCAGCCGCCCTCTCGCTCTCCCTCGGCCTCGCTGCCTGCAGCGAGGAGAACGGCGGCGACACCGCCGCCGCCGACGCCCCGGCCAGCGAGACCACCGAGATGACCGACGAGATGACCGAGGACGAGAGCATGGGCTCCGACACCGAGATGGACGAGGCCTCCGCCGCCTCGCAGGTCTTCGGCCCCGGCTGCGCCGCGGTGCCCACCGACGGCGCCGGCTCCTTCGACGGCATGGTCGCCGACCCGGTCGCCACCGCCGCCAGCAACAACCCGCTGCTGACCACGCTGGTCACCGCCGTCGGCGAGGCCGGCCTGGTCGACACCCTCAACGACGCCGAGGGCCTCACGGTCTTCGCCCCCACCGACGACGCGTTCGCGAAGATCCCGGCCAAGGACCTCAAGGCGGTGCTGGCCGACAAGGACCTGCTGACCTCGATCCTCACCCACCACGTGGTGGCCGGTCAGCTCGGCCCCGACGAGATCGCCGGCGAGCACGAGACCCTGAACGGCGACATGATCGAGGTGATGGGCTCCGGCGAGGAGTTCACCGTCGGTGACGAGGAGGCGGCCGTGATCTGCGGCAACGTGCCCACCGCCAACGCCACGGTCTACGTCGTCGACACCGTGCTGATGCCCTGACGTTTGGCGAATCCCCGGCTGCGCAAGGATCACGACGTGGAACATCTCCGGCCCGTGCCCGCCGGCGACCCCTCCCCGGGGTCGCCGGCGGCGCCCGACCTCACCGACCTGCTCCGCCGCGCGGCGCGCGGTGACCAGGCGGCCTTCGCCCAGCTGTACGACGCGACCGCGGCGCGGGCCCTCGGGCTCGCGACGCGAGTCGTGCGCGACCCCGCTCAGGCCGAGGAGGTCGCCCAGGAGGCGTTCCTCGAGATCTGGCGGACCGCGAGCCGGTTCGACCCGCAGCGGGGCAGCCCGCTGGCGTGGATGATGACGATCGTGCATCGCAAGGCCGTCGACCGGGTGCGGTCGGCGGAGGCGGCGACGCGCCGCGACGCGACGTACCACCGCGAGAGCGAGCCGGTGCCACACGACGCGACTGCGGAGGCCGCGCACGCCTCGCTCGAGGCCCACCGCGTCCGCACCGCGCTCGGGAGCCTGACGCCGGTCCAGCGCGAGGCGCTGGAGCTGGCCTACTTCGGGGGTTACACACACACGGAGGTGGCGACCATGCTGGAACTGCCGGTCGGCACCGCCAAGACCCGCATCCGAGACGGACTCATCCGGCTGCGCGACACGATGGGAGTCGGAGCATGACCACCACGCCCGGTGGACGCCACGGTGGCCCGAGCAGTGGCGACATCCACGCCCTGTCCGGCGCGTACGCCGTCGACGCCCTCGACGACGCCGAGCGCGCGGAGTTCGAGCACCACCTGGCCGGCTGCGAGGCCTGCCGCTGGGAGGTCGACAGCCTGCGCGAGGCCTCGGCACTGCTGCCGGAGATCGCCCCGATCTCGCCCCCGCCCGCCCTCCGTGATCGGGTGCTGGCTGAGATCGCGACCGTGCGGCCGCTGCCGCCCGAGGTGCCGGCCGGCAGCCGCGCCCCGGAGCCGGCCGACACCGTGGTGCCGATCCGCCGCCGTTCCCGGCGCCTGGTGACCGGACTGGTCGCCGCCGCTGCCGCCGTCGCCCTGGTGGGTGGCGGGGTCACCGTGTGGCAGCCGTGGGACGACGAGCCCGGCCAGGAGATCGTGGCCTCGCCGATGCAGCAGGTGCTCGAGGCCGAGGACGCCGAGCGCTACGAGCAGACCTTCCCCGACGGCGCGAAGGCGACGCTGGTGCGCTCGGAGTCGATGAACAAGGCCGTGCTGCTCACCGAGGACATGCCCCCGCCACCCGAGGGCAAGGTCTACGAGCTGTGGCTCGACCACGAGGAGGTCGGCATGGTGCCCGCCGGGCTGATGGAGGCCGGGGAGCACTCGCTGATGCTCGAGGGTGACCCCGCCACCGCCCTGGCCGCCGGCATCACCGTCGAGCCGGCCGGCGGGTCGGAGGAGCCGACGTCGGAGCCGGTGGCGCTGTTCCCGTTCGACGAGGCATAGGAGCCTGCTGAACATCACGCTCTGCTGCGCGCCGCGCTGCACGCACACTGGCTGCGTTGCCGTCGGTCGACAGGCGCCCAGCCTGCCTTCCCTCCGGCGCCTGGCCATCGCACGCGCATCGCGACGCTCGCGACGAGCAGTTGTTCAGCAGCCTCCCAGCCGACTCGGTGGTCGTGTTTGACTGACCCCGTGGACACCACCGACCGGGTGGCCGCCGCGTTCGCAGCCACCCCACGGTCCCGGTTCCTGCCGCGTGCCGCGCGCCGGCGGGCGGCGTACGACGGGCCGATCCAGATCGGCTGGGGGCAGACCAACTCCCAGCCGCGCACGGTCGAGAACATGCTCCGGCTGCTCGACGTGCGGCCCGGGCAACGGGTCCTCGACGTCGGGTCCGGCTCCGGCTGGAGCACCGCGCTGCTCGCGCAGCTCGTCGGCGACCAAGGGTCGGTGGTCGGCGTCGAGCTGGTGCCCGATCTGGTGTCGATCGGCCGCACCAACCTCGGCGCCTTGGAGCTGCCCTGGGCGCGCATCGAGCAGGCCGATCCGGAGGTGCTCGGCTGGCCGGCCGACGCGCCGTACGACCGGGTGCTCGTCTCGGCGGAGGCGCGCTCGCTGCCGCAGCCGCTGGTGGACCAGCTCACCCCCGAGGGGCGGATGGTGATCCCGGTGCAGGGGCGGATGCTGCTCGTGCGGGCCCGCGCCGGCGCCGAGCCCGAGGTGACCGAGCACGGCGCCTACCGGTTCGTGCCGCTGCTGTGAACCACGCCGGGCCGGCTGGTCGGCTCAGAGCTCTCGAACCACCCGGGCCGGTACGCCGAATGCGACCACGTCGGCGGGCAGGTCGCGCACGACCACCGCACCGGCGCCGACCACGGTGTTCTCGCCGATCGTGACGCCCGGCCCGACCACGACGCCGCCACCGAGCCACACGTTGTCACCGATCACGATCGGCTCCGCCGCCTCCCACTTGTCGCGCCGGGGGCCCGGCTCCAGCGGGTGGGTGGCGGTCAGCAGCTGCACGTGGGTGGCGATCTGCACGTCGGCGCCGATCGTCACCGTGGCCACGTCGAGCACGGTCAGCCCGAAGTTCGCGAACGAGCGCGGCCCGAACCGGGTCTGGTAGCCGTAGTCGCACCGGAACGGCGGACGGATCTCGGCCCCCTCGGCGTACTCGCCCAGCAGTTCGGTGAACAGCGCCCGCAGCGTCTCGCCGTCGGTGGGGTCGCAGCTGTTGATCCGGTGGGTCAGCCGTTGCGCCCGCTGGGAGTCGGCGGAGAGCTCGGGGTCGTCGGCGAGGTAGGGCTCGCCGGCGAGCATCCGCTCGCGCATGGTGCGTTCCTCGGTCATGGCCCCCACCGTAGGCCGGGCACGGTCGGGCCGGTCGGTGTCACCGGGACGTCAGGGCGGTGACCACCTGCTGCACGATCTCTTCCGGTGACTGCTCGATCGCGACCGGGATCGCCGGCTCGTCGGCACCCGGTGGCTCGAGGGTCTCGAGCTGGCTGGCCAGCATGCTGGCCGGCATGAAGTGGCCGGTGCGGGCCCGCATCCGGGCCTCGAGCGTCTCGCGCTCGCCGTGCAGGAACACGAAGACCACGCCGTCGCCGCGCCGGTCGAGCACCTTGCGGTAGGAGCGCTTGAGCGCCGAGCAGGTGACGACGCCGTCCTCACCCGCGTCGTGCCGCTCCTCGATCCAGTCGGCGATCCGCTCGAGCCAGGGCCAGCGGTCGTCGTCGGTCAGCGGCTGCCCGGACTCCATCTTCGCCACGTTCTCCGGCGGGTGCAGCGAGTCGCCCTCGAGGAACGGCCAGCCCAGCCGCTCCGACAGCCCCTCGCCGACGGTGGACTTGCCGCAGCCGGAGACCCCCATCACCACCAGCACCGTCATCAGACCACCACCCACAGCGCGGCGGCGATCGCGAACGCCGACAGCCCGAGCGTGGTCTCCATGACCGTCCAGGTCAGCAGCGTGGTCTTCACGTCCATGCCGAAGAACCGGCTGACCAGCCAGAAGCCGGAGTCGTTGACGTGCGAGAGCACGGTCGCGCCGGCGGCGACGGCGACCACCAGCAGCGCGATCTTCAGGTCGCCCAGCTCGGCGGCCTTGACCGCCGGCGCGAGCAGTCCGGACGCGGTGGTGAGCGCGACGGTCGCCGAGCCCTGCGCGACGCGCAGCAGGGTGGCGATCACGAACGCCTGCACGACCAGCGACATGCCCAGGTCGGAGAGGCTGTCGCTGAGCGCGTCGCCGATGCCGCTGAGCTCCAGCACCCCGCCGAACATGCCGCCGGCCCCGGTGATCAGGATGATCGCGCAGATCGGGCCGAGCGCGTCGTCCAGCAGGCCGCTGACCTGGCCCATCGGCGCGTTCGGGCGGCCCAGCAGCAGGATCGCCACGAGCACCGTGATAAGCAGGGCGACCGGCGTGTAGCCGAGCAGGGTCAGGAAGTTGACCCATCCCGCGTCCGGGTCGACGACGTCGGCATCGCTGAGCGTGGTCAGCACGGTGTCGAAGGAGATCAGCACGAACGGCACGAGCAGCAGCCCGAGCACCGTCGGGAACGACGGCGGCCGCTCCCCGAGCCGGTTGGTCTCCTCCGCGTCACCGAGCACCAGGTCGGGCAGCGACACCTCGATCCGCCGCCCCAGGAACCGGGAGACGAGATAGACGCCGACGTACCAGGCGAGCACCGCGACCGGGACGCCGACCAGCAGGGTGATGCCGATGCTGCCGCCGAGGAGGGACGCCGAGGCGACCGGCCCCGGGTGCGGCGGCACGATCGCGTGCATCGCCGCGAACGCGCCGGCCGCGGGCAGCGCGTAGAGCAGCAGCGAGCCGCCGAAGCGCCGGGCCACGGTGAGGATGATCGGCAGGAACACGACCAGGCCCGCGTCGAAGAAGATCGGGAAGCCGAACAGCAGCGCGGCGACGCCCAGCGCCAGCGGGGCCCGCTTCTCGCCGAACCGACCGATCAGGGTGTCGGCCAGCACCTGCGCCCCGCCGGTGACCTCGAGCAGGCGGCCGAGCATCACGCCGAACGCGACCAGGAGCGCCACCGAGCCGAGCGTGTCGGCGAACCCGAACATGAGGACGTCGGGCACGTCGGCGAGCGGGAAGCCCACCGCGAGCGCGGTGAGCACGCTGACCAGGACCAGCGAGACGAACGCGTGCAGCTTCGCCACGATGATCAGCACCAGCAGCAGCGCCACCGCGGCCGCGGCGATCAGCAGCAGCGCCGTCGCGCCGTACTTCGGATCCATCGCCTCCATGAGCACCCGTCCTCAGGTTGGCTTCTCGTCCGGTCGGAGGCCAGCCTGACGTGACGTGGCTCACCTCGCAACCGGTGCGGCCCCACGGCACGAGGACGACCGCTGCGTTCCGGTGCTCTGAGACGAGGCGCTGCTCCGGGTCGTCGACTCGGAGCAGCGACTCAGAAGCCTGCCGCCTCGACCCGCTTCCGCAGCCGCTGCTGCCACGGGTCGTCGGCACGGACGAACGCCGCCGGCCGGCCCAGCGGCGCCCGGACGGTCACCCGGGAGTCGCCGCGGTGCCGCTCGCCGGTGAGCAGGTTCACCCACCGGTCCGCGGGCGGCAGGTCGACGGTGACCGTCCGCGCGCCCTCCTCCAGCACCGGCGCGACCAGCACCGAGGAGCCGAGGAAGAACTGGGTGTCGCTCTCAGCGGCGTCGGTGCCCGGGGCCACCAGCCAGGTCGGCCGGATTGCGGGGACGCCGGTGTCCACCGCCTCCCGGACGACCGCTCGGCGGTACGGCGCCAGCGCGCCGTAGAGCCTGGTCATCCGGGCGAACGCCCGCGCCGTGCCCTTCGTCGAGAAGACCTGCGGGTTCTCGTCGGGCCGGTTGCCCTCGTGCGTGCGCATCACGACCCCGAAGGCCTCGAGCTCCGCCCAACGGCGCAGCAGCTCGGGGGTGCGGACGTAGTCCTTGACGTAGGCGTTGACCGAGGTGTAGCCCCCGATGTCGGAGTGCACCAGCGGCCAGCCGGACACCCCGGCCGACAGCATGCCGAGCAGCGCGGAGGCCAGCCCGTCCTCGCGCGACCAGGTGACCAGCTGGTCGCCGGCCCAGAACAGCGGCGCGTCGGCCGCCTGGCCGAGCGACCCGGCTCGGAACCAGGTCACGCAGTCGGGCTGCCCGGCCCGCTCGCAGCCCAACCGCACCGTCTCGGCCCACAGCGCCGGCCAGCGGTTGTGCAGCACCGCCGCGTCACCCTCGTGCAGCACCGCGTCGACGGGCAGGCCCTCGGCGAAGTCGGCCATGAAGCCGCTCACCCCGTCGGCCAGCACCTCGGTGGCGATGACGTCGGCGAACCACGACCTCGCGTCGGGGTTGGTCAGGTCGACCAACGTGGCGGTGAACTGCCCCTGGTCCTGCTCGTACGGCGTCCCGTCGGGGCGGCGGACCAGGTAGCCGCGGTCGCGGGCCTCGGCGAAGAGGTTGCGCAGGCCCGGGGTGTCCTTGGCCGCCGCGTCGGTCAGCATCGGGTTGACGTAGGTCGTGGTGCGGATCCCCCGCTCCGCAAGGTCGGCGACCAGCCGGCGCCAGCGCGGGTAGCGCTCCCGGTCCAGCTGCCAGGTCCACCACAGCCGCTTGCCGAACTCGGTGACCCGCTGGCCGGTCCAGTCCTGCAGCCACACCGCCGAGACGCGCGCGCCGGCGTCGAGCAGCGTGCGCAGCTCGGCGCGCACCTCCTTGGTGCCGCCCTGCAACCCGACGATCGCACCGCGGGTGGCCCAGCGCGCCATGCCGGCGCGGGTGTCGCCGGCCTGCTGGGCGGCCACGAGCGCCGTGGGGTCGTCGCCGGCGACGACCTCCGCCGACAGGGACGGCGCCCAGACCTCGAGGCCGACCGCGGCCGGGTCACGCAGGTCGGCGACCGCGAACGCGTGGGAGGCGGGGTCGTCGGCAGCGAGGCGCAGCCCGCGCAGGTCCTCGGTCACGAACGACGACCACGCGGCGTACGTCATCTGGTCGGTGCCGCCGGCACCGTTCTGGGTGAGGTCGGCGAGCTGGGTGATCGGCTGCTCGCCGCGGCCCACGCCCTGCTCGCGGACCACGATGGGCAGCAGCCGGCCGTCGAGGTCGAAGTCGGCGAACTGCTCGCCGAAGCCGTGCACGCCCGCGCCCGCGGAGCGCCCCGAGACGAGCGCGACCGAGTCGAGGGGCGTGGCGCCCGCGGTCGCGACGTCGATCGTGGCGCCGCCGTGCGACCGGTCCTGGATCGTCAGCGTGTAGGTCGCCCCCTCGTCGCCCGCGCCGTCGGCGCCGGCGAGGGCTCCAGTCACCACGACCGCGCCGTCGACGACCTCGACCCGGTCGACGGTCTGCTCGCCCAGCCGGTCGGCGTACTGCACGGTCGGCCAGAAGTAGCCGCGGTGCTCCTGCCAGGTGACGTCACCGCGACCACCGGTGACGAACGCGCTCGCGGGCTGGGAGGTCCAGACCGAGCGGCCGTCGACGTCGACGCTGAGGCCCTGCGCGGTGACCGACACCGCCACGGCCTCGCCCTCCCAGGTGCCGACCGCCGCCGTGGCGACGGTCAGCGCTCCCGGCTCGACGGTGTCGACACGGTCGGCCGGCAGGACGGGCGCCAGGGGCGCGCTCTGCACCGCGGCGAGGCCCCCGGCCAGGGCGATGGGCAGCGAGGCGGCCAGGACGACCGCGCGGACGTGGGCTCGGCGCATGGGCTGACGCTACGCGCAGATCAGCCACGCCGCGGTCGGGATGGGCGAGTCCGCATAGGCTCCCGGGTCGTGAGCACGCACGGGCCGAGCGACCTCCTGGACGACGCGGAGCGGGAGCACGAGTTCTCCGAGGAGCTGGTCCGCCTCGCCTCGGCGGACAACTTCCGCGACGTCGCCGGGCCGGGCCCGGGCTACCCGACGGCCGGCGGCGGCCGGGTGCGCACCGGGGTGTTCTACCGCTCCAACGGGCTGCGGCTGACCCACCACGACGCCACTGAGCTGGGCCGGCTCGGCATCACCGGGCTGCTCGACCTGCGCAGTGCGGTCGAGGTCGAGGCGCATCCGGACGTCGCCGTGCCGGGCGCGCATTGGCACCACCACGAGGTGCCGGGCATCCCGCTGGACGATCTGGCCGGGCTGTCCGACGACGACGCCGCGGACGAGGTGATGCGGCGCGTCTACCGCGGGTTCGTGGCCGACCCCGGGGCGCGGGCGGCGTTCGCGGGGCTGTTCCGCCACCTGGCCGAGGCGGAGGGTGCCCAGCTCTTCCACTGCACCGCCGGCAAGGACCGCACCGGCTGGGCGGCATCACTGCTGCTGCACCTCGCCGGCGTCGACGACGACACGATCCTGGCCGACTACCTGCTCACCAACGAGCGCTCCGCCGGCACCCGCAAGAAGTACCTCGCGATGGTGGCCGAGGGCCTGGGACCGGAGAAGGTCGAGGTCTACGAGCGGGTGCTGGTCGCCGACGAGACGTTCCTGGCCGAGGCGTACGCCGCCGTCGAGCTCGCCTACGGCGACCGCACGGCGTACCTGCGTGAGGGGCTGGGCCTCGACGACGAGGTGCTCGACGCGCTCCGCGCGAAGCTCATCGGGTAGGGGCCGACCCGCGCTCGGACGCGAGTGGCGGGGCCCTGAGAATGGTCGGGTGCGCCGACCCGTCCACCCCGCCCTGACCGTCGCGATCGACGCGGCCGTCGTGATCCTGTTCGCGGCGCTGGGACGCCGCTCGCACGACGAGGGCGGCGCCCTGGGCGGGGTGCTCGACACCGCCTGGCCGTTCCTGGCCGGGCTGGCGCTCGGCCACCTGCTCGTGCGCGGCTCCGCGTCGCTGCGGGCCGGCTCGGTCGTCTGGGGCTGCGCCGTGGTCGGCGGGATGCTGCTGCGCCGGCTGACCGGCGACGGCACGGCCTGGTCGTTCGTGCTGGTCGCCACCGGGTTCCTCGGCGCCCTCCTGCTGGGCTGGCGGCTGGCCTCCCGGCTCCTCGTCGCCCGCCGACGGTGATCGCTCGCAGCCGCTGTAACGCGGTGTCCCGGTAGCTTCTGCGGCGTTGTGACACCGCGGTAGCTACCGGGACACCGCGTTACAAGGCGGCGGGGAGCGGACTCAGCGGGTCTCGACCCGCCGGTCACGACCTCGCAGGCTCGGTCGTGCGGCTCGCTCGACCTCCTACCACGCCAGTCCGCTGACGCGTCCTGGCTAGTAGGACTTCGGCAGCCCAAGCGAGTGCATCGCGACAAAGTTGAGGATCATCTCGCGGCTGACCGGGGCGATCCGGCCGAGACGGGCCGCGACCAGCATGTTGGCCAGCCCGAGCTCGGTGGTCAGCCCCGAGCCGCCGTGGGTGTGCACCGCCACGTCGGTGGAGTTGCAGGCGACCTCGCCGGCGGCGTACTTGGCCATGTTGGCGAACTCGCCTGCCCCCATGTCGTCGCCGGCGTCGTAGAGCGCGGCCGCCTTCTGCTGCAGCAGCTTGGCCTGCTCCAGCTCGATCTTGACCTTGGCCAGCGGGTGCGCGATGCCCTGGTGGGCGCCGATCGGCTGGTCCTTCCAGACCGACCGGGTCTTGGCGTAGTCGACCGCCTTGGCCAGCGCGAACCGCGACATGCCGTTCGAGTACGCCGCGCCCATGATCCGCTCGGGGTTGAGGCCCGCGAAGAGCTGCAGCAGGCCGGCGTCCTCGTCGCCGACCAGCGCGTCACCCGGCAGCCGGACGTCGTCGAAGAACAGCGTGAACTGCTTCTCGGGGGCGTCGAAGGTCATCTCGATGACCTGCTTCTCCAGGCCCGGCGCGTCGGTCGGCACCACGAACAGGCAGGGCTTGAGCTTGCCGGTCTTCGCGTCGGCTGCCCGGCCCACGACCAGGATGCCCTCCGCCTCGTCGACGCCGGAGATGTAGGTCTTCGATCCCTTCAGCACCCAGCCGTCGCCGTCACGGGTCGCGGTGGTGGTGATGTTGTGGGAGTTCGACCCGGCGTCGGCCTCGGTGATCGCGAACGCCATCGTGTAGGAGCCGTCCGCGATGCCCGGCAGCCAGCGCTTCTTCTGCTCCTCGGTGCCGAACCGGCCGATGACCGACCCACAGATCGCCTGCGAGACCACCATCATCAGCATCGGGGCACCGGCCGCCGCGGCCTCCTCGAGGACCGCCGCGAGGTCGCCGATGCCGCCGCCCCCGCCGCCGTACTCCTCGGCGATGTTGACGCCGAGGAAGCCGTGCTTGCCCATGTCGGCCCACAGCTCGGTGACCTTGCCGCCCTCCCGGGCCTTCTCGGCGATGTAGGTGTGGCCGTACTTCGAGGCCAGCGCGAAGACCGCCTTGCGCAGCTCCTGGCGCTCCTCGGGCTCGGTGAACGTGCTCATGCGGTCTCCTCGGTGGTGGCTGGGTTGTCGTCGTGGCCGTCGGTCTCGTCGGGTTCGACCACGGCCAGCACGGCCCCGGCGGCCACCTGGTCGCCCGCGGCGACGGGGATGTCGGTGACGACGCCGTCGTGCGGCGCGGCCACGGTGTGCTGCATCTTCATCGCCTCCATCACCAGCACCTGCTGGCCCGCGGCGACCCGCGCACCCGCCTCGACGGCGACGCTGAGCACGGTGCCGGGCATCGGCGCGAGCAGCGAACCGCTGGCGACCTGCTCGGCGGGGTCGGTGAAACGCGGCCGCCTGGTGAGCCGCACGTGGCCCTCGGGGCTGTCGACGTCGACGACCGGGGCGTCCAGGCGCCCGGGGATGGTGACCGAGACGTGGTACGCCGTGGCGACGCCGTCGCGCTCGAGGACGACGCGGTCGGCGGTGGCCGCGAGCACCACGCAGGACTCGTCGCCCAGCCGGTAGCCGTCGCGGCCGCCGTACCAGGCGACCTCGAGCGCCTCGTCGCGGCCGGCCACGTCGAAGGCGGTGCGCTGGGGCTGGCTGACCACGTTGCGCCAGGCCACCGGGGCGCCCTGCTGCACCGTCCGGGCCGCCCGGTCCCGCTCGGCGAGCGCGACGGTCGCGGCCAGCGCGGCACGACCGGCACGCTCGGCGTCGTCGCCGCCACCGCGGGAGGCGAGCTGCTGGGTGTCGAAGAAGTCGGTGCTCACGTCGCCGGCGACGAACACCGGGTGGCGCAGCACCTCGACCAGCAGGTCGCGGTTGGTGACCAGGCCGTGCAGCCGGGCCTTGGCCAGCGACCCGGCGAGCTGGCGCAGCGCCTGCTCGCGGGTGGGGGCCCAGGCGATCACCTTCGCCAGCATCGCGTCGTAGTGGGTGCCGACCTCGCTGCCGGCGACGAAGCCGGTGTCGAGACGGAGTCCGTGGGTCGCGGGGCCGGTGAACTCGCTGACCACACCCGGGATGTCGAACGCGGTGAGCAGACCGCTCTGCGGCTGCCAGTCGTGGGCGGGGTCCTCGGCATAGAGCCGCACCTCGACGGCGTGCCCGAGCGGAGTGTCGTCGCCGATGCGTGCCGCGACGTCGGGGGCCAGGGAGTCCCTGACCGGGCGCCCCTCGGCGACGGCGAGCTGGAGCTCGACCAGGTCGACGCCGAACACCGCCTCGGTGACCGGGTGCTCGACCTGGAGCCGGGTGTTCATCTCCAGGAACCAGAAACGGGTCGGGTCGGCGGCGTCGACCAGGAACTCCACGGTGCCGGCGCCGACGTAGTCGATCGCGTGCGCGGCGGCCCTCGCCGCCTCGTGCAGCGCCTCGCGGGTCTCGACCGAGAGGCCCGGGGCTGGCGTCTCCTCGACGACCTTCTGGTGGCGGCGCTGGATCGAGCAGTCGCGCTCGCCGAGCACCAGCACGGTGCCGTGCCGGTCGCCCACGACCTGCACCTCGACGTGGCGGCCGTGCTCGACGTACGGCTCGACGAAGACGGTGCCGTCGCCGAACGCGGACGCCGCCTCGGCGGAGGCCTTCTCGACCTCGCCCGGCAGGTCGGCCAGCGCACGCACGACGCGCATGCCGCGACCGCCGCCGCCCGCGGAGGCCTTGACCAGCAGCGGCAGGTCGGCCTCGGTCGCCGAGGCACCCAGGTCGGCCAGCACCGGCACCCCGGCGGCCTCCATCAGCTTCTTCGACTCGACCTTCGAGCCCATCGACTCGATCGAGGCGGGCTCCGGGCCGACCCAGGTCAGCCCGGCCGCGGTGACCGCGCGGGCGAAGTCGGCGTTCTCCGACAGGAAGCCGTAGCCGGGGTGGACGGCGTCGGCCCCCGCCTTGCGGGCCGCCTCGATGACCAGGTCGGCGCGCAGGTAGGTCTCGGCCGGCGTGTTGCCCGGCAGGCGCACGGCGGCGTCGGCCTCGGCCACGAACGGCAGGCCCGCGTCGGCGTCGGAGTGCACGGCCACGGTCTCGATGCCAAGGCGCCGGCAGGTGGTGAACACCCGGCGGGCGATCTCGCCACGGTTGGCGACCAGCAGTTTGGTGATCATCAGCGAAAGACTCCGAACCGGTCGGTGCCCTCGAAGGGCGCGTTGTCGATGACGGACAGGCAGATGCCGAGGATGGTCCGGGTGTCGCGGGGATCGATGACCCCGTCGTCGTAGAGCATCCCGGACAGCACGAACGGGAGGCTCTGCTCCTCGATCATCGACTCGACCATCGCCCGCATGCCGGCGTCGGCCTCCTCGTCGTACGGCTTGCCCTTCGCCTCGGCCGCGGCGCGGGAGACGATCGAGAGCACCCCGGCCAGCTGCTGGGGACCCATCACCGCGGACTTCGCGTTGGGCCAGGTGAACAGGAAGCGCGGGTCGTAGGCGCGGCCGTTCATGCCGTAGTTGCCGGCGCCGTAGGAGGCGCCGATCAGCACCGAGATGTGCGGCACCTTCGAGTTCGACACCGCGTTGATCATCGCCGAGCCGTGCCGGATGATGCCGCCCTGCTCGTACTCCGCGCCCACCATGTAGCCGGTGGTGTTGTGCAGGAACAGCAGCGGGGTGTTCTTCTGGTTGGCCAGCTGGATGAACTGGGTGGCCTTCTGCGCCTCCTCGCTGAACAGCACGCCCTGGGCGTTGGCGAGGATGCCGATCGGCCGCCCGTGCAGCCGCGCCCAGCCGGTGACCAGCGAGGATCCGTAGAGCGGCTTGAACTCGTCGAAGGGCACCTCGTTGGTCGCGCTCACGCCGTCGACGAGGCGCACGATCACCTCGCGCGGGTCGAACGGCTCCTTGAGGTCGGTCGGGATCAGGTCGAGCAGCGTCTCGGGGTCGTGCTCGGGCTCGGCGTAGGTCACCACCCCCGGGACGCCCATGTCACCGGCCGAACCGGTCGCCAGGGCAGCCGGGACGTATGCCGTCTCCGAGGCCTTGCGCCAGTTGAGCCGGGCGATGATCCGGCGGCCGATCCGGATCGCGTCGAGCTCGTCCTCGGCCAGGTAGTCGGCCAGGCCGGAGGTGCGGGCGTGCATCTCGGCGCCGCCGAGGGTCTCCTCGTCGGACTCCTCGCCGGTGGCCATCTTCACCAGCGGCGGGCCGGCCAGGAACACCTGCGCCCGCTCCTTGACCATCACGGTGTAGTCGGACAGACCCGGCACGTAGGCGCCGCCGGCGGTCGAGCTGCCGAAGACCAGCGCGATCGTCGGCTGCTTGCGGGCGCTGGCTCGCGTCAGGTCCCGGAACAGCTTGCCGCCCGGGATGAAGATCTCCTTCTGCGTGGGCAGGTCCGCGCCCGCAGACTCGACCAGCGAGACCGTCGGCAGCCCGTTCTCCTCGGCGATCTGCGAGGCCCGGAAGATCTTCTTCAGCGTCCAGGGGTTGGAGGCGCCGCCCTTCACGGTCGGGTCGTTGGCGGTGATCATGCACTCCACGCCCTCGACGACGCCGATGCCGCAGACCACGCTGGCGCCGACGGTGAAGTCGGTGCCCCAGCCGGCCAACGGGCTCAGCTCGAGGAACGCCGAGCCCTCGTCGATGAGCAGCTCGATCCGCTCGCGCGGCAGCAGCTTGCCCCGCTCGTGGTGGCGCGCGACGTACTTCTCCCCGCCGCCGGCCACGGCCTTGGCGTGCTCGGCGTCGACGTCGGCGAGCTTGCCGAGCAGGTGCCGGCGGCGCTCGGCCTCGGGGGTCAGCGCCTCGACGGCCTCGGTCGCCTCGGGCGACTCGGTCTCCGTGGCGGTCATGCGGTGTAGCCCAACAGCTTGGCGGCAAGGTCGGTGAGCACCTCGGTCGCTCCTCCTCCGATCGGCAGCAGCCGGGCGTCGCGGTAGTGCCGCTCCACCTCGGTGCCGTGCATGTATCCCGTCCCGCCGTGCAGCTGGACGGCCTGGTCGCAGACGTACGTCGCGGTGTTGCAGGCGGTCTCCTTGGCCAGGCAGGCCGCGGCGATCACCGCCTCGTTCACGCCCCCGGCAGCGACGTACTGCTGCGCGACGGTGTGGGTGTGGGCCCGGGCGACCTCGACCTGCCGGTGCATCTCCACGAGCTTGTGCCGCACCACCTGCCGCTTGATCAGCGGCTCGCCGAACGTGGTGCGCTGCCGGCAGTAGTCGGCGGTGAGCGCGAGGGCGCGGCCGGCGATGCCGTAGCCGTGCACCGCGAGCGCCATCCGCTCGACCACGAACTGCTCGGCGATGTAGAGGAACCCGGCGTTCTCGTGACCGACCAGGTTCTCCACCGGCACCCGCACGTCGACGAACGACAGCTCGGCGGTGTCGGAGCAGTGCCAGCCCATCTTGGCCAGCTTGCGGTCGACGGTGAAGCCGGGCGTGTCGGTGTCGATCACCAGCAGACTGACGCCGCCGGCACCGGGGCCACCGGTGCGCACCGCGGTGGTGACGAAGTCGGCGCGGGTGCCGGAGGTGATGAACGTCTTCGACCCGTTGACGACGTAGTGGTCGCCATCGAGGACGGCGTTGGTGCGCAGGTTGCCGACGTCGGAGCCGCCACCGGGCTCGGTGATGCCCAGCGAGCCGATCTTCTCGCCGGCCAGGGTCGGCCGCACGTAGCGGTCGACCAGGGCGGGCGAGCCGTGGGCGGCGATGTGCGGCAGCGCGATGCCGTGGGTGAACAGCGCGGAGGCGAGCCCGCTGGAGGCTCCCTCGCGGAACATCCCCTCCTGCAGCGCGATCGTGTCGAGCAGGTCACCGCCCTCGCCGCCGACGGACTCGGGGAACGAGATGCCGAGCAGGCCCTGCTGGGCGGCCTTGCGGTGCAGCTCGCGCGGGATCTCTCCGGCGTCCTCCCACTCCTGGAGGTGGGGTGCGATCTCGCGGCGGGTGAACTCGGCACCGAGGTCGGTCAGCGCGGCGCGGTGAGCCGTCAGGTCTTCCTCGACACGCCGCGGATCCGCGTGAATCAGTGACGGGTCGGCGGGAGTGGTGATCACAGCAGGTCCTCCTGGATGTGCACGATGCGCGAGCGGACCCACTCGCCGAGGGCCTTGGCCTGCGGGTCGAAGCGGGTGGAGGCGGCGACGCCGCGGCCGAGCAGGCCACGGATCAGCACGTTCACCCCGCCGAGGTTGGGCAGCACGTAGACCTCGATGTCGAGGTCCTCGGCCTCCGGGACGAGCTCGCGCACCTTGCGGGGGGTGATCAGCTTCGCCAGCCAGGTGACTCGCTCGTCGTAGCGCGGGTGGCCGTCGTTGATCACCCAGAGCCCGAGGTTGGCGTCTCCGCCCTTGTCGCCGGAGCGGGCGTGGACGAAGGTGCCGAGCGGCATCCGGCGGGTCAGCGAGTCCGGCGGTGCGGGGTACGGCGAGGGGCGCAGGCCGCTGTCGTCGACCTGCTCGGCGCCGAAGACCGTCGGGTCGGCGATCGTCTCCCGGCTGCCGTCGGCGTGCACGACGACGTGCTCGACGGCCGTGCGCTCGACGTACGCCGGGCGGTAGACGCCGAACGGCGTGGGCCGGCCGGGCGGGGCGGTGAGCGTGAACCCCGGGTAGGACGCCAGGCCGATCTCAACCGCGGGCGCGGTGAACGCCTTGCCGCACGGGTCGGCCTGGGGGTCCATCACCGTGCACCGCAGCAGAGTGGAGGCACCCTCCTCGGTGTCGGCGTCGGGCGCCGGCGGTCCGCCGCGGGTCCAGGTGACGGACTCGGCGGTCAGGCGGGGCGCGAGCTGGTTGCGGACCCAGTCGGCCTTGGCGTCGACGTCGAGCCCGGTGAGCACGAACTCCACGGTGTTGCGGAATCCTCCGAGCTCGTTGACGCAGACCTTGAGGTGCTCCGGCGGCGCCTCGCCGCGGACACCCGTGATCGCGACCCGGTCCTCACCCTGCTGCGCGAGCTCGATGGTGTCGAGAAGCGTGGTGACGTCGGGGCCGAGGTAGCGGGTCGACTGGATCTCGTAGACCAGCTGCGCGGTCACGGTGTCGACGGTGACCGCGCCGCCGGTGCCCTCGTGCTTGGTGATCACGCTGGAGCCGTCGGCGGCGATCTCCGCGAGCGGGAACCCCAGCGGCAGCCGGGCGTGCTCCTCGGAGCGGAACAGCGTCTTGAACCCGGAGAAGTTACCGCCGGTGGCCTGGGTGCCGCACTCGAGCACGTGCCCGGCGACGACGGCGCCGGCCAGCTCGTCGTACGACTCGGGCGTCCAGCCGAAGTGCGCGGCGGCCGGCCCGACCACCAGGGAGGCGTCGGTGACCCGGCCGGTGACGACGACGTCGGCGCCCTGGCGCAGCGCCGCGGCGATGCCGAAGCCGCCGAGGTAGGCGTTGGCGGTGAGCGCGCCGTCGAGACCGAGCTCGGCGGCACGGGGGCGCAGGTCGTCGCCCTCGAGGTGGGCGACGGCGACATCCAGGCCGAGCCCCTGGGCGACCTCGCTGACCTTCTCGGCGAGGCCGGCGGGGTTGAGGCCGCCGGCGTTGCTGACGACCTTCACCCCGCGCTCGAGCGCGAGACCGAGGCAGTCCTCGAGCTGGCGCAAGTGGGTGCGGGCGTACCCCAGGGCGGGGTCCTTCATGGTGTCCTTGCCGAGGATCAGCATGGTCAGCTCGGCGAGGTAGTCGCCGGTGAGCACGTCGAGCGGGCCACCTTCGAGCATCTCGCGCATCGCCGAGAGGCGGTCGCCGTAGAAGCCGGAGCAGTTGCCGACCCGCAGCGCCCCCCGGTGGTCGAGCGCCTCCCGGTGGTCGAGCTTGAGACCGCTCATGCCGCGCCCCCCTGCGGCGCGCGTCCCTCGCCCGCCGGGCCGGCGAAGGCCTGGGCGATGTCGAGCCAGCGGTCGGCGTCGTCCCCGACGGCGACCAGGTCGGTGTCGGCCCGGTGCACCCGCTGGGTGACCAGCTGGCAGAAGGCGTACGCCGAGCCGGTCACGCGCTGCGCGGCGTCCTCGGGGCCCCAGGTCCACAGCTCGCCCGACGGGGCGGTGAGCGCGACGTGGATCTCGGCGGTCGGCGGCTCGAGACCGCGGTTGGCGAAGGAGTAGCCGCGGGTGCGCACCCCGAGGTGGGCGACGTGGCGGACGCGGTCGGTGGGCTCGTAGCCGAGCCCGAGCGCCTCGTAGACGTCGAGCGCGTGCGCCCAGGTCTCCATGAAGCGGGCGGTCGCCATCGACGCCGCAGACATCGGTGGGCCGAACCACGGCATCTTCTGCCCCTCGGGCAGCTCGCGCAGGGCGGTCGCGAGTGCCTGGCGGGCGGTGCCCCAGCGGGCGAGAAGCGCCTGCGGCGCGAGGCGGCCGGCGTCGAGCGCACAGGCGTCGACGTAGCCCTCGGGGTCACCGATCGCCTCGAGGACGACGGCGTCCCACGCGGCCTTGCCCGCCTCACCGTCAAGGCTGTGCGCGGCGAGCACGGCGACCTCGTCGGTCCAGGCGAGGTGGCCGACCGACGTGGCGACGTCCCAGCCCTCGGCGGGAGTGGGGGTGCGCCAGGCCGCCTCGTCGAGGCCCGCCACAGCATTCCAGAGCTGGTCGCCCTCGGCGGTCAGATCGGCGAGCAGGTCGTCGAGCAAGGACCGGGCGGGTGGTGCGTCGGGGGGTGTCATGCGTGCTCCTTCGCGAGCTCGGCGTCGATGGTGCTGGCCCACTGGTCGAGGATCCGGGCGCGACGGCGGGTGTCGTCGGTGATGGTGTTGGCGAGGCCGAGGCCGCGCACCAGGTCGAGCGTGGCCTGCACGAGCTCGCGCACGCCCGGCTGCGTCTCGTCGGCGCCGAGCAGCTCGACGGTGAGCCGGTGGGTCTCGCGCCCGACGCGCTGCTCGAGCGGCGCCACCGCGGCCATCAGGTGGTCGTCGGTGCGGGCGGCGACCCAGAGCTCGAGGGCGGCGGTGAAGACCGGGCTGGTGAAGTGGTCGGCGAGCATCTGCAGCACCGCGCGGGTGCGCCGCGGGCCGGCCGGCAGCTTCTGGGCCGCCTCGGCGAGCTCGGCGCCGCGGATCTCGGTGAGGTGCTCGACGGCGGCCACGACCAGGTCGTTCTTGGTCGGGAAGTGGTGCAGCTGGGCGCCGCGGCTGACACCTGCGCGCTCGGAGACCAGCGTGGTCGAGGTGCCGCTGAAGCCGCGTTCCACCAGGCACTCCACCGTCGCCTCGAGCAGCCTGGCCCGCATGGCGCGGGTGCGCTGCTCCTGCGGCACCCGGGCGAGGCCCGGGGAGGGGGTGGTGGGGGTCACGCGGAGCAGCATGCCGCGAGCACTAACAAACAGTCAAGCCTGACTTTTTCTGGTGAGACGTCGATCGTCCCGCGGCACGCCGCCGATAGGCGGGCATCTGTGACCCCTCGGCGAAGACGGACCGGGCGCCCGGAGCCGACTGGCCCCGGACGCCCGGTCCGATGGTGCGGTGGTGCTGGGTCGATCGCGCCTCAGCCGGTGACGAACACCAGGGTGGGCGCCAGCGACCCTTCGTACTCCAGGACGCCGAGGTACTTGCGGTCGGCCTCGAGGCCCGACCAGCTGACGTCGAACGTCGTCTCCTGCTGGTTGGTCACCGGGACCGGGTTCGGCGTGGCGGTGAGGTCTCCGACCTCGGCCGCCGGGTTGACGTCCCAGAAGTCGAAGTCGAAGGCGATCGGGTCGCCCTGCTCACCGGCCGCGAAGCCGTCGATCTCGACGAAGTACGCGCCCGCCTCGGGAGCCAGCAACGTGAGCGCCTCGTCGGCCGAGCCGGTCGCGGACGAGCCGGCCTCGGCGAAGATCGTGCCCGGGTCGCAGGTCTCGGCCGCGTAGACGTACATGTCGAGGTCGGCTGTGTCGTCGACCGCGTCGATCGCGAAGCGGGCCGCCTCGCTCCCCTCGGCGACCGTGACGCACTGCAGGTCGTAGTCGCCGGCGGCGACCTCGGTCGACACGGTGTCGGAGACCGCCAGGCCGGTGACGCCCACGTTCAGCTCACCGGTGAAGCCGGCCGTGACCGGCACCGCCACCGAGCCCTCGACGCCCTCGCCCTCGACCGCTGCCGGGGCCTTCACCGAGACCGGACGCAGCGCGACCGGCAGCCGCACCGTGGTCGGCCCGGTCAGCGTGACGTGACCCGAGGTGACCTCGCCCAGCGGAGCGTCGGTGCGCGCGAAGGTGAAGGTGACGTCCTCGGCGTCCCAGCGACGCTGGGAGACCACCCGGGTCTTGTCCATGGTGACCTCGAAGCCCGGCACGTCGGAGGTGATCTTCCAGGTGCCCTTCCGGGCGGCGACGAAGCGCCGGGTGAAGGTGGCGCTCGCGGTGAGCTGGCCCTTCGACATCGACGGCAGGTTGATGTCCTGCGCGGCGATCGGCTCGAGCGGGAAGCCCGGGTTCGGCTGGTAGCCGACCCCGGCCAGGTAGCGCTGCCACTCCCGCGGCGTCGAGGTCACGAACAGCCCCGGGTTGAAGAACCTGCGCGGGTTGACCATGCCGGCGCCCTGGGCCATGGCGTCGGTCGAGTCCGCGCCGTTGGCGTCCTTGAGCGGTGTCGCCGTGGTCATCATCGCCGACTGAATCTGCTGCGGCGTCCACTTGGGGTGCACCGCGGCCATGAACGCAGCCAGGCCCGCGATGTGCGGAGCCGACATCGAGGTGCCGGAGTAGAGGTCGTAGCTGCGGTCGGAGTTCGACGGCGGCGCCACGGCGGCCAGGATGCTGGTGCCGGGTGCGGCGATGTCGGGCTTGAGGATGTCCGCGTCGTTGGCCAGCGACGGGCCCCGCGAGGAGAAGCCGCTCACCTGCGGCAGCGGCGTGGGGGTTCCGGTGGTGTTGCCGACCACGAACTTCGCGGTCGCGGCCTCGCCCTGCGCCGCGACGTAGGCCAGCACCTGCTCGCCCGCGGCGGCGTCGAGGTGCACCGACGGCACCGAGTGGAAGTCGGCGTCGAGGCTCTGGCCTTCGCTGGTGTTGACCATGACCATGCCCACGCCACCGGCGCGGTCGACCTCGGCGCTCTTGGCGACCCGGTCGTAGGCACCGCGCAGGCAGACCACGATCGTGCCCGTCACCGCGGCCGGGTCGAGGGTGTCGGGGCCGCAGAGCGCGGCGTCGGCGGCGTCGCCGCCGTCGACCACGGAGGCCTCGGCGGTGACCAGCGGGCTCGAGGGCAGCGGCCGGTTGGCGATCGAGGCGCCGGCGAACTTCTCGCCGTTGCCGAGCACCACGGTGTTCTCGAAGTTGAAGTGGGTCGCCGCGGCGACCGTGGTCAGCCAGGGGCTGTTGTGCGCCACCGTCGAGGCGTCGGGCCCGCTGTTGCCGGCCGACGCCGCGGTGAAGATCCCGGCCTCGGCCGCACCCTCGAAGGCGATCTCGGTGGCGTCCAGGACGGTGTCGAGCGCGCCGGAGATCGAGAAGTTGATGACGTCGACGCCGTCGGAGACCGCGTCGTCGATGGCGGCGACGATGTCGCTGGTGGTGCCGGAGGCGCGGCCGTCCTCGGTGGCCCAGAGCACCTTGTAGGCGGCGATCCGGGCACCGGGCGCCATGCCGGTGGCGGTGCCGAACTCCACGTCCTCGACCTGGACGCCCGTCACGATCGCGCCGGCCGAGGTGGAGGCGGTGTGGGTGCCGTGGCCGTTGCCGTCACGCGGCGAGAGCCAGTCGCTCTCGATGATCTCGCCGCCGCCGGCGAGCAGGCCGTCGGCGTAGTGGCGGGCGCCGACCAGCTTGGTGTTGCAGTCATCGGCGGTCCACTCGTCGCCTGCCTCGCAGGAGCCGGTGAACACACCGCCGTCGGCCTTCTCGACCCGGATCACGCCGCCCTGGCGGGAGATGTCCCACTTGGTCTGGGGACGCTCGGTCAGCGGCTTGCCGCGGAACGACTCCGACTCGGGCCAGATGCCGGAGTCGAGGATGCCGACCACCGTGCCCGCGCCGGCCCGCTTCTGGCCGCCGTAGCGTGCCCAGACGCCCTTCTTGCCGGAGAGACCGAGCAGCTCGGGGGTGTTCCAGGTGTCGCCGTAGCGCAGCTGGTCGCGCTCGACCAACAGCACCCGGCGGTCCGAGGACAGCTCGACGGCCTGCTCGGTGGTCAGGTCGGCGGCGAAGCCGTTCAGCGCGGTCGTGTAGTGGGTCGCCACGTCGGTGCCGACCTCGTCGGCGATCCGGTCGTGGCTGACCCGGAGCCGCCGCTCGTAGGCACGGACCGCGTCGGAGTCGGCCCGGAAGGACTGGCCCGAGGCGGCGCGGGTGGCGCCGGCGCGGGTGCTGCCGGGCTGGCGCAGGACGACGACGTAGCGACCGTCGCTGAACCGCGACGGCGTCGCCCGGGTGGCGGGCGACTCCGTGGCGGAGTCGGGTGTGGGCTCGGCCGCGGTGGCGGCGGGGCTGCCGGCGAGCAGGCCGGCGACGACCACCCCCGCCGAGACGAGGCCGACGTGGCGGCGGGCCACCCGTGACCTCGGGGAACGATTGGACACGCTTCCTTCTCCCTCTGCTGGGTCCACGCGGCGGCCGCCCCCCTCGGCGCAGTCGCGTGGGTCTGGTGAGTTCACCCAAGGGCTCCGGGGCCGGGCCGTCAAGCACCCTGAGGGAGCAAGTTGTGAATCGTTGTCCAAAGGTGGCTGCCCCGAGCCCCGCTCGCGACCGGCTGCGAGAGCCGTCAGTCGAGCCGCGACGCCAACGGCAGCCGCGACCGGGCGGCCAGGCCCACGATCGCCGCGGTGAGCAACGGCAGCGCCACGACCACGCCCAACACCAGCAGCCAGGGCACGTCGAGGTAGTGCCCCTCGGCCTGCCCCGCGTCGGTCCAGCCCCGTCCGGTCAGCGGGAAGGTGACCGCGATGCCGGGCACGAACCCGACCGCGGCACCGAGGACCGCACCCACCAGGCCGACGACGAGGGCGTACGCGGCTGCGACCGCGCGGCGGGTGCGGGGCCCGGCGCCCACGGCCGCGAGGGTGGCCAGGTCGGGGCGGGCGTCGGAGAGCGCGAGGAACGTGGCGGTGAGGGTGCCGCCGAGCATCAGCAGCGCGCCGAGCCCGGCCAGCACCAGCTGGACGATCACGGTCTCGTCGGGCGTCTGGTAGCCGCGCTCGACGTAGACGTCCGCGCGGGCGCTGACCTCACCGACCGCGTCGGACAGCCGCTCCTCGTCGGCGGGCGCGAGGTCGCCGTCGACCAGCAGCCCCACCGGGGAGACCGTCAGCCCGAGCTCCTGCGCGAGCTCGTCGGAGAGGACGGCCCGGAACGGCGCGTAGCCGTTCGTGACCGGCACGACGAGCGCCGGCGCCACCGCCGAGGTGCGCTCGGCGCGGCCGCGCGGAGGATGCACGGCGGCCTTGACCGTGAGCCGGTCGACGCCGGTCGCCGGCTCAGCACCGAACACCAGCACGCCGCCGTCGGCCAGGACCCGTTCGGCGCGCTGCCACGTCGTCGCCGGCTGGTCCGGCAGGGCGACGGGAAGCGCTGCCGGACCGACCAGGATCGACGACCCCATGGTCGACCCCCAGCCCGACAGCCGCACCGCACCGTCGTCGTGGCGGAAGCGCAGGTCGGTCCATCCCCGGGCACCCTCGCGCACCCCTCGCATGTCGATGACCGTGGCGTCCGGCACCTGCGCCTCGGCCGCGCGCCGCATCGCCGCCCAGTCCGGCGGCGCGCCGGAGGTGGCGGTCACACTGCCCATGCCGGCGGGGAGGGAGGCGGTGTACTCCCCCCGGTTCTCGGCCTCGTCGCTGGTGACGGCGATCCCCAGCGCCACGACACCGGCCACGGTGGCCGCCACCGCGGCCACCGCCGGCACCGTCCGGGTGCGGTGCCGGGCCGCGTCGCGCGCGGCGTACCGCACCGGCAGGGGCAGCCGCCCGGCGACGCGCGCGACGGCGGCGACGACCACCGGCACCAGCGCGATCATGCCGAGCACCGCGACCACGGCGGAGGCGGCGATGACGGCCTCGCCGTTCTGGTCCGCCCGGGCGCCGTACGCCGACCCGGCCACGCCGGCGCCGAGCACCAGCAGCCCGAGCAGCGGCGACCGGCGGCTCGGCGGACGGTCCCCCCGCCGTCCGCCGAGCACCGCCACCACGTCCTGGCGCGAGGCGATCCAGGCCGGCACCAGGGCCGCCAGCAGAGCGCTCACCAGGCCGAACGAGGCGATGCCGGCCAGCTGGAGCCACGGCACCTGGAACGGGCCGAACCACTCGCCGCTGAACCGCTGAGCCAGCGGCAGCAGCGCCCAGCCCAAGCCGATGCCGAGCCCGACCCCGCCGAGCGAGGCCAGCCCGCCGAGGACGATCGCGCTGCCCAGCACCACCCGACGCGCCTGGGGCGGGCTGCCGCCACTGGCCGCCATCAGCGCCAGGGTGCGGGTCTGCCGCTTGGCGCCGACCGCGAAGGCAGGGCCGGCCAGCAGCACCACCTCGAGCAGCACCATCGCCACGACCAGGGCGAGGACCGCCGCGGCGGCGTCGTCACTGCCGGTGTACTCGTCGGCCATCGTGGAGGCGGGCGGGTCGAGCACGACGGCTCGCGAGAGCACGAGCAACCCGAGGCGGTTGAGGTCGAGGACCTGGCTCCAGCTGACCGGTCCGCCGCCCAGCAGCCACTCGTCGCGGCCCGACTGCGGCAGCCCGAGCGCCCCGGGCCCGGCGGCGACGAACGGCTGGTCACGAAAGATGGTCGACTCGGCGGTGCCGACGATGGTGCGCGTGTCGTCGGCACCGACGGTCACCAGCTCGAGCTCGCCGCCCAGCTGCGAGCCACGGTCGAGGAGCGCCTGGTTGACCACCACCTCGTCGTCGGCTCGCGGCCACCGCCCCTCGGTCAGCCGGGCCAGGCCGTCGGTGAGCGGGTCGGCGAGATCGGTCTCCACGGCCATCGCCGTCGCCACCCCGGCGTCGGTGCGCACCCGGCGGACCCCGTCACGCACCGACACGGCCGGCCGGCCCCCGCCGAGCACGTCGGTGACGTCCTCGAGAGTGGGCCGCCTGCCGTCGCGACGCCCGCCGTAGGCGAGACCGTCGTCGGGGTCGGGCGCTTGGTACTCCACGACGTCGGCGGCGTTCTGCGAGATCACCCGCGCATCGGCGGCTCCCAGCCGCCGGTCGAGGCCCTCGGCGGCGTTGACCTCGGCGGTGCTGATCACCACGTCGGCCGCGGTGACCGCGAGCACCGGCAGCGCGATCATCACCAGCACCAGGATGCTGCGGCCCCGGGCCCGGCGGGCGTCGCGCGCGGCGACCCGGAGCGCGAGCCGCCAGCCGGTCCACCAGTGGGTGAACCGGCCGCCGGAGACGCTCATCGGGTCAGGCCCGGCTCGAGCAGCGCGTCGACCGGGGACGAGCCGGTCTCGTCGACCACGACGCCGTCGCGCAGGAAGACCACCCGGTCGGCCCAGGCGGCGTGCCTGGCCTCGTGGGTGACGAGCACCCCGGCGGCACCGGCGTCGCAGCGGGCGCGCAGCAGCCGCAGGATCTCCTCGCCGGTCTCGGTGTCGAGGGCGCCCGTGGGCTCGTCGGCCAGGATCAGGCGGCGCTCGCCGACGACCGCGCGGGCGATCGCGACCCGCTGCTGCTGGCCGCCGGACATCTGGTCGGGGAACCGGTCGGCGAGGTCACCGATGCCGACCTCCTCCAGGGCCGTGCGGGCCGCGTCTCTCGCCTTGCGGGTGCGGGCGCCGTCGAGCTCCAGCGGCATCGCGACGTTCTCCGCGGCGGTGAGGGCGGGGATCAGGTTGAAGTCCTGGAAGACGTAGCCGATCGAGGTGCGCCGCATCCGGGCCAGTTCGGCCTGGCGCAGCGAGCCCAGGTCCCGGCCCTCGACGGCGACGGTGCCCTCGGTGGGGGTGTCGAGACCGCCGGCGAGGGTCAGCAGGGTCGACTTGCCGGAGCCCGAGGGGCCCATCACCGCGACCAGCTCGCCGGCCGAGGCGATGAACGACACCGAGTGCAGCGCCCGCACCGCGGTCGCGCCCTCCCCGTGCACCCGGGTGACTCCGGTCAGCTGCAGCACGTCGGTGCTCCGCGTCATCGTGCCACCTCCCGACCCTCGAGCCGGTCGCCGCGGCGCCGCGGACGCGGACCGGCGGCGCGCAGCCGGGCCCGGGCGGTGTCGAGCCAGCGCTCCTCGGCGCGATGCAGGAGGGCTGCCTCGGTCACCGCCAGCAGCGGCGCGCCGTCGGTCTGGCCGACGCGGGTCACGACGTCGCCCCGCTCGGGCGCGGCGCCGCGGCGCCCTCGCTCGGCGTACCGGGCCGTTGTTGCGCCGCCCGCTCGACCGCGGCCCGGCGGACCCTCGCCTCACAGTGGTCGAGCCACCGGATCTCGGCCTCGGCGGCGAAGACCAGCGAGTCGAGCACGAGGGTCCAGGCGAGATCGGCGCCGTCGCTCGACGCGGGGGCGCGGCCGCTGCGCTTGAGACGGGTGTAGTCCTGGAGCGCCGCCATCGTGGCGCTGCGCTGCTGTTGGATCACCGTGCCGACGTCGACGCCGGGCACGGTCACCGCGAGGGCGAGCTTGATCGCGAGCTCGTCACGAGGCGGCTGGGTGCGGTTGACCGGGGTGGTGAACCAGGTCGCCACCTCGGCGCGGCCGGTGTCGGTGATCCGGTAGACCACGTGCCCCTCGTCGTCGGAGCCGGCACCTGCGACCAGGCCGTCGCGCTCGAGCCGGGTCAGCGTCGTGTAGACCTGACCGACGTTGAGCGGCCAGGTCGCGCCGGTGCGCTGCTCGAACTCCGCGCGGAGCTGGTAGCCGTACATCGGCTCCTGCTCCAACAGCGCCAGCAGCGCCTGCTTCACCGACATCGGTGCCCCCTCGTCGTGGGTCACGGCTCCGAGCCGGCCGTGAATACCGGGTATGTATACCACGTATGCACACCCCCCGTCGCCCCGCTGGTCGTGCCCTTCGAGACGGCTCGTCCCTCGCCTCCTCAGGAACCGTGCCTGCAGACGCGCCATGGCGCTTCGTGGGGCACACGACCCGCCCTCACGCCCGGTGCCGCACACCGGTCGGGCACACTGCCGCGCATGAGCGAGCCCCGCGAGTCCTCCCCGAAGACGATCCTGATCACCGGCGCCTCGTCCGGCCTCGGCGCCGAGATGGCCCGCCAGTTCGCCGCGAAGGGCTACGACCTCGCGCTGTGCGCCCGGCGCACCGACCGGCTCCAGGAGCTCGCCGTCGAGATCACCGCCGCCCACCCCCGCCGGCGGGTGGAGTACCTCGCGATGGACGTCAACGACCACGACCGGGTGTTCGAGGTGTTCCGCGAGTTCCGCGCCCTGTTCGGCCGGCTCGACCGGATCGTGGTCAACGCCGGCCTCGGCAAGGGCGCCCCGCTGGGCACCGGCGGCTTCGAGGCCAACCGCGAGACCGCGATGACCAACTTCGTCGGCGCGCTCGCGCAGACCGAGGCCGCGATGGAGGTCTTCCGCGACCAGCAGGCCGGCCACTTGGTGATGGTCTCCTCGATGTCGGCGATGCGCGGCATGCCCAAGACCATGACGACGTACGCCGCCACGAAGGTGGGCGCCGCCTGGCTCGCCGAGGGGCTGCGCAACGAGCTGCACGGCAAGAAGCTGGGCGAGAGCGTGAAGGTCACCGTGCTCTACCCCGGCTACATCGCCTCGGAGATGAACGAGCACGTCGCCCAGAAGACCAAGATGATGGTCTCGACCGAGAAGGGCGTGCGGGCGATGGTCGACGCGATCGTCGCCGAGAAGGGCTCCGCCTGCGTGCCGCCGCTGCCGTGGGCACCGCTGTCGGTGGTGATGAAGCACGCGCCGCTGGGGCTGTTCAAGAAGCTGATGTGAGGCTGCGGCTCCCGCCCGGTCAGCCCGTCCAGCTGAGCTCCCGCACCAGCACCCGGTGGCCGGCGTCGGTGGTCACGACGAGAGGCGCCAGCTGGACCTGGTCCCAGGCGGCCCGCCAGTCGCCGGAGTCGTGGAAGACCGTGTAGCCGGGCAGCACCGTGCCGCTGGCTCCCGTCACCGCGCGGTCCGCCTCACCCGGAGCCTCGATCCGGACCCGGGCCTCGCCGGGCACCGCGCCCAGGAGCAGATAGTCACCGCCGGCCACGAGCCCGTCGGGTCCGCGCTCGCCGAGCACGTTCCCGCCGTAGAGGTCCATGCCGTCGCGCGCCTCCTCCGCCTCCGGTCGCAGCGCGAGGATCGTGCGCAGGATGCGGTCGCCGACCCGCACCCCGGTCGCCACGTAGTCGGCGCCCGCCCCCGCCGTCTCGGACCCGGGCCGGGCCGCGTAGAGGACCTGCTCGTGCTCGCCGACGCGGCCCAGCACCACGACCTCGCCGAGCACGCGTCCGTCCTCCCAGGTGCCGATCAGTCGCCCGCCGCCCGGCAGCGGCACCGAGCCCGATCCGGGGGGCCGACGCACCTTCGACCGCTGCCTGTCCGGCGCCGGCTCCGCGGAGTCGGTCGGAGCCGCGGGCGTCACGGTCGGCGCCGCTGCCCCGCCGGTCTGCTCGTCGCCCTCGGCGCGCATCCAGCCCGGCACCAGCGCGAGCGCCACGACCACGGCGGCCACGAGCACACCGGTGAGCACCGCCGTGAGCGCCGGCAGCCGCGAACGTGTCCTCATCCCGAGATTCACCATGCTCCTGGGACGCCGGCCGGCGACGGAAGGTTGTCGCCGCCGGTGCTGGGTCCGCGTCAGGCCGGCATTCAGGCCAGCAGGTCGGCCACCCGCGCGACCTGGTCGAGAGCCGCTCCGGTCGGGATCAGCTGCACCTCGTCGGCACCCAGGTCGGCGAACCGGTCGAGCGTCACGCGCAGCTCGGCGGGAGTGCCCGCGAAGCCGGTCGCGGGCGCCATCGCGTCGACGTACCGCTGGGGGATCCAGTTCATGTAGTGCCGCAGGTGGCGGTGCACCTGGTCTCGAGCGGAGCCGTCGCCGTCGTCGAGGGCGAACCAGAACGACGTCGTCAGCCGCGGCTCGGGGCGGCCGGCCTCGCGCCACGCCTCACGCACGAGGTCGAACTGGGCGGCCACCCCCGCTGGGTCGAGGTCGAGGGTGATCCCGGCCAGGCCGTCGGCCCAGGCGGCCGAGCTGCGGATCGTGCGCGGGCCGGTGCTGCCGACCAGGAGCTCGGGGCCGCCCGGCTGCGCCGGAGGCGGCCCGACCGGGCGCTGCGCCTCGGTGACCCGCTCGCCGGCCCAGACCCGCCGCATCACCGCGGCCCGCTCGGCCAGGCCGGCCATGGTCCGCGTGGACCAGTCGGCACCGGCGGCGCGGTAGTCCTCCTCGCGACCGCCCACCCCCAGCCCGACGCTGAGCCGGCCCCCGCACAGCTGGTCGCCGGTCGCCAGCGCCTTGGCCAGCATCACGGGGTCGTGCAGCTGCGGCACCACCACGGTGGTCGCGATCCGCACCCGGCTCGTCCACGCCGCGACGGCGCCGAGCAGCGTGAGGGTCTCCGGGTTGTCGAAGGCCATCCGCTCGCCGAAGCACACCGACGAGAACGGGCCCTCGTCGACGGCTCGCGTCCACGCCTCGAGCGTCGTGGCGCCGTCGGCCCACACGTCGGGCTCCATCACCGGGAGCGTCATCCCCACCTGCACGGTCGCCACCCTCGCAGCCCCCGCCGCCCTCGTCACCCGAGGTCCCGGTCCGCGGCACGGGACGGCGCGGCACACTGTCGCCCATGGCAGCGCGGGAGCGGAAGAGTCGCGAGCAGCGGGACGCCGAGACGCGCGCGCACCTCGACGACCTGGGCGCCGGCCGCGGCCGCGGCGAGGAGCAGGTCGGCTGGCTGCGGCAGATGGGCCGCGACCTCGTCGAGGACTCGCTGTTCGTGCTGGTCCAGGCCGTGCTGTTCGTGGTGCCCGCGGCCGTGGGCTGGTGGGTCGCCGGCGGTGTCGGGCTGGTCGTGGGCCTCGTGGTCGGTGCCGGCTGCTGGCTCGCGCTGTGGGTGGTGCTGCTCACCTCGGGGGTCCGGGCCGCCTGGCGCGGGTGGCGGGCCGGGCGGGCGCGACGCTCCGGTTGAGGCGGCCCCGGCCGATGTCGTGAAGCCGCAAGCGCCTGCACTCCCGCCGCTCAGCGATAGGTGAGGTGCTCACCCTCCAGATGCGGGTGCTCGTTGAAGGTCAGCAGCCGGGCGCCGGTCGAGCCGACCACGACCCGCGTGAGCGAGGAGTTCACCACCACGGTGTTGAACCGGCTCCACAGCCGCGCGGTGACCGCCTGGTCGTCCCCGGTCGGGTCGACCAGCGCCGCGGCCGCCGCCGCGATCGGACCGCCCGAGGTCACCACCGCGACCGTGCCGCCCTTGCCGGCCCGGGCGCAGGCGCGGCCCAGCGCCCCGCGCACCCGCGCCACGAACCCGGCGTACGTCTCGGGATAGGCGACGCCCTCCTCGGCCGCGGCCCACCGCGCCGTGGCCTGCTCGAAGAGCCGCTGGAACTCCCGGCGGTCGTGGGGCAGCTCCCCGGCCGGGCCGTGCAGCGCCGCGTCGGCCGCGACCACGCCGAGGTGGTCGAACTCGTCCCAGCCGGCATCGACCTCCAGCGGGGTCTCCCAGCCGGCGCCGGCGAGCAGGCTCTCCGCGGTCTCCCGGTGGCGGCGCATGTCGCCGCGCACCACCACGTCGGGGGCGACGCCGCGGGCGGCCAGCCACTCCCCCAGCAGCCGCCCCTGCGCCCACCCGGTCTCGGACAGCACGTCGTAGTCGTCGGCCCCGAACGAGGCCTGGCCGTGCCGGACCAGCAGCACCACTCCCACGCGCGCGCCCTCAGCCGGCGATCAGCCGGCGGCAGCGGGTCTCGAGGTAGCCCACCGCCGGGCCGAACACGGCGTACGCCTCGTTGGTGGTCTGCTTGTGGAAGTAGCGGAACCAGATCTGCTGGGCGATCACCGCCAGCCGGAACAGCCCGAACACCTCGTAGAAGCGCCACTGGTCGGCGGTCACCGAGTAGCCCATCCGGGCGCAGTAGCGCTCCACGATCTCGGCGCGGGTCATCATGCCGGGCAGCATCGAGGGCTGCCGGCTGAACATCTGGAAGAACTCGTCGTCGTCGCGCTGCACCCAGTAGGCGAGCGCGCCGCCGAGGTCCATCAACGGGTCGCCGACGGTGGCCATCTCCCAGTCGAGGACGCCGACCACGCGGGTGCGGTCACCGGGCGCGAGCACCAGGTTGTCGAGGCGGAAGTCGTTGTGGATCAGCCGCTGGTCGACGTCGGCCGGCTGCTGCTGCGCCAGCCAGGTGGTGATGTCGCTCCAGTCGCCGGTGTCGTCGGTGCGGGCGCGCTCGAAGCGCCCGGTCCAGCCCGACACCTGCCGCTCCACGTATCCGGGTCCGCGGCCGAGCGCGGCCAGGTCGGGCACCGCGGCGACGTCGACCGAGTGCAGGTCGACCAGCACGTCCCACGCGTTGCGGCACAGCGCGGAGATCTGCTCCTGCGGCAGGTCCCAGGGCAGGTCCTTGCGGGGGATCGTGCCCTCGAGCCGCTCCATCACGTAGAACTCCGAGCCGATCACCGCGTCGTCGGTGCAGTGCCCGACCATCGTCGGCACCAGGGCGAAGACCGGCTTCAGCGCCGACTGGATGCGGAACTCCCGGCCCATGTCGTGCGCGCCCGCGGCCTTGGTGCCGGCCGGCGGGCGCCGCAGGATCAGGTCGCGATCGGGGTAGCGCAGCAGGTAGGTCAGGTTCGACGCCCCGCCGGGGAACTGGCGCACCTCGGGCGTGCCGGCGAGGTCGTCGGCGAACGCGGTGGCGTTCTCGCGCAACCAGGCGGCCACCGCCTCGACGTCGAACGCGTCCTCCTCGCGCACCTGCTTGGCCGGGTTGCCGGCGTCGCGGTCGGCCTGGGTCACCGTGTCTCCTTCGTGGGGTCGGCTCGGTCCGGGTCCGGTGGGAGGTCCGCCCCCGCCATCCGGTGCAGCTTGGCGGCCTGCCGCCGCATCACGACGTCGTACGCCGCCCGGTCGGCCTGCTTGAGCGCGTAGGCGTCGCGGGCCGGCTGGTCGGGCAGGATCAGCTCCTCGCCCCGGTCGAGCGCCTCGAGCACCGCCGCCGCGATGTCGTCGGCGCTGAACGGCGAGCTCTCCACGAGGTGGGCGACCACGCCGGTGAGCGCGGCGTCCTCCGCCGGGGAGTCGCGCAGCGAGTCGACCAGGCTCGTGCGGAAGTACGACGGGCAGACGGCGTGCGCGGTGACGCCGAAGGCGGCCAGCTCGTGGCCGGTGGTCTCGGTCAGCGCGACCACCGCGGCCTTGGTGGCGTTGTAGGAGGCCATCCCGGCGGGGTGGACCAGGCCGGCCAGCGAGGCGATGTTGACGATCCGGCCCGAGCCCTGGCGTTTGAGCAGCGGGGTGAAGGTGCGGGTGCCGCGGACCGCTCCGAACAGGTTGATCTCGGTGATCCACCGCCACTCGTCGATCGGCGCCACGTCGAGCCGGCCGCCCCCGGCCACACCGGCGTTGTTGACCAGCACGTCGAGGCCGCCCCAGGTGGCCTCGACGTGGTCCAGCGCGGCGGCCCAGTCGTCGTCGGAGGTGACGTCGAGGCGCAGCACGTGGCCGGTGGTCGAGCCGCCCCCGGTGGTCGAGACTGCCGAGACCCGGTCGGTGCGCAGCACGCGCGCCCCGCGCGCCTCCCACGCCGCCGCGAGGGCGGCGCCGAGGCCGCTCGCGGCTCCGGTGACGAGCACCCGCTCGCCGGTCGCGGGGCCGGGAGTCGCGCCGGTCATCGCCGGGCTCCGTACTTGCCGAGCTCGAGCCGCGCGACCATCCCGCGGTGCACCTCGTCGGGCCCGTCGGCCAGCCGCAGCGCCCGGGCCGCGGTGAAGGCGCCGGCGAGCGGGAAGTCCTCCGACAGGCCCGCGCCGCCGTGCACCTGGATGGCGAAGTCGATGACCTGCTGGGCCATGTTCGGCACCGCGACCTTGATCGCGGCGACCTCCGACAGCGCGTTGAGGGGGCCTCCCTGGTCGAGCTTCCAGGCGGCGTCGAGCACCAGCAGGCGCGCGGAGTCGATCGCGATCCGGGCGTCGGCGATGCGCTCGCGGTTGCCGCCGAGGTTGGCCAGCGGCTTGCCGAACGCGGTGCGCTCGAGCGCCCGCTTGCAGGCCAGCTCGAGCGCCAGCTCGGCCAGACCGATCAGCCGCATGCAGTGGTGCACCCGGCCCGGGCCGAGCCGGCCCTGGGCGATCTCGAAGGCCCGGCCGGGGCCGCCGATGATGTTGGCCGCCGGGACCCGCACGTCGGTGAAGGAGACCTCGCCGTGGCCGAGCGGCTCGTCGAAGTGGCCCATCGCCGGCAGCAGCCGCTCGATCCGCACGCCCGGGGTGTCGCGCGGCACCAGCACCATCGAGTGCCGGTGGTGCCGGTCCGCGTCGGGGTCGGTGACGCCCATGAACACGAAGATCGCGCAGTCGGGATGCCCCACGCCCGTCGACCACCACTTGCGGCCGTCGACCACGACCTCGTCGCCGTCGACGACCGCGGTGGCCTCCATCGTGGTGGCGTCGGAGGAGGCGACGCCGGGCTCGGTCATCGCGAAGGCCGACCGGATCCGGCCGTCGAGCAGCGGCTCGAGCCAGTCACGGCGCTGCGCCTCGGAGCCGTAGCGCAGCAGCACCTCCATGTTGCCGGTGTCGGGCGCGTTGCAGTTCATCACCAGCGGCGCGATCGCGGAACGGCCCATCGCCTCGGCCAGCGGCGCGTAGTCGACGTTGGTCAGCCCCTCGCCGCCGTCGGTGCCGAACCGCGCGGCGTACTCACCGGCGTGCTCCTTGGGCAGGAAGAGGTTCCACAGCCCCCGCTCCCGGGCCTTCGCCTTGAGCTCCTCGAGCACCGGCAGCGGCTGCCACGGGTCGCCGGCGCCGGCCCGGCGGGCGGCGAGCTCGTCGTGGTAGGCCGACTCGACGGGGTCGACCTCCTCGGCGAGGAAGGCGCGCACCCGGGCGGTGAGGTCGGCCGCGCGGGGCGAGGGCGAGAGGTCCATGGCTGCACACCCTAGGGTGTGGCCGGTCGTGGTTGGCGCCCCGCACAAGGCGTCTCAGTCACGGAGAACACCGCGGTCGGCGGTGGCCGCCGGGCGGGCGCGGTGCCAGGATGCTGGGCGTGCACCCGCCGCGCTCCTCCGTTCGCTCCGGCCGTGCGGCCGTGGCGGTGGTCGCGCTCGCGGCGAGCGCCTTCCTGGCGGGCTGCTCGGGCGAGGACGACTCCGAGCCGGAGGCACGGCTCTCGACGGTGCGCTCCGGGCTCGCGGCGATGTTCGCCGGGGACCATGCCGTCGAGCGCGACATCACGGCCGGCAACTGCTTCGCCGAAGCGCTCACCGACGAGGTGGACCTGGCGGACCTGCGGGAGGCGGGCGTGCTCGACTCGTCGTACGCCGTGGTCGCCGAGCTGCCTGCGTTGACGGAGGAGCTCGCGGTGCCGTGGGCCCGGGCCCAGCTGGCCTGCACCGACTTCGCCGAGGAGTCGGCGCGGGCGCAGGTCGCGGCGAGCAAGGGCGCGGCCGACGCCGAGGCGTACGCCGGGTGCCTGCGCGCCGCGCTCTCCGACTCCGACCTCGAGGCCGCCCTCGTGGAGACGCTCACCGGCACCTGGGACGGCCCGGCGTTGACCCGGCTCGCGGCCGCCCAGACCTCCTGCGCCGTCGACCCGCGCTGACCCGCCACTCGTGGTTGGCCAGGGGACGCTGACCCGTCACTCGTGGTTGGTCAGGGGACGCCGACCCGCCACTCGCGGTTGCCCAGGGGGCGCCGACCCGCCACTTCTGGCGACGCAGCGACGGGTGACCTGCCACGTGTGGTGCCCGATGGCTGCCATGAACGGCACGACCCGCCACCTCCGTGCGACGGGAGGTGGCGGGTCGATCGGTCGACCGTGACCACACGTGACGGGTCGGGGTCGTGAACGCAACCACGAGTGACAGGTCAGCGCCCCGAACACCACCACAAGTGGCAGGTCAGCGCCCCGAACACCACCACAAGTGGCAGGTCAGCGCCCCGAACACCACCACGAGTGGCAGGTCAGCGCGAGGGGATCACGCCGGGAAGGACTCGCCCTTGGCGGCCATGTCACGCAGGTACGCCGTGGGGCGGAACCGGTCGCCGTAGGCGTCAGCGAGCTCGTCGGCACGCTTGACGAACGCGGCCAGGCCGATCTCGCCGTCGGCACCCTCGTAGCCGAGCATGAACTGCGCGGCGCCGCCGGTCATGGGCGGGAAGCCGATGCCCATGATCGAGCCGATGTTGGCCGCCGCGGCCGAGGTGATCACGCCCTCCTCGAAGCACTTCGCGGTCTCGAGGGCCTCGATGACCAGCATCCGGTCCTTCATGTCCTGCAGCGGCACCTGCTCCTCGGCGACCGGGAACGCCTCGGCCAGGCCCTTCCACAGACCCTGCCGCTGGCCGTTCTCGTCGTAGTCGAAGAAGCCCGCGCCCTTCAGCCGCGAGGGGCGGCCGAGCTCGATCATCTTCGCGACGACCTGCTCACCCGCGCTCGGCACCCACTCGCGACCCTCGCGGGCAGCGGCCTCGGCGTTGGCCTTCTGGATCTTGACCATCAGCTCCATGTTGAGCTCGTCGGTCAGCTGCAGCGGACCCACCGGGTAGCCCGCCTGGGTTGCGGCGCGGTCGATCGAGACCGGGTGGCAGCCCTCGGCGAGCAGCGCGAGACCCTCCATCACCTGGGTGCCAATCACCCGCGAGGTGTAGAAGCCGCGGCTGTCGTTGACCACGATCGGGGTCTTGCGGATCTGCTGGACCACGTCGTAGGCCTTGGCCAGCGCCTCGTCGGAGGTCTCCGCGCCGCGGATGATCTCGACGAGCGGCATCTTGTCGACGGGGCTGAAGAAGTGCAGGCCGATGAAGTCCTTGGGCCGGTCGACACCGGAGGCCAGCTCGGTGATCGGCAGCGTCGAGGTGTTCGAGCACAGCAGCGCGTCGGGGTTGACGTGCGGGGCGATCTCGGCGAACACCTTGGCCTTCAGGGCCGGGTCCTCGAAGACTGCCTCGATGACCAGGTCGCAGCCGGCCAGGTCGGCGGCGTCGGCGGTCGCGGTGATCCGCGAGAGCAGCTCGGCCATCTTCTCCTCCGTGGAGCGGCCCTTGGCGATCTGCTTGGCGAGGATCTTCTCGCTGTAGGCCTTGCCCTTCTCGGCGTTCTCGACCGCGACGTCCTTGAGCACGACCTGCATGCCGGCCTTGGCGCACACGTAGGCGATGCCGGCGCCCATCATGCCGGCGCCGAGCACGCCCACCTTCGTGGCCTTGAACGGCTCGATGCCCTGCGGGCGCAGCGAGCCGGCGTTGATCGCCTGCAGGTCGAAGAAGAACGCCTGGATCATGTTCTTCGCGCCCTGGTTGACGATCAGGTTGGTCAGGTAGCGCGACTCGATGCGCGAGGCGGTGTCGAAGTCGACCTGGGCGCCCTCGACGGCCGCGGACAGGATCGCCCGGGGCGCCGGGTAGACGGCACCCTTGGTCTGCTTGCGCAGCAGCGCCGGGAAGGCCGGCAGGAACTGCGCGAGCGCCGGCGACTTCGGGGTGCCGCCGGGCATCTTGTAGCCCTTGCGGTCCCACGGGTTGACCGCGGCGTCCGGGTCGTCGGCGTTCGCGGTCAGCCACGCCCTCGCGGCGGGAAGCAGCTCGTCCTGGCTCGCGACCAGCTCGTCGACCAGGCCCTTCTCGGCGGCCTGGGCGGCCTTGAAGCGGGTGCCGGGCAGCAGCACGTCCATCAGGCCCTGCTGCAGGCCGAGCAGCCGGACGACGCGGGTCACGCCGCCGCCGCCGGGGAGCAGGCCCAGGCTCGACTCGGGCAGGCCCACCTCGACCTTGCGGTCGTCCACGGCGACGCGGTGGTTGCAGGCCAGGCAGATCTCGAAGCCGCCGCCGAGTGCGGCGCCGTTGATCGCGGCCACCACGGGGCGGGGGAACTTCTCCAGGCGGCGCAGGTCCGCCTTGATCGCCTCGGCCATCGCGAAGACGTCGGCGGCGTCGTCCTTGGTCGCCTGCACCATGCTCTTGAGGTTGCCGCCGGCGAAGAAGGTCTTCTTCGCGCTGGCGATGATCACGCCCCGCACGTCGTCGACCTCGGCGTAGAGCCGGTCGATGGCCGCGGCCATGCCGGCCTTGTAGAGGTCGTTCATCGTGTTCGCGCTCGACGTCGGGTCGTCGAGGGTGAGGGTGACGATGCCGTCGGCGTCGCGCTCGTAGCGGACGGCGGTCTGGGTCTGGGTCTCGCTCATGGAAGTCCTTGAGTCCTTGCTCGAAAGTGCCGGAGAAGAGTTCGGGGTACGCCGGGGGCGTGGGGTGGGGGGTGGCGATCGGTCGCCGGTGGCTCAGCGGGGGGTCACGGCCTCGTCGCCGGGCCGGTGGCGGTGGCCGGTGGCGGTGGTTGCCCTGGCGGGCACCTCACCGGGTCTCGACACGCGGGTCACGGCTTCGCAGGCTCAGCCCTGCCGCTCGCTCGTCCACCGTTGACCATCGGTGAACTGGTGCTGACCTCGTTCCTCGGTCAGACCAGTTCCACGATGGTCGCGATCCCCATCCCGCCGCCGACGCAGAGCGTGGCCAGGCCGCGGCGCTGGTCACGGCGGGCGAGCTCGTCGACGAGCGTGCCGAGGATCATCGCGCCGGTCGCACCCAGCGGGTGGCCCATCGCGATCGCGCCACCGTTGACGTTGGTGATCTCGGAGGTGATGCCCATGTCCTTCATGAACCGCAGCGCGACCGCGGCGAAGGCCTCGTTGATCTCGTAGAGGTCGATGTCGGTGGCCTCGAGGCCGGCCTTGGCGAGCGCCTTGCGGGCCGCCGGGGCGGGGCCGGTGAGCATGATCGTGGGGTCCGCGCCGGAGACGGCGGTGGCGATGATCCGCGCCTTGGGCGTCAGGCCGAGGCGGTTGCCGACCTCCTCGGTGCCGATCGCCATGATCGCGGCGCCGTCGACGATGCCCGAGGAGTTGCCGGCGTGGTGGACGTGGTCGATCTTCTCGACCCAGTGGTACTTCTCCAGGGCGACGTCGTCGAAGCCCGCGTCGCGGCCGATCTGGGCGAAGCTCGGCTTGAGCGCGCTGAGGCTCTCGACGGTGGTGTCGGGGCGGATCAGCTCGTCGTGGTCGAGCACGGTGAGGCCGTTGAGGTCCTTGACCGGGATCACCGAGTTCGCGAAGTAGCCGTTCGCCCAGGCCTTGGCGGCCCGGTGGTTGGACTCCGCGGCGAACGCGTCGACGTCCTCGCGCGAGAAGCCCTCGATGGTGGCGATCAGGTCGGCGCCGATGCCCTGCGGCACGAAGCCGGTGGCCAGCGCGGTGGCCGGGTCGGAGGCCCAGGCGCCGCCGTCGGAGCCCATCGGCACCCGGCTCATGCCCTCGACGCCGCCGGCGAGGATGAGGTCCTCGAAGCCGCCACGCACCCGCGACGCGGCCTGGTTGACGGCCTCGAGGCCGGAGGCGCAGAAGCGGTTGAGCTGCACACCGGCCACGGTGTCGGGGTAGCCCGCCTTCAGCGCGGCGGTCTTGGCGATGTCGCCGCCCTGGTCGCCGACCGGCGAGACGACGCCGAGCACCACGTCGTCGACCGCCTGCGGGTCGAGACCGGGGTTGCGGGTCTTGATCTCGTCGAGGAGGCCGACCACGAGGTCGACCGGCTTGACCTCGTGGAGTGACCCCGTCTGCTTGCCCTTGCCGCGCGGCGTACGAATGTGGTCGTACACGAAAGCTTCTGCCATGACCGTCCTCGGGTGGTGTGCGGGAGTTGCCCCATGATTGTGACACCATCAGTGTCAAGGTCAAGGGGGGTCCAGCGTGACCAACGCCAACACGGAGGTGGGAACGGTGCCCGACGCACCGCGCGAGCTGCTGACGCTCGACGAGCTGACCAAGCGCGTCGGCATGAGCGTGCGCAACGTGCGCTTCTACACCACCAAGGGGCTGGTTCCTCCGCCGATCCGGCGCGGCCGGCAGGGCTACTACTCCCCCGACCACGTGGCCCGGCTGGAGCTGGTGCAGGAGCTGCAGCGGCACGGCTTCACGCTGGCCGCGATCGACAAGTACGTCGGGCGGATCCCGCACGACGCCAGCCCCGAGGACATCGCGATGCACCGCGCGATGCTCGCCCCGTGGTCGCGCGACCTGCCGGTCGAGATGTCGCGGGCCGACCTCGAACGGCGTGCCGGCCGTGACCTCACCGACGAGGACCTCGCCACGCTGGCGGCGCTGGGCATCGCGATGCGCACCAAGCGCGGCCGGTTCGAGGTCGCCACCCAGCAGCTCTCGGTCGGGCTGGGGCTGCTCGACCTCGGCTTCCCGACCGAGGCCGCGCTCGCCGCCGCCGACGTCTACGCCGCGCACGGCCGGCAGATCGCCGAGGAGCTCTACGAGGTGTTCCGCACCCAGGTGTGGCCGCGCTACAAGGAGGCCGGGGCGGCGCCGGAGAAGGTCCGCGAGGTGGTCGAGAAGCTCAAGCCGCTCTCGGTCGCCAGCCTGGTCGCCGCCTACGAGTCCGCCATGGACGAGACCAAGCGCGAGGGCATCGCCAAGCGCGCCCGCTGAGACAGCTGGGACCGGGCGCCGCGGAGCGACCGAGATCGGCCGAGATCCGCCGCCGGTCACATCAGCGCCCTTCGCCGGCCCGGAAAGGGCCGTGGCGTGACCGGGAGCGTACGACGGCCCGGCCGCGACCAGGTCCGGCCTACGGTGGGCGCATGACCACGGTCCTGGTGACCGGCGCCACCGGCTTCGTCGGGCGCCGGCTCGTGCCCGCGCTGATCGAGCGCGGCTTCGAGGTGCGCGCGATGACCCGCCGGCCCGAGGACTACGCCGGGCCGGCCGACCCGGTCTTCGGCGACGTGCACGATCCCGGCACGCTGGCCGAGCCGCTGGCCGGCGTCGACGTGGCGATCTATCTCGTGCACTCCCTCGACGACGACGACTTCGAGCGCAAGGACGCCGCGGCGGCCCGCGCGTTCGCCGTGGCCTGCGGGGCCGGCGGCGTCCGCCAGATCGTCTACCTCGGCGGCCTCGGGCCCGACGACGCCCGACTCTCCGCCCACCTGCGGTCGCGGCGCGAGGTGGAGCGGCTGCTTGCGACCGGCGGCGTGCCGGTGACCGTGCTGCGCGCGGCGATCGTGGTCGGTGCCGGCAGCATCTCGTGGGAGATGACCCGGCAGCTGGTGAAGAACCTGCCCGCGATGGTGGTCCCGAAGTGGGCCTCGACGCGCACCCAGCCGATCGCCGTCGACGACCTGATCCGCTACCTGGCCGGCGTCGTCGACCGCGAGGAGGCCTTCGGCCGGGTCTTCGAGGTGGGCGGCCCCGACCAGCTCACCTACCTGGAGATGCTGCAGCAGGCGGCCGAGGTGATGATCGGGCGGCGGGTGCCGATCGTCACCGCCCCGGTGCTGACGCCGCGGCTCTCGTCGTACTGGCTGTCCTTCGTCACCGACGTCGACGTCACCACCGGGCGCAACCTCATCGACTCGATGGACACCGAGGTGGTGGTGACCGACGACGCGATCCGCGAGCTGGTGCCGGGCGACCCGATCGGGTACGCCGAGGCGGTGCGGCGGGCGCTGGCCGAGCGGTCCTGAGCGCGCTCGGCTTCGGTCATGCTCACGCGAAGAGCGCGGGCAGCACGAACACCATCGACCCCGACCAGGTGACGTGGGTCAGCGCGGGGCCGAGGATGCCGCCCGAAGCCCGCCGCTCGAGGCCGACCACGGCGCCCAGCAGCAGGGCGGCGAGGACGAGCATCGCGTTGCCGGTGGCGAGCGTGGTGAGCCCGTAGAGCAGCGTGGTCCACAGCACGGGGTGCCGCGGGATCGCCGCGTAGGCCGCGCCGCGGAAGAACAGCTCCTCGGCGACACCGTTGAGCGCGGTGACCGCGAGCACCAGCGGCAGCGCGCCGGCGTCGGCGATCTCGGTGACCGACTCGACCCGCTCGGCCAGCCACGGCACCTCGCGCACGACGAGCGCCCCGAGCGTGAACACGCCGGTCATCGCGACGGCCAGCACCACCGGGGTGAGCACCGGGCGGACGGTGCGGCTGCGCCAGGCGATCCGGCCCAGGTGCAGCGGACCCGAGGCGAGCGCTCCGGCGACCCAGACCGCGGCCAGCGTCAGCGTGGCCGGGTAGAACCAGGCGCTGCCCGGTTCGAGCCGGAGCGAGACCCCCAGCACGACCGCGCCGACGGCGAGGGTCGCGGCCACCACCCACTGCCGGCGGCGCAGCGCCGCCGGGGTGTCGCGCTGGTCGCGCGGGACGACGTCCCACAGCGCGCGCCGCACGGCACGCCCCAGGGCGTCACGCAGCAACCCGACCGGACCCACCCCGCCGAGCGTACGGCGGGGTGGGGCGGTCGGGTCGACTGCAGTCGGGGCGGGCGGCACCAGGGCGTCTCCCCCCACGCGCTTCGTGCACTCCTCACGCGCTGCACAACGCGTGCGGTGCGAGGGAATCACCGGATATCCGGTGATCCCCCGCCCCCAGCAGCGTGGGTCAGCGGCGCCCGGAGCTGAACGACGCGGCGCTGTGGCCACCGGAGGAGCCGGACGAGCCTCGACCACCGCGGCCACGGGAGCGACCCGAGCCGGAGCCCGAGGAACCGGCGCCCGAGCCCGCCTTGGTCGAACCAGACGAGGCGCTGCCCGAGCCCGAGCGGCCGCGGCCGCGCGACCGGCTGCGGCCCGAGCCGGAGCCGCCTCGGCTGCCGCCACCGTTGCCCGCACCCGAGCCGCCGCCGGGACGCGCGGCCGGCACGTCGGCGACGTACCCACCGGGCACCAGGGTGCGCTCGCCGGGGGCCAGCTCGGCGAGCACCGGGTGGGCGGCGCGGTCGAGCTTGGTGATGGTCGGCTTGATGCCCGCGGCGCGGGTCAGGTCGCGCACGTCGCGGCGCTGCTCGTCGGTCATCAGCGTGACGACGGTGCCGGCGGCCCCGGCCCGGGCGGTGCGGCCCGAGCGGTGCAGGTAGGCCTTGTGCTCGGTCGGCGGGTCGGCGTGCACGACCAGCGAGACGTCGTCGACGTGGATGCCGCGGGCCGCGATGTCGGTGGCCACCAGCGTGGTGGCCTTGCCGGAGTGGAAGGCCTCCATGTTGCGCACCCGTGCGTTCTGGCTCAGGTTGCCGTGCAGGTCGACGGCGGGGACGCCGCTGCGGTTGAGCTGGCGGGCCAGCGCCTTGGCGCCGTGCTTGGTGCGGGTGAACACCACCGTGCGGCCGGGGGCGCTGGCCAGGTCGACCAGCACGTCGACGCGGTGCTCGCGGTTGATGTGCAGCACGTGGTGGTCCATCGTCGCGACCGGCGACTGGGCCGAGTCGGCCTCGTGGGTGCGCGGGTCGCGCAGGTAGCGCTTGACCAGCACGTCGACGGCCTTGTCGAGCGTGGCCGAGAACAGCAGACGCTGACCGGTGGGCACCCGGTCGAGCAGTCGGCGTACCGCGGGGAGGAAGCCGAGGTCGGCCATGTGGTCGGCCTCGTCGAGCACGGTGACCTCGATCGAGCCGAGCGTGCAGTGGCCCTGGCCGATCAGGTCCTCGAGCCGGCCCGGGCAGGCCAGCACGATGTCGGCGCCGCGACGCAGCCCCTGCACCTGCGGGTTCTGGCCGACGCCGCCGAAGACGGTGGCCGTGGTGAGCCCGGCGGCCGCCGCGAGCGGCGCCAGCGACTCCTGGATCTGACCGACCAGCTCACGGGTGGGAGCCAGCACCAGCGCGCGCGGTGCGCCGGGGGCGGTACGCCGTCCCGATGCGGCCAGGCGGGCCACCAGGGGCAGCAGGAACGCGTAGGTCTTGCCCGAGCCGGTGCGGCCGCGGCCGAGCACGTCGCGGCCGGCGAGCGAGTCGGGCAGCGTCGCTGCCTGGATCGGGGTGGGGTCGATGATCCCGCGCTCGGCGAGCACGGCCGCGAGGTCGGCGGGGACGCCGAGGTCGGTGAACGACCGGGCGGCGTGGGCGACGGGAGTCGCCGGGGTGGAGGTGGACGGACGGGTAGACACTGCAGAAGACAAGAAGGGATCTCTCGGTGGCGTGTCTCGCCACGCTGATCCCGCCGGCGGCGGGAGCGAAGAAGCGTTGCCTCCGAACGGAGGAGCGCGGCGCCGGTGTGATCCGGCAACGCGCGCGAGCCCGAGGCAAGACTGGGCGGGCTCCTGGGTCCACTGTAGGGCAGGAGCCCGCCGGTCGTTGAATCTGGGTGGAGCTGGGCGCCGGGGCCGGGCCGGGCAGAGCGGCGCGATCGCGCCGGAACGCACCTCGGCCGTGCCGACCTGGGCGTGAAGCCCGACAGTCGCGCTGAGACGCGTCCTGCCGGAGGTCGGCCCCCGGGTGCGCCTACTTGGTCAACCCGTCCTTGGCGTTCTTGGCGGCGTCCTTGACGTGCTCGCCGGCGTCCTTGAGCGAGGCCTTGGTCTGGTCGGCCTTGCCCTCGGCCTGGAGCTCCTCGTCGTCGGTCGCCTTGCCGGTGCCCTCCTTGAGCTTGCCGCCGGCGTCGTCCAGCTTGTTGCCGACCTTGTCTCCGAAGCTCATCTGCGCCTCCTGTTGGTTCGCGGCGGGCGCTCGGGACGCGCCGCCTGCTCCCCCCTCCGGTGACCGGAGTGCGCCACGGCGAAACGTCACCGGAAGGTCAGCACCCCGTCGTCGACCGGGTCGCGCCGGATCGTGCGCACGTCGGTGAGGTAGTTCTGCTTCAGCATCCACGGGGCGCGGTCACCCTGCTTCGGCAGCCGGTCGAGGGCCCGTAGGACGTAGCCGGACTGGAAGTCCATGAACGGCCGCTCGCCGACGGCGGGGTCCTTCTCGGCGACGAAGACGCGGCGTCCGGTGCGGTCGAGGTGGCTCAGTACGCGCACGACGTAGTCGGCGACCAGGTCGGCCTTCAGCGTCCAGGAGGCGTTGGTGTAGCCGATCGTGTAGACGAAGTTGGGGACGCCGCTGAGCATCAGCGCCTTGTAGGCCATGGTCTGCTCCAGGCGGACCGGCTCGCCGTCGACCTCGAGCTCCATGCCGCCGAACGGCAGCAGGCGCAGGCCGGTGGCGGTCACGATCACGTCGGCCTCGACCTCCCGGCCGGAGCCGAGCCGGATGCCGTGCTCGGTGAACGTCTCGATGGTGTCGGTGACCACCGAGGCCCGGCCCCGGCGCATCGCCCGGAACAGGTCGCCGTCCGGCACGAAGCACAGCCGTTGGTCCCAGGGGTTGTAGCTGGGGCGGAAGTGCACGTCGACGTCGACGCCGGCCGGCAGCTGCTTGCGGGTGCCGGCCCGGATCAGCCGCTTCACGACCTCGGGGCGCCGCTGCGAGAGCTGGTAGAACGCGACCGCCTGCAGGATGTTCTTCCAGCGCACCACCGGATAGGTGACCCGCTGCGGGAGCCTGCTCAGCGCTCGGGCGACGGGGTCGCTCCCGGGACGGGAGAGGACGTACGTCGGGGAGCGCTGCAGCATCGTGACGTGCGCGGCCCGCTCGGCCATGGCCGGCACCAGCGTGATCGCGGTGGCTCCGCTGCCGATGACGACGACCCGCTTGTCGGTGTGGTCGAGGTCCTCGGGCCAGGACTGGGGGTGCACCAGCTCGCCGCGGAAGTCGTCCTGGCCGGGGAAGGTGGGCGCGTGGCCGGACTCGTAGTCGTAGTAGCCCGAGCAGCACCACAGCACGTCGCAGGTGATCTCGATCCGCTCGCCGTCGCGGTCGATCTCGAGGCTCCACCGGGCGGTGTCGCTGTCCCAGGCGGCGCGGACCACCCGGTGCCGGTAGCGGATCAGCCGGTCGACGCCGCGTTCGCGGGCGACCGTGCGCAGGTAGTCGAGGATCAGCGGGCCGTCGGCCAGGGCGGTGTCGCTCGGCCACGGCCGCCACCGGTAGCCGAAGGTGAACATGTCGGAGTCCGACCGGATGCCCGGGTAGCGGAACAGGTCCCAGGTGCCGCCGCTGACCTCGCGGCCCTCGAGCACCGCGATCCGCCGCCGTGGGTGGTGCTCGCGCAGCTGGCAGGCGGCGCCGATGCCGGACAGCCCGGCTCCCACGACGACGACGTCGAGGTGTTCGGACGGTCCGGTCGAGGGCTCGGGTGCGCTCACCTCGGGAAAGGTACCCGCCGGGCGGCGCGGTGGCAGCCTCACCGCTCAGGCGGTGGAACTCACGTTCGGCCCACGAAGCTCCGTGGGCGAACCGTGAGTTTCGTCGGCCCGGGGTGACGGATGGGCGACGAGTCCGGCCTCAGCCGCGCCGGCTCACTCCTCCGGGCGCAGGTGCAGCCAGGGCCGGTCGAGCCGGAAGGAGCGGCCGGTGATCAGCGTCGGGGTGATCTCGACGACGTCGTACTTCGGTGTGCTCACCCACGGTCGCAGGGGGACGTTCTCGGCGCGGTGCGCCTCGTCCTCCTCCAGGCGGCGGGCGTTGCCGCGCACGATGACGCTGGCGGCCTGGTGCTCGTCGTACTCGTCGACCTCGAAGACCACGTCGTGGTGCATCACCACGCCGAGCAGCTTCTCGCCCTCGGCGGTGCGGAACAGCAGCGTGCCGTGGTCGACCGCGTAGTTGATCGGGACCAGGTGCACCTCGTCGCGCAGGTGGAAGGCCAGTCGGCCGAACTCCTGCCGGTCGAGCATGCCCCAGCACTCCTCCTCGGAGAGCTCACGGACGACGTCCTCGTCCACGTAGTTCTCGCCGCCCATGCCGGCCTCCTCACGACGCCCTTCGACTGGGTACGACCGTAGCGACCGCGCGGGGGTCTAGGCGAGGGACGTTGGTCCCGATCGGGCGGGTCCGGTCCGGTGGAATTCGGACGACCTGCGTCTCGTCGGTCCCCGGTCGGGCGGCTGCCCGTGAGCCCGGCGAGGCGGCGAGTCGTCGATCGTTCACCGACCCGCCGCGAAACAGCGGGAATCGTTGACGGGTCAGCGACGCCCACCCACCCGGACCGCTGACCGGGGCGCGGCGGCGTTCAGCGGGCGTAGAGCTCGGCGAACCGGCGCAGCAGCCGGGGCGGCTCGCTGACGGTGGCCTGGCGCGCGGCGCGTTTGAGCTCGTCGGCGTCGTCGGGGTCGAAGTAGCCGTACTCGCGATAGACGTCGATGCGCAGGCAGAGGTCCTCGACGTCGAGCTCGGGGTGGAACTGGGTGGCGTAGACGTTCTCGCGGAGCCGGAACCCCTGCACCGGGCAGCGGTCGCCGGTGGCGAGCAGCACCGCGCCCTCGGGCATCCGGGCGACGGCCTCCTTGTGCCCCAGGAAGGCCTCGAAGCGTTCCGGCAGGACGCCGAAGAGGGGGTCGGTCCGGCCGGCCTCGGTGAGGCTGACCGGGGTGGCGCCGATCGGCTCGCCGTAGGTGCGGTCGACCTGCCCGCCGTCGAGCACCCCGAGCGTGCCGATGCCGTAGCAGGCGCCGAGGAACGGGAAGTCGGCCGAGACCACGAGCCGGGCCAGGCCGCCGAGCTCGGCCTCGACCCGGCGCTGCACGGGCGACTTCGCCTCGGGCGGGTCGCTGACGTTGAACGGGCCGCCTCCGAGCACGATGCCCGACCAGCGATCCAGATTGACCTGACCCAGGGACTCCCGCTCCAGGCGGACCCGCCGCAGCTCGGGCTCGGCGAGGCCCATCCCGCGCAGCACGGAGACGTACTCGCCGTCGGCGGCGGGGTCCTCGGCGCGGGTGCCGAGGAACAGGAACGGCTTCACGGGGTCATCGTCTCAGCCCGGGTGCGCCTCGACGCGCCGATCCCGGGGGGATGGGTCGTGTGCCCCACGACGCGGTATGGCGCGTGCTCAGGCACCCGACCCGCCACGGAAGCCACGAAACCGCGAGGTACGCCGGCGGGGCGCTCACGCCTGGACGGCGACACCCCGCTCGAGCAGCCCCTCGACGTCGGCGACACCCCACGCGGTGAGCGCCTCGCGGGTGTGCGACCCGGCCGCCGGCGAGGGCGGCAGCGTGAGCGACGGCTCGGTGCGGGAGAAGCGTGGCGCGGGCGCCGGCTGCACCTGGCCGTCGTGCTCGACGAAGGTGCCGCGGGCGGCCAGGTGCGGGTGGTGCACCGCCTCGCTGATCGGGATGATCCCGGCCACGCAGGCGTCGGTGCCCTCGAACACCTCGACCCACTCGGCCTGGGTGCGGCTTCGGAACCGCTCTGCGATGAGCGTGCGCAGGGCGTCGCGCTGCGCCGCGTCGTACCGGTCAGGGGCGGTGTCGGCGATGCCGAGCAGGCGGACGAACTCGTCGTAGAACTGCGGCTCGAGCGCGCCCACCGACATGTGCCGGCCGTCGGCGGTCTCGTAGATGTCGTAGTAGGGCTCGCCGCCGTCGAGCAGGTTGGCGGCGCGCTCCTCGCGGAAGGCGCCGGAGGCGAGGAACGCGGCGGTCATCGCGTTGAGGTGGGCGGTGCCGTCGACGATTGCGGCGTCGACGACCTGGCCCTGGCCGCTGATCCGGGCCTCGAGCAGGGCCGCCAGGATGCCGATGACGAGGTAGGTCGACCCGCCGCCGAAGTCGCCGACCAGGTTCGAGGGGAAGTGCGGGCGGGCCTTGTCCTGGCCGAGCCCGAACAGGGTGCCGGTGATCGCGATGTAGTTCATGTCGTGGCCGGCGGCGTGGGCGAGCGGGCCGTCCTGGCCCCACCCGGTCATCCGGCCGTAGACCAGCCGCGGGTTGACCGCCAGGCAGTCGTCGGGGCCGAGGCCGAGGCGCTCGGTCACGCCGGGGCGCATGCCCTCGACCAGGACGTCGGCGCTCGCGACCAGCTCGAGCACGGTGCGGGTCGCCTCGGGGTTCTTCAGGTCCAGGGCGACGCTGGGACGGCCCCGGTTGAGCAGGTTCTCCTTGCCGCCGGCGAGCAGTTGCCCTCCGGGGCGCTCGACGCGGATCACGTCGGCGCCGAGGTCGGCGAGGATCATGCAAGCGTGCGGCCCGGGACCGATGCCGGCGATCTCGACGACCTTCACGCCGCGCAGCGGTCCGGTGCCCTGACCGAGTCCGTAGGGCCGCTGGCCCGGTTCGTTGCTCATGGCCGGTGATCATGACAGATCCACTGTCACGATCGGGAGAGATGTTCCACAGAGTCGCCGGCCCCGGTGGCGGCTCCGGCCGGGAGGGGCGAGGATGGACCCGTGATGCGCCCGTGAGCCGAACACCCGTTCTCGACCTCCGTGCGCTGTTCGGGCTGATGGACCGGCAGGCGGGGCTGGTCTCGCGCCGGCAGTTCAACGAGCTCGGCGGGCGCCACTCCGACGTGGAGCGGCTGGTCCGTCGCCGCCAGCTCGACCGCCTGGTGACCGGCGTGCTCATCGCTCCCACCGACCAGCCCAGCTGGCACCAGCGGGCCTGGGCCGGCGTCCTGCACTTCTGGCCGGCGGCGCTCGCCGGCGAGTCGGCGCTGCGCGCGGTGGCCGGACCGGGGTGGCGTCGCCACGACGACAGCGCGCCGATCACGATCGCGGTCGGCGGCGACCGCAGCATCCATCAGCTGGAGGGCTACGCCACGCGCAAGATGCGGGCCCTCGACGTGCGCACCGACTGGGACGCTGCGCCGCCCCGCCTGCGACCCGAGGAGGCCGCTCTCGACGTCGCCTCCCGGGCCGCGGACCTGTGGGCGGGGGTCGGGGTGCTGTCGACGGTGATCGACCTGCGCGGTGTCGACGCGGCGGTGCTGAAGTCGGCGGCCGACCGTCGGGCGCGGCTGCGCAACGCGCTGTGGCTGCGCCCGTTGCTGCGCGACCTGGAGCGGGGCCGCCCGCTGATGCTGGAGAGGCTGCTGCACGAGCAGGTCGAGGACCCCCACGGGCTGCCCCGCGGCCGGCGCTGGCGCCATCCGCGCGGCGACCGGCCCGACGAGCCGGGCATCACCGCGTTCGCCTACCCGCCGCACCGGCTGCGACTCGAGCTCGACGGCCGGCTGCGCCACGACTCGGCGGGTCGACACGACCGCGAGCTCGACGCCCAGCTGGCCGCGGCGGCCGCGGCCGGCCACGCCCGCCGCACCGAGGTGGTGCTGTCCTACGGCCAGGTGCTGGCCCGCCCCTGCGCCACCGCCGGCCACCTGGCCACGCTGCTGGCGCGGCGTGGCTGGTCGGGCGCGCTGCGGCCGTGTAGTCCCGGCTGCACCGCGAGCCGTCACTGATTCACGGGTTTCGTCGGCGTGTCGAGGAACAGATGACGACTCGGCGGCCGGTCCCGTCAGCGGTGACCGCGCTCGGCGCCCGGCTCGCCGAGCTGGGCTGGGTGCGCGACCTCTGGGTCGCGGGGTCGCTCGCGACCGGCGACCATCTGCCGGGGGTGAGCGACCTCGACCTGGTGGCGGTGGTCGACGGCCGGGTCGACACCGCCCGCATCAGGGCCGTCGCCGAGCTGCACCGCGACCTCGACAGCGGACCAGCGCTGGGCGCGGCGCTCGGCTGTGCCTACGTCGAGGAGCATCGCCTGCTCGACGTCGAGCTCCGGCACCCCACCTGGACCCACGGCCGGCTGGTCGAGCGTCCGCTCTCGCAGATCACCCGGGCCGAGCTGGTCCGGCACGGCTTCGCGGTCTTCGGGCGTCCACCGGTCGCGCTGCTGCCGCCCGTGACCGGTGACGACGTACGCCGGGCGGCGCGGGCCGAGCTGGCCGGCTACTGGTCGTGGGCGGTGCGCCGGCCGTGGGTGTGGCTCGACCCGACACTGGCCGAGCTCGGCCTGACCGCCATGGCCCGTGGCCGGCACGCGATCGCGACTGGCGAGCTGATGACCAAGAGCCGGGCGGTCGAGCAGGCCGCCGCTCCCCCGTGGCTGGCCGACCTGATCCGGGCCCGACGCCGCGGCGAGCCCCGGCCCCTGCCCCGGCTGCGTGGCGCCTGGATCGCCTGGCGCGATGCGAGCCGAACGGTGCGCGGCGCTACTGCGGGATCGCCGACCCGTCGATCGTTCCTCGACACGCGGCGACGTGGCGGGAATGCCTGACGGGTCGGCGTCAGGCGGGGAGCACTCGACGCAGGAACTGACGGGTCCGCTCCTCGCGCGGCGCCGCGAAGATCTCGGCCGGCGGGCCCTGCTCGAGGACCCGGCCCCCGTCGAGGAAGCACACCTTCGTGGCGACCTCGCGGGCGAAGGCCATCTCGTGCGTGGCCAGCAGCATCGTGGTGCCGGCCCGGGCCAGGTCGCCCACGATCGTGAGCACCTCGCCGACCAGCTCGGGATCCAGCGCCGCGGTGATCTCGTCGAGCAGCAGCACCTCGGGGTCGGGGCAGAGCGCCCGCACCAGCGCCACCCGCTGCTGCTGTCCTCCGGAGAGCCGGTCGGGGTGCGCGTCGGCCTTGTCGGCGAGTCCGAACCGCTCCAGCAGCTCCCGCGCCCGCGCCTCGGCGTCGCGGCGCGAGCGGCCGTGCACCTTGCGCGGCGCGAGCGTGCAGTTGTCGAGCACGGTCAGGTGCGGGAACAGGTTGTAGGCCTGGAAGACCATGCCCATCCGGCTGCGCACCGCGCGCACGTCGACCCGCGGGTCGGAGATCTCCTGCCCGTCGAGCTCGATCACCCCGTCGTCGACGACCTCGAGCAGGTTCAGGCAGCGCAGCAGCGTCGACTTGCCCGACCCCGACGACCCGATCAGGCAGATCACGTCGTGCCGGGCCACGTCGAGGTCGACGTCGTCGAGCACCACCTTGTCGCCGTAGCTCTTGCGCAGGCCGCGCACCCGCAGCACCGGCTCACCGCTTCCCGGATTCGGCATCACAGGGCACCCGCCCGCTCGCGCTCCATCGAGCGCCGCTGCAGCCAGTCGGCGAACCTGGTCAGCGGCACCGTCAGCACCACGAAGAACACCGCCGCCACGGTGAACGGCGTGTAGTTGAAGTGGTACGCCGTGTAGTCGCGCGCGGCGTACACCCCATCGAAGACCGCGACCGCGGACACCAGCGCGGTGTCCTTCTGCAGCGAGATGAAGTCGTTGAGCAGCGGCGGCACCACCCGGCGCACGGCCTGCGGCAGCACGATGTGCCGCATGGTCTGCCCTCGACCGAGGCCCAGCGCCTGGGCGCTGGTGATCTGCGAGGGATGGATCGAGTCGATGCCGGCGCGGAAGACCTCCGCCACGTAGGCGCCGTAGGAGGCGACCAAGGCCACGCCGGCCCAGAAGAAGCCGCTGTTCGGGAGCCCCTGCAGCTGCAGCGCGGGCATGCCGAAGCCGAACATCAGCACGAGCAGGATCGTCGGGATCCCGCGGAACAGGTCGGTGTAGACGACCGCGACCACCCGCAGCGGTGCCAGCCAGGGCGACCGGGCGGTGCGGGCCAGCGCCACCGAGAGCGCCAGCGCGAGGATCAGCACCTCGCAAATCGTGAACAGCTGCACGTTGAGCCAGAAGCCGTCGGCGATCGCCGGGAACGACTCGCGGGCGTGCTCACCGTTGAAGAACGTCTCGCGCACCCGCGGCCAGCCCGGGGAGCTGGTGACCGCCACCGCGACGACGGTGAAGGCCAGCAGCACCAGCGCCGTGGCGCCGAGCGTGCCGAGCCACCGCCGCCGCCGGCGCACCGCGCGGCGCTCGACCTCGCGCGGGCTCGGGGTCCAGGCCTCGGTCATCCCCGGGCCCGACGCGGACGGGCGGTCACGACAGCTCGGGAACGTTCACGACGTCGGAGAGCCACTCGGTCTCGAGCTGCTCGAGAGTGCCGTCCTCGCGCAGCGCGGCCAGCGCCGCGTCGACGCACGGGACCAGGTCGCTGCCCTTCTCGAACAGCATGCCGAACTCCTCCTGCTCGCCGGTCTCGGGCTGGAACTGCCCGACGATCGTGCCCTGCGGGATCTCGACGGCGGTGATGTAGAAGGCGGTCGGCAGGTCGGCGAGGATGGCGTCGACCTGGTCGTTGAGCAGCGCCTGCTTGGCGGCGTTGGTGTCCTCGAAGACGAGCGGGTCGTCGTCGGGCTCGATCACCTCGCGGATCGCGGTCAACGAGGTGGTGCCGGTCTGGGCGCCCAGCCGCAGGTCGCCGAGCTCGGCGACGGTGGTCGCGTCGGCGGCGGGCGAGTCCTTGAGCACGATCACGGCCTGGGCGGCGGAGTAGTAGCCGTCGGAGAAGTCGACGACCTCCGCGCGCGCCGGCGTGATCGAGATCTGGTTGATGTCGAAGTCGAAGTCCTTCGCGCCCGGCTTGTAGGAGGTGTTGAAGGGCACCTTGACCCAGTCGACCTCGTCGGCGGAGAAGCCGAGCTCCTCGGCGACCGCGTAGGCGACCGCCGACTCGAAACCCTCCCCGTTACTGGGGTCGTTGTCGACGAACCAGGGCTCGTACGCCGGGGAGTCGGTGCCGATGATCAGCTGCCCGGCGTTGACCAACGGCAGCTGCTCCTTCTCACAGGCGGGGTCCGGGCTCGCGTCGGCGCTCCCGGCCGGGCTCTCGGCGGACGTCGCGCCCGGGTCGTCGGCGGTCTCGTCCTCGTCGACCGGAGCACAGGCCCAGGCGGTGAGCAGGAACGGCAGGAGGGTGAGCCCGACGAGGCGGGGACGGCGCGCGCGCATGGACCGAATCGTAGGGACTCAACCGTGGTGCTGGTGACCGGTTCCACCGGACCGCCCCTGGTCGTGACTCTCGTCATTGCTGTGCCCGGGGGTCGAGCCCGCCTCGGTGGTCGAGTCCGCCTCGGTGGTCGAGCCTGCCGAGACCTCGTGCCCCTCATGCCCCTCGTGCCCCTCGTGGTGCATGGCGTGCACGACCGCGTGCCCGCGCCCGCGGGCGATCAGCGCGTGGTTGACCGGCACGGTGACCACGAACGCCACCGCCAGCGCCATCGCCAGGGCGGCCCAGAAGAGCCAGTCGCTGAGCATCGCGTCCATCGCCCCGGGCCAGGCGAGCAGGAAGCCGTTGTCGACGACCTCCATCACCAGGATCGAGACGGTGTCGGCGGCCAGCGCGGCGCGCACGGCGTCGCGCACGCTCAGGCCGGCCCGCCGGACGCTCCAATACGTGAGCAGGTAGCCGAAGAAGAACGCCAGCGCCACGGCCAGCGCGATGCTCGGCAGGTCCGACCAGCCCCACCAGGTGGCCAGGGCCATGCCGAGCACCTCGCCGATCGCACAGCCGGTCAGGCAGTGCCGGGTCGCGGTGATCGCGGTGCGCCAGGTCTGATCCATATCGATCGCCATACCCCCCTAGGGTATTCAGTCAAGAGGCCTGGGGTGTTCGGTCCTGGTGCCCTACCGTCGAGGCATGCGAGCACGGGGGGCGGCGGTCACGGTCGCGCTGCTCGCCGCCCTCGCCGGCTGCTCCGGCGACCCGGACGCCGGCCCGGCGAGCCCGACCGGCCCGAGCACACCGAACTCATCGAGCGCCTCCGGTCCGGCGACCACCCCCACCCCGAGCCCCGAGCCCACCGCCGACCCCTCCCCCGTCCGCCCGGCGCGCTTCGCGGTCGACCGGGCACTGCGACACGTCGAGGCGCTGGCCGGCCGGATCGGCCCACGGCTGGCGACCTCACCGGCGTTCCGCGACGCCGCGGCGTACGTCGGCGGCGAGCTGACGCGCCAGGGGTACGCCGTGCGCCGCCAGCGGTTCCCGGTGCCGGCCGGTGACTCGTGGGGCGTGCCGGTCGCGGCGGGCCGATCGTTCAACGTCGTGGCCGAGCCGCCCGGCTTCGACCCCACCCGGCCCTACCTGCTCGTCGGCGCCCACCTCGACACCGTCGCGGTGGCCCCGGGCGCGGAGGACAACGCCTCCGGGGTCTCGGTGCTCCTCGAGCTCGCCCGGCTGGCGAGCCGCGACGGCACGCGACTGCCGGTCGTGCTGGTCGCGTTCGGCGCGGAGGAGCCCCGTGGGCCCGGCGACGACCTGCACCACTTCGGCTCCCAGCACCTGGTGCGTGAGCTCACCGGCCCCGAGCGACGCAACCTGCGGGCCATGGTCTCCCTCGACCGGGTCGGCGTCGGCGGCCTGGTGCCGGTCTGCACCGGCGGCCTCAGCAGTGGCAGGGTGCGCGACCGGCTGCTGCGTACCGCCCGCGCCGAGGGCATCGCCGCCGCGGGGTGCAGCGACAACCGGTCGAGCGACCACTGGTCCTTCGAGAAGGCCGGCTTCGACGTCGCCCGGCTCGGCAGCACGCCGTACGCGGCGTACCACTCGGCCGACGACCGGCCCGACGTGCTGCAGCCCGAGCAGCTGGCCCGCACCGGCCGGCTGGTCTGGGCCTGGCTGCGGACACGCCCGACCGGCTGACCTCCCTCCCGACCGGCCCATCGAGGCCGGCTCGCTCGCTCCTCACGTTCGGGTTGTCTCTAGGGCCTCACAGCGACCGAAACGTGAGGAGCCGGACCTGCCTGTGGTCCAGGCAACGTGTGCAACTAGTTGCATACCGTCCCTGGTTGGGTGAGGATCGCCGTCATGGCCCTCGAGCACGCCCTACTGGTCGCACTGCGCGAGCAGCCCGCGGCCGGCCTCGAGCTGGCCCGCCGCTTCGAGCGGTCGATCGGGTTCTTCTGGCAGGCCACCCACCAGCAGATCTACCGGGTGCTGGGCCGGATGGAGGCCGACGGCTGGCTCACCGTCACCGAGGTGCCGCACCCCGGCCGGCCGGCCAAGAAGGTGTACGCCGTGTCGGCCGCCGGCGAGGCGGCGCTCGCGGCGTGGCTGGTCGAGCCCGCGGCCGGGGAGCCGCTGCGCAGCGACCTGGCCGTCAAGCTGCGCGGGGCGGCGTACGCCGACGACCCCGACGGGGTGCGCGACGTCGCCCGCGCCGCCCGCGCCGACCACGCGACCCGGCTTGAGCACTACCACCGGCTCCGGGCCCGCGACTATCCCCACCCCGACCGCCTCACCGGCCACGAGCTGCACCAGTACCTCGTGCTGCGCGGCGGCATCCGGCTCGAGGAGTTCTGGGTCGACTGGCTCACCGAGTTCCTCGACGCGACCGACCCCCACCCGGAAGGACAGCCGTGACCGGCACCTCGTACCCCCACCTGCTCGCCCCGCTCACGATCGGATCCCTCACCCTGCGCAACCGGGTGGTGATGGGCTCGATGCACACCGGGCTCGAGGACCGGGTGCACGATCTGCCCGCGCTCGCCGCCTACTACGCCGAGCGCGCCCGCGGCGGCGTCGGGCTGATCGTCACCGGCGGCTACGCCCCCACCAAGCGCGGCTGGCTCAAGCCGTTCGCCTCCGAGATGACCACGCGGCTGCAGGCGATGCGGCACCGCGACGTCACCGCCGCGGTGCACGGGGAGGGCGGTGCGATCGCGCTGCAGGTGCTGCACGCCGGCCGCTACGGCTACCACCCGCTGAGCGTCTCGGCGTCGAACCGGAAGTCGCCGATCACCCCGTTCCGGCCGCACGCCCTGTCCAGCCGCGCGGTCGACCAGACCGCGACCGCCTTCGCGAAGTCGGTCGGGCTGGCCCGCAAGGCCGGCTACGACGCGGTCGAGATCATGGGGTCGGAGGGCTACCTGATCAACCAGTTCCTCGCCGCCCGCACCAACGACCGCACCGACGCCTGGGGCGGCAGCGCCGAGAAGCGGATGCGGTTCCCGGTCGAGATCGTGCGGCGGGCCCGCGAGCTGGTCGGCGACGACTTCCCGATCGTCTACCGGATCTCGCTGCTCGACCTGGTCGAGGACGGCCAGATCTGGGAGGAGGTCGTCGAGCTCGCGCACCGGTTGGAGGACGCCGGCGTCAGCGTGCTCAACACCGGCATCGGCTGGCACGAAGCCCGGGTGCCGACGATCATCACCCAGGTGCCGCGCGGCGCGTGGCGCTCCTACACCGCCCGGCTCAAGGCGGAGGTGTCGGTGCCGGTCTGCGCGTCGAACCGGATCAACACCCCCGAGCTCGCCGAGTCGGTGCTCGCCTCCGGTGAGGCCGACCTGGTGTCGATGGCCCGGCCGCTGCTCGCCGACCCCGAGTTCGTGGCCAAGGCGGAGGCGGGTCGCGCCGACGAGATCAACACCTGCATCGCCTGCAACCAGGCCTGCCTGGACCACGTCTTCGAGAACCGCAAGGCGTCCTGCCTGGTCAACCCGCGCGCCTGCCGCGAGACCACGCTGGTGCTGAGCCCCACCCGGCACCGGTCGACGGTGGCCGTGGTCGGCGCCGGGCCGGCCGGACTGGCGGCCGCCACCGCCGCCGCCGAGCGTGGGTTCGCGGTCACCCTGTTCGAGCAGTCCGACGAGCTCGGCGGCCAGTTCCGGCTCGCGATGCGGGTGCCCGGCAAGGAGGACTTCGCCGAGACGCTGCGCTACTACCGTCGCCGGCTCGAGGTGCTCGGCGTCGACGTGCGGCTCGGCACCCGGGCGCGCGGCAGCGACCTCGCGGCGTACTACGAGGTGGTGCTGGCCACCGGCGTCGTGCCGCGGGTGCCCGACTTCCCCGGGGTCGACCACCCGAGCGTGGTCTCGTACGCCGACGTGCTGAGTGGACGGGTCGTGGCCGGCAAGCGGGTGGCGGTGATCGGCGCCGGCGGCATCGGCGTCGACGTCAGCCACTTCCTCGCGCACGACCCGCGCGAGGACTTCGACGACTGGATGGCGCACTGGGGCGTCGGCGACCCAGCCGTGCACCGCGGCGGGCTCACCGAGCGCAAGCCGCGGACGGCGGTGCGCGAGGTGACGCTGCTCCAGCGCAAGACCACCCCGATCGGGATCGGCCTCGGCAAGACCTCGGGGTGGGCGCACCGCGCGGTGCTCAAGCAGTCCGGGGTCGTGCAGGTGACCGGGGTGACCTACGACCGGGTCGACGACGCCGGGCTGCACGTCACCGTCGACGGAGAGCCGCGGCTGCTCGAGGTCGACACCGTAGTGGTCTGCGCCGGGCAGGAGTCGGTGCGCGACCTCGTCGAGGCACTGCCGCACGCCCATGTCATCGGCGGCGCCGACGTGGCCGCCGAGCTCGACGCCAAGCGGGCGATCGAGCAGGGCACCCGGGTGGTCGCCGGGCTGGCCGACCGGGTGCCGGCCGGGCGGTGAGTGCGCGCGTGCTCGCGCGATTGCCGGGCGAGGCACCTCTGGGCGGCCGATCCGATGCATCGCGGCGCAGATGCGCCAGGAGCTGCACCGCGAGACCCATCCCGGCCCCACTCGACCCCGCCTGACCTAGGTTCGGACCGTGAGCGAGACCGCACAGATCGTCGACCTGACCGAAGCGCAGGCCCGGGCCGCGCTGCCGTGCAAGTGGGGGGTGCCCGAGGGCGTGCTGCCCGCCTGGGTGGCCGAGATGGACTACGCCGTGGCGCCCGCGGTGACCGACGCGGTCGCGGCGGCCGTGGCCCGCGGCGTCACCGGCTACCCGGCGTTCGAGACCGGTGGCGGCGCGCTCGGCGAGGCGTACGCCGGGTTCGCGCGCCGGCACTTCGGCTGGCAGGTCGACCCGGGGCAGGTGACGCCGGTGGTCGACGTGACCGCCGGGGTGCGGCTGGCGCTCGACGTGCTCAGCGATCCCGGACCGATGGTGCTGCCGCTGCCGGCCTACGCCCCCCAGCTCGACGTGGCCCAGGTGACCGGCCGGGAGCGGTGGGACCTGCCCGTCTCCCCCGACGCCGGGCGCGCCACGATCGACCTCGACGGACTCGACCGGCTGTTCCGCGACGGCGCCCGCACGCTGCTGCTCACCCAGCCGCACAACCCGTGCGGCCACGTCTACACCCGCGCCGAGCTGGAGGGCGTCCGCGACGTCGTGGCGCGGCACGGCGCGCGGGTGATCAGCGACGAGATCCACGCGCCGCTGGTGCTCCCCGGCGCCGAGCACGTGCCCTACCTCGCGCTCGAGGGCACCGCCGACCACGCGGTCGCCATCGTGGCCTCCTCGAAGGCGTTCAACACGCCGGGGCTGCGCTGTGCCCAGCTGGTCACCGCCGACCCGGGGACGCACCGGCGGCTGACCGACGTGCCGATGGTGCGCAACGACTCGTGGTCGTCGCTGGGCGTGGTCGGCGCGGTGGCCGCCTACGAGCTCGGCGACGCCTGGCTGGCCGCGCTCGTGGAGCGCCTCGACGGCCAGCGCACCCTTCTCGCGGAGCTCCTCGACACCCACCTCCCGCAGGCCCGGATGCGGCCGCTCGAGGCGACGTACCTGGCCTGGCTCGACCTGCGCGCCTTCGGTCACGACGACCCGGCGCAGGTCGCGCTCGAGCGCGGCCGGGTGAAGCTGGCGCCCGGCCACGACTACCACCCGGGGCTCACCGGTCACGTGCGGCTGAACCTCGCCACCTCGCCGGAGCGGCTCACCGAGATCGTGCGACGCACCGCGGCGGCGCTGGGCGCCTGAGCGCGTACCCCGGGCTGGAACGGGCACCGGACCCACGGCCGGGACCGTCCCGGCCGACGAGCCCGGAGGCGATCAGTGCGAGCAGCGGTCTACGAGGAGTACGGCGACGCCGGAGTGATCTCGGTGCGCGAGGTCGAGGATCCGCCGATGGGGCCCGACACCGTCCTGGTGCGGGCGAGAGCCACCAGCGTCAACCCCGTCGACTGGAAGGTCCGCGAGGGCTACCTGCGCGGCGCGTTCCCGCACCACCTGCCGATCATCCCCGGCTGGGACGTCGCCGGAGTGGTCGAGGCGGTCGGGCCGGCGGTGACGACCGGGCTGCAGGTCGGCGACGAGGTGTGGGGCTACGTACGCCGCGACGACGTGCACGCGGGCACCTCGGCCGAGCTGGTGCCCGCCCCGCAGCGCACTGTGGCGCTGAAGCCGGCCGGCCTGTCGTTCGAGGAGGCCGCCGCGGTGCCGCTGACCGGGCTGACCGCCTGGCAAGCGGTCGTCGACGCGCTGCAGGTCGGCGAGGGTGACCGGCTGCTCGTGCACGCCGCGGCCGGCGGCGTCGGCCAGTTCGCGGTGCAGATCGGGCTGGCCCGGGGCGCCGAGGTGGTCGGCACGTCGAGCGCGGGCAACCACGACTTCCTGCGCGGCCTCGGCGTCACCGAGGTGATCGACTACGCCGCTGGGCCGGTCGGCGAGCAGCTGTCGGCGCCGGTCGACGCCGTGCTCGACCTGGTCGGCGGCGACGCGCTCGCCGATGCGCCGAACCAGGTGCGCGACACCGCCCGCGTCGCCTCGATCGTGGACGCAGACACCGTGCTCGCCATGGGCGGGCGCTACGTGTTCGTCAGCCCCGACCGCGACGACCTCGACGAGCTCCGCGCGCTGGCCGACGCGGGGCGGTTGCGCGTCGACGTCGCCGAGACCTTCGCGCTCGACCGGCTCCCCGACGCCCACCGGCTCTCGGAGCAGGGCCACACCCGCGGCAAGATCGTGGTCACGATCCCGTAGCGCCCGTGCGCGGCGCCCGCGGCATGTAACGCGGTGTCCGGGTAGGTTTTCGGCCGTCCCAGCACCGCGGTACCTACCCGGACACCGCGTTACAGCTGGCGCCCCGCCGACCGACCTCAGCCGAGCGACCGGGGCTGGGCGGCGATCACCTCGGCGTACCAGTCGAAGGAGCGCTTGGGGGTGCGCTGCTGGGTCTCGTAGTCGATGTGCACCAGGCCGAACCGCTGGGTGTAGCCCTCGGACCACTCGAAGTTGTCCATCAGCGACCAGGTGTAGTAGCCGCGGATGTCGACGCCGCGCTGGATCGCGGTGGCCACCGCCCGCAGGTGGGCGTCGAGATAGTCGATGCGCGGCTGGTCGTCGACCACGCCGTGCTCGTCGGGGCCCATGTTGTAGGCGCAGCCCGACTCGGTGATGTGGATCGGCGGCAGCGCCGCGCGGTAGCGGGCCCGGAACGTGATCAGCCATTCGCGCAGCGCGTCGGGCACCACCGGCCAGCCGAAGTCGGTGGTCGGGTAGCCGACGAGCTCGCGGAACTCGAACGGCATCTCCGCGCCCTCGGCGGCCGCACCGACGCGCATCGGGTTGTAGTAGTTGACGCCGTAGAAGTCCAACGGCTGCCGGATCGCGGCCAGGTCGCCGTCGCGGACCACCTCCTCCAGCAGCGGGGCCAGGTCGGCCGGGTAGCGGCCCAGCAGCATCGGCTCGCTGAACATGCCGTTCCACAGCGCGTCGAACAGCTTCGTGGCGCCCACGTCGGCGGCGTCCTCGCTGGCCGGCCACATCGGGGCGTGGTTGTTGGCGCAGCCCACGCTGGTCGCGCCCGCGGCGCGCAGCGCCACCGCGGCCCGGCCGTGACCGAGCAGCAGGTGGTGGGCCACCGGCAGCGCGTCGAACATCAACGCCCGGCCGGGGGCGTGGATGCCGATGCCGTAGCCCATCAGCGTCACGACGTTCGGCTCGTTGACGGGGATCCAGTGCTCGACCCGGTCGGCGTACCGCTCGCCGGCGATCGCGGCGAACTCGGCGAACCGCTCGACGGTCGCCCGGTTCAGCCAGCCGCCGTCGTCCTCGAGCGCCTGCGGCAGGTCCCAGTGGTAGAGCGTCACCATCGGCTGCACGTCGTTCGCCAGCAGCTCGTCGATGAGCCGGTCGTAGAAGTCGAGCCCCTTCGCGTTCGGCGCGCCCGAGCCGGTCGGCTGGATGCGTGGCCAGCTCATCGAGAACCGGTAGCCGTCGGTGCCGAGTCGCTTCATCAGCGCCACGTCCTCGGCGTAGCGGTGATAGTGGTCGCAGGCGTCCGCGCCCGACGAGCCGTCCACGACACGGCCCGGCTCGGCGCAGAAGGTGTCCCAGATGCTCGGGCCGCGCCCGTCCTCGGTGGCGGCGCCCTCGACCTGGTACGCCGCGGTGCTGGTGCCGAAGCGGAAGCCCGGCGGCAGCTGTGGTGGCGGGAGCGGGTCCCCGGGCGGGGGTGTCTGGGCGGGCACGGGCACAATCTTCCACGTGGTGGTCGAGGTCCGCAGGGGTTCATCCCGCTTCATCTCCCGGCTCGACGGTGGCCAGACCCGGCACTCGTTCAGCTTCGGGGAGCACTACGACGCCGAACGGGTGCGGTTCGGGCCGATGGTCTGCCACGACGAGCACCATCTGGCCGGCGGCAAGGGCTTCGAGGCGCACAGCCACAGCGACGTCGAGATCGTCACCTGGGTGCTCACCGGCGCCCTCGAGCACGGCGACGACCGCGGCACCGCCGACAGCTCGGCTCGGGTCGAGCCCGGGACCGTCCAGGTGCTCGACAGCGGCCCCGGCGTCACCCACCGCGAGGTGGCGGTGGCCGACGTGGGCCCGACCCGCTTCGTGCAGGTCTGGCTGAGCCGCGACGTGCCTGCCACCGAGCCGTCGTACTCCCTGGCGGCCGCGCCGCTGGAGCCGGGGGTGCTGACCGTGGTCGCCGGGGCGGGCGGGGCGGTGCCGCTACGCACGCCCGGCGCGACGTTCCGGGTGGCCCGGCTCGAGGGCGGGCAGACGCTGACCCTGCCCGACGAGGCGCGCCAGCACGTCTTCGTGGCCCGCGGGGCACTGCTGCGCTCCTCGCTGGCCGAGCCGCTCGCCGAGGGCGATGCGTTCCTGATCACCGACGACCCGGGCCGGCAGGTCACCGCGGCCGTGCCGAGCGAGCTGCTGGTGTGGTCGTTCGCCGGGTGAGGCGCGGCAGTTCCGTCGGTCCGGTGTGACGCCTGGGACGACGCCCCACGTCATCCGGCCGCGCCGGGCTCAGACCTCCGGCAGCAGCCGCCGCCCGGGGGTGGCGTGGAAGACCAGCGAGGTCTCGGCGTGGACCACCCCGGGACGCACGGTGAGGTGGTCGAGCACGAAGTCGCGCAGCGCCTCCGGGGTCTCGGTGGCGACGTGGACGATGAAGTCGTCGGCGCCGGAGACGTTGTAGGCCGCGATCACCCCCGGCAGCCCGGTCACCTCCCGGGCGAAGGCGTCGACGTCGCTGCGCAGGTGGCCGGCGAAGCGCAGCGACACCATCGCCTGCACCGGCAGCCCGAGGCGGGCCAGGTCGACCGTCGCGGTCACCCCGGTGAGGATGCCGCGCTCGCGCAGGCGGCGCAGGCGGGCCACGCACGTCGACTCGGCGATCCCGGCCGCCCGGGCGAGCGCCGCGTTGGCGGCGCGGCCGTCGCGCAGTAGCTCGGCGACCAGCACCCGGTCGACCTGGTCGAGCACCGGCGGGGTGCGGGGCGGCGGGCCGGGGGCCCGTGCACGATCGTCGGCCACGACGGCGAGCGTAGCCGTCGGGTCGTCGTGATCCGCGGTCTTCGCCACCATGAACCGAGGATTCTTCGGAACTGTTCTCTCAGAACCACGGGTGGCGCACGCTGGGGAGATGAACCGGCTCGACACCGACGCAGTCCACCTCGCCCGCGAAGACCTCGCCGCGCTCGGCGTGCACGTGCCCTCCATCGACCTGTCGACCACCTACCCGCTGCCCTCGGTCGAGGCCGGCGGCGCGGCGTACGACCGGCTGGCCGGCGGCGCCCGGCCCGAGGCGGGCGACTCGCTGGTCTACCAGCGGCTCTGGAACCCCAACGTCGACCGGTTCGAGCGGGCCGTCGCCGGGCTGGAGCGACTGCCCGCCGCGGTCGCGTTCGCGACCGGGATGGCCGCGCTGAGCGCGACCCTCGTCGCCACGGTGAGTGCCGGGCGGCCGCACGTGGTGGCGGTGCGCCCGCTCTACGGCGGCACCGACCACGTGCTGGCCAGCGGGCTGCTCGGCACGCAGGTCAGCTGGGCCACCGCCGACCGGGTCTCCGAGGCGATCCGCCCCGACACCGGCCTGGTGGTCGTGGAGACGCCCGGCAACCCGACGCTCGACCTGGTGGACCTGCGCGACGTGGTGGCCCAGGCCGGCGACGTGCCGGTGCTGGTCGACAACACCTTCGCCACCCCGGTGCTGCAGCGCCCCGCCGACCATGGGGCGGCGCTGGTGCTGCACTCGGCCACCAAGTTCCTCGGGGGGCACGGTGACGCCATGGGCGGGGTCGTCGCGGCGGGCGAGGAGTGGGTGGCCCGGCTGCGCGGCGTCCGCGCGCTGACTGGTGGGCTGCTGCATCCGCTGGCCGCCTACGAGCTGCACCGCGGGGTGCAGACGCTGCCGGTGCGGGTGCGCGCCCAGCAGGAGACCGCGGCGGCGCTCGCCGACCGCCTGGCCGGCCATCCCCGGGTGCGGCGGGTCCTCTACCCCGGCCTGAAGGAGTGCGACCCCCATGGCCTGGTCGGCACCCAGATGGCCGGCCCGGGCTCGATGCTCGCGTTCGAGCTCGCCGGGGGGTACGCCGCCGCGGCGGCCACGGCGGGCGGGTGCGCGCTGATCACCCACGCGGTCTCCCTCGGCGGGGTGGACACGCTGGTCCAGCACCCGGCCGGGCTCACGCACCGGCCGGTGGCCGCGGCCGCCCGTCCGGACGCGGCGTTGCTGCGGCTCTCGGTGGGCCTCGAGGACGTCGAGGACCTGTGGGCCGACCTGGAGCAGGCCCTCGGCTGACCCGGTGCCGCCGACCCGTCGAACGTTCCGCGACACGCCGCCAAACTGCGGGAATCTGTGACGGGTCGGCGTCAGGCCAGGATGCGCAGGACGCCCGGTCGGACCTCGACCACCAGCGGCGGGTCGGCGAGCCCGGGCAGGTCGCCCAGCGGCTCACCATCACCGCCCACCGGCACCGGCACCTTCGCGTCGGCGCGCACCTCGACCCGGCGTCCGGTCAGCGTGGTGACCTCGGGCAGCGCGACGTGCCCGCCGTCGTAGACCTTCGGCAGCGACCGGATCAGGGAGACCCGCGAGGCCGCCTCGATCACGACCACGTCGAGCCGGCCGTCCTCGACCGCCGCCAGCGGCGCGATCTTCATGCCCTTGCCGTAGAAGGCGGAGTTGGCCACCACGACCGTCGCGGCGGCGTACCGGTGGGAGACGCCGTCGACGACCACCTCGACGTCGGCCGGGCGGTAGGCGGCGAGCGCGCGCACCGCGGCGACGGGGTACTGCAGCCGCTGCGGCAGGCGGCGGGACCTCGCCACGATCGCCGCCGCGCGGGCGTCGACCCCGCAGTAGACCGAGCCGGCGACGGCCCGCGGGGCAGCTCCCGGGAAGGTGGCGCCGAGCAGGTCGACCGAGCGCTCGCTGCCCTCGAGCAGGAGCCGGGCCTGCGCCTCGGGCTCGGTGGGCAGGTCGAGCATCCGCGCGAAGTCGTTGCCGCGGCCCGCCGGCAGCACCGCGAGGGTGCCGTCGAGCTCGGCGACCTCGCCGGCCAGCGAGGCCAGCATCCCGTCGCCGCCGACCGAGACGACGACGTCGCCGCGGTCGACCGCCTGCCGCACCAGGGCCGTCATCGCCCGAGGCCCCGGCGAGTAGGTCACCTCGACGGCAGCACCCGCCTCACGCAGCAGCCGGGCCACCGGCACGACGGCCTCCGGCGCGGCACCGCCGCCGGCGCCGGGGTTGACCAGGAACGAGAACGAGCGGACCGCGGTGGAGCTCATGGCACCAGCACCCCCGGGTTGAGCACGCCGGCCGGGTCGAGCTCCCGCTTGACCGCCCGCAGCACCGCGACCCCCAGCTCGCCGATCTCGTCGGCCAGCCAGGGCCGGTGGTCGGTGCCGACCGCGTGGTGGTGGGTGATCGTCGCCCCGGCGGCGACCATCGCGTCGGTGGCGGCGGCCTTGGCGGCCCGCCAGCGGGCCAGCGGCTCCTCGCCCTCCGGCGCGGCCACGGTGAAGTAGAGCGAGCAGCCGGTCTCGTAGACGTGGGAGATGTGCGCCAGCACCATCACCGGCTGGCCGAGCGAGGCCTCCAGCGCGTTGCGGACGTCGGCGTGGAGCCGCTCCAGACCGGACCAGAAGGTCGCGCTCTCGAGGGTCTCGACCAGCACGCCGGCGTCGAGCATGGCGTCGCGCAGGTACGGCGCGGCGAACCGGCCGTGGGCCCAGGAGCGGCCCGGCTCCTCCCCCAGCGGGATGCCACCGAGGCCGGTGAGCAGTGCCTCGACCGCGGTGCGGCGGGCGTCGACCGCGGCCCGGTCGCCCTCGTGGCCGACCAGCATCAGGCAGCCGGCGGCGTCGCTGCCGCCGATGGCGCCGGGGTCGGCGAGGTTGATCGCGGTCTCGGCCTCGTCGGAGAGCCGGAGCACGGTGGGCTGCAACCCGGCCTGGACCAGCCTGCGCACGGCCGCGGCGCCGGCCGCGAACGACGGCCACCGCCATCCCTCGTAGACGCGGACCGCGGGCGCCTTGCGCACCCGCACGGTCACCTCGGTGATCACGCCGAAGGCCCCCTCGGAGCCGAGCACCAGCTGGCGCAGGTCGGGCCCGGCCGCACTGGCCGGTGCGTGCCCGAGCCGGAGCTCGCCGACGGGGGTGGCGACCCGCAGCGCCACCACGAGCGCGTCGAAGCGGCCGTAGCCGGCGCTGGACTGCCCGCTGGACCGGGTGGCGGCGAAGCCGCCGATGGTGGCGTACTCGAAGGACTGGGGGTAGTGGCCGATGGTGAGCCCCTCGGCGGCGAGCAGGGCCTCGGCCTCGGGACCGCGCAGGCCGGGCTCGAGGGTGGCGGTCATCGACTCGCGGTCGACGGCGATCAGGCGCTTGAGCCGCACCAGGTCGAGGCTGACCACGCCGGCGAAGCCCTCGCGGCGCGCGACCAGGCCGCCGGTGACGCAGGTGCCGCCGCCGAACGGCACCACCGCCACCCCGGCCCGGGTGGCCCAGGCGAGCAGGGCGGCGACCTCGTCGTGGTCGGCGGGGCGGACCACGACGTCGGGGGCGTCGCTCAGGTCACCGGCGCGGGCGAGCAGCAGGTCGGGGGTGGACTTGCCCCGGGTGCGCAGCCGCCGGGTGGCGTCGTCGGCGAGCACGTGCTCCTCGCCGAGGATCTCGCGCAGCTCGGCGAGCAGGTCGTCGCTCAGGCCGCAGGGCGGCAGGGTCACCTGCTCGACCGCGGGACGCTCGTGCACCCCGAACGCGAGGTCGACCAGTCCCCGGGCGGACTCGGGCAGCGGCGCGGCCAGGGCGGGGTCGCCCCACCGTTGCGGGTGCATCTCGGGGGTCTGCGTCGACGCGGTCATGTGTTACAGTGTGACACATGACGTCACAGCGTCACAACAGTCCGGACCAGCCGGTCGTGCCCGTCGCCTCGCTCCGGCAGTCGCCCCGCGACGGCTACCTCGACGCCGCCCGCGAGTGCATCCTCGACGTCGGCTGGCGGCGCACCACCCTCACCGAGGTGGCCCGCCGGGCGGGGGTGTCGCGGATGACCATCTATCGCACCTGGGCCGACATGCCGAAGCTGCTCGGCGACCTGATGACCCGTGAGTGGACCGCGGTCATCGAGGCCGCGGTCGCCGCCCAGGACCCGGCCCGGCCCGCCGTCGACCGGATGGTCGACAGCATCGTCGCCACCGTGCGTCACCTGCGCGAGAACGAGCTGTTCGTGCGCATCGTGGAGCTCGACCCCGAGCTGCTGCTGCCCTACCTGCTCGCCCGCCGCGGGCGCACCCAGGACCTCATCCTCGGCCTGGTCGCCGACGCCGTCCGCACCGGTCAGGAGGCCGGGGAGGTGCGCGCCGGCAACCCCGTCGCGATCGCCCGCGGGCTGCTGCTCGCCGCCCACGGGTTCGTCCTCTCGGCGCACACGATGGTCGACGACGAGGTGACCGAGGAGGAGCTCGACGCCGAGCTCACCGCGCTGATGACGAAGGCGGTGCTTCCATGAGCACGCACGCAGGCCGGGCGCCCGGCCAGGACGCCGGCCGGCCGGCCACCCGCATCGCCGCCGGCCTCGCCGACCTGCCCGACACCGTCGACCTGGTGGTGATCGGCCTCGGCGTCACCGGCGCCGGGGTCGCCCTCGACGCCGTCACCCGCGGGCTCACCGTGCTGGCGGTCGACGCCCACGACCTCGCCTTCGGCACCTCGCGCTGGTCCTCGAAGCTGGTGCACGGCGGACTGCGCTACCTCGCCAAGGGCCAGGTGGGGGTGGCCCACGAGAGCGCCGTCGAGCGCGGCGTCCTGATGGAGGTCACCGCGCCCCACCTGACCCGCCCGATGCCGATGCTGCTGCCGCTCAACTCCAGCGTCACGCCGCCGCTGGCGGCGCTGACCCGGGCCGGGCTGCTCGCCGGCGATGCCCTGCGGTTCGGCGCCCGCACCTCCTCCGGCACCCTCCCGCGGCCGCGTCGGCTGACCGCGACCGAGACGCTCGGCCTCGCGCCGGCACTGCGGCCCGCCGGGCTGCGCGGCGGGCTGCTGTCGTGGGACGGCCAGCTCGAGGACGACGCCCGCCTGGTCACCACGATCGCGCGCACCGCCGCCGACCACGGCGCCCACGTGCGCACCCGCGCCCGGGTGCTCGAGGCCTCGGGCAGCGGCGTCCGCCTGCGCGACGAGCTGACCGGCACGACCACGACGGTGGCCGCCCGCTCCGTCGTGAACGCCACCGGCGTCTGGGCCGGCGGCCTGGCCGACGACATCGCCCTGCGCCCCAGCCGCGGCACCCACCTGGTGCTCCGGCGCCAGACGCTGCCCGGCCTGCAGGTCTCGGTCTTCGCCCCGATCCCGGGAGCCACCAACCGGTTCGTGCTGGTGCTGCCCCAGCCCGACGACACCGTCTACGTCGGCCTCACCGACGAGCCCGCCGACGGCGACATCCCCGACGTGCCGCAGCCCACCGAGCCCGAGATCGGCTTCCTGCTCGACGTCGTCGGCGCCGCGTTCGCCCACCCGCTGCACCGCGACGACGTCGTCGGCGCGTTCGCCGGCCTCCGCCCGCTGCTCGACCTGCCCGGCCGCGAGGGCGCCACGGCCGACCTCTCCCGCCGGCACGCCGTGCACACCGGCGCCGACGGCCTGGTCACCGTCGTCGGCGGCAAGCTCACCACCTATCGCCGGATGGCCGAGGACGCCGTCGACGTCGCCGTGCGCATGGGGCGGCTCACCGCCGGCCCGTGCCGCACCCGCACCACCCGGCTGGCGGGCGCGGCACCCCGGCCCGCTCTGGCCTCCCTCGAGCACCCCGAGCGGCTGGTGCGCCGCTACGGCGCCGATGCCGGACTCGTGCTCGAGACCGCCCGCGAGGTCACCGGACTCAGCGACGACGACCTGCTCGCGCCCGCCACCGAGCAGATCCCGGTGACACTGGCCGAGCTGGTCTTCGGGGTGACCCACGAGGGCGCCGTCGACGTCGACGACCTGCTCGAGCGGCGTATCCGCGTCGGGCTGGTGCCCGCCGACCTCGAGCTCACTCGTCCGCTCGCCGAGCGAGCGCTGACGCTGGCCGGCATCGGTGATCGGCGGTATCTCGACGCCGACCGATGATTTTCTCCATCGACGGGGGTCGGTCCGGGGGAGCAGACTGAAGGAGCCCCCATGGTTGCACCCACGGCGCTGGAGACCACCCCCATGACCCCCACCTCCCCACCGAGCCCGACCCGCACGGCCCCCGACCCGGCAGGACCTGCCGGTGAGCTGTCGGACTTCTCCGCCCTGACCGAGCGCTACCAGCGCGAGCTGCTGGCCCACTGCTACCGGATGAGCGGGTCGGTCCACGAGGCCGAGGACCTCGTCCAGGAGACCTTCCTGCGCGCCTGGAAGGCCTCGGCCGACTTCCAGGGCCGGTCGTCGGTGCGCACCTGGCTCTACCGGATCGCCACCAACGTGTGCCTGACCAACCTCGAGGGTCGGCCCCGCCGGCCGCTGCCCACCGGTCTCGGCACCCCCGACTCCCCCGCGGGCTCGGAGCTCGAGCAGAGCACCGAGGTCGCCTGGCTCGAGCCGGTGCCCGACGCCGCCGTGGTCGTCGAGGAGCGCGACTCGATCCGGCTCGCGTTCGTCGCCGCCCTCCAGCACCTCCCGGCCCGACAGCGGGCGGTGCTGATCCTGCGCGACGTGCTGCGGTGGTCGGCCGCCGAGACCGCGGTCGCCCTCGACACCACCTCCGCAGCAGTGAACTCCGCCCTGCAGCGGGCGCACGCCCAGCTCGCCGGCCGCGGCCTCACCGCCGAGACCGTGCAGCCCGACCTCAACGAGGCCCAGCAGCAGCTCTTGGACCGCTACGTCGACGCGTTCTGGCGCAAGGACGTCGACGAGATCGTCAGCCTGCTGACCTCCGAGGCGATCTGGGAGATGCCGCCGTTCCTGAACTGGTACGTCGGCGCCGACAGCATCGCCGACCTGATCAGCAACCACTGCCCCGGCGGCTGGAACGACATGCCGATGCTGCGCACCTCCGCGAACGGCCAGCCGGCGTTCGGCCTCTACATGCGCTCGCCCGGCGACGGGGACTTCCGGCCGTTCCAGCTGCAGGTCCTCGAGCTCGACGGTGCCCGGGTGCAGCACGTGCACGCGTTCTTCGACACCGCGCTGTTCGCGAAGTTCGACCTGCCGGAGCGGCTGGGCGCCGACTACCGTCCCGGCGACCATCCCCTGAGCCTGGTTCCGAGGTGAGCCGGGAGCTCGACGCGGCCGTCGAGCTCCTGGACCGGTCGCTGGCCTACACTCGCGTGGCGCTCGCCGGCGTGACCTCCGACGACCTCGGCCGGAGCACGCCCTGCGCGGGCTGGTCGCTGGCGCGGCTGTTGGCCCACATGGAGGACGCGCTCGACGCGTTCACCGAGGCCGCCGGCGGGGCGGTGGGTGCCGAGGGGCCGGCCGACCGGACCGGCGCCCGCGTCGATCGGTTGCAGGCCAAGGCCTGCCGGCTGCTGGGCTCCTGGACGACGCTCTCGGCGGCGGTCGGGGCCGGCCACTCCGGGGGCGGGAGCGTCGCGGTCGGCGACCGGTTCCTGGCCGCCCCACTCCTGGTCGGCGCCGCAGCGCTCGAGATCACCGTGCACGGCTGGGACGTCGGCCGGGCCACCGGGCGCGGCGGCCCGGTGCCAGAGTCACTCGCGTCGGAGCTGCTCGAGGTCGCCGCGGTCGTCGTGCCCTCCCAGCGGCGCGACGGACGGTTCGGCGAGCCGGTGCCGCTGCCGGCCGGGGCCGACGCCGCCGACCTGCTGCCGGCGTTCCTGGGCCGCCACCCATCTGGTCCACCGTCGGGCAATCCCCTGGTTCCCGCCCCACCCGGGCCGCCGGGTTCTTAGCCTGAGGCCATGCAGGCGACGGGGAACGCGCTCCGAGTGCCCGCGCCCCGGCGCGGTGGCTCCGGCGTCCCCGAGGCGCGCGCGCTGATGCGCCAGGGCAGGCTCACCGAGGCGCTCGGCGCCCTGGCCACGCTCTCCGAGTCGCGACTCACCGAGGACGACCTCGCGCTGGCCCGCGCCGCACGGGTGGAGTGCCTCCTGGCCCGCGGCGAGCTCACGGCCGCGATGCTGGCCGGCGACCAGCTGACGCCGCTGCTGCAGCGCCCGTCGTACGCCGGCGCCGTGGCCCAGCACGCCCGCGCGGAGCTGGCCGCCGCCATGGGCGAGTTCGACGTCGCGCTCGAGGGCTACCTCGCCGTCGGCTCGCTGCCGGCCTGGGGCGATCACGGTCCCGACGGCGACAGGTCGCTGCCCTGGCGCTGCGGCGCGGCGCTGGTGCTGCTGCACCTGGGCCGGGGGCGCGAGGCCGCCCTGCTCGCCCGCGAGCAGGTCGACGCCGCCCGGGGCTCGGCGTACGACCGGGCGCTGGCCCTGCGCACGCTGGCCACCGCCGACGTGACCGTCGACCGGGTCGCCACGCTCCGGCTGGCGCTGGACGCGCTCGAGCCGGTGCGGGCAGACCGGCTGGCCGCCCAGATCGGCACCGACCTGGCCGGCCTGCTGCTGCTCTCGCCCGCCGTGGCGCCGGCGCAGCTCGCCGAGGCGGTGCGACTGTTGCGCGCCGCCGAGAGGTACGCCGGGCGGCAGGAGCTCTGGCCCCTGCAGGGCCGGGTGCGGCGGCTGCTCGAGCGGGTCGGCGAGGATCCGCAGCCGGTGCAGTCGGAGGCGATGGCGGCGCTCACAGCCGGGGAGCGCCGGGTCGCCCGGCTGGCCGCCGAGGGGCTGACCAACCGGCAGATCGCCGCCCAGCTCGTGATCACCGTGAAGGCGGTCGAGTGGCACCTCTCCCACGTCTATCGCAAGCTGGGGATCCGCTCACGCACCCGGCTGGCCAGCGCACTCGGGCTGCCCGCCTGAGCCCGACAGCGGCTCCGGCTCGTCGCGCAGGGGGTGGGCCAGCTCGTCGGCCGGCAGCCGCGCGGCGACCACCGCCACCACGGCGAACACCACCGGTGCCGTGCCGGCGAGCAGGAACGTCGTGCGGAGCCCCAGGACCTCGCTGACCGGGCCGGCCAGCGCCATCGAGACCGGCATCAGGCTGACGGAGACGAAGAAGTCGAGCGAGGCGACCCGGCCCAGCATGTGGGGCGGGACCCGGCGCTGCAGCAGCGTGCCCCAGATGACCACCGGCGCGGAGAACGCGGCGCCGAGCACGAGCGCGGCTGCGACGACCATCCACAGCTCGGTGGCCACCCCCATCACCGCCAGCGGCAGGCACCCCACCCCCCAGAGCAGGTTCATCCAGGTCAGGTAGCGGCGCGGCATGCGCAGCGAGGCCATCACCATCGACCCCACGGCGCCGCCGACGCCGAACGCGGCGAGCACCCACGCGTGGCCGCCGGGGCCGCCACCGAGCCGGTCCTTGACGATGAACGGCACCAGCACCTCGAGCGGCCCCATCATCACCAGGATCATCAGCGAGGCGAACAGCAGCGTGGCCAGCAGCCAGGGCGTGGCCAGCATGTAGCCGAACCCCTCGCGCATGTCGCGCAGGGCCGAGACCACCGGGTTGGCCGGCCCGGCGCCGGCGGAGGCGTCGCGACGCACCGGCGTCAGCGGCACCCAGGTGAGGGCGACCAGTCCGGCGGCGGCCGCCGACGCGGCCACCGACACCGCCGCGCCGGCCGAGACGGCACCGACCACCGCACCGGCCACCGCCGGCCCCAGGGCGTTGCCGATCGTGGGCCGGACCATGCCCTCGAAGCCGTTGACGGCCATCAGGTCGGACTCGGGCACCAGCGCCGGCAGCCAGGCGGAGTAGGCGGGGTAGTAGAAGGCCATGCCCACGCCGGTGAGGAAGGTGATCACCGCGAGATGCCACAGCTGGGTGAGGTCGGCGAGCGAGAGCGCCGCCACGACCGTCATGCCGCCCAGCTCGAGCGAGGCGACCCCGAGCAGGATCAGCTTCTGGGGGACCCGGTCGGCCACCACCCCACCGAGCAGCGCCGGCAACAACACCCCCACCGCGCTGGCGGTGGTGACGACCGACAGCTGGGCAGGGCCGCCGCCGATCCGGATGACCTCCCACACCAGGGCCACCACCCACACGCCCGAGGCGAACGTCGAGAGCACCAGCGCCGCGGCCAGCCGGCGGTAGGGAGGGTGCCGGAAGGGCGTGAGCGCCCGAGGAAGCCGCCGGGCCGGCGCCGGATCCGGGGTCGGCCGGGCCGGCGCCGGCGGCATCGTCGGCTGGCTCGTCTCGCTCATCGGTGGATCCTCCCCCGCCGCCCCACGGTGACCGCCGGCACGTCGGCCGGCGGGCGGGCCCCCCGAGGGCCCCGGGCGGCAGTCAACACGTGGGGACCGACACCGTCGAACGGATTCATCGGTGACCACCCGGGCACGGCCCGCGCCGCACCACGCGTCGTCCGCCCTCCGGCGGAGTCGAGACCGGGGAGGCTGATCGCTCGCATGCGAGCATCAGACAAGTTCGAGCGCACTCGAGGTCAACGCGGAGGCCGACGCAGCCGGCCACGACCTGGCCAGGGTCTGGTCAGCCGGCGGTGCCGAACCAGTGCATCGAGCGACCGTGACCATGGGTCCAGGCCACCGCGCGGCCGTCGACGCCCAGCACGAAGTCGGTGGAACGGTCGACCGCGGGAGGTGCGCTCGCCGTCACCTCGGGCACCACGTTCGGGCCCTCGTTGCTGACCCAGTGACAGGTGCCCGCCGCCACCAGCTCGGCCATCGTGGCCGCGAACGCCCGGCGGTCGGGCTCGTCGAGGTAGGCCACGACCGCGCTGTGGAACACCACCACCGGGCCCTCGGCCGTCGTCGCCACCTGCTCGACCAGTCCCACCAGCCCGGCGAGGTCGCCGCGCAGGTCACCGGCGACCAACCGCGGCGGCTCGCGCCGCAGCACACGGACGGCCTCGGACAGTCGCTCGCGCCGGTCCTCGTGCTCCGGCCACACCAGGGTGGAGAGCCAGCCCAGTTGATCGTCGTCGGTGACGTCGACCGGAGACAGGTCGAGTCCGTGGCGGGCCGCGACCCGTGGTGGCCGGCCCGGCAGCGGCGCCGGCCCGGTGACCTCGCAGCTCAGCCGGGGCCCGTCGGCGGGGTGCCCGGGCGGCGCCGCATGCACCTCGCCCTCGGCCGTCCGCCAGGTGTAGGCCCAACGGTCGGGATAGAGGCAGAGGCCGGCACTGGCCCCGGCCTCGACGAGGGTGAGCGGGGCCTCGCCCGCGGCCGACGAGATCACCGACAGCGCCGGCACCAGGGTGGCCAGCCGGCCCACCTCGTTGGTCTGCGTGGCCCGGGTGGAGATCGTCGCCCGGATCTCGCCGCCGTCGCCGAGCAGGGCGGCGCGGAGTCCGGCGTACGGTCCCGGGGCCGGCACGCCGTGGTGGCGAGCGGCCGCGAAGACCAGGTTCGGCTGTCGCTTCAGGGGTGGCAGCCGCTCCAGCCACGCCACCACGTCGGCGTCGTCGGCGACGCCACGCGCCCACTCCTCGAAGCACGGCGACTCGCCCTCGGCGTACGCCGCGAACTCCAGATAGCCGGCGCGCACGTCCTGGTAGGGCTCCATGACGGCATCCTGCCGCACCGGCGGGTGGCCGGGTGTGACGAGATTGCTGGGTGGAGTTGCCGGGCAGATCGGACGGTTCCTCGCGCACACCGCCGCGGCGACTGGGAGCATGGAGGGCATGGCGGTCCTGGGGGTGACACGCCGGCACCACGCCGGCCGTCACCCGCTGACCGCGGTGGCGCTCGTGGGGCTGCTCGCGCTCGGCGGCTGCGCCGGCGAGGCCGACCGGGCCCGCAGTGCCGGGGCGCGCCTGAGCCAGGTCGAGGGCGTGGCCCAGGCCGAGGTCGACCCACCCGGAGACGACCGGCTGGCCCGGCTCTCGGTGATGGTCGAACCCGACATCACCGCGGCCGTGGCCGGGTCGGTGCTGGCCGCCATGGCGGAGGCCGCCCAGAACGCCGGCTACGTCAGCTACACCCTCGAGATCGCCCGCGGGGACGGCGACCTGCTGCTCGCCGACGAGAGTCTCGTCGACGAGCCCCGCCGGATCGCGCTGCTGCGCGGCTGGCTGCGGCTGGCCGACGCGCTGGACGGCGGCCTGGTCCTGGACCGGACCTCGGCCGGCAACGTGGTGCAGGTGTCCGCCGAGACGGTGGCGCTCGACCTGGCCGAGGCCGCCGACGTCGAGCTGCCCGGACCCCGCACCGAGTGGCGGTTCAGCACCGACGACGGCAGCCTGGCGCTGGTCGGGAACCCCACCGACGCCGACCTGCGCGCCGCCCGCCGGGTCCCCGCGACCGTCACCTCACCCGGGTTGCCGCTCCCGGCCGACCGGTGGGGGCTCGGCCGGTTCGACGGCGGCTACCAGCTGGACCTGTGGCTGCGCGTTCCCGGCGCGGACGCACCGGCGGACCTCTCGCCGCGCAGGTTCGGCGAGCGCATCGCCCCGCTGGCCCGCGGGGCGCTGGAGGCCTTGCGACCCGCGCGCTCGGTCACGCTGCGGCTGCACGCCGGCGGCGAGGATCCCGGCGGCGCCGACGACCTGTTCGGTTGGTGGTCGACCTCCGGCACCGCCGAGCCGGGGCGAGACCTGCTCGGCCGCGGCTGGGACGCCTGGCTGCGCGATCTGCTCGAGCCGCGCGACGACCGCACCCGCCCGGTCCGCGGGCGCTGAGCGACCCGCCGGAGCAGCCTTCAGCCGCCGGGGAGCGCGACGTAGGTGGTGTCGAGGTACTCCTCGATCCCCTCGAAGCCGCCCTCCCGGCCGAACCCGCTCGCCTTCACCCCGCCGAACGGTGCAGCGGCGTTGGAGATCAGGCCGCTGTTGACGCCCACCATGCCGAACTGCAACGCCTCCGCGAGCCGGATGGTCCGGGCCAGGTCGCGGGTGAAGACGTAGGAGGCCAGGCCGTACTCGGTGTCGTTGGCGCGGGCCACCGCCTCGTCCTCGGTGTCGAAGACGGTGATCGGTGCGACCGGTCCGAAGATCTCCTCGGCGTTGATGTCGGATCCGGCCGGGACGTCAAGCAGCACGGTGGGCTCATAGAAGTGGCCGGCACCCTCGGGAGCGGTGCCGCCGACCACGACCCGGGCGCCGTCCTCGACCGCGGCGCCGACCAGCCGCTCGACGGTGCGCACGGCCTTGTCGGTGATCAGCGGGCCGACATCGACGCCGTCGTCCTGGCCTCGGCCGACTCGCAGCGCACCCATCCGGGCGGCCAGCTGCTCGGCGAACTCCTCGGCGACGGCGCGGTGCACCAGGAACCGGTTGGCGGCGGTGCATGCCTCACCCATGTTGCGCATCTTCGCCACCATCGCCCCGTCGACGGCGGCGTCGACGTCGGCGTCCTCGAAGACCAGGAACGGCGCGTTGCCGCCGAGCTCCATGCTCACCCGCTGCAGCTGGTCGGCGGCCTGCTTGACCAGCACCTTGCCGACGGCGGTGGACCCGGTGAAGCTGACCTTGCGCAGCCGGTCGTCGGCCATCAGCGCCTCGCTGACCGCGGCGGCGTGGGTGGTCGGCACCACGTTCAGCACGCCTGGGGGAAGCCCGGCCTCGGTGAGCAGTGCCGCGAGCGCCAGCATGGTCAGCGGCGTCTCGTGGGCGGGCTTGACCACCATCGTGCAGCCGGCGGCCACGGCCGGGCCGATCTTGCGGGTGCCCATCGCCAACGGGAAGTTCCACGGGGTGATGAACAGGCACGGCCCGACCGGCCTCTTCAGGGTGAGCAGCCGACTCCCACCGGCGGGGTTCTGCATCCAGCGGCCGTGGATGCGCACCGCCTCCTCGGCGTACCAGCGGAAGAACTCGGCCCCGTAGGCGACCTCGCCCCGCGCCTCGGCGACGGTCTTGCCCATCTCGAGACTCATCACCCGGGCGAAGTCGTCGGCCCGGGCGGTGATCAGCTCGAAGGCCCGGCGCAGGATCTCGCCGCGCTCCCGCGGCGGGGTGCGCGCCCAGTCGGACTGGGCGGCGACCGCGGCGTCGAGCGCCTCGACAGCATCGGCGACCGACCCGTCGGCCACCTCGGTCAGGACCGAGCCGTCAGCGGGATCGTGCACCTCGAACCGGGCACCGCCGTCGGCGTCGCGCCACTCGCCACCGACGAACAGGCGGCACTGCTCGGGGGCCGGGAACTCTAGACCAGTCATGGGCCACACCCTGTCATCCAGGGCAGTTGGAACAAATGCGGGACAGACCACCTACCCCGTGGAATCCTGTGGTTGTCGACTTCGGAGGGAGCACCGCGAAGGCGGCACTGAACCCCTTGCTGACCCCATGCAGCGAGGGGTTCGCCTCGTACCGGCCGCGCCGCGTCCCCACCGCGCCGCGGCCGGTCCGCATTTCCGGGCCCGCCACGTGGGGTCCCGGCCTCCGCTCCGGTCGCGTCATCCGCCCTGGTCGTGCTCCCGCGACGTCGTACGTTCCGGTCGCCCCGGCAGCCACCTCGTACGACGTCCCCGGTGACGTCGTACGAACCGGTCGCTCGGACGACCGCCTCGGATGACGCAGCCGGCGGCGTCCCGGGACCATCGACCCTTGCCCCGCGCCGCGAAGAGGAGTTGCCTGATCCAAACGGCCCGGACCGGGCTCCCGCGGCGACCCAACGCTCCTGGCCCACCGGGCGTGACGACGGTGGCAGCAGGAGGTGCTGGCAGTGGCAGACAAGGGAAATGCGCGTAGACCAGCGGGCCAGGATCTGGAGGCGAGCAGCCCCGATCGGATCCGCAACGTGGTGCTCGTCGGACCCGCCGGGTCCGGCAAGACCACCCTCGTGGAGGCGCTGCTCGCCTCGGCCGGAGCCGTGCCACGCGCCGGAAGCGTGCGCGACGGCACCACCGTCACCGACTTCGAGGACGCCGAGAAGGCGCACGGCCGCTCCATCTCCCTGGCCGTCGCGCCCGTCGTCCACGAAGGCATCAAGATCAACCTGATCGACACCCCCGGCTACGCCGACTTCGTCGGTGAGCTGCGCGCGGGGCTGCGCGCCGCCGACTGCGCGCTGTTCGTGATCGCCGCGAACGAGGACATCGACGCCGGCACGCGGGCGATCTGGCGCGAATGCGCCGACGTCTCCATGCCGCGGGCCGTGGTGGTCACCAAGCTCGACCAGGCCCGGGCCCACTACGAGGAGCTGCTCGCGCAGGCGCAAGCCGCGTTCGGCGAGAAGGTCGTCCCGGTCGTCGAGCCGGTGCGCAGCGGGGAGGAGGTCACCGCCGTCGCCCGGCTGCTGGCTCCCGACGGCAACCCCGACCTGCGCGGTCCGCTCATCGAGGCGGTCATCGAGGAGTCCGAGGACGAGGGCCTGATGGACCGCTACCTCGGCGGTGAGGAGATCGCCGAGGACGTGCTGGTCGCCGACCTCGAACGCGCCGTCGCCCGGGCGACGTTCTTCCCGGTGCTTCCGGTCTGCGCGATGACCGGCGTCGGGTGCACCGAGGTGCTCGACCTCGCCACCCGCGGCTTCCCCTCACCGTCCGAGCACCCCTCCCCGGAGGTGTTCCACCCCGAGGGCAAGCCCGCCGACCCGGTCACCTGCGACCCCGCCGGCCCGCTGGTGGCGGAGGTCGTGAAGACGACCAGCGACCCGTACGTCGGCCGGCTGAGCCTGGTGCGGGTCTTCTCCGGCACGCTCACCGCCGAGCAGCCCGTGCACGTGTCCGGCCATTCGGCGGCGTTCTTCGGCGACGGCTCCACCCACGAGGACCACGACGAGGACGAGAAGGTCGGGGGGCTGAGCCACCCGTTCGGGCGCACCCAGCTGGGCACCACGACGGTGGTCGCCGGCGACATCGCCGCCGTGGCCCGGCTGACCCGGGCCGAGACCGGTGACACGCTCTCGGCGATCGACACACCCCGGGTGTTGAAGCCGTGGTCGCTGCCCGAGCCGCTGCTGCCGGTGGCGGTGGTGGCCCGCAGCAAGGCCGACGAGGACAAGCTCTCCCAGGCGCTGGGTCGCCTGGCGGCCGAGGACCCGTCGCTGCGGGTGGAGAACAACCCCGAGACCCACCAGCTGGTGCTGTGGACGATGGGTGAGGCGCACTCACAGGTGCTGCTCGAGCGGCTGGCCGAGCGCTACAGCGTGAACGTCGACGAGGTGCCGGTCGTGGTGCCGCTGCGCGAGACGTTCGGCGGCAGCGCCAAGGGCAAGGGGCGCCACGTGAAGCAGTCCGGCGGCCACGGCCAGTACGCCGTGTGCGACATCGAGGTCGAGCCGCTGCCACAGGGCGGCGGGTTCGAGTTCGTCGACAAGGTGGTCGGCGGCTCGGTGCCGCGGCAGTTCATCCCGAGCGTCGAGAAGGGGGTGCGCGCCCAGATGGAGCGGGGCGTGCGCAACGGCTACCCGGTCGTCGACCTGCGGGTGACGCTGACCGACGGCAAGTCGCACGCGGTGGACTCCTCCGACATGGCCTTCCAGACCGCGGGGGCGCTGGCGCTGCGTGAGGCGGCGGCGGCCACCTCGATCTCGATGCTCGAGCCGTTGGACACGGTCACCGTGGTGGTGCCCGACGAGCTGGTGGGGCCGGCGATGAGCGACCTGTCCGCGCGTCGAGGGCGGCTGCTAGGCACCGACAAGGTCGGTGAGGACCGCACCGCGATCCGCGCCGAGGTGCCGCAGACCGAGCTGGTGCGGTTCGCCGTCGACCTCCGCTCGGCGACGCACGGCGCCGGCACCTTCACCCGCACCTTCGCCCGCTACGAGCCGATGCCGGAGGAGGTCGGTCGCACGGTTACCCCGCGCGAGAGCTGAACCCCGAGTCGCCGACCGCGGGCCTGCGGGGCGGCCGGCCGCACATGCCGGCCGGCCGTCCTGGGCACCCGGTCGGTCGAGGAGAGGGGACCGATGGACGAGGCGACGACTTCCCGCGGGGCGGCCGGCTCCGGCGACGGCACCGCGATCCGCCACGACGTCGTGGTGGTGGGCGGTGGCCCGGCGGGCATGCAGGCGGCGCTGACGCTGGCCCGGATGCACCGGCGGGTGCTGCTGCTCGACGCCGGCGCGGGGCGCAACGCGGCCACCGCCGCGATGCACAACTTCCTCACCCAGGACGGCCGGTCGCCCGAGGAGTTCCGGGCGGCGGGACGCGCCGACCTGGCGAAGTACCCGCACGTCGAGGTCCGCGAGGTCGCCGCCGTGGACATCGCACCCGATCTCCCGGCCGAGCCGCGCGAGGGCGCAGGCTTCCGCGTCGACCTCGCCGACGGCGGGCCGGTGCGCTGCCGCAAGCTGCTGCTGGCCACCGGGCTGCGCGACGAGCTGCCCGACGTGCCGGGCCTCGAGGAGCTGTGGGGGTCGCTGGTGCTGCCCTGCCCCTACTGCGACGGGCACGAGCAGAGCGGCAAGCACGTGGCGGTGCTGGGCGAGGGACCACACGCGGTGCGACTGGCGCTGCTGATGCAGCGGTTCACCGACCGGGTGACGGTGCTGCTCGGAGGTGGAACGCTGCGCGACCAGGACTCGGCGACGCTCGAGTCCGCCGGCATCCCGGTGCGCACCCAGCCGGTGAGCGAGGTCGTGGCGGCCCCGGCCGGCGCCCGGGTGGTCTTCGGCGACGGTGTCGACCAGGTCGTCGAGGCCATCGTGCTCGCGGCGGCGGCCACCCAGGCCGCGCCCGTCGCCGGCCGGCTCGGCCTCGACACCGTCGAGGGCGACTGCTGCGTCGCCGTCGACGGGGTGGGCCGGACCAGCCTGCCGGGCGTCTACGCGGCAGGCGACATGGCCCGCTGCAGCGAGGCGCCGCTGATGGAGGCGTCGGTGCTGGCGGCCGCGGCGTCGGGGCAGCTGGCCGCCACCGTCTGCGACCTGGACCTGCTCTCCGAGGACACCGGGGTGGCACAGGTGCCCTGACCCGTCCCGGTGGTCGAGCGCACCGAGACCCAGGACCGTGCCTCAGCCGCCGACGCCGATCGCGCCGGCGGCCCGCAGGAACGACTCGAGGATCGGGCCGGCGGTGCCGGAGCCCGAGGCGCCCTCCTCGACGAACACGGCGACGGCGAGGTCGCCCTGGGCGGCGACCATCCAGGCGTGGGTGCGCAGCCGGCCGCCGCGCTCGAACTCGGCGGTGCCGGTCTTCGCGATCGCCGGTGACCCCGGCAGATCCGCGAGCCCGGCACCGCTGCCGGTGGTGACCACGCCGCGCAGCATGGCCCGCAGCGCGTTCGCCTCGTCACCGGTGAGTGGCGCGACTCCGTCGGGCGCGGACACCTCGACCTGCTCGAGGAGCCGGGGCACGACCAGCTCGCCGCGCTGCACCGACCCGATCACCGCCGCCATCGCCATCGGCGAGGCGAGCACCTTGCCCTGACCGATCAGGTCGGCGGCCAGTTCGACGTCGGACGCCGGCGGCGGCACGCTGCCGAAGTACGCCGGGAAGCCGAGGTCGTGGTCGACGCCGAGGCCGAGCGACGCGGCGGCGCCGGCGAGGTCGTCGGCGCCCAGCCGGCCGGTCTGCGCGACGAAGGCGGTGTTGCAGGAGTGGGCGACCGCGGTGCGCAGCGCGATCCTGCCCACCGCCGAGGAGGGGTAGTCGTCGTAGTTCTCGAACTGCTTGCCCTCGACCGTGGTGGTGTCGGGGCACTCGAGGGGGGAGTCGGGGGTGAGCCCACTGCGCAGCAGGGCCAGGCTGCTGACGATCTTGAAGGTCGACCCGGGCGCGAACTGGCCGAAGCTGGCCATGTTGTAGCCCTCGGTGCCGGGCCCGTTGGCGACCACCAGCAGGTCGCCGGTGCTGGGTCGCAGCGCGACGAGCGCGCTCGCGGGCCGGACCTGCGCCAGCAGCCGCTCGGCCTCGCGCTGCAGGTCGAGGTGGAGGGTCAGCCGGAGCGGCCGGCCCGGCCGGGCGGGCACCCGGAACAGCTCCCGCTCGTCCTGCTGCTCGTCGCGAGCGAGGACGACCGCGCCCGGCCGGCCCTGCAGCTGCTCGTCGTAGCGGGCCTGGAGCCCGGACAGGCCGGCCCGGTCGCCGAGCTGGTAGCGCTCGGGCTGCTCCTCGATCATCTCGGCGGTGACCTCGCCGACGGAGCCGAGCAGCGGAGCGGCGAACTCGGGGGTGGGCGCGAGCGGCAGCTCGTCGGCCAGCGCCAGCACGCCGGGGATCAGCTCGTAGCCCTCCTCCACCCGGGCGGGCAGCTCGTCGGCGCGGAACACGATGGCCTCGACGAAGGCCCGGTCGCCGGCCGCCTCGACCCGGTCGACGTAGGGGGCGACGTCGATGCCGACCAATCGGGCGAGCTGGCCGGCGGCGGCCCCCGCGCGCCGCTCGGGCACCTGGCTGCGGTCGATGCCGAACCGGACCACGGGTCGCGCCGTGACCAGCGCCCGGCCGTCGGCGCCGAGCACGTCGCCCCGCTCCGCACCCTCGGTCGAGAGGGCGAGCACCTCGTGCTCCTTGAGGCTCGGGTGCACCAGCGACGGTGACCAGCCGGCCTGCCACTCGTCGTCGACCAGGGTGAGCCGGGTCTCGACCGGATAGCTCCACATCTTGTCGGCGACCGGCCAGCTCCAGGTCAGCTCCACCCGGGCGGAGTCGTCGCCGTCGACCACCTCGGTGACCTCGACGCTCGGCTCGGTCTCGCCCATGCCCTCGGTGACGAGGTCGAGGGCGGCGGAGGCGTCGGGTCCGTCGGTGGCCCGGAAGTCGACGCCGTCGAGGTCGCCGGCGGACAGCGCGGCGGCCAGCTCGCGGGCGGCCTCGGCGGCCTCAGCGCCGTCCGGCGGATCGGCGTCACCCTCGCAGGCGGAGAGCCCCAGGGCGAGCGCCGCGCCGAGGAGGGTGGCGACGGCACGTCTGGGGGTCCGGACGGGAAGACGAGGCATGTCCCCCTTCTACCAGTTCGGACCCCCGCCGGCCGCGTCGACGAGCGGCCGAGCATCGGTCAGCGCGCGCCGGCGACCTGCGGGGCGCGGAACGTCTTCTGCTCGATGGCGGCGTCACGATCGGCGTACCGACGCTGGAGCGCGGCCTGCTCGTCGGCGTCCGCAAGGGCGGCGCGAACGGTGGCGGGGCCGACCCGGGCCGGCGCTCCGGTGAGCAGCTGGGCGACCAGGGGGGTGTAGCCGGAGGCGTGGCCGAGCCGGTTGGGGTGGTAGCTCTCTGCGATCGGGTTCGACAGCCCGTTGATCCACTCGGGGTTGTCGCACACGGCGTGGCCGACGAACGCCGACGTGGGGTTGGCGAAGCCGAAGCCGCGAGCCGACGCGGCGGCCGCCAGCCGGCTGTTGAGCTGGTCGGCGGTCTGGTTGAGCCGGGTCTGCTCGGCGGGGGAGAACCAGGTGAGGGCGTTGCAGTCCTCGCCCATGAACACCCGCGGGTAGCCGACGACCACGACCCGGGCGTTGGGCGCCAACGTGTGGATCTCGGCGTAGAGCGACGACAGCGCGGCCGGGAGGGTGCCGGCGATGTAGGACTGGGCGCCGTCGATGGCGGCGTTGCAGCTGCTCATCCAGCCGGGCATCGCGCACTCGGTGAGCACGTCGACGAAGCCGGCGTCGTTGCCGCCGACGGAGATCGTCACGTAGCGGGTGGCGGTGGAGAGCGCGCCGAGCTGGGTGGACCGGACGTCGCCGATGCGGGCGCCGGAGCAGGCCCGGAAGTTCAGCGCGTAGCCCTTCTGGGCGGCGATCAGGCTCGGGAACGCGTACGCCGAGCGCTGGCAGTCGCTGCCGTCGTCGAGGTAGGCGCGGGTGCCGGTGCCGGAGGAGTAGGAGTCGCCGAGGGCGACGTAGGGCGGCGGGGCCGCCGCGGCGGGCGCGGCGGTGGTGACCGCGGCGAGGGCGGCGGCTCCTGCCGTGGCGAGGACGGTGAGGAGCAGGGCGAGCAGTCGGCGCGCGCGGGCGCCGAGCAGACGGAGGTGCATTCGTTCTCCCGAGAGTGACTGGCCACACCGTTGTGGCGCAGGTCACTCAAGCAGGTCGCACCGGCGCCGCGCCAGTGGTCGCCTCCGCCCCGCCCGCCAGCGGGGCCGGCGAGCGCGGGGAACCGCGAGCGAAGCGAGCTCCGAGCCTTTCCGGCCGGGGGCCTAGCTCTTCTTGTGGCGCGGCTTGCGGGGCCGGTCGGCGCCGGAGTCGTCGCCACCGCGAGGCGAGCCGGGCCGGCCGCCGCGGGGGCCGCGGTCGGGGGCCAGCTCGATCAGCTTCCCGGAGATCCGGGTGCCCTGGAGCTTCTCCCAGGTCTCGGCGGGCAGCTGGGCCGGGAGCTCGACGAGGGAGAAGTCGGGCCGGATCGAGATGCTGCCGAAGTCCTGCCGGGAGAGCCCTCCCTCGTTGGCGATCGCGCCGACGATCTGGCGGGGCTCGACGCGGTGCCGCTTGCCGACGTTGATCCGATAGGTCGCCATCGGCACGTCGCTGCGTCCGCGCGGGGCCCGCTCGGGCCGCCCCCGGCGTTCGCCGCGGTCGCCGGAGGGGCCGTCCTCGCGGGGGGTGCGCAGGGGCTTCTCCTGCGCCGGATCGAGCAGCAGCGGGGTCTCGCCCTGCGCGACGACGGCGAGGGCGGCGGCGACGTCGAGCTCGGGCACGTCGTGGTGGCGCACGTAGTGGGCGACGATGTCGCGGAACCGCTCGACCCGGCCGGTCTCGGCGAGGGCGCTGGTGATCGCGTCGTCGAAGCGCGCCAGCCGCGTGGTGTTGACGTCCTCGACACTCGGCAGCTGCATCTGCACCAGCGGGGAGCGGGTCGCCTTCTCGATGTGGCGCAGCAGGTGCCGTTCGCGCGGGGTCACGAACGAGATCGCGTCGCCACTGCGACCCGCCCGGCCGGTGCGGCCGATGCGGTGCACGTAGGACTCGGTGTCGGTGGGGATGTCGTAGTTGACGACGTGGCTGATCCGCTCGACGTCCAGGCCGCGGGCCGCGACGTCGGTGGCGACGAGGATGTCGAGCTTGCCGGACTTGAGCTGGTTGACGGTGCGCTCGCGCTGGACCTGGGCGACGTCGCCGTTGATCGCGGCCGCGGACAAGCCGCGGGCCCGCAGCTTCTCGGCGAGCGTCTCGGTCTCGTTCTTGGTGCGGACGAAGACGATCATGCCCTCGAAGTTCTCGACCTCGAGGATGCGGGTGAGCGCGTCGACCTTCTGCGGGTAGGAGACGAGCAGGTAGCGCTGGGTGATGTTGGCCGCGGTCGCGGTCTTGTTCTTGACGGTGATCTCGACCGGCTCACGGAGGTACTGCTTGGAGATGCGGCGGATCTGGCTCGGCATCGTGGCCGAGAACAGCGCGACCTGCTTCTCGGCGGGGGTCCCGGCGAGGATGGTCTCGACGTCCTCGGCGAAGCCCATGTTCAACATCTCGTCGGCCTCGTCGAGCACCAGGAAGCGCAGCTCGGAGAGGTCGAGGGTGCCCTTCTCGAGGTGGTCCATGATCCGGCCGGGGGTGCCGACCACGACGTGGACGCCGCGGCGCAGCGCCGAGAGCTGGACGCCGTAGCCCTGGCCGCCGTAGACCGGCAGCACGTGCACGCCCTTGCGGTGCGCGGAGTACTTCTCGAACGCCTCGCACACCTGCAGCGCCAGCTCACGGGTGGGCGCGAGCACCAGGGCCTGGGGGTTCTTCTGCCTCAGGTCGAGCTGGGAGATGACCGGGAGGGCGAACGCGGCGGTCTTGCCGGTGCCGGTCTGCGCGAGACCGACGACGTCGCGACCCTCGAGCAGCGGCGGGATCGTCGCCGCCTGGATCGCCGATGGGCTCTCGTAGCCGACGTCGCGCAGCGCCTTGAGCATCGCGTCGTCGAGGCCGAGGTCCGCGAACGTGGGGGTGGTCTCGGTCTGGTCGGTCGCCTGCTCGTGCTCCTGCGTGCTCATCGCCTCAACGGTAGTGGCAGCGTGCTCTCGGTGGGCATTCCACGGCGCGGCGACGTCGGTCACGCGGTCGGGGGTGGTAGGCGTGACGCCGTCGGCGACTACTCGACCGTCACGGACTTGGCCAGGTTGCGCGGCTTGTCGATGTCGAGCCCCAGGTGCTCGGCGGCGTGGTAGGCCAGCAGCTGCAGCGGGATCGTGAGCAGGATCGGGTCGAGCTCGCGCTCGTTGCGCGGGACGTCGATCCGGGTCGCCGCGACGTCGCCCAGGTCGACCCCCGGATGGGTGACCACCACCAGCGGCCCGCGGCGCGCCGCGATCTCGTGCAGCGCCGCCACGTTGCGGTCGGTGAGCTCGTCGTCGGGCACCACCGCGACCGTCGGCACCGACTCCTCGATCAGCGCCAGCGGACCGTGCTTGAGCTCCGAGGTTGGGTAGGCCTCCGCGTGCCGGTAGGAGACCTCCTTGAACTTCTGCGCCCCCTCACGAGCCACCGGGAAGCCCCGCACCCGGCCCACGAAGAAGAGGCTCTCGGCCGCGGCGAGCCGGTGGGCGACCTCACGCAGCTCCTCCTCGACCGCCAGCACCTCGCCGATCTGCGCGGGCAGCCGCTCCAGCCCGCCGATCAGCCGCCGGCCGTCGGCGATGGACAGGTCGCGGACCCGGCCCAGCTGCAGCGCCACCAGCGCGAAGCCGAGGAACATGTTGGTCAGCGCCTTGGTCGAGGCGACCGCCACCTCGGGGCCCGCGTGCAGGTAGATGCCGCCGTCACACTCCCGCGCGATCGCGCTGCCGACCACGTTGACCAGGCCGACCACGCGGCCCCCCTTGCGGCGTACCTCCTGGACGGCCAGCAGGGTGTCGACGGTCTCGCCGGACTGGCTGACGGCGACGTAGAGGGTGTCGGGCTCGATGATGGGGTTGCGGTAGCGGAACTCGCTCGCCGGCTCGGCGTCGGCGGGCACCCGCGCCAGCTCCTCGATCAGCGAGGCGCCCATCTCACCCACGTAGTAGGCCGAGCCGCAGCCGAGGATCTTGACCCGGCGGATGGCGCGCAGCTCGCGGGCGTCGAGGTTGAGGCCGCCCAGGTGCGCGCTGCCGAACCGCTCGTCGAGCCGGCCGCGCAGCATCGCCCGGGCGCTGTCGGGCTGCTCGAGGATCTCCTTACGCATGAACGACTCGTGCACGCCGGCTTCGTACGCCGCGGGGTCGATGTCGAGCGTCGTGGCGCGCCGGTCGGTGGTCGAGAGGTCCTGGCGGAACGTGGTGAACCCGGTGGCCGTCACCGTGGCCATCTCGCCGTCCTCGAGGTGGGCGACCGTGGTGGTGTAGCGCACCAGGGCGGCCAGGTCGGACGCGACGTGCATCTCCTTCTCCCCCACGCCGATGATGAGCGGGCTGCCGTTGCGGGCGACCACGATCCGTCCGGGGAAGTCGGCGTGCAGCACGGCCACCCCGTAGGTGCCCTCGATGGCGGACAGGGCGTCGGCGACCTTGCCCTCGAGGGTCGGGGCCTCGGAGCGGGCCACCAGGTGGGCCAGCACCTCGGAGTCGGTGTCGGAGACCAGGTCGACTCCGTCGTCGGCGAGGCGGGCGCGCAGGGCGGAGGCGTTGTCGAAGATCCCGTTGTGGACGATCGCCACCTCGCCCTTCCCGTCGGTGTGCGGGTGGGCGTTGACGTCGTTGGCCGGTCCGTGGGTGGCCCAGCGGGTGTGCCCGATGCCGGCTCGTCCGGTGAACCGCTTGGGCAGCTGCTCCCCGAGGTCGCGCACCCGGCCGGCCCGCTTGCTGGTCTTCAGGCCGGTGCCGAGCACGGCCACCCCGGCGGAGTCGTAGCCGCGGTGCTCGAGCCGGGCCAGGCCCTCCAGCAGCAGCGGCGCCGCCTGCTGTGCACCGATGTATCCGACGATCCCGCACATGTCAGGTCTCCTCATCCATAGACGATCCGGCGCAGTTGGCGCTCGGTGAGCCGGGGTGCGGCGACGACACGGTCGGCCAGCTCCTCGACGAGGCGGGCGAAGATCTCGTCGTTCTTCGCCCCGTAGGTCTTCAGGTGGGCGTGCCGGCGGCGCACGTAGTCCTCGACGGGCTCGGCGTAGAACGCGACGACGTCCTCCACCACCCGGGCCGCCTCGCCGGGGGTGAGTCCGGTGGTCGCGACGAGGCGCGTGACGAGGGCGGGGTCCGCAGGCACGGACCCATGCTGGCCCTGTCCGAGCGCGAATCACCACTTCCTGCCCGAAATCGGGCAGTGAGCGGCGCATCGCGGCCTGCGATTCCCGCGACACCTCCAAGAAAAGTGGTCCAGACCACCCAATCCGCGGAATGAATCGGACCATGGTCCGGTTCCATCTCCGTACGGTTGAATCTTCTACAACCCCTGGAGCCCCTCATGAGCATCTTCTCCCGCAAGGCCGACCAGGCCGCCCCCGCCACCGCGGACACCTTCGACGCCCCGACCTCCGTGCTGACCGACGTCACCGGCGACTACACCCTCGACGCCTCCCACAGCCGGATCGGCTTCAGCGCCCGCCACGCGATGGTCACCACCGTCCGCGGTGCCTTCAAGGAGTTCGAGGGCACCGCCCACATCGACGCCGCCGACCCCAGCAAGTCGTGGGCCAAGGTCACCATCAAGACCGCCAGCATCGACACCGGCAGCGCCGACCGCGACGGCCACCTCGTCTCCGGCGACTTCTTCGACGCCGAGGCCAACCCCGAGATCACCTTCGTCTCCACCAAGGTCGAGAAGGTCGACGACGACACCTGGGCGATCACCGGCGACCTGACCATCAAGGGCGTCACCCAGTCCCTGACCATCGCCTTCGACGAGACCGGCTCGGCGCAGGACCCCTTCGGCAACACCCGCCTCGGCTTCGAGGGCGGCACCGCCATCAATCGCAAGGACTGGGGGCTGACCTGGAACGCCGCGCTCGAGACCGGCGGCGTCCTCGTCTCCGAGAAGATCAGGCTCGACTTCGACGTCTCCGCGATCCGCAACGCCTGATCCGCGGACACCGCTCCCCCACCACCACCCGACACGCTCGCGGCCGGTGGCGCACCACCCTCGACGGGGCCTCCCACACCGGGAGGCCCCGTCGCCCCATTTCTGCAGCGGTGTCGCCACCGCGCGTATTTCGCGCGACCGGCACCCGCCCCGGCCAGCACACTGCAGGCATGACCCACAGCACCGCCGAGCTCACCCTGCCGACCGGCTACACCGCCCGCCCGCTCGACATGCCCGACGCCACCGCGGTGTTCGAGGCGATCGCGGCGGAGGAGCTGCACGAGACCGGGGCGGTCCAGGTCGAGGAGGCCGACATCGTCGGCGACTGGCAGCGACCCAGCTTCGACATCCCCTCGAGCACGATCGGCGTCTTCGCCCCCGACGGCGTCCTTGTCGGCTACGCCGAGTTCAGCACCCCCGACCGCGGCGACGCGGCGGTGCACCCCGACCACCGCGGGCTCGGCATCGGCACCGCGCTGGCCGGCTGGATGCAGCGCACCGCCCGCGCCGCGGGGGCGAGCGTCGTCGGCATGCCCATGCCGCAGGGCAGCGCCGGTGACCGGCTGATGGAGGCGCTCGGCTACCGCGTGCGTTGGACCAGCTGGATCCTGCAGCTGCCCGCCGGCCGCGAGATCGAGCCGCAGCCGCTGCCCGAGGGGTACGCCGTGCGCGAGGCTCGGCCCGAGGAGTACTCCGCGACCCACGAGGTCATCGAGGACGCCTTCCTGGAGTGGTCGGTGCGCCCCCGGCAGACCTGGGAGGACTTCGAGGCGACCGTCACCCGCCGGCCGGGGTTCGAACCATGGAACCTGCGGGTGGTCACCGACCCGTCCGGCGCCGTCGTCGGCGTCTCGAACGTCCTCCAGTCGGGCACGACCGGCTACGTCTCCCGGCTGGCCGTGCGCCGCGACCTGCGCGGCCGCGGGCTGGCCCGCGCGCTGCTCGTCGACTCCTTCGCCGTCGCCCGGGCCCACGGCGCCTCGGTCTCCGAGCTCTCCACCGACTCCCGCACCGGCGCGCTGCCGCTCTACGAGAAGGTCGGCATGGAGGTCACCTCGGTGTGGGTGAACCGGGCGATCGAGCTGCGGTGAGCCTCTGCCGGGCGGTGCCGCTTCATCACGGTATGCAGACGAACCGGCACTTCCCTCGGCAAGTTCATCGGGGGAAGTGAAGGTTCGCCTGCACTCCCTGGGGAACCTGCAGCCCCGGTTCTCGTAGAGGTCACCACGAGACTCCGTGCGCTCTGGTTGGCTGTCCGCATGGCCGATCACGAGCCCCGGACCTTCTTCGTCACCCGCTACGACCTGCGCGCTCCCGGGGCCGACCCGGCCGCCCGCCAGGAGCTCTACGCGCGCGCCGTCGAGCAGGCGGCGTACGCCGAGCGGTGCGGGCAGGACGCGCTCACGCTGTCGGAGCACCACGCCGCCGACGACGGCTATCTGCCCAGCCCGCTCCCGGTGGCTGCCGCGTTCGCGGCCGTGACATCGCGGATCTCGATCTCGATCGCGGCCCTGCTCGTCAACCTCTACGACCCGATCCGGCTCGCCGAGGACATCGCCGTGCTCGACCACCTCAGCGGCGGGCGGGTGACCTACACCGTCGGGCTGGGCTACCGGCACGAGGAGTACGACCTGCACGGCCGTGCCTGGGAGTCCCGCGGGCGCGACGTCGAGGAGCGGCTGCGGGTGCTGCTCGCCGCCTGGACCGGCGAGCCGTTCGAACACGGCGGCCGGACGGTCCGGGTCACTCCGACCCCCTTCTCCCGGCCGCGCCCGATCCTGTTCTACGGAGGCGGCAGCGAGCCCGCCGCGCGCCGGGCCGCCCGACTCGGCCTGCACTTCCAGCCGCAGACCGACGACCGCGAGCTGCGCCGGCTCTACCGCGACGAGTGCCGGCGGCTCGGCCGCGAGCCCGGGATGGTCGTCGCCCCCTCCCCCGGGCCGGCGACTGTGTTCTGCGCCGAGGACCCCGACGCGTTCTGGGCGGCCCACGGGCAGCACCTGCTGGCCGACGCCCGCGGCTACCAGGCCTGGCGGGAGGGGGCCGACGAGGCCGATCACTTCGTGCTCGACCGCTCCACCACCGTCGAAGGGCTTCGCGCCGCCGGCAAGTACGTCGTGCTCTCGCCCGACGAGCTTGTCGACCGGTGCCGGGCCGGCACGCTGCCGCTGGTGACCAGCCACCCCGGCTGCGGCGGGATGCCGGCGGAGCCCTCCTGGGAGCACCTGCGGCTGATCGGTGAGCGGGTGCTCCCGGTGCTGCGCGAGGCCGCCGTCAGTCCGGCACCGTGACCGTGGTGACCACCGCGGTCACGCCGGGTCTCCGCGGCGTCGAGGAGAAGCCGAACCGGCAGGGCGGGTCGACCGGGGCCAGCGCACCGAGCGGTACGCCGTCGAAGCTGCCGGTCAGGCCGGTCACCGCGCGGCGGTCGGTGGCCGCGTAGTACTCCCGCCGCCCGCCGCCGGCGCTGCCGCGGGTCCGCACCCCGCGCAGCGCGAGCCGGGCCACCGGATCGGTTACGGTGCACCAGGCCGGCGAGGTGGCCAGGGTCCGCGGCACCAGCCGCAGGGCGGAACCGAGCGGCGTCCTCGCACCGAGCGTGAGGTCGAGCTCGAGGTCGGCCGACCGCACCTGCCACGTGGTCCCCGCGCCGGCGAGGGTGGTCACGGTCGCCGTGAACGGCGCCACCCGGACCTCGTCGAAGGTGTAGGTCGAGGCGATGAAGTCGGCGGCATCCTGGTGCGGGGCCAGCAGGACGCGGTGCCCGGCGGCGGTCTCGACCATCGCGTCGGCGAACGCGCCGAGCGGGGTCTCGACCCAGCGTCCGACCACGACCCGCACGCCGCTGGTGCTGCCCGCGCCGGCGATCTCACCGCGGAACCGCAGGCGTCGTGGCACCAGCCCACCGTAGCCAGTGGGACGGACGCCGGACCGCCGACCCGTCGATCGTTCCCCGACACTCCGCGATTCGGAGGGAATCTGTGACGGGTCGGCGTGGACGGGACATGCCACGCGCCCCCGACGGTCCAGGGTGTCGGGGGCGCGCGGGTGGGGTCAGGTCAGGGGACCAGGGACTGCTGCTTCTGCGGACCTGTGCGGCCCTCGAGGCAGAGGTTGTCCAGCCATACGTTCTGGGGGTTGTGGGTCACCCAGAACTTGTGCGCCCGCGTCTTCGGACGCGGATCCTGGCCGAGCCACCAGATCTTGTCCCACGCGTTGAAGTACATCGAGCCGACCAATGCCTTGCCGTGATCGCGGCAGGACAGCTGGAGCTCGGCCGTCTCGGAGGCGTGCACGGTGAACTTCACGCCGAGGTGGCTGTTCAGCGGCCCGACCGTGTCGCCGTACCAAGCCAGTCCGAGGTCGTGGACGTGAGGTCCTGCACCGAGCGGGGCGGTCTCCGACTTCAGGCAGCGGTAGGAGAACTTCGCCCCGGTCACCTCGGACTCGACGCGGAACTTCCACGCCCAGCCTCGGTGGTCTGCGGTCGGCCAGGTGTGGAACAGACGGGCCTTGCCGTTCGGCAGGAAGAACCCCGGCGCCACGGTCCAGTAGCCGGCCGGACAGAGCGAGCTCTGGGCCGGGTAGTCCCCCACATGCATGGTCTCGCCCGGGTCAGCCGTCTCGACGAGAGAACCGGTCTGGATGTCGTGGGCGTGACCGTTGCGTTCGGTCGTCTTGCCGGCCAGGCAGACCACGAAGAGCTTCACCTGCGCATCCGCGGTCGCGTGGTTGGTCAGCGAGAACAACCAGGCCGCGCGATCGGAGGACTTGTTGCGCGACTGGGTCACGTAGACATCGCGCTCGTCACCGAAGGTCCCGGTGTCGGGGTTGGCCTGGTCGACGTGGTCGACGCGCCACATGCCGTCGACGGCGATGTCGCCCGGAGAGCACTTGAGCTCGTACGACGCCGTGTTGTCGGGGAACTCACCCCCGAGGTCCACGTGCTTCTCGACCTTGTAGACCTTCGTCTGGTGGGTCTTCAGGCCCTTCGGGGCGGCGGCGGCCTCCCCGGAGGAGACGAGGGCCAACGGCGCGATCAGCGCGGCGAGCGCGCCGACCGCCGCGAGGGCTCGGGTGCGACGAGAGGCAGCCATCACTGGGCTCCTTGACTAGCGGGAACGAACGGTCGTCGAGCTTCCGGCCCGAGCCGGCCACAGGTGCCCCATCACCTCAAGAAATCAAACTAACTCCGCTCACCGCTCTGGGGTAGGCGCTTCTATGCTGTGGTCCAGACCACTTCGGAGAGTGCTCCGGAGAGATCCCGGTCACACCGGTCACACCGGTCACGTCGGCCACACCCGACCGACAAGGTCAGCGGGCCAGCCACTCCGCGTAGGCGTCGAAGGTGTAGGGCCGGCCGAGGAAGTCCGCGACCAGGTCCGCGGCATCCCGGGTGCCACCTGGCGCGAGCACCCGGTCGCGGTAGCGCGCGGCCACGTCGGCGTCGAACAGGTCGTCCGCGTCGAAAGCGCTGAACAGGTCCTTGGCGATCACCTGCGACCAGGCGTAGGTGTAGTAGCCCGACGAGTAGCCGCCGAGGTGCCCGAAGCTGGCGAACATGTGGGTGCCCTCGATCCAGGCGAACATCGAGTAGCGCGCCTGCAGCTCGCGCATCGCAGCGGTGAGGTCCGCCGGCCGGTCGGTGTGGAACCAGTAGGACATCGCGGCGTAGAACATCTGGGTGCGCGCGTGGTAGCCCTTGCCGAAGTCGTCGGCGCGGCGCATCCGCTCGACCAGGTCGGCCGGGATCGCCACCCCGTCGGCGTCGGTCGCGAACGAGCGCAGCACGTCGGGGTCCCACGCCCACTCCTCGAGCATCTGGCTCGGCGCCTCGACGAAGTCCCACTCGGTGGCCACCCCTGAGAAGCGGGCCCACTCCACCCGCCCGGCGAGCACGTGGTGCACCAGATGGCCGAACTCGTGGAACAGCGTCACCACCTGGTCGTGCTCCATCAGCCCGCGGGAGAAGTTGCACACCAGCACCCCCTCCGGGAGCTGGCGCCCGGCCACGCCGTCGACCAGCGTGAACTGCGCGGCGTGCTTGTACTTGCCCTCGCGCGGGTGCAGGTCGAGGTGGATCCGGCCGAGCGGGTCGCCGGCGTCCGCAGCGTCCGCCCAGAACACGTCGTACGTCGTGACGTCGGCGTGCCAGGCGCCGGCGTCGGCCACCGGCTCGTAGCGCAGCCCGAACAGCCGACCGGTGACATCGAGCAGACCCTGGCGGACCTTGCCGAAGTCGAAGAAGGTGCGCACCTGCTGAGCGTCGACGTCGAGCTGCTCGCGGCGCACCAGCTCCTCGTAGTAGGCGAGGTCGGCGGTGTCGATGCCCTCCGCCGCAGGCACGTCGCGTCGGTAGCGCTCCAGCAGCACGGCCAGGTCGCGCCGGGCCGGACCCTCGGCCGCCTCGGCGATCCGGTCCACGAAGTCGGGGATCGCGGCACCGGCGCCGATCATCTTCACCGCGGCGTCGAAGTCGGCCCAGGTCTCGTAGCCCACCAGCTGAGCGCGCTCGTGGCGCAGGTCGAACAGCTCGCGCAGCAGCGGCTCGGTGGCCGGCCAGCCACGGTTCAGGAACGCCCGCGTGAGCTCGCGGCGCACGTCGGCGTCGTGGCAGAACGTGCGCACCGGGATCGCGTCGGGGTAGTCGGTGGTCACGGTGACCAGGCCGTCGTCGCCGGCCGGGTGTGCGTCGAGCCAGTCCTGCGGCAGTCCGGCCAGTCGCTCCGGCGCCACCCGGATCGTGCGCACGTCGTCGCGGATCGCCTTGCTGAACTCCTGCCCGACCTCGGTGAGGCGCTCGTTGAGCGCCGCGATCCGCTCGCGAGCCTCGTCGTCGCGGTCCACCCCGGCCCGGCGGAAGTCGCGCAGCGTCTTCTCGAGCAGCCGGGTCGCGGCCGCGTCGAGATCGGCGGGGTCCAGCGCGGCCAGCACGTCGTAGAGCCGGCGGTCCAGGCCCAGCTCGGTGCGCAGCCGGGCCACCTCCTGCTCGGCCTCCTCGGCGCTGGTGCGCACCGCCTCGGCCGGGTGCACGTTGCTGAACAGCTCGGCGACCGCGGCCACGTCGGAGATCCGCAGCGTCGCCTCGTCCCACAGCCGCAGTGCCTCCAGCGGCTGGGCCGGCGGGTTCTCGCGGAGCCGCTCGACGAGCTCGCGAGCGGCGGCGAGGCCGTCGCGGGCCCGGTTGCGGACCCACTCCTCGCTGGTCTCGGCGTCGGCGGCGGGCAGGGCGAGCGGCAGCTGGGTCACGCCCGCGATCGTAGAGCGTTGCGCCCTGCCGGAGCTCAGCCGTCGACGTAGGCCGGCCGCCGGGTGCGGCCCAGCGCATACAGGCCGAAGCCGCCGGCCAGCGCGAGCGCCGCCAGCAGGCTCACCCGGCCCGCGAACGGGCCCGGCTGCGTGACGTCGAGGGCGCCGTACACGGCGAGGTCCGCGACGACGTACCACCCCAGGTAGACCAGCGGCGGCACCACCCAGACGAGTGGGTGCCACCAGCGAACCCGGGCCTGGTCGTCGCCGACCAGCAGGAAGTCGGCCAGCACCAGGGCCGGGGTGACGACATGCTCCAGCACCGACCAGGGCTCGGCCAGGTTGCCGTTCTGCATCGGCAGATAGGCCAACGAGACCAGCACCATCAGCGAGGTCAGGGCACCGCGCAGCAGCGGTGACCGGGGCTCGCGCACCGCCATCGCCACGAAGCAGACCGCGACGGCCAGGTTGGCCAGCTGGCTGAGCGCGGTCCACCACACGTCGTACTGCTGGGCCGCGAGGGCCACCCCTGCCGCGGCACAGGCGGCGACGAGCAGCCGCCAGGCCCGCACCGCCGCTGAGTTCACCGAACCAGGGTGGCACGTTCACCGTCCGTTCACCTCGCGAACGGCAGGCCCGATCCGGCACCCCAGCCAGGCCGGGCCTCTAGATTGGGGACGTGACCCGTCGTCTGCGCGCCCGAACCGTCGCGGCCGCGCTGGCCCTCGCCGCCGGTCTCGTGACGCCGGGCATCGCACCGGCCGTGCCCGACTCCGACGACATCGGGGTGGACCGGCCCGCCGCCCCGGCCGCGGAGCGCCCCGACCCGCGGCGCACCCGCGGCCTGTTCGTCGACCCGCTGATGCCGGCGGCCAACCAGGAGCGGGTCTACGCCACGGCGTTCGGCCGCCGCTCCCAGGCGCTCTGGATCACCCCCGAGCACTACCCGACGCCGGTGGTCCGCGACATCGTCCGCGCCTACACCGGCCGGGCGCTGGCCGCCGACAAGACACCGGTGCTCACGGTCTACGGCATCCCCGACCGCGACTGCGGGCTCTACTCCTCCGGCGGGCTCCCCGGCGGCGACGCCTACCGCGACTGGATCCGCCAGGTGGCCCGCGGCACCCGTGGCCAGCAGGCACTGGTGGTCCTCGAACCCGACGCGATCCCCTTCTACGGCGACCCGCGCTGCACCAACGCCGGAGACCGGCTCAAGCTGCTCCGCTTCGCCAGCCGGGTGCTCAGCCGATCCGGCGCCTGGGTCTACCTCGACGCCGGCCACTCCGACTGGCGCCCCTTCGACGGCCGCCCCCGGCTGCTCAAGCGCGCCGGGATCGGGTTCGCCCGCGGGTTCAGCACGAACGTGTCGAACTTCCGGCCCACCGCCGACGAGCACGACTACGCCGGGTTCCTGCGCCGCGAGCTGCGCAAGCTGAAGGTCAAAGGCGTCCACTACGTCATCGACACCTCCCGCAACGGACACCCCGACCCCGTCGGCGGCGACGTGCTGAACCCGGTGTGGGCGCGGGTCGGCAAGGCACCACGACTGGTCTTCGACGGCGCCTTCGACGGCACGCTGTGGGTCAAGCACCCCGGTGAGTCCGACGGCGAGGTCAACGGCGGCCCCGGCTCCGGTCAGTGGTGCGACTTCCTGGCCGACCGGCTGCTGGACCGCCGGGAGTCGCCGACCTGCGACTGAGGCGGCACGGGTCGTGGTGGAGGTCACCGACGCGGGGCACCTGGTTGCGGGAAGCAACCGATCGCGGCGTAGGTTGCTCGGTCGTGGTCACGCGGATCCGGGAGTCGCTCAGCGCGCTCACCGCCGACACCCGGCCGCTGCGCAACGACCACTTCCGCCGGCTGTGGACCGCCAACATCATCACGGTCATCGGGGCGCAGCTGACCGTCGTCGCGGTGCCGGCGCAGATCTATGCCGAGACCGGCTCCTCGGCGTACGTCGGGCTCACCGGCGTCTTCGGGCTGGTGCCGCTGGTGGTGTTCGGCCTGTGGGGAGGCGCGCTGGCCGACGTGTTCGACCGGCGGACGCTGCTGCGGATCACCACCGTCGGCCTGATCGTCACCAGCGGCCTGTTCTGGCTGCAGGCGGCGCTCGGGCTCGGCAACGTGTGGCTGCTGCTCGGGCTCTTCTCGGTGCAACAGGCGTTCTTCGCGGTCAACCAGCCGACCCGCAGCGCGGTGCTGCCCAAGCTGCTCGAGCCCGAGCTGCTGCCGGCGGCGAACTCGCTGAACATGACCGTCTTCCAGGCCGGCGCGATCGCCGGGCCGCTGGTGGCGGGGGCGCTGATCCCGGTGCTCGGCTTCTCCTGGCTCTACCTGATCGACACGCTGACGCTCTTCGCGACGCTCTCCGCCGTCGTGCGGCTGCCGCGACTGCCGGTCGAGGGCGCGATCGCCGGCACCCCCGGGCTCCGCTCGGTGGTCGAGGGGCTGGCCTACCTGCGTGGCCACCCGGTGCTGCTGATGTCGTTCGTGGTCGACATCATCGCGATGGTCTTCGGCATGCCGCGGGCGCTGTTCCCCGAGATCGCCCACGTCGACTTCGGCGGCCCCGACGAGGGCGGGCTGGTGTTCGCGGCACTGTTCGCGGCGATCCCGGCCGGGGCCGTCCTCGGCGGGGTCTTCTCCGGCTGGGTCTCCCGGGTGCAGCGGCAGGGGCTCGCCGTCGTCGTGTGCATCCTGGTGTGGGGCTTCGCGATGGCCGGCTTCGGAGTCGCGGTCGGGCTCGCCGGACGCTGGCCCCAGGCGATGCTCGTGGCCGCGGTCGGCATGCTGGTCGTCGGTGGAGCGGCCGACATGGCCTCGGCCGCGTTCCGCACCAGCATGCTGCAGACCGCCGCCACCGACGCGGTGCGCGGTCGCCTGCAGGGCGTCTTCATCGTCGTCGTCGCCGGCGGGCCCAGAATCGCCGACGTCGCACACGGCACCGCCGCGGTCGCCGTCGGCACCGCGGTCACCGCCGCCGGCGGCGGGGTGCTGGTGGTGGTGCTGACCGTCGCCGCCGCGATCGCGGTCCCGTCGTTCGTGCGCTACCGGATCGGGCAGCCCCGGTAGCCGGGTGGTGCGGCGGTTCCGCGCCACCCCGGCAGGCATGACCGGCCGTGATGTCGGTCACCGGTAGGCATGCGCCTTCCCCCGATCCCGGGCCCCGGTGACGTGGCCCGGACGCTCGACCAGCTGGTCTCGCTGGTGCCCCGGGCGAGCCGGCTGCTGAGCAGCGCCGAGGAGCTGCTGACCGAGGCCCGCGGACTGCTCGACCGGGTGGAGGCCACCAGGACCGACGCCGACCGGCTGGTGCGCAGCGCCGGCGACACCCGCGCCGAGGCGAACCGCCTGGTCAAGCGGGTCGAGGTGACCCGCAGCAAGGCCGACGACGCCATCGGCGACCTGCAGGAGCCGTTCCGCCGGCTGGTCGGACTGCTCGACGCCCTCGAGCCGCCACTGCTGCGGTTGCAGCCGGTGCTGGAGAGGCTCGCGGAGACGACCACTCCCGCCGAGGTCGACGCGGCGGTGGGCCTGGTCGACCGGCTCCCGGCACTCACCGACCGGGTCGAGGGCGACGTCCTGCCTGTGCTCGGCACCCTCGCCACCGTGGCCCCCGACCTGCACGACCTGCTCGCCGCCAGCCGTGAGCTCAACGAGCTGCTCGGCAACGTGCCCGGCATGGGCCGGGTGCGCAAGAAGCTCGACAACGGCGACAGCGACGACTGAGCGACTGAGGGACTGAGGGACTGGGCGACGGTCAGAGGCCCAGCAGGCCCCGCACGAACGCCGCCTGCCCGACGTGCTGGGTGTCGTCGTTGACCACGCTGACCAGCCGCACGCCGAGCGTCACCGGCGGGTCCCACCGCTCGTCGACGACCCGGTCGAGGTCTTCGGGGCTCACCGTGCGCAGGAACCGCACGGTCTGCTCGTGCACCGCCCGGAGGTACGCCGTCAGCAGCCGTGCGTCGGCGCGCACCCGGGCCACCTGCGCGTCGTCGTGGCCGTAGCCGATGTCGTCGGGCTCGAAGTCGAAGCCGAACCGCTCGATGAACCCCTCGGCGGTCCACAACTGCTCGCGGCCGGCGACCTCGCTGACGTGGTCGTCCTGCACGCGAGTGAGGTGCCAGACCAGCCAGGCGATCGAGTTCGCGTCGGCGCCCACACGGTGCGAGAGCTGGTCGCGGTCCAGGCCGCTGACCACGGCCACGCCGTCGTCGAGGACCCGAGTGAACGCGTCGATGAGCAGATCGGCCGGGGTCATGACATCGACGGTAGCGCCCGGCGGGCGTGGGTACCGCTGCTTCGCACACGCGCACCCGACGATCCCCGGAGGACCCGTGACCCGCTTCGGCTACACCCTGATGACCGAGCAGAGCGGACCGCGTGAGCTGGTCCGGTACGCCGTCGCCGCCGAGCGGCTCGGCTTCGACTTCGAGGTCTCCAGCGACCACTACTCGCCCTGGCTCACCGAGCAGGGCCACGCGCCGTACGCCTGGACGCTGCTCGGCGCCGTCGCCCAGGCCACCGAGCGGGTCGGGCTGATGACCTACGTGACCTGCCCGACGCTGCGCTACCACCCGGCCGTCGTCGCCCAGAAGGCCGCGACGCTGCAGTTGCTCGCCGAGGGTCGGTTCACCCTCGGCCTCGGCAGCGGCGAGAACCTCAACGAGCACGTCGTCGGCGAGGGCTGGCCGGCGATCCAGGAGCGCCAGGCGATGCTGCGCGAGGCCGTGGAGATCATCCGCGAGCTGCACACCGGCGACCTGGTCGACTATCGCGGCGACTTCTTCCAGGTCGACTCCGCGCGCATCTGGGACCTGCCCGAGCAGGGCGTGGACATCGGCCTCGCGGTCGCCGGCGACCGAGCGATCGGGGAGTTCGCCCCGCTCGCCGACCACCTGGTCGGGGTGGAGCCGAACGCCGAGCTGGTGGAGTCCTGGAACGCCACCGACGGTGCCCCTCGGATCGGTGAGCAGGCGCGCGCGATCGGCCAGATCCCGATCTGCTGGGCCCCCGACGAGGAGACCGGAACCCGCCTCGCCCACGAGCAGTTCCGCTGGTTCGGGGGTGGGTGGAGCGTGAACGCCGACCTGCCCACGCCCGCGGGTTTCGCCGCCGCCAGCCAGTTCGTGCGGCCCGAGGACGTCGCGGAGTCGATCCCCTGCGGCCCCGACCTGGATGCGATCGTCGAGGCCGTCTCCGCCTATTGGCAGGCCGGCTTCACCGACATCGCGCTGGTCCAGGTCGGCGACGAGCTGCAGCAGCAGTTCCTCGACACCGCCGCGGGTCCCCTCCTGGAGAGGCTGCGGGCAGCGTCCCCGCGCTGACCCGCCACTCGTGGTCGGTGAACCGACGCTGACCCGCCACTCGTGGTCGGTGAACCGACGCTGACCCGCCACTCGTGGTCGGCGAACCGACGCTGACCCGCCACTCGTGGTCGGTCAGTCCGCGGTGACCTGCCACTCGTGGTCGGTCAGTCCGCGGTGACCTGTCGCTCGCGGCCGAGCGGTCCGCGTCGACCTATCCGCCAACCACGAGCGGCAGGTGACGGGGGAAACACCCACCACGAACGGCAGGTCACCGCGCAAACACCCACCACGAACGGCAGGTCACCACGCAAGCACCCACCACGAACGGCAGGTCACCACGCAAACACCCACCACGAACGAGGGTGATGCCGCGGACTCAGCCTCGGATCCGCTGCAGGCGGGTCGCCAGGAGCGCGCGGCGGTGGGCGTTGCCGTGCAGCGCGACGTACTCCTCGCCGTAGGCGGCGAGCAGCGCGTCGTCGAGGCGGCGCACGGCGCCCGGTGGGTAGCGGTAGTCCATGCGGTCGTTGATCGCGGCCGAGTCGACCGCTCGCAACACGCTGCCGAGCTCGTCGAGCGAGGTGATGCCGAGCTCGAGCAGCAGTCCGGAGATCCAGCCGTAGTGGTCGGTGCGCGACCAGCCGGCGTCGGCGTACTGGCCGGCGAGGAACGCGGCCAGCTCCCGTGGGTCCAGCCGGGGGTCGTCGTCCTCGGCGTCGGCCGGCGCGGCCGCGGCCGGGCGCAGCCGCTCCCAGATCATCGAGAACTCGCGGTCGGCGAGCTCGAGCAGCCCGGCGGCGAGGGTGAAGCGGCGGTCGAACTCGCCGGCGTGCTCCTCGGGCACCGAACCCTTGTAGCGGATGTCGTGCTCGAACTCGGCCCACGCGTGCTGCAGGACGGTGCGGATCTGCACCTGCACCCGCTGCCCGACCAGCTGCGGCTGCTCCGCGGCCAGCGGCCGCTCGGGGTCGAGGCTGACCAGGAGGTGCCGGCTCGCGTAGCCGAAGCGCCCCTGGCTTGCCGTCTCCTCGCCGAGGTCACGGTCGTCGTGCACCCGCACCTGGCTGGCGAGCAGGTCGGCGACGGCGTCCACGTCGCTGCGCACGTAGGTGATCACCCGCACGCCGACCTGGTCGGTGATCTCGCGCAGCGGGTCGGCGTACATCGGCCGGCCGTCGGCCTGGCGGGCGGCCTTGCCGGCGAACGACGCGACGCTCTTCGCCCGGCCGCTGACGTTGAGGTAGTTGATGCCGGCCTCGTCGAGCAGCTGGGTCATCAGCGCGACCGCGCGCTGGGCCGTGTCGGCGAGCGCGGGCTGTCGAGCGGCGTACTCGCGGACCGCGGCGCGGACCGGGTCCTCGGCCGGCTCCGGGGCGTCCTCACCGGGCAGCGCCGGGGTGAGGATGTAGCCCTGGTCGAGGTCGCCGTAGAGCCGCATGCGGGCGGGATGCCGGTCGGCGTACGCCGCGACGTAGGCGCAGACGACGGCGTCGACCTGGTCCTCGACGACCCGCAGCTCGCTCTTGCGGGTGGCCCGCTCGGCCCGGGTGCGCAGCGCCGCCCACTCCTCTCCCAGCAGCAGCGGCGGGTCGGCGACGGCGAGGCCCTCGAGGTGGGTCATCAACGCGAGCAGGGCGGCCTGCAGGGAGGCGATGGTGCGGCCGGGCTTGTCCTTGTACTTCAACGTCTTCTCGAGCCCGAAGAGCACCACGGTGGCGGGGTGCGGATAGACCTCGACGGCGCGCCGGGCCCGCCCCGAGCGGGGATCGATGTCGAGGCCGAGGAGCTTGGCGACCCGGGCACCGCGAGGCGTGTCGCGGAACTCGGGCTTGCCGGTGTTCGCCGGGTGGGCACCGGCCTCGAACCGGCGGAAGTCGCGGCTCAGCTCCTGCTCGGCCGGTCGGCTCCCGGTCGGGTTCTTGACCACCAGCGGGGCGTCGATCGCGACCAGGCAGGGCCCGGCGGTGTACGGCGCGAGCGCGTCGACGATCTCGTCGTCGGTGACCACGGTCGAGACGTGGCACAGCCGCCCGTCGGCGTCGAGCGCCGCCAGGCCGGTGGGCCGCTTCTCCCCCCAGGCGAGGTCGATGCCGACGTGGTGCGGATCCGGGGCCATGTGCGAAGCCTGCCGTACCCGGGCGTCCGGCGGGGCGCGGCCGGGTGCTGCTTCATCACGGTATGCAGGCAACGGCCCCGCGCCCGCCGTCCCACGCGCGCCGGGGGCCCGCCCTCAGGGGTCGACGCGCTCGGTGACCTGGTGCAGGGTGCGGCCGTCGGCGTCGAGGAAGCGAACGACGTAGCGCTCGGTGGCCGCCGGCGCCGGCAGCTCGACAGCCCAGCCCTCGGGCTCGGTCACCGGGATCGTCTCGTCGACTCCGGGGCCGGCCACGCCCACCGCGGCGGTGCCGTCGGGCAGGTCGAAGTCGCCGCCCGCGAACCCGAACAGGATCGGCGGACCCTCGTGGTCGCTGTCGGGCGCAGTCCGGCGGGTCTCCTCGGGCACGGTGTCGACCTCGGCCCCGTCGGCCGAGGCGAGCTCGAGCCGCTGCTGCAGGGCACGGCGCCGGTCGCGGCCACGGCGGTGGTTGGCCGCCGCCTTGCGGGCGGCGCCGATCAGCCAGGGCAGGGGCGGGTCCGGCACCTGCGGCCAGCGCCGCCAGGCGGCCAGGAACGCCTCGGACACCACCTCGGCGGCGTCGTCGGGCCCCACGTGGCGCACGGCGTAGGCGTGCACCCTGCCGGCGTCGCGCTGCCAGCAGGCGGTGAACGCCGCGCGGTGCGCCGGGGTCCGGCCCCCGTCGTCCAGCTCGTTGCTCATGACCACCTCCTGCCAGGGAAGTGTCCGCCAGGCAGGAGGTGTTACCGGCCTACCCGGCGTAGGCGCGGGCGATGGCGGCGCCGAGGCGGGCGTTGTGCCGCACCAGTGCGATGTTGGCGGTGAGGCTGGCGCCGCCGGTGATCTCGACGATCCGGCCGAGCAGGTACGGCGTGGCGTCCTTGCCGTGGATGCCGAGCCGCTCCATGTCACCCACGGCCTGCTCGATGATCACGCCGATCTCGTCGGCGGGGATCTCGTCCTCCGCGGGGATCGGGTTGGCGACGACGATGCCGCCGGCCAGGCCGAGGCTCCACTTGGCGCGCATCACCTCGGCGATCTCGGCGGGGCCGTCGACGCGCAACGGGGCGGCGAACCCGCTGCTGCGCGAGAAGAACGACGGGAACTCGTCGCTGCCCTCGACCAGCACCGGCACGCCCAGGGTCTCCAGCTTCTCCAGGGTGAGCCCGATGTCGAGGATGCTCTTCACCCCGGCGCTGACCACGGTCACCGAGGTCTGGCCGAGCTCGGTGAGGTCGGCGCTGACGTCGAAGCTGCGCTCGGCGCCGCGGTGGACGCCGCCGAGGCCGCCGGTGACGAAGACGCTGATGCCGGCCAGGGCCGCCAGCCGCATCGTGGAGGCGACGGTGGTCGCACCGTGCCGTCCCCGGGCCACGACGTAGGGCAGGTCGCGGACGCTGACCTTCATCACGTCCTCGTGGCTGGCCAGCAGTTCGAGGGCGGCGCTGTCCAGGCCGATGTGCGGGCGGCCGCCGAGCACGGCGATGGTGGCGGGCACGGCGCCGTGCTCGCGGATGATGCCCTCGACCTCGACCGCCATCTCGACGTTCTGGGGGTAGGGCATCCCGTGGCTGATGATCGTGCTCTCCAGCGCGACGACGGGGCGGCCGTCCGCGAGCGCGTCTGCGACCTCGTCGGTGAGCCGCAGGGCGGGGTGCGGGATGGTCTGGGGGGTCATGACAGGAGGCTCCTCACGAGTCGGTCGGTCAGGTCGGTGCGGACGGTGGTGGGGGCGGCGATGGTCAGGGACGCCGCGGCGTGGGCGTAGGCGGCGGCGTCGACGGGGTCGTCGCCGAGGACGACCGCGTGGCAGAAGGCGGCGAGGGCGGAGTCGCCGGCGCCGGTGACGTCGACGACCTCGGTCGGGATCGCCGGCAGGAACACGTGGCGCCCCGGTGACGCCAGCAGCGACCCGCGCTCGCCGAGGCGGGCCCACACGTGCGCGACGCCGCGCTCGTGCAGGCTGGTCGCCGCGGCCACCAGCTCGTCGTCGCTGCCGGTGGGCAGGTCGGTGAGCGCCGCGAGCTCGTCGCGGTTGGGGGTGATCGCGAACAGCGGCCGGTCGGGGGTGACCAGCTCGGCGAGGGCGGCGGCCTTCGGCACGCTCACCGGCTCGAGCACCACCCGACTGCCGGCGGCAGTGGCCAGGTCGAGGGCGTAGGCCAGGGTGGCGGTGACCAGGTTGCCGTCGAGGACGACGAGCCCGGCGGCGGCGATCAGGTCGCGGGCGGCGTCGACGTGCTCGGGGGCGAGCTCCTCGGTGGCGGCCATGTCGGCGACGGCGACGACGAGCTCGCCGTCGGCGTCGAGGACCGCGGTGTAGGTGCCGGTGGGCGCCGAGCTCCGGCGTACGTGCTCGACGCGCACACCGGCACCGGAGGTGGCGACCAGCACCTGGTCGCCGAGGGGGTCCTGGCCGACCGAGGCGACCAGGTGGGTGCGGGTGCCCAGGCGGGCGAGGTTCTCGGCGACGTTGCGGCCGACCCCGCCGGGGCTCATCGTGCCGGTGCCGGGGTTGCTGGTGCGGGCCACCACCGGCCGGGCGCTGCGCGCCTTGATGTCCATGTTCGCGCCGCCGACGACCACCACACCCGGGCTCTCGGCGAGCACGTAGCCGCGGCCGAGGATCACGCCCTTGCGGCCGAGTCGGGACAGGTGGACGTTCACCGCCGCGCGGGTGCTGCCCAGCCGGGCGGCGATCGCCTCGGCACTGAGCAGCGGGTCGCGGCGCAGCAGCGCGACGATCTCTCGCTCTCGCTCGGTCAGGTGCATGACATCATGCTAAAGCATGTTCACTCCAATGAAGAGGACTAGCGCGGAAATGTGACCGTCACCTCCCCGACGCGCGTGCGCGACCAGGCGTCGGGGAACCTTGGGGGTGTGACAGCACTGCAGAGAAAGCCGGCCAACCAGATCCAGGGGCTGACCGACGCCGACATCGAGCAGCTCGGCCGCGAGCTCGATGCGATCCGTCAGGAGGTCCTCGACAGCCGCGGCGAGCGCGACGCGGCGTACATCCGTCGGGTGATCGCCGTCCAGCGCGGACTCGAGCTCGGCAGCCGGTTCGTGCTGCTGGCCGGGCGGTTCCCCCCGGCCTGGATCCTCGGCACCACCGGCCTGACGCTGGCCAAGATCCTCGAGAACATGGAGATCGGCCACAACGTCCTGCACGGCCAGTGGGACTGGATGCGTGACCCGAAGATCCACTCGAGCACCTGGGAGTGGGACTTCGCATCGCCTGCGGCGCAGTGGAAGCGCACCCACAACGAGGTGCACCACACCTACACCAACATCCTCGGCATGGACAACGACCTCGGCTACGGCATCATGCGCGTCGACGAGGACCAGGAGTGGAAGCCCCGCTACCTCGTCCAGCCCCTGTGGAACTTCGTGAACGCCTGCATCTTCGAGTACGGCATCGCGATGTACGACCTCGACCTGGGCGACCACCTGCGCGACGGGCGGGGCTTCTCGGAGGAGAAGAAGACCGAGATCCGGGCGACGCTGGCCAAGATCCGCAAGCAGGCCACGAAGGACTACGTGGTGCTGCCGGCGCTGGCGGGGGCGGCGACCCGGTCGGCCGGGCCCGCGGCGCTCGCCACCTTCGTGGCCAACACGCTGCGCAACCTGTGGTCGCACTCGGTGATCATGTGCGGGCACTTCCCCGAGGGCGTGGAGACCTTCGAGCAGCCTGCGCTCGACGAGAAGGAGACCCGCGGCCAGTGGTACCTGCGCCAGATGCTGGGCTCGGCCAACATCTCCGGGCCCCGGCTCCTGCACACGCTCACGGGCAACCTCTCGCACCAGATCGAGCACCATCTCTTCCCCGACCTGCCGAGCAACCGGTACGGCGAGATCGCGCCGCGCATCCGTGAGCTGTTCGCTCGCTACGGCCTGACCTACAACGCCCGGCCGCTGCCGCAGCAGGTCGCCAGCGCGTGGCACAAGGTGGTCCGGCTCTCGCTGCCCAACGACTTCACCGCCGGGCTGACCGCGCGCACCGCTCCGCGCAAGCTCGCCGGGCTGGTGCGCGAGGTGCGTGCCTCCGGGGCCGTACGCCGGCGCAAGGCCGCGATCGCCGCGTCGCTGGCGCCGAAGGCGATCGCCGCTCCGGCCTGACCTCCCACGCGCTTCTCGCACACCCCACGCGTTGCAGCGCGTGGGATGTGGGGCGATCGCCGGATATCCGGTGATCCTGCGCCTCCCGACGGCGCGAACGGTGGCCAAGGATGCGTCGGCTGATCAACCTCTTGACCGGTAAAGCGCGCAGGCGTACTGTACCGGTACAGCACCAGTTTCGAGGAGCCACCATGTACGACCCCACGTCCGCCCGACTCGCCACCGACCTCGCCCGCAGCGCGGTGCTCAGCGCCCGCCCCGACGCCCCGGTCGTCGCCGACGACCACCGGCCCGTCCTGGCCCGCAGCCGGGTGGGCGTCGCCGCCACCCTGCACGCGATCGCCCGGCGGGTCGAGCCGGCCGAGCGAAGCACCACCGCACGCCCCACCTCGCTCACCACCGGCGGCTGCGTCCCCGGGTGAGCCGGCCGCCGACCGGGCGGTCCGCCACGGGTCGACGTCCCGGCGTTGCCGCGGGGGATGTCATGATCGCGCCGATGGGCAAGGTCACCCTGCAGTCGATCGCGGACCGTCTCGGCGTCAGCCGGATGACGGTCTCCAACGCGTTCTCCAAGCCCGACCAGCTCTCCGCCGAGCTGCGCGAGCGGGTCCTCGCCGCGGCCGACGAGATGGGCTACGTCGGCCCCGACCCCGCGGCCCGGGCGCTGGCCCGCGGCCGCACCGGGTCGGTGGGCCTGCTGCTCACCGACAGCCTCGCGGAGGCCTTCGAGGACGAGTTCACCAGCGCGTTCCTGGCCTCGGTGGCCGATGCGCTGACCGCCCGCGGGCTCGCCCTGACCCTGCTCATGCCGTCGGGGAGCGGCGACTTCCTGCCCGCCCGGGACGTCGCCATGGACGGCGCGCTGGTCTATCTCTGCGACCCCCACACGACCGACGTCGCCTGGCTGGGCAAGCGCGGCCTCCCGATGGTCACCGTCGACCAGCGCCCCAGCGCCGGCATTCCCAACGTCACCGTCGACGACCCCGCCGGGGCCCGCGCCGCGGCACAGCACCTGCTCGACCTCGGGCACCGGCGGATCGGGTTCCTGACCCTGGGCGAGCGGATCCAGCGGGTCGACGACCCGGCCGGGGAGCCCCAGACCACGGTCGCCCGGGTCCGGCTCGCGGGATGGCGCGAGGTCCTGGACGCCGCCGGCGTCGACACCCAGCTCGTCACCTGCCCGTTCCGCCCGCCGCACCTGGCCCTGGACGCCGCCCGGCTGCTGCTCAGCGCACCCGACCGGCCCACCGCGGTGCTGTGCTTCTCCGACGTCTTCGCCGACGCGGTGGTGCGCGCGGCGGCCGAGCTGGGACTCTCGGTGCCGGACGACATCTCCGTCGTCGGCTACGACGACACCCCGCTCGCCGCCACGTCGACCCCGTCGCTGACCACGGTCAGCCAGGACGTCGCCGCCAAGGCGGAGGCCGCGGTGCAAGCACTCACCGAGGTGCTCGCGGCCCGCCGCGACAAACGCCCGGACCCGGTCGAGCACGCGACTCTGCCCACCCGTCTCGTCGTGCGGGAGTCCACCGGGCCCGCCCCCGCCTGATCGCTACCGGGGCAGCAGCCGCACCTCGGTCGCGGGGAGGCTGGTCCACCACCGGTCGTAGCGGCGATACGTGCGCGGGTCCCGCTCGGCCAGCAGCACGGCCAGCGAGGCCGCCTCGGCCTCCAGCCCCGACCACTGCTCGCCGCTCAGCGACTCGAACGCCGTCGCCTCGACAGCGCCGTCGACGGGTCGCCACACCCCGGCCACCCGGCCGTCGACGAGCAGGGTCGGCAGCACGTCGCCGTTGCTGCGGATCACCTCGCGGCGGTAGGCAGGGGGGATCACCCGTGACCGGTCGGCGTGGGCCAGCAGCAGGCTGTCCCACATCGGGAGCAGCCGTGGCGGCGCCGGGGTGTCCTCGTCGGGCAGCGACGCGCCCGGGACGTCGTACAGCACGGCGCCGTCGGCGTCCTCCAGCTCGACCACCGCGTCCCCGAGCGCCAGCAGGGCGCGCCGGGCGCGGGTGCGCTGCACCCGCGTGAACTGGGCCAGGTCGGAGACGGTGGCTGGTCCGAAGGCCAGCAGGTAGCGCCGCGCCAGCTCGGCCAGCGCGGAATCGGCGGCCGCGACACCCGGCGGGTCGTCGGTGAAAGGGAGCCAGTGCGGCGCGCGGGTGTAGGCGGGCCGCAGCCCGAAGCTCCACGGCGGCCCGGTGGGGGCGTGCACCAGCGGGGCGAAGCAGCGCAGCAACCACCAGACCCCCTTCGCCGACGCACCGACCCGGTCGGTGAGCCAGGCCTCGACCTCGGCGTTGCCCTTCGGGTGGGCGAGGAGGTCGAGCAGGGGCGGCAGCAGGCCCTCCACCTCGGCGACGCTCAACCCGCTCTCGGCGACCCGCGGGTCGGCGAAGCGGGTGGTGCGCAGCAGCGGCTGGAGCGCCAGGTGGAACGACGGGTGGTCGTCGGCCGCCACGGCGTGCAGGGTGACCCGCATCAGCGACGCCTTGAGCAGTCGGCCGTCGGCGAACGCGGCGTCGACCTCGGCCGGGTCGAAGCCGCGGACCCGGTTCCAGAGCGCGAGGTACGGCGAGGCCGGCTGCTGCGCCTGCAGGGCGAGCACCCGGCGTACGGCGTCGGCGACCGGCAGGTCGGCACGCTCGAGCAGCAGCTGTCGGGCGAGGGTGGCTCGGTTCAGGGCGCGAGCGGTCAACGGCACCAGGCCATCGTGACGGACACCCGGAAAACCTCGAGTGGTGGCCACTAGTGTGCCGAGCGTGGACAGCAATCCCCCGGCTCCCGACCCCAGCCCCGCCGATCACCGGCCGGTGCTCCAACTGCGGCTGGTGGTGGAGGCCGACGACTACGAGCAGGCGGTGATCTTCTACCGCGATGTGCTCGGCCTGCCCGAGCAGGCCGCCTTCGAGGGGGAGGGTGACGCAAGGGTGACCATCCTCGAGGCCGGCCGGGCGACGCTCGAGCTGGCCAATCCCGCGCAGCGCCGGATGATCGACGACGTCGAGGTGGGCCACCCGACCGAGGGCCGGATCCGGGTGGCCTTCGAGGTCACCGACGCCGAGGGCGGCACCCGTCGGCTGGTCGACGCCGGCGCACGCCTGGTCGCGCCCCCGACCGTGACCCCCTGGCAGTCGCTGAACTCGCGTCTCGACGCCCCCGCGGGCCTGCCGATCACCCTGTTCCAGGAGCTGGCCCCGCTCGAGCAGCGGGAGGCGATGGACGGCTTCGGCACCGACGAGGAGCGCCACGGATAGGCCCTGGGTGCTGGTCAAGCGGCCGCGTTCACCACGACTCGCCGACACCGGCATCGCGGCCGGGCCCGGCGATCGCACGCAGCATCTCGGCCGTCCTCGCGTCGGCGGGGAAGAACGTCTCGATCGCGATCTCGTCGAGCGTCACGTCCCGGGGTGAGCCGAACACCGTCGTCGCATAGAGCAGGGCCAGGTCTCCCTGCCCGGTCGAGATCCGAAGCGGCACGACCAGGTCGTTCGCGGGTGGCTGGCCGACCTGCGTCGGGTCCGGCGGGCAGGGATAGGACTCGACCTCGGCCAGCAACTCGCCGAGGCCGGCGGCCCCAGTCCGCTCCAGCTGGCGACGGACCCGCCGGGCCACGTGACCGCGCCACTGCTCGTAGTTGCGGATCCGCGGAGCCAGCCCGTCCGGGTGCAGGGTGGCGCGCAGGACGCTGCCGGGCGGGTGGAGCAGGGACGCCGGGAGGTCGCCGAGGAACACTTCCGCCGCCGCGTTCAGCGCGAGCGGCTCCCACCGCACGTTGACCGCGAGGGCGGGGTTCGGGAAGTGGCCGGCCAGCACGGCCTCGACCGCTGCCCGCGCGACACCGAGGTCGGCGTACGGGCGCTCGTCGTAGATCGGCGCGTAGCCGGCGGCCAGGTAGAGGGAGTTCCGCTCTCTCAGCGGGACCTCCAACTCCTCGCACAGTCGCTCGATGACGCCGCGGCTCGGCACGGCCCGGCCCGTCTCGATGTAGCTCAAGTGCCGGGTCGACACCTCGGCCGCCAACGACACGTCGAGCTGGGAGCGGCGGCGCTGTTCCCGCCACCGCCGGACCAGTCGTCCGACGGGCTCCTGGGTGAGCGTCATGCGGCAAGGGTGCCACCGCCGGAGGGCGCTCGGCCATGACCTGGCAGGTCATCGACACCCCGCCGCCGCGGTGGACACAGTCGTCGCAGACGGCGGCATCCCGCCGCCCGTTCCCGAAGGAGACGACGATGAGCACCGAGAAGCCGACCGAGTCCGCCGGCACCACCGCCACGGCGGTGTCACGCTACCTGCGGTTCTGGAACTGCGATCCCGGGCCGGACCAAACCGCGCTGGCCGCCACCGTGTTCCACGACGACGTCCACTACCTCGCCCCACTCGGCGAGTGGCGCGGGGTGCCCCACCTGCTGGAGCTGAGCGCTCGATTCGCCGAGCACCTCGGCGACGTCGCCTTCATCGCGCGCCGGGAGCCTGAGGTCCTCCGGGACCGGGCTCGACTGCGCTGGGAGATCGTCCGCGGCGACGACTCGTTCGCGGAAGGCACCGACCTGATCACGGTGGACCAGGACGGCCGCATCGCGGAGGTCATCACCTTCTTGGACCGAGCCCCCGTCGGGGCCGAGGCGCACCCCCAGGCGGGAGGCAGGGCATGAACCTGGTCGAGATCGCCACACCCGCCGGAGCTCTGGACGTCGGACGACGCCGTGCTCTCGTCGCCCGGCTCGTCACCGCGTTCCTGGGCGGACCGGAGGAGTCCGCCGCCGTGCCCGAGGCGACGCTGCGTCGGGCACGCTCCATGGCCCATCTCGGGTTCCGGGAGCTGGAGGACTGGTCGACCGGGCACGGGCCATGGTCGGCGCAGTCGACACCGCCGCTGTGGATCACGGTCACCGTGCCGGAGTCGTGGCGCCAGGAGGCCGGCAGCCAGCTGATCTCGCTGATCGGCCGCGCTGTCCGTGCCTGGGATGCCGACCAGGGGTGGGAGCGGCCGGGCCACGACCTGTGGGTGAATGTCGTGGGCGTCCACGACGGGTGCCTCGGCCTGGCCGGTCGGCCGGCCACGTCGGACGACGTCCTGGCCTACATGACCGAAGAGCACCGGGCGCACCCCGACCCGTCGGGACCACTGCCCGAGGGCGTCGTGGTGGATCCCATGTGCGGCATGCAGGTCCGCCTGGGGCCGCGGGCCATCACCCTCGACCACGGCGGGACGACCCACGGCTTCTGTGCCCGCGCCTGCCGCGACGCCTATGCCCGCCAGCACGGGCTGCCGGTCCCGGCCTGAGCCCCTCGGCCCACCGGCCGGGTGCCGGTGAGCGAGATCGCCTCGGCGGTGAGCCACCCGAAGAGAGGCTTCCTCACCCCCCGAGCCCTCCCTTGTCTGGTGGCCCGCCGTCCTCGAGGACGGGCTTCACCCAGCGCCGCCACTCTCCCTGCCGGGTGTAGCCGGTCGACTCCCACAGCGACCTGCCCAGCTCGTTCTCGTCGAGCACCATCGCGCAGTACCGCTCGGCGCCGAGCGCCCGCAGCCGCTCCTCGGCCCCGGCCAGCAGCCGGCGGCCGAGGCCTCGTCCACGCAACTCGGGTTCGACCGCCAGGCGGTAGAGGTTGGCCCGCCAACCGTCCCATCCTGCGACGATCGTCCCGACGATCCGCCCGTTGAGCGTGGCGAGCATCAGCGCCTCCGGCTCGTGCTCGACCAGCCGCCGGACCAGCTCGGGCCGGTCGACGGGCCGGGCCCCGTTCTCGGCGGCCCGCGACCAGAAGTCGACCACCTCGTCGACGTCGGCGCTGCCGGCCGCGCGGAAGGCCACCTCGTCCATGCGGAGATCCTCCCAGCCCTGGGGTCTGGCCGTCGTCCTCGGCCCGGCTCGGTGGCTGGGCGACGACCACTGGAGGTCCTCAGCAACGCTGGCCGGGCTGCAGGAGCCGGTCTTGCTGTCACGACATGGTCTCCGCCCGGTCGCCTTCTGCCTGGGGCAGGGTCCGGATGGGCGTGCCCTAGCGTGTCGAGCGTGGACGCAACCGACCCCCCTGAGGTCACCGGCTTCTTCGAGCTGCACCGGCCCGGCGACCCCTTCGTGCTGCCCAACGCCTGGGACGTCGGATCCGCCCGCGCCCTGGTGGCAGAGGGGTTCCCCGCCGTCGGCACGACCAGTCTGGGCGTCGCGGCCGCCCGCGGCCTGCCCGACGCCACCCGGGCCGCTCACGACGCCGTGCTCGCGGTCACCGGTGAGCTGCTCGCCGCCGGGCTCGGGGTTCCCCTCACCGTCGACCTCGAGGACGGCTTCAGCGACGACCCCGGCGCCGTGGCCGACCTGGTCGTCGGCCTCGGTGTCGCAGGGGTCAACCTCGAGGACGCCACCGACGGTGCCCTCATCGATCCCGATCGGCACGCGCACCGGATCGCCGCGGTCAAGCAGCGCGCCCCCGGCGTCTTCGTCAACGCCCGCACCGACGTGTTCTGGGTCGGCGACCACGACCCCGGCGAGGCGATCGCCCGGCTCCGTCGCTACGTCGACGCCGGTGCCGACGGCGTCTTCGTCCCGGGTGCGCTCGACGAGGCCACGATCGAGTCGCTCACGGCTGCCGTCGGGGCGCCGCTGAACGTGCTGGCCTCGCCGGCGATCCCCCGCACCCGACTCGCGGAGCTGGGCGTGGCCCGGATCAGCACCGGGTCGCTGCTCTACCGGTCCGCGCTGGGCCAGGCCGTCGCCGCCGCCCGCGCGGTGCGCGACGGAGCCCCGCTGCCGGCCGCCCCGTCGTACGCCGAGGTGCAGCGGCTCGCCACCGGCAGCGGGTGAGCGCTGGCTCAGCACCCGGCCGGGCCGATCCTCCCCGGACGACGTCTGAGGAGAACGCGCCGATCGAGCCACCGGCGTCGGACGGGGTCAGGCGATCGCCGGCACGCCCATCTCGGTGAGCCGGGCGTCGAGGTCGAGGATGCGCTGGGTGTCCTCGTAGAAGTCGCGCTGCTCGACGATGCGACCCCAGCGCGTGCGCACCCACAGCACCGTGCGGTTCGCGTAGATCTGTTCGCCCGTGGGTGCGTGGGCGGCGTCGTCGAACCGCACGCACATCTCCATGGCCCAGGGGGGGCCGCTGACCCAGACCCGGCCGATCTCACCGGTCAGTCCGGCAGCGACGAAGTTCTTCAAGAACACCTCGATCGCGGCCTTCCCACGATAGGTGCCCTCCCATCGGTGATCGCCCTCGTGGAAGTGGAGGGTTGCGTCCTCGGCGTAGCCCGCGAGGAGCGGGCCATAGTCGCCCCGGCCGAGGCGGACCACGTCTCCGTTCAGCTTCGCCCTGATCAGAGCGGGCACGGCGGCACGCGCGGCCACGGCGACCGCGGCTCCGGTGAGCAGGCTCGTGATGGTCATCGGGTCCTCCGTGGGTCGTCCCGACGGCGTCGTGGCCGGGATTTGAATGATCGTTCAAGACAGGCCTACCATGCTCGAGGCACCTCAGGGAAGGGCAGCGATGGACTCGACCGGCGGCACGGCTGACCGGATCCTGGCGGCGACCCAGACGCTGCTGCGTCGGCAGGGGTACGCCGCGACCGGGCTGCAGCAGATCGCGACCGACTCCCGTTCGCGGGTCGGCTCGATCTACCACTTCTTCGCCGGGAAGGAGGGCCTGGCGGACGCCGCGCTTCGCAGCAGCGGCGCTGCGTACGGCGCCTATGTGATGGGGCTACTCGGGGCGGCGGAGGACCCGATCGCATCGCTCGGCGGGGCGTTCGACCGGGCGGCGGCCGACCTGGTCGCCACGGACTACGCAGATGCGTGCCCGGTCGCGACGGTGGCGCTCGAGGTCGCCAGCACCAACGAGACCCTGCGGCAGGCCACCTCCGATGTCTTCACGGACTGGATCGAGGGGCTGTCCACGTGGTGCCGGGCGATCGTCTCCGATCCGGAGGCCGCCCGCGACCTGGCCACCGCGATCCTGGCGGCGCTCGAGGGCGCGTTCATCCTCAGCCGCACGCGGCGCGACCCGGAGCCGCTGCTCGCGGCGGGCCGCTCGATGACCCGCCTGGCGACGGCGATGCGGAGCACCGCCACCGGCCCGCTGCGACCCTACTCGGAGGCTTCGGATCCGGCCTGACCCGGCGACCGCACGGGTGCTCCTGCGCCATGGCCGCGCCAGGGGAGGATAGGTCCGTGCCGTCCGCCGCCCTCGACGTCCGTCCGCTCGCCGCTGCCGACTGGCCGGCGGTCGGGACCATCTACGCGGCCGGGATCGCCACCGGCCACGCGACCTTCGAGTCCGCGCCGCCCTCCTGGCCGGAGTTCGACGACTCGCGCCTGCCCGGGCATCGCCACGTCGCCGTCGACGGCAGCGGACGGGTCCTCGGCTGGGCGGCGGCCGTGCCGGTCTCCGATCGCTGCGTGTACGCCGGGGTGGTCGAGCACTCCGTCTACGTCGACCCCGACGCCCGCGGCAGGGGAGTGGGCCGGCTGCTTCTCGATGCTCTCGTGGCGTCCACGGAGGCCGCGGGGATCTGGACGATCCAGAGCGGCGTCTTCCCGGAGAACTCCGCCAGCCTGGCCCTGCACGCGGCCGCGGGCTTCCGGGTGGTCGGCACCCGCCGCCGGGTCGGACGGATGGCCCACGGCCCGCTGGCCGGTCAGTGGCGCGACGTGGTCCTCCTCGAGCGGCGCAGCACCCGGGTCGGCGTCTGACCCGGCTAGAAACCGGGGGCCTTCAGCGAGCGGCCACGACCGACTCGCCGGCGGCCAACGCGTGCCCGCCATGTGGCGACCGTAGCGAAGTGTCGTTCGGTGGATGACCTGTCCGCGGTGGCTGCGGCGGCGGTCACCCGGCGAGGTCGGTGCCGAGCAGGCCGTAGCTGATCGCCGAGACGTAGACCGCGTTGCGCACCGGGTGGTCGCGTTGGGTGAGGGCCACGCTCACGAGCGCGTCGAGGTGCGGGAGCGCGGAGACCCGACTCGCGGTGGTGATCCTCGGCCGGAGGGTGGCCTCGGTGTCCTGCCCGTGGCAACCGGCGTCGTTCCGGTCGAACCGGACCGGGAAGTGCAGCTCGAGCGCATCGCAGGCGGTGCCGAGCAGCTGGTCGAGGGTCTGCTGGGGGTCACCCTCCGGGAGCGCGTAGCCGGTGACCCGCACCTCGAGCCAGGCCCGCCCCGGGCTGCCCACGGTGCAGGTGGCGCGCTGTCTGCCGTCGACGGTGTCGGTGCTGGAGGAGCCCTCGCCCAGGTCGAGGTCACGTGGGACCAACGGCTCGACCGCGGCGCACAGGTCGTCGACCTCCAGCGCGCGGCCGATCCGCGGAGCGGGCTCGTCGTCGTCGTCGCGCCAGGCGGAGACCCCGGCGACCACCGCCACCGCGATGGCCACCGTTGAGATGAGCGAAGAGCACGCGAGGAGGACGACGAGCAGGCGCACTTGGGAGCTCACGGCGACAGCATGCCCTGCGCACTCGGAGGGAAACCGGGCTGTTGACCCGGTCGCCGAGTTGGGTGCCCCCAGGCCGCGTCCTCAGTATCCGTGGCCTGCATCGCGCCGCCCCGCGAGCGGCGGCCGGGACTTGGCAGACACGGCCTAGGGTCGGGTGCGTGACGTCCCCTCACACCCTCCCACTCACGCAGTACCTCGACCTGCTCGACCGCCACGGACGCGCGGCCCTGGACGCCCTCAGCGGGCTGCAGCCGGACGCGAAGGTGCCGCCCCACGGCACGGACGCCCTCGGCCACGCCCAGGACCACCTGTCGACGCTGGAGATCTGGGCGTGGCTCCTCGAGCACCCGGAGTCCGACTGGCGCGCCTTCGAGGCGGGCCCTCCGCCGTCGGGCTACGCCGAGGTGCTCGGCGCAATCGGGCGGGTGCGGGATCGGCTGACCCGGCTGCTGGTGGAGGTCGGCCCCGACCTGCCGGTGGACTACTTCGGCCGTCCCGGCACCTCCCATGACGTGGCGCGCCTGCTCGCCCACGAGGCGATCTGCGTGGCCATCGCGGCCGGCGAGGCCCGCGGCGTCCCGGTGCCTGCGTTGCACCCGGAGGTGGCGACCGACTACGTCGACCGGATCCTCGTGCATTGGAGCGACCCCGGGGCCGATGTCCACTGGTACCCCGCCCCCGCACAGCTCCTGGCGGCGGACTCCGGGCGGTCGTGGTGGGTGCGGTTCAGCGACGGGGAGGCGATCGCGCCGGCGGAGGAGGGTCCGGCGTCGGTCACCGTGTCCGCCGCCGCCGACGATCTGCTCCGCTGGCTCGAGGGGCATCCGGTCGGCTCGGTCGAGGTCGCCGGCGAGCGCGCTGCGCTCCGGGCGTTTCGGCGCTCCCTCGGTCACCGCCTCGAGCCCGCTCCGCGGCGTCCGTGGTGGCGTCGGCGCTAGCCGGACCCGTGTCTCTCGGTGTCGGCGCGCAGCCGCTGGCCCAGCAGCGTGGCCGCAGCCACCAGGCGCTCGTAGCGCACCATCGGGGGCCAGACCAGTTCCGCGGCGCCGGGCTCGCGCGGGTCGGGTCCGGTGACGAACAGGACGCCGCCGGCGACCTCATCGGTCGGGGCACCGGCCAGGGCGTCGGCGACGGTCGGGAGCAGGTCGCCGGCCCAGTCGCGACTGAGCCAGAGGTGGTCGACGACGCCCGATTCGGGGAGCTCGGGCGCGACCCCGGGGGGCAGGACGCCGCCGCGGGGGAGCAGGCCCGCCCAGGCGGGGGCACCGGCCGCCACCGCCGTCCGTAGCGCGGCGAGGAGGTCGCTCTGGTCGACGACGTTCACGGGAGGTGTCACGACGACCGGGGAGAGCGGGCCGTACTCCTGCTCGTCGTCGACCCCGTGGTCGGGCAGGGCTGCTGCGACCGCGGCGGCCAGCTGGGCGGCATCGCCGTCGGTCCAGCACCAGAGCACCGGGGTGTTCGCGTCGTCGACGTCGTCCGGGGGCGGCGCGGGGTCGGCCGTCTCGCCGGTCCAGGCTCGATAAGTCGCCGCGGCGAGCTCCAGCGGTGCCACGTCGAGCAGGTCGGCTCCCAGCGGGACGCCCGGCGGGGTCGCCCACCGCGCGGCACCGTCGCGCACCTCGACCAGCCGTCGGTCGGCGAGCGCGTCGAACCTCGCGGTCTGGTCGGCGTCGAGCCGGGCGAGGTCGACGCGGCCGCTGCACCATCGCCGCCCGTCGATCAGCCCGTCCGGTTCGTCGAGATCCAGGACCGGCGTGAACGCGCCGAGGGCGATCGCCGGCGCGACCTCGTCGAGCACGCTCCCGAGGTGCCGCGACAGAGTCGTCCACCCCTCGCCGCCGTCGACCGGGCCGAGGCCGAGGTCACCGACCGCGATCTCCAGGACGGCGACGGTGCCGTCGCTCCCCGCGGCCTCGGTGACCCAGCCGGTGAGGCCACGGTCGGCGGCGGCGCTCCGCAGCCGGCCGGCCAGGTCGGGTCGATCGGCGTCGTGACAGGTCACCGTGGCGATGGGTCCGAGCATGGTCTGATCCTCCCGGATGGAACGGAGATCCGGTACGCGTCGGCCGTTGGCTGCCCCAACGATGGCAGGGCCTCCTCGACGCGGTGGATCCGGGCCTCGGGATCCGTCGGGCAGGTCTGCCGCACGGATGGACGCCGTCTGATCTGCGGTGCCGGAGGGTGCCGCTGGAGGCGGACACCGGTCCCGTGTGGAAGAGATTGGGCTCCTCGACGGTCGACGGCGTCGCTGACGAGACGCAGACATGATCGAGGGGCCTGCCGCGGGCCGCGGTGACGAAGTCGGCTGCCCGGCACGCGGGCTGGAGCCCCCTACTGCTGGTCCCTGTCGCCCTCGCTGTCGGCGCGGAGACGGCTGGCCGCCGGCGTGGGGTAGCCACGCCGGACGGCCCGCTCGAGGAGTCCCAGGGACGCCCGCAGCGCCTTCTCGTCGATGACGGGGAAGATGGGCTTCCACTCGTCGGCTGCGCCGGACCAGTCGCAGTAGGAGGTCACGATGGAGCCGTCGGGGTGGGGGGCCAGCTCGTAGCCGTACACATGGCCGATCGGCGGCTTGATCGTTCCTTCGACGGTCCACTCGACGCGCTCGGGCGGCTGGATGCGGGTGATGACGACCCGGACGTCGTAGGCGCCCATGGGCAGGTCGCCGAGCGCCTCTCGGTCCATGTGGACGACGAACGCGTCGCCGACTCGCTCGACCGGTACGCCGGACGCTCCTTGCAGCATGCCGCTGGAGTCGATGGCGACGTGGCCGTCCGGGTCGGTGAGGACCTTGAAGATCGCCCGTGGTGGCGCGGGTACGGTTCGTCGCGCGGAGAACCGCTCGGCCATGGTGGTATCCCTCCCTGTCTTCATCGCCTTGCCCTCCATCGCCTTGTCGTCATCGGCGGCCGGTGGCCGAGGCGAATCCCAGCCAGGTGTGCCGGTTGCGCCACCAGCACCAGCCGACCTTCGGAGCGTTCCTGCGGGCCGGTCCGTCGTGTCCGGTGCCGCCGCTGATCCACAGCGCCGGGGTGCGGGCGTCGTACCCCTTGGGCTTCGGCTTTCGCGAGCCGATGCACATGAAGCACCGGTTCGGCTCGAGGGCCTCGGGCTGCTGGAGGAGCCAGCTGATGCCCTCGCTGATCGTCAGCGGCGTGCGCCCTCGCTGAGCGATCACGGGAGCGGCCTCCTCGGGGCTCCAGTTCAGCATGTCGTCGCCGCGGTCGACGCCGCCCAGTGTGTACAGCGGCCGATCCGGGATCACGAGGTCCGGAGTGGGGCGGAAGTCGTCGAGGTCGGCCATGTCGTGGACGACGAAGCCCTGCTTGCCCTGCCTGCTGAGCAGGGGCGCGAGCCTGCTGGGGGGCACCAGCGTGGGGTGCACGGCCAGCACCGCGTCGGGCTCACCGTCCACCTCGGCCACCCATCCGGCGAGGTCGGCCGACGTGACGTCGGCGAGGGCGGGAAGGCCGAGGTCGATCAGGTGGTGAAGCTGGTCTGTCAGGGTCATGGAGCTCCTTCGAGGTCGGACGAGGTGACGGCCCCGCCTGAGCGTGTCGGGGTCGGTCGTGGGGTGAGTCCCTACGGCCGGGGGCTTTGTCGGCCGCGGCCGCCGCTCGCCGGGCGGTACGACGGCGGGGTCAGGGCCGGGGTGAACCGGTCCGGTGCCATCTCGACGTAGCGGGTGAGGTGGAGCCGCCGCAGGAACGCCTCGTCGTGGCTGGCGACGAGCAACGCGCCGCGGAAGCTCTCCAGCGCGCTGACGAGCTGGTCGATGCTGGCGAGGTCGAGGTTGTTGGTCGGTTCGTCGAGCATCAGCAGCTGCGGTGTCGGCTCGGCCAGGAGCAGTGCGGCCATCGCGGCGCGGAACCTCTCTCCGCCGGAGAGGGTCTCGGCCCGCTGGTCTGCGGCGCGCCCGCGGAAGTGGAACCGGGCCAGCCGCGCCCTGCGGCGGTTCTCGTCCGAGGCGGGGGCGAATCGTCCGACGTTCTCGACCACCGACAGATCGTCGTCGAGGACATCGATCCGTTGCGGCAGCAACCTGGCCGGGACGCACAGCTCGCACACCCCGGACGTCGGCTCCAGCTCGCCCGCGATGGTGTGCAAGAGCGTGCTCTTGCCGGAGCCGTTCGCTCCCACGAGTGCGATGCGCTCCGGGCCACGCACCTCGAGAGACCCCCGTGCACCGTTGCGTAGCGCGACGTCCTCCAGGCGCAGCACCACGCGCCCTTCCGGCAACGCGGTGCCGGGCAGGTCGATCCGGATCGCGGCTTCGTCACGGACTCCCTCCTCGGCCTCGGTGAGTCGTTCACGCGCCGTGGCGAGGCGCTCTTCGTGCATGATGCGGTGCTTGCTCGCGGACACCTGGGCCTCGCGCTTGCGGGCGCCCATGACGATCTTCGGCTCACGCTTGGTGTCCCACATCTTCTGGCCGTAGCGCTTGCGCCGGTCGAGCTTGATGTGGGCGGCAGCGAGCTCGCGCCGCTGACGTCGTACATCGGCCTCGGCGACGCGGACCGCCCGTTCGGCCGCTTCCTGCTCCATAGCCAGCGCTTCCTGGTACGCCGAGAGGTTGCCGCCGTACCAGTCGACCCGGCCGTCGTGCAGGTCACCGATCTCGTCGACGTGTTCGAGCAGCCGCTCGTCGTGGCTCACCACGATGAGAGTCCCGCGGAACGACCGGACGGCCTCGACGAGCCGGGCTCGTCCGGACCGATCGAGGTTGTTGGTCGGCTCATCGAGCAGCAGGACGTCGGGCTCGTTCAGCAGTTCGGCGGCCAACCCGAGCAGGACGGCTTCGCCCCCGGACATCTCGCCGAGCCGCCGATCCAGATCGCAGTCCAGCCCCAGACGGTCGAGCAGGGTGTGCGCTCGTTGCTCGATGTCCCACGCGTCGCCGATCGTGTCCAGGACCGGCTCGGAGACGTCGCCGGAGTCGGCGGCGGCGAGGGCCCGGCGGATGCCGGCGATCCCGAGCACGTCGTCGACACGGGCGTCGCGGCGCAGCGGGAGGTCCTGGGGCAGGTAGCCGAGCGAGCCGGCACACCGGATCGAACCCCGGTGCGGGCGGAGTCGGCCGCTCAGCAGCCGTAGCAGGGTCGACTTCCCTGCACCGTTGCGGCCGACCAAGCCGACGCGACCCGCGTCGACGGTGAACGACAGGCCGGCGAAGACGCGTGTCCCGTCGGGCCAGGTGAAGTGAAGGTCGGAGACCGAGACAGCGGAGGGCCGGGTGGACATGGTTGCTCCTGAAACGCGCGCGTGTGGACAGAAAGTGGTCGGGGCGGCGGTCTCAGAGGAGCAAGAGCGTTCTCCGTACGGTCGGCGTCAGCGCACGTCGGGGTCTGGATCCGACTGCCCGCAGGCACTTCGGGGGCCCGGTGCGAGTACTGCTTCATGATACAACGTACAATGTACGTTGTAAATCGAATATGCGGCCATCGCTCCGATGACGACCCGCAGCACCGGGACCCGCAGCCCAGCCGCACCCTGGCGCTGCTGTGGGGTGAGCCGTCGGCGACGATGCGGCGCAAGGGCCCGGCGCGGTCCGTCGACGTCTTGCAGGTGGTCGACGCCGCCCTGCGGCTCGCCGATGAGCAGGGCCTAACTGCCCGAATGTAGAGGCGTTCTCGTTCAGGGCCGAGCTAGGTAGGCGGTCTTGGCGTCGGGCGAGAAGCCACAGCCTCGGTAGAAGGCGTGAGTCGCGGGCGTCTTCGAGCCGGTCATCAGCATGGCCTTGTAGCAGCCCCGGTCCCAGGCTTCTTGGAGCGTCGCGGCCATGATCTGCTTGCCGAGGCCGGTTCCGCGGAGCGTCTCCTCAACGACGACGTTCTCGATCACTGCGTAAGACGCACCGCCACGAGTGAGGTTGGGGATGATGTTGAGGTACGTCGCGGCAACCACCTCGCCGTCCGCCGACTCCATCACCAGAAGCGTCAGGTCGGGGTTCCTCAGGATCGAGTCGAAGATCATGCGCGCCTGACTCGGGTCGGTGGTCGCGTCAGCCGGGTGCAGCTGGCGGTAGAGGCCCATCACCGCGGCGAAGTCGCCGGGGAGCGCTTCACGGATCACGACCGCACCCTATTCACCACGGCGGTACTGACGTCCAACGTCGGTCGGCACACAGTTGTCGAGATGCACGGAAGATTGCCGAGACTCCCGCGGAGAACCTTGCCGAACTGATCCGGATCGGACGACGTCGTCAACGTAGGCAGCCGGGACGGGTCACCGTCTCCGGAAACGTCTCCTCACGGGTCTTTCGGGCCGCCCCGCGGCCCGCTCGGCGGGTGGACTTGCGGCTTCGCCGTAGGAGGTCCTTCTTTCGGGCCGCTTGGTGCGCCCGCTCATAGCCGAGATCCCGATGCCCATCTCGCTGCACCTACGGGGTGCATCGTCATCGAGCCCGGGGAGCGTTTCGCGCGTAGCGGTCTGTTTCAGTGCAGGCGGTCGCTCGGCGCTCGAATCAACTGTGTCGACGCTGAGCGAGCACGGTCTGCGTGACGCGTCCGATGGGGCCGTTCTCGTGGTGGAGAGTGGCAGCGCTCAGGCCGATGCCGTCGGCTCCGATGGAGGTCTCGGCTGCCAGCCCGAACCACGAACCGCGTGGACGTTCGTGGAGGTGGACGCTTAGCTCGGTGTTGGGGAAGGTGAAGCAGGCTGGGTCCAGGCGGGCACCGATCCCGTTGGCGACATCCGCGATCGCCACGGCCTGCTCGAGCGGGGTGGTCTGTTCGCCCGCGACGAGCGGGCGTGCAAGTCGCATCCAGGCGACCGTTGGTGTTCCCGGCACGTGGGCGGCCGATGTGTAGCGCCAGTCCAGGGCCTGGACGAAGGCGCTGGTGTGGAGGGCCGCCGGGAGCGGGTGTTGGTCGGCCGGCTGTGGCGCGTCGGGAGGTAGCGGCACGACCTGGTCGGCGTGATGGTGAACGTCGTGGGTGTCTTCGGTGGCGAGCCGCCAACCGCGCGCGTGAGCGACCTGTCTCCAGGTGCCGTCCGCCTGTCTGGCGTCCAGCCGTGAGGCCAGCAGTTCCACCCGCCGACCGGGCCGCTCGACCTGCGCGGAGGTGCGCACCTCGCTGATCGGCACCACGCCGAGGAACTCGACGGTCACCCGGGCGAGCCGGGTCCCGTCTCGCGGGGCGCAGCGGTCCATCGCCCGGGTGAGGAGGGCGGCGACGGGGCCACCGTGCTGGAGGTCGCCCGACCAGGGGCTGCCGGTGTGTCGGGTGGCGAGGAACGTCTCTTCGACGAGGTCACCGGGGGTGGTCTGGTCGAGGGGCTCGTAGTAGCTCACAGTGCGAGGTCCTGAGTGTCCGAGGAAGGGTCTGTCCTAGGTTGTCCTACGTCGAAGTCACAGGCCCCAGAAGGAGCCGCGGAGGCCGACACGGCGCATGTAGTCGGCGGCCTGGCTGGGCTCACGGCGGGTGTATCCGTAGTCGAGCCGGCCGGTGTACCAGTCGGAGGCGAACCGCCACAAGGTGGGGAGGTCCATCACGTAGCCACGCTCGTTGCCGGTGCGCTCGAGCCAATGGTCGACGCACTGCGTCGAGCAGAACAGGCTCTGGTGGCCGCAGGTGTGCACGACGTCGTCCCACATGTGCGCGGCGGGCACCAGGAAGTGTGCTACCTCAGACCCGGCGGGGGGCTTGTCGGTGCCGACGTTCCAGGCCAGCGGCCGCTCGCAGTTGGGGCAGCGGGTGGCCACGAGCACCGGGCTCTGCTCGGGCAGCAGGTGCGGCAGCGCGAAGGCGTCCCAGGCACAGCCGCCCCACCACAGCGTGGAGGCGCCCATCACCGAGAATCCGAGGGGGATGGCCGCGAACGGGTGTGCCATGGCGATGTGGTCCTCGCCGTCCAGCACCAGGTGACGTGCCTCGGCGAGTTCGCGCAACCCGTCGACGACCGCTTCCTCGGTGGTCGCGAACCGCTCGGCGAGATCGCGGGCCTGTGGCGCTCGTCCGATCTCGGCGAATGACCGGTAGACCGCGACGCGCAACTCCTCAAGATCCATGATTCTTCCTTCCGGCAGGTTGTGAACGAGTCTCGGTTCAGGGTCGAGAGTCGGTGCGGCGACGTCGACGGGCGGCGCGGCAGAACGGTCAACGAAGCACTCCGGCATCTCGCCGCTCATGTGAGCAGTTGCTTGGCGACAATGAGACCGCCGATCATCATCATCGCCACGCCCGATAAGCGTGACACCGTGCGCGCCGCCGCCGGACGTGCGCTCAGCAGCCTGCGGGCTCCCATGCCCACGACGCTGTAGACCACCGCGCAGCTGGCCATGTGCACGAGCCCCAAGGTGAAGATCTGGGCGGGGACCGGCCAGGACGCGGCAGCGTCGACGAACTGCGGCAGGAGCGCGAGGAACAGCAATAAGACCTTCGGGTTCAGACCGCTCACCCCGAACCCTGCGACGGCCTGCCGCGCCCACGACACCTCCGGGGTGGCGTCGCTTGCGACGAACGGCGCCGCGCCGGCGGTCAACACGCCGACACCGAGCCAGACCAGGTACGCAGCCCCCGAGACGGTCAGAGCGGTCATCAGCACCGGTGAGCGGCTCAAGATAGCCGCGACACCCGCGGCGACGACGACCGTTGCAGCCAGGTGACCCGCAAGGAGGCCACCGATGGCAGGGAGAACGGTGCGGTAGCGCAGGCCGGCCGACATCGCGTATGCCCAGTCCGCGCCCGGGGTGATGACGAACAGGAAGGACACCGCCCAGAACGCCCCGGCGGTTCCCAGCGTCATCGGTCTCTCCTCGTGGTCGTACCAACCGCGCCAGTGCCTGCTTGGCGTAGTTGGAACGGTATCCGCGATCGGGCCAAAGGTGCTTCCAAGTTCTTGCCCCCAGCCGCACAGGTCTGAAAGGATCTTTCCGGTGGATGCGGTAGACAAGCAGATCCTTGTTGAACTCCAACGGGATGGTCGGCTCACCGTCACCGAGCTGGCCGAGCGGATCGGCCTCAGCCTCTCCCCATGCCACCGTCGTCTGCGGGCCCTGGAGCGATCCGGCGCTATCGCCGGCTATCGCGCCCACCTCGACCCGGTCGCGCTCGGACTCTCCTTCCAGGCCCTCGTCTTCGTCACCATGCGCGGTGCCGACCGCGACACCGTGGCCACCTTCGAGAACGCCGTCAGCGACCTACCCCACGTGCTGCAGGCCCGACGACTGTTCGGAGATCCCGACTACCTCCTCCATGTCATCGCCCGCGACCTGCCCGCATTCCAAGAGATCTACGACCAACAGCTCTCGACGCTCCCGGGGGTGCAGCGACTCACCTCGACACTGGTGATGAAGAGCGTCGTCGAGGGCCGCCCCCTACCGCTGTGACCCGCGACGTGCCACCTCCGCGCATTCCGCGCGTTATCGCGGCGCCGGGTGGACCCCAGTTGCGCGTCGTACCGCTGCCGCGCCAGAAGTCCTAGGAGACCAACCGCGTCGGGTCGCTCCGCGAACTCATCCACCACCGGCGCACCTGGCCTGTCGAAAGTCCACCGGACCGGTAGATCTTGACATTGACAGCGACTTGTCAATGTTCGCTGCATCTCGACAACAGTCGCCGCGGTCAGTGGGCCATGTCGACGAACCGCGAGTAGTGGCCCTGGAAGGCGACCGTGATGTCGCGCGTGGGGCCGTTGCGGTGCTTGGCCACGATCAGGTCGGCCTCGCCGGGGCGGGTCGACTCCTTCTCGTAGACGTCGTCACGGTGCAGCAGGATCACCATGTCGGCGTCCTGCTCGATGCTGTTGTGGACGGGGACGCCGTTGGCCACGAAGTTGTGCACGCCCATCACCGTCGCGTCGTAGACCGGCCGCTCACCGAGCGAGGTGACCGAGGCGACGGTGTCCCAGTAGACGTCGTTGGTGGCCAGCACCTCCAGGTCGGCATCGCCGAGCACGTCGGCGACCCGCGCCATGCGCTGCCGGCTCGGGGCGGACTTCCACATGCTCGAGCCGGAGAACTGCACGCCCATCGCCGCGGCGAAGTCGCGATGGCTGATCCTCTCCACGGCCAGGACCTCTCGGACCTTGCCCCACACCTCCTTCGGCACCGTGTCGAGATTCGTGGTGGGACGGACGTCACGCAAGAACGACGCCAGCCGCTCGACGTGCTCAGCCCTGGCGCCGTGCACGCCGATCTCGTCGAGGAAGCGCAGTTGGTTCTCGGCGCCGACCACGTGAAGCTGCCAGCCGTCGCGGTAGCCGGGCTTGCGCACCCGCCTGATGCGGGTGAACACGTTGTAGCGGCCCAGCAGGCGAGCAACGTCGTCGACGAGCCGGCGGCTGGTGGAGGCGTAGTAGACCCGGCCCACCCGGTGGCGTTCGTCGAGGTGTACGCACCCGTCGGTGGCCCACAGATGCCGCAGGAACAGGCCCACCTGCTCCTTGGGCAGCCCGAACACCCAGGAGGGCACGAACTTCTCGTGGCTACGGAGTCCGAAGAGACCGTCTTCGTCGAGCCAGGCAGCGATGGGGTTGCGCTTGCCGTGCGTGAGGTGGAACGGCGCCGGAAGCCGGAGCGTCGTCACCCGGGCCGCGGGATGGTCGTCTCGCTTGGCGGTGATGCCGAACCGGCGCCGAGCCGCCGCGGCAACCGCCTCTAGGTTCGCCTCATCGACGCTGGCATAGCGGATCGGCTGCCGCTTCACGAACGACCCGTCACCCAGCAGGTGCGCGAGCAACACGACCTCGTCGTCGTCACGCGGCGTGATCTGCAGCGGCGGCGGCACGTGGCGGATGGAGCCGACCCTGGCCCCCACGGTCAGCTCGCGCAGCGGCACCCATCCGTCGTAGGTCAGGAACGGGTGGTTGCCGGTCGCGGTCACCCGCCGGCCCGAGGCCAACGTGAGCTCGAAGACCTCCTTGGTCCCGCTGGGGAACGCGTGGGTCATCGTGCGCGGGACCAGCTTGAGCCGGTCGTCGAGCGCCCACACGGGGACATCGGTGGCGCCGGACGCCATCAGCTCGCCGATCGTCACCTCCGCGTTGGTGTCGGCGCGCAGCACCCGGGTGTCGGCGGTGACACAGCCCGACTCACGCAGGTCGCTCATCATCGGGCGCTTGTCGCCGCGCTGCTCGGGGCCACGGTTGAGCTGGGAGAGCGCGATGATCGGCAACTCCAGCTCCTTGGCCAGCAGCTTGATCTGCCGGGAGAACTCCGAGACCTCCAGCTGGCGGGACTCGACCTTCTTGCCCGAGCTCATCAGCTGGAGGTAGTCGATGACGATCAGCTTGAGGTCGTGGCGCTGCTTGAGCCGCCGGGCCTTCGCCCGGATCTCCATCATCGTCATGTTGGGACTGTCGTCGATGAAGATCGGCGCCGAGGAGACCTCGCCCATCTTGCGCGCCAGCTTCGCCCAGTCGTCGTCGGTCATCGCGCCGTTGCGGATGTGGTTGAGCGGCACCTTCGCCTCGGCCGAGAGCAGTCGCATGGTGATCTCGGACCGCGTCATCTCGAGTGAGAAGAAGCAGCTGGCCAGGTTGTTGTGGATCGACGCCGCGCGACACAGGTCAAGGGCAAGCGTCGACTTGCCCATGGCGGGCCTCGCCGCCACGATGATCATCTGACCCGAGTGCAGACCGTTGGTGAGGTCGTCGAGGTCGGCGAATCCGGTGGGGACGCCGTAGAGCCCGGCCTCGCGGTTGGAGATGGCCTCGATCTCGTCGAGGACGCCGTCCATGATCTCCGAGAGCGGCGCGTAGTCCTCCGTGGAGCGCTTGTCGGTGATCTGGTAGACCTCGGCCTGCGCCCGGTCGACGATGTCGTCGACCTGCCCCTCACCCGCGTAGCCGATCTGCACGATCCGGGTGCCGGCGTCGACCAACCGGCGCAGGATCGCCTTCTCGCGCACGATCTCGGCGTAGTAGGCGGCGTTCGCCGCGATCGGCACGTTGGCAGAGAGCGTGTGCAGGTAGGGCGCGCCGCCGATGCGCTGCAGCTCACCGCGGCGCTGCAGCTCGGCGGCGACCGTGACCATGTCGACCGGCTCGCCGCGGCCGTAGAGGTCGATGATCGCGTCGTAGATCGTCTCGTGGGAGGGACGGTAGAAGTCGACGCCCCGCACTGTCTCCGAGACGTCGGCGATGGCGTCCTTGGAGATGAGCATCGAGCCGAGCACGGACTGCTCGGCGGCCATGTCCTGCGGCGGGGTGCGGTCACCGGGCCGGCTGGGCCGCTCGCCGGGAGCATAGGGAGCGGGGCCGTCACCCCACTCCTCGAACGGCGGGTCGGGGACACCTCGAGTGTCGGACTCCGTGACGCTCAAGGCGGTGGCCTCCTGAATGCCTTCGGCAACGGATGGACGGCGCCGGACCCCGCGCGAGGGCGGTCCGACCTGGTTCTGCGACGGTAGGTGGCGCCACCGACAACGAGTGGACGGTACGCCGCGGGCCAGCCCGCCGAAAGCACGTTGTCCACAGGGCCTGGGGATAACTCGCTGGAACCCGTGGACGACACGCTCGGGGATGTGCACATACTGGGGACACGCCTGTGGACAACTGCTCACGGCCTTCTCCTGTCCCGGTCTTGACCTGCGAAAACGTCGCTCAACGGGTGTGGAGGGAAAACTCCTGCCGACTTCGTGGATTCATCGGCGCGACACGCCCGGGACATCGCCCGGCCGGCCGGGACCCGGACGGAGCCCGACTGATATGCACAAGCCCGGGAGGTTTTTCCACCGTCCGGCGAGAATGGCCCGCGTAGGGGTCTGGCGCGCTACTTGCCTCTTACGATGACTAGCATGGTCCCGTGACCCGGTCGATCGACCGCGAGATCCTCCGGCTCGCGCTCCCCGCCTTCTTGGCGCTGGTCGCCGAACCGCTCTTCCTGCTCGCCGACGCCGCGATCGTCGGCCGCCTCGGCACCGTGGAGCTGGCCGCGCTCGGCATCGCCGGCGTCGTGCTGCAGACGGTGGTGGGGCTCTGCGTGTTCCTCGCCTACGGCACCACCGCCGGTGTCGCGCGCCGGCTCGGCGCCGGCGACCGGCGCTCGGCGCTGGCCCTCGGCATCGACGGGCTGTGGCTGGCGGTGCTGATCGGCGCCGCCGCCACCTTGGTCACGGTCGGCCTCGCCGGGCCGATGGTCCGCGCCCTCGACCCCGGCCCCGATGTCGTCGGACCCGCCACGACCTATCTGCGGATCGCCGGCCTCGGCGTCAGCCCGCTGCTGCTGATGCTGGCCGCCACCGGGGTGTTGCGCGGACTCCAGGACACCCGCACGCCCCTCATCGTGGCCGCGGCCGGCAACGTCCTCAACGTGGTCCTGAACCTGCTGCTGGTCTATGGCATCGGGGCGTTCGCCGGCCTCGGCCTGCCCGGCTCCGCACTCGGCTCCCTGCTGGCCCAGGTCGCGATGGCCGCGGCACTGGTGGCCGTCGTGGTCCGTGGCGCCCGCCGCGAGGGCGCCGCCCTGCGTCCCGACGTCGTGGGTGTGCTGGCCGCCGGCCGCACCGGCGTGCCCCTCGTGGTGCGCACGCTGACGTTGCGCGCTGCGCTGCTGGCCACGACGTACGCCGTGGCGTCCGGCTCCGCTGCCGATGGCTCCCGCGCCGTGGACCTGGCCACCCACCAGCTCGCGATGACCCTGTGGACCTTCCTGGCGTTCGTGCTCGACGCCATCGCCATCGCCGCCCAGGCGCTGACCGGCCGCCACCTGGGCGCCGGCGATGTCACCGCCACCCGAGCGGTGACCCGGCGCATGGTCCGTTGGGGGTGGGGCGCCGGGCTGGTCACCGGCGTCCTCCTGGCGGCGGGCAGCCCGCTGCTCGGCCCGTTGTTCACCGGCGACGAGCGCGTCCACGACCTGCTGGTGCCGGTGCTGCTCGTCGCGGCCCTGGCCCAACCCGTCGCGGGAGTGGTGTTCGTGCTCGACGGGGTGCTGATCGGAGCCGGCGACGGCCGCTACCTCGCGCTCGGCGGGCTGGTCACCCTGGCCGTGCACGCCCCCCTCGTGCTGCTGGTGGCGAGCCTGGGCGGTGGGGTCGTCGGCGTGTGGATGGTCTTCGCCGGTGCCTTCATGGGGGCGCGGTGGCTGGTGCTCGTGCACCGCGAGCGCGGCGAAGCCTGGCTGGTCGTCGGTTCGGATCCTCCGACACGCAGCAGTCAGTCCACGTAGCCTTTCGCCTCCACGCCGGTTGAACGGCCTGGACACGTAGCCGGCCACGGGAGGGCACAGATGAGGACACGTTCACGACGGGTGGCCATGCTGGCGACGGGGGGTCTGGTCGCCGCGCTGCTGCCGACGATCGGCATCGCCGCCCCGGCCGGGGCCGACCCCGGCTGCCCGACCGAGACGGCTCCGACGGATCCGCTGCTCGGCATGCCGACGGGCCCGCACTGCGACGACACCATGCCTCCGGAGACCGCCGACCTGGCCTCGAGCCCGGCCGTCAACGACGCCGGATACGTCGCCGCGAACAAGGTCGCGTTCACCTTCACCGGCGCTCACCCAGCCGCCGACTCGACCGACACCGACCCGGTCACCTTCCAGTGCCGGCTCTTCGTCGGCCCCACCGCACCCGCGGGCGCGTCCTGGTCCGGCTGCCAGAGCGGCGACACGTTCAAGAGCATCTCCGGAGAGTCGTGGGGTGAGCTGCGCGAGACCAGGCTCGTCGGCCAGCCCTACACCTTCGAAGTGCGGGCGGTCGACTCGGTCGACTCCGCCACCGACATCACCAGTCGCCTCGTGAACCCGTTCTTCGCCGCCGATACCGATGCTCCCGACCTCGACGAGACCCCCGAGCGCGTCACCTTCTCCGTCGACACCGAGGCGCCGCTGGAGAGCACGATCACGGGCAAGCCGGTGGACCCGCTCGACCCGCGGTGGCCGATGCTGCGCCAGCCCCGACTCGAGCTGACCCTCGAGGTCGTCCAGGACGGCGGGTCTGCGGTGGGCGCCAGTTGCGAGCTCGACGAGGAGCCGGTGCTCTGCGAACCGGGGCCGTTCGTGCTCACCGGTCTGCGCCCCGGCGACCACATCTTCAAGCTTTCGGCGACCGACGCCGCCGGCAACCGGGAGGAGTACGCCGACCGGGTGATGTTCTCGGTGCCGCGCAATCTCAAGGCCCGCAAGCGGTCGCCGTGGAAGACGGTCGCTGCCGAGGACGCCTTCGCCGGAGACCTGCTCACGACGCGACGGGTCGGCGCGCAGGTGCGCGTTCCGGCGAAGAACGTGCAGGTGGTGCGGCTGATCGCCCCGCGAGACTCGCGACAGGGCCGGGTGGAGGTCTATGCAGGCAAGCAGCTGCTGCGAGCGGTCAGCCTGGCCGGCGGCGATGACGACCCGTTCCACGTCTTCACCGTCCGGCCGCCCGGCTCGAAGCGGATGTCGCGCCCGATCACGATCCGGGTGGTGCGGGTCCCCAAGGGCGGCGCCGTGCGTCTGGACGCGATCCAGACGCGCTGACCCGCGCGTGACGGCGCCGACACGCAAAGGGGCCGACACGAAAGGGGCCGCCCCTCCCGAGGGAGGGGCGGCCCCTTCTTGTTCCGTGGCGTGCGCCGGTCAGGCCGGGACGACGTTGAGGGCCACCGTGGCGGACACTTCGTCGTGCAGCTTGACGGTCACCTCGTGGTTGCCCAGCGCCTTGATCGGGTTCTTCGACGCGATCGTGCGCTTGTCGACGGCCTCGCCGGAGCTCTCGCTCAGCGCACCGGCGATCTCGGCCATGGTGACCGCACCGAACAGGCGACCGCCCGCACCGGCGCGCACCTTGACGTTGACCGCGGTGGCCTCGAGCTTGGCCTTGATCTCCTCGGCGTGGGCCTGGTCGCGCACCGCACGGGCCGAACGGGCCTGCTTGATCGACTCGACGGTCTTCTCGGCACCGCGGGTCCAGCGGATCGCGACACCACGCGGAACGAGGTAGTTGCGGCCGTAGCCGTCCTTGACCTCGACCACGTCGCCGGGCCCGCCGAGGCCGGTGACCTCCTGGGTCAGGATGAGCTTCATCTCTCGTGCTCCTCTCAGCGACCGGTGGACGTGTAGGGCAGCAGAGCGACCTCGCGCGCGTTCTTCACGGCCGTCGCCACGTCACGCTGGTGCTGGACGCAGTTGCCGGTGACCCGACGGGCGCGGATCTTGCCGCGGTCGGAGATGAACTTGCGGAGCAGCGCGGTGTCCTTGTAGTCGACACCGGTCGCCTTCTCCTTGCAGAACTGGCAAACCTTCTTCTTCGGCTTGCGAATCACTGCCTTGGCCATTGTGGTGCTCCCTTTCTAGAAGCCCGGCTGACGCCGGAATGGTGAGGGTGAATCGGATGGATGTGTTGCTGGGTCAGAACGGTGGCTCGTCGCTCCCGACGCCAGGGGCGCCCCACGGGTCCTGAGCGGGGCCGCCGCCCTGAGGGGCGCCGCCGCCGTAGCCGCCGCCCCCGCCGGGGGCCGGGTAGCCACCGCCCCCGCCGTAGGAGCCGCCACCCTGCTGGCCGCCCTGGCCCCCCTGCTGGGGAGCCGGGGTGGCCCACGGGTCGTCGCCGCCGCCCTGCTGGGCGCCGCCGCCGGAGTAGCCCCCGCCGCCGCCCTGCCGGGTGGTGCGGGTGACCTTGGCGGTGGCGTACTTCAGGGACGGGCCGACCTCTTCGACCTCGATCTCGAAGACGGTGCGCTTCTCGCCCTCACGCGTCTCGTAGGTGCGGGACTTCAGCCGCCCCTGCACCACGACACGCATGCCGCGTTGCAGGGACTCGGCAACGTTCTCCGCGGCCTGCCGCCACACCGAGCAGGAGAGGAACAGCGCTTCGCCGTCCTTCCACTCGTTGGTCTGCCGGTCGAAGGTGCGCGGCGTCGAAGCGATCCGGAAGTTCGCCACGGCCGCCCCCGAGGGGGTGAAGCGCAGCTCCGGGTCGTCGACGAGGTTGCCGACCACGGTGATGACGGTCTCGCCTGCCATGAGGTCTCCCTAGCTTGCGTCGGGGGCGGTCTGCCCGTCCCCGCTGGTCTGCGACGAACCTGATTGGCCGGTTCGTGCCGGTGTCGGGCCCATCGTCGCCGTTGGGACCGACAGCCGACAGTGGTCGTCCACAGGTGGTCTCGACAGGTGGCCCGTCGATCGCACCCGGAAGGCGGCGCGCCCGGGTCGCCCCGGCGCGCGACCCCTCAGTGGACGTCGGGCCGGATCACCTTGGTGCGCAGGATCGACTCGTTCAGCGTGAGCTGGCGGTCGAGCTCCTTGACCGTGGCCGGCTCGGCGGTCAGCGAGACGATGGCGTAGATGCCCTCGGCGTTCTTCTTGATCTCGTACGCCAGACGGCGTCGGCCCCACACGTCGACGGACTCGATGTTCCCACCGTCGTTGCGAACGACGTTGAGGTACTTGTCGAGCGACGGCGCGATGGTCCGCTCGTCGAGGCTGGGGTCGAGGATGACCATCACTTCGTAGGCACGCACAGCGTTCTCCACCTCCTCTGGACTCGGCGGCCACGGTCTCTCCGTGGCAGGAGGGCTTGCGTGACCCACCCCACGAGTCGCGAGCGACCCGGGTGGTGGGCTGTCTGCCGGCTCGGGCCCGTCGGTGGGTCCGCGCACAGAAGACGAGTCAAGATATCAGCGCACCGGCCGGAGCGCCCAACCCTCGCGCCCCCCTCCGGCGCCGCGTGGGCGTCGTACCCGACCGGCTGGGCGACCGCACCGCACGACGTCCCGGCCGACTGGCGGCACTTCCTAGGATGGCGGCCATGAGCGACATCCGGATCGGCGCGCACGTCGACCAGACCGACCCGATCGCCGAGGCGGCGGCCCGGGAGGCGCCGTTGGTGCAGTTCTTCCTCGGCGACCCCCAGGGATACCAGGGGCCGGAGGTGTCGTACGCCGGCGGTGCCGAGGCCCTGCGCGCCGACGCGGCGGCGGCGGGGGTCGACCTCTACGTGCACGCGCCCTACATCGTCAACGTGGCCACCACCAACAACCGCATCCGGATCCCCTCCCGCAAGCTGCTCCAGCAGCACGTCGACGCCGCCGCCGCGATCGGCGCCAAGGGCCTGATCGTGCACGGGGGCCACGTCAACAAGGCAGACGACCCCGAGAAGGGCTTCGACAACTGGCGCAAGGCGATCGAGGCCACCGACCTGCACGTGCCGCTGTTGATCGAGAACACCGCCGGCGGCGACAACGCGATGACTCGCTACCTCGACCGCATCGGCCGGGTCTTCGACGCGATCTCCGGCTGCGAGCAGGCCGACCGCGTGGGCTTCTGTCTCGACACCTGCCACGCCCACGCCGGCGGCAACGACCTCGAGACCGTGGTCGAGCGCGTGCGCGCGATCACCGGCCGCATCGACCTGGTCCACTGCAACGACAGCCGCGACGAGTTCGGCTCCGGGGCCGACCGGCACGCCAGCTTCGGCGCCGGCCGGATCGACCCCGACCTGCTGGCCGCGGTGGTGCGTGAGGCCGCCGCCCCGGTGGTCTGCGAGACTCCTGGAGGCGCCGCCGAGCACCGGGCCGACTTCGCGTGGCTGCGCGACCGGCTCTGACCCACCGACCGAGCCCCGCCTCTCCCCGGCGCGGGCACCACCCCGAGGAGGCGCAGCGATGGCGACCGACCACCCTGACCAGCCCGGCCACGACGGCCACACCCACGACGCCGACGTGCACGCCGGACCCGACGACGAGGTCGTCGACGAGCGGCTCCAGTCCGAGTTCGACGAGCTCCTCAACGTGGGCATCGACGTGGCCCAGCAGCTGCTCGAGGAGCAGGGCGCGTTCCTGCCGTTCGCGGTCGCGCTGACCGCGGAGGGCGAGACCCAGGTGATGATGCTCGAGGACGACGAGGACATCGACGGCGAGGAGGCCCTCGAGGCGCTCGTCGAGGAGCTGACCGAGAACCGTGACGGCCTGGTCGGCATCGCGGTGGTCAGCGACGTCCTCCTGGACGACGACCAGGACGCCATCCGGGTCGACATCGAGCACAGCGACCTGGCCACCGAGGCGATGGTGATGGCCCTGGAGTACTCCCCGGTCGACGACAGCTCGCCCTCCGGCGCTGAGAGCGCCGAGGACGACACTCCCTACTCCTACGGCGAGCTGCTCGGCTCGGTGGGCGAGCGCCGGATCTGGGCCTGACGACGCGGTCGCCACGCCGCGAGCGGCGCCTGCGGCCACCCGCCGGACCGCGAAGACCGGCCGGTAGCCTCGTCCCGGTGAGCCGTCGACCCGCCGCTGATCCCCAGACCGTGCTGACCGTCCGTCCCGTCGACGCGGCCCAGCACCTGGCCTTCCTGCGCGCGCAGCGTTCGGCGAGCTTCCTGCAGACCCCCGCCTGGGGTCAGGTCAAGGCCGACTGGCGCTCGGAGTCGCTGGGCTGGTTCCGCGACGGCGAGCTGGTGGGTGCCGCGCTCGTCCTCTACCGCCAGCTGCCGAAGGTGAAGCGCTACCTGGCCTACCTTCCCGAGGGTCCGGTCATCGACTGGACCAGCGAGGACCTGCGGGCCTGGCTCGTCCCGCTCGCCGAGCACCTGCGCGGCCAGGGCGCCTTCGGGGTCCGGATGGGGCCGCCGGTGGTCACCCGCCGCTGGACCGCCGCTCAGGTCAAGGACGGCATCGCCGACACCGGCGTGCGCCGCCTGGGCGACCTGGCCCCGGTCGAGCGCGACCAGGTGGGCGCCCGGGTCGTCTCCCAGCTGCACGAGCTGGGCTGGCGCCCCCAGCTGGCCGAGGGAGGCTTCGCGGCGGGCCAGCCGCAGTACGTCTTCTGGGTCCCGCTGCGCGACGCCGAGGGCGGCCCGCTCACCGAGGACGCCGTGCTGGCCGGCATGAACCAGCTGTGGCGCCGCAACATCCGCAAGGCCGACAAGGCGGGCGTGGTGGTCCAGGCCGCGGGTCCCGACACCCTCGACGCCGACCTGGCGGCCTTCCACGACCTCTATGTGCACACCGCCGAGCGCGACCACTTCACCCCGCGCCCGCTCGCCTACTTCCGCACCATGGTCCGCGCGCTCGGCGCCGAGGAGCCGGATCGGATCCGGCTCTACCTGGCCCGCCACGACGGCGACCTGGTCGCGGCGACCATCGCGATCCGGGTGGGCGCGCACGCCTGGTACTCCTACGGCGCTTCCTCGACCGAGAAGCGCGAGGTCCGCGGCTCGAACGCCGTGCAATGGGCGATGATCCGCGACGCCCTCGCGGCCGGCGCCGACGTCTACGACCTGCGGGGCATCACCGACACGCTGGACGCCGACGACCCCCACGTCGGGCTGATCCAGTTCAAGGTCGGCACCGGTGGCGAGGCCGTCGAGTACGCCGGCGAGTGGGACCTCCCGCTGAACCGGCCGTTGTACGCCGCGTTCTCGGCGTACCTGCGGAGGCGCGGATGAGCCTCACCCTCAGCGTCGACGGCGAGCGTTGGCGCACCCATCTGCGGTCGGTCGCGGCCTCCCATCCCGGCCTGGTGCCGGTCGCGAAGGGCAACGGCTACGGATTCACGCTCGCCCGGCTCGCCCGCCGCGCCCAGTGGTTGCACGACTTGGGTCTGGGTGTCGACACGCTGGCCGTCGGCACCTACGAGGAGCTGCCCGAGGTCGCCTCGCGCTTCGACGGCAGCCTGCTCGTGCTCACTCCGTGGCGGCCGTTCGGCGCCGCGCTGGAGCTCGACCCGAAGCTCGCGCGGCGGGTGGTCCACACCGTCGGCCGGCCGGGCGACGTCGATGCCCTGCTGGCCCGTGAGCCCGACGCGCGCTTGGTGCTCGAGCGCCGGACCAGCATGCAGCGGCACGGCTTCCTCGCCCGCGATCTGTGGGCGGCCGCGCGCACGCTGGCCGAGGCGCCGCGGGCCCGGGTCGAGGGCTTCGCCTTCCACCTGCCGCTGGCGCAGGGATCGCACCTGGGCGAGGTGCAGCGGCTGATGAACGACGTGGTCGCCTGCCAGCTGCCGACCCGCACCATCTGGGTCAGCCACCTCACGCCGGCCGAGCTCGACGCCCTGCGGGCGGCCTACCCGGACTACCAGATCCGGCCCCGCATCGGCACCGCCTTGTGGCTGGGCGACCGGGCGGCGCTGCGAGCGAGCGCGACCGTGCTCGACGTGCACCCGGTCGAGCGCGGCGACAGCTTCGGCTATCGCGGTCGCACGGCGCCGAAGCCGGGCCATCTGCTGGTGGTCAGCGGCGGTACCGCCCACGGCATCGGCCTAGAGGCGCCGACCGGCGACTCCTCGATCCGGGCCCGGGCCGCCACGCTCGCCCGTGGTGGCCTCGACGCGGTCGGCTTCGTGCGGTCGCCGTTCTCGATCGACGGCAAGCACCGGCTCTTCGCCGAGCCTCCGCACATGCAGGCGTCGATGCTGTTCCTCCCGCACGGCGCCCCAGTGCCCGAGGTGGGCGACGAGGTCGACGTCCGGGTGCGGTTCACCACCACCCGGTTCGACCGGGTCCAGGTCAGCTGAGCGGGACGGCGTCCGGCTCCGGGCGACGGGCCGCCCGCTCGACCGGCTCTCGCCCTTCGGCCACGGGGTCGTGCGAGGGCACCAGCACGTCGCGCACGACGACGCCGACCAGGTAGAGCTCGGCAGCCATCCGCAGCACGATCGCCAGCCAGTAGAACCCGGCGTCCCCGCCGCCGGCAGGCTCGAGGTAGCCGCCGAGGTACCACCACACGGCGGCGAAGTAGAGCACCTCACCGGACTGCCACACGATCTGGTCTCGCCACCGGGGCCGCGCCAGCGCGGCCAGCGGCAGCAGCCACAGGACGTACTGCGGCGAGTAGACCTTGTTGACCAGCAGGAACCCAGCCACGACGAGGAAGCCGAGCTGGGCCAGCCGGGGGGTCTGCGGCGCGGCCAGCCCGACGAGGAGCACACCGACGCACCAGGCACCGAACAGCACCCACGACCAGGCGTTGATGGTGTCGGGACTGATCGTGGTGTCGGCGGCCTGCTGGACCACCAGCCAGATCGACCCCAGGTCGGCCCCTCGGTCGGAGTTGAAGTGCCAGAACACCCGCCACGCGTCGGGGCCGGCGAGGTACGCCGGGGCGTTGGCGAGCAGCCAGGCACCGGCGGCCGCGACGACGGCCAGGCCCAGATCGCCCCACCGGCGACGCCGCAGGCAGATCACCAGCACGCCGCCGAGCAGGAACAGCGGGTAGAGCTTCACCGCGGTGCCCAGCCCGATCAGCACGCCCGCCAGCCCCGGATGGGCTCGGGCCCAGGCCCACAGCGCCCCCGCCACCAGCGCCACCGCGAGGAGGTCCCAGTTGACCAGCGCGGTCAGTGCGAGCGCCGGTGAGGCGGCGAAGACCGCCGCGTCCCACGGCCGGCGCCGGTGCGTCCGGGCCAGCAACCAGGCCGCGAGCAGCACGACCGCCGCGAACCCGAGGGCGTTCACGATCACGAAGGCCCGCATCTCCCGCTGCACCTCGGGCTTGCCGCCCAGGGCGTCCGCCGGCTGGGAGTAGCGCGCCTCGACGTCGGGGGATCCGGTGATCTGATGGGTCACCCATGCCGTGCCCCAGGCCCAGTAGGAGATGCCGACGGGGTACTCCATCGCGGTGTAGCGGGCCCGCACCCACGGGTCGTCGTCGTAGGGCCACTCCAGCTCGGCGAAGCCGCGTCCGGTGTAGAGGTAGGGCAGGTCGGAGTAGCACATGTGGGAGTAGCGAGCCTGGCCGTCCTGCCACGTGTCGTCGTAGCAGTTGCCCTTCTGCCACATGCCGACGGCCATGGCGACCGCGGCGAGCAGCAGCACCACGCGCACCGGCGTCCACCAGCGGTGCCGGCCGGCCCGGTCGCCGAGCGGTCCGCCCACGCCCTCGCTCAGCCCGGCGACCACCGGGTCGTCGCGCGTCGGCGCGACCGTGCCCAGGCGCCCCGGTCCGTCGCCCTCAACGCCCACCGGCGGCCTGCCGCGGGCGCCCCGATCCCGACTGGGTCGGCGAAGACGTTCCGGTGGGGCTGGGGAAGAACGTGGGCCCGTCGTCGGTGGGCGACTGGGTCGGACTCTGGCTGGGCGACTCCGTGGTCGGCGGCGGGCTCGACGACGGCGGCTGGGACGGCGTCTTGGTCGGCTCCTGGGTGGGCTCCTTGGTCGGCGACGGCTTCTTCGTCGGCGACGGCGGAGGGGTGTAGGGCTCGTGCCCGGCCTCAGGAGCCTCGCCGTCGACGAAGACCGGCTCGGGGAACTCCTCCTCGGGCAGGCCCTCGAGGGCCTTGGCCATCGCGGCGGTCCAGGTCTCCGCCGGGTAGGCCCCGCCGAAGTAGGAGGGCAGCCAGTCGTCGAGCTTGCCGACGCCGTCACCCCGCACGTAGACCACCGAGGTGCTCAACTGGGGGGTGAAGCCGGTGAACCACGCCGACACCACGTCACCGGGCCCGTTCGTGGAGGTGCCGGTCTTGCCGGCGGCCTCGCGACCCAGGGACAGCGCGGCGGTGCCGGAGCCGGTGTTGACCACCTGCTGCATCGCGTAGGTGACGTCGGCCGCGATGTCGGCGTCGACGGTCTGCTCGCTGGTGTCGCGGTGGACGTACTCGGTCTCGCCGCTCTGGGTGTCGACCACCTTCTCGATGATGTAGGCCTCGGCGGCCCGGCCCTCGGCGGCGAGCGTGCCGTAGGCGTTGGCCATGTTGATCGGGCTCACCGTCGCACTGCCCAGCGCGACCCCGAGCACCGGCTCGAGCCCCGGAGTGCGGTTCGGGAAACCGGGGGCCTTCTTGAACCGTGGCTCCTCCGGCGGCAGGCCCATGTCGGTCGCGGCCTGGATGATCTTCTCCGGGCCGTTCTCCATGCTCATGGTCATGTCGATGAAGGCGGTGTTCACCGAGTTCTCCGTGGCGGCGATCATGTCGATCGCCTCGCCGTAGGGCGTGTTGCCCTGGTTCTCGATGTCGGTACCGTCGGGCAGCTCGATCGGCGAGTTGCCGTAGAAGGTGTCCTTGAGCGAGAACCCGTCGCGGATCGCGGCGACCAGCGCGAACGGCTTCAGGATCGACCCACCCTGACCACCCGAGACGGCCCAGTTGATCTGCGAGTCGAGGTAGTCCTGGCCGGCGTAGAAGCCCCGGACCGCCCCGGTGCCGGGCTCCACGCTCGCGACCGCGGTGTGCAGCTCCTTGTCGCCGAATCCCTCGGGACGCTGCTCGATCGCGGCCTCCTGGGCCGCGGCCATCACCTTGGGGTCGAACGTCGTGGTGACCCGCAGGCCGCCGCCGTCGATCTCGTCCTCGCTGAAGCCGAGCCGCACCAGCTCCTTGCGGACCATGGTCAGCATGTGGCCCTTCTGGCCGCCGTAGCGGCTCTCGGCCGCGATCTCGGGGAACTTCGGCAGCCGCCGCTGGGCCTTCTCGGCCTGCTCGGGGCTGATCGTGTCCATCTCGGCCATGCCGCCGAGGATCCACTCGTAGCGGTCCCGGAGCTCGAGGCGAGCGTCCTTGCCGTTGTCGGGGTCGAACCGGGTCGGGTTGTTGAGCACCGCCGCGAGCACCGCCGACTCACGCAGGCTCAGCTTGGCAGCGGGCTTGTCGAAGTAGGCGTGGGCGGCCGCCTCCACGCCGTAGGCGCCCCGACCGAAGTAGATGGTGTTGAGGTAGCCCTCGAGGATCTGCGACTTGGTCTGCTGCCGGTGGATCTTCAGCGACAGGATCGCCTCTTTGGCCTTGCGCTCCCAGGTGCGCTCCTGGGTGAGGTAGAGGATCTTGACGTACTGCTGGGTGATCGTCGACGCGCCCTGGGTGGTGCCGCCCTGCGCGTTGTTGAACGCCGCGCGCAGGATGCCCCGGGGGTCGATGCCGCTGTCGGTCCAGAACGACCGGTTCTCGGCGGCGACCACCGCGTCCTGCAGGGTCTGCGGCATCTCGTCGAGGTCGATCGAGACCCGGTTCTGGGTGGCGAAGCTGCCCAGCTCGGTCTTGCCGTCGGCGTAGTAGACGAAGGTCGTCTGGGTCTGGAAGTCCTCGTTGGGGTCGGGCACCTCGATGGTCTGGTAGAGGTAGACGAAGCCGGCAGCGGCCAGCAGCGCCCCCACCAGCCCGACGATGCCGAACCACATCAGGACCCGCAGCGCCTTCTGCTTGCGGCTGCGGGGAGGCTTGCCGCCCCGCCCGGGCTTCGCCGGTCGGCCCTGGGGGGAGGAGGCCTTGACGGACGGGCCGTCGGCCCTGCGCTTGCCACTCACGTGATGGTTCTCCGGGTCGGGGGCTCTCGTGCTCTGCCTGGTGCTCGGTCCTGCTGCACAGGCGCACGGGATCGGCGCGCGGGGGGTCGCGCGCCTACCCAGGGTACGCACTCGCCGTAGGCCGCTTCGAGACGTCCGCTCGGCGCCACCGCATGCCGGCGATACCTCGTTGGTTCGCAACCGGCGGATATATCGCTACGATAGGTCGCGTGGCACGTCGTGGAGAGACCATCGAGCTCGCAGTCCTCGGACTGCTGCACGAGGGACCCATGCACGGCTACGAGCTGCGCAAGCGGTTGAACCTGATGCTCGGCTGGGGGCGGGTGCTGTCCTACGGCTCCCTCTACCCGACGTTGAAGAAGATGCTCCGGGCCTCGCTCATCGAGGAGACCATGACGACCAAGACGCCGGGCACACCGGTGTCCAAGCGCCCCCGGATCACCTACCAGGTCACCCCCGCGGGGACCCGGGAGTTCCAGCGACTGATGTCGGAGGTCGGTCCCACCGCGTGGGAGGACGACAACTTCGACATCCGGTTCGCCTTCTTCTCCTCCACCGACATGGAGATCCGGCTCCGGGTGCTCGAGGGACGGCGTACCCGTCTCCAGGAGCGCCTCGACCGGGTCCAGCAGCAGCTCTCGATGACCCAGAAGGAGGTCAACCGGTACGCCGCGGAGCTCCAGCGCCACGGCGTCGAATCGGTCGAGCGTGAGGTGCGGTGGCTCTCCGACCTCATCAACGCCGAACGCAGCGGAGGGGCCGTCAGCCCCGACGCCGCCAACGAGGGTCACCCGGTCCGCGAGACCGCCGCCGAGCCGAGCCGGCCGGCGACGATCCCGCCCACCGAGTGACCCACCCCCCACCGCCCACCGGCGGCCAGTCCAGACGCCTCACCGGCAGACCGCACAGAGGAAGGAAGACCCTGATGGGTTCGGTTCGAGTAGCAATCGTGGGGGTGGGCAACTGCGCCAGCTCCCTCGTCCAGGGAGTCACCTACTACAAGGATGCTGACCCCTCGGGTTCGGTCCCCGGCCTGATGCACGTCGCCTTCGGCGACTACCACGTCAAGGACGTCGAGTTCGTCGCCGCCTTCGACGTCGACGACATCAAGGTCGGCAAGGACCTCTCCGAGGCGATCAACTCCTCGCAGAACAACACGATCAAGATCGCCGACGTCCCGACCCTCGGCGTGGAGGTCCAGCGCGGCCCGACCCTCGACGGTCTCGGCAAGTACTACCGCCAGACGATCAACGAGTCCGCGGCCGAGCCGGTCGACGTCGTCCAGGTCCTCAAGGACCGTCAGGTCGACGTGATGGTGTCCTACCTGCCGGTGGGCTCCGAGGAGGCCGACAAGTTCTACGCCCAGTGCGCCATCGACGCCGGTGTGGCGTTCGTGAACGCGCTGCCGGTCTTCATCGCCTCCGACCCCGTGTGGGCCAAGAAGTTCACCGACGCCGGCGTCCCGATCGTCGGCGACGACATCAAGAGCCAGGTCGGCGCGACCATCACCCACCGGGTGATGGCCAAGCTGTTCGAGGACCGCGGCGTGGTGCTCGACCGCACCTACCAGCTCAACGTCGGCGGCAACATGGACTTCAAGAACATGCTCGAGCGGGAGCGCCTGGAGTCGAAGAAGGTCTCCAAGACCCAGGCCGTGACCTCGAACCTCAACGGTGAGCTGGCCGGCAAGGTGCACGACCGCAACGTGCACATCGGGCCCTCGGACTACGTCGAGTGGCTCGACGACCGCAAGTGGGCCTACGTGCGCCTCGAGGGCCGCGCGTTCGGAGACGCCCCGCTCAACCTGGAGTACAAGCTCGAGGTCTGGGACTCCCCGAACTCCGCCGGCATCATCATCGACGCGATCCGCGCCGCGAAGATCGCCAAGGACCGCGGCATCGGTGGCCCGATCATCTCCGCCTCGTCCTACCTGATGAAGTCCCCGCCGGTGCAGCTGCCCGACGAGGAGGGACGCCGCCGCGTGGAGGCGTTCATCAAGGGCGAAGAGTGAGGGTGAGGAACGAACCCTCACTCGTCTCGCCCGCAGGTTGAGCGAGCGCCGCGGCTGAGGAACGAAGCCGCGATGCGCGTGTCGAAACCAGGCGAAGAGTGACCTCTCCAGCTTCGAGCTGAACACGTACAACGGCCCGCCCGGGTGATCCGGGCGGGCCGTTGGCGTTCGACCGCCGGCGGCCAGCTCAGCGCTCGGCCTCGGCCTTCACCCGCGCCAGCGTCTGCTGCATCCCCTCGGCCAGCTCACCGGTGAAGGTCTCCTGGCCGCCGAAGGCGACCTTGGTGAGGCCCTTCGAGACGCCCGAGATGCCGCGCGGCGTCTCGCGGCGCTGCACGACCCGGGTGCCGCCCGAGGCGGTCGGCTCGAGCTGGAAGGACCACACGGTCCAGTTCTCGGCGACCCGGAAGGCGAAGTCCTGGTGCGGGGTGAACCGCACCACCTTGGCCCGGGTCGGCCAGAACAGCGGCCCCCGGCGGTTGAGGTTCACGAACGTCGTGCCCTGCCGGACCGGGCCGCCCAGCACGAACGAGCGCACGACCTGAGGGCTCCACTCCGACATCCGGCGGACGTCGGTGACCAGCGCCCATACCGCTGCAGGCGGGGCGTCGATCTCGATCTCGGCGGTCAGCTCGGTGGTCGTCGTCTCCGTCATGCGCGCCACCGTACCGGCGGTATGCCCCGAGGGGAACGCCCACGCGAGGACGTCTCAGGGTTATCGGCCGGCATCGTGGTTTGCGGGTGCGCCGATCGGGGTAGGCCGAGATCGCCGGGGCCGGCCCGGGCGACCGCAGGAGGGGAGCGGCCGGGTGAGCGATCCTGAGGCCATGTACGCGGCGATGACGTCGGGCAGTGCCGCGACCATCGCCGCCGTCGACGACGACGTCGTCCGCACCATGCGCCGGGTCTCCGACAGCATCGCGCTGATCCGGTATGCCGAGGACAAGCCGATCTGGGAGAGCCCCACCGCCCGCACCCGCTTCAACATGCGCGCCTGGGCGACCAAGGCCGCCGCCGAGGTCGGCTTCATCCGGCTCAACCGGGCCGCGCTGGCGCTACAGCGGGCCGAGGCCGACTACCGGGCCATGGTCGACGCCGCCGACACGATCATCGCGGCCTGGCGGCGACACCAGGCCACCGTCACCTCTCCGATGATGCTGCTGCTCTTCCGGGCCGCGGTCATCGTCGCGCTGCAGAGCGCCCGCGCCGACTACGGGGCCCGGCTCGCGGAGTCGCTCGACTTCGTGGTGTCGGACCCGCTCACCGACGAGCAGGAGGACTGGTACGAGCAGGGCCTGGCCAAGTCGATGGTCGACGACCTCGCCAACCCCGGCTCCCAGGGGCCGCTCATCCCAGAGACGCTGGCGACGGGCAACGACGACGACGGATGGAAGGCACAAGGACTGGCCTACGCCCCGTCCGACTCTCAACACAGCGGTCCGGGACGACCGGACGAGCGACCTCCGTTGTTGGTGCAGACCTCCTATGCGGGGGGCAGCTCGCAGCTCTCGCTCATCGACCCCGGCACCGGCCAGCTGATCCAGACCGTCGAGCTCGGCAACATCGCGGAGATGGACCATCCGCCCGACCACGCCGGCGGGGTCGTCGTCCACAACGGCACCGTGTGGGTGACGTCGTCCGACAAGGACGATCCCCGCATGGTCCCGTACTCCCTCGACGACATCCGCTCCGCCAGCCCCGGTGCCGCTGTCCCCACCGCGGGGCCGTCCGCCCCGGTCGCGGCCGGGTCCTATGCGACCGTGCACGGTGACACGATGTACGTCGGTGACTTCGGGTCCTCGCAGATGTACACCCACACCTGGAATCACCGCACCGAGTCCTGGGGGGCTCCTCAGGGCCCGTTCCCCACCCCTCCGCAGACCCAGGGCGTGGCCGTGCACGAGGGCGAGATCGTCTTCAGCACCTCGTACGGTCGCGGCAACGGCAGTCAGTTGCAGAGCTACCCGCTCGACCAGGTGACCGGCGGCGGGGCGCTGGGCGAACCCATCCGCTCGGTCGACCTGCCCAACATGTCCGAGGGCGTCGCGGCTCTCCCGTCCGGCCTGCTGACGACCTACGAGTCCGGTGCCGCCGAGTACTCCGAGCCCACGAAGGACGCCCCGCTCGAGTCCCTGTGGGCGGCGATGCACATGACAGTGACTCCCTACTCCGAGCTCGGGCTCGACGGCAACGTCGCGGTCGAGCCCACCACGCTCGCCGACGCCAGCAAGTACTTCGCCGAGGTGCAGGACGACCTCGACGAGGCCGAGGGCCGGATCGCCGGCATCACGCTGCCGGCCGGCGCTCTCGGCGACGTACCGACCGCAGCGCTCTTCGCCACCGGCGTCAACCAGCACCTGCGCACGACGGCCACGTGGCTCGACAAGGGCAAGCTGTCCGCGGGCGTCACGGTGTCGGGCCTGGTCACCAGCGCAGAGGAGTACCTCGAGAGTGACGACCAGTCCGGGGGGCTCTTCGACCGGCTCCTCTCCTGGCTGTGGTGAACATGTCCGAGGGTCCGCCACATCGGGGGAGCCGACGAACCCGGCAGGAGCCGACACGGATGCACCGCCTTCTCTCTCCGTCCAGACGTGGGGCACTGCTCATCGCGTGCGTAGCCCTGGCCCTGAGCGCCTGCGGCGACGACGACCCCGCCGGCGACGACTCCCGGTGGCCCACCAGCGACGACCCGGTCGACCGCACCGGCCTGGTCTGGGCCCAGGGCGACACCGTCCACCTCGGCGACGGCACCACCATCGCCACCGACGAACCGATCGCCGGCTACGTCGTCGCCGGCGACGGCATCGTCTACGTGCCCGAGGACTCCACGCAGGTCAAGATCGCCACCCCCGAGGGTGTCGAGGCCACCGGCGCCCACGCCGACCCCACGTCCCTGAGCGCCTCGCCCGACGGGAGCCACGTCGGCTTCATGGACCTCACCACCGGAGAGCGCGACGGCTACGACACCCCCCTGGCCACCGTCGTCGTGGTCGACCTCACCACCGGCGAGGAGATCGTGCGCAGCACCACCGGGATGGGCGACCCCGACACCGACGACCTCGCCGACCTGTACGAGGACGCCGATCCCGGCCTCATCGGCCTCACCGACAGCGCCGCCTACGTCAGCGCCACCACCGGCGAGTACCACGTCTACGACCTCGACACCGGTGAGCACAGCGTTGTCCCCAAGGTCGGCTCCATCCGCGACCTCGACTGGTACCGCGACCTGGACCTGCCCGACGCCGACACCAACCCCTCCGGCACCTGGACGGTCGTCAACCCCTCCGACGGCGGCCCGCCGCGGTTCGTGCCCACCACCGGTCGTCCCGTCGTGACCCACCCGCCCCTCGATGGGCTGTACCTCAACTCCTGGCTCGACGACGACACGGCGGTCGGCACCCGCACGACCCCCGAGGGAGTGTTCACGCTGCTGACCTGCTCCCTTCCCAGCGGCCGCTGTGAGACCGTGCCCGGCACCGAGAGCGGGGCCCTCCTGCCCGAGCGGGGTGCCGGGCCCATCGTCTTCCCGGAGGGATCGGCGCAGCCGTAGCCCCGAGCCACCGACGTGCGCCCTTCGCGAGCCTTGCCAGAAGGGTGGACTGGCCAGGCGACCCGCGCGCCCGGTGGCGGCAGGCTCAGCCTGACGCCCGGGACGTCCCGGAGCGAGCGGCCCACCACTCCAGGAGCGCCTCGCGGGCGGCGTCCTCACCGAGCGGTCCGCGGTCCATCCGCAGGTCGAGCAGGAACTTGTAGGCCTCGCCGACCTCACGGCCGGGGCCGATCTCGAGCGCCGCCATGATCTGGTTGCCGTCGAGGTCGGGCCGCATCGAGGCCAGCTCCTCCTCCTCCGACAGCTTCGCGATCCGCTCCTCGAGCTCGTCGTAGGTGCGCCGCAGCCGCTCGGCCTTGCGCCGGTTGCGGGTGGTGCAGTCGGCGCGGGTCAGCACGTGCAGGCGCTCCAACTGGTCGCCGGCGTCGCGGACGTAGCGGCGCACCGCGGAGTCGGTCCACTCCCCGGAGCCGTAGCCGTGGAAGCGCAGGTGCTGCTCGACCAGCTGGCACACGGCGTCGGTCTCGTCGTTGGAGAACCGCAGCGCCTTCATCCGCTTGCGGGTCATCTTGGCGCCGACGACGTCGTGGTGGTGGAAGGTCACCGTGCCGTCGCCGAGGAACTTGCGGGTGCGCGGCTTGCCGACGTCGTGCATCAGCGCCGCGAACCGCGAGACGAAGTCGGGACCGCCGCCGGGCAGCCGCCCCTCCAGCTCGATCGCCTGGTCGAGCACGATCAGGGTGTGCTCGTAGACGTCCTTGTGCCGGTGGTGCTCGTCGCGCTCCAGGGCCAGCGCGGGCAGCTCGGGGAGCACCCGGTCGGCGAGGCCGGTCTCGACCAGCAGGGTGAGCCCCAGCCGCGGGAAGGGCGCGCAGACGAGCTTGACCAGCTCGTCGCGGACCCGTTCGGCGGAGATGATCTCGATCCGGTCCGCCATCGCGGTCATCGCGGCCACCACCGCCGGATCCACGCTGAACCCGAGCTGGGCGGCGAACCGCGCGGCGCGCATCATCCGCAGCGGGTCGTCGGAGAAGGAGTCCTCGGGCCGGCCCGGCGTGCGCAGCAGCCGGTGCGCCAGGTCGACGACGCCGCCGTAGGGGTCCTCGAAGCGGCGGTCGGGCACCATCACCGCCATCGCGTTCACGGTGAAGTCCCGACGGCCCAGGTCGCCGGCCAGGCTGTCACCGAAGTCGACGTCGGGCTTGCGCGACGTCGGGTCGTAGGACTCCGAGCGGTACGTCGTGATCTCGACCTGCCACTCGCCCTTGCGGCAGCCGATGGTGCCGAACGCGCGGCCGACGTCCCACACCGCCTCCGCCCAGCCGGCGACCAGCCGCTCGGTCTGCTCCGGGCGCGCGGAGGTCGCGAAGTCGAGGTCGTTGTGTTGGCGACCGAGCATCGCGTCGCGCACCGGGCCGCCCACCAGCGCCAGCTCGTGCCCTGCGTCGCGGAACCGGCGGCCGAGCTCGTCGATCAGCGGCGCGATCCGGTCCAGCTCGTCGGCGACCGACCGCTGGACGTCGGTCATGCGGAGGGGCGGGAGAGGGGCGTCGGGCACGAGGAGCCAGTCTAGAAGAAGGCCACGCAAATGGCCCGTCGCCCGGCGCATGGGCCACGCCTCGTCCCGACCTCCCGGCGTCCCCGCGGCGGCGTCCGGGGGCGGGCCCGCCGACGGATAGAGTCGAGCACGTGGTCACCCCGACGGCGCTCCGGCCTGCCCTCCCGGCCGTGCGCGACTCGCCGCGGTGGCCGCCGACCGTACGCCGGGTGCTCGCCGCGGGCCTGACGCTCGCCGCCCTCCTGGTGCTCGGTGCGGCCCTCGCGCCGGCGCCGGCCGTGGCCGTCGGGTCGGCGTCGCCGGCCGCGTCGCGGGCGGTCGAGGGGGAGGAGACCCCGCTCACGGTGCGGATCTCGACCCTCACGCCCGCGTCGATGCCGCGTTCGGGACCGATCCGGGTCACCGGCACGGTCACCAACGACGACGACGAGGAGTGGACCGATGTCCAGGTCTTCGCGTTCGTGTCCTCGACGCCGATCACCTCGCCCGGCGAGCTCGAGCGGGCGGTCCGGACGCCGCCGGAGCAGTACGTCGGCGACCGGATCACCGTCAACGACACCTACGACACCATCGAGCAGATCGCGCCCGGGCAGACGGTCCGCTACGCCATCCGGGTGCCGCGCTCGGAGCTGCCGGACGCCGGCCCGGGCGTCTACTGGTTCGGCGTGCACGCGCTCGGCACGAGCTCGGTGGGCCGCGTCGACGGCGCCGACGGCCGGGCCCGCACCTTCCTGCCGCTCGTCCCGGACAAGGCGACCCCGGTCGAGACGGCGGTGGTGCTGCCGCTGCGCCACTCGGTGGTGCACGCCGTCGACGGTGCCCTGGCCGACGTCGAGGACTGGACCCGCGCGCTGCGGCGGAAGGGCCGGCTCGGTTCCCTGCTGGCGGTGGCCGAGGCCGCCGGTTCCCGGACCGTGAGCTGGCTGGTCGACCCGGCGGTGCTCGACGCGCTGGCGCAGCTGGCCGCCGGCAACCCGGCGCGGTCACTGGCGCCCACCGTTGAGGAGCCGGGGGGCGAGGACGACGCGGACAGCGAGACCGGCGGGCCCTCGGACTCCGACGAGCCCAGCCCCAGCGGGTCGGTACCCCCCGACGAGCTCGACGAGAGCGAGACGGGGGAGGAGAGCGAGGAGCTCGACCCGACGACCGCGGCGGCGGCCGACGCCGCCCGGTCCTGGCTCGACCGGTTCCGGGCCGTCGTCGAGGACGACGAGGTCCTGGCACTGCCCTACGGCGACATCGACGTCGCCGCCGCCGCCGAGCACGACCCCAGCCTCTACCGCGCGGCGAGGGAGCGCAGCGAGCGCGCGATGACCGGCTGGAAGCTGGACGCGACACCGGCCGCCTCCCCGGCGGAGGGCTACTTCGACCTCGACGCGCTGCTGCTGCTGGAGAGCGATGCCACGGTGCTGGTGAGCGACCAGATGGTGCCGGGGCTCTCGGCGGTCGTCACGATCGGCGGCCAGTCGTTGGTCACCACCTCCACCGGCGCGGCCGCCGGCGGCCCGGGACCCGACGACGGCCGCTCGGCGCTGGCGCTGCGCCAACGCATCCTCGCCGAGGCGGCCGTGCGCAGCGGGGGTCTCGGGGCCGCGCTCGTCGTCTCCTACCCCGCGGACGGCCCGCGGGGACGCCTCGCGTCGCTCTTCGCCGGCCTGGACGCCCCGTTCGTGGAGCTCACCGACGTCGTCGACGTGAACAGCGAGCCGCCGCGTCCGCTCACCAACCAGGACCTGCGCTACCCGGAGGCCCAGGAGGAGCGCGAGGTCGGCCCCGAGAACTTCGCGGCGGCCCGGGCGCTGACCCGCGTGGGTGACTCGCTGCAGAACCTGCTGCTGCGCAACGACCGGGTCGGTGGCGTGATCGCCGACCAGGCGCTCAGCGCCGTCTCCTACGCGGCCCGCGACGACCGCGACGCCGCGCGGCTGGCGCTGGACGGCTCCCGCGAGTGGGTCGAGGAGCGGCTCTCCTCCATCCAGATCACCGCCCCGCGCGGGGTGACCCTGTCCAGCTCCGACGGCCGCTTCTCCGTCACGCTCAGCAACGGGCTCGAGGAGCCGGTCGTCGTGCAGGTCGAAGCGCTGGCCGACGCCCCGCTGGAGATGGCGTCCCCCGACCCGGTGACGATCGCGCCCGGGGGGCGCACCTCGGTGCTGCTCAACGCGCACGTCTCCCGGGTCGGCGTCTACAACGTGACGCTGCTGGTCACCGACAGCGACGGCACGCCGTTGGGCTCGACCGACCGGCTGCCGGTGCGCTCGGCCCAGGTGAGCGGCGTCATCTGGGTGATCATCGCCGCCGGCGGCGGCCTGTTGCTCGGCACCGTGGCGATCCGGCTGGTACGCCGGGTGCGGGCGCACCGCCGCAGCTCGCGGGCTGCGGGGGCACCGGAGCGGGAGCCCGAGCCGGAGCAGGGGGCAGCCTCGTGACCGAGGGCCGTCGCGACGACCCCGCCCCCCGCCCCGGCCAGGAGCCCGGCCCCGACCCGGCCCAGGAGAGCGAGCAGGCCGGCGTCCTCGGCTCCAGCGCGGTGATGGCCGCCGGCACCATCGTCTCCCGGCTCAGCGGCTACGTGCGGTCGATCCTGCTGGCCCTGGCGCTGGGCAACCTGCTGCACGCGGACGTGTTCAACCTCGCGAACACCGTGCCGAACATGCTCTACATCCTGCTCGCCGGCGGGGTGTTCAACGCGGTGCTGGTGCCGCAGCTGGTCCGGGCGATGCGACACGACCCCGACGGCGGGGAGGCCTACACCAACCGGATCGTCACCGCGGCCGGCCTGTTCCTCGCCGCCGTCACGGTGCTGCTGGTGCTCGCGGCACCATGGGTGATGTCGCTCTACCTCGACGGCAAGTGGTCCGAGCCGTCGCGCGCGGCACAGCGCGAGTCGGTGATCGACTTCGCCCGCTACTGCCTGCCCCAGGTGTTCTTCTACGGCATGTTCGTGCTGGTCGGCCAGGTGCTCAACGCCCGCGGCCGGTTCGGCCCGATGATGTGGGCGCCGATCGCGAACAACGTGATCTCGGTGGCGGTGCTGCTGGTCTACCTGTTCTGGTTCGGCCCCGCGGAGGGCGCGGAGCGGTTCGGCGGCTACGACAGCTCCCAGGAGCTGGTGCTCGGCCTCGGTTCCACGCTCGGCATCGTCGCCCAGTTCCTGATCCTCGTGCCCTACCTGCGCGCGGCGGGCTTCCGCTATCGGCCGCGGTTCGACTTCCGCGGCACCGGCCTGGGCCACACGCTGCGCCTGGGCACCTGGACGGTGCTGTTCGTGATCGTCAACCAGATCGCCTACACCGTCGTGGTCCGGCTCGCCTCCAGCGGCACCGCCGGGGGCGGCGAGGACGGCACCGGCTACTCGGTCTACTCCGCGGCGTTCCTGATCGTGATGGTGCCGCACTCGGTGATCACGGTGTCGCTGACCACCGCGATCCTGCCGCGGCTCTCGGCGCGCGCCGCGGACGGCGACCTGTCGGGGCTGGGGCGCTCGCTGACGTCCACCCTGCGCACCGCGCTCGCGGTGGTCGTGCCGTTCGCGGCGCTGCTGCCACTGATCGCCTCCGACCTGGCCAAGGTGATCTGGGGCTACGGGGCGGCCGCCGCGACCTACGAGAACTACGTGCCTTCGCTGGCCCTGTTCGGTCCCGGACTCGTGCTGTTCACCGTCCACTACCTGATGCTGCGGGGCTTCTACGCCGTCGAGCGCACCCGCACGGTGTTCTGGATCCAGTGCGGCGTGGCCGCCACCAACATCGTCATGGCAATGGCGCTGGTGCTGCGCGCCGACGACGCGGGCACCTCGCCGGCGCTGGTGCTCGCCTACACCGCCTCGTACGCCGTGGGGGCGGTCGCCTCCTACCTGGTCCTGCAGCGGGCCCTCGGCTCGCTCGACACCGCCGTCCTGGTGCGCTTCGGGGTCCGGCTGGCGCTCGCCGTGCTCGTGTCGACCGCGGTTGCGTGGGCGGCGCTGCAGGCGCTCGACGGTCCGCTCGGCGGTCTGCTCGATGCCGAGGGCGGCGTCTGGCCGTGGGTGATGGCGGGCGTTCGGGCCGCACTGGTGGCGCTCGTCGACGTCGTCGTGTTCCTGGTCTGTGCCCGGCTGCTGCACCTGCGCGAGGTCACCAGGGTGCTCGACCTGGTCCTGCGGCGGCGTCCGCCCGCGCACCGGCGCTGACTCGGCCTACGATGACCAGCACACCCGCCAGCACACCAAACGTGTCCACCAGCCGGTCGACGAAAGGGAGCGCAGTGCCGCAGTCCATCCGGCCCGGCGACGTGCTCGCCGGTCGGTACCGACTGGTCGACCTCCTCGTCGAGAGCAGGGGCGGCCGGTTCTACCGGGCGCACGATCGCGTGCTCGAGCGGCAGGTGGCCGTGCACGTGCTCGCCGCCGACGACCCCAGGGCCACCCAGCTCGTGGAGGCCGCCCGGCGGTCGGCCACCGTGCCCGACCGGCGCCTGCTGCGCGTGCTCGACGCCGACCGGGTCGACGGGGTGTGCTTCGTGGTCAACGAGTGGGGCTCGGGCACCTCGCTGGACCGGTGGCTGGCCGCCGAGGGACCGCTCGCGCCACGCGAGGCGGCCTGGCTGGTCGGCGAGGTGGCCGACACCATTGCCACCGCCCACCTGCGCCGGGTCGGACACGGCCGGCTGGCGCCCGAGAACGTGCTGGTGGACCGCAACGGTGGCGTGCGGATCATCGGATTCTGCGTGGAGGCCGCGTTGCACGGCATCCACGAGGACCACGACTCCGTGGTCGAGACCGACGTCGCCGACCTCGCCGGCCTGCTGTACGCCGCGCTGACCGGCCGGTGGGCGGGTCGGTCGACGTCGTCGGTGCCGGCGGCGCCCCGCGAGCACGACCGGGTGCTGCGCCCGCGACAGGTGCGCGCCGGTGTGCCCCGGCCGCTCGACACCGTGTGCGACGAGGTGCTCAACCCGGTGACCCGCGGCCGGCTGCCCAGCGCGCCCTCGGCGCAGTCGATCGCCGACACCCTCCTCGAGTTCGTCGGCGACCCCACCGGGCTGAGCGACGGACTGGCCGCGCGCAACCCGTCGGGCCGATCCCCCGACCTGGTGACGCTGGCGGCGCTGCCGGACCCGCCGGTCCGGGAGCGGGACGCCGCGGCTCCGCCCGCCGACGGCTCCGCGGTCGAGCAGGTCGCAGGGTCCGGCGACGAGGGCACCCTGGCCTGGGAGCCGCAGGGCGACCTCCCCGCCGACCCCGAGCCCGAGTCCGACTCCGCACCCGACTCGGGTCCGGAGTCCGGGGACGGCGCGGACAGCGAGACCGGCCCGCTGCCACCGGTCCCACCGGTGCCGGCCGACGCCACAACCGCGCCCCCAGCCGGCCCGTCGTCGGGGGACCAGCCGACGGAGGCCGGCATGCCGGTCTTCGGCGACGGATCCGACGACGTGTCGTGGCTGCGGGCCCGCTCGACACCGCCGCCGCCCCCGCCGCCGCTGGAGGAGCCCCCGGCGAAACCGCTGTTCGCCCCCGAGCCGGAGGGCGGCTGGCCGTCGCGCCCCCCGCGGCCCGCGATGCCGACCCACACCGGCACCGGTGCGGGCTTCTGGCCGTGGGACACCGGCACCGGGCGCGGCACCGGCACCGGCCTGCGCGCGGTGGTCGGCGAGCCCGACGAGGTCCCGGGCCGGCGGTGGCTGCTGCTCGCGAGCGGCCTGGCCATCGGGCTGGTCGTGCTGCTGGCGGTCGTGATCGCCTACAACCTCGGTCGGGGGCGCACCCCGCTCGGCGCGGAGCCGCAGGACGAGGCATCGCCCACCCCCTCCCCGTCGCCGTCCGCCACGCCGACCCCGATCACCGGCCTGGTGGCCACCGACCTCGACCCGCAGGGTGAGGACGGCGGCGAGTACGCCGACCTGACCGCGCTGGCCGTCGACGGCGACCCGGGCACCGCCTGGCGCACCTCGACGTACCTGCAGAACTTCGGTCCCGCCGGGCTCAAGACCGGCGTGGGTCTGGTCGTCGACCTCGGCGCGGCGGTGCCGGTGTCCGAGGTCGACCTCACGCTGGTCGGCGAGGGCACCGGGGTCTCGCTCTACGTCACCGAGGAGGCCCCCAGCGGCGTGGCGGAGCTCGAGCCGGTCGCCGAGGTGGTCGCCGCGGCGAAGGAGCAGGTGACGCTGGAGGAGCCGGCGACCGGGCGCTACCTGACGCTCTGGCTGACCTCGCTGCCGGCCGTCCCCGACGGGTTCCGTGGCGAGGTGGCCGAGGTGGTGGTCCGCGGATGACCCGCGCGACGCGGGAGACCCCCCTCCCCGAGCTCACCGACGCCGAGCTGATGCGCGCGCACGTCGACGGCGACCCGGAGGCGTTCGGGGTCCTCTTCGCCCGGCACCGAGACCGCCTGTGGGCCGTCGCGATGCGCACGATGGGCAACGCCGAGGACGCTGCCGACGGTCTCCAGGACGGTCTGATCGCGGCGTTCCGGCGGGCCGGCTCGTTCCGCGGCGACGCCGCGGTGACCACCTGGCTGCACCGGGTCGTGGTCAACGCCTGCCTGGACCGGCTGCGGGCGGCGAAGGTCCGTCGGGCCGAGGCGCTGCCCGACGACCTCGACGACTACGGCGACCGCGGCTCCCTGGTCTCGGCCAGCGACGCCGGCGACCCGTCCGATCTGTCCGTCCGCGCCGAGCAGCGCCGCCTCGTGCTCGGTGCGCTGGCCCAGCTCGCCCCCGAGCAGCGCGCCGCGTTGGTGCTGGTCGACATCGAGGGCTACTCCGTGGCCGAGGCGGCCGACGTCCTCGACTGCGCCGTGGGCACGGTCAAGTCGCGCTGCTCGCGCGGGCGTGCCCGGCTCGCCGTGCTCCTCGGCGTGCTCGCGCCGTCCTCGGGTGATGCGCTCCACGCCGACCCGGGGAACCACGTCTCCACCCCGGTCGTCGGAACTACGCGGGCGCCTCGGGCACCGCCCGAGCAGCACCGGCCGTGACGGGGGGGCGTCGGCCGTGCCAGGCACGACCTACCACGACCCAGGAACCACCATGCGCGCACACGGAGGGAGGAGGATCCCGTGAACCGTCCCCACGACCCGTCGGATCCCACCCCCTCGACCCACCCTGCCCGGCCGCCCGGCCGGCCGGGCGACCTCCCCCTGGGGCCGGGGGAGGAGACCGAGGTACGCCGCCTGCTCGCCGCAGCCCGGCACACCGAGCCGATGCCGGAGACCGTCGTCGACCGGCTCGACGGGGTGCTCGCCCGGCTGACCGCGGGCGACGATCCGGATCTCGAGACGCCAGGGGGGATCGGCTCCTCCGGTCGGAGCGGCACCGTGGTCCAGCTCGCGTCACGCCGTCGGCGTGCCCGCCGGCTGCTGCTGGTGGCCGCCGCGGCCGTGGTCGCGGGCGTCGGCGCGGGCCAGCTGGTCTCGGAGGTGCCTTCCGCAGACAACGACGACTCCGCGGCGAGCGCGGAGGCCGAGCCCCTCAGCTCCGGCGACACCTTCCCCCTCGAGGACCAGGCCGGTGGGCGCAGCCGGGCCCAACGGGACGCGACCGCCTTCAAGGGGATGGCACCAGCCCCGATCGGCTCGGAGACCTTCGCCGACGACGTAGCAGCCCTGCAACTGCCCCCGGTCGAGACGTCGGCGGGCATGGCCGGCTCGTCGACCGACTCCGAAGGCGGTGGTCGCGGCCAGTACGACAGCCAGCGCAGCGACGGCGGTCCGGCCGCCGACCTGTCCACGGACGCCGCGTGGTTCGAGTGCACGCCCGCCGACTGGGGTGCCGGCCGCCTGGTGCCGGTGCTCTACGACGGGGATCCCGCGGTGCTCGCGTTCCGGCCGCGCACCGGAGACAGCCGGGTCGTCGAACTGCTCCAGTGCGGCAGCGGCGACGTACTGCGCTCGCTGACCGTGCCGACGAGGTAGTCCCCCGGACGCCGGGGTCCGCTGCGCGGAATGCCGCTCCCCTACGATCGGTTGTGCTTGTTGAGCCCGGCGCGGGCAGCTCGCCCGCCGACCAGGAACGACGCGCGCCCGTGCCCGTCGACCCCGAGGAGAGAGCGACTCCATGCCCGAGACCCGCAACGTCATCGTCATCGGCTCCGGCCCGTCCGGCTACACCGCGGCCGTCTACGCCGCCCGCGCCGCCCTCCAGCCGCTCGTCTTCGAGGGGTCGGTCACCGCGGGCGGCGCGCTGATGAACACCACCGAGGTGGAGAACTTCCCCGGCTTCCGCGACGGCATCATGGGCCCGGCACTGATGGACGAGATGCGCGCGCAGGCCGAGCGGTTCGGCGCCGAGCTGGTGGCCGACGACGTCGTCGAGGTCGACCTGACCGCCGAGCCGAAGGTGGTCAAGACCGCCACCGAGACCTACACCGCCCGGGCGGTGATCCTCGCGATGGGGTCCGGCTACCGCAAGCTCGGGCTCCCCCGCGAGGACGAGCTCTCCGGCCGCGGGGTGTCGTGGTGCGCCACGTGTGACGGCTTCTTCTTCCGCGACCAGCACATCGCGGTCGTGGGCGGCGGCGACTCGGCGATCGAGGAGGCCACGTTCCTCACCCGGTTCGGCTCCAAGGTCTCGCTGATCGTGCGCCGCGACGAGCTCCGCGCCTCCAAGATCATGCAGGAGCGCGCCTTCGCCGACCCCAAGCTCGAGATCCTGTGGAACTCCGCGGTCGCGGAGATCAACGGCGCCGACCGCGTCGAGTCGCTGACCCTGCGCGACACGGTCTCCGGTGAGACCCGAGAGCTGCCCGCCACCGGGCTGTTCATCGCGATCGGTCACGACCCGCGGTCCGAGCTGCTGACCGGCCAGGTCGACCTGGACGACAACGGCTACGTCGTGGCCAGTCACCCCTCGACCGGCACCAACCTGCCCGGGGTCTTCGCCGCCGGTGACCTGGTCGACCACATCTACCGGCAGGCGATCACCGCCGCCGGCACCGGCTGCGCCGCCGCCCTCGACGCCGAGCGCTACCTCGCCGAGCTCGACCACGCTGCGTCCGGCCCGGCCGACGCGCAGGCCCGCGCCGACGCCGAGGCGCTCAGCCCGACGCTCTGATCCCCTGCCCGGCGCGCGGAACAACCGACGCCCGGGCGGTGTTGACCCCCACGGCGGAGCCCTCCGCCCTGGCGTTTCCAGCCCCCGCACGTTCACAGAAGGGAAAGTCCGTGGCGAACATCAGCTCCGTGACCGACGCCGACTTCGAGGCCCAGGTTCTGAAGTCCGACAAGCCGGTCCTGGTGGACTTCTGGGCCGAGTGGTGCGGGCCGTGCCGCCAGGTGGCCCCGATCCTCGACGAGATCGCCAACGCCCACGGCGACAAGATCACGTTCTTGAAGATGAACGTCGACGAGAACCCGGTCACCCCCTCGTCCTACCGCGTCACCGGCATCCCGACGATCAACGTCTACCAGGGCGGCGAGGTCGTGAAGAGCATCGTCGGCGCCCGCCCCAAGGCGACGCTGCTCGGCGAGCTCTCCGAGTTCATCAGCTGATCGGCCCCGACTCCCAGGCCCCCGGCGCTCACCGCGTCGGGGGCCTCGTCGTCCTCCGGGTGGGGCGCGGGGTCGGCCGCTGGGCCGCCCTCGCGTCCGGCACGGGTGCGGGGGCGGCCTTGGATGCCGGTCGGACCGCCCCCACCAGCCGCTCCAGGGCGGCCTCGACCTCGTCGCGCCAGGTCAGCGCCGAGCGCAGGTCCATCCGCATGCGGGGGGTGAGGGCGTGCGGCCGGTGGGTCTTGAAACCCACCCCTCCGAGGAAGTCGACCGGCAGCAGGCAGCCCATCGCGCCGCCGGGTCTCGGCAGCCGCTGGGGGCGGGCGTCGCCGAAGGCCTCGACCGCGCGGATGCCGCCGCGTGAGATGAGGTCGCGGGCCATGCCCTGCACCAGCATCCGGCCCAGACCGCCGGCCGCGTGCGCGGGATCGACGTACGCCGAGGCGAGCAGCACGGCGTCCGGCGAGACCGGGGCCGTGGCGATGCCGGCCGATCCCGGCAGGAACGCCTGCGGCGCATAGATCAGGTGACCCACCGGGCGGTCGTCGACCAGCACCACCCGGCCGCAGGAGCCCCATTCGCGCAGCAGGTGGGAGAGCCAGGCCTCCTTCTCGGCGCGGGGATCCTCCACCCGCTGCCGGCGCACCGGGTCCAGCTGCCAGAACAGGCAGCTGGCGCACGGGTCGGGGAGAGCGTCGAGGTGGTCCAGGGTGAGCCGGACGACCTTGCGTGAGGCTGAGAGCACAGCCCCTCCCCGGGCGGTTGGTGGCGATCGGACGTGTGCGGCGCCACCGACCGGGGCCCGGTGGGCGGTCCCCCTGTGCGCCGAGGCGCGTCATCGTCCATGCTAGACGGGTCATGGAGAGCACTCCCGCGTCCGAATCGTCCCCCCGGGGCAGCACCCGCCTCGACTCCTACGTCGACCGGTACGCCGCGCGCACCGCCGGCATGACCGCCTCCGAGATCCGAGCTCTGTTCTCGGTGGCCTCCCGCCCCGAGGTGGTCTCGTTGGCCGGCGGCATGCCGAACATCTCGGGCCTGCCGCTCGACGTGGTCGGCGGGGCCATCGGCGAGCTGGTGGCCGAGCACGGTGCCGTCGCGATGCAGTACGGCTCGGGGCAGGGGGTTCCCCGGCTGCGCGAGCAGATCTGCGAGGTGATGCGGCTCGAGGGCATCGATGCGCACCCCGACGACGTCGTGGTGACGGTCGGCTCACAGCAGGCGGTCGACCTGGTCACCCGCATCTTCTGCGACCCCGGCGACGTGGTCATCTGCGAGGCGCCGTCCTACGTCGGTGCCCTCGGCGTCTTCAAGGCCTACCAGTGCGACGTGGTGCACGCCGAGATGGACGCCGACGGGCTCCGTCCCGACGCGTTGGAGCAGGCGATCAGGGCGGTCAAGGCGTCCGGTCGCCGGATCAAGTTCCTCTACACGATCCCGAACTACCACAACCCCGCCGGCATCTCGCTCTCCGCCGAGCGCCGGCCCGAGATCCTGCGCGTCTGCCGCGAACACGACATCCTGGTGCTCGAGGACAATCCCTACGGGCTGCTCGGCTTCGACCGCGAGCCACACCGGGCGCTGCGCGCCGACGAGGCCGAGGGCGTGATCTACCTCGGGTCGTTCTCCAAGACCTTCGCTCCCGGGTTCCGGGTGGGCTGGGCGCTGGCTCCGCACGCGGTCCGGGAGAAGCTGGTGCTCGCCCAGGAGTCGGCGACGCTGTGCCCGCCCCAGTTCTCGCAGATGGCCGTCTCCGCCTACCTCGACAATCACGACTGGCAGGGGCAGATCAAGCAGTTCCGTGAGATGTATCGCGAGCGGCGGGACGCGATGGTCGAGTCGCTGCGCGACCTGATGCCGGCGGCGTGCCGCTGGAACGTGCCCGACGGCGGCTTCTACGTCTGGCTCACCCTGCCCCCCGGCATCGACGCCAAGGCGATGCTCCCGCGCGCGGTGACGGCGCGGGTGGCCTATGTGCCCGGCACGGCGTTCTTCGCCGACGGCTTCGGGTCCGGGTCGATGCGCCTGTCCTACTGCTACCCGACCCCCGAACGCATCCGCGAGGGGGTCCGCCGGCTCGCCGGCGTGCTCGAGGACGAGCTCGAGCTGCGCGAGACCTTCGGCGCCGTGCCCCCGACGCCGCACCTGCCGTCGTCCTCGCCCCGCAGCGGCTACGACGGCCCGGCCAGCGACCTCACCTGACCCCAGACCACTCCCGACCGTCTGGCCCCCACCAGACGCCCCAGCCCCGGAGGAGACTCGTGGCAGCCAGCAGCCAGCAGAACACAGGCGGAGCCCGGCCGGCCCCGGTCTTGGTCCTCGCCGGAGGCCTCTCCCACGAGCGAGACGTCTCGCTGCGTTCGGGGCGCCGCGTCGCCGAGGCGATGCGCGGCGCCGGGCTCGAGGTGGTCGAGCGCGACGCCGACACCGCCCTGCTCGCCCTGTTGCGCGAGGAGCGCCCCTCCTGCGTCGTGCCGATGCTGCACGGCGAGACCGGAGAGGACGGCGCCATCCGCGAAGTGCTCGAGCTCTTCGACGTGCCCTACGTCGGCGCCCGGCCGGCTGCGTGCCGGGTGGCCTTCGACAAGCCGGTGGCGAAGACCGTCGCCACGCGGGCGGGGCTGCTCACGCCCGAGTCGGTCTGTCTGCCGGCGCAGACCTTCCGCGAGCTCGGCGCCTCGGAGGTGATGGCCGCTCTGGTCGCTCGCCTGGGGCTGCCGCTGATGGTCAAGCCCACGCAGAGCGGGTCGGCGCTGGGTGCCGCCGTCGTCCGCACCGCCGAGGAGCTGCCTGCGGCCATGGTCGGCGCCTTCGCCTACGGGGATGTCGCGCTGATCGAGCAGTTCGTGGTGGGCCGCGAGGTGGCGGTCCCGGTGATCGACGACGGGTCCGGCCCGCGCGCCCTGCCCGCGGTGCTGATCTCCCCCGACGGGGGTGTCTACGACTACACCGCCCGCTACACCGCAGGTGCCACCGAGTTCACCGTGCCGGCGCCGTTGTCCCCGGAGCTGACCGAGGAGGTCGCCCGGGTGGCCCTCACCGCGCACACCGCCCTGGGGCTGCGCGACGTCTCCCGTTCGGACCTCATCATCGACGGGGACGGCCGGGTCTGGTTCCTCGAGGTCAACTCCGCTCCCGGGTTCACCGAGACCTCCACCGTGCCGCTCGCGATCTCGGCTGCCGGTCTCGACCTCGGCAAGGTGTGTGCCTCGCTGGTGCAGGCGGCGCTCGCCCGGCCGACCTCGCCGGAGGCCGCGCCCGGCCCCGTGGCAGGCTGAGCCAATGCGCGACATCACCTATCCGCCGATCATCGGCACCTGCAAGCTGACCTTCCGGATGCTGGGCCAGCGCTTCAAGATGACCGGCACCGAGAACGTGCCGCGGCACGGCGGCGTGCTGATCGCGTGCAACCACATCGGCTACGCCGACTTCGTCTACGGCGGCCTGGGCGCCAACCCCTCCGGGCGCCTGGTGCGGTTCATGGCCAAGCGTGAGATCTTCGACCACCCGGTCGGCGGACCGGTGATGCGCTCCATGCACCACATCGAGGTCGATCGCGGCGAGGGGCTCGCGTCGTACCGCAAGGCGGTCGACTATCTGCGTGCCGGTGAGGCCGTGGGCATCTTCCCCGAGGCCACGATCTCGCGCGCGATGGAGCTCAAGGAGTTCAAGACCGGCGCGGTGCGGATCGCGGCCGAGGCCGGGGTCCCGATCGTGCCGATCGTGCTCTGGGGCACGCAGCGGATGCTCACCAAGGACCACCCCAAGGACTTCAGCCGCGGCCGCACGATCTCGATCACCGTCGGCACCCCGATGCGGCCCTCCGGCGAGGACCCCGTCGCCGAGACCGCCGAGCTGCACCGGGTGATGTCGTCGATGCTCGACGAGACGATCCGCAGCCACCCGCCCGAGGAGCAGCCGCCGGGCTCGTGGTGGCTCCCGGCCCGCTACGGCGGCTCCGCCCCCACGCTGGAGGAGGCGGCCCGGCTCGACGCCGAGGAGCGCGAGGAGCGCGCCCGGCGCCGGGCTGCCAAGCAGCGCGGCTGAGTCGGGGTTCACGCGAGGGTTTCACCGCCTGGGCGGGGTAACCCTCGCTCGCTCGTGCCATGCTTCAGCGCCGAGCGAGGGTTCGGCCCTCCGGTGTGACTGGTGTGGCAGGCATGACGTCGATACGTCGCTTCCTCGCCATAGCAATAAGTCGACAAAGCGCCCTATCGCTACCCGCGGCTCCCTCAGATGGGTCGATCGGACCGGTTGCGCGGATCCATGATCTCGATGATTCGCTGCAGGTCGTCCAGCGTGGCGAACTCGACGGTGATCTTGCCTTTGCTGCGGCCCAGGTCGACCTTGACCCGCGTCTCGAACCTGTCCGAGAGCCGGTCGGCGATCTCGACCAGACCCGGCGCGCTCGGCCGTCGCCGAGGCGGCTTCGGTCTGCCCTCCGGCTCCTCGCCGACCGCGACGATCTCCTCGAGACCACGCACGCTGATGCCCTCCGACACGACCCGCTGCGCCAACCGGTCCTGCTGCTGCGGGTCGGCGACCGCCAACAGGGCGCGCGCATGACCGGCCGACAGCACGCCGGCCGCGACCCTGCGCTGCACCGCCGGTCCGAGCTTGAGTAGCCGCAGGGTGTTGCTGATCTGGGGCCGGGAGCGGCCGATGCGGGATGCCAGCTCGTCGTGGGTGCAGCCGAAGTCCTCCAGCAGCTGCGCGTAGGCGGATGCCTCCTCCAACGGGTTCAGCTGCGAGCGGTGCAGGTTCTCCAGCAGTGCGTCACGGAGCATGTCCGTGTCGTCGGTCTCCCGGACGATGGCCGGGATCCGCGTCAGCTCCGCCTGTCGGGAGGCGCGCCACCGGCGCTCTCCCATCACCAGCTCGTAGGCGTCCGGCCCGGTACGGCGCACCACCACGGGCTGCAACAGGCCCACCTCGCGGATCGAGTGCACCAGCTCGGCCATCGCCTCCTCGTCGAAGACCTGCCGGGGCTGCACCCGGTTCGGCGTGATCTGCTCGACGGGGATCTCGGCGAAGTAGGCGCCTTCGACGACAGCGAGCTCCGGGCCGGCCGTCGGCGCCGAGGGTGGGTCACCGGCCGTTCCCTCCGCCCGGCCCACCGACGCGACGTCACGGTCGCTCTCGAGCTCGGGACCAGAAGCCGGCCCGTCGATCGGCGCCGCGGCCGGTGGCGCCGTCGGGATCAGCGAGCCGAGGCCGCGGCCGAGGCCGCGGCGCTGCTGCGGGCGGGGGCTGCTCACGCGCGTACTCCCTTCAGGGCGATCTCGCGGGCGGCCTCCAGATAGCTCAGCGCCCCCGGGGAGCCCGGATCGTAGGTCATCACGGTCTGCCCGTAGGAAGGGGCCTCCGAGACCCGGACCGAGCGCGGGATCGACGTCTTCAACACGCGCTCCCCGAAGTGCTCACGCACCTCCTCGGCGACTCCGGCGGCCAGCCGGGTGCGTGCGTCGTACATCGTGACCAGGATGGTGGAGACCTCCAGATCCGGGTTGAGGTGGGCGCGAACCATCTCGACGGTCTCGAGCAGCTGCCCGAGCCCCTCGAGCGCGTAGTACTCGGCCTGGATCGGGATCAGCATCTCGTCTCCGGCCACCAGGGCGTTCAGCGTCAGCAGCCCCAGAGACGGCGGACAGTCGACGAGCACGTAGTCGTAGCGCTCCTCGCCGGCTCGCTCCGCGCTGCCGACCAGGGGATGACCGGCGATCGCCTTCTGGAGGCGGCTCTCGCGTGCCACCACGCTCACCAACTCGATCTCCGCTCCCGCCAGGTCGATGGTGGCCGGCACCACGAACAGGCCGTCGATCTCCGGCGAGGGGGCAACCACCTCGGCCAGCGGGACGCCCTCGACCAGGGCGTCGTAGGTCGACGGGGTCCCCCGGTGGTGCTCGACGCTCAGCGCCGTCGAGGCGTTGCCCTGGGGGTCGAGGTCGATGACCAGCACCCGCTGTCCCAGCTGGGCCAGAGCAGCGGCGACGTTGACCGTCGAGGTGGTCTTGCCGACGCCGCCCTTCTGGTTGGCCACGACGAAGACCCTGGTGGCGTCGGGCCGGGGAAGACCGGATCGCCGGGCACCCTGGGTTCGGGCGAGGATGCTGTGCTCGGCCGCTCGAGCCAGTGGGGTCGTCTCGTCATCGAGCGGGGTGGCGAACTCTGCGACGTCTGCCGCCGTCCGGACCCGGAATCCGGCGGAGGCCACCGGCCCCCCGGTCGCCTGCGACGGATCCCCGGTTTCACGTGAAACATCGAGGTCAGCCTTCGTCGTTTCACGTGAAACGTCAGGCTCTGGCACGTCGCCTCCTGTGGAGAACTTGATCGGATCTGTGGACGAGCACGCTCACGGGGCCGCCGACTATCGGTGGATAACTCTGGGGATGGTCCGGGGCGAGACGACCCTGACTCCTTCGGACCGACTCATCGCCGACGCCGCGAACGCTCACGCCCCGGCCGGCCGGAGCGGCCTCGCTGACCGCCGTCATCACCGCGCCCTGCGGCAGCCTGCCAAGATACTCGCTCGGGGTCGGCCCAGGAAACCACCACCGCCAGCGTCGGTGGGTCGAGCACCTCCGCGCCGCAGCGACGCACGATCGGGGTGTGGCACCCGAGCGCCGTCAGCGTCGCCGCAGCGTCCTGGATCTCGCCCTCCACCGAGGAGCCCTTCATCGCAACCAGCGAGCCACCCGCGGAGACCAGGGGCATCGACCATTCGAGCAGTCGACCCAACGGGGCCACCGCCCGGGAGGTGACGACGTCGAAGGAGCGCTCGCCGTGCAGGGCCTCGGCGCGCGCACGCACCAACTCGACGTTGGGAAGCGTGAGCTCGTCCACGACCTCTTCCAGGAAGGTCGTGCGCCGCAGCAGTGGCTCGACCAGGGTGATCCGCAGATCCGGCCGGGCGATGGCGAGCACGAGGCCGGGCAGACCAGCCCCCGATCCCACGTCGGCGACCGTCGCGTTCTCGGGTAGCAGTTCCCCCAAAGCTGCGCAGTTGAGCAGGTGTCGCTCCCACAGCCGACCGACCTCGCGGGGACCGATCAGGCCCCGAACCACCCCTGGGCCGGCCAATGCCTCGGCGTACCGCTGCGCCAGCTGCAGCCGCTCCTCCCGGAAGAGCGAGGTTGCCGCAGCCGGCGGCGACGGTAATGCGGTTTCACGTGAAACATCGCAGCCGCCGTCGGCGTCAGCGCCGGACATCGTCAGTCCGGCAGGATCACGACGTGGCGGCGCGGCTCGACGCCCTCGGACTCCGAGGTGAGACCGGCCTCGGCCACGGCATCGTGCACCACCTTGCGCTCGAAGGGCGTCATCGCGTCGAGCGCCAGCGGAGCCCCGGCCTCCTTGACCTTCGCCACGCATTCGGCGGCCAGAGCCTCCAGGCGACGCCGCCGCTCGGCCCGGTGGCCGGAGACGTCGAGCATCAGCCGGGAGCGCACGCCGGTCTCGCGGTAGACCGCCAGTCGGGTCAGCTCTTGCAGCGCGTCGAGGACCTCCCCACGCTCGCCGACCAACTGGCTGAGGTCCGCGCCCACGATCGAGACTGCGGCCCGGTCGCCCTCGACGTCCATGTCCAGGTCACCGTCGAGGTCGGCGATGTCCAGCAGCTCCTCGAGGTAGTCCGCCGCGATGTCGCCCTCCCGCTCGAGCTCCCGCACCCGGTCCGCTCGCGAGCCTGCGGTGCTGGGCTCGTCCTCGGCCGGTGCCGATGACGTGGTCTCGAGATCAGCGGACGTGTCGGACTGCACGTTGTCGTCGCTCACTTCTTCTTCCCCTTGTTGCCGGGCTTGCTGCTGGGCGGCTTCGGTGTACGCGGCGCGGCGGCGGTCGGCCGACCGCCGCCCTGCTTGCGTTGGGATCGGGTCTGCTTCTTGGGCTGCTGGCGCGGCGCCGGCCGGGCGGGACCCTCCGGCTCCGAGGCAGGCGCGGGCTGGTCCGTGACGACGGCGATCCCCTTGCGCTCCGCGCGGTGCCGGTCGCGCTCCTCCTTGGCCTTCGCCGCCGGGGTCCCGGGCGCCGGGTTGTTCCGGATGACGTAGAACTGCTGGCCCATGGTCCACAGGTTCGACGTGGTCCAGTAGAGGAGCACACCAATCGGGAACGCGATGCCGCCGACCGCGAAGACCACGGGGAGCACGTAGAGCAGCAGCTTCTGCTGCTGGGCGTAGGGACCACTCAGCGCATCGGCCGGCATGTTCTTGGCCATCAACTGGCGCTGGGTGGTGAACGTCGTGATCGTCATCGCGACCACCAGCAGCGCGGCGAAGGACATCACCGTGCCGGAGCCGTCCGCCTTGAGGAAGGTCGCCGCCAGCGGGATCGCGCCGCCCAGCTCCGAGGAGCCGAAGCTCTTGGCCAGCGAGGTGGTGAGCACACCGTGGCCCTTGCCGTCGGCCGCCTGATCGAGCAGCCGGAACAGGGCCAGGAAGATGGGCATCTGCAGCAGGATCGGCAGGCACGAGGCGAACGGGTTGGTGCCCGTCTCCTTGTAGAGCTTCATCGTCTCCTGAGCGAGACGCTCCCGGTCGTGCCCGTACTTCTTCTGCAGCTCCTTAACCTTGGGCTGGATCAGCTGCATGTTGCGACTGGACTTGATCTGCTTGACGAACAGCGGGATCAGCGCGGCCCGGATGACCAAGGTCAGGCCGACGATCGACAGCGCCCAGGCAAGACCGCCGTCCTTGTCGAGGAAGAGGCTGAACAGCTTGTGCCACCCGACCAGGACCGCCGAGATCGCGTAGTACAGCGGCGTCATGATCAGGTTGCCGATGTCGCCGAAGATGCCCACGGATCAGGCTCCTTGCCGGGTGTTGGGGGAGGAATGGCCCGCGCTCACACGCGGGGGGACAGGGTCGTAGCCGCCCTCGGCCCAGGGGTGGCACCGCGCGACCCGCCGCGCCGCGAGCCAGCTGCCCCGCGCGCTGCCGTGCTCCCGTACGGCGTCCAGCGCGTAGGCGGAGCACGACGGGTGGTAGCGGCACACCTGGCCGTAAAGCGGGCTGATCAGCGTCCGGTAGGCACGCAGGAAGCCGATCAGGAGGTACTTCATCGAGCGCACCGCGAGCGAGGGGCCGCCGAGTCTGCCGAGGGGGAGAGGACCCGGTCCAGGCAGTGCCCGAGGTCGGCCCCGAGGCGTTCGTAGCTGGCCGTCGCCGACGCAGGCAACGCCCGGACCACGAGCACAGCAGAGCCCGGGAGCGACGAGACGTGCTCCCGGGCCAGGTGGCGGAGGCGGCGCTTCACACGATTCCGGACGACTGCGTTGCCGACGGCACGGCTGACCACGAACCCGACCTGCGGCGGAGCGGCCCCGGGCGTGGGAGCGACCAGGTGCACCACCAGGGTCCGTGACCCGGAGCGGCGACCCTGCCGAACCGCCTCCCGAAACGACGCGGAGTCGACCAGACGGGAGGACGCGGGCAGCACGCCGGCTCCGGTCAGCGAGCCGTGGCTCAGACCGTCAGGCTCTTGCGGCCCTTGCGGCGGCGCGAGTTCAAGATCGCGCGACCGGCACGGGTGCGCATGCGCAGACGGAAACCGTGCACCTTGTGGCGACGACGGTTGTTCGGCTGGTACGTACGCTTGCTCACAGCTCTGTTTCCTTCGGTGGTGGGTCGGGTCCGGTGGATCGGCGGCGCCAGCCCCGTGGCGCTGGCTGCGCTGGGGCGAAAAACAGGCAGTTCAACTGGCACCGCCCACCCGCGGGCTTCCCGTGGGCATGCGGCACCGGTCGACACCGGGGACCGGCCAACGGTACGCGGTGGTATTCCACAGGGTCAAACCGGACGAGAGCACCGGATGCACTCCGATGACCCGCTGCATGCGACGATACCTGCGACCTGTGGAGAACTGCTTGCAGGAGGGTCCGGACCGGACTACGTTCAGGTCTCCGAGGTTCCCCGCCACCGCCCGGCAGAACCTGGTCTGTCGCTCCCTCGGCAGTCGACGCACACCGGCCAACACGTGCTGCCTGACCTGCGAGGACGGCACGCCGAGGCGCCAGGCGGATGGACTCGGCAACGAGTTCTCCACAAGATCCGACACGTGTTCACACCCTGTGGACAAACCTGTGGAGACAACCACTCACCGGTTCGGCCGGTGCGCCGGACGACGAAGGGAATCGGAACCCGTGGAGCACACCATCGACCTGCACGAGGCCTGGCGAGGGGTGGTGGCCGACCTCCAGGCCCACCAGCGTGCCTGGCTCCGAGCCAGCGATCCGGTCACCCTCCACGAGTCGACGGCGATCATCGCGGTCCCCAACGACTTCACCCGGGGTCAGCTCGAAGGGCGGCTGCGCGGCCAACTCGAAGACGCGCTCACCGTGGCCTTCGGTCGAGAGATCCGGATCGCGGTGACGGTCAACCCCGCGCTCGAGCACAGCGCCGACACCGACGGCGTGTCGACAAATCCACACGACGACATGTCGACACATCAACCAGTCGACATCGATCTGGTCCGCGACGACCGGCCGGAACCGGGCACCCACCCCACCGAGCACCACGGCGACGGCCTCCGGACCGCCGGTGACAGCGGGTCGCCGAACGCGCCGGTGCTGCCCATGGCCGGGCGCGCCGAGAGCCGGCCCACCGCCCTCGAGGCGCGGCTGAACCCGAAGTACACCTTCGAGACCTTCGTCATCGGGTCCTCCAACCGCTTCCCGCACGCGGCAGCGGTCGCGGTCGCCGAGGCCCCGGGCAAGGCCTACAACCCGCTCCTCGTCTACGGCGACTCCGGCTTGGGCAAGACCCACCTGCTGCACGCCATCGGCCACTACGTCCGCAGCCTCTACACCGGCGCGAAGGTGCGCTACGTGTCGAGCGAGGAGTTCACCAACGAGTTCATCAACGCGATCCGCGACGACCGCCAGGACCGCTTCAAGCGCCGCTACCGCGACGTCGACGTGCTGTTGATCGACGACATCCAGTTCCTGGAGGGCAAGACCCAGACCCAGGAGGAGTTCTTCCACACCTTCAACACGCTGCACAACGCCAACAAGCAGATCGTGCTGACCTCCGACCGGGCCCCCAAACGTCTCGAGGCCCTCGAGGACCGCTTGCGCAACCGCTTCGAGTGGGGACTCATCACCGACGTCCAGCCCCCCGACCTCGAGACCCGGATCGCCATCCTGCGCAAGAAGGCCGCGATGGACCGGCTCACCGCACCCCCGGACGTGCTGGAGTTCATCGCCTCCAAGATCCAGACCAACATCCGTGAGCTCGAGGGAGCACTGATCCGGGTCACCGCGTTCGCGAACCTCAACCGCCAGGAGGTCGACATGACCCTGGCGGAGATCGTGCTCAAGGACCTGATTCCCGAGGGCGGCGAGCCCGAGATCACCGCCGCGCTCATCATCGCCCAGACCGCCGCCTACTTCGGGCTCTCCATCGAGGAGCTCACCGGGCCCAGCCGCGGCCGGCACCTGGTCATGGCCCGCCAGATCGCGATGTACCTCTGCCGGGAGCTCACCGATCTGTCGCTGCCCAAGATCGGCGCGCAGTTCGGCAACCGCGACCACACGACCGTGATGTACGCCGACCGGAAGATCAACCAGCTCCTCGCCGAGAGGCGCGCGGTGTTCAACCAGGTGAGCGAGCTGACCAACCGGGTCAAGATGCAGGCCCGCCAGGGCTGAGGGTCTCGGCAGGTCGACCACCGAGCCCACCCGGCTCGACCGCCGGGAGGGCTCGCAAGCCCCTTCGGCCAGCGTGCTCAGCCCAGCGCGGTCCGGAGCCGGTCCAGCAACTGGCGGAGCTGGACCAGCTCCGCCACGTCCAGCCCCATCCCCTCGACCAGTCGCTGCGGCACGTCGGCCACTCGCTCGCGCAGCGCCCAGCCCTCAGCAGTGGGCTCCACCAGGACCCGACGCTCGTCCTCGGGGTCGCGCCTCCTGCTCACCCAGCCCGCCCCCTCGAGCCGCTTCAGGACCGGCGTCAGGGTCCCCGAGTCCAGCGACAGCCGGGCCCCCAGCTCGCCGACGGTCAGCGGCGCGGACGCCGACCAGAGCCCCAGCAGCGCGAGGTACTGGGGATAGGTGAGCCCCACCTCGCCGAGCAGGTCGGCGTAGCGCCGGGTGACCGCGCGAGAGGCCGCATAGAGCGGGAAGCACAGCTGCGAGTCGAGCTCGAGTTGGGGGTATCGCTCCGGCGCCACGGCTCCAGCCTACGCACTCATCTGTTGCCTCTTTTAATTGTGCACAATATGATTGCGTGCATGACACCTCTCTACACCGCCTCCGCCGTCGCCACCGGCGACGGACGCAACGGCCACGTCCGCAGCACCGACGGCTTCGTCGACACCGAGGTCCGCACCCCGCCCGAGCTGGGCGGCCCCGGCGGCGCGACCAACCCCGAGCAGCTCTTCGCCGCCGGCTACGCGGCCTGCTTCCACTCCGCGCTGCGGCTCGTCGCCGGCAAGGCCGGCGCCGACGTCACCGACTCCGAGGTGGTCGCCGACGTGTCCATCGGCTCGGTCGACGGGGGCGGCTTCGGTCTCGCCGTGCAGCTCGAGGTCGCCCTGCCCGCGCTCGACCACGCCACCGCCCTCGACCTGGTCCACCAGGCACACCAGGTGTGCCCCTACTCCAACGCCACGCGCGGCAACATCGAGGTCACGCTGACGGTCGCCTGACCCCCCTCGACGGCGCGCTCGCGCCCGCTGCACCAGACCACTTCGGGGCCAGGGACCACACGGTCCCGGGCCCCGTCGTCGGCTGCTCGGCGTACCCGACCCCCTGTGGAACCGGTGGGGAGCACCTCGCCCCCGACGTGGAGCACCTGTGGACAGACCGCGCCGCCCGCCCACCGGCCGACCCCGCCTCCACAACCACCGGCGATTCCTCGGATCGACCGTCCACAGCCCCTGTGCGACCCGACACGCGGCGCGAGCAGGCCAGATCCAGGTTCTCCACAGTTTCCACCGACGCTATGACTACCTCGGACCTACCCACTGGACGATCCTCGGTGGACTTCCTCCCGACCCTCGACCTGGGGATAACCCTGCGAGCCCTGGGTGCCACCCGAGCCCCGCCGGCCGGCGAACACGGACCCGGATCCACCCCGAAACCACACTCCTGATGCCCCGGAGCCCGAGGCGTGGCAGGATTCCGATCCCGGAGACGTGTGCAGCACCTGCCCGACACGTCCCTGCCCCCGAATCGCAGAAGGACCCCATCGTGAAGTTCCGCGTCGACCGCGACGTGCTCGCGGATGCCGTCGCCTGGGCTGCTCGCAGCCTTCCGGTCCGCCCGAGCGCTCCCGTCCTGGCAGGTCTGCTCATCGACGCCTCCGACGAGGGCCTGGTCCTCTCGAGCTTCGACTACGAGACCTCGGCCCGAGCCACGCTGAACGCCGAGGTCAGCGACGAAGGCCGGGCGCTGGTCAGCGGCCGGCTCCTCGCCGACATCTGCCGCAGCCTGCCGGCCAAGCCCGTCGAGATGGTCCTCGACGGCGCCCGGGTCTCGCTCACCTGCGGCTCCGCCAGATTCAGCCTGCAGACCATGCCGGTCGAGGACTACCCCACGCTGCCCCAGATGCCCGCGGCCACCGGCACCGTGCGCAGCGACGACTTCGCCCACGCGGTGGCCCAGGCGGTCACGGCCGCCGGGCGTGACGACATGCTGCCGGTGCTCACCGGCGTCCGCATCGAGATCGACGGCTCCACGATCTCGCTGCTCGCGACGGACCGGTTCCGGCTCTCCCACCGCGAGCTGCAGTGGGACCCGCGCACCCCCGACGAGAGCATCGCCGCCCTCGTCCCGGCGAAGGTGCTCGCCGACACGGCCAAGTCGCTCACCGCCGGCGAGCAGGTCACCATCGCCCTGTCCGCCAGCGGATCGGGCGAAGGGATCATCGGCTTCGAGGGCACCGCTCCCGGCGGCCTGCGGCGCACCACCACCCGGCTCCTCGACGGCGAGTTCCCCAAGGTCCGGAGCCTGTTCCCCGCCGAGCACCTGACGCGCGCGCTCGTCGACAAGGCCGCCCTCGTCGAGTCGGTCAAGCGCGTCTCCCTCGTGGCCGAGCGCAACACCGCGGTCCAGCTCGCGTTCAGCCAGGGCGTGCTCACCCTCGACGCGGGCTCCGGCGACGAGGCCCAGGCCTCGGAGTCCATCGAGGCCTCGGTCGACGGCGACGACATCACCACCGGGTTCAACCCCCAGTTCCTCCTCGACGGCCTCACCGCCATCGACCAGCCCGTGGTCGAGCTCGCGTTCACCCAAGCCTCCAAGCCGGTCGTGATCAGTGGATCGGTCGACGACACCTCGGTCGACCCCGGATTCCGCTACCTGCTGATGCCGCGCCGGCTCCTGGGCTGACCGGCACCGGGCGGCCTCTCGCCCTCCGATCGCCAGGAGACGCGGGCCCATCCGGCGGCTGACTACGGTGGAGGTCCACGACGCGGACGAGGTTGGGAGCAGGCATGCAGATCGGGCTGGTCGGACTCGGCAAGATGGGCGGGAACATGCGCACCCGCCTGCGCGAGGCGGGGCACACCGTCGTCGGCTACGACCGCAACCAGGACGTCGCCGACGTCTCCTCGCTCGCCGAGCTGGTCGAGCGACTGCCGAGTCCGCGCGCGGTCTGGGTGATGGTCCCGTCCGGCGAACCGACGCGAGCGGTGATCCGCGAGCTCTGCGACCTGCTGGCCGAGGGTGACGTCGTGGTCGACGGAGGCAACTCCCGGTGGACCGACGACGAGGTGCACGCCGAGCTGCTCGGAGCCCGCGGGATCGGATTCGTCGACTGCGGCGTCTCCGGCGGCGTCTGGGGCCTGAAGAACGGCTACGCGTTGATGTGCGGCGGCCCCGCGGATGCCGTCGCCGTGGTGCAGCCGGCGCTCGACGCCCTCAAGCCCGCCGGCGAGTCCGGCTTCGTGCACGCCGGCACCCGCCCCGGAGCCGGCCACTTCGCCAAGATGGTCCACAACGGCATCGAGTACGCGATCATGCAGGCCTACGCCGAGGGGTTCGAGCTGCTCGAGAAGGTCGACCTGGTCGACAACGTCGTCGACGTCTTCGACTCCTGGCGCGAGGGCACCGTGATCCGCTCCTGGCTGCTCGACCTGCTGGTGGCGGCCCTGCGCGACGACCAGCACCTCGACCAGGTCGCCGGCTACGCCGAGGACTCCGGTGAGGGCCGCTGGACCGTCGAGGCCGCCATCGACAACGCCGTCCCCCTCAACGTGATCGCGTCCTCGCTGTTCGCCCGATTCGCCTCCCGCCAGGACGAGAGCCCCGCGATGAAGGCCATCGCCGCGATGCGCAACCAGTTCGGCGGCCACGCCGTGCGGACGGCACCACCCGTCGGCGGTGACGTCAACCCCGTGGAGGGCGCCGGCGAGCGGCCCGCCGAGCCGGCGGAGCAGCCGGCCCGTCCACCGCAGGAGTAGCGGTCGTGCCATGTACGTCGCTCACCTGACCCTGCACGACTTCCGCTCCTACGCGGGTGTCGACGTCGCCCTCGAGCCCGGTGTGACCGCGTTCGTCGGCCGCAACGGCCAGGGCAAGACCAACCTGGTGGAGGCGGTCGACTACCTCTCGCGCCTGGCGTCGCACCGGGTGGCGGGTGACGCGGCGCTGGTGCGTGCCGGCGCCGAGCAGGCGGTGGTCCGGGCGGCCGTCGTGCGGGACGGGCGGACCGCGGTCCTCGAGGTCGAGGTCAACCCCGGGCGCTCGAACCGCGCCCGCGTCAACAAGTCACCCCTGCCGCGCGCCCGCGAGCTGGTCGGGCTGGTGCGCACCGTGCTCTTCTCCCCCGAGGACCTCGCACTGGTCAAGGGCGACCCCTCGGACCGTCGCCGGTTCCTCGACGACCTGCTCGTGCTCCGCGCGCCCCGGATCGCCGGCGTACGCGCCGACTACGACCGGGTGCTGCGGCAGCGCAACTCGCTGCTGAAGACCGCGGGGGCCGCCCGTCGAGGCAGCTCCTCCCGGGAGGGGGCGCTGGCCACCCTGGAGGTCTGGGACGACCACCTGGCGCGCACCGGCGGCGAGCTGCTGGCGCAGCGGCTCGCGCTGGTGGACGCACTGGCCCCCTACGTCGGCAAGGCCTACGAGACCGTGGCGCGCGGCGCGACCCGCGAGGACGCCGAGATCGTCTACCGCCCCTCCTTCGACCTGCCCGGTGAGCTGATGGCCGAGGCCGACGCCGAGGAGCTGCGTCGGGCCCTGCTCGCCGAGGTCGAGCGCAGGCGCGGTGACGAGCTCGACCGGGGGGTCTCGCTCGTCGGGCCGCACCGCGACGAGTTGGTGCTGACCCTCGGCGGTGGGCCCGACTCCCCGCGGCTGCCGGTGAAGGGGTACGCCTCGCACGGCGAGTCGTGGTCCTTCGCCCTGGCGCTGCGCCTCGCGTCCTACGACCTCCTCCGTGCCGACGGCGACGACCCGATCCTGATCCTCGACGACGTCTTCGCCGAGCTGGACGGCGAGCGCCGCGACCAGCTGGCCGCCCTCGTGGCCGACGCCGAGCAGGTGCTGGTCACCGCGGCCGTGCCCGAGGACGTCCCGGCGGTCCTGGCCGGCTCCAGGTTCCGGGTCGGGGGCGGCGAGGTGGTCCGTGAACCCTGACGGCGAGCCCCCGCTCCCCCTCCCTGCTTCCGGTGCCGAGCCGGCACCGGACCCGGGAGATGCCGAGCCCCCCCACGCCGACGACGGCTTGGATCTGGCCCGGGCGCTGACCAGGGCCACCGCGCGCATCGGTGGCCGTCCGGCCCGGCGCCGGCGCCGGACCGAGAGTCGCGAGCAGAGCGGCAGGGTCACCGGATCGCACCCCGACGACCGGGATCCGCAGCTGGTCGACGCCACGCTCGGACGGCTCGTGGCCGAGCGTGGCTGGGCGCTGGACCTCAAGGTGCACGGCGTCTTCGCCCGCTGGGACGCGTTAGTCGGTCCGGAGGTGGCCGAGCACTCGACGCCCGAGTCGTTCGCCGACGGTCGGCTGGTCGTGCGCACCGACTCCACCGCCTGGGCGACCCAGCTGCGCCTGCTGGCGCCGACCGTCGTACGCCGTCTCAACGACGAGCTGGGCGCGGGCGCGGTCACCGCACTCGACGTCGTCGGCCCGCACCTGCCCACGTGGAAGAAGGGCCCTCGATCGGTGCGCGACGGGCGCGGACCTCGCGACACCTACGGCTGACGGGCTTCGGCGGGCGAGGTCGGCATCCGGTCGCCGGATCTGCCGTGGTGGCGGACCGGCCGTCGTATGGGGACCCATCCGACCCCCTGGTCGTCGCTCTGAACCGGCTGCGAAGGGCGCTCCCGGCGACTTCTCCTCCACAGACACCCCCCTCCACGGCCGGCAGAACGTGTCTGCGGCCCGTGCGGCCGGTATGCTGGCCCTCGGGTCGCCGGCTCCTCGTCGCGGCGGCCCGTGTCGTGTCTGCCGGTCCGGGCTCCCTCCGGTCCGGGCTGTCCGCGCCGCCCAGGGCGGCCCGTCGCGAAGAGGTGTGTGTGACCGAGCCCCAGGACGCCCAGGCGGTCGACCGGCCAGACGACGAGGCGGCAGTGCCCCCGGAGTCGGCGGCGGAGGTCTCCGTCGAGTACGACGCCTCCGCCATCCAGGTGCTCGAGGGCCTCGAGGCGGTCCGCAAGCGACCCGGCATGTACATCGGCTCGACCGGCGAGCGCGGTCTGCACCACCTGATCTGGGAGATCGTCGACAACGCCGTCGACGAGGCCCTCGCCGGACACTGCGATCGCATCGTGGTGCGGCTCACCGAGGACGGCGCGATCAGCGTCGAGGACAACGGTCGCGGCATCCCGACCGACACCGCGCCCGGTCAGGACATGCCGGCGGTGACCATGGCGCTGACCATGCTGCACGCCGGCGGCAAGTTCGGCGGCGGCGGCTACAAGGTCTCCGGCGGTCTGCACGGCGTGGGCGTCTCGGTGGTCAACGCGCTGTCGACCCACCTGATCGTCGAGGTGCGCAACCGCGGTCACCTGTGGCGGCAGAGCTTCAGCCTCGGCGTGCCCGACGGCGACCTCGAGCAGGTGCGGCCGATGGAGCCCGGCGAGCGCACCGGCACCACCGTGACCTACTGGGCCTCGCCCGAGATCTTCGAGACCACCACCTACTCGCTCGAGACGATCACGAGCCGGATCCGCGAGATGGCCTTCCTCAACAAGGGTCTCGAGATCGTGGTCCGCGACGAGCGGCCGCAGGCCGACGACATCGCCGACGCGGTCGAGGACGACACGGTCGCGGCCGAGGTCGACAGCACCGGCGAGGACGCCATCCGGCGGGCGCAGGGCGGCGGCCTGGAGCAGGTGTTCAAGTACGACCGCGGCCTGGTCGACTACGTCGAGCACCTCAACCGCCGCAAGCAGGCGGCGAACCCGACCGTGATCTCGTTCGAGGCCGAGACGCCGGCCGGCGTCGAGAACCACATGAGCCTCGAGGTCGCGATGCAGTGGAACACGACCTTCTCCGAGTCGGTGCACACCTTCGCCAACACGATCAACACCCACGAGGGCGGCACCCACGAGGAGGGCTTCCGCGCGGCGCTCACCTCCCTGGTCAACAACTGGGGCGAGGAGTGGGGCCTGATCAAGAAGCCCGAGGACCGGGTCAAGGGCGACGACATCCGCGAGGGCCTGACCGCGATCATCTCGATCAAGATGGGCGAGCCGCAGTTCGAGGGTCAGACCAAGACCAAGCTCGGCAACACCGAGGCCAAGGGCTTCGTGCAGCGGGTGGTCAACGACCAGCTCGGCGCCTGGTTCGAGCAGAACCCCGCCGAGGGGCGCGACATCGTGCGCAAGGCGCAGGCGGCGGCGTCGGCACGCATCGCGGCTCGCAAGGCGCGCGACCTGGCCCGCAACCGCAAGGGCCTGCTGGGCGGCGGCGGGCTGCCCGGCAAGCTGTCGGACTGCCAGTCGACCAACCCTGCCGAGTGCGAGGTCTTCATCGTCGAGGGCGACTCGGCGGGCGGCTCGGCGCGGCAGGGCCGCGACCCGCGCATCCAGGCGATCCTGCCGATCCGCGGCAAGATCCTCAACGTCGAGAAGGCGCGCATCGACAAGGTCCTCGGCAACGCCGAGGTGCAGGCCATCATCTCGGCGCTCGGCACCGGCATCCAGGACGAGTTCACCCTCGACAAGCTGCGCTACCACAAGGTGGTGCTGATGGCCGACGCCGACGTCGACGGCCACCACATCAACACGCTGCTGCTGACCCTGCTGTTCCGGTTCATGCGGCCGCTGATCGAGCACGGTCACGTCTACATGGCCCAGCCGCCGCTGTACCGGCTGCGCTGGAACAAGCCGCACGAGCACGAGTTCGTCTACTCCGACGCCGAGCGCGACGCGCTGATGGCCGACGGGCTCGCGGCCGGCAAGAAGCTGCCCAAGGAGAACCCGGTCCAACGCTACAAGGGTCTGGGCGAGATGAACGCCAAGGAGCTGTGGGAGACCACGATGGACCCCGACCAGCGGCTGATGCTGCAGGTCACGCTCGACGACGCCGCCCACGCCGACGAGATCTTCTCGATCCTGATGGGCGAGGACGTCGAGCAGCGGCGCTCGTTCATCCAGCGCAACGCCAAGGACGTCCGGTTCCTGGACATCTAGCCGGCTGAGGCGGTCCTCAGCACGCGGTCGCCCCATCCAGGCAGAACGCTAGACACCGGCAGAACAGACGAGAGAGAGCAATCGTGACCGAGACGCCCACCGACGGCGGCGCTCCCACCTCCGGCCCCGGCGGCCGGATCGAGCCGGTCGAGCTGCAGACCTCCATGCAGCGGGCCTACATCGACTACGCGATGGCGGTCATCGTCGGCCGTGCGCTGCCCGACGTCCGCGACGGCTTGAAGCCGGTGCACCGGCGGGTGCTCTACGCGATGTTCGACGGCGGCTACCGCCCCGACCGCGGCTTCTCCAAGTGCTCGCGCGTGGTCGGCGACGTGATGGGTCAGTACCACCCCCACGGCGACACCGCCATCTACGACACCTTGGTGCGGCTCGCCCAGCCCTGGGTGATGCGGGCGCCGATGATCCAGGGGCAGGGCAACTTCGGCTCGCCGGGCAACGACTCCGCCGCGGCCATGCGTTACACCGAGTGCCGGATGGCGCCGCTGGCCATGGAGATGGTCCGCGACATCGACAAGGACACCGTCGACTTCCAGCCGAACTACGACGGTCGGTCCCAGGAGCCGATCGTCCTCCCCTCGCGCATCCCGAACCTGCTCGTGAACGGCTCGGCCGGCATCGCGGTCGGCATGGCCACCAACATTCCGCCGCACAACCTGCGCGAGGTCGCCGACGGCGCGATCTGGTCGCTCGAGCACCCCGACGCCACGCGCGAGGAGCTCCAGGACGCCCTCATCGAGCGGATCAAGGGCCCCGACTTCCCCAACGGGGCCCTGATCGTCGGCCACCAGGGCATCGAGCAGGCCTACCGCACCGGTCGCGGGTCGATCACCCAGCGGGCGGTGATCGAGGTCGACGAGGACGCGCGCGGCCGCACCTGCCTGGTGATCACCGAGCTGCCCTACATGGTCAACCCCGACAACCTCGCGCTGAAGATCGCCGAGCTGGCCGACTCCGGCAAGGTGCAGGGCATCTCGGACGTCCGCGACGACACCTCCGACCGCACCGGCCAGCGGCTGGTGATCGTGCTCAAGCGCGACGCGGTGGCGCGGGTGGTGCTGAACAACCTGCTCAAGCACACCGAGCTGCAGACCAACTTCAGCGCGAACATGCTGGCGCTGGTCGACGGGGTCCCCCGCACGCTGAGCATCGACCAGTTCATCAGCAACTGGGTCACCCACCAGGTCGACGTGATCCGCCGGCGCACCGAGTACCTCCTGCGCGAGGCCCAGGAGCGGGCCCACATCCTGCGCGGCCTGGTGAAGGCGCTGGACCTCCTCGACGAGGTGATCGCGCTGATCCGCCGCTCCCCGGAGGTCGACGACGCCCGGGACGGGCTGATCGCGCTGCTGGCGATCGACGAGATCCAGGCGATGGCGATCCTGAACCTCCAGCTGCGCCGCCTGGCCGCGCTGGAGCGTCAGAAGATCATCGACGAGCTGGCCGAGATCGAGCGCACGATCGCCGACCTCGAGGACATCCTGGCCAACGTCACCCGGCAGCGGCGGATCGTGGCCGAGGAGCTGCGCGAGATCGTCGAGAAGTACGGCAACGAGCGGCGTACTCAGATCATCGCCGCCGACGGCGACCTGTCGATGGAGGACCTGATCCCCGACGAGGACCTCGTCGTGTCGATCACCCGCGGCGGCTACGCCAAGCGCACCCGCGCCGACCAGTACCGCACCCAGAAGCGCGGCGGCAAGGGCGTGCGTGGCGCGACGTTGCGCGGCGACGACGTCGTCGAGCACTTCATCGCGACCACCAACCACCACTGGCTGCTGTTCTTCACCAGCGCCGGACGCGTCTACCGCACCAAGGCCTACAACCTCCCCGAGGCCCAGCGGGACGCGAAGGGCGGGCACGTCGCCGGGCTGCTCAGCTTCCAGCCCGACGAGCAGATCGCCCAGGTGCTCGCGATCCGCGACTACGACCAGGCGCCCTACCTGGTGCTCGCCACCCGCAGCGGTCTGGTGAAGAAGACCCGGCTCGCCGACTACAACAGCCCGCGGCAGGCCGGCGTGATCGCGATCAACTTCCGCGAGGACGACGACGAGCTGATCGGCGCCGAGCTGGTCTCCGCCGAGGACGACATCCTGCTGGTCTCGCGCAAGGGCCAGGCGATCCGGTTCCGCGCCGACGACGCCCAGCTGCGGCCGATGGGTCGGGCCACCTCGGGCGTCACCGGCATGAAGTTCAAGAGCAGCGACGACTCGGTGCTGTCGATGTCGGTCATCCGCGCCACGCAGGTCGCCGCGGAGGCGGCGGCCGGACTGGCCGAGGAGAGCGCCGACTCCGCCGACGTCGAGGCGACCAGCGAGCAGGTCGCGGAGGTGAAGCCGAAGTACGTCTTCTCGATCACCGACGGCGGCTTCGCCAAGCGCACGCGCATCAGCGAGTACCGCATCACCGGCCGCGGCGGTCTCGGGGTGAAGGCGATGACGCTGGCCAACGAGGAGCGCGGCCACCTGGTCGGCGCGTTCATCGTCGAGGACGGTGACGAGATCCTGTCCATCACGCAGGGCGGACAGGTCGTACGCAGCCCGATCAACGACGACTTCCGGCCGACCGGTCGCTCCACCCAGGGCGTGAAGTTCGTGACCCCGAAGGCGGGCGACGCGGTGGCCGTCGTGGCCCGCTCGGTCGAGGCACAGGTGGAGCAGGAGGTCGAGGAGGCCAGCGCCGAGGCGGCGTCCGAGGTCGCCGAGGCGGTCGCCACCGACCCGGTGGTCCAGGCCGCCGACGAGGTGGACGCTGACGCTTCCGGATCGTCTGATGTGGAGGCGGATGCAACAATCGACCCGACCGCGCCCGACACGACAGGCGAGAGTGAGGGCTGATGACGGATCGCTCCGCCCCTCCCACCTCCACCCCAGCCCCACGTTCAGCGGGCTCCCGAGGCCCCGGACGCACCGAGCCGGCCAGTGACGAGACCGCGGTCCGGCCGCCGCTCACCGAGCGGATCGCCGCTCGGATGAGTCGGGCCAGCGAAGAGCATCGGGCCAATGCGGCGGCACCGTCGCCGACGAAGACCCAGGCCACGAAGGCGGTGGCGGGCGACAAGCGGCCTCCGCGCCGGGCTCGGCTGCGGCTGACCCGGGTGGACCCGTGGTCGGTGATGAAGACCGCGTTCCTGCTCTCGATCGCGCTGGGCATCGTCACCGTCGTCTCGGTGCTGATGGTGTGGTCGGTGCTCGACGCCGCGGGCGTGTGGGAGTCGATCAACAAGACGGTCACCGACATCGTCGGCGACGACGCCTCCAGCTTCGACGTCGAGGACTACATCGGCACCTCCCGGGTGCTGGGCTTCACCGTGCTGGTCTCGGTGATCGACGTGGTGCTGTTGACCGCGATCGCGACGCTCGGTGCCTTCCTCTACAACATGGCCGCGGCCCTGCTGGGTGGCATCGAGGTCACCCTCGCCGAGGACAACTGAGGTCCCGACGCGCACCTCGGCGTCGAGGCGTGGCGGGGTCGCCCCCGTTTTGTCCGGCTCCGAGCCCGTGCGGTAACGTTCCCCCTCGGTCGCTGGTCGACCCTGGCAGCAGCCAGTTCGGGCCTATAGCTCAGACGGTTAGAGCGCTTCCCTGATAAGGAAGAGGTCACAGGTTCAAGTCCTGTTAGGCCCACGCACCCACGAGGGCGCCGCCCCCGTGATCCCCGATGGGGCCCCGCCCCGCCGAGCCCCAGGGAGCCCGACGTGAAGAAGATCCTGCTCCTCCTCCTGGCCGCTGCCGGTGCCGTCGTCGCGAAGAAGAAGCTCGACGAGAGCAAGGCCGAGCAGGCCCTCTGGGCCGAGGCCACCGACCCGGTGCGGCCCGCCTGAGCCCACCCTCTCGGGGCCTTGGCGCAATTGGTAGCGCACCTGCTTTGCAAGCAGGGGGTTAGGGGTTCGAGTCCCCTAGGCTCCACCCGGAGAAACCGCAGGTCAGCCTGCGGTTTCTGTCATTTCGAGGCCTATGGAACGTTCCCCTGATCGGCTCCTGTGGGGGACTGGCGGGGGAAAGACTCAACGGGGATTCCCGGGTCCCGTGATTTCCGCCGGAGCCATGGCCGAAGATGGGGATCATGCCCATCCCGGACGACGTGTGGAACGAACTGATCGAGATGCAACCGGGGGAGCTGAAGAACCGAGGGCCACTGGCCTCGAGGCTGGGCGAGGAGAACCTCGAGCTCTTGGTCGAGAGCGGTCATCTAGTGGTCGAGGGCGGGCGGGTCAGCCGGACCAAGGTCTCCCTCGATGCCGAGGCGCTGTGGGAAGTCCTCCCGGACGACGGCTCGACCATGGGCAACCAACGCGCCCGCACCGAGCTCGGATGGAGCAGCGAGAAACGGTACGACGCCGCGAAGGCGCTCCTGCTCGCGACGGATGAGATCGCAGTCGGGCGCGGGCGGGGTGGCTCGCTGCGTCGGAAGATCGGCGCGGACGAGGCGGTGGCTCTGTCCCAGCCGAAGGCAGCACCCGCCGGAGCCGCTCCCTCGGCCGCCAAGCCGAAGCCGGCGGCGAAGGCCAAACCGGCAAAGCCGACCAAGTCCCTGGAGCAACGGCTCTGGGATGCGGCCGACGCGCTGCGTGGCAACCAGGAGCCCAGTGAGTACAAGCACGTCGTCCTTGGCCTGGTCTTCCTGAAGTACATCTCTGACCGGTTCGAGGCCCGCCGCCGTGAGCTCGAAGCAGAGCTCGTCGCAGACGGAATGCCGGAGAACCGCATCTCGGACTTCCTTGAGGTGCGCGACGAGTACAAGTCCAAGAACGTCTTCTGGGTGCCCGAAGAGGCCCGCTGGAAAGCGATCCAGGACCGGGCGAAGCTGCCGACGATAGGCACCGATATCGACGCGGCCATGGACCTGATCGAGAAGGAGAACCCCGTCATCCGCGGCGTCCTCCCGCGCAACTACGGACGCGAGGGCCTCGACAAGCGACGCCTCGGCCAGCTCGTCGACCTGATCGGATCCATCGGGTTCACCGAGACCGACGACCACGGCTCCGACGACGTCCTGGGCCGGGTCTACGAGTACTTCCTCGGCCAGTTCGCCGGGAAGGAGTCGGGCAAGGACGCCGGCGCGTTCTACACCCCCCGCAGCGTGGTCAAGACGCTCGTGGAGATGCTCGAGCCGTTCGAGGGCCGCGTCTACGACCCCGCCTGCGGGTCAGGAGGCATGTTCGTCCAGTCGGCCGAGTTCGTGAAGGCCCACGGCGGCAGCACCGACAAGATCTCGGTCTACGGCCAGGAGTACACCGACGCCACCTGGCGGCTGGCCAAGATGAACCTCGCCCTGCGCGGCATCGAGGCCGACCTCGGCGAACGCTCCGCCGACACCTTCACCGCCGACCTCCACCCCGACCTGCGCGCCGACTTCATCCTCGCCAACCCACCGTTCAACGTCTCCAACTGGTGGGACGCCAAGCTCGCCGACGACCCCCGCTGGAAGTACGGCACGCCGCCGGCCGGTAACGCGAACTTCGCCTGGGTCCAGCACTTCGTCCACCACCTCTCCCCCAAGGGCACCGCCGGGTTCGTCCTCGCCAACGGGTCCCTGTCGTCGAAGTCGGGGGGTGAGGGGGAGATCCGCCGCAAGCTGGTCGAGGCCGACCTGGTCGACTGCATCGTCGCCATGCCCGACCGGCTCTTCTTCAACACCGGCATCCCGGTCAGCCTGTGGTTCGTCTCCAAGGAGCGCCACGGCAACGGCCACCGCGACCGCCACGGCGAGGTCCTCTTCATCGACGCCCGCAAGCTCGGCCGCATGGAAACCCGACGGCTGCGCGTCCTCGACGACACCGACATCGCACGGATCGCCGACACTTACCACCGCTGGCGCAACAAGCCCTCCTCCCCGGTGGTCGAGCCCGTCGAGACCTACGAGGACGTCCCGGGTTTCGCAAAGGCCGCCAGCCTGGAGGAGATCAAGGCCCACGACTTCGTCCTCACCCCCGGGCGGTATGTCGGCGCCGAGGACACCGCCGCCGACGACGAGCCGATCGCCGACAAGATCGCCCGGCTCACCAAGGAGCTGTACGCGGAGTTCGACCGCGGGCGGGACCTGGAGGAAGAGATCCGCCGTGGCATGTCGAACCTTGGAGTTGAGTGACGTGGCCGTTCTCGGCGACTACGTCGATCTGATCCGCGGCAAGACCTACAAGGGTGCGCTCGTCGGTCAACCCGGACCCGCTCTGCTCGGGTTGGGCTCCATCGTTCCAGGCGGCGGGTTTCGCAATGACTTCAAGACCTATGGCGGCGAGTGCCCGCCGGATCTGATGCTCGCGCCGGGAGATCTGTTCGTCTCGCTGAAAGGGGCAACGAAGGACGGGGAGATGATCGGCTCGATCGCTCGCCTGCCCGAGTCCGTGCCAGCGGGACGGCTAACCCAGGACACCGTGCGCCTAGTGTTTCGCGAGCGCGACCTTCCCTTTGAGCGGTACATCTACTGGTTGCTCAGGACGCCTGCGTATCGCGCCTACTGCGCCGGCCGCGCGACGGGCAGCGCGGTCGTAGCGCTGAGTCGCGCGGACTTCCTCTCCTATCCAGTGCCGACGCTGACCCCCGAGCGAAACATGATCGTCAACGTTCTCGAAGCGATCGACGACAAGATCGATTCCAACCGCCGCGCAATCAAGCTGTCCGAGGAAGTGGTCCGAGCTCACTTTGAGCGATCCTTCGACATTGCCGACGTGTCGGACGGCGTTCCGATCTCCGAGCTCGTTGAGATCAACCCGCGCCGGCACCTCTCGGCTGGTGCGGACGCGACGTATGTAGGTATGAGCTCTCTCCCCGAGTTCTCAGCTGAGATCTACGACTGGGCATCGCGGCCAGCAGGATCCGGCCAGCGGTTTAAGAACGGGGACGTGCTGATGGCTCGAATCACCCCGTGCCTAGAGAACGGGAAGACCGCGGTGGTTGACATGCTTGAGGAGGGCACCGTCGGCTGGGGCTCAACTGAGTATGTGGTCTTGTCCCCGAAAGACAACTTCTCCACCCCTTGGATTTATTGCTTGGTGCGTAGCGAAGAGATCCGATCGTTCACGATCCGAAGCATGACCGGTACATCTGGCCGCCAGAGGTTCCAGGCTGACCGCTTCAATCAGTACAGAATCGCGAGGCCGAGCTCCGGATCGGTAACGAGTTTCAACTCGTTCGCCATCCCCCTCTTTCGCCGAATGACGCAGTTGCGAGATGAGAGCAGGCGACTTGCCGCGGTTCGCGGCGTCCTTTGCCCCGAGCTGCTCTCTGGCCGCATTCGTGTGCCGGAGGCCGCTGCTGTCGTACAGGATGGGACCGAGTAGAGGGAGGCAGCGTGGGCAAGTCGGACTACCCGGTCAGGGAACTGGTCGCCAAGATCGAACGCGGCGAGCTGCAGCTGCCAGAGATGCAGCGCAAGTACGTCTGGACGTCCACCAAGGTGCGCGACCTGCTCGACTCGCTCTACCGCGAGTACCCGTCCGGCGTGATCCTGACCTGGCAGCCGGCGGCGACGGTGGAGACCCGCGCCTTCGCCGTCGCGACGAACAGCGAGCCGGTGACGGCACCGCTGTTGCTGCTCGACGGTCAGCAGCGCCTCACCTCGCTGTCTGCGGTCCTGCGTGGTGAGCCTGTCACGGTCAAGAACCGCAAGCGTCCCGTCGAGATCCTCTTCAACCTCGACCACCCCGACGAGCTGACCTTCATCACCGAGGTGGCCGAGGACAACGACAGCCATGAGGACGCCGACGACGCCGACGACGTCGACTCCGACCTGATCACGCGCGTCAACCGCCGGGCGTTCGTCGTCGCCAGCAACCAGGTCGCCGCCCTGCCCAACTGGGTCAAGGTCACCGACGTGTTCAAGAAGTCCGACTCCGAGCTGCTCAAGGCGGCCGGCGTCACCGGCTTCGACGACCCCAACTACGAGCGCTACTCGGCCCGGCTCAAGCAGCTCCGCTCGATCGCCGACTACTCCTACCGCGTCGACATCCTCGAACCGTCGAAGTCCTATGAGGAAGTGACCGAGATCTTCGTACGGGTCAACTCCCTCGGTGCCAAGCTCCGCAGCTCCGACCTGGCCCTCGCCCAGATCACCGCGAAGTGGAACGGCTCTCTGGCGCTCTTCAACGCCTACCAGGCAGAGGTCGCGCAGAGGGGCTTCGACCTGGACCTCGGTGTCCACCTCAAGACCCTCATCGCGATCATCACCGGACAGTCTCGATTCCTCACCGTCGCCTCCATGACCCAACCGACTCTGGAGGACGGCTGGAAGCGCACCAAGCGCGCGATGGACTTCGCCGTCAACTTCGCCCAGCAGAACATCGGTGTCGACAGCCCGACCCTCCTCTCGTCGCCGTTCCTGATGATCGCCACGGCCTACTGGGGCGCCCAGATGGACTACAAGATCACCGACAGCGACGCGGCTGCCTTCCGGAAGTGGTTCCTGCTGGCCAACGCGAAGGGCCGCTACTCACGCGGGTCGACCGAGACCCTGCTCGACCAGGACCTCGCCGCCCTGCGCTCGGACGACAAGATCGGAGGGCTCAACCAGCGTCTGGTCCAGCAGGTCGGGCGCCTCGACTTCACCGCCGCAGACCTGGTCGGTCGCACCGCACGCAGCGGAGCCTTCAAGACCATGTTCCTCGCATTCCGCGCCGACGGCGCGAAGGACTGGGCGACCAACCTGCTCATCAGCCCCAAGCTCGCCGGGCACGCTGACAAGATCGAGTTCCACCACGTCTTCCCCAAGGCGTACATGAAGAAGGCCCGGCCCGACGTCGACGGCCGCGACGTCGACGACATCGCCAACCTCGCATTCATCAGCTCCAAGACCAATAAGGACATCAGCGCCAAGGCTCCGGCCGACTACGCCCCGAAGTACTCCAAGGAGCAGCTGGCAAAGCAGCTCGTGGTCTTCGATGACACGAACGCCGTGCCCGAGGGCTTCGAGAAGTTCGTCACCCAACGCCGTGAGCTGATCGCCGCCCGACTCAACGAGTTCCTCGGCGCCGCGGAGAGCCAGTGAATGGCTTCGACGCGTCGGTGTCGCTGCCGCCTCTTCGGACTTGTTTCGAATAGCTTGGCAGCGAAATCGCGTCCTGAGCGCTTTCAACGCCCAAGTTCGAGTAATCTTGGCACATGAAGGTGGTGCCCAGACTCTCCGACCTCCCGCAGCCGACCACGCTCGCCGAGCTGCTCGACCTGGTCGGAGACCTCGAGGGGACGCGCCTCGACTTCAAACGTGAGCCTGCCAAGCTCACTGACCTCATCCCAGCCATGGCCATGACCGACGGCGGTCTCATCATTCTCGGCATCGCCAATGACCGAAGCCTGTACGGCTGCGAGCTCACCCAGAAGGTGCACGACCACATCGCTCGGGCAGGCCACAGCGTCGGGGTGGAGGTCCAACTGAAAGAGCTGGCCGTCGGGGACGACAAGGTCGTCGTGATCGCCGTCCCGGAGGTGCGGGGACGCATCGTCACCACACCCGATGGTCGACTTCTCCGCCGCATCGGCTCGGACAACCAGCCGCTTATCGGGGACCAACTCGCCAGATTCGTGCGGGAACGCTCGGAGACCTCGGCGGAGGAGGAGCCGATCCTTGGGCCCGCCGAATTCGACCTCGACGCCGTCAACAGAGCCCTAGCGGCTGACGGCAAGGGCCCATGCGTCTCCGAGGACCTCGTCTCCGCACTCGTTGACCTCGGGGTAGCCGTCCCCCAAGCGCCGCCGCTCGATCCTCGCATCACCGTCGCGGCGGCGGTGCTCTTCGCCCGTGACCCCCGCGCACTGACCTCCGGCGCATCGGTGCAGTTGGTGCGCCGGACCGGAGTAGGTCCCGGGCCCGGACCCACCGAGGAGCGCGTCGAGCTGTCAGCACCGATCGATCAACTGGTCGACCAGGTCCTGGATTTCGTCGCGCGGCACACGAAGCGCTATCAGGTCGTCATCGGCGCGCGGCGCGAAGTGTGGCCCGAGTACCCGACAAGGGTCGTGCGTGAGGCGGTGCTGAACGCTCTCGCGCACCGCGACTACGGACGGTCCGGGTCCACCGTCGACATCACGATCTGGGACGACCGAATCGAGATCCGAAGCCCTGGCGGGCTGCCAGGCCCGATCACGCTCGACAACATCCGCGACGAGCACTACTCCCGCAACCGACGCATCATGAGGGTCCTCAAGCAGCTCAACCTCGTGGAGGAGTACGGCGAGGGCATCGACCTCATGTTCAGCGAGATGGAGGCCCGCCTCATGGATCCCCCGCTGATCGTGCCCACCCCTGACTCGGTGACGGTCACGCTGCGGAACCGCTTCCTCGTCTCGATCGAGGATCAGGCCTGGCTGGCACTGCTGGGCAGTCTCCGGCTGACCACAGCCGAGCGGCGCATCCTGGTCGTCGCACGTCGGGAGGGCACCATCACCCGCCGGCGCGCCGTACAGCTGCTGCCCGATCTCGATGTCGATGCAGTACTGCGCGCAGCGGTCGCGAAGGGCCTTCTATTGCGCCAAGGGGAGAGAGGTGGCGCGCATTACGAGTTGTCCGACGAGGTCGTCATGCGTGCCGGCGCAGGTGGGGTGGAAGCCAGATCCCGAGCGCGACAGCTGCTCATCGACGAGATTCAGCGAAGAGGGAGCCTCTCGACTGCTGAGGCTGCAGACTTGGTCGGAGAAGAGCCGGCAATCGTCCGTCACTTGCTCAACGATCTCGCCCTCGCGGGAGTGGTCGAAGCCCGAGGAAACACGAGGGCTCGCCGGTACTTCGCCACCGGATCCCAGGACGAGTGAGGTCAGCGGGTGTCGCAGTTCGACGAGGCGGTGATCGAGGCCGCCGCCCTCGATTACCTCCGCGAGGTCGGATACGCCACCGAGTTCGGCCCCAACATCGGGCCTGGCGGCATGGCCGAGGAGCGGGCCTCGTGGGACGAGGTCTACCTGCTCGACCGGCTCCGTGCCGCGGGGCGACGGCTCAACCCCAACCACGCGGACCTGGTCGACGAGGCCATCAAGCGCCTGCGCCGGGCCGAGTCGCAGTCCGAGCTTGCCGAGAACCTCCGCGTCCACCGGCTGCTCGTCGACGGTGTGCCGGTCGAGCACCGCGGCGCAGACGGTCAGGTGCGCACGGCGCACGTGCGTCTCATCGACTTCGACCAGCCTGACCAGAATGACTGGCTCGCGGTCAACCAGGTGACCATCGTCGGCAACAGGAACCGCCGACCCGACGTCCTCGTCTACGTCAACGGGATCCCGCTGGGCTTGCTCGAGCTGAAGAGCTCCGTCGCCGAGCACGCGACGCTCCGCACCGCGTGGAACCAGGTGCAGACCTACCGCACCGACATTCCGGCCCTGTTCACGCCCAACGCGGTTACGGTCATCTCCGACGGGACCTCGGCCGCGATGAGCTCCTTCACCGGTGCCTTCGAGCACTACGCACCGTGGAAGACCATCGACGGCCGCGACGTCGTCACCGACAAGCCCGCCTTGGAGGTCTTGCTCAAGGGTGTGTTCGAGCCGGCCAGGTTCCTCGACCTGCTGAAGAGCTTCGTCGTGTTCTCCGACGAGGCCGGCGGACTGGTGAAGCGGGTCGCGAAGTATCACCAGTACTGGGCCGTCAATGCTGCCGTCGAGTCCACCGTCGAGGCCGCCGGGCCGACCGGCGATCGGCGCGGCGGCGTCGTCTGGCACACGCAGGGCTCCGGCAAGAGCATCGAGATGCTCCTCTATGCCGCGAAGGTGATGCGAGACCCGCGGATGGGCAACCCGACCCTGGTGTTCCTCACCGACCGGAACGACCTGGACGACCAGCTGTTCGGCGAGGTCTTCGCGCCCGCAGCGATCCTGCCTGAGAAGCCGGTCCAGGCCGCGTCGCGAGCAGACCTGCGCTCGCTGCTGCAACGCGCCTCGGGCGGCATCGTCTTCACGACGCTGCAGAAGTTCGCGCCACTGGTCGGCGGTGACGTCAACCCCGTGCTCACCGACCGGCGCAACGTCGTGGTTGTCGCCGACGAGGCCCACCGCTCGCAGTACGGCTTCGGCGAGACCCTGGCGGCCGACGGCACCCTCAAGGCCGGGCTCGCCAAGCACATGCGCGACGCGCTCCCGGGAGCGACCTTCCTCGGGTTCACCGGCACGCCCATCGAGTCCGGGGACAAGTCCACACGCTCGGTCTTCGGCGACTACATCGACGTCTACGACCTCACGCGCGCCGTCGAGGACGGCGCCACGGTCAAGATCTACTACGAGTCCAGGCTCGCGAAGGTCGGCCTGTCAGAGGCCGACATGGGCGCACTCGACGAGCTCGCCGACGAGATCACCAGCGAGGTCGAGGAGGACGAGGCCCGGAAGGCAAAGTCCAGATGGGCCCGGCTCGAGGCCATCGTCGGCGCCGAGGACCGGCTCGACCTCATCGCCGCCGACATCGTGCAGCACTGGGAGAAGCGCCGCGAGGCGATGCTCGGCAAGGCGATGATCGTGACCATGTCGCGTCGCATCGCCGTACGCCTCTACGAGAAGATCGTGGCCCTGCGTCCCGACTGGCACTCCGAGGACCCGATGGCCGGCCGGATCAAGGTCGTCATGACCGGGTCGGCCGCCGACCCGCCGGCATTCCAGCCGCACCTGCACTCCAAGGACGTTCGCCGCGACATCAAGGCACGCGCGAAGGACCCGGACGATCCACTCGAGATCGTCATCGTCCGCGACATGTGGCTCACCGGCTTCGACGCCCCGTCGATGCACACCATGTACGTCGACAAGACCATGCAGGGCGCCGGACTGATGCAGGCGATCGCCCGCGTCAACCGCACCTTCCGCGACAAGCCCGGCGGTCTGATCGTCGACTACATCGGCGTGTTCGCCAACCTCCAGAAGGCGCTCGTCGAGTACTCGCCCTCCGACCGCGACCAGGCCGGCGTACCGATCGACGAGCTCGTGGACGCGATGCTTGAGAAGCACGACATCGTGCGCGAGCTGCTGCATGGGTGCGACTACGACTCCTCACCCGACCTCTCCGCAGGCCAGCGGCTCGCCGAGCACGCTAAAGTGCTCGACTTTGTCATGGCCGACCAGGACCGACAGAGCCGCTTCCTCGATCAGGTGCTTGCTCTGGCGAAGGCGTACGCCTTGGCCGGCGCGAGGGAGGAAGCAGCGGGGATCCGGAACGACGTACGACTCTTCACCGACGTGCGGGCCGCGATCCTGAAGATCCTCAACCCCGACTCGGGTCGCGGCGGCTCCGGCGCCGTCGAGGTGGACACCGCCATCGGCCAGCTCGTGAACGAGGCAGTCGCCGCCGACGAGGTCGTCGACATCTACAAGCTCGCCGGAGTAGAGACACCCGAGATCTCGATCCTCTCCGACGAGTTCCTCGACTCCCTGGCTCACAAGGACAAGCCCAACCTCCAGCTCGGACTGCTGCGGAGAATCCTCAACGACCGGATCAAGACCGTCGCCCGGTCCAACCTCGTCCAGTCGCGCAAGTTCTCCGAGCAGTTGGAGGAGGCGATCAACAAGTACACCAACCGCTCGCTCACGACGGCCGAGATCATCGCGGAGCTGGTCAAGCTCGCCAAGGAGATGCGCGATCAGTCCAACCGACACGAGCAGCTCGGCCTGAGCGAGGCCGAAGCCGCGTTCTACGACGCCATCGTCCAGAACGAGGCGGCTGTCCTCGAGCTCGGCGACGAGAAGCTCAAGAAGATCTCGGTCGACCTCGTCTGGTCGGTGCGCAACTCGGTCACGATCGACTGGAACTACAAGGAGTCGGTCAAGGCTGGGATGCGGTCGAAGGTCCGCCGTCTGCTCGCGATCAACGGCTATCCGCCCGACCTGGAGGAGAAGGCGATCGAGCTCGTCCTCGAGCAGGCAGAGCTCTTCGCTGGAGTCGGGTCTGGCAGCGGCTGATGGACGTGGTCTGGGACCAGTTCGAGCCAGAGGAGCCGCTCACAGCTGGTGAGTACGCGGTGCGACGAACGCTTGGCCGGTTCATCACGAGCAGAGCCTTCCCGTTGAAGTACGGCCGCGCGAGCGAAGTTGGGCAGCCGACCAAGACGGCATGGCAGGTGGTTGCCGATGATCTGGGTGAAGGTGATCTTGATGGGCCGACGAGCATGACAGAGGATCTCTACCGGTCCCCCAAGGGGCGCGTCCAAGTCCAGGCGCGGGTCGTGGGCGATGTCGGCGGCGTCTCCGAGATCCGCATCCAGCGCGTCGAGGGTGCCGGCGGCCCCAACCCTCAAGTCGTGGATGCCATCCGACTTGATGCCGAGGGCGCCCGGAGGCTGTTCGACTTCTGCGCGCTTCTTAGCGGCGTTGACCCCCGGGAACCGCATGGCGTCCGCGTCGACGAGGCCATGATCCGACAGGTCGTGGCGGATCCGGAGCGGCTCAAAGCGATCTACGCCGAGGATCCAAGCGCTCTGCGTGCGCTCATCGAAGGCGACGTCGACGCCACGGATGTGCTCGCTCTGCGGGCACGGCAGGAAGTCGTGGAGAGGTTCAGCCGCATGCTTTCCGACGCCGACTTTTTCGCAGAGGTGGCCGGGGGTCGAGGCCCAGAGGTCGTTTGGCAGCGCTTCTTCGAGGCCAATCCCTGGCTGCTGGGAGTTGGTCTGTCTGCCCACCTCTTCACCTCGTGGGATCCGCAGCGCCTGGAGAGGTACGTCGCAGGTTCGAGCGTCGCTGGGCCAGGCAAGGAAGCCGACGCTCTCATGGAGACGGCCGGTGCGATCAAGGCCCTCGTCTACGCCGAGATCAAGAGGCACGATGTCCCTCTCTTGGAAGCGAGCCAATTCCGCTCGGGCGCTTGGCCGGTATCAACTCATGTCACCCGAGGTGTTGCTCAGGCACACGCCACCGTGCGCCGGGCGCAGGATGACATCGGCCGCCAACTCGAGCGAAAGGTCGATGGCTACGTCACGGGCGAGCGCGCCTACAACCTCAAGCCTCGCAGCTATCTGGTGGTCGGCACGCTCGAGGACCTGACGGACGACGGCCGCATCCACGAGGAGAAGTTTCTGGCCTTCGAAGGGTTTCGGCGGTCGCTCACCGAACCCGAAATCCTGACGTATGACGAGGTACTGGCGAGAGCCAAGGCCTTCCTCGAGCTGGCGAAGGTGTCGCCAGGCTCCGCGGATGAGATCGCAGGCGATGGGGAGCCGCCGTTCTGATTGCACGGGGGTCGCCGCCGTTTCGGGGCGGCTATGGACGTCGCGGTCTCGCTTCCGCCGCCGCATCCCCAGGCGCCGGCGACACGGGTGCTGCTGTCGCACTTCCCCTACGCCGGCGACTCCCATGACGAGGACCGCTACGCGCAGTTCGGGCTGCGCGACGAGGGCATCCCGCTGCTCCGCGGCCATGCGCACGAGGCGTTCCGCGAGCGTCCTACCAAGCGGGACGTGGGACATCAACGTCGGCGTCGACTGGTGGGACTACGCGCCCGTGTCAGCTGAGACGCTCTCTCAGCACCTCGAGGACCTTCAGAGAGGCCGCGCCCAGCCGGTCACCGCGTAGAGATCGCGGCCCGCTCGGGATGAGCGAAGAAGGCCTTGTGGCCAGGTCGGACACGGCACGTCTCTCCGATCCCGGAGCCGCACCGCGGGCACGGGACGTCCGTCCCGTCCCATGGCGACGCGAAGCCGGGGATCACGTCGGCTGGGATCTCGTGCTTATGCGGCGGCTCCATGACGCTCCGATCAGGTAGTGCACTTTAGAACACTGTGCACCGTAGTGCACCACGCGAGATTGAGGCGTGCCCTCGCCGTACCGTGCCCCGAAGCTCCACGCCTTGGGCATCAAGGTCGCGCAGATCCGGCACGAGAAGGGCTGGAGCATCGACCGTCTCGCGGAGGAGTCCGGGGTCGGTCGCCGCACGATCATCAACCTCGAGGGCGCGACCAAGACGCCACGGATCGACACGCTCTACGCCGTCGCGGTCGCCCTCGACGTACCGCTGTCGGAGCTCGTCGACGTCCTCTGAAGGTAGGTATCGAGCGACCCGATACCTCGCGTCGACGTCCTATAGCCGCCGATAACTCCCGGCTCCTGGTGCCGAAGTTATAGGGCCGTATCAGTCCGTGCGGGCTCGCGGAGGCGGCCGACTTCAACTCACAGCGCGCCCGTTGACGGCAGTTCTCCACAGAATCGTTGCTGCTGAGGGCGAGGGTTCCTCTCCCGCCACGACGGTGCCGGCATGACACAAGAACCCACGTGGTGGCACGACCCGGACGAGCTCTACTCCATCCTGAGCGACCTCCTGCAGCACCTGCGAGACGCGCATCGACCTTCGACACCCGCAGCGAGACGTGGCTCTACCTCTCCGGCATGCACCTCGCCGCCGGGCCTTGGAGCTACGTCCCAGAGGTCGACGCCGTCCGGCGAGATCCCCTTCGAGACGGGCCTCGTGATCGTCAACCAGATGCTCGCGCGGCTCCAGGAGTTGAGCTGGGACCAGCCGGCGCGAGACGTGATCGCGAACGTCCACCACCGGCTCAACGAGATCACCGATCCTCTCGAGCTCGAGTGGTAAACGCCCCAGGAGCCCGCGCCCGATGACGAGGAGTGACGAGTCCTGACGAGGCCGGAAACCGGCGCCCCGCCAAGCCGCTTCAAGCGTTCAAACCGAGCGGCACGCATGCTACGAAAGTCCGTAGATCGGTCCGCCCACTCGGGCGGGCCGAGCGTCATTTCAGGAGCCTTTGACGAGTAGTGACGGGCGGTGACGAGCGGCCAATGCACGGCGGCGTGAAGTTCTACCGAGGATCCGCAGCGGCTGCGCGCAGCTACGTCGAGGCCGACCACGCGCGTGCCGACGACTACTACCTCGCCGAGGGCAGCGGCATCGCCGAGCGGATCTCCGCGTCGTTACACACGCAGGGATGTGTAACGAAGTGTAAATCCCAGCGCTCCACCGTCATGGACGGCGAGACCTATGAGCGGTGGGTCGCGGGCTACGACGTTGAGAGCGGTCAGGCGAAGGGCCGGCTGCGCAACGACGACCACGCTCTCAGGTTCGTCGAGGTCGTCGTCAACGGCCTCAAGACCTGGTCGCTCGCCGCCGCGCTCCATCCCGAGATCGCCGCCGCGTACGACGCTGCGCAGACGCGCGCTGCCGAGGAGATCATCGACTGGGTCGCGCAGCACGCAACGACGCGCGTCGGGCCGCGCGGTCGACAGGTCCAGGTTCCCGTCGAGAACCTCGAGGCTGCGGTCATCCGGCACTACACCTCGCGCGCCGGCGACCCGCACCGCCATCTCCACCTTCAGATCAACGCACGGGTGTTCGCCGCCGGCGCCTGGCGCGGCCTCCACTCGGTCGGGGTCGTCGACTCCATCGAGGCGCTCAACGGGATCGGTCACGCCGCGGTCCTGTGCGATCCCGAGTTCCGCACCGCCCTGGCCGGGCACGGCTACACACTCGACGACGCCGGCGAGGTCGCCGAGCTTGCGCCGTACGCCGGCCGGTTCAGCGAGCGCTCGAGCCAGATCGCGCGCAACATCGACCGCTACGAGGCGGAGTGGCGAGCCGACCATCCGGGACAGGAGCCGGGGCCGAAGTTGCGGCGGTCATGGGACCGACGTGCGTGGGCGGACGCGCGACCGGACAAGGTCGTGCCGGAGAACGGCAGCGAGCTCGTGACGCGGTGGCACGAGGAGCTGGTCGAGCTCGGGTTCCGCGCGCCGGCGCCGCCTGCGGGCGGCCCATGTTTAAAGGAATTAAAGACGTTGAAAGGGCGCGCGCCGGCGATCGGCGCGATCAACCGTGACGTCGCGGTCGAGCTCATCCTCCTTCGACTCGGAGCCAAGCGGTCGGCGTGGAACGCCGCCGACATCCGAGGGGAGGCCGAAAAGGTGATCGCCTCGGTGGGGGTGGTGGCCGAACGGGGCGTCCGCACCGAGTTGGCAGAGGACCTCACCATGCGCGCCGTGAGTGCCTGCCGAGCGCTGCGTGTGCGGTCCGACGTACCCGAGCACGTCCGGAGCCTGACGTCCGACCTTGTGCTCGCTGTCGAAGACGAACTGCTGAACACCATCGCCGCCCGATCCTTGCGGCCTGTCGCGCCGGCGCCTCGCGTCCGTGGGACCGGCCACCTCGATCGCGCCCAGCAGGCGGTTGTGGCGGCCCTCGCCGGTGACGCCTCCCTGCTCGTCATCGAGGGCGCTGCTGGTGCTGGCAAGACCACGACGCTGGCCGCCGCACGTGACACGCTCGAGGCGCAGGACCGACGACTTGTGGTCGTCACACCGACACTCAAGGCCGCGCAAGCCGCGCGCAGCGAGGCCGGCGCCGACGCGTACTCCGCGGCCTGGCTCGCTCACCAGCACGGGTTCCGGTGGGACGACGACGGATACTGGTCGCGCGTCGACGCCACCCCCGAGGCCAGCGCACGTCTGCTGCCCGGCGACGTGCTTCTGGTCGACGAGGCGGGGATGCTCGACCAAGACACGGCTCGTGCACTCTTCGCCATCGCCGACCAGGCCCACGCAACTGTGGCGCTGCTCGGCGACCGCCACCAGCTGCCCGCTGTCGGACGCGGCGGCGTGCTCGATCTCGCTGCACGATGGGTACGGCCCGAGGCACACCTCGAGCTCGAGTCGGTGCACCGCTTCAGCGATCCGGAGTACGCCGCGTTGAGTCTGCGGATGCGCTCCGGCGAGTCGCCTGGCGAGGTCTTCGACGAGTTGCTCGGGCGCGGACGGATCGTCGTACATCCCTCAGAGGTCGAGCGCACCGCCGTACTCGCCGACATCGGCGCCGAGGGAGACGAACTGATCATCGCCGACACCCGCGAGCAGGTCGGGTCCATCAACGCCGCGATTCGCGACCGGCGCCGCCCCACTGGGGAGTCGGATGGTGAGCAGATCACCAGCCGAGGTGAACGCATCGGCCTCGGCGACCGAGTCGCCACCCGACGCAACGACCGCGACCTCGGCGTCGCGAACCGCGACGTCTGGACGGTCTCCGGCATCGGGGACGACGGCAGCCTGGTGGTCACCGGCCGGGCCGGCCAACGCGAGTTGCCCGCCGACTACGTCCGCGACCATGTCGAGCTGGCCTTCGCCTCCACAGTCCACGGCGCGCAGGGGGACACCGTCCACTCCGCGCGTCTCGTTGTCGGCGAGGGAACCGGCGCCGCCGCCGCGTACGTCGGCATGACCCGCGGCCGGCACAGCAACGTCGCGCACCTGGTCGCCGAGTCGGTCGACGAGGCGCGGCGGCAATGGATCGAGGTCTTCAGTCGCGACCGCGCCGACCTCGGGCCGGGCCACGCGGCAACCCGGGTCGACGAGGACATCGAGCGGTACGGAAGTCAGGCTCCGCGGTCGGCTGGCCTGCAGGCCGCCGTACTCGCTCAGCGTCGGCGGCTCGAGAACCGTCCGACGGTGGCCGCTCCGACCCGTGGTCCTGGCATCGGCCGCTGACATTGATGGCGCTCGCCGGAATTCCCCAGTGATGCTCATCGAAAGTCCCCACCCTGGGCGGT
>NZ_QZVR01000004.1 GCF_003660455.1 Nocardioides ferulae | reverse complement strand
CTCACTCGGCTCCCCGCTCGGCGTCGACGCCACCGACTGCGTGGGAGCCATCTTCGGCTCCGGATCACCCTCCGAGCAGCCCGCCAGCGCAACAGCGAGCACAGCGGCGAGCGCCGCGGCGAGCCGGCGGCGTACCGAGTTCGAAGCCAGGTTCACAGGTCCTCCCGAGAGGCCATGACGCCCAGACCGGAGACGTCAGCGCCGAAACTACCGCCGCAGACGTCCTCCGCGGCACCCCCAGAGTCGACTCTGTGGACAACACCCACCCAGGGTGGAAGCCGACCCACGATCGCCTCACTCGTAGGCGACCAGCACCGGCGTAGCGGTCTCCACCTCGAGCCCCACCGGCTCCCCCGGGATCGTCACCGTCCCCGCCACCGGCGCCCACGCGCCACCGTTGACCCGGAACTCCGCCGCATAGGTGGTGTCCACCCGCGGCGAGACCCGACCCTTGCGGAGATACTCATGGGTGACCTCGAGAGCCGGGTACGGTGCCCCGGGCTCGGCCGTCGCGTGGCTCGTTCCGTCGCCGAACACCCACGTGAACTCCGCCGGCCAGATCCGCAGATCCACCCGCTGCCCCAACAACGTCACCGTCTCGGTGAAGGGCCCGTTCTCGGTGTAGAAGTTCGTCGCGAAGTTCACCAGAGTGCGGCCGTCCGGTGGCTGCACCACCAACTCCGACGCCGGCAACGGCAACTCCTGGAACGCCGTCGCCACCATCCCCGGAGTGACCGTGGGGGGTGGCTCGGCACCAGTGCCGAAGACTCCGTCTCCCTCGCAGAACTCCTCCGGTGCCACACCCGTAGAGAGTGCGGTCCTCACGCAGACCGGGTCCAGGCCGGAATCGGTGACCATGACCTGGCCCGCCGTGACGGCACCATCATCCCCGTCTCCGGAGCCGCCGGCAGAACTGCCCGAGCAGACGTAAACGGACTCGATGTGCGCCACACCATTCTGAAAGACCACCTGGTTCTGCCAGGTGCATGCCGCCTGGGCCGGGGATGCCGTGGCCGACAATCCGGCGCACGCCATCGCAAGGCTGGCTATCACTCTGCCGATCATGAGTAGTAACCGATGAAGGTGATCAACCACGGTCCAGCGTTCTCGCGCGCCAGCTTGAACAGCATCAGACGGCGGTCGGCCTCATAGACAACCGGGTCTTCGCCAGCCGCCGGTACAGTCCGTCCACCGGATATGCGGACTGCGACCTGAACTCTGGCCCTTCCGGTGGTCTTGCCGGCGAGTTTGGTTCGGACGACCTGCCAGCCATGTGTGTCGAACCTGCCTCCGGCTTCGTGGACTTCTTCGATCGGACGCATGTGCTCTTCGCACTGTCGACATCCCTCGGCAGTCTTCTCCCGCATCCGAGATGTGTCTCCGCTAGCCAACGCCTCGTTGTAGCCGCGGATGAACTCCCGAACCACGTCCTCTGGGGCCTCTTCCGGAGGTGTCTCCGACTCACTCGGCTCCCCGCTCGGCGTCGACGCCACCGACTGCGTGGGAGCCATCTCCGGCTCCGGATCACCCTCCGAGCAGCCCACCAGCACCAGCACGAGCGCGACACCGAGCGCCGCGGCGAGCCGGCGGCGTACCGAGTTCGGATCCAGTTCCACAGGTCCTCCCGAGAGGCCATGACGCCCAGACCGGAGACGTCAGCGCCGAAACTACCGCCGCAGACGTCCTCCGCGGCACCCCCGAGTCCGGGTCTGTGGACAACTCGGGCGTTGGACGCCTCGGGAAGAATGTCCGGGTGGGGTCCGAGGAGCGTGCGCGGCGGCGCTGGGAGCGCGAGATGCTGCGTCGTCTCGAGGAGCTCGACCGGGTCGACCGCGAGCACGGCCTGGGCGCGATGCCGTCCTCCGCGCCACCGCCGAGGCGCCGGCGCCGGCAGCTCGGACCGGTGCTGCCCGGCCTGGGCATCGTCCTGGCCCTGCTGGCAGCCGTGATGCTGCGCGACCCGGGCATGTCCGGCGACCGGCTGCGCAGCCTCTTCGGCCTCGACGACCGGCTCTCCTCGGCGGTGGAGGCGCCCGCCGGCGGCGGGCAGTACAGGTTCGAGCGCACCCAGGCCGGCGGCGGCCAGCCGGTGACCTGGAACCCCTGTCGCCCGATCCGCTACGCCGTGAACCCCGACGGCGGTCCCGACGACTGGCAGGAGATCGTCGACGCCAGCGTCGACAACGTGACCGAGGCGACCGGCTTCGTGTTCGAGTACGCCGGCACCACCGACGACCGCCCGTTCGCCGACGACCTGCTCCGATCGCAGGAGGCTCCGGTGGTGATCGGCTGGGCCAGTGACGACGAGGTGCCGGAGCTGGCCGGCGACGTCGCGGGCCTCGGCGGCGGGGTCGCGATCGAGACCCGCCCGGGCCGGCTCGGCTACGTCCGGGGCGCGGTCGCGCTCGACACCGACCTCCTCGACCTGCTGGACGGGCAATCCGACGCGTTCGTCCAGCACCGGGCGCTGCTCGACCACGAGCTGGCCCACGTGCTCGGCCTCGGCCACGTCGACGACCCCAGCGAGCTGATGTACGCCGACAACCTGGGCCAGACCGGGTTCGGTCCCGGCGACCTGACCGGCCTCGCCGCCCTCGGCGCCGTCCCCTGCGGCTGACACGCCCGACCCCACCGGCCCCGACTTCCCCACAAGTCACACCGGGCGACCTACCCTTGCCCGAGTGCGCACCCGACTCACCCTGACCGCCGGCGGCCTCGCCGGCGTGCTGGCCGGCGCCACCCTGGCCGCCTCGGTGAGCCCGACCGGCACCCCTTCCGACGGCCCCGACGGCACGGCCAGCACCGTCGCGTCCGGCTCGTCAGGCGCCCGCCCCGACGACCACGGCACCCCGAGCTGGGCGCGGCAGGGCGGCTACCCCGACCAGACCTCGGACGGTGTCGCAGGTGAGCAGGCGGCCCGGGTGCCGTCGTTCCTGCGCGGCGGCCCCGTCACCACGAGGCAGCGCACCAGCGCGATCGCCCCAGGCGTGAGCCTGGTGCGCTGGAGCCAGCACGACGCGCGCGGCCCGCTGCGCCTCCAACTGCTGGTCGTGGACACCGACACCCCCGGCATCCAGCTCGACTACGGCGCCGCCGGACCGGTGCCCCGCACCGCCCCCGTCACCACGATCCTCAGCCGTGACGGTGCCGTCGCCGGCGTCAACGGCGACTTCTTCGACATCGGCGACACCGGCGCCCCGCTCGGCGTCGGCAGGGAGCGCGGACGACCCGTCCGCCACGCGCCTCTGGCCGGCTGGAACCGGGCGTTCGTCGTCGCCAAGGACGGCAGCCTCGACATCACCGAGGTCCCGATGGTGGCCCGGGTCCGCGAGCACCCCGACCTGACCATCACCAACGTCAACTCCCCCTCGGTCCGCTCCGGCGGCATCGGCATCTACACCGCCGCCTGGGGCCGCACCCCCGGCCGGCGAGTCACCGACGGGCAGCGCAAGCGGGTGCGGGTGGTGCACGTGCGCGACGGGCGGGTGCGCTCCAACAGGCTGCGGATGCGAGCCGGCCGCCCGCTCAAAGGAGTGCAGCTGGTCGGCCGCGACGACGGCGCACGCCAGCTCCGGCGGCTGCGCGTCGGCAGCGCCGCACACGTGCGCTGGTGGCTCGCCGGCGGCCCCCGGATGGCGATCGGCGGCAACCTGTACCTGATCCGCGAAGGAGTCCAGCTCCCCATCGACGACCGCGAGATGCACCCCCGCACCGCGGTCGGCATCGACCGCGACACCGGCGAGGTGCTGCTGCTCACCGTCGACGGCCGGCAGTCGTTCAGCCGCGGCATGACCATGGTCGAGCTGGCCCGGACGATGATGGACCTCGGCGCCGACGAGGCCCTCAACCTCGACGGCGGCGGCTCCACGACGATGGCGGTCCGTCGCGCCGGCGGGCTGCGGGTGGTCAACTCCCCCTCCGACGGGTCGCAGCGATCGGTGCCCAACGCGCTCGAGGTGCTCTACTCGCCCGGCGGCTGACCCGTCGTACGCCGCGGAGTCGCCCGGGAGCGCCCGGAGCGCCGCCGTCAGGCGGGGTCGACCGCGACGGCCGGCACGGTGAGCACCGCCACCGTGGTCATCGCGACGAAGCAGTTCAGCTCAGAGTCGGGCTTGTCGGCCCGGGCCACCCGGACCCCTTGGCCGGTGCGGAGGACGACGACCTCCTCGGGCGGGTCGCAGCCGAGATCGACGAGGGCGGCGACGACGGCCTCGTCGGGGTCGGGGGTGGCCTCGTCCACGGCCGCGGTCACCTCGTCGAGCAGCCGGTCGCTGTCGAAGCCGGCCACGAAGCGGGCCAGGTCGTCGGCGTCGTCGATCACCACGGCCTGTGGCGACACCTCGCCGCCGGCCGCCGACTCGGTGATCAGGGCGACGCGCTCGTGCGGCACGACGTCGCCCACCTCGTAGCCCGTGGCCGTCTCTCCCGGTGTCTCTCCCGGTCGCTCGATCGTCGACTCCGTCGGGGCCGGGTCCGCGACCTCGCCGCTCTCGTCGCCGCAGCCGGCCGCCAACGCCACGACGAGCACGGCCGCCGTCGGACCGGTGGCGAGCAGTCTGCTCCGGGTGCGTCGCATGGCCCTAGGACGCTACCGGGGTCTCCCGCGTTCCCACCCGTCACACTGGGTGTCCGAGACTCCCGCTCGACCGATGAAGCTCCACCCTCCCAGCGGGAGTCGCACCGCTCAGGCGGTGCATCTCCCCCCACCCAGACGAGGTCCACCCGTGCCCCGCTTCACCCGCGCCGAGCTGGAGTCGTTCCGCGACGCCGAGGTGCCCGACCTGCTCGGCCCCGACCTGCGGCTGCTGTTCGTCGGGATCAACCCCGGCCTGTGGACGGCCGCCACCCAGACCCACTTCGCCCACCCGGTCAACCGGTTCTACCCGGCGCTGCTGCGCGCCGGCGTCATCGAGCGGCCGATCGATCCGGCCGCCGGGATGACCGACGACGACCGCGACTACCTGCGCGCCCGCGGGATCGGCATCACCAACGTGGTGCGCCGCGCCACCGCGAAGGCGTCGGAGCTGACCAGCGCGGAGCTGCGCGAGGGCGGGCAGCGCCTGGTCGCCCTGGTCGAGCAGCGCCGACCGCGCGTGGTCGCCGTCGCGGGCATCACGGCGTACCGGATCGCGTTCGGGCTGCCCAAGGCCGCCCTCGGGCTCCAGCCGGAGCCGCTCGCCGGCGCCGGGCTGTGGGTGGTGCCGAACCCCAGCGGCCTCAACGCCCACGAGACCGTCGAGACGCTGGCGCAGGCGTACGCCGCGCCGGCGCGCGCCGCCGGCATCCTCTGACCGATCCGGGCCGGCCCGAGCGGGAGAGGTTTCGGGCCCGCGTCTCCGGCGCAGAATCCCGTCACGGTGCCGATGCCGTGGCGACCCTGGCACCGCCGCGACGCACCCGCGTCCGGTCGCCGCCCACTTCGCCCGGGAGAAGTCGACAGTGAACCAGGTGTTCAACCCGCCGCCCAACTGGCCGAAGCCGGCACCGGGCTGGTCGCCGCCCCCGGGGTGGCAGCCCGACCCCGCGTGGGGTCCCCCGCCGGCCGGCTGGCCGTTGTGGATCCCCGCGGGCGTGCGGCCGCAGACACTCACCGTGGGCGGACCCGTGCCCGGTCCTGCCGACCCCGGCAACGTCGGGCTCGGCGTGCTGGTCGCACTGCTGCCGATCTTCACCTGCTCGCTCGCGAGCTTCGCACCGCCGCTCCGGGCGGCGATCCGGCGGCCGGAGCCGCGGTTCCGGGCGGCGATGCTGATCACCGCCGCCGTTCTCGAGGCGGTGGCGCTGACCGGGTTCGCCCTGATCGGCACCGCCCCCGACGGCCCCGACGGCAGCCCCGAGGGGCCCGCCTCCGACATCGCCGTCGTGCTCGTCCTGGTCGCGATGGTCACCTCGGTCGCGATCGGGTTCGTCTACCTGCGCGACAGCCGGGCCCGCGGCGAGCATCGCCCCCGCACCGGCGTCTCGACCGCGGTGGCCGTCGAGCTGGCCCGTCGGGAGCGACGCGAGGAGTACCGCCGGCTCGCCCTGGAGGACCCGGGCCTGGCGCGCGGCATCCACGTCGGCCGACCCGACCTGCCGCGTGACTACGACGACGGCGGACTGCTCGACCTCAACCACGTCGACGCCGCGCAGCTGGTCTCGCTGGCCGGGCTCACCGCCGCCGAGGCGGCCGGCGTCGTCGCCGTGCGCGAACAGCTCGGCGCCTTCACGACCGCCGAGGAGGTGTTCGCCTACGCCGACCTGGGCTCCGGCGCCGCCGCCCGGCTGCGCGACCTCGCCGTCGTCCTCTGACCGGCGCGCCCGGGATCGCGGCGCGTCCCCGGCCGGCGCCGCTCAGGCCTCGGGGAACGTCTCGCCCTTGCCGAGCACCGTGATGCCGTCCTCGACGAGGAACCCGCGGGCGCGGTCCTCCTCGGGGTCGACCCCGATCCTGGCGCCCGGCGGCACCACGACGTTCTTGTCCAGGATCGCGTTGCGCACCACGGCCCCGGCCCCGATGCGCACCCCGTTCATCACCACGGACCCCTCGACCGCCGCGGCGGGGCCGACGTGGACCAGCGGCGAGAGCACCGACCGCACCACGGTGCCGCCGCTGACCACGGACCCCGGTGAGAGCACCGCCTGGTCGACGGTCGCGGGGATCCCGTCGGCACCCTGCACGACCTTGGCCGGCGGCTGTGGGCCATAGGAGGTGTAGATCGGCCAGTCGAAGTTGTAGAGGTTGAAGATCGGCAGCGGCGAGACGACGTCCATGTGGGCGGCGTAGTAGGAGCCGATGGTGCCGACGTCGCGCCAGTAGCCGCGATCGCGGGCGGTGCCACCGGGCACCACGTTGTCCTTGTAGTCGTAGACGGCCGCCTGCTCGCGGCGTACGAACGCCGGCACGATGTCGCCGCCCATGTCGTGCTTGGAGCCGATCTCGGTGGCGTCGCGGGTGACCGCCTCGACCAGCGCGTCGGCGTCGAAGACGTAGTTGCCCATCGAGGCGAGGATCTCGCCGGGGCTGTCGGGGAGGCCAGCGACGTCGGTGGGCTTCTCGAGGAAGTCACGGATGCGGGTCGGGTCGTCGGGGTGCACGTCGATGACGCCGAACTGGTCCGAGAGGCCGATCGGCTGCCGGATCGCGGCCACCGTGCAGGCGGCGCCGCTGTCGCAGTGCTGGGCCACCATCTGCGCGAAGTCCATGCGATAGACGTGGTCGGCGCCCACGACCACGACGGTGTCGGGGCGCTCGTCGCGGATCAGGTTCAGCGACTGATAGATGGCGTCCGCGGAGCCGAGGTACCAGTGCTTGCCGACGCGCTGCTGGGCCGGCACCGGGGTGACGTAGTTGCCGAGCATCGTCGAGAGCCGCCAGGTCTGGGTGACGTGACGGTCGAGGCTGTGCGATTTGTACTGGGTCAGCACGACGATCTTGAGGTAGCCGGAGTTCACGACGTTCGACAGCGCGAAGTCGATCAACCGGAAGATCCCCGCGAACGGCACCGCCGGCTTGGCCCGGTCGGCCGTCAGCGGCATCAGCCGCTTGCCCTCGCCCCCGGCAAGGACGATCACCAACACGTTCCTGCGGCGGCTCGCCGGCGACTCCGGAGTCATGGACCCACGCTAGCGGCCCGGCCGAGCCGTGGGGCGGAGCAGCGGCAACACACACGCGAACACCGCTCGGACACGGAGTAGGTTCGGGGCGTGCGAGTCGACGTGTTGAGCAGGGAGTACCCACCCGAGGTGTACGGCGGCGCCGGCGTGCACGTCGCCGAGCTCGTGCGCGCGCTGCGGCGCCGCGACGACCTCACGACCCGGGTGCACGCCTTCGGCGCGCCGCGCGACGAGGAGCTCACCACCTCCTACGCCGACCTCGCCGAGCTCGCCGACGCCAACCCCGCGATCCGCACGCTGGGCGTCGACCTGGCCATCGCCGCCGGCTGTGCCGGAGCCGACCTGGTCCACTCCCACACCTGGTACGCCAACCTGGCCGGCCACCTCGCCGGCCTGTTGCACGGCGTCCCCCACGTGGTCAGCGCCCACTCGTTGGAGCCGCTGCGTCCGTGGAAGGCCGAGCAGCTCGGCGGCGGCTACGCGGTGTCCAGCTGGGTCGAGCGCACGGCGTACGAGGCGGCTGCCGCGATCGTCGCGGTGTCGGCGGCGATGCGCGACGACGTGCTGCGCTCCTACCCTGCCGTCGACCCCGGCCGGGTGCACGTGGTGCACAACGGCATCGACACCGACCTGTGGTCGCCGGTCCACGACCCCGACCGGGTGCGTGCCCTCGGCGTCGACCCCGACCGGCCGTCGGTGGTCTTCGTCGGCCGGATCACCCGGCAGAAGGGGCTGCCGTTGTTCCTGCGGTCGGTGGCCCAGCTGCCGCCGGAGGTGCAGATCGTGCTGTGCGCCGGCGCCCCGGACACCCCCGAGATCGAGGCCGAGGTCGTCGCCCTGGTGGAGGAGCTGCGCGCCGGTCGCGACGGCGTGGTGTGGATCCGCGAGATGCTGCCGCGTCCCGACGTCGTGGCCCTGCTCACCGCCGCCACCGTGTTCGCCTGCCCGTCGGTCTACGAGCCGCTCGGCATCGTCAACCTCGAGGCGATGGCCTGCGAGACCGCGGTGGTGGCCACCCGCACCGGCGGCATCCCCGAGGTCGTCGTCGACCCGGGCGACCTCGGCGGCAGCGCCGCCGGGCAGGAGCCGACCGGGCTGCTGGTGCCGATCGAGCAGGCCACCGACGGCACCGGCACCCCCCTCGACCCCGACCGCTACGTCGCCGACTTCGCCGCGGCGCTCATCGAGGTGGTCTCCGACCCGGCGCGCGCCGCCGAGCTGGGCCGCGCCGGCCGCCGCCGCGCGATCGAGTCGTTCGGCTGGGACGCGATCGCGAGCCGCACCGTCGACCTCTACCGCTCGGTGTTGGGCTGAGGAAGCGGCTGATCGGGACGATCCTCCCCGCCGGCCCGGATCGGCAGGGTAGCGTCCGCCCGCATGACCGACCCCGCCCCTGAGCGCGCCCGCAAGCGGATGTTCGTGTTGTGGGGCGCCGGGCTCGACGAGCGGCTGCGGGACGGCGCCCTGCACGCGCGCCTCGCCGAGCGCGGAGCCTCGCGGCTGCAGGTCAACGTCGACGACGAGCGCGTCGGCGGGCAGGCGTTGCGGATCACGACCTTCGAGGAGCCGGTGGCCGCGGTGGTGAGCGTGTGGACACCGGCCGGCCCACCCGACGACGGCGTCGCGGGGCTGGTGGCCGGCGTCGCGGACCGGGTCGCCGGCTGGGACGTCGAGGAGCGGCGTCCCCTGGAGCCGCCGCGGGTGCCGGACGGCGAGCGCGCCGAGGCCCTGGCCAACGTCGCGCTGCTGCGGCGCCCGGCGGAGCTGAGCCGTGAGGAGTGGCTGCACCGGTGGCTGGTCGACCACACGCCGGTCGCGATCCGCACGCAGGCCACGTCGGGATACGTGCAGAACGTGGTCCTGCGCGCCGCGACCCCTGATGCGCCGCGGGTCGACGCGCTCGTCGAGGAGCTGTTCCCGCCGGCCGCGGCCGGCGACCTCCACGCGTTCTACGGCAGCGGCGGGGACGACGCCGAGCTGCAGCGGCGGCTGGCCGAGATGCTGGCCAGCGTCGCCAGGTTCGGCGCCGACCGCGACCTCGACGTGGTGGCCACCGGCCGCTACCGCTACGAGCTGGCCCGCGGCTGAGCTGTGCCTGGATGCGGCGCCCGACCGGGCGACCCGCCGATCGTTCACCGACACGCCGCGAAAAGGCGGGAATCGGTGACAGGTCGGCGTCCCACCTCAGCCGGGACGTAAGTCCCTGCCGGCCCCGGAGAGGCGAGGTTAGCCTCGCCTTGTCCGAGCCGGGCGTTGCGCCCGCCGGACTGTGGATCCTCCGTGGGAAGTGGAGCGCTGATGCGTCGTCGCGGCCGTCGAGCCGGGGTCGAGCCTTCCGGCACCCTGGCCGATCTGGCGCCCGGCCAGAGCGCGGAGGTGGTGTCGGTCAGCGCCGCGCAGGCCCCGCGCACCGCCCGACGGCTGGCCGAGCTCGGCTTCGCCCCCGGGTCCCGCGTCGAGGTGGTGCGCCAGGCCCCACTGGGCACCCCCGTGCTCTACCGGGTGCAGGGCTACGAGATCTCCCTGCGCCGCACCGAGGCCGCGCGCATCGTCGTCACCCGCCGCACCGCCCCCGCCGGCGCCCGGTGAACGCCTCCTGCCACGGCCCCGGCGGCGGCGACACCCTCGCCCCCGGCGTGCCCCGGGTCGCCCTGCTGGGCAACCCCAACGCCGGCAAGACCAGCCTGTTCAACCGGCTCACCGGACTGCGCGCCAAGACCGGCAACTACCCCGGCGTCACGGTCGCCCGCCACGTCGGCAGCTGCGAGGTCGGCGCGGTCAGGTTCACCGTCGAGGACCTGCCCGGCACCTACAGCCTGGAGCCGATCAGCCCCGACGAGGAGGTCGTCCTCGACGTCCTCGACGGCACCATCCCCGGTGTCCCGCGACCCGACGTGCTCGCCGTCGTGCTCGACGCGACCACGATCCGCCGCTCGCTGCGGTTCCTCACCCAGGTGCTGGAGAAGGCACTGCCCACCTGTGTGGTGGTCACCTTCACCGACGAGCTGGCCCGGCGCGGCGGCAGCCTGGACGTGCCCGCGCTCGAGCGCGCACTCGGCGTACCGGTGGCGTGCGTGGTCGCGCACCGGCGCGGCGGCCACGACGAGCTCGCCGCCCAGCTGGCCCGCTGGCAGGAGTGGCCCGAGCCGCTGCTGGCCCCGCCCACCGAGGGGGTCGAGCAGTCCGCATGGGTGGAGTCGGTGCTCGCCGCCGCCGACTACAGCGCCCCGCACCAGGACCGGGTCACCGGCGCCGTCGACGCGGTGCTGCTGCACCCGCTGTGGGGCACGCTGACCTTCTTCGCGGTGATGGCACTGTTCTTCCAGGCGATCTTCGTGGTCGCCGCGCCGCTCCAGGGGTACGTCGAGTCGCTGTTCGGCTGGTTGGGGGGCCTGGTCGCCGACCACGTCGGGCCGGCCTGGCTGGCCTCGCTGCTCGGCGACGCCGTGATCGGCGGCATCGGCGGCGTGCTGGTGTTCGTGCCACAGATCATGCTGCTGTTCCTGCTGCTGGCCCTGCTGGAGGCCTCGGGCTACCTGGCCCGGGCGGCGTTCCTGATGGACCGGGTGATGTCGACCTTCGGCCTCGAGGGGCGTGCCTTCGTGGCGCTGCTGTCGTCCTTCGCCTGCGCGGTGCCCGGCATCATGGCGACCCGCTCGCTGCCCTCGGCGCGGGACCGGATCGCCACGATGATGGGCGCCCCGCTGATGACCTGCTCGGCCCGGCTGCCGGTCTACGTCACGCTGATCGGCATCCTGGTCCCCCGTGACTCCCGGGTCGGGCCGCTGGGCGTGCAGGGCCTGGTGATGTTCGGGCTCTACCTGCTGGGCGCGGTGTCGGCGATGCTCACTGCGGCGCTGTTCAAGCGGATCGCCGACCGCGGCGCCGAGCCGATGCCGTTCTATCTCGAGCTGCCGACCTACCGGCTGCCGGTGCCGCGCTCGGTGCTGCTGGCCATGTGGGAACCCTCGAAGGCGTTCCTGCGCAAGTGCACGACCGTCATCCTCGGCACCACGCTGGTGCTCTGGATGCTGTTGAACCTGCCGCTGGCCGGGGCGGCCGAGCTCCGCTCCGCCGGCCTCGACCCCGGCGATCCCGCCGACGCCGCCGCCGTCTCGGCGTACGTCGTGGAGCACAGCGTCGCCGCCGACCTCGGCCGCGCCGTGGGCCCGGTCTTCGACCCGCTGGGCTTCGACTGGCGGGTCAACGTCGCGGTTCTCAGCTCGTTCGGCGCCCGGGAGACGTTCGTGGCGACGCTGAGCCAGGTCGACTCCGCCCAGCAGGGGGCGACCGCGGCGGAGGACGAGCCCCCCGGCAGCGACCTGGGTCTGAGCGCCGGTGTCGTCGCCGCCCTGCTGGTCTTCTACGTCTATGCGCTGCAGTGCGTGGCCACGATGGCCGCGATCCGGCGCGAGACCGGCAGTTGGCGGTGGCCGGCGGTGGCGTGGGGCTACATGTTCGTGCTCGCCTGGACGATGGCGCTGTTGGCCCGCACCGTCACCGGGTGGTGGGCCGGGTGACGGCGGTGGTGCCGTTGCACCCGGAGCCGACCGGGCGGATCTCCGAGCTGCGCTGGCGGGTTCCGGCCGGGCTGCTGCCGTTCACCGGGCCGGTCGCCGGCGTCCGGGGTGCGCTCGGACAACTGCTGCTCGACGGCACCGTGGAGACGCTGCTCGTCGAGCCCGCCGCGGTCGTCACGGTGCTCGGGCCGGGTCACGGTTGGCGCGGCGACGGCGCCCGGGTGCGCAGCGCCCTGCAGGCCGCCCTCGCCGAGCCCGCCGGGTGGCGGCCGGGGCCGGGCTGCACGCCGCTGACCTCCGACCAGGCCCTGCTGTGGGCCGCCGAGGAGGTGGTGCGCGGCCGGCTGGGCGACTTCGTCCGCTCTCACGGTGGCTCGCTGACGGTGCTCGGCGCCGACGGCGGCGTGGTCGAGGTCGCGATGGCCGGTGCCTGCGACGGTTGCCGGACGGCGGGGTTCACGCTGCACTCTCGGTTCGAGCAGGAGCTGCGGCGGCGCTGTCCCTGGTTGGACGGCGTGCGCGCGGTCCCGGCGGCCGGCCGAGCTCAGGACTCAGACTCGCCGCGAGAGGCGCGGGCCTGGGCGTAGGCGGGCTCCCGGAGCCGCTCGACCATGCGGTACTGGTCGAGGCCGGGCAGCTGGTTCCGCACCGGGTCGAAGGAGACGTCGGGGTCGCCGGCGTCCTCGTCGGAGAGCCGGAGGTCGGCGAAGTGCCGCCAGTCGCCCTGGTCGACGGAGCAGGAGAGCTCGACGGTCTGGTCGCCGATCAGCCGGGCACCGAGCAGCAGCGGCCCCGCCGGGGTGCGGTAGGGCAGCAGCGTCGTCATCGGGCGTCCGCCGGGTTCGCGACTGGCGGTGAGCACGAAGCGGCTCACCCGGCCCCACCCGGTCGAGGCGAAGAGCAGGTCGCCGGAGGTGCCGTCACCGACCGGCACCCGGACGGCGAGGCCGTGGATGTCGGGCAGCGCGCCGGGCAGGCCGATCGCGCGTGACTCGCGGACCACCACCTCGTCGATGCCGGCCATGTCGAGCCACGGCACGCCCAGCTCGGGGCTGAGCCCGTGGCGGTAGAGGCATGCCTTGCGCACCCGCCCCTGCGGATGCAGCGGCTTGCTGGCCGGCCGGACGGCGGCGATCGTGCGGGCGGCGGCGGCCAGCACGGCCCCGCCCGCGGATCCGGCGGTGCCGGCCAACGAGGTGACGCCGCGGGCGTGATCGAGGGTCGACATGCGCGGCCGGTACCCCGCCCGGGCTCGCTCACGCAGCCGCCTGGCTGCGCGACGGCGACGGCGGTGTTCCCATAGAGCCATGCAGTCCGTGCGCCAGTGGGTCGTGGTCCTCGTCGTGGCCCTGCTCGCGGGGTGCGGCCTCGGGACCCCGACGCACTCGGCCGGACCGAGCGCGGGCGACGGCCGCTCCGCCAGCGCTCCCCGCGCTGTCGGCGGCGACGACGTGGTCTACGGCGTGGTCCCCGACCTGTGGGCCGGCAGACGGCTGGGGTCTGCGGAGGCGGTGCGGCGGCGACTGCCCTACCTGGAGCGGCTCGGCGTCGACGTCCTCTGGCTCTGGCCACCCCCGCAGCGCCGCCAGGCCGGGGAGGAGTACGCCGTCACCTCGTTCACCGCGCTCGACGAGTCGTGGGGCTCCCCCGGCGACCTGCGCCGGTTGGTCGACGCCGCGCACGCCCGCGGGATGCGGGTGATCGTCGACGTCGTCGTGAACCACACCTCGCGCCGGCATCCGTGGTTCCGGCGGGCCGACTCTCCCCGGGACCCGACCTGGGACTACTACGAGCGCGATGCCGCCGGCCGCCCCGACCACTACTTCGACTGGCGACACCTGCCCAACCTCGACCTGGACCACCCCGACGTGCGCGCCCGCATCGTCGGCGCGCTGCGGCACTGGGTCACCGCCTACGACGTCGACGGCTTCCGCTTCGACGTGGCGTGGGGGCCGCACCGGCGCTCACCGACGTTCTGGCCCGAGGTCGTCGCGTCACTGCGCGCGCTCGAGCCGGATCTCTTCCTGCTCGCCGAGGCCACCGGTCGCGCCCGCTGGGTGCCGCGCGACGGCTTCGACGCCGGCTACGACTGGCGCGGCGGCCTGGGCCGCTGGGCGTGGCGCGGGATCTGGGGCGGGCGCACCGGCGCCCGGCTCGGGTCCCTGCTCCGCGAGCGGACGCCCGCACCCCTGTTCCGCTTCGTCGACAACAACGACACCGGCCGCCGGTTCGCCGACCGGCACGGCCTCGCCCAGGCGAGGCGGGCCGCGGTCGTCGAGCTGACCGTGCCCGGCGTTCCCACGATCTTCGCCGGTCAGGAGCTGGGCATCGCCTACGAGCCGTACGGCGCCGGCGAGGACCCGCCGGCGTTCACCGACCGCGGCCTGCTCGGGCTGTACCGGCGACTGGTCCGGCTGCGCGGCCGGCTCCCGGCCCTGCAGGGCCCCGACCTCCGGGTGCTGCGGGCCCGCGGCGGGCAGCTGGCCTACCTGCGCCCCGGCGACCGACCGGTCGTGGTGGTGGTCCACTTCGGCGGGGCCCGACCGCTCCGGCTGCCCGCCGGCGCGCGTCGGCTGCTGGGCGCGGATCCGCGGGTCCTCGCCGGACGGGCCGGCATCGCGGGCGACTCGGTCCGGGTCGGCCCGCGCGGGTACGCCGTGCTGGCCGCCCGGGCCGCCGGGGCCGCCGGGGACCGCTCAGCCCTGGCGCCGCCGCGCCGAGGCGCAGCCCACGCAGTGCCGTGCCGTCGGGCGGACCGCCAGCCGCTCGGGTGAGATCGCCTCGCCGCACCGCTCACAGACACCGAAGGAGCCCTCGCCCACCCGCCGCAGGCCCTCGTCGATCTCCTCGAGGTGGCGCTCGGCCAGCCGGATCAGCGCGTCGACCTGGGAGCGTTCGTAGGCGATCGTGTGGCCCTCGGGGTCGTGCTCGTCGTCGGCGTTGGAGCCGTCGGAGGCGGCCACGATCGCGTCGAAGTCGCCGCGCAGGGTGGCCAGGCGGTGCACGGTGCGCTCGCGCTCCCGCTCGAGTCTCGCCACGACACTCGGGTCAGCGGCGGTCATCGTCGGCCACCCGGGCCGGCAACCGGACCGCGAGCCGTGGCGAGCTGCCGGCGAGGGTGCCGTCGCCGGCCGGGACGGTCACGAAGTAGTCCGCGTCCTGGGCCTCGGCGAGCGGGATCTCGAACAGGTAGCCGCCCTCGGGGCCGACCTGCTGGGTCGCGACGCGGGTGCGGTCCTTGGTGCCACCGCGCCACAGCGTCACGGTCGCCCCCTCGCGCGCCGGGCGGAGGCTGCCGGTGATGCGCAGCACCCCTGCGGCCTCGTCGAGCGCCTGCTCCATGGTCAGCACCGGCAGCACCTCGACGACCACCTCGCCGGAGACGCTGCCCGCGGCCAGCGGCCGGTCGACGAACCGCCAGCGGTAGACCGTGCGCGCCGTCGGCTCGACGGTCACCCGCGGGTCGACCGCGTCGGCGGGCATCACCTGGACGGTCTGGAACTCGTCGGCGGCGTACGGCTTCGCCTCCAGGATCATCGTGGCCCGGGAGAGCCGGGCGCCGGCCGAGTCGCGGAGCGCCCCGGCGAGGGTGACCCCCTCACCGGCGACCACCTGTGCGGCGGAGGCGGTCATGGTGGCGCTGGTCGCCAGGCCCTCGAGGTCGTAGGTGGTGACGTCGCCGGGCCGGCCGATGCGGAGTGCGTCGAGGTGGAATGCGCGCCCGTCGCAGCCGAAGCCGATCGTGTAGAGCCCGGCACCGTCGCCGCCGTGGGTGGCGGCGAAGACCCGCACGGTGGCTGCGGGGGCCACATCGAGGACCTTCCAGTTGCCGATGTCGTACTGGGTCCAGGTGTAGGACAGCGTGGCGACGTCGACGGCGTGCCAGCGGCCGGCGGGCGCGGTGAGGACCGCGCGGCCGAACCACACCCGGGACGAGCCTGCGTCCTTGCGCTCCTGGAATCCGGCGTAGGCGACACCGGACGCACCACGCGGCGCGTAGACCGACAGGCCCGCGACCGAGGTGGCGAGCATCGAGTCGACGTAGTGCAGGGAGCCGAGCGCGTTGCCGCCGGCCAGGTCGTAGTGGAGGCTCCGCTCACCCGCCGGCGGGGTGGCGGGGCCACGGCCGATGTAGGGGCGGAGCGGCTCGACCGAGCGCTGGCCGGGGGCGGCGCAGCCGACGAACGAGAGCTGTGCGTCGCGCCCCTCGGGGAAGTCGGTGCCGCGGACCACCACCGTGCCGTCGGCCAGCGCGGGGGCAGCACCCAGCACGGCAGCAACCGCAGCCGCGACCGCCGCCCGCCCGAACACCGCCCATGCCCGACGCACGTCGCCTCCTCAAGACTCGCTCCCCACTGTAGGCGCGGTCCGGTCGCGCGGGGTCGCCTTTTCGGATGAGGTCTCCCGGCGCCGAAACCCGTACCCCGCTCCGAGCCTCCGAGGAGCCACCTAGGCTGACCCCACCTGTCCACCAGCGAAGGGCCCCCTGTGACCACCCGCGTGCTGCTGCGCTCCTACGGTGACCCGTTCCACCCGACCAACCCGGTCGCGACCGTGCTCGGCAACACCGTCGTCGGCAACACCGGCAACCTGCTCTTCGGCCACGCCGCGGCGCGGGTGCTCGACACCGACGCCGTCGAGCTGACCTGCTGGACCGACAGGCAGCTGCAGCGCCGGGCGGGCGAGATCAACGAGCGCTTCGACCACGTCGTGTTGCCGCTGGCCAACGCCTTCCGGCCCGGATTCGTCGACCGGCTGGTCGCGCTCACCGAGCTGATCGGCGCCCTGGAGGTGCCGGTGACCGTGCTCGGCGTCGGCGCCCAGTCCGACCTCGACTTCACCCTCGAGGGCGACCCGGCGGTGGCCGAGGCCGCGCGCGCCTTCGCGGTCGCGGTGCTCGAGCGCTCGCCGTCGATCGGGGTGCGCGGGGAGTTCACGGCCGCCTACCTCGCCTCGCTGGGCATCGACGAGACCCGGGTGATCGGTTGTCCGTCGATGTTCCGGCCGAACCGCACCGTGACGGCTCCCGCGGCGGCCCCGCCACCGTCCGCCGACGATCTGGTGGCGCTCACGCTGACGCCCGGCTCGCCGTTGCCGGCGGGCTGGGTGACCCGGCTGGCCGCCGAGCACCCGCGGCTGCGCTACGTCGCGCAGGGGCTGGCCGAGCTGCGGGTGCTGTTGTGGGGTGAGGAGCCGGCCGACTCAGATGACCCCGAGTTCCCGCACTCCCTCGACCATCCCCTCTACGCCGAGCGCACGGTGCGGGCCTACTTCGAGCCGGAGGTCTGGATCGACGATCTGGCCGGGGCCGCGCTCTGCCTGGGCACCCGCATCCACGGAACCATCGCCGGCGTGCTGGCGGGGGTGCCGTCCCACCTGGTCGCCCACGACTCACGCACCCGCGAGCTGGCCGAGCACTTCGGCATCCCGTGGTCGCGGGCCGACCGGCTGCCCGCCGAGCCCGATCTCGAGGCGCTGATGGAGTCCTCCGACTTCGCGGCGCCGGCGCGGCTGCACCCCCAGCGGCTGGCCGGCTACATCGCGTTCCTCGACGAGCACGGGCTGCCGCATGCCTTCGGCCCGGGCGCGACCTCCCGCTTCGACGAGCACCGCAGCCCGGGCGTGCCGATGATCGAGGTGCGGCGCGGTGAGCTGCAGCAGCCCCACCTGCGGGTCGCGTGGCTCGCCGCCCACCAGGCGGCCGAGCTGCAGCGGCTCGAACGCCAGCAGGACCGACTGGCGGCCCAGGTCGATCGGCTGCGCCAGCGCAACCGCGCCCTGCGCGAGAAGGTGCGGCAGTCGCGCGGCGCCGGCCCCGTCCAGGACTGAGCCCCACCCCAGCCGGAAGACGCCGGAGGGCGCCGGGCCGGCGTGCAAACGCCGTCCCGACGCCCTCGGCGTCGTGTCTGTCAGGTCCGGGTCAGGAGAGCTCGAACCGGTCGAGCTCCATGACCTTGGTCCAGGCGGCCACGAAGTCGGCCACGAACTTCTCCTGCGCGTCGTCGGCGCCGTAGACCTCGGCCTGGGCCCGCAGCTGCGAGTTCGAACCGAAGATCAGGTCGACCGCGGTGGCGGTCCACTCGACCTCGCCGGTCGCGCCGTCGCGGATCTCGAAGACGCCCTCGGCCGACTCCGACGCCTTCCAGACCTTGCCCGGGGCGAGCAGGTTGGCGAAGAAGTCGTTGGAGAGCACTCCCGGACGGTCGGTGAGCACACCGTGCGCGCTGCCGTCGTAGTTGTTGCCGAGCGCCCGCAGCCCGCCGACCAGCACCGTCATCTCGGGTGCGGACAACCGCAGGTTGTAGGCCTTGTCGACCAACAGCGTCTCCGGCTGCAGCTTGGTGCCGGGGCGCACGTAGTTGCGGAACCCGTCGGCGCGCGGCTCGAGCCACTGGAAGGAGTCGACGTCGGTCTGCTCCTGGGTGGCGTCGGTGCGGCCGGCCCGGAAGGGCACCGTGACCTCGACGCCGGCGTCCTTGGCGGCCTTCTCGACCGCCGCGTTGCCGGCGATCACGATCAGGTCGGCGAGGGAGACCTGCGCGCCGCCGGCGGCGTTGAACTCACCCTGGATGGCCTCGAGCTTCTCGAGCACCGGGCCCAGCAGCTCCGGCCGGTTGACCGCCCAGCTGCGCTGCGGCTCGAGGCGGATCCGGGCACCGTTCGCACCACCGCGGTGGTCGGTGCGGCGGTAGGTCGACGCCGACGCCCACGCCGTGGAGACCAGCTCGCTCACGGTGAGGCCGGACTCGAGCACCTTCGCCTTGAGCGCGGCGACGTCGGCGTCGCCGACCAGCTCGCCCTCGACCGGCGGGACCGGGTCCTGCCAGATCTGCGGCTCGGGCACCCAGGGACCGAGGTAGCGCGAGACCGGGCCCATGTCGCGGTGGAGCAGCTTGTACCAGGCCTTGGCGAACATCTCGGCGAAGTACTGCGGGTCCTCGTGGAAGCGACGCGAGATCTTCTCGTAAGCCGGGTCGAAGCGCAGCGCCAGGTCGGAGGTGAGCATCCGCGGCTCACGGCGCTGCGAGGCGTCGTGGGCCATCGGCACCATGTCGGCGCCGGCGCCGTTCTTCGGCCGCCACTGCCACGCGCCGGCCGGGGACTTGAAGACCTCCCAGTCGTAGGCGAACAGGATGTGGAAGAACTCGTTGTCCCAGCGGGTGGGGTGGTAGGTCCAGGTGACCTCGAGGCCGGAGGTGATGGTGTCGTCACCCTTGCCGGAGCCGTGGGAGCTCCGCCATCCCAGGCCCTGCTCCTCGAGCGGGGCCGCCTCGGGCTCGGGGCCCACCAGGGCGGCATCGCCGGCGCCGTGGGTCTTGCCGAAGGTGTGGCCACCCGCGATCAGGGCCACGGTCTCCTCGTCGTTCATGCCCATCCGGGCGAACGTGACCCGGATGTCCTTCGCCGAGGCCACCGGGTCGGGGTTGCCGTTGGGGCCCTCGGGGTTGACGTAGATCAGACCCATCTGCACCGCGGCGAGCGCGTCGTCGAGCTCCCGATCGCCGGCGTAGCGCTCGTCGCCGAGCCAGGTGTCCTCCGGGCCCCAGAAGATCTCCTCGGGCTCCCAGATGTCCTCGCGACCGAAGCCGAACCCGAAGGTCGGCAGGCCCATGTCCTCCAGCGCGACGTTGCCGGCCAGCACGATCAGGTCGGCCCAAGAGATCTTGTTGCCGTACTTCTTCTTCACCGGCCACAGCAGCCGGCGGGCCTTGTCGAGCTGCACGTTGTCGGGCCAGCTGTTGAGCGGGGCGAACCGCTGACCGCCGTCACCGCCGCCGCCGCGGCCGTCGTGCACGCGGTAGGTGCCGGCCGAGTGCCAGCTCATCCGGATGAACAGGCCGCCGTAGTGGCCGAAGTCGGCGGGCCACCAGTCCTGCGAGTCGTGCATCACCTCGACGATGTCGGCCTTGAGCGCCTCGAGGTCGAGCTTCGCGAACTCGGCCTTGTAGTCGAAGCCCTCGCCCAGCGGGCTGATGTTCTTCGAGTTGGTGTGCAGCACCGACAGGTCGAGCTGGTTGGGCCACCAGTCCTTGTTGGTGCGCGGCCGGCCGGCGCTCTCGGGCGTCGGCGAGTCGATGCCCGGGTTCTCGCTCTCGCTGCCGTGGGCGGCGGCGGAGTCGTGCATCACCGGGCAGCCGGCCTCGGCCTTGCGGTCCACCCCCTGGGGGCTCTCCGGGGTGCTGTTGTCCTGGCTGTCGCTCATCTGGTTCCTTCCGAACGTGCGATCACTGAGGGGGGTGGGGGGTCGTGCAGGTGGGGCAGGTGCCCCAGTAGACGACCTCCGCCTCGTCGACCACGAAGCCGTGGCTGTCGGAGGCGGTGAGACAGGGGGCGTGGCCGACCGCGCAGTCGACGTCGGCGATCGCCCCGCACGACCGGCAGACCACGTGGTGGTGGTTGTCGCCGACGCGGACCTCGTAGCGGGCGGTCGCACCGGCCGGCTGGATGCGGCGCACCAGCCCGGCGTCGCTGAGCGCGCGGAGCACGTCGTAGACCGCCTGGTGGGAGACGGTGCCGAGCTCGGCGCGCACCAGGCCGATCACCTGGTCGGTGTCGGCGTGCGGGTGCTCGCGGACGGCGGCGAGCACGGCCAACCGTGGCCGGGTCACCCGCAGCGACGCCTCGCGCAGCGCGGAGGCGTCGGCGGTCGTCGTCATGGCCGACAGCATGGCGCGCTTTCTGGAACTAGTCAAGATATGGTCTCGGCAGGCTCGACCACCGGCTCGCGGCTCGACCACCGGCTCTCGGCCCGGGTCAGCCGGCGCGGCGGGCGCGGGGCACCTTGGTCACCAGCGTCAGCGCCACGGATGCCAGCGCGATCACCCCGACCGTGGTGTAGCCGAGCGTGTAGTCGGGCTCGCCGTCGCCGAGCAGCGCCGAGATCACCACGGGCCCGAGCACCCCGCCCAGGCTCCAGCCGATCAGCATCAGCCCGTAGATCGCCCCGGCGTTCTTCACGCCGAAGAAGTCGCCCGCGGTGGCCGGCATGGTGCCGAACGCGCCGCCGTAGCAGAGGTAGACGACGGCCGCGAGGACGAAGAACAGGGCCGCGTTGCCGGTGTGCGGCAGCAGCAGCAGGCAGACGCCCTGGAGGGTCAGCATCGTCGCGAACGACGGCATCCGGCCCACCCGGTCCGAGGCCGCCGCCCACACGATCCGGCCGGCACCGTTGAAGATCGCCAGCACGCCGACGATCGTCGCCGCCGCGCCCGTGCTGTAGCCGGCGATGCCCTCGGCGCTGCCGGCGGCCTGCGAGATCAGCGCGATGCCGGTGGCGACGTTGAGGGTGAGGATCGCGGTGAGGAGGTACCACTGCGGGGTGCGCAGCGCCTCCCCGGCGGTGTACTCCTTCGCCGTCGACCCGCCCTCCTCGGACCCGGCCGGCTCGTGGCCGGGCACGACGTACCCCTCGGGAGGGTTGCGGAACAGCGCGGCTCCGGCCAGTGACATGGCGAGGTAGGCCAGCCCCAGCCAGAGGAACGCCTTCGTCGGCTGGTCGGGGTCGGCGTCGATCAGCCACGAGGCGACCGGCGAGGTGAGCACCGCACCGAAGCCGAAGCCGCCGACCGCGAGGCCGGTGATCAACCCGGTCTTGTCCGGGAACCACTTCTGCAGCATCGCGATCGGCACGATGTAGGCGACGCCGAGCCCGAAGCCGCTGACCACCCCGTAGGTCGCGATCAGCAGCCACAGGTCCTCGGAGCCGCGGGTCAGCGAGGCGAGCACGATCCCGACGGCGTAGATCAGCCCCCCGGCCAGCGCCACCACGCGCGGGCCGCGGCGGTCCTGGAGCCGGCCGCCGACGAACGTGCCGACGAAGATCATCGCGATCGTGGTCTCGAACGGCAGCGTGGCCTGCACCTTCGACAGCTCCCATGGTCCGGCCTCCTGCAGCGCCTTGCCGAAGACCGACCAGGCGTAGACCGCGCCGATCGAGAACTGCAGCAACAGCCCGGCCCCCACCAGGAGCCATCGGTTCACAGCGGTGTCGCGGGATCGTCCGGTCTCCGCCATGGTGTGCCTCCCCGTCTCCCGAGGTCGGGTGGCCGACGTTGTGCCGGCCGGTACCACGAACCGTGCCGTCGCACGCGCCGCTGCTACTCGCGGTAGCGGACCGGGCCTTCGCGCTCGAGCCGCTCGCGCTGCGGCACGACGGTGTACTTCGGGTCGCGCGCCGAGGCCTGTCCGGCCTCGAAGATGCCGAACCGGGTGCAGGCGGAGCCGGCGAGCAGGGCGAGCCCGGACGCCGCCGCGAGCCCGCGGTGGCGGCCACCGAGCGCGGCGCCGACCGCCCCGGCCGCGGTGAGACCCTTTGCGGCCCGCATCAGCCGACCCACCTTGCCGTGGTGCAGCGGCTCGGCAGTGAGGCCCATCGACTGCTCCATGCGATGCTCCATGACCAGCTCGAGCGCGGCCGCGCCGGCGGCCAGGCGCCGCACCGGGCCGGTCTCGTGGACGGGTGCCGCCAGCAGCCCGAGGCCGGCCGCGGCCGCGGCACCGGAGCCGACGAACACGAACGGCAGCTCCCGGAACGCCTCGTGCCACGACGGGGTGGCGGTGTCGGAGAGCAGCACGGCGGTGTACGCCGCGACCGGCGGCGCGAACACGGCCGCCAGCACCCCGGTGGGCCGGTCGAGCCGGCCGAGCAGCGCCACCGGGGCTCGCCGCCGGGCGCTCTCGGGCAGCAGCCGGGTGCCCTCGGCGGCGGCCGCGAGCCCCGCCCAGGGGCCGTAGAGCGACAGGATCCAGGTGCCGACCGACATCGGCGAGGTGAGCTTGGCGGTGCGCAGCATGTTGTAGAACCGCGACGGCTTGCCGAGGTCGTGGACCAGCGCGAACATCGAGACCCCGAGCGCGCCGAGGGCGCCGAGCCGGCCGGTCCGTCGCAGCGCCGGCCGACCGGTGAGGTCGGCGCCGGCGGCGATCAGCGAGGAGCCCGCAGCCAGCCCGCCGGCGAACAGGTAGGCCGGGATGTCGGCCTCCCAGGGGGCGGGCTTGACGATCGGGCGGCCGTAGTAGGAGGTGAACTCCGCCTCCGGCACCATGCTGCGCTCGCCGCCGCGGCCGCCCTTGCGCCGGCCGGGCCGACCGGGCACGGCCTCGGTGTCGCGCTGCTCCAGGTGTGGCTCGGCGGGGCTCACGGGCGCCTCCCGAGGAACGAGAGAGCCGCGCCGGCGAACATCACGACCGCCGCGGTGGTGGCGCGGCGGAACATCTGCGGGAGGTCCTTGGTGGTGACCACCGGGTCGGGCGGCATACCGTAGACCTCCGGCTCGTCGAGCAGCAGGAAGAACGCGCCCGCTCCGCCGACCCCGTCGTCGGGGTCGTTGCCATAGAGGCGGGCGTCCATCACCCCGGCCTCGTGCAGCTGCGCCACCCGCGCGTCGGCGCGCTCGCGCAGCTCCTCGACGTCGCCGAACTGGATCGACTGGGTGGGGCAGGCCTGCGCGCACGCCGGGGTCTTGCCGGCGTCGAGCCGGTCGTAGCACAGCGTGCACTTCTGCGCGATGCCGACGTTCCTGCTGCCGTCGGGGCCCTCGCGCCGCGAGATCACGCCGTACGGGCAGGCCGGCACGCAGTAGCCGCAGCCGTTGCAGATGTCGTCCTGCACCACGACGGTGCCGAACTCGGAGCGGAACAGCGAGCCGGTCGGGCACACGTCGAGGCAGGCCGCGTGGGTGCAGTGCTTGCAGACGTCCGACGACATCAGCCACCGGAAGTCGGGCGCTGCGTCGGCCCCGTTGTCGAGCAGGCCTCCGGCGGTCGAGCCTGCCCCTCCGGCGGTCGAGCCTGCCGAGACCGCGTCGGTCGGCGCGACCCCCGGCATGCCGAGGTCGACCGGCGCGGGGCCGGCGGGCCGCTCGACGAACGCGACGTGCCGCCACTGGTTGGCGTTGAGCGAGTGGCTGTTGTCGTAGGAGGTCGCGGTCATGTCGAAGTGGTCGGCGGGGACGTCGTTCCACTCCTTGCAGGCCACCTCGCAGGCCTTGCAGCCGATGCAGATGCTGGTGTCGGTGAAGAACCCCTTGCGGGCGGGCCGGTCCTCGCCGTAGCCCGCGTCGGCAGAGGGGTCCAGCGGCCCCCAGAGATCGTTGTCGTTGAACAGGCTGGTCATGGCCGCTCCCCCTCCCCGGTCGTGCCCTGAGATCGCCGCAGGTAGTCGGCCACCAGCTCGCGCAGCGCCGGGCCGGTCGGCCGCCGTCCGGGCTGCACGTCGCAGGTGCCGACCTTCGACTCCTGGATCAACACGTTCGGGTCGAGCGAGACCCCGATCAGGTCGTTGGCCGAGTCGCCGGTGACCAGACCGCCCTCGCCCCAGTGGTAGGGCAGCCAGACCTGGTGGATGACCCGCCCGTCGACCCGCAGTGGGCTGAGTCGCTCGGTGACCAGCACCCGCGCCTCGATCGCCGAGCGCAGCGTCACGATCGTGGCGAACCCGCCGTTCTCGAGGCCCCGCTCGGCGGCGAGCTCGGGCGAGACCTCCACGAACATCTCCGGCTGCAGCTCGGCCAGCCGGGCGACGTAGCGGCTCATGCCGCCGGCGGTGTGGTGCTCGGTGAGCCGGCTGGTGGTGAAGACGTAGGGGAAGACCTCGGAGTGCTCCTCCGGCGGCGAGGGATTCATCGGGTTGTCCTCGCGGACGTAGTCCTTGCGGGTGGGGTTGGCCTGCTGGGCGTAGAAGGGGTTGCGGAACGGCGACTCGACCGGCTCGTAGTGGGTCGGCATCGGTCCGTCGATCAGGCCCTGCGGCACGAACAGTGCGCCCTTCCCGTCGCCCTGCATGATGAACGGGTCGGCGCCGGCGATCGCGGCGACGCCCTCGGCGTCCTCGGCGGGCAGGTAGGTCGGCGGCTTCGTCTTCTCGAAGTCCGGCACGTCGTGCCCGGTCCACTCCTGGGCCGCCTCGTCCCACCACACGTAGGCCTTCCGCTCGCTCCACGGCCGGCCCTCGGGGTCGGCGGAGGCACGGTTGTAGAGCATCCGGCGGTTCGCCGGCCAGGCCCAGCCCCACTCGGGGGCGACGTAGCCCTGCTCGGCGCCGGGCTTGCGGCGCGCGGCCTGGTTGACACCGTCGGCGAACACGCCGGTGTAGATCCAGCAGCCGCCGAGCGTGGAGCCGTCGTCGCGCATCTCGGTGAACGACGACAGCGGCCGACCGGTGGCGACCTCGTAGCCGTTGATCTCCTTCAGCACCGCCTCGGCGTCCGGCTCGCCCCACTCGCCGTCGCCCGGCCCACCGTGGGTGGGGTAGTCCCAGGCCAGGTCGAGCAGCGGCCGGTCGCGCTCGTCGGTCGACCCGGCGTACCGCTCCCGGACCATCCGGCCCAGGTGGTAGAAGAACCACAGCTCGGAGCGGCAGTCGCCCTTGGGGTCGAGCGCCTTCTCGCGCCACTGGAGCATCCGCTGGGTCTGGGTGAAGGTGCCCTCCTTCTCGGTGTGGGAGGCGGCCGGCATCAGGAACACCTCGGTGCGGCACTGCTCGGGCACGATCTCGCCGGTGGCGACCTCGGGCGAGGTCTTCCAGAAGGTGGCGCTCTCGATCTCGAACAGGTCGCGCACCACGACCCAGTCGAGGTTGGCCATGCCGAGCCGCTGGGCCCTGCCGTGGGCCGAGCCGACGGCCGGGTTCTGGCCGAGCAGGAAGTAGCCCTTCACCTGCCCGTCGATCATGTCCATCACGGTGCGGTAGGTGCCGTGGTCGCCGGTGATCTTGGGCAGGTAGTCGAAGCAGAAGTCGTTCTCGGGCGTGGCGGCCTCGCCCCAGTAGGCCTTGAGCAGGTTGACGCCGTAGGCGCCCGCGTTGCTCCAGAACCCCTTCGAGCCGGGCTTGCGGACCGCGTCGATCCACTGCTCGAGGCTCTGGTGCTCCTCGGCGTTGGGCATCGGCAGGTAGCCGGGCAGCAGGTTGAACAGCGTCGGGATGTCGGTCGAGCCCTGGATGCTGGCGTGCCCCCGCAGCGCCATGATGCCGCCGCCGGGCCGGCCCATGTTGCCGAGCAGCAGCTGCAGGATCGCGCCGGTGCGGATGTACTGGACGCCGACCGAGTGCTGGGTCCAGCCGACGCTGTAGACCAGCGCCGTGGTGCGATCGCGCCTGGAGTTCTCGGCCCAGGCCTGCGCCACCTCGAGGAACTGCTCCTCGCTGACGCCGCAGGTGCGGGCCACCATCTCCGGGGTGTAGCGGGCGTAGTGGCGTTTGAGGATCTGGTAGACGCAGTTGGGGTGCTGGAGCGACGGGTCGCGCGGCGGGTTGCCCTGCACCTGCATGCCGTGCGACTCACTCTGGAGGCCCGCCGCGGTCTCGCGCTGGGTCTCGGTGTCGCCGGAGTCGTCGGCCTGTGCGGCGGAGCGCTCCTCCTGCTCCTCGGCGTACTGCCACGACGAGGGGTCGTAGGTGCGGGTCTCGGGGTCGAACCCGGAGAAAAGCCCGTCGAGGTCGTCGGTGTCGCGGAAGTCGCCACTGACGATCGTGGCCGCGTTGGTGTAGGCCACGACGTAGTCGCGGAAGTCGAGCTCGTTGCTGAGCACGTGGTTGACGATGCCGCCCAGGAACGCGATGTCGCTGCCGGCGCGGATCGGGACGTAGGTGTCCGCGAGCGCGCTGGTGCGAGTGAACCGCGGGTCGACGTGGATCACCTTCGCACCGCGTGCCTTGGCCTCCATCACCCACTGGAAGCCCACCGGGTGCGCCTCGGCCATGTTGGAGCCCTGGATGACGATGCAGTCAGCCTCGGCCAGGTCCTGGAGGAACCCGGTCGCGCCGCCGCGCCCGAACGAGGTCCCCAGACCGGGGACCGTGGCGGAGTGTCAAATGCGGGCCTGGTTCTCGATCTGGATCGCGCCCATCGCCGTGAAGAGCTTCTTGATGAGGTAGTTCTCCTCGTTGTCGAGGGTCGCCCCACCGAGGCTGGCGATGCCGAGGGTGCGGCGCACCCGGCGCTGCTTCTCGTCGAGCTCCTGCCAGGTGTCGTTGCGGGCCTTGACCACGCGGTCGGCGATCATCTCCATCGCGATCTCGAGGTCGAGGTCGACCCAGTCGGTGGCGTACGGCGCGCGGTACTTCACGGTGGTCTGGCGCAGTGGGCTGGTGACGAGATTCTTGCTGGCCGAGCCCTTGGGGCACAGCCGCCCGCGGTTCACCGGGCTGTCGGGGTCGCCCTCGATCTGGACGACCTCGTCGTCCTTGACGTAGACCAGCTGGCCGCAGCCGACGGCACAGTAGGGGCACACGCTGCGGGCCACGCTGTCGGCGGTCTCGGTGCGGGCGACGGTCGCGTCGGTGCGGGGCGAGCGCACGGCGGCGCCGCGTCCGAGCGTGTCGCGCCCGGTGAGCTGCCGCAGCACCGGCCAGCCGAGGAACGCCTTCGGCATCCGCACCTCCTCCGTCGCCGCCCACCGTACCCAGAGGCGACCCAGGTCACACCCCCCGGCCGGGGGAGGGCCGAAGACTAGGGCATAAAGGTTTCACTTGCGGAAAGTGCAACCGATGATTAAGGTTGCCAACATGGAAAACACTCCGGACGAGCTGCGCTCCATCGAGCGCGCCGAGGCCGCGCCCTTCGTCGACTACCCGCCGACCCCGCGGTGGTACTACCCCGCCGCCGGTGCCTGGTTCGCCGGCATCACCGCCACGCAGGGGCTCACCGACGACCACCTGGCGATCTCGATGGTGCTGCTCGTGCTGCTGCTCGTGGCGTTCGGCGTCTTCATGGGCTGGTACTCCCGCTACCGGGGCGCGATGCCGCGCTTCTTCGCACGCACCCCGCGCGAGATGCGGGCCACCTTCCTGGTCTACTTCGCCGGCGTCGCCGCCGTGCTCGGCTCGGTGTGGTGGACCCTGGCCGAGGTCGGCTGGGCACCCGCGTCGGCGCTGATGTTCGTGCTCGCGACGACCGGGCTGTGGCTGCACGAGCGCAACTACGAGGCGGCCGCGGCCAGGGTCCGCTCGAGGCTCTCGTGATCGGCGACCTCGACCCCGTCATCCACGCACCGAAGCGGCTCGCCGCGATGGCGGTCCTGTCGACGTCGAGCGCGGTCACCTTCGGGTTCCTGCGCGACCACCTCGAGATCAGCGACTCCGACCTCTCCAAGCAGATGGCGACGCTGGAGAAGGCCGGCTATGTCTCCAGCTCGCGCTCGGGGCGGGGCCGCGGCTCGGTCACCTCCTACCGGCTGACCCGCGCCGGGCGACGCGCCTACGAGGGGCACCGGCGCGCGCTCACCGCCATCCTCGAGTCACCGCCCTCGACCGAGCCCACCGGCTGAGCCCCTGCCACTGCCTCCCCCGCGACCTCCGCGAGCGCGGCCCGCAGCAACGCCGGGTCGAAGACGTCCGGGTGCGCGGTCGCGGTGAGCTGGGTGCCGGCGGAAGTCGGTGCGAACGCCACCGTGATGCCCTCCGGGCCGGCCGGCTGCGCCGCCTGCAGGTAGCGGGCAGCCTTCCGGTCGAGCCAGGGCAGGTCATCGAGGGCGAGCCGCCCCTGATAGCTGAGCGTGAGCCGGGGCTGCACCGGCACCCCCACCCGGGAGGGCGAGACCACGCCCGGGCTCCCGCCCAGCCGGCGCCTCAGGCCCAGAGCTCCCGTGCGCGCCGTGGCGGCGGCCAGCAGCACCAGCGGGACCGCGTCGTCGGTCGCCCGGGCGAGCGCCGCGGCCATCGCCTCGGCATTGGTCGCGTCGACGTCGAGGTAGGGCCCCGCGGCGAAGTTGCCGGTCACGGCGGCGCCGGGTCCGAGGTAGCGACGGCAGTCCATCATCACCAACGCCCCCTCGGCGACCACGCCGTGGCGGGCCAGAGCGGCTGCCGTGCGCGACATGAGCTGGGCGGCCACCGAGGCCCGGGTGCGCCCCTCGTCACGAGCGGCTCGCAGCCGGGCCACCTCCGCCGCCGGGACCGTCGCCGTGACCACCTCGGGCACGCCGAGCTCCGGAACCTCCCGCGTTCTCGGCGGGGCGGGCGGAGCCAGGGGGAACGCGCCGCGCACCGCCCGGACGGCATCGAGGGGGTGGCGCCCGAAGCGGCGCAGCCCCGCGCGCAGCAGCGGCGACCGGGAGGTGTCGCGCCGCCGCAACGCCGAGGCACCCCCACCGGCGAGCAGCGCCGGGAACCAGCGGTCGACCACGGCACCGTCGCCCAGCAGATGTGCCGACCGCAGAGCCACGGACGAGCGGCCGAGCACCAGCCGGAACGGCAGCTCGCCCAGCGGCTCCGCGAGCTGCTCGCGCGCCAGCCGCTCCGGGCCGGGGTCGCCGTCGATCTCGCGCACCACCGCGTCGACGAAGGCGTCCAGCGCGGAGCCGGTCACCGGGCGCAGCCGGCCACGTGTCAGGTCGACCCGGCACAGCCACGGGTGGCCGGGGTCGAGTCGTGCCAGCTCTCGGAGCTGGGCCCGCAGCGTCTCCGCGTCGGGAGGCGCGACCGGGCCGGCGGCGCGGACGGTCGCGAACCGCGCCCAGGTCCGGTCACGGACGGGCACCCGGCTCACGGTGCGCTCACCAGCCGGCGCTCGGCGGAGGCCGCGCCGTCGAGGGCATCGAGGCCTCCGGCCGCCCGCCAGCGGGAGTCGCCCGACGGGAGCCCCGCCGCGGCCCGGCGAGCGAGGCGGTCCGGGCGCAGCGCCCACGAGACACCGGTGCCGATGACGACCAGGTGGAGCAGGCAGAACGCGACGTTGTTCAGCATGGCCGCGTCGGTGCTGCGGGTCAGCCCCCACACGGCGGGGCCGAGCAGCCCGGCGCAGATCGCCAGTCCCGGCAGCACCGCGCGCGGCTGCCACAGCTCCGCCCCGTCCTTGGGGGTCACCACGAACCGGCCGCGCCGCCGCGTGAGCGTCTGCAGCGTGGCCAGCACGTGGATCCAGAACGACGCCGCCGCCAGCGCGAACGCCGCGAACGTGTAGGAACCGGCGCCGCCCATCGCCACCGTCGTGATCGCCAGCAGGAAGTAGGGCGCGAAGTGCAGCAGGAACGAGTCGGCGGTGGCCGCGGCGACCGCCTGCTCGCCGGTGAGCACCCGCACGATCGGCAGCGACACGTAGACCAGCAGCGTCCACCCGGAGAGGAAGTACATGCTCGACAGCAGGTACTGCGCCTTCACCCGCCAGTGCAGCCGAGCCCGCGCCGCCCGGCCCACGGCCGACAGGCAGCCCCGCGCCCAGCGCAGCTGCTGGCTGACGTAGGAGGCCATGTCGGCGGGGCCGAGGCCCTGCACCAGCACCTCGGGCACGTACGCCGAGCGCCAGCCGCGCTGGTGCAGCACCAGCGAGAGCTCGAAGTCCTCGGTGACCGAGTGCTGTGGGAAGCCGCCGACGCCGTCGAGGGCGGCGCGCCGGAACACCACGTTGGTGCCGCAGCAGAACATCGCCCCGAGGTCGTCCTTGCCACGGGCGATGCAGCCGAAGAACAGCGCCTGCTGCGCCCACGCGGCGGCCGCCACCGGGCTCTGGTCGGCGTTGGCGTAGTACTGCGGGGTCTGCACGAACGCCACGTCGGGCTGGGCGAAGTGGCCCAGCGTGCGCACCAGCAGGTCGGGGTGCGGCACGTGGTCGCAGTCCAGCACCAGCACGTAGTCGCCGCCGGCCTCCCCCTCGAGCCGGCGCAGCGCGTGGTTGATGTTGCCGGCCTTGGCGCCGTCGTGCTGCTCCCGGGTGACGTAGCGGGCCCCGTGGCGGGCGGCGAGCGCCGCCATCGCCGGGTCGTCGCCGTCGTCGAGCAGGTGCACGGTGACCTCGGCGCCACGCAGTCGGGACGCGGCGAGGATCACCGGCTCGACCACCTCGACGCCCTCGTCGTAGCGCGGCACCAGCACGTCCACGCGCGCGCCCTCGAGCGGCGGCGCGGTGCGTCCGGCGGGGCGGTCGTGCAGCAGCGTCCACCAGAAGCCGATCGCCTGGGTGAGGTTGAACAGCTCGGCGGCCACGAGCGTCCCGTAGAGCCACGGGTTGCCGACCCGGCCGGGCATCAGCAGCCACCCGAAGTACCAGACGGCCGCGGTCAGCGCGCACGCCACGACCAGCCGGGTACGCCGGGTGCTCGGACGCCCCAGGATCTCGTGCTCGCGGGTGGTGCTGCCGGGGCTCATCGGGTCGTCTCCCTCTGCTCGTCGGGCTGCTCGTCGGGCTGCTGGAACTCCCACACGGTCACGTTCGCGACGTGGTGCTCCTCGACCTCGACCCAGCCGGCCTCCTCGAGGCGGGCCAGTGCCTCGCCGAGCTGCCCGGCGGTCGCCTCCTCCTCGAGGAAGCTGCCGAACACGAACACCGATCCGGGCCGCTGCGCCGGGTCGGTCCCCTGCTCCAGGCCCAGGTCTGTCTGCTCGACGTCGAGCCGCCCGGTGGGCATCGTGGGCAGGCCGGGTGAGTAGTAGGTCAGCTCGTCGTCGAGGAACTCGGGCGCGTAGACGACGACGTCGCCGTCCTCGCCGCGATCGGCGATCCACTCCACCCCGGCACGGAAGTCGTAGGTCCGCGGGTTCGACTGGTTCACCTGCTCGTCGACCAGCCCGACCGCCAGCGAGGCCATCAGCGCCCCGGGCAGCACGACCCGGGTGACCGGACCACGGGCCCAGGTCGCCACGGCCCGCGAGACCAGCAGCAGGAGCAACGGGACCGTCGCGGTGAAGTAGCGCAGCTCGAACAGCTGGCGGCGCTCGAAGCCGATCGCGAACAGGACCGCGGCGGGCACCACGGCCACCAGGAGCATCACGGTGACCGCCCGGGAGCGGCCTCGGCCGAGCGCCGCGAGCGTCACCAGCAGCAGCACCGGCCACAGCGCGCTGACCTGGATCATCACCTCGTCGGCGTGGTAGCCCCAGACCGTCCACACCAGGTTCGCGAGCACGGCGTAGACATCGGGGTTGGCACCACCGACGGCCGAGGCCTCGGCGCCGGTCTGGCCCGGGGTGGTGCCGGCGCCGGCCTCGATCACGCTGCGCCCCTGGTTGACCAGGAACCGCGCCATCGGGGCCAGCAGGGCCAGCGTGGCCGCCACCGAGAGCAGCCACGGCCACCAGGTGCGCCGGGTCCGCCGGCGCAGCGCGGTCGCGAGGAACACCAGGTGCTGCACGACCAGCGGCAGCGCCGCGAACCACTGCAGGTACATGGTGGCCGCGGCGGCCACCACGAACCCGGCCCAGCTCAGCAGCCCACCCCGGCCGCCCGCCTCCGCGGAGCGCAGGACACGCAGCTGCATCCAGACCGCGAGGGTGGCGAAGAGCATCCACAGCGCGTACATCCGCGCCTCCTGGCCGTACCAGACGGCCACCGGGGCGATCGCGGCGACGAACGCCGCGACCCGGGCGGTGCGGCGGTCCCACAGGTCGGCCGCCATCGCGTAGAACACCGGCACCAGGAGCGCGCCCGCGACCAGGCTCGGCAGCCGCACGACCCACTCGGCGGTGCTGCCGGTGCCGTGCACGACCGCCCAGAGCACCAGGTCGAAGCCGGGCGGGTGGACGTCGTTCTCCTGAAGGTCGGTGAGCATCTCGCCGAGCGGCAGCTGGGCCTGGCGGATGCTGATCGCCTCGTCGAGCCAGATGCTGCGGGTCACGACCATCCGCAGCACGACGCCGACGGCCAGCGCGATCCAGAGCGGCAGCAGGGTGACCAGGCGCGAACGGCGCGCCCGGTGCGTGGCGTCCGGCCCGGTGGAGGTGGGCTCGGTGGAGGTGGGCTCGGTGGAGGTGGGCTCGGTGGAGGTGGGCTCGGCCGCCGGGGCCGTCGTCAGCGCCCGGTCGGTCTCCTCGGCCAGCCGGCGGTGGTCGGCGCGGGTCGCCCAGGCCACGGCCAGCGCGGACCCGACGAGCAGCACCGCGCAGCCGGCGGCGGTGGCGAGCACGATGTCGCGCACGGTCTCCGCGCGCAGCAACAGGACCAGCTGGTCGGCGACCGCCACCGCCACCACGACGGTGGCGAGCGCGCTGCGGCCGAGCATGCACAGGCGGGCCAGGAAGACCTTGCCGACGCCCAGCGCGGCCATCGCGGCGACGTACGCCGGGGCGTAGTCGGCCACCTCGGCGTAGTCGTCGCCGAGCGCGAGCGCGTAGCCCTCGGCCGGCAGCAGCGCCACCGCGGCCAGCACGGCCAGCGAGACGCCCGCGGCCGCCAGCAGCGCTGCGCGCAGCGAGCCGCGGGCAGCGGGGCCGGTGTCGGTGCTGGGCATCAGCACCATCGGCACCGTGGCGGTCGCGAAGTAGGCGGCGCCGCCGACGGTCGCGACCGCGGCGACGATGCCGGCGTCGTGGTCGCCGAGCACCGAGTTGGCGATGATGACGTCCTGCGCCGCGATCACCGCGACCAGCAGGAAGGCACCGGCCACCGCCGCGGACCGCCGGGCGCCGAGTGTCGGCGCCAGCCCGGTTGGGGCGCCGCGCCCGGAGACGACGGCGACCAGGAGTGCGGCGTAGCCTGCGGCGACGACTCCGGCCGCCGCCCCGACAGGTCCGAGGATCGGCAGCAGCCCGAGCCCGAGCCCGGCCCGGACCAACGGCTCGGCGACCAGGGTCGCGGCGGTCCCACCGACGCGGTGCAGGCCGTAGAGCCGGCCGCGGGCCAGCGCCAGCAGCGGTGCCGACGGGGCGGCGGCGCCGAGCAGTCGGACGGTGTCGGCGGAGACGCCGGCCACCGGCGCCAGCCAGGGCGCGGCCAGCACGAGCGCGGCACCGACGGCGACCCCGGCGCCCGCTCCGGCGCCGAGCAGGCGGCGGCCCAGCGTGGGGTCGAGCGCCGTCGCCGCGGTGACGCTCGAGGCGACCGTGTGCAGCAACACGTAGGCGCCGAGGAACGCGGTGAACGCGGCGTACTCCCCCGGCAGCAGCAGCCGGGCGAGGGCGACCGAGACCAGCAGGTTGCCGACGCCGGCGACCAGCTGACCGGCCAGAGCCACGAGCTGGCGCCGGCCGGCGGAGTGCGGCGGCTCGGGGAGCGGCGCCGCGATGGTGCCGCTGGGTGGTGCGGCGAGGTCGAGGGCGTTCACCGCATCACCCCCGTGGGCCGCGGGGCCAGGGTCGGGTCGGTGCCGGAGGGGGAGCCGATCGGGCCCTCGCCCTCCGAGAGCAGCAGGCGCAGCAGGTCGAGGGCCTCGCCGGCGCCGGCGACGTGCTGCCGCACGGCCGCCAGCACCGCGCCCGTCCCGGCGACCGCCTCGTCGACCAGGCGCGGCAGCTGGCCGCGGGCGATCGCGGGCCCAGCGGGCAGCACCGGGACGTCGAGCCGCGCCGCGCCGCCGGCGGCGATGGCGTCGGCGGGGCAGGCCAGCAGCGGCACCCCCGCCGCCGCGGCGGTCATGACGGCGTGCGGCTGGGAGGCCACGGCGAACCCGGCGCGGCCGAGCAGGTCGTGCTGCTCCGCGAGCGAGGCTGCCGGCGGGGTGACGGCGGCCGGCAGGCCGTAGCTGTCGGTGAGCAGCGAGACCAGAGCGCTCGCTGCGTCGAGGTCGGCACCGGCGGAGGGGCCGGGGTGCCACGCCTGCACGGCGAGACGTCCGCTGCCGGCGGCCCGGGCGGAGACCGCGGCGACGACTTCGGCCAGGGTCCGGGCCGCGGCATCGAGACCGCCCATCGCGGCGACCGCGGAGGCGTCGACGCTGGTCCACACGTCGCCGCCGGCCTCCGCGGGCTGCCTGTCGCGCGGCGGCGCCTGGAGGGCCAGCCAGGCCAGGTCGGCCCCGACCCGCAGCGGTGCGGGCAGGCCGGCGGCCGTGAGGTGGCCGGCGGAGGCCGGCGAGTCGAGCACCGTGAGCGCGCTGCCGGAGACCACGTGGCGGGCCAGCAGCGCATCGCGGCCGGTCAGCTCGTCGGCGCCGACGCCGAGCAGCGCGACCCGCTTGCCGGCGACTCGGAACGCCGCGGTCAGCGCGTAGAGGACCGGCAGCGTGAACGCCTCGGCGGCGGCGGCCGCGCCGGCGCCCGCGTGCAGGGGACGGCCGCCGACCAGCAGCAGCGCGTCGACGGTGGTCAGCGTGCGCAGCAGCGCGGCCCGGTTGGCCGGCACCGCGGGCAGATCGGTCATCCGGGACGTGCGCTCGGGGTCGGTGGTCGCCGCGAGCACCGACGCGGGGGCCAGCTCGCGAGCCAGCACCTCGAGGACGGCGTCGTCGGCGACGTCACGCGTGCGCGTGGTCTGCAGCAGCAGCACGGTCGTCACGGGTCACCTCCTGCTCGGGGGTGCGCGGCCCGAGCCCGGGATAGAGCTCGAGGTGCCGTCGGGCCACCGCCGGCCAGGAGCGGTCCGCGGCCATCGCCTCCACATGGCCACGCAGCCGCTGGACGGCGGGCCCGGCCGGGTCGTGGGCCAGCTCGCGCAGCCGCGCCGCCCACGCCTCGGGCGCGGTGGGCACCGCGAGGTCGCGGTGAGCGCCGACGACGTCGGCGAGCCGCTCGGAGAGCAGCACGGGCGTGCGGTGCGCCAGCGCCAGCGCCAACGGACCGCTCGAGGCGTGCGGCTCCGGATAGGCGAGCAGCAGCACGTCGGCGGCGCGGAACCAGTCGCCGACCAGCTCGTCGGGGACGTAGCCGGTGAACGTGGCCGACTCGCCGAAGCGGCGCGCCAGCCGATCCTGGTAGTCGTCGCCCTGCGCGGCCAGGCGGGGGTGCTCGCCGCCCGCGACGACCACCTGCAACGGGCCACCGGGGCCGGCGCCGGCGATCTGCGCCGCGGCCAACGAGACCTCCAGACCCTTGTAGGGCGCGACGAAGCCGAAGCAGAGCGCGACCAGGCCGTGCTCGCGCACGCCGAGCCGCCGGCGTACCGCCGCACGCGGCTCGGCGCTCGGCGCCGGCACCTCGATGCCGTGCGGCACGACGGTGGCGCGCGGGATCACCCGCTGGAAGGACGGCTCGTGCACGAGCACGGTGTCGGCCAGGGCCGGCAGCAGCCGCTGCACGCCTCCGATCGCGCGGCGGGCCGCGAACGGCGGCACCCGCACCCGGTGCATGGCGGTGTAGTCATGGGTGACCGCGGCCGGGTCGACGACCTGGTGCATGGTGATCGCCGTCGGCGGCCCGACCCGTCGGTGGGCGGCGAGCCCGGCCACCGTGGCCGGCAGCCCGGACGCCCCGGAGTAGAGGAACAGCTCGTGCTGCAGGTGCACCTGCGCGGCACCGGTGGCCCGGGCCGCCGCGAGCGCGGCCGGCACCGCGTTCGGCACGCCGGCCCGGAAGGCTCGGCGCACCTCGACCGCGCCGTCGCGGCCGAGGGCGGGCTCTCCGTCGTGCTCGGGCGCGACGACGGTGACCCGCGCCCCCGCGTCGGTGAGCGCGTGGGCCAGGTTGGCGGCGTACGACGCGACGCCGCTGTCGCCGTCGTGCCGCGCGCCGAGCCGCGGGTAGGGACTGATCAGGGCCACGTCGGGCCGGGAGACGGAGTCAGTGGGCATGGGCACTCCCCTCCCGGGCGTGCACGCGGTCGCGCGCCGGAGCCGCCACCCGGCCGGTGGCGGGCAGGGCGCGCGCCGGCATCCGCACCGGCACCACGCGGTGGTGCAGCCACAGCCGCGCCAGCGACGCGGCCATCCGCAGGGAGTCGCGGGTGGCCTCCACGCGGGAGCCGTCGCGGTCGATCCACACGGTGGGCATCTCGGCGACCCGCAGGTCCAGCGCCCGCGCGGTCACCAGCAGGTCCACGTCGAAGAGGAAGTCGCGGGAGGACAGCAGCGGGATCACCCGGGACGCCGCCTCGCGGGTGATCACCTTGGCCCCGCACTGGGTGTCGTGGAAGGGCAGCGCGAAGACGGTCTTCACGGCCCGGGAGAACCCGGCGCTCGCCAGCCGCCGGCTCAGCGAGCGGGGCTTGGGCAGCACCGAGGAGGGGTGCCACCGGGAGGCGATCGCGATGTCGGCACCGGTGGTCGTCAGCGTCTCGGTGAGGAGCTGGATCTCGCTGGGAGGAGTGGCGCAGTCCGCGTCGACGAACGCGATCACGTCGGCGGTGCTGGCCCGGAACGCCTCGGCCAGCACCCCGCCCTTGCCGAGCCGGGGGTATTCGACGATGCGGATGCGCGGGTCCTGGCGGGCGTGCTCGGCGACCACGGCCGCCGTGCGATCGGTGCAGTCGTCGAGGGCGACGGTCAGGACCAGGTCGGGGGCGACCAGCTCGGCACTGTAGGCAGCCAGGGTGCGACCGATCCGGTGCTCTTCGTTGTGGGCCGGGATCACGATCTCCAGGGCGGCCGGCGGCGCCTCCGGCGGCGCAGGCTGGGGTGGCTCGAGCGACATGGTGCTTCCTGACTGTCGGGCTTCGATCGGTGGACCGGTGCGGATTCCTCAGGACAGGCGAGGGCCGGGCGTGCTCGTGCCACGGCCCCGCCGGACGCGGCGCCACGTTGCGCCGGTCGCGGTCGGAGCGTTCGACCGACCTGGTCGAGGGGTTCGCGCGAGGGCTCCGGCGGCGGGCTTTCGGCCTCCACCGTGACCGATCACCGAGGCCGTTTCAAGGCCGTGATTGGATCGTTCACAGAGGCTTTACCAGCGGCGATGGAGGTAACGCGGAGGGGTCGTGACGACATCGTGCGCGGGTGGTTTCCCCTGCCGCGGGCGTCATGCGTGGGGTCGGCGGGCGACGAGTGTGACGTTCCGCACCCGCTGGTCGAGCCGCCGGTGGTCGAGCCCCGGCGGTCGAGCTTGCCGAGACCCGGTGGTCGAGCCGCGAGGAGCGCCAGGGACGACGCGAGTCGAGACCCCCGCACCCAACCCACAAACCCAAGACAACCCTTGTCCCGAACACCTGTTCGAACTAGACTAGACCCATGCCCACCAGCCAGCACCCCGAACCGCACGAGATCACCGATCTCGACGCGCGGGCGACGCTGGCCGCGGCCACCCAGACCATGACCACCCGCCGCGCCGCCGAAGTCACCGAGATGCGACTCGCCGCCCACTGGGCCACCCTGCACGGTGAGCCGGTCCGCGAAGCCGCCGGCGAGCTGGCCGGGCTGGTGGACCCGATGACCCAACCCGGCGGCGACGTCTTCCCCTACTCCACCGCCGCCACCCGCGACACCGTCGACCTCGACCACGTCCAGCCCTACCGACCACCCGACCCCGACCGCACAGCCGGGCCACCGGGCCAGACCGGCCCCCACAACGCCGCACCACTCCGCCGCCGACACCATCGATGGAAAACCCACTGCGGCTACCGCGGCCGCGCCGCCGGCCCCGGCCGCTACCTCTGGCAGACCCCCCACGGACTGGCGTTCCTCGTCGACGACCAAGGCACCCACCCGCTCACCGAACCGAGGCCGACCTCATCCTCACCGCACCCGTCGGCCTCGACATCCACCCCGAGAGCGTCACCGGCACCCACCTCGAGATCGACCTCGACTCCTTCCAGACCGGATGACTCGCTGGCGGAGAGCGTGGGGTCAGCGGACCACGAGGGTGGTGCTCTGCTTGGCGGCGACCAGCTCGCCGATCACCGGGTGGCCGGGCAGCTCGCCCGCGACCAGCAACCCACCGGAGGTCTGGGCATCGGCGAGGAGCAACAGCTCGTCCTCCGCGACCGAGGCATCCAGGTGCGGACGCACCCAGTCGAGGTTGCGTCGGCTCCCGCCGGGGACGAAGCCGTCACGCAGCGCCTCGCGGGCTCCGTCGACGTAGGGCACGGCGGCCGCGTCGACGATCGCCGTCACCCCGCTGGCCCTGGCCATCTTGTGCAGGTGGCCCAGCAGGCCGAAGCCGGTCACGTCGGTGGCCGCCCGTGCCCCGGCCGCGACCGCCGCCCGTGACGCCTCGCGGTTCAGCGTGGTCATCACCGCGACCGCCTGTTCGTTCCACTCGCCGGTGGCCTTGTGCCGGTTGTTGAGCACCCCGAGACCGAGCGGCTTGGTGAGCGTGAGCGGCGTCCCGGGGCGGGCGGCGTCGTTGCGCAGCAGCAGGTCGGGGTCGGCCAACCCGGTCACCGCCAGGCCGTACTTCGGCTCGGGGTCGTCGATGCTGTGTCCGCCGGCCAGGTGCGCGCCTGCCTCCCGACAGACCTCGGCACCGCCGCGCAGCACCTCGCGTGCGAGGTCGAATGGGATCTTGTCGCGCGGCCAGGCCAGCAGGTTGAGGGCGAGCAGCGGCTCGCCGCCCATCGCGTAGATGTCGGAGAGTGCGTTGGTCGCGGCGATCCGGCCCCACTCGAACGCGTCGTCGACGACCGGCGTGAAGAAGTCGGTGGTCGCGAGCACCGCCCGGTCGCCGTCGAGACGCACCGCCGCGGCGTCGTCGCCGTGCTCGAGCCCGACCAGCAGCTCGGAGGTGGCCATGCCGGCGGACGGGCCGGTGGGCAGCCCGGCCACCACGCGCTCGAGCTCGCCGGGCGGCACCTTGCAGGCACACCCGCCACCGGAGGCGAACTGGGTCAGCCGGATGCCAGAGGTGTTCGTCCCCGTCGTCATGGGCGCCAACCTACGTCGCGGGCCGCGACGAGCCCGGGCGGGCGGCTGGGGCCGTGCCACTAGAGTCACTGCCGGAGGCGTTCCTCGTCTGGTGACGGGCGCGGTCCTCAACACCGTAGGGGCCCGGTAGCCGGGTCCGGCGGGTTCGATTCCCGTCCGCCTCCGCCACTCGAACCGTCAGCCGCCGAGGACCCGGCGGACCTTCCGCACCGCGCGCCGCGGTAGCGACGGCGGGGGCACCTTGGCGGCGGCCTCGGCAGCGGCGCGGGCGGCGGCCGCCCGGGCTCGCCGCTCCTGCTCGGCCTGCTCACGACGGGCCTTCTGCTCGGCCCTCCTGGCGGCGGTCTCCTCCACCCGCTCCAGCGAGATCGAGCGGAGCGCGCGGATCGCGGAGTCGGCGACCTGCTCGGCGGTGACCGGGGGCTGATCCTCGAAGTCGCGATCCGGGGCGCGCAGGTCGTCGAGGTCGCCGACGACCTGCACCGGGGAGTGGCGCAGGAAGTCGATGATCTCCTGGGACCAATCGGCGCACCACTCGCGCGCCTCCGCCGGGAGCCGCACCGGCTGGCTCTCCTGGCGGGTCAGGTGCTCGACGGTCAGCCACCGCTTGCTCACCGCGACGTAATGATGCCGGCTGCGCAACTCCTTGGGGACGTCCTGGTTCACCGCCCGCAGCAGCTCTGCCTGGACGCGGCCCAGCGACGGATTGCGGACGGCGTCGCCCTCGTCGAAACCTTCGGGATCGACCCCGACGACATCGCAGAACCGCTGCAGCAGGCTGCGCGGGTCCTGTCCGGCTCCGGGCATCGTCACCACGTGGATGCGCTCGAGCGGCACGTGCTGGGACCAGCGGGCGATGATGTCGCGCACGTCGTTGTTCGCCCGGAACCGCTCACCGACCCAGCCCTCGCCGGCGCGGACCTTCGCGAGGAAGTCGTCGAACGTCTGGGGCGAGGCGTCCTGGACCCGCTGCTGCCACGCCGACGGCAGCAGTCGCGAGAGGCTGCGTACGGTGACGATCACGTGCACCTCGGCGTCGCCGCAGGCCTGGACGAACCGGCCGATCGACTCGTCGCCGGCCCCGCCGACCAGTTCGTCGGAGAACAAAACTCGGGGGGTGTCGACCACGGTCAGCGACCGACGGAACCTCTCCAAGGCGGTCTGCGCGCGCGGCGGATCGTGCTCGGGGTGCACCACGCCGCGGACGTCGAGCCCCACCCAGAAGTGCTCCTGCCGGGTCTGGGGCAGCAGCGCGACGCCTTGGGCGTGCAGCTGGTCGCGCGAGGCGTGCAGCACGGACTGCACGAACGTGGTGCCGGTCTTCGGCATCCCCACATGCAGGAAGACCTGGCGCGACTCGACGGACATCGCGCCGAGCGTAGTGCACCCGATGGTCGACCCGTCCTCCGGCTCGAGGACTAATCCAGGGTCTGTGTCCGCCGTCACGCGAACCGGGTTAGGCTCCTGCCAGGCTACCGAGTGGTAGCCCTTGTCACTCGGGAGGGATCCCCTTGAATTTCCGTCGTCTGTCCAGCCGCGCCACCGTCGCAGCGGCCTCCACCGCCCTCGCCGCCGGCACCCTCGTCGGGCTCGGCTCGACCGCCGCGCACGCCGCGACGGTGACCAACACCTACGCCTGCTCCCTGGGCCCGACCCCGGTCGGCACCTTCGATCTCACCGTCACCGGATCGCTCCCCGTGCCGCAGTACTGGGCCGGGGCCAACGTCATGGCCGGTCTGCTGCCGGTCACCGCGAGCGCCACCGTTCCCGACTTCGTGGCGGGAGTGATCACCAGCCAGGGCATCACCGGGGCCTCGTCGGAGGACTTCGGCTTCGACATGGGCGACAGCGGCGTTCCGGTCCCGCTGCAGGGGGAGTTCTCCGAGGACGGTTCCACCTGGAACGCCGAGGGCGTGAACGAGGCGTTCACCACCCCGACGCCCGGCACCTACGACGCTTTCCTGCCCGAGGCGTTCAGCCTCACCACCGAGGGCGGCGCTCAGCCGATGACTCTCGACTGCGCCCTCACCGACGAGGCGCCCGGGGCCGTCATCGAGGACTTCGTCCTGCTCAAGCAGAGCTCGACGTTGACCGCGCCGAAGTCGGTGAAGGTCAAGAAGGGCAAGGTCGCCAAGATCAAGGTCAGCGTCGAGGACGAGATGGGCGCGGCCGCGGGCAAGGTCGTCGCGGTCAAGGGCAAGAAGAAGGCCCGCGCCACGCTCAAGAACGGCACCGCGGTCATCAAGCTCGGCAAGCTGCCCGTCGGCAAGCACAAGTTCACCGTCAAGTACGCCGGCAACAAGTCGATCTCGGGCAGCAGCGCCAAGGTCGTCGTGAAGGTCACCCGCTGACCACCCCGCACCACTGACGTCCTCGACGTCGCGAACGCCCGGCCGGTGCCATCGGCCGGGCGTTCGCCTTCCCCGGGGCGGGCACAATGGCCACTCGCCTCTCGAGAGGAACCCGTGCCGACCGACCAGCTCCCCGCCGACGACCCGCGGCGGTCGACCCCGCGCACCGACACCGTGCTGGCCGACCCCCGGTTGCGTACCGCCGCCGAGAGCCTCGGTCCGCGGATCGTGAAGGGCGCGGTCGCCGGCGCGCTGGAGCGGTGCCGCGCCGGAGAGCTGGCGCCCCACGACGTCGCCGACGCCGCGGTGGCCGCGCTGCCACCGGCGGCGACCGCCCTGCGCCCGGTGCTCAACGCCACCGGCGTGCTGGTGCACACCAACCTCGGCCGCGCCCCGCTGTCGGCCGCCGCCGTCGAGGCGATCGCAGTGGCGGCCGGCGCCACCGACGTCGAGCTCGACCTCGAGACCGGACGGCGCGGACGACGCGGCAGATCGGCGCTGGCCGCGCTCGGCGCCGCCGCGCCCGACGCGGGCGGCGTCCACGTGGTCAACAACGGCGCGGCGGCGCTGGCCCTGGCCACCTGCGCCCTCGCCGCGGGCCGCACGGTCGTGGTGGCCCGCGGCGAGCTGGTCGAGATCGGCGACGGGTTCCGCATCCCCGAGCTGCTCGAGTCGGTCGGTGCCCGGCTGCGCGAGGTCGGCACCACCAACCGGGTGCGGCGCGCCGACTACGAGGAAGCGGTGGCCGCCGACCCCGACGTCGCCTTCGTGCTCAAGGTGCACCCCTCGAACTTCCTGGTCTCCGGCTTCACCTCGTCGGTCCCGGTCGCCGAGCTCGCCACCCTGCCGGTCCCGGTGGTCGTCGACATCGGCTCCGGCCTGCTCGCCCCGCACCCACGGCTGCCCGACGAGCCCAGCGCCGCCGCCGCGCTCCGGGCCGGTGCCGACCTGGTCACCGCCTCCGGCGACAAGCTGCTCGGCGGGCCGCAGTGCGGGCTGATGCTGGGCGACGCCGACCTGGTCGAGCGGCTGCGGCGCCACCCGTTCGCGCGCGCCCTGCGCGTCGACAAGCTCACGCTGGCCGCCCTGGAGGCCACCCTCACCGGGCCGGCCCCGCCGGTGCCGGCGGCGCTGGACACGCCGCTCGCGGAGCTGCGGCGCCGCGCCGAGCGGCTGGCCGCCGACCTCCACGCGATGGACGCCGAGGCCGTCGACTCCGTGGCCGCGGTCGGTGGTGGCGGCGCTCCCGGTGTCGACCTGCCCAGCGCCGCCATCGCACTCCCCGAGCGGCTGGCCGGCCCGCTGCGCTCGGACCCGGTGACGCCGGTGGTCGGCCGGGTCGAGCGGGGCCGGCTGCTGCTCGACCTGTTCGCCGTGCCGGCGGCCGACGACGCCGCGCTCGCCGACGCCGTACGCCGCGCGGTCGCCGCACCCCCCACCGCGCCGACCCCGGCGGGCTGAGGCGGGGCACGGTGCACGTCGTCGCGACCGCGGGACATGTCGACCACGGCAAGTCCACCCTGGTGCGCGCCCTCACCGGCACCGATCCCGACCGGCTGGCGGAGGAGAAGCGGCGCGGGCTCACCATCGAGCTCGGCTATGCCTGGACCACGCTGCCGGATCTGCCCGGGCTGCCGAGCCCGGGCGACGTCGCGTTCGTAGACGTCCCCGGCCACGAGCGGTTCGTGCCCACGATGCTGGCCGGTGTGGGGCCGGTGCCGGCCGTGCTGTTCGTGGTCGCCGCCGACGACCCGTGGATGCCGCAGGCCGCCGAGCATCTCGCCGCGCTTGACGCGCTCGGGGTGCGGCACGGGGTCGTGGCCGTCACCCGGTCCGACCTCGCCGACCCCGGCCCGGCAGCCGCGCGTGCCACCGGCGAGCTCGCGGCGACCGGGCTGGCGGGTGCGCCCGTCCTCCCGGTCAGCGCCACGACCGGGCTCGGTCTCGACGAGCTGCGCTCCCGGCTGACCGAGATGGTCCGGCGGCTGCCCGCCCCCTCCCCCACGGCCGATGTCCGGCTCTGGGTGGACCGCCGGTTCACCGTGCGCGGCGCCGGCACCGTCGTCACCGGCACCCTGCCGGCCGGGACGGTGCGCGCCGGCGACTCGCTCGACCTGCTCACCCCTGCCGGCACGGCACCGGTCCGGGTGCGGGCCGTGCAGTCGCTGGGCGAGCCGGTGGAGCAGGCGACCGGCGTCGCCCGGGTCGCGGTGAACCTGACCGGCGACGGCGTGGACACCGCCGATCGCGAGTCGGTGCTGCTGACACCCGGCGCCTGGCACCTGACCGAGGTGGTCGACGTGCGGCTCTCCGGTGACCTCGACCGGCCGCTTCCCGCGGGGCCGGTGTTGCACGTCGGAGCCACTTCGGTGGCCGCCCGCACCCGCCCGCTCGACGCGGCACGGGGCCTGGCCCGGCTGACCCTGGGCCGGCCGCTGCCGCTGCGGGTCGGCGACCGGGCCCTGCTGCGCGACCCCGGCAGCCGGCGGATCTGGGGGGTGCGGGTGCTCGACCCGGCTCCCCCCGCGCTGCGGCGGCGTGGCGCCGCGGCCGCCCGCGCGGCGAACCTGGCCGCGCACACCGGAGCGCCCGACCTCGCCGACGAGCTCCGGCGCCGCGGCCTGGTCGACGCCGACCTGCTGCGGCGGCTCGGCGTACCCACCTCGGACCCGCCGGCGGGCTCGGTCGCTGCGGGCGGCTGGTGGGTCGGGCCTCACCGGGTCGAGGAGGGCGCCAGGGCGCTCGCTGCCGCGGTCCGTGCCCACGACGACTCCCACCCGCTCGACCCGGGGCTGCCGGTCGCGGTCGCGGCGGAGCGGATCGGGCTGCCGGCGGAGGTGCTCCCGGCGCTGGTGCGCGAGCCGCTGCGGGTGCACGAGGGGAGGGTCGTCGTCGACGGACGCGGCGGCCTGCCCGCCGACCTGGTCCGGGCGATCGCGGCCCTCGAGGCCGACCTGGCCGACGGGCCGTTCGCCGCCCCCACCGCCGACCGGCTGCGCGAGCTCGGCCTCGACGACCGCCGGGCCGCCGCGGCGGCCCGGGCCGGGCGGCTGCTGCGGGTGGCGCCGGGCATCGTGCTGCTGCCCGACGCCGCCGAGGTCGCGGCGGCGCGTCTGGCCGACCTGCCTCAGCCGTTCACCATCAGCCAGGCCCGGGCCCTGCTGGGCACCTCCCGCCGGGTGGCGCTGCCGCTGCTGGAGCACCTGGACCGCCGCGGCCTGACCCGCAGGCTGCCCGACGACCGGCGCGAGCTGGCCGGCTGAGTCGATCAGCCGAGGTGACGCACCAGCATCCGGGCCTCGTGCTCGATCTGCCGCTGCTGGCGACGGCGCAGGGTGGCGAGTCGCTGCTGCTTCTCGGCCGGTGACAGGGCCTGCCAGGTGCGGCGGGGAGCGGGGGTGCGGGACATGGCGGAACCTCGAGCAGGGGGTGATCGGTGTGCCTCGACGGTAGCGATGGAGCGGTCCGCACCGCATCCGACTTTCGTCTCGGCGCGCCGACTGAAAGACGGTTGCCCGGCCCCTCGTCCGTCAGCCGCCGTGTGCCGCCTGGTAGGCCGCGACGAGACGCTGCGGCACCCGCCCGCGGTCGGACACGTCGTACCCCGCGCGCTGCGCCCAGGCCCGCACCTGCGCCGGAGTGGGCGCCGCGGGCGCGAGGGCGGGCGCCTCGGCCAGCGCCGCCACCACGACGCTCCCGTGCTCCTCCTCGTCGAGTCCGGTCACGGCGGCAGCGAGGAAGCGGTAGGTCCACTCCTGCGCCAGCGGGCGCGTCTCGCAGAACACGATCGGCACCTGCGGCCACCGCACCTGGCACTCCGCGAGCGCGTCGGCGACCACGGCCGGCCGCACCCGGTCGAGCCGGAACACGGCCGAGTACCTGTCCTCCACCACCACTGCGGCCCGGGGCAGCGTCGCCAGCTCGGCCAGCTGGTAGCGCAGCTTGCCGGACGTCAACGACGACACCAGGTCCTGGAGGCTCTTGCGCTCCACGCTCGCCAGCAGCCGGCCGTCGCGCAGCACGCCGTAGTCGCCGGCCGGCAGCGCCCCCTTCTCGAGCACGACCTGCTGGTCGCCGAACCGGAAGGCATACCGCTCGCGGGAGTCGACGACGATCTGGAGACCCGCCACACCCGAGGCCCGGGCCTTGGGCACCGCCACCCCCGGCCGCGCCTGCCGGGTCGTCCGCGCGGTCTGCCAGAAGATCGCCGGCCGCCCCTTCACCCGGGTGAACACCAGCTGCGACCGGTTCTCCCGGCCGCGGTCGAGCACCAGGTCGACCGCGGCACCGCGCTGGACGCAGCTGCGCACCGGCACCCGCTCGACGATCTGGGCGTCCGCCGGCCACTCCTCCACCCGGTGGCAGTAGACCTTGCTGGTGCGCGGCCACGACTCGCGCGCCTTCAGGATCACTCCCCGCGACCCCAGCGGGATGCGCAGCAGGAAGGGCAGCGTCGACTCGTCGTCGGGGTTGCGGGCGACCAGGAAGTCGTCGGGCACCCGGTCAGTGTGTCATCGCCAGCTCGCGGTCGACGTCCTCTCCGGCCGCGGCGCGGACGTCGTCGATGCTCAGCCGGGCCGCGCGCCGGGCGGCCCGGACGCTGAGCACGAGTCCCGCGCCGCCCCAGGCCAGGAGCAGCAGCACGCCACCCGCGAGCCCGGCGCCCGTGTCGAGCAGCGCCCACCGGACCAGGTCGGCGGCGACCGGCACCGGCAGGACGCCGTGCAGGGCGCGCAGCACCGCCGGAGCGGAGTCGATCGGCACCAACCCGCTCAGCGTCAGCGTCTGCACCAGCGTGAAGCCGATCGAGGCCACCCAGCCACGGCGCGCACCCAGCGCGGCCACGAGCGCCTGGTTGACCGCCGCGAACGAGAGCACCGACACCAGCAGTACGCCGACCAGGCCGGCCAGGTGCGCGACCCCGACGTCGAGGGGCCCCAGCACCGACAGCAGGAGCAGCCCCTGGAGCGCTCCGAGCAGCGCGGCCGGCCGCCAGCCGGCCAGGGCGACCCGCAGCGGGAGGCCGGCCTCGGCCAGCCGCTCGGGAGGCAGGGCCGGCCGGACCAGGAAGAGCACCAGAGCGCCGATCCACAGCGCCAGCGCCAGCACGGCCGGGGCGACGGTGTCCGCGGCGGAGGCCTCGGCCCGCTCGGTGCGGCTGGTGACCGGCTGGGCGGCGGCCTGGGCCGCCTGACGCTGCTCCTCCTCGGTCTGGCTCGGCACCTGGTCGACGCCCTGTCGGAGCCGGTCGGCCAGCTCGCCGGAGCCGGACTCCAGCTCGCCGGCTCCCTCGGCGAGCCGGCCGGCACCGGCGGCCAGCTCCGCGGCCCCGCCCCTGGCCTCGTGCACACCCGCCGAGAGCTCGCCGGCACCCTGCTCGAGGCGGGCGGTGCCGCCGGCCAGCTCGGTGACACCGGCGGAGGCCGACGTGGCTCCGTCGGCGAGATCCCCGGCGCCGCCGCTCAGGGTGCCCGCGCCGGCGGCCAGCCGCTGCGCTCCCCCGGCCAGCCGTTCGGCACCATCGGCCAGGCGACGCGCGCCGGTGCCGAGCCGGCCCGCGCCCTCGGCCGCGTCGGTGACCCCGGTGAGGAGCGCCGGGCTGGCGTCGGCCAGTTCACGGGTGCCCTCGGCGACCGCGGTCGAACCGGCCACGAGCCGATCGGCGGTGCCGCCGTCCGCGCCGACCGCCTGCTCGGTGCCGGCGCACAGCGCGGCGTACCGCACCAACAAGGGGTCGCCGGCGCAGGCCTGCTGCCAGCCCTGCAGCACCCGGGCCCAACCGCCCACGCCGTCGCTGACCTGGCCGGCGCCGTCGGCGAGGCGGTCGGTCTGCTCGGGCATCGGCCGCAGCTGCTCTCGCAGCCGGCCCAGGCCGGTCGCGAGGTCGTCGGCGCCGTCGGCGAGATCGTCCGCTCCGGTGGCGAGCTCGGTCGTGCCGCTGCCCAGCCGGGCGACTCCGTCGCCGAGTCGCTCGGCCCCCACGGAGAGGTCCCCCGCACCGCTGGAGAGCTGCCCGAGGCCGCCGGCGAGCCGGCCGACCCCGCCGTCGACGACGCTGCTGCCCTCGCGCAGCTGGTCCGCCCCACCGGCGAGGGTGCCCAGTCCGGCCGCCAGCTCCCGGGCGCCGGCCCCGAGCCGGGTGGCGCCGTCGCTCAGGTCGGTGGCGCCGCCGGCCAGCCGATCGGCGCCGTCGGCGGCCCGACCGAGCCGGACCGCGAGTCGGGAGGTCTCTCCATAGAGCCCCTCGAGGTAGGTCGAGGTGATCTGTTGGCCGAGCTCGGCCGCGGCGACCGCGCCCACCTGGTCGGTCAGGCTGCCCAGCACCGCCCCGGAGACGTCACCCGTGCGCACGGTGATCCCGGCCTGCCGGGGACGGTTCTCGGCCAGGCCCGCGAGCGTCTCGGAGAAGTCACGCGGGATCGTCAGCACCGCGTGGTAGCTGCCGTCGGCGAGCCCGGCCTCGGCGTCGCGTGCGTCGGTGAGCTCCCAGCCGAGCACCTGCTGGTCGGGGTCGTCGGGGGCCGTGAGCCCGGCCGCGAGCAGCCGGCCGGCGGCGATCGTCTGCTGCTGCCCGCCCTCCCCGGACTGCACCGGCCGGTCGAGGTTCACGACGGCCGCGGGCGCCTGGTCGAGGTCGTCGACCCGCTCGGAGAGCGACCACAGGGCGAGGGCGCCGAGGGCGGCGGGCAGCAGCACGACGGCGAGCAGCAGTCTCACCAGCGGGCGGTGTCGGTTCACGCGAGGACCTCCCGGTCGGAGTCGGTGCGGGCGGGACGGCTTCGGTCGGCCGGGTCCGCGGCGGCGAGCACACACGCCCGGTGCGGTACGCCGGGTGGTGGCGCGGTGCGGGCGCCGGCGACGACGGTGGCGCCCCCGGCGGTGAGCTCGGCGAGCCCCGTCCAGCGGTGGGCCTGTGCGTCGGGTCCGCCCTGGAGGTCGACGTCGTCGACGACGACCAGCAGCCCGCGGCCGGCCCGCTCGGCCAGGTCACGGAGCCGGTCGAGCGGCGGCATCCGGTCGAAGTGCCAGACCTGGGCGCGCACCGCGAGCGCCTCGCTGGGCAGCAGCCGGCCCTGCACGACCAGGGTGCCGCCGGCGATGTCGAACCGGCCGGCGAGCGCGGCGAGCAGCGCCTTGCGGGCGACCCGGTCGTCGGAGGAGACCACGTGCAGGCTGCCGGGGTGCACCACCAGCGACACGGGGGCGAGCAGCGGCGCCCCGTGCTCGTCGACGAGCAGCACCTCCTCGGCCCGCACCGCGGCCTCGCCGTGGCGGCGTACCCAGTCCTCGTGGTCGAGGTGCGCCTGCAGGCCCGCGCCCTCCACGTCGAGGTGCGGCAGCCGCCGGTCGAGCCGGGCGGGCAGCCACCAGGCGCGGTGGCCGAGCAGCGCCATCACGGCGGGCACCAGGGTCATCCGCACCAGGAACGCGTCGACGAACACCCCGACGGCCAGCCCCAGCGCGATCGGCTTCACGATCGAGTCGCCGTGCGGCACGAAGGCGGCGAAGACGCAGATCATGATCACGGCGGCGGCGGTCACCACGCGGGCGCTGGCCGCGAAGCCGGCGGTCACGGCCCGGGTGGCGTCGCCGGTGTGCACGAACTCCTCGCTCATCCGCGAGACCAGGAAGACCTCGTAGTCCATGGCGAGGCCGAACAGGACGCCCATCAAGATGATCGGCAGGAACGAGATCACCGGGCCGACCCGGGCGACGTTCAGCGTCTCGGCCAGCCAGCCCCATTCGAAGACGGCGGCGACGGCCCCGAAGGAGGCGAGCACCGAGAGCAGGTAGCCGAGCGTGGCCTTGAGCGGCACCGCCACGGATCGGAACACGATCGTCAGCAGCAGCAGGGACAGCCCCACCACGACGACGCCGAACGGCAGCAGCGCACCGGAGAGCCGGTCGGAGACGTCGATGGTGACGGCGGTCTGGCCGGTGACCTTGAGGTCGGTGACGTCGTATCTGGCCTCGAGCTCGGGGCGCAGCTCGCGGATCTGGCGCACCAGGTCGGCGGTGGCCGGGTCGGTCTGGCCGGTCTCGGGCACGACCTGCACGATGCCGAGGTCGGCGTCGGGGTTCGGCGTGGCCAGCGGCACCGCGGCGACCCGGTCGAGGGCGGCGAGGTCCTGCCCGAGCCGCTCCATCACGCCGACGGGATCGGTGGTGCGGATGATGTCGGTGGTCACCAGCAGCGGGCTGTTGTAGCCGGGGCCGTAGGCGTCGCTGACCAGGTCGTAGGTGACCCGCGGGGTCGACCCGGGCTCCTTGGTGCCGTTGTCGGGCAGCCCGAGCTGGAGGTCCTTGGCCGGGAGTGCCATCACCAGCAGCGCGGCGGTGACCAGGACGAGGGTGAGGGCGGGGAGCCTGGTCACGGCCGCGACCCAGCGGGCGCCCATCGTGTGCCCGTCGTCGGGTGAGGCGAGCGCGTGCCGGGCGGCGCGCGAGCTCGGGCGTGGGCGGAGGCGCTCGCCGGCCAGGGCCAGCAGGGCGGGCACGAACGAGACCGCGACGGCCACGGCCACGGCGACGCCGGCCGCGGCGGCGAAGCCCATCACCGACAGGAACGGGATGCGGGCGACGACGAGGCCGCACAGCGCGATGACCACGGTGGCGCCGGCGAAGATCACCGCGCTGCCGGCGGTGGCGACCGAGCGGGCGACGGACTCGGCGACGTCCATGCCGGAGGCGAGCTGGGTGCGGTGCCGGAACACGATGAACAGCGCGTAGTCGATGCCGACCGCCAGCCCGATCATCAGCGCCAGGGTCGGGGTGGTGCTGGTGATCGTGGCGACCGACGCCGCCGCCAGCACCCCGGCCATCGTCACGGCCACGCCGAGCAGCGCGGTGAGGATCGGCATGCCGGCGGCCAGCAACGAGCCGAAGGTGACCGCGAGCACGATCAGCGCGAGCCCCACGCCGACCGCCTCGGTGGCACTGACGGTCACCTCGGTGGTGGTGAAGATCGAACCGCCGAGGTGCACCTCGAGCGCGCTCCCCTCCGGCAGCTGGGCGGCGTCCTCCAGGGCGGCGACCGTGTCGGGGTCCAGCTCGTCGAGCTTGACGTCGAGCTGCACCTGCGAGAGCGCGTGGCGGCCGTCCTCGGAGAGGGCATGGGCGTAGCCGTCGGCGAACGGGTCGACCACCAGCCGCACGTGCTCGACGTCCTCGACGCGGCGCAGCACCTCGCGGACCTGGTCGCGGTGCTCGGTGATCCGCTGGCCGTCGGGAGCCACGAACAGCAGCTGGCCGCTGGTGCCGGCGAGCACCGGGAAGCGCTGGTCGAGCAGGTCGATGCCCTCCTGCGACTCGGTGCCGGGGATCGTCAGGTTCTGCTGGAGCTGGCCGCCGAGACCGATCGCGGCGACGCCGAGGGCGAGCAGCGCCGCCAGCCAGCAGGCGACGACCAGGCGGGCCCGGTGCGCGGCGACACGGCCGAGCCGATAGAGGAAGGAGGACACGTTCAATACGGTAACGTATTCAATACAGAAACGTATCGAGAGGAGGCGACCATCACCTCGCAGCCCGCCACACCGCGAACCACCCGGCGCCGGGAGCACACCCGGGAGCGCCTGCTCGAGGCGGCCCTCGACGTGTTCGTCGAGCACGGCCTCAAGCGGGTCACCGTCGACGACCTCGTCGGCGCGGCCGGGTTCACCCGCGGCGCCTTCTACTCGAACTTCTCCTCGATCGACGAGGTCTTCTTCGAGGTCTTCCAGCGCGGCGCCACCCAGATGCTCGAGGCCGCCCGCGTCGCGATCGCCGAGGTCCCCGAGGAGGAGTTCACCCTGGCCTCGATCGGCGACGTCCTGGACTCGATCCGCCGCTACGGCCGCAGCTGGTTCATCATCCAGGCCGAGTTCACGCTGCTCGCACTCCGTGACGACCGGGCCCGCGCCGTGCTGGCCGAGCACACCCGCCGGCTCCGGGCCGAGCTGGTCGAGGTGATCGCCGACGTGTTGCGCCGCCTCGGCCGCGCCCCGGTGGTGAGCACCGAGCAGCTCGCCGAGATGGTGGTCGCCCTCCACCTGCACTCGCTCGGCCAGCTCCACCTCGGCGAGAGCACCCTCGGCGAGGACGGACTCAGCGAACAGGTCGTCTCGGCCCTGGTCCTCGGGTTCAGCCACGAGGCCTGAACCGCGGCCCCACGCCCATCGCCGCCGGACCGGCCGGACAACTCCTCACAACCCCGGCGCACCGGTCGATGAGGGGGGCATCCACCCACCTCATCCAGCCCGTCAGCCAGGAGGCGACCCACGATGCGCGCCACCCAACCCCGAGACCCCCACTTCAACTCACGCCTGGACGACCCGATCCCGGCGATCACGGCCGAGCAGTACGCCAGCGTCACCGCCCAGGCCGCGCGCCTGGCCCGTGACGCCCGGCTGAGCCCGGCTGAGACCATCGAGCTGGTGGAGATGCTCGGCCTCGACGAGGCTCCGTTCGTCAAGCACGTCCTCACCCGGCGGCGTCCGGCCCCCCACCCGACCTCCCGCACCGCCTGAGCCTCGGCAAGCTCGGCCACCGCGGCCGCTCGGCCACCGCGGCCGCTCGGCCACCGGTCGATCAGCCGGGTCGCTCAGCGTCAGCGCACTCCGCGCCGAGGCACCAGGCGCCGCCACGCGGGGCGCCGCTGCTGCGTCTCGGTCCCGGCAGCGGGCGACTCGGACTCCGGAGCGGCAGCCGACTCGCGGAGCCGCTCGTGCAGCCGCGACCGCACCTCCTCGGGGCCGAGTTGCGCCCGCTGACGCTGGTCGCGCGCGATGATGGCGCCGGTGGCCGCGACTCCCGCCAACCCCGCCAGACCCAGCACCTTCCACAGCTTCACCGCGGCCTCCTCTCGTGACCTGTCCATCCGGGGCTCCCAGCGGCCCCGACCGAGACCGAGGAGCCGCATGACGCAGACCGAGAGCCGGCTCAGCCTCGACCAGGCGGCCGACCTGACCCGCACCGGCGACCTGTGGCTGTTCCGGGGCCGGTCGGCCGCGGACCACGCTATCCGGGTCCTCACCAACGCACCGGTCAACCACGTCGGCATGGCGGTCGTGATCGACGACCTCCCGCCGCTGATGTGGCACGCGGAGCTGGGCAAGGGGCTGGTCGACGTGTGGAGCGGCAACCACCATCGCGGCGTGCAGCTGCACGACCTGCGCGAGGCCGTCGAGCAGTGGAGCGGCCGCTACGAGCAGCGCGCCTGGCTGCGCCAGCTCGACGCCGAGGTGACCCCCGCCATGGAGGATGCCCTCCTGCGCACCATCGCCCGGCTCGACGGGACCCCGTTCCCGGCCACGGCGGCCCTGGCGGGGCGCTGGCTGCGCGGCCGCGTACGCCGCCCCGCGTCGGTCGAGATGACCTACTGCGCCGAGGTGGTGGCGGCGACGTACACCGCGATGGGCCTGCTCGACGCCGACCGCCCCACCAACTACTACGACCCGGGACGGTTCTGGTCCGGCGACGACCTCGAGTTGCGGCAGGGTGCCCTGCTGGGCGCCGAGATCCGGGTAGTGACCTGACCTCGCCGCGCCCAGGGCCCGGTCCCGGCCGCGCCAGGACCAAGGACTCTGCTGGCCGGCCGGACGGCCCGCCAGACTGGGGTCACCAGGCTCCGGGCGCCAACACCCGGCTCAGTGCGTCTGGAACCCGGCGGGGAGTGTCTCTCCGCGACGCGTGCCCCGGTCGCTTCGGCGGCCGGGGCACGCCGAGTCGGGCGCGCGCGCCCCGTCAGCCGACGGGCGTCGCGACCCGCTCCTGGGCACCGGGCCGTCCGGCCCGCGCGAAGCGCTGCACACCCCAGCCGAGGCCGAGCACGAGCAGCAGCGAGCACAGCAGGACGACCAGCCCCGCGACACCCCACAGCCAGCCCGGCACGTCGTCCTCGAGCTCGCGCTGGAGGATCAGCGTCTCTTCGGCGAAGTCGCGCTCGACCCCCGACTCGGCGGCGATCTCCGGCTCGTCGATGGCGGCGTCGGCGGGCAGGTAGACCGGCATCGCGGTGAGGTGGCGCCCGTCGTGCAGCCGCACCATCGACTTCCAGGTGCCGTCGACCGGCAGCGGCTCGGTGGTGCGCCACGTGGTGGAGTCGACCTGCTCGAGGTGGTCGACGTGCAGCCCGTCGCCGTCGGTGCTGCCCTGCCAGCCGGTGACGGTGAGCCAGGCCGGCTCGCCGTCCACCGGCTCGCGACCGAACCGGAACTCGGCCTGCACGTGCTCCTCGCCTCCGGCCTGCGACCGCTCCAGCACGACCACCTGGGCCGAGAGGTCCTCCGGCGTGGTGGCCAGCACCCCGTCCACGGTGGCCGCCGCGATCGCGGCGACGGACAGGGCGAACAGCAGGCCGGGGCGGCGTACGCCGTGCAGCTGGCGGGTCAGCCCGAGGTGCAGCAGGGCGCCGAGCAGGCCCCCGGCGACCCCGCCGACCACGGCGAGGAGGACGCCCTCGACGAGGATGTCGGGGGTCCAGGGCAGCCGGAACGCGACGCCGGTCCACCAGTACTCGGCGGCGAACCCGAGGGTGCCGATCGCCGTGCCGGAGACCAGGCCGAGCAGCAGCGGCCGGCGGGCCAGGCGCAGGGCGACCAGCTCGACCAGCAGCGCCTCGGCGAGGTAGAGCGGCACCGCGGCGAAGAGCTCGCCGAGGCCGGGCCCGACGATCAGGCTGACCCCGCCGCGGACGGCCAGGTAGAAGACCGCGGCGGCCACGGCCCCTCCGGCACCGACCCACAGGCGCGCGGTGACCAGGGCGAGGCCGGCGGCGACCGCGATCAGCAGTGGCTGCAGCACCAGCCGGAACTGCGGCACGCCGAAGTCGAACTCGGCCTGGAACACGCTGAGGCCGATCAGGAGCCCACCCATCAGGAAGCTGCGCTGCAGGAAGCGCCCCAGCGGCCGCTCGGGCAGCGCGGTGTCCGACGACGCCGAGACCCGGCCCTCCTCGTGCAGCACCGCCATCGCGACCAGGGAGAGACCGGCTCCGCCGATCAGCATCAGGTGGGTGGGACCCCACAGCGTGACGTCCTGGCCGAAGATGCGGTGCCACACGTCGTCGAGCGGGAAGCCGAGGAGGGCATAGGAGCCGGCCGCGGTGAGCAGGACCCCGCCCGCCGGGGCCCGCCAACTGCGGGAGAGCCCCACGGCAGCCGGGCCGGCCTCGTCGCCGCGCGGCAGCGCGCAGGCGAGCACGCCGGCTGCGGAGATGCCGAACAGGCCGAACATGATCGGGTAGTGCGCGGGGTTGGCGAGCGGGCCCTCGTCGCGGCCGACGCCGATGTGCAGGGCGATGTCCCAGTACATGCCGAGCAGCGCGGTCATCAGCGAGAGCATCGCGACGAGCAGCGGCAGCGCCGCCCAGCCCGGCTGGCCGCCGAAGAGGCGGCTGCGCTCGACGCCGCGCAGCGCCGCGTCGACCACGCGCAGCCCGCGGCCGCGATGGCCGAGCACCACGACGGCCAGCAGCAGCGTCAGCAGCGAGGCCGCCCCGGTGGCGATGAGCACCTGGTCGACCGGCGCCGCTCCGGCCGGCCGCTCGGTCGCCGGCTCGGCGGCGGCCAGCAGGGTCTGGGCACCCGGTGCGGAGACTCCCCACGAATACATCATTCGTCCATGTAACACCGAACGATGTAACAATGACAAGGGGTAGGATCGCGACGTGAGCCAGCCGACGCTGGGCCCCGCCGAGCCCGACGAGCCGACCCCGTCCGACGAGTTCGTCATCGAGGAGCTCTCCCGTCGCACCGGGGTGACGGTCCGCTCCCTGCGCTCCTACCAGTCGCGCAAGCTCCTCCCGCCGCCGGTGGTGCGCGGCCGCACCGGCTACTACGACCGGCAGCACGTCGCCCGGGTGCAGTTGATCCAGGACCTCCAGGCCGAGGGCCTCAAGCTCGACGGGATCGCGCGGATGCTCGACGCCGAGGGCCGCACCGACGAGCACCTGCTGCGGTTCACCCGCTCGGTCCGCGGCATGTTCGGCGACCCGACCGACGCGCCGGTGACCACCGCCCTCGACCTGGCCGAGCGCTTCGGGGCCACCGACGGCGACGCCGGCGCACTGCTGGCGAAGGCGGTCCGGCTCGGCCTGCTGCGCGACCTCGGCGACGGCAAGCTCGAGGAGCTCGCCCCCCGGCTGCTCGCCGCCGGCGAGGCCGCGATGCAGGCCCTCGACCTCGAGCCGGCCGAGGCCCTCAACGTGGTGGCCCAGCTGCGCAAGCACGCCGACGGGGTGGCCCGCATCTACGTCGACCTGTTCCTGCGCCGCGTCTGGCAGCCGTTCATGGACGCCGGCCAGCCCGAGGAGCTGTGGCCGAGCGTGCAGCAGTCGCTGGAGAACCTGCGCACGCTCGCGACCGAGGCCCTCGACAGCGCCTTCGAGCTGGTCATGTCGGAGCGGGTCGCCGAGACCTTCCCGCGCGAGTTCAGCCGCCCGCGCCGCGGCCGGCGCCGCTGACGGTCCGCCAGCGGGTCAGCGGACCCGGCCGAAGAAGACGCTCCGCGTCCAGATCGGCGCACGGTGCACCCGCTCGCCGGGGCGCGGCGAGTGCCACACCCGACCACGACCGGCGTAGATCGCGACGTGATAGACCCCGCCGCCGTCGTGGAAGAACACCAGGTCGCCGGGGCGGGCGGAGCCGCGGGAGATCCGCTTGGTCCGGCCGACCTGCGCCGAGGAGGAGTGCGGGAGCGCCTCGCCGGCCGCCCTCCGGTAGACGAACCGGGTGAAGCCGGAGCAGTCGAAGGCGTGCGGCCCGGCCGCGCCGTAGCGATAGGGGTCGCCGGCCTGGGCGCGGGCCACCCGCAACACCCGGCCGTTCGTGCCGAGCCGCGGGGCGCTCGGCCGAGCGGCCCGCTCACGCTCGGACGTCTTCAGCTCGGCGGCCTGGGCCGGCGGGGCGGCGGCCAGGACGGTCGCGGCGAGCAGGCCGGCCAGGGCGGGCAGGGCGGTGGTGCGGGCGCGGCGCAGGGCGCCCGTGGGACGGGTCTGGGTCACGATGGTTCCTCGGCACGCCTGCGGAAGATGACCTGTCGGATTCGGGCGCCAAGTGCCCGGCCGAGCTTCGCTCGGCTTCACCCCGAGCCGTCGCGATCCGCGACGGCGTCCTGCTCGGGTCTCCCGCGCCCGCCTTCGATCGCTGTCGGTGACACCTGGCGACGGACGGGCCTCGGCGCGGTCCAGGCGGCCCCTGGCGGGGCATCGGTCGGCGCTGCCACCGGCTGGTGCCGGCACTGCAGCGCCCTCGATGGTCGCCGCCGGGCACCCGCGAACCCAAGCCGGCGCCGGGGTGGCGTCGATCACCTCGACCCGAGGTAACACCGGCGCCGGCCCGCGACAAGGGCGCCGCCGAGGTCAGTGACGCTCGAGCAGCACCGCGACCTCGTAGTGCGCCGTCTGCGGGAACATGTCGAGCACCCGGCCCCGCACCGGCCGCAGCGACGGCATCGCCGCGAGGTCGCGGGCCAGGCTCTGCGCGTTGCACGAGGAGTAGGCGACCCGGTCGACCCCGGAGCCGTCGAGCCAGGCCGCCAGGTCGCTGCCGATCCCCCGCCGCGGCGGGTTGACCACCACCAGGCCCGGCACGTCGGGCGGCGCCGAGTCCAAGGCGTACGCCGTCGCGTCACCGGCGACGAAGCGCACCAGGCCGGCGTCCAGGCCGAGCCCGTCCCGGGTGCGCTCGGCGCTCGCGACCGCCTCGGCACTGGTCTCGACGCCGGTGATCCGGCGGCCGGGCCGGGCGCAGTGCAGGGCGAACCCGCCGACCCCGCAGTAGAGGTCCCACAGCGACGCAGGCTCGGCCTCGTCGACCCAGTCACGCACCTGCCGATAGAGCGCGGCGGCCACGTCGGTGTTGGTCTGGAAGAAGCTCTGCGGGCGCAGGTGCAGGTCGATCTCGTTGACCCGCATGGTCAGCGACGACTCGTCGGTGAGCACGATCTCGCGCTCCCCTTCGAGCACCGCCTTGTGCTCGGGCTGCAGGTTCACCGACGCCACCGCCAACGGGGGCAGTGCCTCGATCAGCCACGGCAGGTGCTTGCGGATGCGGGCCACCGGCTCCTGGCTGCGCAGCACGAACCGCACCATCAGCCGCCCGTCGGGCGCCTCGGTGACCAGCAGGTGCTTGAGCTCCCCGCGACGCCCCGGCACGTCGTACGGAACGATCGCGGCGCGCGCCACGAAGTCGGCAAGCACCGGCAGGGCCGCCTGCAGGCCGGGGCTGTGCAGCGGGCAGTCGCGCAGGTCGACGCCACCGCCGCGCGGGTCCAGGATGCCCAACGTGGGCTGCTCGACAGTGCCCCCGACGACCATCTTCGCCTTGTTGCGGAAGCCCTCCTCGGCACTGCCCACCGGGGCCTCCCAGGCCAGGTCCGGCCAGGCCGCCAGCAACCCCCGGACCTGCCCCTCCTTCGCGGCCAGCTGGTCGTCGTAGGACCGCTCCAGCCACGAACACGACCGGCAACGACCGGCCTCGAAGTGGGAGCACTGCACAGCCGGGAAGCCTACGTCGCGGGGTGGTGCGGCTCGGCGTGGCTGGTGATCACCCGCTGACCTGCCGCTCGTGGTTGGTGTTTGCGCGGTGACCTGCCGCTCGTGGTTGGTGTTCGCGCGGTGACCTGCCGCTCGTGGTTGGTGTATCCGCCGCTGCGCGGGGCTTCGTGGTGCTGGTGAGGACCGGTGGCGTGTGTGGGTGGGGTGGGTCGGCTGCGCCGGGCTCACCGACCCCGAGTGGGAAGGACGGTGCGGCTACGCCGCATGACCCGGCCGACCCGTGACCCGCACTGCCCTGCAGCCCAGGGCAGATGACGAGCCCCGCCACCGACGGCGACCCATAGCGGGTCGGTCTGCCCCCCCAGGACCCTGAGGCAGGACCTTCCGCCCGGCCGTCGCGGGTGTTAGCTGTTCGTCGCGAACCCGGCGGCCGCGAGGGTCTCGTAGCCGCCGGCGTTCATCACGTCGGTGAACCCTTGCTCGAGCATCAGCTGCTGGGCCTGGCCGGCGCGGTTGCCGGAGGCGCAGTAGAGGACGTAGCTGGTCTCGGGGTCGAGCTTCGCGACCTGCTCGGCGAAGTCGGGCGCGTTGAAGTCGATGTTGCGCGCGCCCTCCAGGTGGCCGGCGGAGAACTCGCCGGGAGTGCGGACGTCGATGACCTCCGCACCCGACTCGACGGCGGCCTGGATCTCCTCCACGCGAGGCACTTCGATCCAGGATCCGGAGCCTGAGCTCACGGCGTCTGTGGTCGGGGTGGCGTCGGCCGGGGTCTCGTCGTCCGAGCAGCCGGACAGGGCCAGCACCGCGGCCAGGGCGGCGACAGGCAGGAGGCGTCGCAGGGTGCGCATGGCCTCGACGATAGCGCGCCGCCTATCCCCCCTGGGGGTTAGGTCGTCAGGCGGGCTCCGGCTCCAGGTCGGTGGACCACAGCACGGCACCGGTGAGGTCGCGCAGGCTCACGGTCATCCGCCCGTCGGCGCCGATGTCGCAGTGCCCGAAGAACTGGTTGCCGGCGCGCGGCGACTGGTTGGGCCGGTCCGCCGCCTGGGCGAAGACCACCTCGGGTCCGAACGTGCCGTCGAGGGCGTTGGGCCCGAAGGTGCCGGCGGCGATCGGCCCGGCGACGAACTCCCAGAACGGGTCGAAGTCGGTGAACCCGGCCCGCGAGGGGTCGTAGCGGTGCGCCGCGCAGTAGTGCACGTCGGCGGTGATCCACAAGGTGTTCCGCACGCCCAGCCGCTTGAACGACGACAGCACCTCGGCGATCTCGAGCTCCTTGCCCAAGGGCGCGCCGTCGTCGCGGTTGGCGAGGCTCTCCTGGTTGACCTCGCCGTCGGGCACCACCAGGCCGAGCGGCATGTCGGCGGAGATCACCTTCCAGGTCGCCGTCGACCGGGACACCTCGCGGATCAGCCACGCGACCTGCTCCGCGCCGAGGATGTGGGTGCGCTCCTTCTCCAGCCCCGGCGTGTTCGGGTCCTTGAACGTGCGCATGTCGAGGCAGAAGACGTCCAGGTGCTTGCCGCGCGAGATCTTGCGGTAGATCCGGGCCGGCGCGAACCCCTCGCCATGTCCACCGCCACGACGGTGCGCCCGGGGGTCGGCGATCGGCATGTACTCCTGCCAGGCCCGGCGGGCCCGCGCGGCGAGCACGTCGACCCGGCTCTCCTGGGTGTAGCGCTCGTCCTCGAGCACCTCGCCGGGCCACCAGTTGTTCGTGGTCTCGTGGTCGTCCCACTGCGCCACGACGGGCACCTCGGCGTACATCGCCCGGACGTTGTCGTCGAGCAGCGTGTAGCGGTGCCGGCCGCGGAACTCGGCGAGGGTCTCGGCGACCTTGCCGACCTCGGGGGTGACCAGGTTGCGCCAGACCTGTCCGTCTGGCTCGGTGACGGTCTCGCTGATCGGCCCGTCGGCATAGATCGTGTCGCCGGCGTGCACGAAGAAGTCGGGGTGGGTCTGGTGCATCGCGGCGTAGCCGACGAGGCCGCCCAGGTCGGGGTTGATCCCCCAGCCCTGGCCGCAGGTGTCGCCGGTCCAGACGAAGCTGGTCGCCTCCTCACGCTCGGAACCGGTGCGGAAGGTCGCGACCTGCCGTTCGCCGCGCCGGCCGTGCTCGTCCTCGAACGCCAGCTCCACGGCGTACTCCCGGCCCGGAGCGAGGCCGCGGAGCGGGATCTTCGCGGTGAGGTCGCTGCGGCCGGTGGCCCAGGGCCCGCGGACGGTACGCCGCTTGCGCCCGCTCACCACCTCGGCGACCAGGCGGCCGGGCCCCGAGGAACGGGCCCAGAGCACGGCACTGCGAGTGCTGACGTCACCGCTCTGCACGCCGGAGGGGAGGGTGAGCCGGCGGCTCACCAGCGCCGGCGCGCCGGAGGCTCGCGGAGCGGTGCCGAGGGTGAGGCCCGCGGCCCCGGCGACGGCGAGGCCGCCCGTGGTCAGGAGGGTGCGCCGGCCCAGCGGCTGCCCGAGATCAGTCATGGACGACATGCTGGCGGCGCCGAGTGGCGCCCTGGTGTCGCCGAGGTGACCACTCCCCCACGTCCTGCCCTCGGTCCGGTGGTGATGAGTTCTCGGGGCCTTCTCCGTCACACCTACGACAGCACACGATGAGTGGGAAGGATGAGGCGATGAGCGTGGCCACGCAGGTGGAGGAGTTGGGCGTGAACAGTCTGGGCGAGATGGACGAGGCGGCGTTCTCGGGGTTCGCGGAGCGGCACCGCCGGGAGCTGCACGTGCACTGCTACCGGATGCTCGGGTCGTTCGAGGACGCCGAGGACACCGTGCAGGAGACGCTCCTGCGGGCGTGGCGGCGCCGCGAGACCTTCGAGGGACGGTCGACGTTCCGGGCCTGGCTCTATCGGATCGCGACCAACGCCTGCCTGGACCTGCTCGCCAAGCGCCGGCCCAAGCCCGCGTCCGGCGGGGAGGTGCTGTGGCTGCAGCCCTATCCGGACCGGCTGCTCGACGAGCTGGTCGCTGACGTCGACGACGAGCCGGAAGCCGTGTCGCTCGCCCGGGAGACGATCGAGCTGGCCTACCTGGTCGCGGTGCAGCACCTCGCACCGCGCCCGCGGGCGGTGCTGATCCTGCGAGACGTGCTCGGGTGGCCGGCGAAGGACGTCGCAGACCTTCTTGGCGACTCGGTGAACTCCGTCAATAGTGCGCTGCAGCGGGCCCGCGCAGGCATGCGGGAGCACCTGCCCGCCGAGCGGCAGGACTGGACCGGCGGCGAGGAGGACACCGAGACGCGGGATCTGGTGCGTCGGTTCACCGAGGCCAGCGTGGCCACCGACATCGACGCGCTCACCACCCTGCTGCGCGACGACGTCCGCTGCTCGATGCCGCCCACACCGGGCCTCTCGGTCGGCCGCGACGACGTGGTGCGCGGCTGGGTCGAGGACGGCTTCCAGCAGCTGGCGGGGCTGCGTGGCATCCCCACCACGGTGAACCGGCAGCCCGCGGTTGCCTTCTACCTCTGGCGGGAGTCGGAGGGCGCCCATCTGCCGCTGACGATCGACGTGCTGCGGGTCACCGGGGGCGCGATCACCGAGATCGTCACCTTCCACGCCGACCAGTTCCCGCGGCTCGGGCTGTTGGAGCGTCTGCCGGCGGACGGAGGAGCGGCATGAGCGCCCGACTCGGTACGGAGGTGATTGAGGCACCGGCATCGGATCGGGGTCGCACTGCTGGTCGCCTCCGGGGGCTCGTCGGTGTCGGCCTGCTCGCGACCGCTCTCGCTGGTGCCGCCGCTGTTCTCGGGGGCGGACGCCGCGACTGTGACCGCCCTGCTGGGGCTCCATCTCGTCGCCGCGGCGGTGATGATCCCGGCCCTGGTCCGGAGCCTGCGCAGGGTCGAACCGCCTCGGTGACCGCTGTGTAGATTCGCCGCACTCTGATCCCACCGCGCGAGAGGTCTCCTGGTGCGCCGATGCTTGCTGATCGACCTCGACGGAGTCCTGCGCCTGTGGGATCCGGAGCGTGAGGCCGCCGTCGAGCGAAGGCATTCACTGCCCGCAGGAAGCATTCTGAGGGCGGCCTTCGGCGACGGGTCCATGCTGCACGAGGCGGTGACGGGCCGGATCACCGACGAGCAATGGCGTACCGACGCCGCGACCCGACTGGAAGATGTCTGCGGGGCCTCGTCCCGGCTGGCGATCGCTGAATGGTCCGAATCCCCTGGCGTTGTCGACCGTGGCGTGTTGACGGTTCTCCGATCAGCCCGGGGCGACGGCTGGCATGTCGGCCTTCTGACGAACGCCACCACCCGGCTGCGCGACGACCTTGCCCGGTTGGGCATTCATGACGAGTTCGATGTCGTCCTCAACAGCTCCGAGCTTGGCATCTGCAAGCCTGACCCGGGCATCTTCGAGGAGGCCTGCCGCCAGCTCGCCGTTGAACCCGAGGCGTGCGTCTTCGTCGACGACTCCGCCACCAATGTGGCCGCCGCGGCGGCGGCCGGCCTGAACGCCCGTCGCTATCACGACGCACAGACCCTGGCGCAGCTTCTGGGGGTGAGCACCACGGACGCCATCGCTCACTCTCGGGCGGGTGGCGGGAGCGCGGGGGGTGCTTGGGAGCGGTAGGTGTGGCCGGTGGGGGTGGTCGTCTCGACTGTGTGGCGTCCGGGGCGGGGGTCGGTGACCCGGGTGCTCCAGCCGGGGGTCTCCTTGACCAGGTTGTGGGGCTTGCAGACCCCTTGGGCGTTCTCCCTGGTGGTTTGGCCGCCGTCGGCGAACCGTTCGGCGTGGTCGCCCTCGTCGATCCGGCCGTCGCAGAGCGGGCTGCGGCAGTGCTGGTCGCGCCAGGTGATGAAGTCGCGGTCGACTCGGTCGTAGAACCGCCGGGTGGGGTCGCTGTGGGTGACGGTCCCGGTGACGGGGTCGGTGAAGATCCGCCGTAGCCAGACCGGTGCGGTGGTGGTGTCGATGAGGTCACGCACCGTCTGCGCGGGGATCACGGTGCCGTCGGCGGTGCGGGCCGGCCGGTCCGGTGCGAGACCAGCACCGAGGAGGGTGTCGGGGGTCATCACCAACCCCACCTCGACCGGGACCGCGTCCGCGGTGGCCTGGCCGGTGAGGCGCTGCACGAACAGGTCGGCCTCGATCTGCGCCTGGGTCCGCTCGTCCCCTTGGGCTTTGATCGCCTTCGCCGCGGCGATCAGGCTGGCCTTGCACGCCACTCCCTGGGCCACCGGCACCGTGGCGGTGACGTGGACCATCGTGTCCGGCGTCGCGCGGGTGGTGACCCGGCGGTCTTTCGCGGCCTTAGCCGCACGGCGTACCACCGCTTCGGCGTCGAGCTCGACCGCCAGCGCCCTCGCGGCGGCTTCGACGCGTTTCGGCGTGAGGCCAAGGATGAACGGGTCGGTGATCTCGCCGGTCTCCGTGTCGATGGTGGTGGCGGCGAGGCGGGCGTCGACCAGGCCACGGTCTTCGCGGGTCAGGCAGGCGGTCTCGCGGACCAGGATCGTGGCGGTCCACTCGCTGATCAGGCCCCCGGCGAGCAGGGAGTCGGTGTGGGGCATCTCGACCATCGCGTGCGCGAACCCCAGATGCCGGCCGCCTTGGCGGGTGGGGCAGCCCCGGGCGAGAGCGACCTGGTCACCGATCCCGCGACCCAGGCGGCGGGCCGGGACCCCGGCGGCCTCCTGCTGGGCCAGCTGCGAGGCCTCGAACCCGCGGATGATCCGCGCCTGCAGGCCGGCGGCGGCGCCCTTGATCCGCTCCAACAGCTTCAACTGGTCGACCCGGGTCGCGTCGGCGGCCCGGGTCTGCTCGGGGACGTCGGCCATGTTGGCCAACTGCTCCAGCATCGCCTCCAGCTCGACCCGCGCGGGGTCGCCCGCGGCCCACCACTCCTCATCGACCCACGCCTGGTCGACGGGGTCCAACAGCACCCGACCGGGCGGCTGCGGGGTGGTGGTCTCGGTCATAGGCCTAGTGAAACAGAGCCCACCGACAGTCACAGTGAGGCCAGTGATCCGCCTCTTTCGAACACGCTGACGACCTATGGAGTCAGACCGGCGTTCGCCTCCTCGGGGGCATCAGACGAGCGCCACCTACCATCGCCGGATGAGGCAGCTGCTGGCGGTCGTGGTGCTCGGCCTCACGCTAGCCGGCTGCCAGTCGACCTCCGATCCGTCAGACCCGGAGCTGGCCGACCTTCCGACCGATCCGGGTCCGCTCCCCGACGACGCCGTCACCTGGGCCGTCGGCGACACCATCCATGTGGGCGACCAGAGCATCCGCGTCGGCAAGCGCGTGCGGGCGATGGTCGAGGCGAACGGTCGGATCCTCTTCCTCCAGGGACACTCGGACGTCGTCCGGGTCACCGACGGCGAGTCGACTCGCGCCACCGAGCTGCGCACCGACGAGCTCCGCGTCTCGGACGACGGTCGCTACCTCGGGCTGCTCGACCAGTCCGAGATGCCGTGGTCGACCGTGGTCGTCGACCTGGAGACCGCCGAGGTCGTCGTCGACGACGACGCCGGCATGGGTGACGCCGACGACGACCTGAGCGACCTCTACGAGGACGCCGAGCCGCGGGTGCTCGGCTTCGATGGCAACAACCTCCTCGTCGACCCCGCCTCGGCTCCGGGCACGATCTCCTGGGACGCCGGCACGGGCGAGCGGCCCAGCACGACGAGCACCTGTTCTTCGCCCGCCACGACCCCGGGGGCGGGCAGGTCCTGCCCGCTCTCGTGCGCGGGGGCCGGCTCGTCGTCCCAGCCGACCCCTACAGATCCACTCAGTGGGGCCACGTGTCCCCCGACGGCTCGGTGGCGGTGATGCCGGTCGGTCGCGGAAGTCAGGTCTTCGCGGTCGACGGTGGACGCCGACTGCCGACCGATCTCCGGGGCCGCCGGTTCATCCTCGGCGGGTGGACCGACGTCGACACGGCGTACGGCATCGCGTTCGACCGCCGCCCCTTCGGGCCGCACCGCGTCCGACTGGTCACCTGCCGGCTCGCCGTCGAGGAGCGTCGCTGCCGGGTGCTGCGCACCATCCGGCCCGCACCGCACCAGCTGGTCCTCTTCCCGACCGGGTCTGCAGCGACCGACTACTGAGCTCCCGCTCACCTCTCAGCCGAGCGAATGCCTCCGAGCCGAACCGAGTACCCGGACTCAGGTGACGACGCTCCCGAGAGTGGAGCATCGACACCGTGAGTCGCCACGAAGAAGAGGCCGGGACCCCCGCCCTGGGCAGCCGCCCGGGCGCCGCGCCCTGGCAGGCCCGCTTCGTCGAGGCGACCGGCACCGTGGCGGTCGTGGGCGCGACGCTGCTGCTGCCGCTGCACTACCTGGGGACCCGGGTGACGTTCTTCGGTGCCGCGGCGGTCGTCCACGCCGAGGACGTCCGCTTCTACTGGGCGCTCGTCGGTGTCCTCACCGTGGCGGTGGCGTCGTCGTTCGCCGGTGCCCTGTGGCGCCGCCAAGGCGACAGGCACCTGCCGCGGCACGTCACCCTGGCCATCCTGGGCGCGGCCGCCGCCGTTGCGTTCTCCGTGACCGAGTCGGGGCCGGTCCAGGAGCTGGATCGAGACGACCCGGCGGGACAGCTCCCGCCCGGCCACGACTCCGTCTGCCACTCGGGTGGTGACAGCGCGGAGTGCGCGGGAGGCTGACCGGCCGTGGTGGTCACGCGCGCGCCCAGCGAGTCAGCGTGGCGTCGAGCGCCTCGATGGCTCGCAGCCAGCTCTCCTGGCTCGGCGGGGCGCTGTGTGAGAAGCCGCCGCTGAGCTCGAGGTCGGTGAACCCGTGCAGGACGCTGCCGATCAGGCGTACGGCGTGGGTCGCGTCCTCGCCACCCAGGCCGTAGCCCCGCAGGACCGCGTAGGTCAGCTCGGCGTGCGCGCGTCCGGCCGCGAGCAGATGCTCCGGCAGCGGGTGGCGGGTGGCCGCATAGCGTCCGGGGTGCAGCCGGGCATAGTCGCGGTAGGCGCTCGCGAACTCCAGCAGCGCATCCGATCCCGAACGCCCAGCCACCGCGGCCCCGGCGCGCTCGGCCAGCTCTCCCAGCGCCAGGACGGCGATCTGCGCCCGCAGGTCCGCCGTGCTCGCGACGTGCGAGTAGAGGCTCGCGGCCTTCACCTCGAAGCGTCGGGCCATCGCCGACATCGTCACCGCCTCGAACCCCTCGGCGTCCGCGAGGTCGGCCGCCGCCAGGACGAGCTTCTGCTGATTCAGACCGACCCGACCCACGAGCACTCCCTACAGCCCTAAGTGATTTGCCTACATCCTATAGGCAAACGTACCCTCACAGACATGAGGCCCCTGACCCAGCGCGAGATCCGCGCTTCGTTCGTGAACTGCTCCAAGGGCGAGGCCTCGCGGATGCACATCCCCCACGACCTCGACTCCCGACCATGGGACGAGCTCGACTACCTCGGCTGGCGCGACCCGCAGGCCCCGGCCCGCGGCTACCTCGTCGCCGACCTCGACGGGCAGGTGCAGGGGATCACCCTGCGCGCGCCGCAGTCCACCGTCGGCGCCACGCGCAGGAGCATGTGCTCGCTGTGCATGACCATGCGCTCCGGCGGCGTCTCGCTGATGGTGGCACCGCGCGCCGGCCGCCGGGGCCAACAGGGCAACACGGTCGGCACCTACATCTGCTCGGACCTGCAGTGCTCGCTCTCCATCCGCGGCAAGCGGCCCGTCGACGGCGCCAGCATTCCGGAGACGCTCAGCACCGAGGAACGGGCCGCCCGGCTGCTCACCCACGTCGAGGAGTTCCTCGCGCGAGTGCGCGCCCCGCGCTGAACCTGAACTGGGGGGAGCCCCACCGGCCGCGTGCGGCCAAGACTCAGTCCGCGGCGACCATGCCCGCGAGCACCGTCAGGACGGCCACCAGGATCGCGAGGGCCGCGAGCAGCACCCCGGCGCCACCGAGGTGCCGCGCGGCGGGCGCAGATGAGGCGAGCCCGCGCCGAGCGAAGACGAGCGCCCCCACCGCCAAGACGCCCTGGATGGCCCCGGTGGCCATCACGCCGTCCTCGTAGGCGCTCGGACCGTTCCTCGAGATGAGGGTCTGCACGGCCAGCACCCAGGCCCCGTTGGTGAAGAGGGTCAGCACCGCGAGCGTGAACCCGGCGATCGCGGCAGCGGTCGGCGTCAGCCAGCCGTCGGCGGAGTCGTCGCGTGCGGGGTAGTCGTGCGGATCGGACATCTGCTCTCCCGAGATCGTGGACAGGGCGGACCGAGGCTACCCACCTTCCGACCCACCTCGGCCGGCAGGACTCGTCGCTCCCGGAGGTCAGCCTCCGGTGCGGTGTACCACCCACACGTTCGGCTCGACGTAGGTCGCCACATCGTGCTCGACGTCGCAGTGCACCGGGGCGAGCGCCCGTGGCACCAGGACCGGGCCGGTCCGGTCGAAGGCCAGCCCCGTCCACTCGCGCCACTCCTCGAGAGTGCCGGGGATGACCATCGACCGGCGCGCCACCTTCTCGATGCGGCCGCCGGCCCGCAGGTGGACCCGCAGCCAGGGGTCGACCGGCAGTCCGTCGTCGCGCGTCCGGAACGCGTACGACGTCATCGGCTCGAGGGGGTCGACCTTCTGGTTGGGCCGGACCGGCGCGACGAGCTCGGCGAAGCCCAGTCGCGCCGCGTTCTCGCGCAGCGCGGCCAGCATCAACGCGGAGAGACCGGTGCCCTGGCGGTCGGGACGGACCGCGATCTCGACCGCGGAGACCGTGTCGGCCCGCCCGCCGCGCAGGCTGGCCGACAGTCCGTTGCGGATCACGAAGTCCCACCCGTTGTCGGGCAGCGGGTCGTCCGCGAGCACGAAGGGAATGGAGTGGGCGGCCGCGACGACCTCGCCCGCATCGTCGTGAGCCACGAGCGCGAACTCAGCGAAGCGGCTCTCGACGTTGCCGTAGTAGAGCCCGCCGATCGGGTCGTGCCGCATGAACTCCGGCCAGGAGCTCGGCATGCGCCACATCGCCTCGGCGAGGTCGGGGCGGTCGGCGAGGGAGAAGATCTCCGGTGTCACGTCGGCATCTTCGCCGACGCCGGTGCGCGACGTCGCGCCCTTTTCTCCGCGCGCATTCGGTGCAACCCGGCCCGCCGGAGCCGGGAACCCCGAAGGCTGGGCCGGTGCGGGAAGGTGGACCCATGCAGACGGCGGGGGCACAGGTCGGGACGGTGGTGCGCGTCGGCTTCGCACCGATGAAGGGCGTGCGGCACACGGCGTACGACGTGGTGCGCCTCGACGCGCACGGCCCGGTCGGCGACCGCGAACTGTGCCTGGTCGACGTCGTCGCGCAACGGGTGCTGAAGACCGCGCGGCACCCCGAGCTGGTCGCGGTGACGGTGCGCCGCGACGGCGATCGGGTGGAGGTCACCCTGCCCGACGGGGCCGTCACCACCACATCCGTCACGCCGACCCCGGAGACGCTCAGCGGGGACTACTGGGGCCGCCGGGTGCGGTTGACCCTGCTGCAGGGGCCGTTGGACGGGGTGTTCTCCGACTACCTCGGCATGCCCGTCCGGCTCGCGGCCGCGAGCCGGCCCGACATCGTCTACGGCGCCGAGGTCAGCCTGGTCGCGACGGCCTCCCTGCACGCACTCGGCGAGCACGCCGGCCACCCGGCCCTCGCCGACCAGGCCGCGCGCTTCCGCCCGACGTTCGTGCTCGACCTCGGCGACCAGCCGCACGTCGAGGACACCTGGGTCGGGCGCGAGCTGACCGTCGGCGAGGCGCGGATCCGGCTGCACGAGCCGATCCCCCGGTGCACCGTGGTCGACCTCGACCCCGTCACCGGCGTCAAGGACGCCCGGGTGCTGAAGGCACTGGCCGGCTACCGGCCCCGTGACGGCGCCGGCGACCTGCTCTTCGGTTTCGACGCACAGATGGTGACGCCCGGCGACGTCCGCCCGGGCGACCCGGTGCTGCTGCACTGACCAGCCCGAGACCCCAGGTCGTGCGCGGCGCCCAACCAGGACTGTGCCGGTGCGCCCCCGCGACCGCGCGCCGCCCGGCTACCGTGTGCGACGCGCACCACACGCGCCGTCGTACCCCCCCGACGCTCCGCCGACCACCGAACCAGGAGCCTGCCGATGCACCTGCAGCTGTCCCCCGAGGACGCCGCGTTCCGCGACGAGATGCGGGAGTTCTTCACGACCAAGGTGCCGCAGGAGACCCGCGACGCCGTCGCGGAGCGCCGCGAGCTCACCAAGGAGCAGTTCGTCGACACCCAGCGCATCCTCAACGCGCACGGCCTCGCGGTGCCGAACTGGCCGGTCGAGTGGGGTGGCCGGGACTGGTCGCCGCTGCGCCGCCACATCTGGCACGAGGAGATGCAGCGCGCGTCGGTGCCGCAGCCGCTGCCGTTCAACGCCTCGATGATCGGCCCGGTGATCGCCGCCTTCGCCTCCGAGGAGATGAAGCAGCGCTTCCTGCCGGCCACCGCCAACCTCGACATCTGGTGGAGCCAGGGCTTCTCCGAGCCCGATGCGGGCTCCGATCTCGCGTCGCTGCGCACCACCGCGGTGCGCGACGGCGACGAGTTCGTGGTCAACGGCCAGAAGACCTGGACCACGCTCGGCCAGTTCGGCGACTGGATCTTCACGCTGGTGCGCACCGACCCCGAGGCCCGCAAGCAGCGCGGCATCTCGATGCTGCTCATCGACATGACCAGCCCCGGCCTGACCGTCCGCCCGATCGAGCTGATCGACGGCGGTCACGAGGTCAACGAGGTCTGGTTCGAGGACGTGCGGGTGCCCGCCGAGAACCTGGTCGGCGAGCTCAACGCCGGCTGGGACTACGCCAAGTTCCTGCTCGGCAACGAGCGGGTCGGTGTCGCGCCGGTCGGCGGCACCAAGCGAGTGGTGGCCCAGGCCAAGGAGTGGGCCCGCGAGACCGGGCAGCTCGACGACCCGCTGCTCGCCTCGCGCATCGCCGAGCTCGAGAACGACCTGCTGGCCCTCGAGCTGACCGCGCTGCGCGTGGTCGCCCACTCCGCCGACGGCAAGCCCCACCCGGCGTCCTCGGTGCTCAAGCTGCGCGGCACCGAGCTGCAGCAGGCGGCCAGCGAGCTGGTGGTCGACCTGGCCGGCGCCGCGTCACTCGCCTCCGGCGCCGGCGACGGCGCGACCGACCTGCCGTGGTGGACCCGGCGGGCGACCCCGGTCTACCTGAACCTCCGCAAGGCGTCGATCTACGGCGGGTCCAACGAGATCCAGCGGCAGATCATCGCGAAGACGATCCTGGGACTCTGAGAGGCACTGACGATGGACTTCACCTACGACGAGGAGCAGCAGGCGCTGCGCGAGGCCGTCCGAGGCCTGGTCGGCAAGGCGTACGCCGACTTCGAGAACCGCCGCCGCGCGGTCGCGGCAGACCCCGGGTACGACGAGCAGCTGTGGGCGCGCCTGGCCGAGATGGGCCTGCTCGGGCTGCCGTTCAGCGAGGAGGACGGCGGCATGGGCGCGGGCCCGATCGAGGTCGGCATCGTCGCCGAGGAGATCGGCCGCGTGGTCGCCCCCGAGCCGTTCCTGACCTCGGTGGTGCTGGCCGGCGGCGTGGTCGCCGCCGCGGGCACCGCCGAGCAGCGAGCCGAGGTGCTGGGCGGTGTGTCGTCCGGAGAGAGCCTGCTCGCGTTCGCCCACGCCGAGCCCGGCACCCGCTGGACCCCCGCGGCCGCCTCGGTGACCGCGGCCGAGCAGGACGGCGGCTGGCGGCTCACCGGCGTCAAGGAGCCGGTGCTGCAGGGGGCCCGCGCCGACCGGCTCGTGGTCAGCGCGGTGCTGCCCGGCGGCGGCACCGGACTGTTCCTCTGCGACGGCGACGCCGAGGGCCTGACCCGCGACGGCTACCCCACCCACGACGGCGGACGGGCCGCCCGGGTGCGGTTCGAGGCCACTCCCGTCGAGCCGCTGGGCGAGGCCGGTCTCGACCGCGCCGCCGACATCGCCCGCGCCCTCGACGCGGCTCGCATCGCGGCGTGCGCCGAGGCGGTCGGCCTGATGGAGACCGCCCTGCGCACCACCACGGCGTACCTCACCAGCCGCAAGCAGTTCGGCGTCACCCTGAACACCTTCCAGGCGCTGAACTTCCGGGCCGCGGACATGTACGTCTCGCTCGAGCTGGCGAAGTCGATGGCGCTGTGGGCGACGATGGTGCTCGCCGAGGGCTCCCCCGAGGAGGCCGCCGAGGCCGCGTCCCGCGCCTCGCTCGCGGTGAGCCGGGCCGGTCGCCACATCGGCCAGGAGGCGATCCAGCTGCACGGTGGCATCGGCGTGACCGCGGAGTACAGCGTCGGCACCTACACCAGCCGGCTGACGGCGCTCGACCACCTGCTCGGCGACGGGCAGCACCACCTGCGGTTGCTCGCCGCCGCGGTGGGTGACCACGAGGAGGTCGACCCACTGCCCTGACGAGGCAGTTTGCCGGAAACGCGAACGGCGCTCGCCCCGGCAGGGGCGAGCGCCGTTTCGGCATCAGGGGCGGGTCAGCGGTCGCGGACCGTCACCGTGACCGTCGTCGGCTCGATCAACTTCCCATTAGGACCCCGCACCCGGATCCGGAGGCTGACCGTCTCCGGCCCCTCCTTCACGCCGTCGGCGCGCACCGGGATCGAGACCGATCCCCGCGTGCCCTGCACGTCCATGGGCAGCCAGAGCCCGGCCTTGTGCAACGGTGTGCCGGGCGGCGGCACCTCGTAGAGGTACTTCTTGACCCAGCGCCGCGGCAGGTCACCCACGGTCAGCGGGCTGCTGCTGGCCACCAGCTTGGCGTTGCTGCTGACGTAGTAGTCGACCGGCGCGGAGAGCCGCAGCCGCCAGGTCGCCCGTTGACCCTCAACGATCCGGGTGCGGGCCGCGCGCACGGTCGCCTTCGGGTCGGGGTCGTCGTCGAGGATGGTCAGGACCGGCTTCGACCGGCCCGGCATCGCGTCGTGCACGCCGAACAGCGTCATGCTGATCGGACGACGGCGCACGTCGTCGCGGGTGTCGGCGTCGTACTCGACCTCGATGGTGCCCTCGGTCTGGCCGGCCGGGATCGTCACCTGGCGCAGCTCCCCGGGGTTCTCCCAGTCCGACTCGTCGCTGATCCGCACGTTGAGCAGCGCGTCACGGGTGAGCTCGCCCAGGACGCGGTAGCTCAGCGCGGCGGTCGTCGGGCCGCCGTCGCCCTCCTGGACCTTGGTGTCCTCGGCCACCACGAGCGGCAGCCGCCGGTCCTGGAGCGCGGGCACGCCGTCGGTGACCGCCGCGACCTCGAGCACCCAGAGCTCGCCGTCCTGCGACATGCCCTGGAGGGCGATCCGCCGCAGGTCGGTGAGGTCCACGTCGCCGACGTCGGTGAGCGGGAGCCGCAGCTCCTGGGCCCACAGCTTGCCGAGCGGGTTGCGGCCCGGGAACGGGGCCAGCTGGCCGGCGTTCTCGAACTCGACCGCGGCCTCCTCGCCCGACCCGTCGCGCAGGATCGCGCGGACCGTCAGCGGACCGGTCTCGTTCGCGACGACCGTGCGCAGCGCGAGCGCCTCGGCGCCGCTGACGTCCCAACCGCCCGCACCCAGGCCCATCCAGGCATAGGGTCCCTGGTTCTGCCAGGCCAGGTGCCAGGCCGGGGCGGTCGGCATGCCCTTGGTCCACGGGCCGCTGTCGACCCAGTGCGGGGCCGCCACCGACGAGGCGCCCTGGCCGCAGAAGGCGGCCTTGCGTCCGATCCGGCCCTGGCACAGCTCACTGACCATGCCGGGGTTGGAGATGTCGGCCGGGTCGATGCTGGCCTCGAACCCGGGGCGACGCAGGTCGCGGCCGAGGCCCACCGCGTGGCTGCGGACGTCGGCGTCGCCCGCGGAGGCGACCTCGACGTCGCTGCCGTCGAACATCGGCAGCAGCTCGTCCTCACCGCCGGCCATCAGCCGGGCGGCGCCGGCGATCCAGGCCTGTCCGACCGCCCGCTGCTCCTTCGCGGTCAGCCGCATCTCGGTGCCCTTGCGGCACATCTTGCCGCTCCAGGCACCGTCGTCGTCGGACGGCGCCGCGGAGATGCCCTTGGTCCACTCGGTGTTGAAGTAGTTGTGGTTGGCGCCCATCACCAGCACCGAGCTGTGCAGCGCGGTGTCGTCGCCGACGACGTCGCGGGCCCGGTCGGTGTAGGCCTGCCCCTGCAGGTCGATCACGTCGCCGTCGCAGTAGGGCAGCAGCGTCACAGTCGGCACATAGGACGCGACCGCCCGCGCGAACGCCGTCGGCGCGATCAGCACCTGGCCGACCACGCGATAGGGCGCGGACAGCGGGATCGTCATGCTCGCCTGGTTGACGCCCTCACCGCCGCGGGAGTGCCCGACGAGGACCACCCGCTGCAGGTCGACGTCGTACTCGCCGGCCGCCACCTGCTCGGCCCAGTGGTCCAGGTGTGCCTGGACCAGCAGCCCGCGGGCCTCGGCGCCGCCGTCGGGCGACTTCCAGTCCTGGGCGTTGATGCCGTTCGCCGCGATCGAGACGCTGGCGTAGCCCTGGGTGGCCAGCAGCTGCTGCACGTAGGTGTAGCCACGCTCGCTCGGGATCGGTTGCAGATCTGACTCACACGGCCAGGCCATGTCCACGGCGCGCCCGTCGTAGCACGTGGCATGCCGCCCATGCAGGAAGAGCACCAGTGGCGGGGCCTCGGCGCCCTCGGGGAGCCCGGTCGGCAGGACGACCTGTCCCTCCATCTCGATCGGCGACCTGTAGCCGGGGAAGGGCAGGCCGGCCAGCTCGTAGCTCGTCGCCTCGGAGGCGCCGTAGGGGCCGGGCTCGCCCGGGTCGACGTCGAGCGGGCGGCCCGGGTCGGGAGCTTGGTACGCCGTGGCGGCACCGCGGGCGCTCGGCTGTGCGGTCGAGTCGAGGACCCGGCCGGAGAGCCGCACCTGGAGCTGGTCGACGCGCGGCGCCTGGTCGGCACCCACCAGCAGGGTGAGCGTGCGCCCGTCGGCGGCGAGGCTCGGCCGGGGTAGCAGCTCGCCGTCGAGCCAGAACTCCGGCGCGGCGTCGGTGACCGGGAGCGGGGCGGGCGAGCGCCAGGTCAGCCGGTGGCTGCCGGGGCCCTCCGTGGTGACCGTCCAGACGCCGCGGGCGTCACCGGCCAGGCGGGCCGCGGTGCTCTCAGTGGTCTGGTGGCCGCTGCCCGGGTCGGGGGTGGCCCCGGCGGTGCCGCCGGCGGCCACTCCCCCGAACAGCAGGGCGGTGGCCAGCCCCGCCAGCCCGATCCGTCGCCGCACGGCGCTTCGCTGACTCATCTGTTCCCTCTCGAGGCAGGCCCACTCCGGGCAAAAGAAAAGACCCCGCGGGCGTCTCGGGTCACCAGCGGGGTCGATTGGACTGTAGGCACGAGCGACGAGGTGCGTCGGCCGAACGGCTCAACTTGGGGCAACCTTGAGGAACTGGTCTGCGCCAGTCGACTCCGGTGCGGGGGTCGGTCCGTTGCCACGACACCTGTATAGGCCACCGGGTGGGGCCGGCGGGGGCGATCTTGCAGACAGCGCGGCCGGCCGGAAAAAAGGGCGGAGGTGAGCGTGCCTCAACCTCGGCCAAATGTGAATGACCCCGCTGGCGTCTCGGGTCACCAGCGGGGTCAAGAAGAACTCTACGTCGCCGTGGGGGCGGAACGGAACGGATCGGCACCAACTTGAGTGAAATTTGAGCCACTTTGTGCGCGGCCCGGTCCAACAGGGGTCCTACCCCAGCGGGTCGACGTGCGTGTGGCCGGCCGCGGTGAGCTCCCAGACACCGGGCCGCCCCTTGGCCATCAGTCCCTCGGAGACCATCGCCTGCCGCGCCCGCCGGGCGGCGAAGCGCCACCGCAGCTCGCCCTCGGGCGTGAGCTCCTGGTCGCCGGGCAGGAACGACTCCTCGAGCCGGATCTCCAGCTCGAGGAAGACGTCGTCGGCGTCGAGCTCGCCGCCGGCGGCCCGCAGCACCTCGAGGATGTGCGAGCGCAGCGCGTCGGGCGGGGTCCATCGGTGCTGGACCCGGCGGGTGGGGGCGCTGGTCGCCGCCGACGACCGGGAGCCACCGGACGACGAACCGGACGTGGCCCGGGTCGTGGTGCTGGAGCGGCGTACGGCGCTGGCTCGCGGCTTCGGCTCCGGCTTCTTCTTCTCCGCCGGTGGCGCCGGCGGGTTGCCGTGGATGCAGGTCGATCGCGGCAGGTCGCAGAGCTCGCAGTAGTCCTCGGCACTCATCGGGGGCAGTCTAGTCGGCGGGCGAGGACGACGGGCCGGCCCCGGACGGGCCGTCGGTCACACAACGTTCACAACCCCGATCCGCGCGCCGGGTCGCGCTCGGCGGCCGGCCCCGCCAGGCTCTGGGCCATGACAACCTCTCTCGGGACCCCACCACCACGCACCACACCACCCCGTTCGCGGGCGGGCGCCCTGGCCGGCCTGGCGCTCTCCCTGCTGCTCGCGCTGTCCGTCGTCCTCGTCCCCTCCCCGACCTCCGCGGCCGGGGAGCTGACGGTCGCCACCGCCGTGGCGCGCCAGGACGGCTCGTCGGCGACCGTCCGCGGCTACGTCGTCGGCCAACCCACAGCGACCAGCACCGTGGTCACCAGCGGCTTCCCCAACGACTACGCGCTGGCGCTGGCCGACTCCCCGGCCGAGACCGACACCGCGGACATGGTCTACGTGCAGATCCCCTCGGCCTTCCGCAGCCAGTGGGGGCTGCGGACCAACCCGGGCCTGCTGGGCGACCGGATCGACGTGACCGGCACCCTGGCGGCGTACTTCTCCCACCCCGGGTTGAAGAGCGCCACCGCGTTCGCACCGGCCGGCGGCTCAAGCGACCCCGAGCCCGAGCCGGAACCCGGCGGTGGCGACGGTGAGTACGACTCCACCTACTACGCCTCGGCGATCGGCAAGAGCGGTGAGCAGCTGCGCGACGCGCTGCACGCGATCATCGACGACCACACCGCGCTCAGCTACAGCGCCGTGTGGGGGGCGTTGCGGGAGACCGACGAGGACCCGGCGAACAGCAGCAACGTGCTCCTCCTCTACACCGGCCGGTCGCAGTCGAAGACCGCCAACGGCGGCGACCCGGACGACTGGAACCGGGAGCACGTCTGGGCCAAGTCGCACGGTGGCTTCGGCACCGCCACCGGGCCCGGCACCGACCTGCACCACCTGCGGCCCACCGACGTCAGCGTCAACGGCGCCCGCGGCAACCTCGACTTCGACGAGGGCGGCAGCCAGGTCGGCGAGGCCCCCGGGAACTACGCCGACGGCGACTCCTTCGAGCCGCGGGACGCCGTCAAGGGCGACGTCGCGCGGATGGTCTTCTACATGGCGATCCGCTACGAGGGCGACGACGGCTGGCCCGACCTCGAGGTCAACGACCTGGTCGGCAACGGATCGGCGCCCCGGCTGGGCCGCCTCTCGGTGCTGCTCGACTGGAACGCCCAGGACCCACCGAGCGCGTTCGAGATGCGCCGCAACGACGTCATCCACACCGACTACCAGGGCAACCGCAACCCGTTCATCGATCACCCGGAGTGGGCCCATGCGATCTGGAACTGAGCCGGCGGTCTCGCGGATGCTCGTCCGGTCGCGCCGCGCCGTCGCGGCGGCCGCCCTGGCGATGGTGGCCGCCGTCCTGCCCATGGTGCCCACCGCACCAGCGCACGCCGCGTCGTTCTCCGGGTCGTTGGCCCAGGCGGTCGCCGCGGTCCCGACCGCTGCGGAGCAGAACTCCGGCTACGACCGGAGCCTGTTCCCGCACTGGGTCGATGCCAACGGCGACTGCCAGAGCACCCGGGCCGAGGTGCTGATCAGTGAGGCCGAGCCCGACGCCCCGATCACCTTCACGACCTCCGGGAGCTGCACGGTCGCGACCGGCCGTTGGTTCTCCTACTACGACCGGGTCTCGTGGACTGCGGCCTCCGATGTCGACATCGACCACATGGTGCCGCTGGCCGAGGCATGGGGCTCTGGGGCGCGCGGATGGAGCACCAGCCGTCGCCAGGCCTTCGCCAACGACCTCGGCGACTACCGCACCCTGGTCGGGGTCACCGACAACGTCAACCAGTCCAAGAGCGACCAGGACCCGGCCACCTGGCTGCCCACCTACGACAAGTGCCGTTACGTGGCCGAGTGGGTGGCGGTGAAGATCCGCTGGGGGCTGTCGGCCGACTCCGCCGAGAAGAGCGTGCTCAACCAGTACGCCGCCAGCTGCTCGAACACCGTCAGCGTCACGATCGCCTGAGCTCGCAGCGCGGTCTCGGCCCGATGAGCCCGGGCCGAGACCTCGCCGCGCAGACGACCTGCCACCCACCACGAGCGGCAGGTCAACACCCCCTCACCCACCACGAGCGACAGGTCAACACCCCCTCACCCACCACGAGCGACAGGTCAGCGTCCCCTCACCCACCACGAATGGCAGGTCAGCGGGTGAACATCGACCACGAGTGGCAGGTCAGCGAAGGGTCACCAACGCCGCAGACAGGCAGCCCGAGCCATCGCGGCGCAGCCGCGAAACCCCTCCCACCCGCGGCCGGTGAGCCCGGTGCTGGGCGCGGGGTGGGGCGGCGGAGCCGGAGGGGCCCCGAGGCCGTGGATGGGCCTGGCCCCCGCTCCGTGAGGAACGAGCGGAGCGGGTGGTTTGGCCGAGCGGGCCCCTCCGGCGCAGCCGACCCGCCCCACCCACAACCACCCCCAGGCTCACCAGCACCCCGAAGCCCCGCGCAGCGGCGACCACCCCCACCACGAGCGGCAGGTCAGCGGGGCACCATCGACCACAAGTGACGGGTCAGCGGGTGAACATCGACCACGAGTGGCAGGTCAGCGAAGGGTCACCAACCCCGCAGACAGGCAGCCCGAGACATCGCGGCGCAGCCGCGAAACCCCCTCTCACCCGCGGTCGGTGAGCCCGGCGCCCAGCGGCGGGGTGGGGCGGCGGAGCCGGAGGGGCCCCGAGGCCGTGGATGGGCCTGGCCCCCGCTCCGTGAGGAACGAGCGGAGCGGGCGGTTTGGCCGAGCGGGCCCCTCCGGCGCAGCCGACCCGCCCCACCCACACACGCCCCCGGTCCTCACCATCACCACGAAGCCCCGCGCAGCGGCGACCACACCACCCCGAGCGACAGGTCAGCGAGAGGCCACACCCCGAGACATCGCGGCGCAGCCGCGAAACCCCTCCCACCCGGAGCACCACCGCGACGCCGGTCAGCCCAACGGCAGCTGCTCGTCGCTCTCGACCTCGGGCAGCAGTGAGAGCTGCTGCTCGCGGCGCGGGGCCACGTGGGCGGGCGCGACGTGACCGTCGACGACGTAGCGCAGGGCCCGACGCAGGTGACGGAGCACCACGTCGGCGTCGTGGTCACCACAGGACTCCTGGTCGGTGCGGACCCGGACCAGGTGGCGGATCAGCTCGAGCCGGTCGTGCTCGAACAGGTCGGCCACCGCGGGGACCGGCACCGACCCCTCGTGCAGCAGCTCGAGGAGCGCCACCATGCCGGGGTGGACGTCGTCGGCGGTCACTGCGACATCTGCCACCACAGCCGGCGGCGGCGGATCGTCGAGGTAGCGACGTCCGGCCACCCGGTCGGCGAGGTCGGCGGCCAGGTCGTCGAGGTCGTCGCACAGCTGCGAGACCGCCTCGCGCAGCTGGGCGGGCGCGAACGGCTGCGCACCGAGCCGGTGCTCGAGGACGACCTCGCGGTCGCGGACGAAGAACTTGGCGTGCTGGTAGCGCCGGTTGAGCACTCCCACCTCGCGGTGCGCCTGGTCGAGGTCGCCGACCTCGACCACGAGCTCGGCGTAGAGCCGCACCACCGGCTCGTCGGTCTCGACCCGCACGTAGAGCACCGAGCGCCCGCACACCACCGGGACGTCGCCGTCGGGGTCGTGGCGCACCGTGCGGGAGAACATCAGCCCCAACGCGGCGTCGACGCGCTCCTGCAGCTCGTCGGTGTCGTCGACGAAGACCGCGAGCGGCTCGGGGTCGCCGGCCCGCGCAGGCACGCCCGCCACCGCCGGCGGCCACGGCGCGGAGTCGTGCTCGAGACCGTCGGCGTCGAGGAACGAGGGGTGCAGGCAGCCGCGCCCCTCACGCAGCGCGGTCACCACCAGCACCGCGGCCCGGTCGGCCTCGCGACGCTGCACCTCCTGCGGGAACCCCCGCACGGCGGGTGCCTCGACGCGGAGCGTGTCGGCGTCGAGGAGCTCCACCGAGACGATCGGCAGCGGGCGCACACCGGGATCGACGTCGGGCGAGAGGCCCACCACCACCCTCTCGTCGGCGCCGACCTCGGCGATCCGGTCGGCCAGCCGGGCCCGGAACCGACGCCAGGCAGACTCGGTCGACTCGTCCCACTCGTCGCGCTGGCTCGCCATCGGCCTCTCCCTCGTCGCTGACTGGTCCCGCCGAGGCAGCCAGGCTAGGACGGCGCACGGACAACGCGGCGACGACACGACCGAGCCGGACGCGTTCATCCAGGAGTCACGAGCCCCGCCTCGTAGGCGAACACCACCGCCTGCACCCGGTCGCGCAGGCCGAGCTTGGTCAGCACGTTGCTCACGTGGGTCTTCACCGTCGTCTCGCTGACGACCAGGGCGGCCGCGATCTCGGCGTTGGACATGCCGCGGGCGACCAGCAGCAGCACCTCGTGCTCCCGATCGGTCAGCGTCTCGGCGGCGGCATTCCCGCCGGCGTCGGGGTGGCTGGCGGGCAGCAGCCGCGCGAAGCGGTCCAGCAGCCGGCGGGTCACCGCCGGAGCCACGACCGCCTCACCACCGGCGACCACCCGCACCGCGTCGACCAGTCGCTCGGCCGGGGTGTCCTTGAGCAGGAATCCGGAGGCGCCCGCCCGCAGCGCCTCCACGACGTACTCGTCGAGGTCGTAGGTGGTCAGCACCAGCACCCGAGGCGGCCCGTCGCCGCCGCGCGCAGCGACGATCCGGCGGGTCGCCTCGACGCCGTCGAGGCGCGGCATCCGGATGTCCATCAGCACCACGTCGGGGCTCAGCGCCTGGGCCTGGGCGAACGCGACCTCGCCGTCGGCGGCCTCCCCGACCACCTCGAGGTCGTCCTCGGAGGCGAGGATCAGCCGGAAGCCGGTGCGCAGCAGTGGCTGGTCGTCGACCAGCAGCACCCGAATCGTCATGTCGTCCTTCACTGCCCGGCACCGGGCGAGGGGTGGGTCACCGGTTCGAGCGGGAACCGGCCGGAGAGCCGGAAGCTGCCGTCGCGGCGGTGGCCCAGGCTCAGCTCGCCACCGTACGCCGCGGCGCGGGCCCGCAGCCGGAGCAGCAGCGGCAGCCCCTCCGCCTCGTGCTCGTGCTCGTGCTCCCAGCTGACGGTGTCCCGGTCCGGACCGCAGGTCACGCTCACGTCGAGCTCCCCGTCGAGGGCGTCGAGGGAGATCTCGATCGGCAGGCCGGAGGGGGCAGCGGCGGCTCGACCGCGGATCTGGCGCAGCGCCTCCTCGACGAGCCGGAAGACGGTGAGCTCCAGCCCGGGCGCGGCACCGGCGAGCCGACCGGTGCGGCGGTAGCCGACCTGCAGGCCCGCGGCCCGTTGGCTGGCGACGAGCTCGTCGAGGTCGTCGAGGGTCGGCTGGGGCCGCAGCGAGGCGGCCGGCTCGGCCCCGAGCAGCCCCCCGGCCCGGCGCATCTCCTCCAGGGCCGCGCGACCGGTGCTCTCGGCTCCCTGCAGCAGGACCTCGGCCGAGCCCGGGTCGCGGGCCAGCACCCGGCGGGCCGCCGCGATCTGCACGCTGACCTCGGTGAGGTGGTGCGCCACCAGGTCCTGCATCTCCCGCACGGTGCGCGCGCGCTCCTCGACCAGGAGCGTCCTGGTCTCGGCCTCCCGGACCTCCTGCATCGCGAGGTTGCGCAGCTCCACGGTCCGGGCGTGCTGACGGCGGGTGCGCACCGAGCGCCCCAGCGTCCAGACCGCCAGGCAGGCGACCAGGTTCGACGCCCACTCGCCCGGCGTCGGCTCGTAGGGGCCGAACACCAGCACGCTGCTCAACCCGCCGGCCGTGACCAGGGTGAGCCCCAGACTGGTCCGGAACGACCTGCCGACGGCGACCGAGTAGAGCGCGAACAGCGGCGCGAAGCCGCCGATCCCCTGGCTGTAGACCAGGTGGGCGACGCCGAACGTGCCGAAGGCGGTCACCAGCAGGCTCGTGACCGGCGCCCGGCTTCGGAGCGCAACACCGCCCGCACCGGCGACGGTCAGCACCACCCCCAGCAGGTCGGGCTCACGGAACTCCAGCTCCACCACCGGCGTCGCGTGCCACAGCGCGTGCAGCGAGAACCCGGTGAGCACGAGGGCCAACACCAGGTCCTGGACGAACGGCCGCCGCAGCACCGCGGGGACCAGGCGGCGCGGTGGGCTCATGTCTCGACGCTAGGCCGCCGCCGCCCCGAGATGCCTCGATCCGGCGGGCGATCTTCGCCGATCGCCTCATCCGCGAGGAGGAGTGGTGGGAGGCTGGAGGTCGTGACGACGCGCGGGCGAGCGACCCTGCGAGAGCTCGGCCTCGAGGCACTCATCGACCTGATCGAGACCACGGCGTACGGCGTCTGCGTCACCGGCGACGACCACACGTGGGTCTACCTCAACCCCGCCGGGGCGGCGCTGATGGGCCGGCCGTTCCGGGAGCTGGAGGGCCGCGACTACCTGTTGCACTTCCCCGAGCATGAGCGCGACGTGCTGCTGCGCCTCGAGGCCGACCAGCGCGCCGGTGACACCGAGTTCTACGTCAGCACGGTGGTGCGCCCCGACGGCAGCGAGCGCGAGATGACGTGGTCGGGCACCGTCGTGCGCGCCGCCGACGGCACCGAGCTGGCGCCGGCGATCTTCCACGAGACCACGAAGGTACGCCGCGCCCAGCGCGCCGCCGCCACTGCGGCGCGCTGGCACGAGTCGGGCGTCGACCGCTGCGAGGTGCTGCAGTCGCTGGTCCGCGAGGTCACCGGAGGGAGCCGGGCGATCGCCGCAGCACTGTTGGTCGAGGACCGCTCGGGTGTGCTGGAGGTCGCCGCCGCGTCCGGCACCGACCCCGGGCTGGCCGACCTGGTGGCGGCGAGCAAGGCGCTGGTCTCCGACCTGCCGGGCACCGACGACCTGGCCGGCGGCCGCAGCGTCTACCTCTCCGACGCCGCCGACCGGTGGCGGCGCGGCGAGCGCACCGCCGCGTGGGCGCCGGCGCTGTCGCGGGATCCGTGGGCGGGGATGGTGCTGATCGGCTTCCGCTCGGCGGGCGCCCTGGCGGGCTGCCTGCTGGTGGTGCTGCCGCCGGGCCTGATCGCCCCCTCGGAGGCGGAGGTCGCGTTCTGGTGCTCCTCGGCTGACCAGGCCGGAGTGGCCCTCGGCGCCGACCTGATCCGGCGCCAGGTGTCGCGGCGCTCGGTCGACGCCGAGCGCAGCCGGATCGCGCGGGACCTGCACGACTCCGTCAGCCAGGCGCTGTTCTCGCTGCACGCCCGTGCCCAGGTGATCCGGCGTGCCCTCGACGGAGACGACCCCGACCTGGCGCGCGAGGCGGCCCAGGATCTGGAGCTGCTCTCCCGCCAGGCCACCGCGGAGCTGCGCGAGCTGGTCGCCGAGCTGCGTCCGGGGCACGGCCGGGACTGCCCGGTCGACGCCACCCTGGCCGACCTGCTCACGGCGGTGGCCGCCGACGTGACCCGCCTCGACGGGCTGCCGGTCGACGTCTCCTTCTCACCGGCCCGACTGCCCGCGCTGCCGGCTCCGCTGGTCGAACACCTGCCCCGCCTGGTGCGCGAGGCGCTGCACAACGTCGTCAAGCACGCCGACGCGACCCGCGCCGAGCTGCGAGTCTCCGCCGACCGGCACGGGGTCGAGGTCGCCGTCAGCGACGACGGCCGCGGCTTCGACCTGGCAGTGAGCACCGGCGGCTTCGGCCAGCAGACGATGCGCGAGCGCGCGCGGCTGTGCGGCGGCGTGCTGGAGGTCCGGAGCAGTCCTGGCGCGGGCACCGTGGTGCTGCTCCGGACGCCGCTCCGCTGAGGAGCGACGCCCGGACGTGCCGCGGTCTCGGCAAGCTCGACCACCGGCCGGCAAGCTCGACCACCGGTCGGCTACTCCGTGGCGATCGCGTCGAGCACCTTCAACCGGCCGGCCCGGCGGGCCGGCAGCGCGGCGGCGATCACGCCGATCACCCCGCCGAGCACCAGGAACAGCACCAGTTGCAGCATCGGCACGGCGGTCTCGGTGAGGCCGTCGGCGCGCAGGAACCGGATCAGCGTGAAGCCCAGCACGATGCCCAGCCCGAGACCGAGCACGGCGCCGTAGAGCGAGATCACCACGGACTCCAGGCGGACCAGTCGGCGCACCTGCCGCCGGCTCATGCCCAGCGCTCGCAGCAGGCCCAGCTCGCGGGTCCGCTCGATCACCGACAGCACCAGCGTGTTGACGACGCCGAGCGCCGCGATCAGCACCGAGAGCACCAGCAGCGCGTTGATCAGCATCAGCATCTGGTCGACCTGGCCGCGCTGCTCGTCCTTGAACTGCTCGGCGTCCTTGAGGTCGACGATCGGGAAGGCGTCGACGGCGCTCGCGATCTCGGCCTTGACCGCCGCCGCGTCGATGCCGTCGGCCACGTCGACGTAGAGCGAGCGGTCGACGGCGACGCCGCCGGTGCTGTCGTAGGTCTCCAGCGACATCACGTAGGGGCCGATCGGGGCGTTGTCGTCGAGCAGTCCGCCGACCACCAGCGCCGCGCTCTCCCCGTTGGGCATCACGAACTCGAGCTCGTCCCCGATCACGAACCCGCGGTCCTCGGCGACCGACTCGTAGACCAGGACCCCGTTGCCGGCCATGCCCTGCACGTCTCCGGACGCCATCTCGACGTTGAGCGCCTGCTCGATCGTGGCCGGGTCGTAGGCGACGAAGAAGTCCTGCTCGCCCTCGACGAGCGCGACGCCGTACCGCTCCTGGGTCACCGACTCGACGCCCTCGATCTCGCGCAGGTCGTCGGCGAGGTCGGGACTGAACGGCTGGTCGATCGCGGTCGAGACCACGTAGTCGGCGGCCAGCGCGTCGTCGACCAGCTCGTCGACCGAGGCCCGGGCCGAGGCACCGATGATGCTGAAGCCGGTGATCAGCGCCAGCCCGACCATCAGCGCCGACGACGTCGCGGCGGTCCGGCGCGGGTTGCGCAGGGCGTTCTCGCGGGCCAGGTGGCCGGTCTTGCCGGCGAGCCGGGGCAGCAGCACCCCGACGAACCGGACGAACGGCACGGCGAGCACCGGGCTCAACGTGATCGCCGCGAGCAGCAGGCAGGCGGCGCCCAGGGCCAGCAGCAGCCCGGAGCCCTCCTCCGGCAGGGTCACGGCCAGCAGCGCGGCGACCCCGACGACGCTCAGCGCCACGCCGATCAGCGTGCGGGTCCGCAGCGGCTTCGAGTGGGTGACCAGGTCGGCGCGCATCGCCGCCACCGGGGAGACCCGGGCGGCCCGCCGCGCCGGCAGGTACGCCGCCAGCACGGTGACCACGACGCCGACGATGTAGGACCACACCACCGCGTCGACGGTCAGCCGCAGCGACCCGTCGAGGGTGAGCCCGATCTGGCCGAAGAGCGCCTTGAGTGCGTAGGCGAGCCCGAACCCGACGGCCAGGCCGCTGGTGGCGCCGGCCAGGCCGAGCAGCAGTGCCTCGACGAGGACCTCGGTGGTGATCTGGCGGCGACTGGCACCCAGCGCCCGCATCAGGGCCAGCTCGCGGGTGCGCTGCGCGATCAGCATCGAGAAGGTGTTGAGGATCAAGAAGCTGCCCACGAACAACGCCACGCCGGCGAAGACCAGCAGGAACGTGTTGATGAACGAGAGCTCCTCCTCCAGCGCGGCCGCGCCGTCCTCGACCTGCTCGGCGCGGGTCTTGACGTCGTAGCCGCTGCCCACGACGTCGCTGATCCGGTCGGCGACGACGTCGTCGGAGACGTCGTCCTCGGAGATGACGCTGATGCCGCTCAGCTGCCCGGGCTCGAGCATCACCTCCTGGGCGGTGGGCAGGTCGAACGCGGTGATCGCCGCACCGGCGGTGCCGCCGTCGTCGCCGAACTTGAACACGCCGACGACCTCGGCGACGAGCCGCGGCCCGGGGGTGAGCACCGCGGCCCGGTCTCCGACGCCGTAGCCGGTCTTCTCGGCGGTGTTGGTGTCGATGGCGATCTCGGCGCGACCGACCGGGGGCTCGCCCTCGACCATCGTGGCGATGCCGAGCTGCTCGTCGGTCTCGGCCCAGCTGGTGCCGATGCCTGGCGCACCGCCGGTGCCGACCGGCTCGCCGTCGCGGTCCAGCAGGTAGACGCCCTCGGCCTGCACGAACCCGGCCGCGAGCGCGACGCCGTCGACCTCGGCGACCTCGGCGACCATCGACTCGGGCACCGAGGACTCCGACGAGGTGACGCCGGTGCCGGCCAGGCCGGTCTCGAAGGCCGCCTTCGGGGTGATGTTGACGTCGGCCGAGGTGTCCTCGAAGAGGCTGGTGAAGGTGCGGTTGAGGGTGTCGGTGAAGGTCAGGGTGCCGGCGATGAACGCGACGCCCAGGACCACGGCCGCGCCGCTGAGCAGCAGTCGCAGCTTGTGGGCGAGCAGGTTGCGGAGCGCGTTGCGCAGCACCTCACGCCTCCTTGGCAGAGGCGGGGTCGAACGCCTTCATCCGCTCCAGCACCCGGTCGGCGGTGGGGTCGGCCATCTCGTCGACGATCCGCCCGTCGGCCAGGAACAGCACCCGGTCGGCGTACGACGCGGCCACCGGGTCGTGGGTGACCATCACGACGGTCTGGCCCATCGTGCGCACCGACATCCGCAGGAACGCCAGCACGTCGCTGCCGCTGTGGGAGTCGAGGTTGCCGGTCGGCTCGTCGGCGAAGATGATCTCGGGCCGGCTGGCCAGGGCGCGGGCGCAGGCCACGCGCTGCTGCTGGCCGCCGGAGAGCTCGGCGGGCCGGTGAGAGAGGCGCGAGCGCAGGCCGACGGTGTCGATCACCGTGTCGAGCCAGGCGGTGTCGGGCTTGCGGCCGGCGATGTCCATCGGGAGCGTGATGTTCTCCAGCGCGGAGAGCGTCGGCACCAGGTTGAACGACTGGAACACGAAGCCGACCATGTCGCGGCGCATCCGGGTCAGGCCCTTGTCGCCGAGGGTGGTCAGCTCGGTCTCGCCGATCCAGGTCTGGCCGGCGGTGGCCTCGTCGAGACCGGCCATCACGTGCATGAGGGTCGACTTGCCCGACCCCGAGGGTCCCATGATCGCGGTGAACCGCCCCTTGGCGAACGCCACGGTCACCGCGTCGAGCGCGACCACCTCGGTCTCGCCCTCGCCGTAGACCTTGCGCAGCCCCTCGCAGCGGGCGGCCACCTGGCCGGTGGTCCGGGGCTCCGACATGTCCTGCTCGACCGTGGTCACGGTCCCTCCCTCGTCGTCCGTACACGCCGCGCGGTCGCGACACCTCGAACGCTAGGGACGCGGGGCATTCGGCGCCTCGGTCCGGAGTCGCGACCTGGCCAGCGGCCTCCGGTCCCGCAGGATGATCAGACCTCCTCCTCACGGCGGAGCGGGCCCCCGAGCTCCCCCGGTGGGGTCACTCAGGGGCGGGACGGTGCCAGCGGGTGGCGCTGGTCGCGCCGGTGCGCACGAGCTCGCCGTCGTCGACCAGGCGCTTGAGCAGGGTGCGGGCCCGGGCGGCGCTGAGGCCGGTGGCGGCGCGGACCTCGGCGCCGGAGACGGGGCCACGGTCGGCCAGCGCGAGCACGACGTCACGCGGGTCGGCGGGTGTAGCCGGGGGGACCGGAGCCTCGGAGGTGGCGGGCACCTCGGGCCGGGCAGTGGGCTCGGTGACGACGACGGTCCGCGGCGCCAGGCCGCGCAGTCGTTGGTCCTCGACGTGTTTCCCGGCCGGGTCGTGGAGCACCACCACGTCGACACCGCAGGCCTGCGCACGATCTGCCACGAGGTCGTCGAGGCCAAGCACCCGCGGGGGCGCGGGCGGCAGCTGCTCCGACGCCTCGCGGGCCCACTCCCACGCCTGCGGCCACTGAGCGATCCGCGGGGCCCAGGTCTCCTCGGCCGAGTCGGCGTCGAGCTGGGCGACCAGCCCCGGGGCGGCGGCGGCCAGCCGGTCACGCAGCTGACTGCGCAGCGTTGCGAGCCGATGCGTGCGGCGGCCCACCTCCAGCTTGCCCAGCCACTCGGCGTACGCCGTGGCGTCGCCGGCGCGCAGGCACAGCGCCAGCTCGGCCAGCTCCGGGGCGGGCTCCATGCCCTCGCCCTGGCCGGCCGGCTCCCCGGACTCCGCGAGAGTGCGGGCGGCCGCCTCCATCTCGCGCCGGGCGAGCTCACCGTCGCGGACCGCGGTCAGCGCGTCGCCCGCCCACCGGACCCGGTCGACGTCGTCGAGCGAGCGCAGCTCGAACGCCGCGGCCGCCCCGGACGAGGAGGCGAGCAGCTCATCGAGCCGCCGGGCCGCCTCGACCAGGTGGTCGACGGCGCGCAGCGCCTCGCGGATGCCGAGCAGCTCGGCCACCACGGTCTCGCGGGGGCCGTCGGCCGGCACCGGCACCCCGAGGGGAGCGAGCTCGGCCTCCAGGGCGGCGGTCTGGGCCCACGCCTCGAGGTGCGTGCGGACGGCGGCGACGCCGGCGACGTCGGTGACCGGCTCGCCGTCGACGAGCACCCCGTCGAGGTACGGCGCGGCGGCGCGCTGCACCCGGCTGCGGAACCGCCGCTTCAGCTGCTCGCCGTCGGCCAGCCGGTCGGCGAGCGCGCTGATCGCGCGCAGGGCGGCGTCGCCGGTGGTCGCGTTCTCGATCCGGGTGCCGCGCAGGTCGGCGTACGCGGCGATCACCCGGTCGATGCTGCCGGCCTGCCCGGCCAGCTCGGCCCAGGTCGAGGCACCGGGGTCGGCCAGCGCCCGGTCGGCGGCCCGGACCACCCACGGCCGCCCCCGGCCGAGAACGTCGCCGAGCCGGGCGTTCAGGTCGCGGATCGCCTGCAGCAGGTCGTCGGCGTCGGGGCGGTCGAGGAGGTCGCGCAGGCTGGGGTCGAGCTGGCGAGCGGCGAGCATGGCCCGGGCCGACCGGTCGGCGAGGTCGCGCACCTCGTCGGCCGTCGGCACCTCGTCCTCGTCGGGGAACCGCTGGCGCGACCGCCGCTCCCGCTCGAGGGTGTGCCGCGACTCGAGCACGACCAGGCGACGCAGGTCGTCGGAGGTGAGCGGGCAGTCGCCGCGGACCGGCAGCGGCAGCCAGGCGTGGGGTCCGCTCGGCGGATCGGCCGCCGGTGGCGCGGGAAGCTCGGCGGCGACCCGGCCGAGCGCGTCGGCGTCGGGGCCGGTGACGAGCACGGCGAGGTCGTCGGCGAGTAGCGCGCCCACGGTCTCGAGCACGGCGCGGACCGGGTCGGAGGCAGCCTCGACCACGGTGACGGCGTCCTGCCCGTCCTGGTCCACGGTCCTCCACTCTGGTCAGGGCCGGGCTCCCGCCCGGCCGCCGGTCCTCCTGTCGGCAGGGTAGGCCCTCGGCTGAAGGCGTACGCCGCTCGAGCCTGAGGCGCTGGGCTACGAGGTCGGCTCCTCGGGCAGTTCGAAGCGCTGCGCCAACTGGCCCGAGCTCGACCGCCAGGCCAGCACGCCGTCCGTGCCGCCGACGCTGTAGACGGTGCCGCCGTCGGGTGCCCACAACACCGACCGGGGTGCCTCGTCGTGCCCGGCGAGTCGGCTGGGGCGCCCACCGGCGACCGGCCACAGCAGCACCTGCGCGTCGTCGGTCTGGGCGATCGCCAGCGTCGACCCGTCGGGCGAGAACGCGACCCGGTAGGCGGCCAGCGCCCGAGGGAAGGAGCGGTGGAGCTCCCAGGTCGCGGTGCGCCAGACCTGCAGCGTGTCGTCGGGCCCCGGGTCGCTCGGGGCGGTGACCAGCAGCGTGCCGTCGGGGCTGAAGGCGACGGTCTCCTGCGGTCCGGCGTCCAGAGTCGCGGTCCGGCTCGCGTCGGCGACGTCCCACACCTCGAGCGGGGCATCGGGCCCGGCGACCGCGAGGCTCGCGCCGTCGGAGCTGAACGCCACCTGGTCGGGGGTGCGACTGGCAACATCGAGGACCGCGACCTCGGCCCCGTCGTCGACGGCCCACAGTCGCACGACGCCGTCCGGGCCGGCGCTGGCCAGCAGGTCGCCGTCGGGGCTGAACGCCAGCGCGGCCAGGCCCCCGCCGACCTGATCGACGTCGGGAGCCTCCAGGGCATGGCCGGTGAGCTCGCGCACCACCGAGCCGTCCTGGGCCGAGAGCAGTGCGATGGGGGCGGCACCGTCGGCGGACAGCGGCAGGTCGGTGGCGACCAGGTCGCCATCGGGGCTCCAGGCCACCAGGGAGCCGCCGTCCCAGCGCGAACGCAGCGCTCCGTCGGTGGTGCTCCAGACGCACAGGTCGTCGAGGCATCCGGCCACCAGCGACTCACCGTCGGGGCTGATCGCAGCGGCGTCCGCGCGGACGACCTGCCCCAGCACCCGGGTCACCGACCCGAGGCCCTGCTCGCCGTCGGGCCGTCCGCGGGGCTCGTCTTCGGAGCAGCCTGCGACGAGCAGGACGGTCAGAGCGGCGAGGGCGAACGAGCGGGTCACTCGACCTGGGACGTCGCACCGTCAGCGGGAGTTCCCGCGGCCATCAGCACACGGGCCGGAACTCGGGCCGGGCCGGGCCGTCGTGGGTGAGCGCCTCCAAGGTCCACGCGATCGCGGTGCGGCTCATCGGGATCAGCAGGTGCTCGGCGAGGTCGGCCGGGCAGGAGTCCTGGATCGTGACGTTGGTGGTGCGCGGACCCTCGGCGAGGTAGCCCGACGTGTGCGGCACCACGACCTCGTCGTAGCGGGTGGTGATCTGGGTGTAGTCGACCCGGCCGGGGGTCTCGTCGCCGGCGTTGAGGGTCGCCAGGAACGCCGAGCCCGTGCCCTGCTGCTGGCAGCTGCGGCACACCGCGCCCAGGCCCGACCCGAGGATCGGGTCGCCCGGCGCGAAGACCAGGTCGGTGCCGTGGTTCGACGGGGCCAGCCCGACCAGGTCCTCGACGAACCGGGCACCGTCGAGGAACTTGATGTAGTAGCGCGGCATCATGCCGCCCTGCGAGTGGCCGACCAGCGACACCCGACGGGCGCCGGTGGCCTCCAGGACGCGGTCGACGAACCGCTTCAGCTGAGCGGCCGAGCCCTCCACCTTGCCGGTGCCCCGGTTGCCGTAGTCGAAGGAGAAGACGCAGAAGCCCTCGGCCACCATCGCCGCGGAGATCGGGTCGAGCAGGCTGCGCCGGTCGCCGAAGGTGCCGTGGACGAGCACCACGGGGCTGGGTCGCTCCGCGCTCGGCCGGCAGCTCCAGTCGTTCGCGCCGGCCGGCTGCCCGACGTTGGTCGGCAGCGGCAGCGGGAAGCCCTCCGCCGCGGCCGGCGCCGGTGCTGCGACGAGCGGGGCCAGGATCGCGGCTAGCGCCGAGACGAGGGCGGAGGCCACGGTGGTGAGAGCGCGCATGCCCTCCTCAACGACCTCGTGTGGAGTCGGTCACGGACGGCGCCGCCCGCCGATAGGCTCCGATCCGCTCAGGTGCCGCCGGCCGGCGCCGACGGGTACCGCGTCGATCCCCGGGAGAGAGCCGTGACCCTGCACCCCCTCGTCGCCACGCTGGCGACGCTCGTGGTCGCCACCGTCTCGCTCACGGTGCCGGCCTGGGGCGGCGACCCCGAGCCCACCGGGAGCCGGCCGGCCGCCGTCGCGAGCCCGATCGCCGGCCCGGACGCCGGGACCGCGTCCGGCAGCGTGCAGATCGACACCGCCTATCTCACCGGCTACACCCGCTTCGACAACCTGCCCCGCGGCAGCCGCGCGATCTCGCACCCCGCCGTACATCGCCGGGCCGGCGGCACCGGCACCTACCGCGACCCGATCACGCTCGCCGTGGGCCACACCATCACCGGCTCCGGAGACGACCTGCGGCAGGTGCTCGACCACCGACGCGGCATCCGCTTCTACCTTCCGCAGCTGCGGCGCTACTTCGTCGTCGAGGACACCTGCGGCGACGGCCTGCGGCCCCAGCGCGGACCCTGCCACGACCTCTCCACCGCCCCCGACGGCGCCACCACCTGGCTGCGACTGTGGGTCGGCAGCGGCCCGCGCGCCCGGCCTGCCGCCGTCCGGGCGTGCGCCGCGACGATCACCCACGGCGACGGCCTGGCTCTGCGCACCGCCGTCAAGCGGCCGCCGCGTGGGCTGCCGGTCGTGCCCGGGCCGCTCTTCGACCGCGGCCGGTGCACCGACCTCCACCCGCCGCTGGAGCCCACCGATCCCGAGCCCACCGCACCGGAGCCGACCACGCCCACCGACAGCACGACCCCCGCTCCCACTCCGAGCCCGACGCCGAGCAGCAGCCCGACCCCCACCCCGACCTCCGGCCCGACCTCACCGCTCGCGGGCTGGCGGTTCTACGTCGACCCCGACACCCCCGCAGCCCGTCAGGCGGACGACTGGGCACTGAACGGCCGGCCCGACGACGCGGCCCTGATCGAGAAGATCGCCCGGCAGCCGCGGTCGGTGTGGGTGGTCGACCCGTCCAGCCTCGGCCCGCTGGACCGCGCCCTCGACGCGGCAGCAACCCGCGGCCAAGCGGTCACCACGGTGCTCTACTACCTGCCGCACCGGGACTGTGGTGCATGGTCGTCGGGCGGTGCCGCCGACGCGGCCGGCTACCGGCGGCTGGTCGACGACCTGGCCCGCACCATCGGTGATCGCCAGGCCGTCGTGGTCGTCGAGCCGGACGCCGTCGCGCTCGCCGTCGGCGGCTGCGCCGGCCTCCCCGACGCCGGCGCGCGCTATGCGCTGCTGCGCGAGGCGGTCCGCACCCTGGCGACACTCCCCCAGACCCGCGTCTACCTCGACGCCGGCCACCCCGCCTGGCACGACCCGAGCCGGCTGGTCGGACCGCTGGAGGACTCCGGCATCGCCGACGCCGACGGGTTCAGCCTCAACGTCTCGAACTTCCACACCACCGACGCGACCACGGCCTTCGGGGAGCGTCTCTCCTACCGGCTGGGCGGCACGCACTTCGTCATCGACACCTCACGCAACGGCCGCGGGCCGCTCGCCTCCGACCCGACCGGGCCCACGTGGTGCAACCCCGCCGGGCGCGCCCTCGGCGACCCACCCACCACGCAGACCGGCCGCCCGCTGGTCGACGCGTGGCTGTGGGTCAAGCCCCCGGGCGAGTCGGACGGCTCGTGCCGCCCCGGTGAGCCGTCCGCCGGCAGCTGGTGGTCGGCGTACGCCCTCGAGCTGGCCCGCAACGCCGCGTGACCAGCGTCGACCCCAGCCGGGCGGCGAGCTCGACGTAGAGCGCATCGGTCAGCCGGAGCTGGCCGCGGCAGGACCAGGCTCCCGCCAGGAGGTCCGGTAGCGGGTGGCGGGTGATCGGGGCCGCGGTGAGGTCGGCGAGCGTCGTCTCCACCGCAGCCGCGTCCAACGAGCCGGCGCGGTGCAGACGCCCCAGCGCCGAGAGGCACTCCGCGTCGATGATCGCCGGCGCATGCAGCGCCTCGCCGGTGAGGCGTTGCCGGACCGCGGAAGAGAGCTCGGTGCCGGCGAGTAGGTCGACCAGCGCCGCGGCGTCGACGACCACTCCCCTGGGGTCGCCCTCAGCCACCGAGCTCGTCTCGCGCCTCGTCGAGGGCTGCGGTCACCTGGTCGTGGCGAACACGGGGCGCCTGCCCGTCGAATCGGGCCAGCCACGACTCGGTCGCGGCCAACGCCAGGGCACCGGCCAGCGCCCGCTGCGTCAGCGCCGACACGTTGAGCCCCGCAGCCCGCGCCGCGTCGGCCAATTCGTCGGGGACGTAGACGTTGAGGCGGGCCATACACACAAAGGTACACACACTCCCTGGGGAGGGCTGCGCACCACGCCTCCGTCACGCGGCCTCGCCCTCACGCTCCGCGCGCCGGGCGAGCCGGAGGAGCCGCCCGCGCGCGGGGTCGGGCACCAGCTCGGCCCATCGCCGCCACGTGACCGCGCGGCCGGGCATGGCCAGGCGCTCCGCCTCGCCCCAGGCGTGCGGGTTGACGACCGCGGCCGCGACGTACGCCGCGTCGAGCTCACCCAGGCTGCCCTCGCCGGCCGCCCGCAGGATGCGCAGAGACGCCCGGCCGACCTCGTCGCGACCCTGGGCGAGCTGGTGCATCGTCTGAGCCAGCGCCGGTCGTGGAGTGCCTCGCTCGACCAGCCCCAGGCAGGGCACGTCGGTGACCAGCTCACGGTCCTCCGAGAAGAGGATGGACCGGTCCAGCCGCCCCTCGTTGAACGCGTCGTCGAGCGCGGCGACCCAGGCAGCGGGCGCGCCGTCGTCCGCGCACCGTCTCGCGGTCTGCTCGTTGACCGGCAACGGGCGGGTGTCGAACATCAGGGTCGGCTCCGTGCCACTGGGCACCAACCGCCCGATCAGCCAGCCGTCGAGACCGGCATGCACGTGCGCACCCAGGTCGAGCAACGACACCATCCGGTCGTCGGCGAGGTCGCGCACCACCAGCCCCGCCGGTCCCGACGACTCGAGCCGGTAGCCGCCCATCCGCGCGCCGACCCACTCCTGCGCGAGGCCGCACTCGTGCTCGAGGCGCGCGGTCGCGAACGAGTCGAGGAACTCGGCGAGGCCGCCGAACTCGTAGGTGCACAGCTGGTGGAACGCCCAGTCCTCGCCGGCGGCCCGCGCGATCACGCGCACCGGGTCGCCACCGGCGTCGTAGGCGGCGGTGAGGTCGTCCTGGTGGAACAACTCGACCGCGCAGCCCAGCGCTGCGCGGACGATCTCGGCGGCCTCGGTGCCGGGGTCCTCCGTCCGGGTGCACTGGTAGGCGGCCCAGCGCGCCCACACCCACGGCGTCATCTCGTCGGCAAGGCCGGCCAGCTGGCGCAGCACCACCGAATGGGCACTGCGGTGGAACATCGGGACACCGCGGTGGTAGGCCAGCGCGGTCTCCGCGTCGCCGGCGCGCTCGGCGGCGTTGGCGCTCTCGACGAACGCCAGGTAGTCGGGCGTCATCTCGTCGGCGACGCGCCGGCCGCGCCGGAAGCCGGGGGCCGGGCTCTCGGAGGGGGGTGGCGTCTGCGCTGTCATGCCCTCCAGGCAACGACATCCGGACGGTCCGCCACAACGGCTCCGACACCACCTGTGGACAACTCGGCCCGTCACCCCGTCTGTGGACGAGGTGACGGGCCGAGGCTCGCTCCAGCTGGGTGCCCGACTACGGAGTCGGCCACTCCGGCTTGTCGGTGTCGAGGATCCAGTCCTGCCAGAAGACGTCCAGGTCCTGCCCGGAGACCTTCTCGGCGAGGCGCTTGAACGCGGCCCGACCCTGGCTCTCACCGCTGTAGAGCCGCTGCCACCGCTTCACGATGCCGAAGAACGCCTCGTCCCCGACGGTCAGGCGCAGCGCCTCGTAGAACATCGCGCCCCGGTCGTAGGTCTGGAAGTCGTAGATCATCGCCGGGTCGGTCTGCGCGCCGGGAGCGATCGACCAGGCCGGGTCTTCGGCGGGGACCTCGTCGTAGGCGGCCCGGAAGTACTCCGTCACCGCGTCCGCGTCAGGGGTCTCCGCCGCCAGCACGAGGTTGTGCCAGATCGGACCCCAGCTCGCCATGCCCTCGTTGATGAAGATGTCGGTCCACACCTTCGGGGAGACCGCGTCGCCGTACCACTGGTGCACGATCTCGTGGAGCAGCGTGTTGCCGGTGACCGAGCGGACCCGCGGGAAGAACGAGCGGTCCTGGGTCTCGAGCGCATAGCTGATGCCGTCGGGCACGATGTCGACGACGACGCCGACGCTGTTGCCCGGGTAGCGGCCGTAGATCGTCTCGAACCGGTCGATGATCGCCCCGAGCTCGGCCCGGCGGGCGTCGATGGCGGCCTTGTCCTCCTCGGAGTAGGCCACGTCGACGAACGACCACTCCGGCAGCACCCGCCCGTCGGCCAGGACGACGTCGGACTCGAGCACGTCGTAGCGGCCGATGGAGATGATCGCCAGCTCGCTGGCCATCTGCTCGCGCTGCTTCCACACCCAGGTGGTGCGGTCGCCACGGTTCCGCTGCGCGATCAGCTCGCCGTTGCCGGCCACGGCGCTGGGGCCGGTGCCGTCGGCGGTGGTCAGCTCCGACGGCACGTCGACACGGAAGGTGTAGGTGGCCTTGTCGCGCGGGGTGTTGTTGTGCGGGTAGGCCGTCATCGCACCGATCGGCTGCCCGAGGAACGTGGCGCCGTCGGCGGTCGCGTTCCAGCCCTCCAGCGAGCCGTCGGCGTCGACGTGGGCGGTGGGCACGCCGTGGTACTTCACGACGGTGGTGAACGCGCCCTTGACCGGCTTGCGGGGGGTGACGATCAGCTTGTACTTGATCTCCTCGGGCGACTGCACCCGGCGATAGTCCGCCGGCTTGCCGTTGACCCGCACGGAGTCGACCTCGAGGCCCTCGAAGTCGAGCGAGAACCGCTTCAGCGCGGTCCGCTTGGTGGCGACCGCCTTCATCCGGGTGGTGGCCGAGGCGAAGCTGCCGGCCATGACCCCGTCGACGACACCGTCGGCGTCCCAGCTGATCGCGACGTCGTAGTGCCGAGCGTCGTAGCCGCCGTTGCCGACGTTCGGGAACATCGCGTCCCCGGTCGTCTGCGGGCCGACCACCAGGGGGGTGAGGGCATCCGCGTCGGCGGGGACGGCGAGAGCGGTGATGGCGCCCGAGGCGAGGGCGAGCGTGAGCATGTGCGCGCTCAGGCGTCGTCCTCGTCCGCGGCGGTGGACCATCGTGTCCATGTGGTACCTCGTTCTGCGAGTGGGTGGAGCAGCTCCCGGCGAGCCGACCGTGGACGTGTGCGGTCCGGCCGGTCGACTGTGGTCGCGGCGCCGAGCCGCACCGCGTCATCGTCGTGCCCTCGGCCAAGGTCTGCCAAGGCGGCGGGACGTTGGGCCCGGCCAGGCGTGACGGCAGGCTCTCGCCGACGGTTCATCGTGTGGCCCGCCGCGAGAGCGGGCGGGCACCGCGGGCGGAGGGGCCGGTGCGCGCGCCGGTCAGTCGATGAGCCCTCGCAGGCCGGCCATCAGATCGCCCGCCCGGGTGAGCACGGCATCGGCCCGGCTGCTGTCGATCGAGATCTCGCCCGCATCGTGGGGACGTTCGGTCCTCACGGGCCCACCGTCGGGCGCGACGCCCACCGAGAGCTTGCCGTTCTGGAGCAGGTAGCACTCAATGGTGCGCGGGCGCCCGTCCTCGACCACGCTCCACCGGGCCAACAGCCAGCCCCCGCGGCTCTTGCGGAAGAACCCGCCCTGGGTGCGGATCAGTGTCGCTCCCGGCCAGCCACGGGCTTCGAGGGAGGCGAGTGCCTGCGCGGCCAGTGCCTGGACCTGCCTGCGGGGCTCGTCGAGCCCCGGGGTCGCGTCCTCATCCGCCATGATGCGCAGTCTGGCAGGGTGCGTGGTCCGGCCGGACCCAACCACCCGTGCAGGCGGGGCGGCGAGCGGGTGGTCGGCTACGCGAACAGCGCCCGCACATCGTCGGCGCCGACCACCGAGCCGAGCTCTCCATCGCCGTCGAGGACCTTCGCGAACAGCTCCGCCTTTCGCTCCTTCAGCGCGACGACCTTCTCCTCGATCGTGCCGCGCGAGACCAGCCGATAGACCAGCACCGGCTTGGTCTGCCCGATCCGGTGGGCCCGGTCGACGGCCTGTGCTTCGACGGCCGGGTTCCACCACGGGTCGAGGACGAAGACGTAGTCGGCCTCGGTCAGGGTGAGGCCGACCCCGCCCGCCTTGAGGCTGATCAGGAATACCGGAACCCCGCCGGAGCGGAACGCGTCGATCGCCTCGACGCGTTTGCGGGTGCGTCCGTCGAGATAGCTGTAGCCCACGCCCTCCTCGTCGAGCCGGTCGCGCACCCGCCGCAGGAAGCCGGTGAACTGGCTGAACACCAGCGCTCGGTGGCCCTCGGAGACCAGCTCCACCAGGTGCTCCACCAGCACGTCGGCCTTCGCCGACCCGACCCGGTCGTGGGCGGGGTCCACCAGCGCCGGGTCGAGGCTCAGCTGCCGAAGCCGGGTGAGCGCGCTGAAGATCGCCACCCGGTTGCGGTCGAAGTCGTCGATGAGACCGAGGATCTTCTGCCGCTCCCGCGCCAGGTGGGTGTCGTAGATCTTGCGGTGCCTCGCCCCCAGCTCCACCTCGAGGAGCTGCTCCTGCTTCGGAGGCAGGTCGGCGGCCACCAGCTCCTTGGTGCGGCGCAGCACGAACGGCCGCACCCGCTGACGGAACCGTTGGAGCGCGGCCGAATCGCCCTCCCGCTCGACCGGGCGGACGACGTTGCGCTGGAAGTCCTGGACCGATGGGTACAGCCCGGGAGCGACGACCGCGAGCAGCGCCCACAGCTCCAGCAGCCGGTTCTCGAACGGGGTGCCGGTGACGGCCAGCCGGAACGGCGCCTCGATGCGCCGCACGGCCTGGTGGGTCTTCGCCAGGTGGTTCTTCACGTGCTGGGCCTCGTCGAGCACCAGGCCGCCCCAGGCGAGCGCGGCGTAGTCGTCCGCCTCGAGCCGCACCAGCGTGTACGTCGTGACGACGACGTCCGCCTCGCCGTGCAGCGCCTCGAGGGTCTCCGTCCGCCGCGCGGCGGAGGCGCCGACCGTCCGCACCGTCAGCCCCGGGGTGTGCTGGGCCGCCTCGGCCGCCCAGTTCGCGACCACGCTGGTGGGGGCGACGACAAGGAAGGGGCCCGCCCCGTCGGCGCGGGCCCGGGCGATCAGCGCCAGCGCCTGCAGGGTCTTGCCGAGCCCCATGTCGTCGGCGAGCACGCCGCCCAGCCCGTGCTCGCGCAGGAACGCCAGCCACCGGAACCCGTCGCGCTGGTAGTGGCGCAGCTCGCTGGCCAGACCATGGGGCTCCGGGTCGGGCAGGTCGGTGAGGTCGCGCAGCGCCCGGGCGCGGCGTACCCAGTCGCGGGCGTGCTCGGGGAGGACGTCGACGTCGGCAAGGTCACCGACCGACGCCCAGAGGCCGAGGTCGTGCCGACCGAGCCTGATCCGCTCGCCGTCGTCGTCCTCCCGCAACTGGGACGCGGCGGAGACGAGGTCGCGCAGCTCGTGCAGCTCCGGGGCATCGGTGGAGACGTGCAGTCCGCTGGGCAGCAGGATCCGTTCGTGTCCGCGCGTGAGCGCTGAGAGCACCGTGGCCAGCGGCACCTGCTCGCCGTCGACGGAGACCGAGATTGCCAGGTCCAGCCAGTCCCGCCCACGGTCGCTGCCGTCGGTGTCGGCGGTGTCGTCGGCGGAGAACGACACCTGCGGCCGGCCGACCGCGGGCCGGAAGTCGGGGCGGTCGGTCTGCTCGACCTCGATGCCGGCCTCCTCGAGCCGCGCGAGCTCGATGGTGAGGTCCAGCAGCTCACCGGCCGGGACCGTCCGCGACGCGGGCGAGGCGTCGAGCACGCCCGCGACGATGATCCGGTCGAGCTCGGCGCGCTCGGCCGCCCGATCGCGAAGGCCGCCGGCGCTGTCGCCCGATCCGACTCGGCAGGCGAAGGTGGTCTCGCCGAGCTGGTAGCGCCACTCCCAGGTGAGCTCCGCCGACGGCGTCCGGTCCCAGGCCACGACCAGCGCGAGTCGCGGGGCGACCGGCTCCGGGACGACGACCGAGCCGTCGCTCGAACCGACCGTCACGTGGCGGGAGAGGCGAACCAGTTGGTTGCCGACGAACCCGGCCGTCTCCGCCTCGGACACGTGGAGTTCCCCGTGCTGCAGCAGGCGAACCAGCGGCGGGTCCAGGGGTTGGCGCAGCGGCGCGAGCACGAGGCGACCGGCGCCTTGGTCCCACAGACCGACGCCGCTCGGTTCGTCGCCGGCGAGCAGCAGGTCTCCGCTCTGCCACCAGCGCTCGGCGTACCGGACCCCGATGCGCAGCTGGCAGCCGCTGTCGTCGCGGACCACGTCGACGGCTGGCTGGACACCGTCGTCGGCCAACACCACGGCGTCGAGGTTGTCGCCCGCCACGAAGGGCATGCCCAGCCCGTCCGCCCGCCGAAGCAGCGGCCACAGCTCGGAGCCGAAGTCGTCGAGCGTGGGCAGGTCCGGTGGCTGCCAGTAGTAGGAGGAGGTGGTGCCGGACGACAGCGCTGCGCGCAGCTTCACCAGGCAGGAGATGTGGTGCCGGTCGTGGCCGTGGTGAACCGCGTAGGGGGTGATGTCCCGCCAACCGACGCCCGAGCGCACCCACTGGCCGCGCTTGCCGCGTCGCACCGGGCGCAGCCGGACGACCGGCTGGGCGGCGTGGCCGGGCGGGGAGTACGGCGGGTCGTGCAGGCCGAAGAGCAGGCCGAGCGCCGCCTCGCCGGGGTCGTGGGAGCGGGAGCCCTCGAGGGCGTGGAGGGCCTCCTCCAGGACGGCCACCGGGGTCGGTGACTGCTGCCGACCCGGACCGAGCGGGCGGGGTGGCAGGTGGGAGGAGCGGCTCAGCCGGATCAGGACGGCGGCCGCATGCTTGCACTGCCAGCCGACCGGGCAGGTGCACGTGGTGTCGAGGGCCACGAGCTCGTAGCCGCGCGGGCCGGGCACGAGCTCGAGGCCCAGATCGACCTCATAGGGCAGCGGAGCCGTGCCCGCCACGTCGGCGGTGACCTGGAGGGCGACACCGGAGCCGGGGGCGATGGGCCCGCCCGCCTCGTCCTCGTCCTGCTCCACGTCGATCTCGAGCAGACTGACCGCCCCGTCGGCGTAGGGCGCGGCGCGACCGAGCGTCGCTCCGTCGAACCAGGCGCGCAGCGACGCGCGGGTGAGCGCTGCCGCGAGGTCGGAAGCGAGGACGACGGCCACCGGCCCAGTCTGGCGGGCCGGGAGTCCGGACTGCCCACGGGGGCCGGGGGTTCCCCACCGACCGCGTGGGTACGGGTGCCGCATGGATCAGCACCAGGACGCAGAGGTGGCCGTCGTCGGCGCCGGGATCGTCGGTCTCAGCACGGCGTACGCCCTGCTCGAGCGCGGCGTCCCGGTGCGCGTCTACGAGCAGGGTGCCCCGGGCCACGCGCAGTCCGGCGGCGCGTCACGGATCTTCCGGCACGCCCACGACGACCCGCGGCTGGTCCGGGACACCGTCGACAGCCGAGCGGTGTACGACGCGTGGAGCGAGCAGCTGGGCGTGCAGCTGATCTCGGACGACGGCGCCGTGGCGATCGGGTCGGCCGTCGACGCCAAGCTGCCGCTTCTCGCGGAGGCCGGGGTGAAGGCTCGCAGGATCGACGGGCGCGAGCTCGCCGAGCGGCTGCCGCTGCTCGCGGCGTACGAAGGCCCGGCGATGCTCGACGAGCGCGGCGGCTCGATCCGGACCACCGCGATGGTCGCGGCACTGACCGCGGCCCTGGGCCCGCGGCTGGTGACCGACGAGGTGATCTCCGTGCGTCCGGTCGGCGGGGAGGTGGAGGTGCGCAGCGGAGGGAGCGCGCACCGCTATCGCAGCGTCGTGGTGTGTGCGGGCCGCGACACCGACCGATTCGCCCGCTCCGTCGGTCTGTCGCTGCCGGTCGACCACGGGGCCCACGTGCGACTGACCTTCGCCCTGCGCGGAGAGGCCCCCGCTTCGCTCGCCACGTTGCAGGACTCCTCCGGCGAGTTCGGCGAGGTTGGCATCTACGCCGCCGCGACACCGGGCAACACCGCGTACGCCGTCGGGCTGAGCGACGCGACCGGCGGCCGCGCGGACGGCAGCCTGCTCGCCGCGGGCGACCTGGCCGACCACGTGGCGCGGGTGGCGGACTACGTGCGCCGCGCGCTGCCCGGGCTCGACCCCGACCCGATCGACGTCCGGCACTGCTGGGTGACCCGGCTGCCGTGGAGCGAGGACGGACTGGCCGTCTGGGAGCGAGACGGGTTGCTCTTCCCCGTCGGCCACAACCTGTTCAAGCAGGCCCCTGGCCTCGGCCGCAAGCTGGCCGCCGCGGCCTGCGGCGAGCCGTTGCCGGACGCGCTGCGGCCGGAGGCTCGGCTGGGGGCGCCCGGCGTCTGAGCGCAGCCGACGAACGGGAAAGGTAAAGAGATCCCGCCGAAACCGCTGCGCCGACCCCACCCGGTGCCGGAAGCTGGGCCCGTGTCTGACCGGCCGCTCCCCGACGGGCTCTACGAGGCCCTCGTCACCGAGGGGCTGCGGTTGCGCCTGGACGCGGAGGCAGACCGGCTGGTCGACACGGCGGCGGTCGACGACGCGGAGCTTCCGCACGTGCTGGCTCGGCACGTCTACGAGGTCACCCAGCGTGCTCTGTCACAGGCAACGACTGCGGAACAGCGCGTCCAGCTGGCCAACGCGATGTTGGAGGTGGCGCGCACCGATCGCGAGGACGTGAGCACACCCACGCTCCAGCTGCTGCGCATTGCCAACCCGGCCGCGCCCGGAGCACCGGCAAAGGAGAATGCGCGGCCGAGCACACCCCTCGCTGAGGCCGCGTTGCTGACCAATGCGACAGGTGAGCCGGCGCTGGGCACCGAACTGCGCGCCGAGATCGACACCGCCGACGAGGTGGACCTGTTGTGCGCGTTCGTGAAGTGGCACGGGCTCCGCCTCCTCGAGACCGAGCTGCAACGGCTGCGGCGGCGCGGCGCACCACTGCGAGTCATCACCACGACCTACCTGGGGGCGACCGAGCGCGCCGCTCTCGACCGGCTGGTCCGCGAGTTCGACGCCGAGGTGCGGATTCAGTACGACGCGGCGAGGACGCGCCTGCACGCGAAAGCATGGATGTTCCGACGCGAGACCCGCTTCGACACCGCCTACGTCGGGTCGTCGAACCTCTCCCGCGCCGCGCTGCTGGACGGGGTCGAGTGGAACGTGCGGTTGTCGCGCATCGCCACACCATCGCTCCTGGAGAAGTTCACCGCGACGTTCGAGACCTACTGGAACGATCCCAGCTTCGAGAGCTACGACCCGCAAGCCGACCGGGACCGCCTCGACGACGCGCTCGCCGAGGCCTCCGGACGGCGACAACACGACCGCGTCACGATCAGCCTCGCGGGCCTGGAGGTTCGGCCCTTCCCCTACCAACAGCGAATGCTCGATGCGCTGGAGGTGGAGCGCGACGTGCACGGTCGTCACCGGAACCTCGTCGTGTCCGCGACCGGGACCGGCAAGACCGTCGTCGCGGCCCTGGACTATCGCCGGCTGTGCGGCCCGGGAAGCGCCGGTCGACCGAGACTGCTGTTCGTCGCCCACCGCAAAGAGATCCTCGAGCAGTCCCTGCGCACCTATCGCGAGGTGCTGTCCGACGCCACCTTCGGTGAGCTCTACGTGGCGGGCGCCCGCCCTGAGCGGTGGGACCACGTGTTCGCGAGCGTGCAGTCGCTGACGTCGTACGGCGTGGGGAACATCCCCGCCGATGCCTACGACGTCGTCGTCATCGACGAGTTCCACCACGCTCAGGCACGCACCTATCGCGCCCTGCTCGACCACCTCGTTCCGACGGAACTGCTCGGGCTCACCGCGACACCTGAGCGCGCCGACGGCGTCGACGTGCGCAGCTTCTTCGCCAACCGCACTGCGGCCGAGTTGCGGCTGTGGGATGCGCTCGGGGAGGACCTGCTGTGCCCGTTCCACTACTTCGCTGTCGCGGACGGCACCGACCTTCGCCGAATCGGCTGGAGAGCGGGCCGCTACGACGAGAACGAGCTGGCGAACGTCTACACGGGGAACAGGGCACGCGCGGCGATCGTGCTGCGGCAGCTCCGCGACAAGGTGCTGGACCCGCTGAGCATGCGCGCGCTCGGCTTCTGCGTGAGCGTCGCGCACGCGGAGTTCATGGCCACGGTCTTCAACGACGCCGGCATTCCCGCCCGGGCCGTCAGTGGCACGACGTCGTCGATCGACCGTGAGCGTGCGCTGGCGGATCTGCGCGATCACCGTGTGAACATCCTGTTCGCCGCCGACCTGTTCAACGAGGGCCTGGACCTGCCCGAGGTCGACACCGTGCTCTTCCTCAGGCCAACGGAGAGCGCCACCCTCTTTCTTCAGCAGCTCGGCAGGGGTCTGCGGCGTACCCGCGACAAAGCAGTTCTCACGGTGCTCGACTTCGTGGGACACCACCGGCGCGAGTTCCGCTTCGACAAGCTGTTGAGAGCGATCACGGGCACGACCCGTCGCGGGCTGGAGCGCGATATCGAGCGTGGATTCCCGTTCCTGCCTCCCGGCTGCCAGATCGTGATGGATCGCCAGGCCCAGGAGTTGGTGCTGGAGAACCTTCGCAGTCAGGTTGCCAATCGCTGGCGGGATCTCGTTGCCGAGTTGAGGTCCTGCGGGGACGTCGATCTCGGCACCTTCGTGCAGGAGTCCGGGATCGAGCTCTCCGACGTCTTGCGTCGCGGCACGAGATCCTGGACGCAGCTTCGTCGCGATGCCGGCCTGCCGACGCGTAGCGGGTCGGCACACGAGGCGACGCTGCTACGCCGGATGAGGGCGTTCGCCCACGTTGCCGACCAGGTGCGCGCAACCGGCTACCGGGCGCTGCTGGACTCCGCTCAGAGGTACGACACCCTGTCACCCAACGACCGACGCCTGGCCCGGATGCTCTTCTTCTCCGCTTGGCCGAACGGCGGCGGCTTCGCCTCGTACGACGAGGGGCTCGACGCCCTGCGCGCCGAGGGCGCCGTCAGCGACGAGTTGCGCAACGTCGTCGACTTCGCGTTCGAGGAGTCACGTCGCGGCGCCATCGAGTTGGACGGGGAGCTCGCCGAGACTCCCCTGCGGGTGTACTCCGAATATCAACGCGAGGAGATCCTGGCCGCGATCGACTACGCGTCACTCGCTCGGCGGCCCACGAGCGTGATGCAGGGCGTCGTGTTCTCGGAGGCACTCAACGTCGACGTCCTCTTCGTCACCCTGAAGAAGTCGGAGACCGACTTCTCCCCCACCACCATGTATCGGGACTATCCGCTCAGCCCGACGCTCTTCCATTGGGAGTCGCAGAGCACGACCAGCGTGGCCTCACCCACCGGCCGGCGCTACCTCGACGGGAGCAGCACCGTGCTGCTGTTCTGCCGCTTGGAGCAGAAGGGCGAGTTCGACACCGCGCCCTACACCCTGCTGGGACCGGCGTCCCACGTCTCGCACCGCGGTGAGCGGCCGATCGCGATCACCTGGCGGCTGGCACACCCGATGCCGATCGACTTCTTCCACGCGGCGTCGGTAGCGGCCGGTTAGGGCACACCGCCAACGGGCAGACCACGTGCCGGGAACGTCCGTGGTAGCACCGCCGCCAGAGCTGAGCTGCTATCCGCGAGCGCGTCGCCGCTCCCGACGCTCAACCCCGCGCAGCAAACCTCGCGCGAACACCCGCTGCCGCCACTGCCACAACAGTCCCAACCCTGCCGAGGCCAGCGGCAGCACTCCGGCCAGCCAGAACCACACCACGAGCGGACTCTCGTCGTTCGTCGCGCCGGCTCGCTCCGCGCTGACCCACAACGGCCATGAGTCACCGGGGTGGTGGCGCACGGGACCGGAACGCTTGAAGGTCGAGAAGTGTTGCCTGCCCGCGTCATCGCGCCACGAGACGCGGTAGTAGGCGACAGGACGATCGTCGCTGTCGGACCGCGTGCCTTCCTCGGCGCTCACGACCGTCGTCGTGCGAAGGTCGGTGCCGCCGAACATGTGGTGCCTGATCTCGGGCAGGAACCCCACCAGCATGCCCGTCACCAGCCACCCCGCGGCCAGACCCCAGAGCAGCTCGCGTCCGAGGAGCCGACGTAGCCGCTGCAGAACCCACCCAGCGATCCCCATCCGGTCAGCCCCTCCCTCGTCCGCGCATGATGCCATCGGCCCGGCTCCCCGAGGGGAACCGGGCCGGTGGCGTCCACTCGTCGATCAACGCACGTCTTCTGGGTGCGTCACCTCGTCAGCTGTCGAATCTCATCCGAATGTCACTCCGAATCTCACGAGATGGTGAGTGTCCTCACGGACGACGGCCCCCGGCTGAGGGGCCGGTGGGTCAGTCCCCAAGGTAGGCGAAGAGGACTGCTGCACGGAAAGGTGACATCTGATCTGTGGCGTGACAGGAGCTGGCATCGTCGTGTTGCTGCTCGTGTCCGCCATCGTCGTCAGGCTCGCGAGCCTCACCGCGATGGGCGTGCGGCGCGGAGCACCGTCTGCGCAAGAGACGCGAGAGGCCCCTTTCAGGCACGCTTCCCGGCCGACCGGATGTCCGCGATGAGGTCACCGAACGGGCGCCCTTCCAGCGCCTGGGGCCAGCCGCCGTCCTCTGCCCACCAGGGCGCCCGTGTGTGGCCCCGGCTGTCGGCGTCGAGGATGCCGGGCGCGTACACCACCGTGTAGACGTTCAAGGCCAGCAGGTCGGGGTTGGCCGGCTGCACCCCTCCAGGGCCACGGACCGCCGTCCCAGATCGACGCAGCACGAAGACCGCCTGCTCGCCGACGTAGTCCGCCCAGGGGGTGGCGGCCATGGTCGCCTCGTCGTAGGGGCCGAAGACCACCGTCACATGGCCTGTCCCGTCGGCGATGTTGCCCGCCAAGACTTCGTCTGCCTTCACCTGCATGAAGACCTCAACATCGACCAGCTTCTCCCCGTCCTCTTCGGAGACGAGCTCGCGACCCGGCCCGGCCTCGGTGACCGTGCCGAGCACGGTGACGTCGGCGGACCTGACCATCGGCGTGAGCGCATTGAACGTCTCGTTCCACAGGGCGCCCTGCCCGAAGGCGATCTGGGACCAGACCCGTGCGCCGGCGTCGGCGCTCACCGAGGCCGGCAAGGCGGGGTCGGGACGCTCGGAGTGGTCGACTGCCTCCTGGGCACGGGCCTGGCGGTCCGCCGGGTCGCTGCGGTCCTGCTCACCACATCCGGTGACGGCGAGAACGAGGAGAGACGAAGCCACGGCTGTAGCGGTGAGATGGCGGCCCGCACGCATGAGATCCCCGAACTATCCGTAGTGGTTGGTGAGACGCGGGCGTACAGGATGGCGGCCGTCGCGACGATCAGCAACAAGACCAGCCAGCCCATGCTGCGACGGTAGCCAGAGCTGAGGCCACGTGTGGTCGGATCAACGACTGCGGGCACACGGCTGCCGCGCGACGGCCGGACTTGTCTCGCACGGGATACAAGGGCCCATGGTCCACGACAGGGGTCGGCCGGCCGATCTCGGTGGTCGTCGCGACGATGGGTGGCGTGCCCACCCCAGATGAGGAGCTCGCGGCCCAGCAGTGGCTGACCCGGGACGCTCGAGACTGCGCCCGCTTCCTCTCACGCTCCTGCCGGAAGAGGCGCAGCGGCAGATCGTCGAGGACGGGGCCTGGGAGTGGCCGTGGCTGCTGTGGTCCGAGCTCGCGGAGCAGCCGCCGTGGCCGCCGTCGACCCGCCGCCGCAGTGAGCGCCGTCGCCGGCGCTCGGGTGGTGAGGACCCCGACGGGGCAGTGAGGCAGCCACGGTCGGAGGCCGCGTTCGTTCACCAGCCCGTCGCCGTAGACCGCGACCCGTACGACGACCCAGTCCCACCTCCGGCCACCGACTCACCCGAAGGCCCGCCTCGCGAGGTCGACAAAGACCTCGAACAGCTGTCGAGAGACCTCGCCCAGACACGACGGGAACGCGACGAAGCCCGCCTCTGGGCCTGGGGCCGTGAACATGGCTGGTACTCGATGTCGACCGACGACCCGCCGCATTGGCTCACCGCATCGACGCTGCCAGCCGACCCCGCCAGGGTGGAACACGAGCAGCGCCGGCAAACACCTGCGCGTCCGACACCCATCAGCCAGGCACCACCCGCGACGAAAAGGCGTCCGCACCTGACGGATGCCAAACCTGGCACCTCCCCGGTGAGTCCGTCGATGAGCTGGGTGCCTGCGGGGGCTCCGCGGAGGGCGCGCAGGGCGATAGCCCGCCGCTCGTAGGACTCCAGGTCGACGGTGCCGGCTGCGGCGGTGAGGACCCAACGCCGCGACGGCCGTGTCCCGCGGGCCTGGCGTGGGGGTTCTGGGTCGCGGTCGGTGTGTGCGGCGTAGGGGCTGCGGAGTGCGTCCGTGAGGCGGGCGGCGAGCACCGGGCCGATGCCGGGGTGGCGCCGAAGCTCCTCGGGTGCCGTGAACCCGTCCTCGACGAGGCGGCACACTGCGCCACGCCAAGCGTCCTCGGCGATGAATCGGGGCTCACCCTCGACGAGCAGCACCGCCTGCGGAAACGCGGACTGCAGCCGGGTCGCCTGGTCGAAGAGGCGGCCATCACGGATAGACGCACCCAGGTCCCCGGGCCCTTTGCGTTCGACAGCCAGCTGCGCCCCGAGCACGTAGTCACCGACCGGGAGGTCCGCCATCTGCACATCGAGACCCGCCGCGGCCAGGGCGTCAGGGATGCCGCTGCCGCGTTCGCGATGGTCGACCAGCACCGGTCCTGTCTCCACCACGTCATGACGCTACCCGCCGCGTCCACGGGTTGGGTGCCTGTGGAGTTGCGTCGAGATGTCGGGCAGTGGCATCGCCCGCCAAGCGCCCCAGTTCGAGGTGGTTGCGTCGCGGCCCCCGCACAGGGAGCCCCACGACTTCTTGACGGGGGCCGCCGCGCTACATGCGGGCAGAGGGCGTCCTACACACTGGCAACATGTCCTAAAAAGTGGCAGGTTGTAGTCTTTGTGGGACAGTAGGGAGCGTGGACCTCAGCTCACCGATCAGCAGCCTCATCCCGACACTGGACGCCGCAGTCTTGGAGGTGCTGGCCGGAACCGAGTCCGCGCTCGGGGTCAGCCAGATCCACCGCCTCGCCCGCCGCGGCGCTCGCTCCGGCGTCCACCGCGTCCTAGACCGCCTCACCGAGCACGGCCTGGTGGCCGCGGAGGGCACCAATCTCGGCTTCGTGTACCGACTCAATCGTGACCACGTGCTTGCCCCGGCGGTGCTGTCCGCTGTGAGCGCTCGAGCCGAGTTCTACAAGCGGCTCACGCGGGCGTGCGAGGCCCTGTCGCCGAGCGTCACCACCGCAGCGCTGTTCGGGTCGACAGCCAGACGAGAGTCCGGTGTCGAGAGTGACATCGACGTGCTCATCGTCATCGACGACGACAGCATTCGCAGCGACGCCTGGGAGGGGCAGGTGCGCCACCTCGAGGACCAAGTGCTCGCCTGGACCGGCAACCGTCTCGAATGCCTGACCTTGGACCGGGAACATCTGCGGGAGGCGGTCCGCTCCGGCGAGCCGATCGTGAAGTCCTGGCAGGAGGACGCAGTGACGCTCGCCGGCGTGTCGCTGCCGACGCTCATCCACGCGCTGCGAGCTGGCGCCGGTGACGAGCGGTGAGCCCGAGGAAGCATCCGACCCGGACTGCTGACCGCAGCGCGGGAAAGGCCCGCCTCCGCGTGGCGCGCAAGTACCTAGAAGCAGCCGAGCTCATCGCGCTGGACTCCGACCCGTACGCAGCCAACGTGTGCGTCGGCATCGCCGTGCTGTCCGGCATCGCCGCCGGAGACGCGATCTGCATCGCTGCCACCGGCTCGCGGTACTCCGGTCAAGACCACGCCGCTGCAGCTGCAGTGCTCGAGCAGGTGGACTCCGAGATGGGCGGCCGGCTGCGCCGACTTGTCGCACTCAAGCCCGGCAGCCACTACGGCGACAGGCTGCTGAGCGCCAAGGACCAAACCACCGCCCTGCGGGACGCCGGTGCGCTGGTTGAGGGCGCGGCCAGCCGACTGAGCTGACACGCCTCACCTCTCACACCGGCGGCGGCGGCGGCGGCGGCGGCGAGACAGAGTCTCGCCACGAAGGCCCGGCCCGGCAAGGCCGGGGTTTCGTGTTTCTTGGGCACCGGGGTGCCCGGAGGCATCACATCAGGAGGCCCCGACACCCGCCGGAGCCTCCCGTCAATCAAACCGGCCCAGGCCCCCCGCGAAGGGGGCCTGGGCCGATCAATTCGTACCGTCATGGTCAGCGTGGTTCTCCCGCTGCCATGCGGCGTGCAACTGGCAGTGACGCTCCGGCGCATCCCCACGGGAAATGTCCCGTTGACCGATCGCGGGCCATTGCTGTCCGAGTGCAGGACATCGTCGGCTGCTTGATCTGGGTCATTTCCTGTCCGTTCACATCAGCTGCAGCCGCTGGTGCTGCCACAGCCCTCGCACACGTAGCACGAGCCGGCGGGGCGCATCTTGGTGCCGCAGGTGAAGCAGAGCGGGCTGTCGATGGCGTGGCCGGTGATCTTCTCCAGCAGCTCGGCGGAGGTGTGGGCCTCCTTGGCCGGGGAAGCGGGCACCTCGCGCTGCTCGGCGCCGCGGGTGTCCTTGGTCTCGACCAGCTCGGCGTCGACGGTCTCGACCACCGGGGACTCGACCAGCTCGGCAGCGGATCCGGTCTCCTCGACCGGCTCGTAGGAGCCGGTCTCGAGGTGGCGCTGACGCTCCTCGGCGGAGTAGATGCCGAGCGCGGAGCGCGACTCGAACGGCAGGTAGTCCAGCGCCAGGCGGCGGAAGATGTAGTCCATGATCGACTGGCTCATCCGCACGTCGGGGTCGTCGGTGAGGCCGGCCGGCTCGAAGCGCAGGTTGGTGAACTTCGAGACGTAGGTCTCCAGCGGGACGCCGTACTGCAGGCCGATGCTGACCGCGATCGAGAACGCGTCCATCACGCCGGCCAGGGTCGAGCCCTGCTTGCCGAGCTTGAGGAAGATCTCGCCCAGCTCGCCGTCGTCGTGGGCACCGGAGGTCATGTAGCCCTCGGCGCCACCGACGGTGAACGAGGTGGTGCGCGAGACCCGCGACTTCGGCAGCCGCTTGCGGGTCGGGGCGTAGACGACCTTCTCGACGACCTTGGTCTCGACCGCGGCCTCGGCGCCCTTGCCCTTGTTCTCGCCCTTGCCGTCGGACAGCGGCTGGCCGACCTTGGCGTTGTCGCGGTAGATCGCGGTCGCCTTCAGGCCGAGCTTCCACGACTGGAGGTAGATGTCCTCCACGTCGGCGACCGTCGCCGACTCGGGCAGGTTGACGGTCTTGGAGATCGCCCCGGAGAGGAACGGCTGGCAGGCGGCCATCATCCGCACGTGGCCCATGGGCTTGAGCGCCCGCTCACCCATCGCGCAGTCGAAGACCTCGTAGTGCTCGGGCTTGAGCCCCGGCGCGTCGACCACGTGGCCGTGCTCGGCGATGTAGGCGACGATCGCCTCGATCTGCTCGGGCTGGTAGCCCATCTTCTTCAGCGCGCGCGGCACGGTCTGGTTGACGATCTGCATCGAGCCGCCGCCGACCAGCTTCTTGAACTTCACCAGCGAGAAGTCGGGCTCGATGCCGGTGGTGTCGCAGTCCATCATGAAGCCGATGGTGCCGGTGGGTGCGAGCACCGAGGCCTGCGCATTGCGGAAGCCGTTGGTCTCGCCGAGCTTGACCACCTCGGCCCAGGCGTGGGTGGCCAGCTTGTGCACGTCGGAGTCGGCGATGTGCAGCGGGCGCACGGTGTCGTTGGCCGCCTGGTGCTTGCGCATCACCCGGTTGTGCGCCTCGGCGTTGCGGGCGTAGCCGTTGTAGGGCCCGACGATCGCAGCCAGCTCGGCCGACCGCTTGTAGGAGACGCCGGTCATCAGCGAGGTGATCGTGGCGGCCATGGTGCGGCCGCCGTCGGAGTCGTAGCCCAGGCCCATCGCCATCAGCAGCGCGCCGAGGTTGGCGTAGCCGATGCCGAGCTGGCGGTAGTCACGGGTGGTCTGGCCGATCGACTCGGTCGGGAAGTCGGCGAAGCAGATCGAGATGTCCATCGCGGTGATGATCAGCTCGACGGCCTTGGCGAACCGCTGCGCGTCGAAGGTGTCGTCGTCGCGCAGGAACTTCATCAGGTTCAGCGACGCCAGGTTGCACGAGGAGTTGTCGAGCGACATGTACTCCGAGCACGGGTTGGACGCGGTGATCCGACCGGTCTCGGGGTTGGTGTGCCAGTCGTTGATGGTGTCGTCGTACTGCAGGCCTGGGTCGGCGCACTCCCACGCGGCGGTGGAGATCTTGCGGAACAGGTCGCGAGCGTCGACCCGCTCGATCACCTCACCGCTCATCCGGCCGCGCAGCGCGAAGTCGGTGCCGTCCTCGACCGCACGCATGAACTCGTCGCTCACTCGCACCGAGTTGTTGGCGTTCTGGTACTGCACCGAGGTGATGTCCTTGCCGCCGAGGTCCATGTCGAACCCGGCGTCGCGCAGCGCGCGGATCTTGTCTTCCTCGCGCGCCTTGGTCTCGACGAACTCGACGATGTCGGGGTGGTCGACGTCGAGGACGACCATCTTCGCGGCCCGGCGCGTGGCGCCACCGGACTTGATGGTGCCGGCCGAGGCGTCGGCGCCGCGCATGAACGACACCGGACCAGAGGCGGTGCCGCCGGAGGAGAGGAGCTCCTTGGAGGAGCGGATGCGGGAGAGGTTCAGGCCGGCACCAGAGCCGCCCTTGAAGATGAAGCCCTCCTCCTTGTACCAGTTGAGGATCGAGTCCATCGAGTCGTCGACGGAGAGGATGAAGCAGGCCGAGACCTGCTGCGGCGAGGGCGTGCCGACGTTGAACCAGACCGGGGAGTTGAACGAGAAGTGCTGGTGGACCAGGAGCCAGGTGATCTCGTGCTCGAAGACCTCCGCGTCGGCCTCGCTCGCAAAGTAGCCGTTCTCACGGCCGGCCTTGACGTAGGTCTTCACCACGCGGTCGACCAGCTGCTTGAGGCTGGTCTCGCGGGCGTCGGAGCCGACCGCGCCGCGGAAGTACTTCGTGGTGACGATGGTCGAGGCGTTCACCGACCAGAAGTCGGGGAACTCGACGCCGCGCTGCTCGAAGACGGTCTCGCCCGTCTTCCAGTTCGTCTGCACGACGTCGCGACGCTCCCAGGTGATCTCGTCGTACGGGTGCACACCCGCGGTGCTGAAGACCCGGTCGATCTTCAGGCCCGCGCCCGTCTTGGTCTTCGCTGCCGGGCCGCTCACCGTCTCGGTCATGGTTCTCCTCTGGTCCCTCGGATGACTTCGCTGTCAGTGCTGCTGGGTCGTGCTGGTGCTCGTGCCGGTGCTGCTGGGTGCCGATGCCGCCCACGAGGAGGCTCGGCCGGGTTGATGCCCGGGGGCGCCGCTTCCCCACGACGCCCCCGGGCGGCTCGGGGTCAGCCCGTGGGCTGAGGGTCTCGCCGACCACCGACAGTGGTGGTGTCGTCGGCACCGGGCGTGCCGTCGACGAGCTCGGCGAGCTGGGCCGCCCGCTCGGTGCGGAGACCGGCGATCTCGGACTCGAAGTCCTCGGCGGACTCGAAGGACTTGTAGACGCTGGCGAAGCGCAGGTAGGCGACCTCGTCGAGCGCGCGCAGCGGGGACAGGATCGCCAGCCCCACCTCGTTGGCGGGAATCTCGGCCTGGCCGCTGCCCCGCAGGGCGTCCTCGACCGCCTGCCCCAGGCAGGCCAGATCGTCCTCGGAGACCGGGCGGCCCTTGCAGGCTTTGCGGACTCCCGAGATCGCCTTCGCGCGGTCGAACGGCTCCGTGGCGCCGGAGCGCTTGAGCACCGCGAGCTGGATCAGCTCCACGGTCGTGAACCGCTTGGCGCACGCCCCGCACTGACGGCGGCGGCGGATCGAACCGCCGTCCTCGGCGACCCGGGAGTCGAGCACCTTGGTGTCGGTGTGACGGCAGTAGGGGCAGTGCATGGCGGTCCTCCTCCCGGGCGGGTCGAAGCGGGTCGTCGGGGTCGACGAAGACACCCGTCACAGGGTGTGGACGAAACTGTGGATATCTGCGGTCCCACTGTGTAGAACAGCCGGATGCCTGTGAGGCTTCCGCGTCTACCTGTGCACTAGATGTGGATAACTACACCGCTGTAACTACTAGATGTAGTGGAACCGTACGCCGGGTCCGGACACGATGCAAGCCGGTCGCGGACATACCCACAGTCGGTTTCGCGACGGGCCGGAAACCCCAGGTCAGAGGCCTTCCGGCTGGTCTGACCCGGGCGTGTCGCGCACCGCGACGACCTCCGCGCGGCGGCGGAACCGGCTTCGATCCGCGGCAGGCAGGTCGACTGGTCCGCCCACCGAAAGGGTGCCGCGGGCGCGCCACCTGTGGCACGTTCGGAGCACCCCCGAGGAAGGACCGCCATGTCTCGCACCGCCCTGCGCACCGTCACCATGCTGTTCGCCCTGACCGCCCCCTTCGGCCTGGCCGCCTGCAGCGGCGAGGACGCAGCCGAGAAGGCCGCTGAGGAGGCCATCGAGCAGGGCGCCGGTGGCGACGTGGAGGTCGACGTCGACCCCGACACCGGCGACGTCGTGGTCTCCGACAGCACCGGCACCTACACCTCCGGCGGCGACCTGCCCGACTCCTTCCCCGACGACCTCCCGATCATCGAGGGAGACATCGTCTCGGCGATGTCCGGCGGCGAGGCCGGCGAGACCGGTCACGTGGTCATGGTGCAGACCGACATCCAGGACCCGACCGAGGCGCTCGACGAGGCCGTCGGCCTGCTCACCGACGCCGGCTTCGCCACCGGCTCGCAGTCGGTGCAGATCGAGGGCATGGCCAGCCAGGACCTCACCCGCGACTCCCTGCACGTGGTACTGGCCGTCTACGGCGGCGAGGCCGGCAGCGACTCGGTCGTGCAGTACGTCGTGGAGCAGACGGCCAACTGACGCCCCGTCCTGCCTTCGCTTCGCCAGCGTGGGCTCAGCCGGCGTCGGCGGCGTCGACAGCTGCCTGAGGATCGGGCATCGACACCACGAACCACACGGTCGTGCCCGTGACGTCTCGTTCGGACCCCCAGCGATCGGAGAGCGCGTCGACCAGCATCAGCCCGCGCCCGAACACTCTCAGGGGGTCGGGATCCTCCGATGGGTGAGGCTCCTCGCCCTTGGCACCACCGAGCCCGCCCAGGTCGCGGACGATGACGGTGAGCAGTCGGTCCTCCAGGATCACCCGCAGCTCCGAGGCCGTGCCCGCGTGAACGACGGCGTTGGTCACCAGCTCGGACAGGCACAGCTGGGCCGTGTCGACGACGTCCTCGTCGACACCCCACTGCGCCCCCAGCGATCGCAGGAACCGGCGGGCGGCGCCGGAGGCCCGGGGGTCGCTCTCGAGCAGCAGAGCATCGGTGAGCGCACCGTCGGGGATGGCCGGCTCGACCGGCACCGCGTCGGCGCCGTGCCGGCCCACGGTCAGCCGCAGCCGGCGTACGGCGCGGCTGATCGACGCGGCGAACTGCTCGAGCAGACGCACCTGGTCGGCGGGGAACCCCTGCGGGCCGGCGAAGTAGACCACCAGCCCACCCAGCGGCGACCCGGTGCCGGGCAGCGGCATCACCGCCAGGGCGGCAGCCCCCTCGGCGCGCCGCTGTGCGAGCAGCTGCGAGAACCGGTCGCCGAAGTCGGGAAGGTCGTCGAGGTTGGCCAGCACCGCCTCACCCGTGCGGGCGACGAAGGTCAGCGGCACGTCCTCGTAGGCGTCGATCAGCGACCACTCGCGCTCGCCGCGGTCGACCCGGTCGCTCTCGAGGAACCGCAGGCGCCGTCCGCCGCCCTCGGTGAGAGCCACCCCCACGCGGAGGACGCCGCCGTCGGAGCGCAGGTGCTGCATGGCGCGCACGGCGATGTCGTCGACGTCACGGGCGCCCGTCAGCGCGTCGTCCAGCGTCCGCGCCGCGCCCAGTCCGTCCCGCACACCAACAAGACTAGGACAGAACCGCCGACGGATCGCGCGGCACCCGGCCCGGCGCCGGGCCGCCGCGCTCACCCATCGGCCACAATGGGCCGGTGAGCACCGGAGGCAAGCGCGCGGGAGCCCGGCGCGGCACACGTCGCCGCCCCGCCCTCCAGCCGCGTCTGCTCGGTCTGGCGTTGGCCGTCACCGTGTCGGTGGTCGCCTGGGGCTACCTGGTCTACGCCGCCATCGACTTCGGTGCGGCCGCCCGCGGCGGGGACCGTGACGCCTGGTGGTTCCTCGCGCTGGCCTCGCTCGGCGCCGTCGCCTGCCTGTTCGTCGGGCTGATGCTGGTCGCACGGCTGCTGCGCGAGTTGGGGATCACCCGACCTCCGGAACCGGAGACCGGGCGGGTGACGCCAACAGATCGGCCTCCTCGCTCCGCTCCCACCGCCGGCGGCCACCGCGCCACGCGCTGAGAACGAGACGCCAAAATCGAGAGAGGGGCGAGGCCGTTCGGCCTCGCCCCTCGTTTCCCCGTGTGCACCAGCCGGGGTCGAAGCGGCTGGTGACGTCGCGGCTCCCTCGGCTTGGATCAGTCGGTCGTCGGCACGTGCAGCCGCTGGCCGAGCGTGACCATGCCGGAGTCGAGGTGGTTGAGGTCCTTGATGCGCTCGAGCATGTCGCGCACGTCGCCGCCCGCGGAGGCCTCGGAGGCGATGCCCCAGAGGGTGTCGCCGCTGCCGACCATCACCACGCGGGTCGGCTCGGGCTGGCCGGGGCGCTCGGTGGCCACCGAACCTGAGGTGACGAAGAAGCCGATCAGCAGAGCCGCCGCGAGGCCGACCACCAGCACGACGAGGCGGCCGCGGCGGGTCAGTCGGACCGACCCGCCGACCGGGCCCCGGGGGGCTCTGGGGGCTCGGGTGGCTCGGGTGTCGGTGCGGACGGGGTGGTGGCTCAGCGTGATGGTGCTCATCGGGGCTCCTGGGGAAGGAAGGTGCCGTTCGGCCTGCTCGAGCAGATGTCTATCGCCGAGCACCGACAGTGCCGGCGCCGCGCGGGCCGCCGGCCTCCCGGGGACCCGGTCGAGCAGACGTTCGATCGAACATGTGTACGACAGTAGAGCACATGTTCGAACGAGACAAGCACCTGGCCGAACAGGCGTTCGACGGCGTGTCGCGCTCGCCGACCCTCGCGTCGGATCGGCCCGCATCACGCCACGGGATCACTCCACGGAGTGACTCCACGGGGTCACTCCACGGGGTCACTCCACGGGCGAGCGGCGCTCCTGCCACCGACCCTGCAGCTCGAAGACGCGCAGCAGCCCGGGGGTCACCGAGGGGAGCAGCGCTCCCCCGCGGATCAGCCCGCCGCGCCACCCCGGCAGGGTGCGCACCACGCGGCGCGAACCGAGCAGGCCGACGGCGGCGTCGGCGACCTCGTCGACGGTGAGCATCCGCCCGCCGGAGTGCACCAGCCGCTTGCCCCGCCCCTCCGCCATGTCCCGCACCAGATCGGTCGCCACGCCGTCGGGGCACAGCGCGTGCACACCGACCCCCCGGGGCACCTCCGCGCGCAGCGACGTGGCCAGCGACACCAGCGCGGCTTTCGTCGCGGCGTACACCGACAGCCCGGGCACCGGGCCCAGACCGGAGAGCGACGCGGTCAGGACGAGGTCGCGTCGCAGACGCCCGCCGCCGGGTGCGGCGAACGCGTCCAGCGCCGCGCGCGAGCCCCACAGGGCGCCGAGCAGGTTCACCTCGACCAGACGCCGCACCTGCTCGTCGTCCAGCTCGGCCAGCTGACCGGCGTCACCGACGCCGGCGTTGTTGAACCAGGCCACCAGGGCGCCGTGCCGGCGCGCCTCGTCGGCGACCCGCCGGTGCGAGTCGGGGTCACGCACGTCCTGCGCGATCCCCGCCACCGCACCGATCTGCGCCGCGGTGGCGGCCACGGCCACCCCGTCGACGTCGGTGATCACCACCCGGTGGCCGCGGGCGACCATCCGCTCGGCGATGCCCCGGCCGATGCCGCGCGCGGCGCCCGTCACCACGCAGCTGGTGGGGTGCTCGGGCGAGGTCCGGGCGGCCCGCCCGAGGAGCAGAGGCGTCATGGGGCGGGAGTCAACCAGGCTGCGACAGGCCGGCCACCGCGGTCCACGCTGTGGTCGAGGCAGAAACCCCGACCAGGCGCCGACCCTCGCGACACGCCGTTCGAACAGATGTTTGAAGCCGACCCCGTCGCGGGCTAGCGTGACCTCGACGGGCCCGGCGCGACGGGCCGCTCCACCGCACCCTCTCGGTGCCACGACGCGGAAGGCAGCACACCCCATGGCGACCAAGAAGACCGGCACCCCCGCCCGGGGTGTCGCCGAGCTGCCCGACGGCCCCCCGGACGTCACCGGCCTCACCCCTCGCCAGCAGCGGGTGCTGACCCACATCAAGGACTGCATCGAGAAGCGCGGCTACCCGCCGAGCATGCGCGAGATCGGCGAGGCGGTCGGCCTGACCAGCTCCTCGAGCGTGGCCCACCAGCTGAAGGTGCTGGAGGAGAAGGGCTTCCTCAAGCGCGACCCGCACCGCCCGCGGGCCCTCGAGGTCTTCCTCCCCGAGGTGATGGCCGCGCGCAAGGCCATCTCCGCGGCCGAGGAGTTCTCCGTCGACGAGACCGACATCGGCAACACCATCCCCGCCGCCCAGTACGTCCCCGTCGTCGGGCGCATCGCCGCCGGTGGCCCGATCCTCGCCGAGGAGCGGGTCGAAGACGTCTTCCCGCTGCCCAAGCAGCTGGTCGGCGAGGGGCAGCTCTTCCTGCTGGAGGTCTCCGGCGACTCGATGATCGACGCCGCCATCTGCAACGGCGACTACGTCGTGATCCGCCAGCAGCCGAACGCCGAGAACGGCGAGATCGTCGCGGCGATGATCGAGGGCGAGGCGACGGTCAAGACCTTCCAGCGCAAGGACGGCCGGGTGTGGCTGCTGCCGCACAACGAGGCCTACGAGCCCATCGACGGCACCCACGCCACGATCCTCGGCAAGGTGACCGCGGTGCTGCGCCGGGTCTGAGCGCCACACATACCGAGTATGGTAGGAAGTCAGCCATAGGGTAGAGGCACCTCGGGGGTGGCCCCGATACTTTCGTCGGGGGCGGATAGGGGATAAGACGGATGCGTGATCCCTGGCCGGACGGCAAGATCTGAGTCGTGAGGTCTCCGGTCGCGCTCCCCCGCTTCCCCCGGCTGCGCCGTGGGCTGCTCGAGCTCGTGTTGATCGCGACGCTCTACGTCGGCTACAGCGCCTCGCGGCTCTTCGCCGACGACGCCCTGGCGCCCGCGCTCGAGCGGGCGCAGCAACTGCTGCACCTCGAGACCCTGCTCGGCCTGCACTGGGAGGCCACCCTCAACCAGGTGTTCGTCGAGATCGACACCCTCGGGCTGCTGGCCAGCTACTGGTACGCCACCGCCCACTACGTCGTCACGCTGGTGGCGCTGGTGTGGCTCTACCGGCTCGGCACCGAGCGCTACCTGCCCGGCCGCCGGGCGCTGGTCATCGCCACCGTCCTCGGCCTGGTGATGTACCTCATGATGCCGACGGCGCCCCCGCGGTTCGTCGAGGGGTACGTCGACGTGCTCAGCCTGCACGCGGCCGACGGCTGGTGGGGGTCCGACGCCTCCGCCCCGCGGGGTCTCGGCGGGCTGACCAACCAGCTGGCCGCGTTCCCGTCGCTGCACGCCGGGTGGTCACTGTGGGTGGCCCTCGTGGTGCAGCGTCACTCGCGCTCCCACGCCTGGCGGGTGTTCGGCTGGGCGCACGCCGGCATCACCACCGTGGTGATCATCGGCACCGGCAACCACTGGGTCGTCGACGCGGTGGTGGGCTGGCTGGTGGTCCTCGCCGGTTTCGCCACCGCCGAGCTGTGGGGCGCCCGCGACCGAGCACGGGCCGAGGTGGGGTCTCGCGAAGAGTCTGAGCACGGCGCCCCGGTCGGTTAGCCTGCGGTCTCCGCCCCTCCCCAGGAGTCCGCATGCTGTTCGCCCACGGCCGCCGCTCGCGTCGGCCGCTTCTCGCCCTCCTGCCCGCGGCGCTCGTCGCCGCGCTCCTGGCGCCGGGGCTCGGCTCGATGTCTTCTGCCCAACCGGCACCGACGGCGCTCCGTCCGGCGCAGGCTGTCTCGCCGGACCGAGGCGAGCGGGCCGAGCAGGCTCTGGCCGCGGTCGAGGCGGCGCTCGACGAGAAGGGCACGGCCCGGGCGGCTGGCGGGGCTGCGACGGAGCTGACGCTGCTGCTGCGCGACCTCGCCGTCGACGCCGCGGCCCTGCCGCCCGCCGACCAGCGGCGAGCTCGTGACCTCCTGGCCCGGCCGACCTCGAGCGGGCCCGACAGCTACGGCAATCCGCACTACGGCAAGCTCCGCAATGGCAAGCCTCGTCCGGTTGGACGACTGTGCGGCGAGAACGTCTGCGTGCATTGGGTCGAGACCGGCCAGCACAAGGTGAAGCACGACGGCAGGGTGAAGACGACGCCTGCCTGGGTGCGACGCAACCTGACCGAGCTCGAATACGTCCACTCCACCTACGTCGCCGCTGGCTACCGCCCCGTGCTGCCCGATGGTGCCAAGGGCGGCGACGGCCGCGCCGACATCTACCTGGCCAACGTCGGCGTCGCCGGCATGTACGGCTACTGCACCACCGACCAGGAGATCCCCCGCGACGGCCCCGCCGCGGTCTGGGCCTACTGCGTGCTCGACAACGACTTCTCCCGCCGCGAGTTCCGCACGAACACGCCGCTGGGCAACATGAAGGTCACCGCCGCTCACGAGTACTTCCACGCCGTCCAGTTCGCCCACGACATCCGCGAGGACGGCTGGTTCATGGAGGCCACCGCCACCTGGGCCGAGGACGAGCTCTACGACGACGTCAACGACAACCTCAACTACCTGCCGAGCAGCCCGTTGCGCGAACCCGCGGTGCCGCTCGACACGTTCGCCGGCACGTTCCAGTACGGCGAGTGGATCTTCTTCCGCTTCCTCACCGAACGGCTCACGGAGGCCGAGGGCGGGATGCCGACGCTGGTGCGCGACATGTGGGCCAAGGCGGCCGGCACCGCCGAGAACGCCCGCGGGCAGTACTCCCTCGAGGCGATCCGTGCCACGCTCGCCGAGCGCGGCGTCGACTTCGACGAGGCATTCGGCGCGTTCGCCGACGCCAACCGGCACCCGAAGGACTCCTACTCCGAGGCGGTCGAGAACAGCTACCCGTCGGCGAAGGCCGGCCGGTTCGACACGCAGCGCCGCTGGTTCACCACCAAGCTGCAGCACCTCACCTCGGCCAGCAAGTCGGTCAAGCCGACCCGCTCCAGCACACAGCTGAAGCTGGTCTTCGACCTGGTGGCTCCCGGTCAGGGCGCCTTCGCCGTGGTCAGTGTCTACCCCAGCCCGGCCGACGGCAGCGCCGAGACCCAGCCGGTCGTGCTCGACGCCGAAGGTGACGCCACGCTGACCCTGCCGTTCTCGAAGGCCGAGGTCTCCCGGGTCGACGTCACCCTGGTCAACGGCAGCACCCGGATGCGCTGCCGCACCCGCGGCGACTTCTCCTGCGGCGGCACGCCGAGCGACGACCGGGTGCCCGCCCGGTTCAAGGCCACGATCAGCTGACCGCCGGGGCCGATTTCGGCCCCGACTCCAAAGATCTGCCAAAGCTCCGGCAGCCGCGCTCGGGTTGCGGTTGTCTGGGCGGATGCACACCAGGCCCCCCTTCGCCACGCGCCGCCTGCGGCGACCGCTGGCCGTCCTCGCCGCCGTGGCCCTGGCCACGACCATGCTCGGCGCCACCAGCGGCGCCGCTGCCCCCTCGGGCCCCTCCGCCGACCCCGCCAAGGTCGCCGCCCCAACCCCCGACCGGGTCGCCGCCGAGCGTGCCCTGCGTCAGGTCGAGCGCGCCTTCTCGGGCCGCGGTGCCGACGGAGAGGTCACCCTGGCTCTCCGGGATCTGTGGCGCGCGTTGCCGGCCCTCTCGCCGGCGGAACGGTCCAGCGCACGCCGGTACTTCTCCCGACCCACCGACGGTGCGGGCAGCGATCCCGAGAACCCCCAGTACGGCTCCGCTCCGGTCGGCAGGGTCTGTGGTCCGAACGTGTGCGTCCACTGGGTCGAGACCGGACCGCACCGAGTCGGCGGCGACGACGTCGACGGCAACGTGGGCAGCACCCCGGCGTACGTCGCGCAGGTGCTGGAGTCCGTGGAGCACGTCGCCGGCGTCTACCTCGCCGCCGGCTACCACCCGGTGCGCGGTGACGAGGGCCTCGGCGGCGACGACCGGCCCGACGTCTACCTGGCAGACCTCTACCCGATGGGTGCCTACGGTTACTGCACCTCCGACCAGGAGGAGTTCGACCCTCCGGGCACCTACGACGTGTGGGCCTACTGTGCGCTAGACAACGACTACGAGGACTTCGGCAACACCCCGCTGGAGAACATCCAGGTGACCGCCGCGCACGAGTACTTCCACGCCGTGCAGTTCGCCTACGACTACTACGAGGACCGGTGGCTGATGGAAGCCACCGCCACCTGGGCCGAGGACGAGGTCTACGACGACGTCGACGACAGCGTGCAGTACCTCGACGCCGGACCCCTCGGCCGCCCGGACGTTCCCCTCGACTACGTCGGCGAAGGCCACCAGTACGGCGACTGGATCTTCTTCCGCTACCTCACCGAGAACGTGATCACCACCGAGTCGGGCGGCCTGCCGGTGCTGGTCCGCGACATCTGGGAGCGGGCCGACGGCTCCGCCGCCGCCGCCCACGGCGACGAGTACTCATTGCAGGCGGTGCAGAACGCTCTGGAGGCACGCGGCCCGTCCTTCGGCTCGACGTTCCTGAGGTTCGCCGACGCCAACCGCCGCCCGTGGTTGACCTACGAGGAGGGGGCCGTCAACGACTACCCGGCGGCACCGGACGGCAGGTTCCGCAAGAGCGGCAAGTGGTACACCACCAAGCTGAACCACCTCACCTCCGCCAGCGACTACTGGGAGCCCCAGAAGGGCAGCAAGAGGCTCAAGGTGATCGTCGACCTGGCACCGACCAGCCGCGGCTCCTGGGCGATGGTCTCCGCCTACGACAAGTCGGGCGGCGAGCCCCGCTGGTGGATGATCGACCTGAACCGGGACGGCGACGGCTCCAAGACCGTCCCGTTCAACAAGAGCATCTCCCTCGTCGACGTCACCCTGGTCAACGCCAGTACGAGGGTCGCCCTGGACACCTGCGGCGGTGACTCGCCGTACACCTGTGGCGGGGGCTCGCGCGATGACCGCCTGGTCGCCAAGGTGCGCGCCGTCTCGCTTCGCTGACCGCCCCGCTCCGCGGACCGCCGCCCCGCCGTCCACCCGACGGCGGGGCGGCGCTGCCTCTACCGGGCGGTGGCCGGCGGATGAACAGGCGGTTCTCACACGAGCTGGCCCTGTCACCCGAGGCGGGCAGCGTCGTTGGATGAACCGTGACCTGCGACCAGACCTCCCCAGAGCAGCCCCGCACCTCCCCGCTGCCCCGACGCTCCGTCCTCGCCGGGGGCCTCGCCACCGGTGCCGGTGGGGCCGCGCTCGCCCTCGCCGGACCTGCCGCAGCGGCCGGCCCGGCCGGCACCGGAGACGCCGCCGCCAAGCCCGGCAACCGGGTCTTCCGGCATGGCGTGGCCTCCGGCGACCCGCTCCCCGGCGCCGTCGTGCTCTGGACCCGGGTCACCCCGACCCCGGCCAGCCGCCCCGGCTCCGGACGCGGCCCCAAGGCCGAGGTGACCTGGGAGGTCGCCACCGACCGCCGGTTCCGCCGCGTGGTGCGCCGCGGCAAGGTCAGCACCGGACCCTGGCGCGACCACACCGTCAAGGTCGACGCCACCGGCCTGGACCCCGAGACCTGGTACTACTACCGGTTCCGCCACGGCCGCGCGCTCAGCCCGGTCGGCCGCACCCGCACCGCACCCGCGCCCAACGCGCTCCCCGAGAACCTCCGCTTCGGCGTCACCTCCTGCGCCAACCTGCAGGCCGGCTGGTTCACGGCGTACCGCGGGCTGGCGCAGCGCGACGACCTGCACGCGGTGCTGCACCTGGGCGACTACCTCTACGAGTACCCCTCCGGCGGCTACGGCTACGGGTCGGCCGACCAGGTGATCCGGCCGCACGAGCCCGAGCACGAGATCGTCACCCTCGCCGACTACCGCCAGCGGCACGCGCAGTACAAGTCCGACCCCGACCTCCAGGCGCTGCACGCGAAGTACCCCTTCATCGTCGTCTGGGACGACCACGAGTCCACCAACGACGCCTGGCGCGACGGGGCCGAGAACCACCAGCCCGAGGCCGAGGGCGAGTGGGCGGCGCGCCGCAACGTCGCCCACCGGGCCTACGACGAGTGGATGCCGGTGCGCCTCTCCGGCACCGCCAAGCTCGGCGACGGCACCGCCCTGTTCCGCCGGCTGCGATTCGGCCAGCTCGCCGAGCTCAGCCTGCTCGACCTGCGTACCTACCGCGACCAGCAGGTCGCGGTGCCGCTGCTCGACCCCGCCGTCAGCGACCCCGACCGCACCATCACCGGCCGCCGGCAGATGAAGTGGCTCAAGGACTCCCTCGACAACCGCCGCGCGCAGTGGAAGCTGGTCGGCAACCCGGTGATGATCGCCCCCGTCACGTTCGCGGCGCTGCCCAAGGACCTGATCCGGCCGGTCAACGACACCGTGGGGCTGCTGCCCGCCGACGGACTGCCCTACAACGTCGACCAGTGGGACGGCTACACCGACGACCGTCGCGAGCTGTTCGAGCACATCCGCGACCGCGGCGTGCAGGACGCGGTGTTCCTCACCGGCGACATCCACTCCGGATGGGCGTGCGAGCTGCCCTACGACAACGCCACCTATCCGATCGGCGACTCCGCCGGGGTGGAGCTGGTCTGCACCTCGGTGACCTCCAACAACCTCAAGGACATCCTCTCCGCGCCGCCGCGCACCGCCAGCCTGGCCGTCGAGGCGATCATCCAGGCCAACAACCGGCATGTGCGCTACCTCAACTTCGACGACCACGGCTTCTCGGTGCTCGACCTCACCGCGCAGCGCGCCCAGATGGACTGGTTCGTGATCGGCGACCGGAAGAGCCCCGACCTCACCGTCTCCCACACTGCCTCGTGGGCCACCGCCACCGGCACCGGCAAACTGACGCGCGTGCAGGACCCGGTGGGTGCGTGATGGGGCGCCACCACGACGCGACCGTCGCCGGGGACCCGCGGGTCGGCGGGCTCGACGCCGTCCGCACCGGACGGCGTACCCTCCTGCGCGCCGGCGCCGGCGGGCTGGTCTTCTCCGCGGCGGTCGCCGCCGCCCCGGCCATCGCGGCGCCCCGCGGCCGGCGGCGCGTCTACGTGCTGGTCGTCGACGGCTGCCGGCCCGACGAGATCGACAGCGGGCTGACCCCGACCCTGAAGGAGCTGCGCGACGGCGGCCTGCACTTCCCGCGGGCGCGCTCGCTGCCGGTGATGGAGACCATCCCCAACCACGTGATGATGATGACCGGGGTGCGGCCGGACCGCTCGGGGGTGCCGGCGAACTCGGTCTACGACGCCGAGCTCGGCGAGGTGCGCTACCTCGACCAGGAGAGCGACGTGCGCGTCGGCACGGTGATCGAGCGGTTGAACCGGGCCGGCTACCGCACCGGCACGGTGCTCAGCAAGGAGTACCTCTACGGCGTGTTCGGCGAGCGGGCCACCCACCGCTGGGAGCCGGCGCCGATCGTGCCGATCTCCGGCCATGCCCCCGACGTGTTCACCACCGAGGCGGCGCTGGCGATGGTCGAGGAGTTCGACCCGCACCTGGTCTTCGTCAACCTCGGCGACATCGACCGGCTCGGCCACATGGACCTCACCGGCCAGTCGCTGCAGCTGGCCCGGCGGGCCGCGCTGATCTCCACCGACCTGCAGGTGCAGCGGTTCGTGACGATGCTGCGCGACACCGGGCGCTGGGAGCGCTCCCTGGTCGTGGTGCTGGCCGACCACTCGATGGACTGGTCCCGCCCGGACCGGCTGATCACGCTGACACCGGTGCTCGAGGCCGACCCGCTGCTCGCCGGCAACACCGTCATCGCCGACAACGGCGGCGCCGACCTCGTCTACTGGACCGGCCCGGAGGCGCAGCGCTCCGCCGCGGTCGCCCGGATCCGCGAGCTGGCCTCGGCGGTCGACGGGGTGCTCGCCGCGCACCCTCGCACCAAGCCCCGGCTGCGACTCGGCCCCGAGGCCGGCGACGTCGTCGTCTACTGCAAGGCCGGGTGGCGGTTCAGCGACCCCGATGTGTTCGCCAACCCGATCCCGGGCAACCACGGGCACCCCGCTACCGAGCGCATCCCGTTCTTCCTCGCGGGCGGTCATCCGGCGGTCCCGAAAGGGGTGGCCTCCTCGAGGCGGGTGGCGACCGTCGACGTCGCCCCCACGGTGGCCTCGTTCCTCGGGGTCGGTGCCCCCCGGGGCGGGTACGACGGGCGGGCGCTGCTGTAGCCGTCGGGCGCAGCCGCGCGACCGGTCGCCGATCCGGGACCCGCGGCCCTACCCGGCCGAAGGGGCCGCTGCCCACGCTCGACGCGGAGGTGAGGCCATGACGACCATGACCATCCAGGACGCGGCCACCGAGTTCCTGTCTCATCAGCGGATCGCGGTGACCGGGGTGTCTCGCACCCCCGCCAGCCACGGCGGCAACATCGTCTACCAGCGGCTCAAGGAGCGCGGCTACCAGGTGTTCGCGGTGAACCCGAACGCCGACGAGGTGGAGGGCGACCCCTGCTACCACTCCGTCGCGGAGATCCCCGAGGGCGTCGAGGCCGTGGTGATCGGCACCCGGCCCGAGACCGCCGAGCAGACCATGCACGAGTGCGTGGAGCTCGGCATCCACGACGTGTGGATGCACCGTTCGTTCGGCAAGGGCAGCGTGTCCGACGACGCCACCGACTACGGCCGCTCGCACGGCGTCACCGTCATCGACGGCGGCTGCCCGCTGATGTTCGAGCCCACCTCGGACCGCGCGCACCAGATGATCAAGCACGTGTGCACCTGGAACCACCACGTGCCGAAGAAGGTCTGAGCGGCCGGGTCAGCCTTTCGCCAACCTGGTCAGCGCCTGTCGGACCACCGCCGGGTCGGTGGTGGTCCACATGGGGGGCAGGCTGGCCTTGAGGAACCCGCCGTAGCGGGCGGTGGCCAGCCGCGGGTCGAGCACCGCCACGACTCCCCGGTCGGACGTGGTGCGGATCAGCCGCCCCGCGCCCTGGGCCATCAGCAGCGCGGCATGGGTGGCCGCCACCTGCATGAACCCGTTGCCGCCGGCCTGGTCGGCGGCGCGCTGGCGCGCGCTCATCAAGGGGTCGTCGGGCCGCGGGAACGGGATGCGGTCGATCAGCACCAGCTGGCAGGTCTCGCCGGGCACGTCGAGCCCCTGCCACAGCGAGAGCGTGCCGAACAGGCAGGTGTGGGGATCCTCGACGAACTGCTTGGCCAGCTCGGGCAGCTGGGCGTCGCCCTGGGCGAGGGTGGTCAGGTGGGGCAGGCGCTCGCGGATCGCCTCGGCCGCGGTCTCGGCCGCGCGGCGGGAGGAGAACAGCCCCAGGGTGCGGCCCTCGGCGGCGTCGACCAGCTCGGCGATCTCGTCGAGCTGCCTGGCGCCCAGCCCGTCGCGCCCGGGCGGCGGCAGGTGGCGGGCGACGTACAAGATGGCCTGGCGGCCGTAGTCGAAGGGCGAGCCGACGTCGAGGCCGCGCCACGGCAGGGCGCTCGGGCCCGGGGACGCCGCCACCTGGGCGCCGTCGCCGGCGACCCGCTCGGACGGCTTGAGGCCGACGCTGGTGGCGACCGAGCTGAAGTCGCCGCCGAGCATCAGCGTGGCCGAGGTGAACACGACGGTCTTCTCGGTGAGCAGCTTGTCGCGCATCGGCCCCCACACCTGCAGCGGCGCCACGCACAGCCGTGGCGGGATGCGGGACTGGCCGGCCTGGCCGCCCTCCGCCAGCCACAGCACGTCGGAGTCGAGGTCGGCGGCCATCCGCTCGGTGGTGACGAAGACCTCCTGCACCGACCCCTTCGCCTGGGTGCGGCCGGGGTCGGCGTCGCCGTCGGAGGACTCCTTGGGGTAGGCCGACAGGCACGACCGCGCGGCGTCGCGGACCAGCACGAGCGCGTCGGCGAGGTGCTGGGGCATCGTGTCGATGCGGCCCGCATCGGTCTGGGTGATCGCGTCGGACAGCGTGTCGGCGGCGTCGGCGAGGTCGTCGGCCTCGCTGCCCTCGACGTGGCGCTGCGAGCGGCGGGCGGCGCGCTCGACGTCGGCGACGGTGAGCTCGTCGGTGGCCGCCTGGGTGACCCGGGCGGTCAGCTCGTGGGCCTCGTCGATGACCACCACGTCGTAGTCGGGGATCATCGGCACCCCCTCGATCGCGTCGATCGCGAGCAGCGAATGGTTGGTGACGACGAGGTGTGAGCGGTGCGCCTTCTCGCGGGCGCGCTCGGCGAAGCACTCCTGCCCGAAGGGGCACTTGGTGGCGCCGAGGCAGTCGCGGTGGCCGACGCTGACCTGGCGCCACTCGCGCTCGGTGTGGCGCGGCGCGGCGTCGCGCTCACCGGTGCCGCCCTGCTCGGACTCGCGCTCGGCCCACGTGCGGAGCTCGAGGACCTTCTTGCCCATCGAGCCCTCGGGCACGTCGACGAGGGTGCCCTGGTCGTCGGGCACGCCCTCGCGGATGCGGTGCAGGCAGGCGTAGTTCGAGCGACCCTTGAGCACCGCGTAGGAGGTGTCGACCTCGGGGTGGGTGGTCTGCAGCGCGTCGACCAGCCGCGGGATGTCACGCTCGACCAGCTGGTGCTGCAGGGCCAGGGTCGCGGTGGCGACCACCACCCGCTCGCGGTGGAGCAGGCTCGGCACCAGGTAGGCCAGCGACTTGCCGGTGCCGGTGCCGGCCTGCACCAGCAGGTGGCGCTCGGCGTCCATCGCGTCGGCCACCGCCTCGGCCATCTGCACCTGGCCGGTGCGCTCCTGGCCGCCGAGCGCGGCCACGGCCGCCGTCAGCACCTCGCGCACCGTCACCTCGGGGGTGTCGGCGGCAGACCCGGTGCTGGGGTCGGTGCCTGGTTCGGCGGCGGGTGCGGCGGTCACCGCAGCACCCTAGCCGCGGCCTCCGACAGGCCCCGGGTCGGCGCGGTCGGCCACGGTCAGAGGCCGAGCTCGGCGACCTGCGCGGCGACGTACGCCCCGAATGCGCGGTGCCCCTCGGGGGTCAGGTGCAGCCGGTCGTCGAGGTAGGTGAGCTCGAGGCCGGCCGCAGACACGTAGGCGAGCCGGTGCCGCGCGGCCAGCCCCGCCAGCAGCGCGTCGACGCGCGGCACGGCCGCGGCGCGGGCGGGGGCGGGCACCGGGCCGACCACGACGACGCTGCGGCCCGCGAGGGCGCCGGCGAGGCGCGCGAACCCGGCCCGGATCTCGGCGTCGGACTGGTCGTAGTCGTTCAGCCCGCCCTCGACGACCACCAGGTCGGCGCTGCCGGGGACCCCGGCCAGGGCGTCGGGGGCACGGTCGGCGAACGAGACCGGACCGCACCCGCTGGCGCGCGCGCTGAACCCGGAGCCGGAGAATCCGGCCACGTGCACCCGACCGGGCAGCTCGACCGGCCACGAGGACGACGCGTCCACCAACCCGAGGCCGGCGGAGTAGGAGTCACCGATCACCAGCACGTCGCGGCCCGACCCGGTCACCGCCGCGGCGCGGGCTGCCGCATCGGCCGTGAAGCGCTCACAGCGTCCGGGCCGGTCGCCGATCGCGCGGTCGCCCAGATAGAGGGTGAGGACGGCGACGAGCAGCGCCGCGCAGACCACGGGCACGAGGCGGGCCCGGGTCCGCGGTGAGTGCAGCGGGTTCAGGCCCGCGACCCCCCGAAGAGTCACGCACCGATGATCGCTGGCGAGGGGGGTGTTTGTTCCCTAAACGGCGAAGTTCGGCCGCGGGCACGAGCGTGGGGGCGCCAGCAAAGCCCCAAGCCGCCTTGCTGGACGCGACCGCATCCCCCAGGACGCCGGCGGTGGACGCCGGCGACCGGCGACTCCTTCCCCGTCTGCGGACCGCGCAAACCTCACGGGTTCAGCCCGGATCGGCAGGGCCGGCGCGGGGAGAAGCGGCGGGTCGCGCCGCTCAGGACGAGGTGACGGCGTACGCCGCCAGCTCGCCGGCGAGATCCTCGTTGGCGCGGCCCTGCACGAGGGTGCCGTCGGCGGTGTGCTCCATCGAGGCGATCTCGCCGTGCTGGTGCAGACGGTTGATCAGGTCGCCACGCTCGTAGGGCAGCAGCGCGCTGAACTCGACGTCGGGCCGCGGCAGCTCGCTCTCGACCACCTGCCGCGCCTCGGCGATGCCCTCACCGGTCTTGGCCGAGACCACGACCGAGTGCGGCTCGCGCTGGCGCAGCCGGGCGAGCACCATCGGGTCGGCGGCGTCGGCCTTGTTGATGACGACCAGCTCGGGCACCTTGTCGGCGCCGATCTCGGCGAGCACCTCGCGCACCGCGGCCAGCTGGCCCTCGGGGTCGGGGTGGGAGCCGTCGACGACGTGCAGGATCAGGTCGGAGTCGGCGACCTCCTCCAGCGTCGAGCGGAACGCCTCGACCAACTGGTGCGGCAGGTGGCGGACGAAGCCGACGGTGTCGCTCATCGTGTAGACGCGGCCGTCGGCGGTGGTGGTGCGCCGGGTGGTCGGGTCGAGGGTGGCGAACAGGGCGTCCTCGACCAGCACTCCGGCGTCGGTGAGCCGGTTGAGCAGGCTGGACTTGCCGGCGTTGGTGTAGCCGGCGATCGCGACGCTGGGGATCTGGTGGCGACGGCGGGAGGCCCGTTTGGTGTCGCGGGTGCCCTTCATCTCCTTCAGCTCGCGGCGCAGCTTGGCGATCTTGGTGTTGATGCGCCGCCGGTCGGTCTCGATCTTGGTCTCACCGGGGCCGCGGCCACCGATGCCGGCGCCCGCGGCGACCCGGCCACCGGCCTGGCGCGACAGGTTGCCGCCCCAGCCGCGAAGGCGCTGCTTCATGTAGTTGAGCTGGGCGAGCTCGACCTGCGCCTGGCCCTCCTTGGACTTCGCGTGCTGGGCGAAGATGTCGAGGATCAGCGCGGTGCGGTCGACGACCTTGACCTTGAGCCGGTCCTCGAGGTTGCGCAGCTGGCTGGGCGCGAGCTCGCCGTCGCAGATGACGGTGTCGGCGCCGGTGGACTGCACGATCTCGCGGAGCCCGTCGACCTTGCCGCGGCCGATGTAGGTGGCGGGGTCGGGGCGCTGGCGGCGCTGGAAGATCGCCTCGAGCACCTCGGAGCCGGCGGTCTCGGCGAGCAGGGCGAGCTCGGCCATGGAGTTCTCGGCGTCGGCGACGCTGCCGTCGGTCCAGACACCGACCAGGACGACCCGCTCCAAGCGCAGCTGGCGGTACTCGACCTCGGTGATGTCCTCGAGGTCGGTGCGCAGCCCGGCGACGCGGCGCAGCGCGTGGCGCTCGGCGAGCTCCATCGCGCCGACCGTGGGGTCTTCCTCGGGGTCGGGCTCGTCGGCGTAGCCGGAGACGAACCCGTCGTCGGCGTCCTCGGACTCGTCGAGGTCGGCGTCGGGCTCGACGGGCTCGTCGTAGTCTCCGGCGTCCCAGGCGCGGGTCTGCGCGAGCTCGGCGTCGAGGGAGAAGTCCAGGTCGGACTCGGCTGCGGGGCGGTGTGCGTTCGTCATGTGCCTTCCAGCGTAGGTGGCGACCGGTACCCGTGCGAGCCGATTAGCAGTCGCCACGGCCGGTCAGCCGGCCACCTGGTGCAACACCCGGACCCAGCCGAGGATTCCGCGGAGACGAGCAACCCGACCGAGAAGCATCCGACCCGGCGCGCCGACGTGGCAGGCTCGGGCCGTGCCCGAGACCGTCGCCCTCTCCCCCGACGGCCACGAGCTGGCCGGGCTGCTTCCGGCGAGCGGTGGAGGGAGGGTCCTGCTCGGCATCACCGGAGCTCCCGGTGCCGGCAAGTCGACGCTGGCCGCCGCGCTCACCGCGGCGTACGGCGCATGCGTGGTGCCGATGGACGGGTTCCACCTCGCCGACGTCGAGCTGGCCCGCCGCGGCCTGCTCGACCGCAAGGGCGCGCCGGAGACCTTCGACGCATGGGGGTACGCCGCGCTGCTGGGCCGGATGCGCCGGCCGGCGGACGCCACCGAGGTGGTGATGGCCCCGGCCTTCGAGCGCGACTTGGAGCAGCCGCTGGCCGGGGCCATCCCGGTGCCGCCGGACGCGGCGCTGGTGGTGACCGAGGGCAACTACCTGCTGCTCGGGGACGAGCCGTGGCCCCGGGTGCGGGCCGAGCTCGACGCGGTCTGGCACGTGGTCACCGACGACGGGGTGCGGCGCGAACGCCTGGTCGCGCGACACGTGGCGTTCGGCAAGTCGCCGGCCGCGGCGCGGACGTGGGTGGAGCGCGTCGACGAGCCCAACGCCCGGCTGGTCGAGGCGACCGTGCACCGGGCCGACCTGGTGCTCGACCTGGGTGCGTGGGCCGGCGGGGCCACGGCTGGGGTCAGCCGACGATCCGGACCCGCAGCGGCTCGGACCCCTCGGTCTTGAGCACCGCCGGCCCGAGCGGCTGGTCGGCGGGGACCGTGAAGGTCCAGGTGACCTGACCGAGGCGACCGTCGTCGGCGGTGCCGGCGTCGGCGACGGCCAGCGACACCTGCGTCGGCGTCGGGCGACCGTGGAGCAGCACCAGCTCGACGTCGCTCATCGGCTCCTCGGTCTCGCCCTCATCGCCGCCCGAGCAGCCGAGGACCGATCCGCCGCCGGTGTCGTCGCAGCCCTCGACGAACCCCCGGCCGGTCACGGTGACCCGCTCCCCTGCGTGCAGCACCACCGGTGTCCGGGCCGCGCCGGGCACCTCGAGCGAGGGGGCGGCACAGGACGCGGCCGCCGGCTGCTGCGGGAAGGGGGCCACCGCCGCGGCGAGCATGACGGCGATGCCGAACGAGCGCGCAGACATGGCGGTGGGACGCCGGGCAGGGGCGAGACGTTCCCGCGGCGGCGTCATCGCGGCCTCGGCTCCGCGGCGTACTGCCCGGGGGTGAGGCCGGTGGCGGTGCGGAAGTCGCGGGCGAAGTGGGACTGGTCGCTGTAGCCCAGGTCGACCGCGACCCGGGATAGATCGGGCGGCTCGGGCGATCGCAGCCGCTCGGCGGCCTCGTGCAGGCGGCGGCGCTGGATCAGCCACTTGGGTGAGAGGCCGATGCGGCGGGCGGTGAGCCGCTGCAGGGTGCGCTCGCCGAGCGCGAACTTCTCGCACAGCTGGCTCACCCGCTGCACCTCGGGGTCGCCCTCGACGTGCTCGACGACCGCGTTGACCAGCAGGCCCTCGTCGTCGACCGGCAGCAGTCGTGAGAGGTGCTCCTCGAAGACGCCGACCACCGCGGCCTGGCGGTCGCGGTCGTCGGGCTCGTCGCCGACCGCGGCCCGCACGTCGTGCTCGAGCGCCGGGCCGTCGAGGGCCGCGGCCGCGTCGAGCGGCACGAACCGGTCGGTGAGGGTCTGCACCGGTCCCCCCGCCAGCCGCTCGCCGGCGGCCGGTTGGAGCATGGCGCCCATCGCCCATCCGCGGCCGCGCAGCTCCTGCACCGACAGCCCGCGTTGGGGACCGACGAGCCTGGCGTAGGAGTCGGCGACGACGATCAGGCAGACGGGGTACTGCAGCACCCGCTGGTGGGTGACGACTCCCGGCTCCAGCGACCAGACCGGCATCCAGTAGCGCCGGACCAAGTCGCTCAGCCCCGGCGACGGGGCGTAGCGGTGGATCGGGGGCGAGAAGCCGGCGGCGTCGCGCAGATGGGCGCGTTCGACGGGGTCGATCCGTCGCGGCGGCAGCTCCGGGGGCATGTGTCGGATTCTTGCAAGAGCCGCCGACGTCGCGCCGCCCAGAATCGCGGCCATGACCACCACGACTCACACCACGACAGACATCGATGCCCTCGTCGAGGGCTACTTCGACCGTGCCGCCCGCCTCACCACCGTGGTGCAGGCCGGCGGCGACTGGGACGGCGCCAGCCCCTGCGAGGGCTGGACCGCCACCGACGTGCTCGACCACGTCATCGACACCCAGCGCGACTTCCTCGCCCAGCAGGGGGTCGACCTGGGCCCGGCCCCGACCGGCGAACCGGCCGAGCGGTGGGCGGCGCACCTGAACGCCGTACGCCGCGTGCTCGGCGACCGCGGCATCGCCGGCCGCGAGTACGACGGGTACTTCGGCCGCACCACGATCGCGGCCACGATGGCCACGTTCTACGGCTTCGACCTGGTCGCCCACCGCTGGGACCTGGCCCGGGCGCTCGGCCACGACGACCGCTGGACCGAGGCGGAGATGGACGCCCTCGACCGGGCGGTCGACGGGTTCGGCGAGCACTTCTACGCCGAGGGCATCAGCAAGCCCGCGCTCCCGGTGCCCGACGGCGCCGACCGGCAGACCGCGCTGCTGGCCCGGATGGGGCGCCGGGCGTAGGTCAGCGGATCACTTGGGCGGCATCCGGATGCCGCCGTCGACCCGGACGACCTCGCCGTTCATGTAGGAGTTGGTCAGGCACTCCACGACCATGCTCGCCAGCTCGTCGGGCACCCCGAGCCGCTTCGGGAACAGCACCGACTCGCCGAGCTTGGCCTTGAACGCCTCTGCGCTCTCGCCCTCGCCGTAGATCGGGGTGTCGATCAGACCGGGGGCGACGGTGTTGAGCCGGATGCCGGCGGCCGAGAGGTCCCGCGCGACCGGCAGCGTCATGCCGACCACGCCGCCCTTGGAGGAGGAGTACGCCGCCTGGCCGATCTGGCCGTCGAACGCGGCGACGCTGGCCAGGTTGACGATCGCACCGCGGCAGCCGTCGGCGTCCGGCTCGTTGCGGCTCATCACCGACGCGGCCTGCCGGACCACGTCGAAGGTGCCGATCAGGTTGATCGCGATCACCTTGGTGAACGCGGCCAGGTCGTGGGCGGAGTCGATCTGGCCATCGCGGCCGATCGTGCGCTGCGCCCAGCCGATGCCCGCGGAGTTCACGACCGCGCGCAGCGGGGCGATCTCGGCGGCGGCGTTGACGGCCGCGGTGATCTGGTCGGTGTCGGTGACGTCGACGCGGGCGAAGACCCCGCCGATCTCCTGGGCGAGCGCCTCGCCCTTGTCGGCCTGCAGGTCGGCGACCACGACGGTCGCCCCCTTCGCGGCGAGCTGGCGGGCGGCGGCGGCGCCGATGCCGGAGGCGCCGCCGGTGACGAGAGCACTGGATCCGTTGATGTCCATGCGCGGGAGCATAGGGGCCACCCGACCGCGGCCCGGTGGGGGCTTCGGCCTGGTGGGAACGGGCCGGCCGGACCACCGCCCGCGAGTACGCGTGCTCAGGTGCGCCGGGCGGTCGCGGGGCAAGGTGGGGTCATGTCCACACTGCGCGACGGGTCCACACTGCGCGACGGCCGCCAGGTCGTGACCGAGCTGTTGCTGGGGTTCGCCCTCCTGCTGGCCGCTGCCAGCGCCCCGGCGATCTGGTTCTTCGAGATCAGCTTCCAGCTCGCGGGAACCTACGCGAGCCGGGAGGACTACCGGGCGGCCACCGCCGCGGCGGTCACGGGGGCACTGCTCCTCCTGGTGGCGACGCTGCTGCTGTGGCCACGCCTGACCACCTGGTTCTCCCGCTCCGTGGCGCTCGGCGGGATCGGCGTCCAGGTGCTGCTCGCCGTGACCGGCTGGGCCCAGGGCCCGGACGCACCCGCCGCCAGGTGGGGGGCCACGTCTCCGGGCGAGGCCGTCGGGCAGACCCTGCTGATGCCGATGAGCTGGCCCCTGGAGCTGGCGCTGCTCACCGCACTCGTCCGCGGCGCCGCGCAGCTGCTCGGCGGCGGGCTCAGGGGTCGGCTCAGAGGGCGGTCGTCCCCCGCGCGACGATGACCGCGGGGCCGCTGAGCAGCACCGGGTTGCCGTCCCCGAGCAGGGTGACGTGCACGGTGCCGCCGGGCACGTCGACCCGACAAATCCAGGTGTCGCCGTCGCGGACTCGCACGCCTGCCGCCAGGCCGGTGGCGACCGCCACCGCGCAGGCCCCGGTGCCGCAGGAGCGGGTCTCCCCGGAGCCCCGCTCGTGCACCCGCATCGACACGTGCCCCTGCTCCTTCTCGGAGGGGGAGCCGGAGTCGGGGTGGCGCACCACGAACTCGACGTTGACCCCGGCCGGATAGACGTCGACGTCGTGCCCGGGCGGCTCGGTGAGAGCACCCGCGTCGGCGAGGTCGCCGACGAACGCGACCGCGTGCGGGTTGCCCATGTCGACGTGGACGGCCGGCCACATCCGGTCGCCGACCCAGACGCTGGTGTCGCCGAGCAGGCGGGCCGGGCCCATGTCGGCGGTGATCTGCTCGCCCTCGACCCGCACCACCTTCAGACCGGCGCGGGTGCCGATCGGGATCGGGGCCGAGCCGTCGACCAGGCCCTCCTCGACCAGATGCCGGGCGAAGACGCGGATGCCGTTGCCGCACATCTCCGACAGCGACCCGTCGCTGTTGCGGTAGTCCATGAACCACTCCGCCTCGGCGGGCGCGACGAACGCCTGCGCGTCGGCGTACGCCGCGGTGCGGACCACGCGCAGCACGCCGTCGCCGCCGATGCCGGCGCGGCGGTCGCACAACGCCGCCACCCGGACCGGGTCGAGGTCGCCGTGCACCGCGGCGTCGTGGTCGGGCAGCAGCACGAAGTCGTTCTCGGTGCCGTGCCCCTTCAGGAACGGATAGGGACCGGCCGGCTCAGCCATAGAGCTTCTCCTCGTAGGCGGGACCGTAGTAGTCGTCGAGCTGCTCCAGCGTCATGCCGGTCGGCTCGTGACGGTGCGCCAACACGGCTCGGCGCGGCACCAGCGCGTCGGGCTGCCAGGTCTCGGGCTTCCACAGCTGCGAGCGCAGGAACGCCTTCGAGCAGTGGAAGAACACCTCCTCGACGTCGACGACGACCGCGAGGATCGGGCGATGCCCCTTCACGGTCATCTCGTCGAAGAACGGGGCGTCGCTGACCAGCCGGGCCCGGCCGTTGACCCGCAGCGTGTCGCCGCGGCCGGGGATCACGAAGACCAGCCCGACGAACGGGTTCTCGACGATGTTGCGGTAGCCGTCGACGCGGCGGTTGCCCGGCCGCTCCGCGATCGCGATGGTGCGGTCGTCGATCACGTGCACGAGCCGGCCGGCCGGGTCGCCCTTCGGCGAGGCGTCGCAGCGTCCGTCGGCGGAGGTGGTGGCCAGCACGCAGAACGGGGAGGCGCGCAGCCAGTCGCGGTCGACCTCGGTCAACGCCGGCCGGGTCTTGTCGCGCACCCGCGGGATCGGCTCGCCCACCAGGCCCACCAGCGTCTCCACGTCGTCGACGCTCACCCATCCGGCGCGGTCGTCGGCGGGAGTGGGGCTGTCGGTCGTCGCGGTCACGGCTCCAAACTACGGCGTACGCCGATCCGGCCGCGCGGCGGTTTCGCGGCGCGGCAGGTGCCCGCCGGTCACTCAGCCGTTGAGCGGGCCCTTCACGGCATAGCGCGCCACGCAGAAGTCGCCGTTGCGCCCGGCCTCGAGCAGCTCGAGGGTGAGCCGCCGCGGCAGCAGCGGCCGGCCGGCGCCGAGGGTGGTCGCGGCGATCGACACCACGATCTCGTCGAGCAGCCCCGCGTCGGCGAACTGGCCGGCCAGGTCGCCGCCGCCGATCACCCAGCGGTCGCGGTCACCGGCCGCGGCCACCATCGCCTCGTGCACCGGCCGCACGTCACCGCTGACGAAGGTCACGTTGTCGGCGAGCGGCTCGAGGTCGGTGCGGTGGGTCATCACCCAGAGCGGGGCGGTGTAGGGCCACGGCTCGCCGGTCTTCGCCAGGTGGTCGCGGATCCAGCAGTAGGACGTCGCGCCGGTGACCATCGCCCCGACCCCGGGGAGGAACCGGTCGAAGTTCAGCAGCGGGTTGTCGTCGTCCATCTGCTGGGTGAACAGCCAGTCGAGGCTGTCGGACGGGTCGGCGATGAACCCGTCGAGCGTGGTCGCGGTGTGGTAGATCGTCTTGCCGGTCACGGTCGTCCTCTCCGTCGGATGCGCAGGGCCACACCCTGCACCCGGCCACCGACAGCCATTCCCAGATCGCCGTGCCGAGGCGTCACTCGTTCCGCGATACACCGGGTCTCTGCCAGCTCGACCACCGGGGATGACCCGTGACGGGTCGGCGTCAGGCGGCCAGAGCCCGGAGCAGCCGCAGGCCGGTGCCGGTCACGCCGCGGGCGCGACTGCGCAGCACCACCACGGCGTCGCCCGTCGCGGGCACCACCGCCGCGAACGAGCGGTAGCCACCCGTGCCGCCGTCGTGGAACAGCGCGTCGTGGGCCAGCCGCGTTCGCGCCGGGCCGCCGGCGGGCACGATCATCCAGCCCAGACCGACACCGATCCGGCCCACCTGGTGCCGCTGGCGAGCCGTCTCGGCGGCTGCCGCCACCAGGTCGGGTGGACCGGCCGGGTCCGGCCCGTGCAGGGCGAGCAGGCGCAACAGGTCGGCGGCGGTCGAGCGCAGCCCGCCGGCCCCGGCGAGCTCGGCGAGGTCCCACGCGCCCGCCGGGCGGCCGAGCCAGCCGTGCCCCGGCGCCGTCCGCGCCGCCTGCTCGGCCGACGGCTCCAGCACGGTGTCGGCCAGGCCGAGCGGGCCGGTCACGCGGTCGGCGACCAGCGCGGCGTACGACGTGCCGGCAGCGCGTGCCAGGGCGAAGCCGAGCAGTCCGGCGCCGTAGTTGGAGTAGCCGAACTTCTCGCCCGGCGGCCGCTCCGGCTTCGTCTCGGCGACCGCCCGCAGCAGCCGCTGCTCGTCGAAGGACGCGTAGGGGTCGTGCCGCTCACTGGTCATGCCGCGCCACAGGGAGCCCGCCGGCAGCCGCGGGAACCCGGAGTGGTGGCTGGCCAGGTCGCTCAACGTGACCGGCCGGACCACCACCGGGGGCGCGACCGGCAGGTGCGCGGCCACGGGGTCGTCGAGCCCCACCACCCCCTCGGCGGCAAGCAGCGCGAGCAGGGTCGCGGTGACGGTCTTGGTGACCGACCCGATCTCGAACAGCGACGAGGGCCCGTCGGGCAGGTCGCCCCGGCCCCAGGTGTGCACGGCGCCGCCGCGGCGCACCGCGACCACCATCCCACCCGGGCCGGAACGTCGCGGCAGCAGCGCGGCGAGGTCGGCGGGCGGCCCGATCGGCGACTCGGTCATGCCGCCGAGCCTGCCACGGCCGCGATCGCCGACAGCGCCCGCTCGACCCGGTCGTCGTCGTCCCAGCGCACCCAGTGGATGCGGGGGTCCTTGCGGAACCAGGCGTCCTGCCGCCGGGCGAACCGGCGGGTGGCCACCACCGTGCGCTCGCGAGCCTCGTCGAGGCTCAGCTCACCCGCGAGGTGCGCCGCGACCTCGCGGTAGCCGATCGCCCGCGACGCGGTGCGCCCCTCCGCCAGCCCCTCGTCGAGCAGCCGGGCCACCTCGTCGACGAGTCCGGCGGCGAACATCGCGTCGACCCGCTGCTCGATGCGCGCGTCGAGGGTGGGGCGGTCGATGTCGACGCCGATCTGCACGGTCGCCGGGTCGGCGTACTCCAGGCGCGGCAGCGACGCGGTGAACGGGCGGCCGGTGATCTCGACGACCTCGAGCGCACGCACGACGCGGCGCCCGTTCTCGACCAGGATCCGGTCGGCGGCCTCGGGGTCGACCTCGCGCAGCCGGTCGTGCAGGGCGGCCGAGCCGTGTCGCTCGAGCTCCTCCTCGAGCCGCCGGCGTACCGCCTCGTCGGTGCCGGGAAACTCGAAGTGGTCCAGGATCGCGCGGGTGTAGAGGGCCGATCCGCCGACCAGGACCGGCACGGTGCCGGCCGCCCGCAGCCGGCCGATCACCTCCCGGGCCCAGCCCTGGAACTCCGCGACGGTGGCCGGATCACGCACGCTCAGCGTGTCGAGCAGGTGGTGCCGGATGTCGCGCCGCTCGGCCTCAGGCAGCTTCGCGGTGCCGATGTCCATGCCGCGGTAGACCTGCATGGCGTCGGTGTTGACGATCTCGCCGCCGAGCCGCTCGGCGAGGTCGAGGGAGATGCCGGTCTTGCCGGCCGCGGTCGCGCCCACCACCGCGACCAGCGGGGGGCAGGTCGGGTCGGGCACCGGCTTAGTGTCGCAAACGGTGGGTACGTGGTCGGCGACAGTGACGACCACGAGAGGCAGGCCCGCACCGATGAGCGACCAGCCCGCAACGCCTGACGAGTTCCGGCAGGGCCCCGAGGACCCCGACCGCCCCGGCGGGCCCGACGCGCAGCCGGCGCCTCGCACCCCCGTGCGCACCGACACCCCCGAGCAGGTCATGGACCCGATCCCCGGCGCCAAGGACCCCGGACCGCAGGTGCAGCGGGTGACCCGCGACGACACCCCCGACCCGCCGCCGGTCACCGGCGCCGACGAGCACCAGGGCGACGCGGCCCGGGCCCGGCAGGAGCAGAATGCTGAGACGTCGGCGGACCAGCCGTCCGCCTGACGCACCGAGCGCGCGGCGCCGCCACGCGGAGCACGGGGTTGGCCCTCGCCCCGAGAGCCACCCGGGAAGGAGCAGCAGATGACCGGAGTATCCCCCGAGACGCCGCTGGAGAACGTCGCCGAGGAGGTCCCGCCCAGCACCGAGCCCGACGCCGAGGAGTACCTCCCCAGCGAGGCCGAGACCGAGTCCACGGACACCGGCACGGTCTACGACAGCCAGGGCGAGGCCGAGGCCACACCGCACGACCTCACCGAGGACGCTGACGAGGAAGCCCAGGAGTGAGCGGCGCCGACCGTCCCGTGCCCGACCCCGGGCACGGGCGGTTCGTCGTCGTCCCCGCCGCCTACGTGTTCCTGCTGCGCGAGGGTGCCACCGGCACCGAGGTGCTGCTCCAGCTGCGCCAGAACACCGGGTTCATGGACGGCCACTGGGCCGCCGCCGCTGCCGGGCACGTCGAGCGCGGCGAGACGGCGTACGACGCGGCACGGCGCGAGGCCCGCGAGGAGGTCGCGGTCGACGACCTCGCCCTTGAGTTCCTGACCACGATGCAGCGCACCCGCGGGGGCGAGCCGATCGACGAGCGGGTCGACTTCTTCTTCGCCGCCCGCTCCTGGTCGGGCGAGCCCCGGATCGTGGAGCCGGAGAAGTGCGCCGAGCTGCGGTGGGTGCCGCTCGACGGGCTCGACGGTCTGCCGGGCCCGGTGGTGCCGCACGAGCGGGCCGTGTTGGAGGCGCTGCGATCGGGTACGGCTGAGGGGTACATCACGTTCGGCTTCGACTGACAGCTCCGGCCGGCCGGGCGCGGACCCAGGGAGGGACACCCATGACAGAACGGACCGGCGGGCACGTGCGGCAACCCACCGTCAGCGGCGATCTCGGGCCGATGCCCACGCCACGGATCGACCCCGGCGAGCCGCCTCCGGGAGGCGCCGACGCGGTCACCGAGGGGGCCTTCGACGCGCCGCTGGTCCCCGACCTGTCTCCCGACCTGAACCCCGAGACCAAGGGCGACTCGGTGCCCGACCCGCTGCGCGAGGGCGAGGACACCAGCACCGAGGCGACCGCAGGCCGCAGCGACGAGGCCCAGGAGCCCGACGAGCCCGAGAAGGAGTCCCCGGTATGACCTCGACACCGTCCGGCCCCGACGACCGCCCCACCCCCGACCGGCTGCCGACCGCCGAGGAGTCGGCGATCGACCAGGCGTCGCCGGTCGCGGCTGCCGACCGCAGCACCCGGCCCGACACCGACCTGCCCCGCGACCTGGAGGACTTCCGCGAGTCCACTCCGGGCTCCGCCGGGCCGCAGGGCGCCTCGGGTGGCATGGGGGTGAGCAGCGAGCGGGTCGGCCACAGCGGACCCGGCCAGACTTCCACCGACGGCTTCAACGACACCTCGCCCGCCCCGCCGGCCCGTGAGGGGGCGCCGCCGGAGCAGTCGACCGGGGGTCCCGAGGAGAACCCGGTCGGGCTCGACCCGAAGGCGGGCTACGCGGCCAGCGACCCGCGGTCGGACGACAAGCCGTTCCAGACCCGCGGCTCCTGATCCGCGCCTGATGTGTCATTTGCTGCCAGCATCCGGCAGCGAATGACACATCAGACCGCGACTCCCACGGCCGCCACGGCGCATCGGGGCCCACACGGGCGGACGGCTCCCCTCCAGCCCCGTGCCTGCAGCAGGTCTCCCACCTTCGCTGCGGTCTGACAGGATCGGTCGAAGACCTGCCCCCAGCCGAGCCGGACCGTGTCGCGGCCGGTGAGGGCGGCGTCCAGGTCACGTTCGAGGTCGGCATCGCGCGCCGCCGCTCCGGAGTGGAACAGCGCGCCGTCCAGCTCGACCAGCAGCACGCCGTAGTCGGCGTCGCGGTAGACCACCCGCCCGCGCCCGTCGACCTCGACCGCCTGGCGGCGTGCGCGCGGGAGCCCGTGGGGGCGCTCCACCAGCGTCAGGTAGCCGTGCTCGAGCACCGACGTCGTACCGTCGCGCAGGTCCGCCAGCACCGCGACCAGCCAGCCCCTCCGCGCGATGCGCGCGCGATCGGCAAGCGTGGCGAGCAGCCGTTCGGGGGTGGTCCGGCGCTCCTGCACGGCCCGCGCCAACACACCCACCCCGTAGAGGTCAGGGTGACATTCCGCGACGACGTCGAGCACCGCCTCCTCGTAGCGCAGCCGCGGCGGGGAGGCGTTCCACAGGACTCGCGCGGACAACCCCGCCTGGCGCACCACCCGCACGCCGGGCGGCGGCCGGACCTTCCGGCCATGGGCCACCGCGACCACGATCGTCCGCTCCGGCCCGGGCCGGCCGGGTCCCTCGGCCGCCCGCAGCGCCGACCAGCCGGCGAGGGCGGCCGGCGCCGCATGCAGCACCGCTGCCCAGGCGCGCTGCGACCAGGTCGGCTGGCCGGTGTGCACGACGTAGACGCCCGGGTGGAGCACCGTGAGCTCGCGGCGCCGCACGAGACGGCGTACGCCGTGCTCGGCGAGACCGCTCTCGAGCAGCTGCGCGCGTGCGATCACGCCGTCCTGGATGGCAGCGAGCCGGCGCCACTCGTCGTTGGTCACGCGGTCAGGCTGCGCGAGCGTCGCCGGGCGGGACGAGCCCAGTCCCCGCAACCTGTGGACGACCGGCGCCGGGGCTCAACTGTGGAACTTGCTGCCAGCATCCGGCAGCAAGTGACACATCAAGCCTGCGCCGCCGTCAGCCGCAGGCGGGAGCGGGTGGCAGTGGCGCGGGGACGCCGAGTGCGGGCATGCCGAGCGAGACGCCGGCCGGCTCGGGCGCGCGACCCTGGCGGGCCTCCCACGCGTCACCGGAGCGGGTACGCCGCACGGCCAGGACCGGCCCGTCGGCGACCAGGTGGTGCGGGGCGGCGTAGGTGACCTCGACGGTGACCATGTCGCCCGGCCGGATCTCGGCAGGCTCGATCCCCGGCGCGAGCTCGGGCGAGAAGTGCACGAGCCGGTTGTCGGGCGCCCGGCCCGAGAGCCGGTGGGTGGCGGCGTCCTTGCGGCCCTCGCCCTCGGCGACCATCAGCTCGAGACGGCGGCCGACCTGGCGCTTGTTCTCCTCCCAGGCGATCTCGTTGACCAGCGCGGCGAGGCGCTCGTAGCGGTGACCCACCACCTCCGGCGGCACCTGGTCGTCGAGCACCGCGGCCGGGGTGCCGGGGCGCTTGGAGTACTGGAAGGTGAAGGCGCCGGAGAACCGGGCGGCCCGGACCACGTCGAGGGTGGCCTGGAAGTCCTCCTCGGTCTCACCCGGGAAGCCGACGATGATGTCGGTCGTGATCGCCGCGTCGGGGATCGCGGCACGCACCCGGTCGATGATGCCGAGGAACTTCGAGGACCGGTAGGAGCGGCGCATCGCGCGCAGCACCGCATCGGAGCCGGACTGCAGGGGCATGTGCAGCGACGGCATCACGTTGGGGGTCTGCGCCATCGCCTCGATCACGTCGTCGGTGAACTCCGCGGGGTGGGGCGAGGTGAACCGGACCCGCTCCAGGCCCTCGATCTCGCCGCAGGCGCGCAGCAGCTTGGAGAACGCCTGGCGGTCGCCGAACTCGACGCCGTAGGCGTTGACGTTCTGGCCGAGCAGGGTCACCTCGGTGACGCCCTCGGCGACCAGCGCGCGCACCTCGGCGAGGATGTCGCCGGGGCGGCGGTCCTTCTCCTTGCCGCGCAGCGCCGGGACGATGCAGAACGTGCAGGTGTTGTTGCACCCGACCGAGATCGAGACCCACGCGGCGTACGCCGACTCGCGCTTGGTGGGCAGCGTGGAGGGGAAGACGTCGAGCGACTCGAGGATCTCGACCTGCGCCTCCTGCTGCACCCGGGCCCGCTCGAGCAGCACCGGCAGCGAGCCGATGTTGTGGGTGCCGAACACGACGTCGACCCAGGGGGCCTTCTTCACGATCGTGTCGCGGTCCTTCTGCGCCAGGCAGCCGCCGACCGCGATCTGCATCTGGGGGTTCTTCGCCTTCGCGGGGGCGAGGTGGCCGAGGTTGCCGTAGAGCTTGTTGTCGGCGTTCTCGCGCACCGCGCAGGTGTTGAACACGACGACGTCAGGGGGGCCGGCCTGGTCGCCGGCGGGCGCGGCGACGTAGCCCGCGTCCTCGAGCAGGCCGGTGAGCCGCTCGGAGTCGTGCACGTTCATCTGGCACCCGTAGGTGCGCACCTCGTAGGTGCGCGGGTGCGTGGGGCGCGCGGAGTTCGTGGGCGCGGCGGGGGCCTCGGGCTGAGCAGTCATGACCGGTCCAGGGTACGGCGCGGCGCGGCGTCCGCCGGAATCGCAGTCAGGGTCACGATCGGGCCACGGATCCGCACCACCGGGGGCTCGGGATAGCCCGAACGGACTATCTGGGACTAGGTTGCCCCGCATGACTGCGCAGGGGGCGGAGCCTCGTTCGACCGTCCAGGGCGAGGCCCTGGTGGTGCTGGACCACGTCGACAAGTGGTTCGGCGAGCTGCACGTGCTCCGCGACATCGACCTGACCATCCACCGCGGCGAGGTGGTCGTGGTGATCGGCCCGTCGGGGTCGGGCAAGTCGACGCTGTGCCGGGCGATCAACCGGTTGGAGACCATCGACAAGGGCACGATCAGCCTCGACGGCGAGCCGCTCCCCCAGGAGGGCAAGGCGCTGGCGGCGCTGCGGGCCGAGGTCGGCATGGTCTTCCAGAGCTTCAACCTCTTCGCCCACAAGACGATCCTCGAGAACGTCATGCTCGGCCCGGTCAAGGTGCGCAAGCAGGACAAGGCGGCCGCCGAGCAGCGGGCGATGGAGCTGCTCGCGCGGGTCGGCATCGAGCACCAGGCGCAGAAGTACCCAGCGCAGCTCTCCGGCGGCCAGCAGCAGCGGGTCGCGATCGCCCGGGCGCTGGCGATGGACCCCAAGGTCATGCTCTTCGACGAGCCGACCTCCGCGCTCGACCCGGAGATGATCAAGGAGGTCCTCGACGTCATGGTCGACCTGGCCCGCCAGGGCATGACCATGGTGGTGGTCACCCACGAGATGGGCTTCGCGCGCACCGCCGCCGACCGGGTGGTGTTCATGTCCGACGGCGCGATCGTCGAGGAGAACACCCCCGAGGAGTTCTTCACCAACCCGCGCTCGGAGCGAGCGCAGGACTTCCTCGGCAAGATCCTCAAGCACTGAGATCCCCGGCGCCCGGCGGCCGTCGGGTGCCCGAGACGACAGGGTCGGAACTCCGGCTCGGGAGAAGGAGAGAACGATGCGACTGATCAGGACCAAGGCCGCACTCGCCACCGCGGCACTCGCGCTCACGATGGCCGCCTGCGGCGACGCCGGCGACGACGGGGAGGCCGCCGACACCCCCGAGGTCGAGGTCGAGGAGAACGCCGCCGACGAGTTCGACGAGGGCACCCGGATGCGCGAGCTGGCCGAGGCCGGCTCGATCAACATCGGGGTCAAGTTCGACCAGCCCGGCATCGGCTTCAAGGGCGCCACCGACGACATCCCGCAGGGCTTCGACCCCGAGATCGGCAAGATCCTCGCCGCCGACCTCGGCATCGCCCCCGACGACATCACCTGGACCGAGACGATCTCCGACAACCGCGAGCCGTTCCTGGAGTCCGGCGAGGTCGACCTGGTGATCGCGTCGTACTCGATCACCGACGAGCGGCGCGCGGTCGTGGGCCAGGCCGGCCCCTACTACGAGACCGGGCAGCAGCTGCTCGTGCACGCCGACAACGACGAGATCGAGGGTGTCGAGGACATCAAGGGCATGGAGGTCTGCTCGGTCACCGGCTCGACCTCGCTCGACAACGTCAAGGCCGAGGGCGCCAAGCCCCGCGGCTTCGACACCTACTCCGAGTGCGTCGACCAGGTGCTCGACGGCACGGTCGACGCGATGACCACCGACGGCGCGATCCTGCTCGGCTACGCCGCGGAGAACCCCGACGAGCTGAAGGTCGTGGGCGACCCGTTCTCCACCGAGCGCTACGGCGTGGGCTACTCCCCCGACGCGCCCGAGATGTGCGAATGGATCAACGAGCAGCTCACTGAGGCCTTCGAGGACGGCTCCTGGGAGGAGGCCTTCGAGGCGACTCTGGGCCTCTCCGACGTCGAGACCCCGGAGACCCCGGAGCTCGACCCCTGCCAGGGCTGAGTCAGGACTGAGCCGAGGCCGAACCACCGTTGACCGCCGACCGGCGGGCGTCCCGCACCGGGTCGCCCGCCGGTCCTCAGCAGCAAGGAGGTACGCCGCGTGGAAGCGGTGTTCTCTGACTTCGACGAGTACCTCAAGGCGTTCGGCCTGACCCTGCTGCTGTTCGTGGTCTCCGGGGCGGCGTCCCTGGTGCTGGGGCTGTTCCTCGCCGCACTGCGGGTCGGCCCGGTCTCGATCATGCGGCGCGCGGCGGCGCTCTACGTGATCATGTTCCGCAACACACCGCTGCTGATGATCTTCGTGTTCATGATGTTCGCGATGCCCCGACTCGGGGTGACGTTCCTCTTCGTCGAGGAGGTCCGCATCGGCGACTGGAACCCCTCGGCGTTCTTCACCCGCGCCAGCCTGGCACTCACGCTCTACACCTCCGCGTTCGTGTGCGAGGCTTTCCGTTCCGGCATCAACGCGGTGCCGCTCGGTCAGGCGGAGGCCGCGCGATCCATCGGGCTGACCTTCGGCCAGAGCATGCGGCTAGTCGTGCTCCCCCAGGCGGGACGTGCCGTGATCCCGCCGCTGACCAGCGTCCAGGTCGCACTGTTGAAGAACACCTCGGTCGCGGCGGCCTTCGGGATGGCCGAGGCCGCCTATTACATGCGCACCTCGCTGAACAACCACGCCGACCAGCGACCGGAGATCTTCTTGATGATCGCGATCGGCTACGTCGTGCTGGTCGAGCTCGTGACGCTCTCCTCCTACGCGCTCGAGCGTCGCTGGAAGGTGGCGTGAGATGGCTGGCAGCGTGCTCTTCGACGCCCCGGGGCCCAAGACCGTCGCCCGGCACCGACTCTACGCCCTGCTCACCTATCTCGGCCTGGCCGGGTTGGTCGCGCTCTTCGTCTGGCGGATGCACGACCGTGGCCAGCTCGACTACGAGCGCTACTGGGAGGTCTTCGTGACCCCCGCCTACGTCGAGGTGCTGCTGACCGGGCTGCTGGACACCCTGCAGATGGCGGCGGCCGCGATCGTGCTCGCGGTGGCGTTCGGGCTGGCGTTCGGCGTCGGCAAGCTGTCGGAGCACCGGTGGCTGCGGTGGCCGAGCTGGCTGGTCGTCGAGTTCTTCCGCGCCGTGCCGGTCATCATCTTGATGATCTTCCTGGCCAGCGCCTTCTCCTACGGCGACGGCCCGCTCAGCCGGTTCTGGTGCGTCGTGATCGCGCTGCTGCTCTACAACGGCGCCGTGCTGGCCGAGGTCTTCCGTGCCGGTATCAACGCGGTTCCCCGCGGGCAGGTCGAGGCGGCGTACGCCCTGGGCATGCGCAAGAGCCAGGTGATGGCGCAGATCCAGCTGCCCCAGGCGGTCAAGACGATGCTGCCGGCGCTGATCAGCCAGTGCGTGGTGGCGCTGAAGGACACCAGCCTGGGCACGATCATCGTGGCGCCCGGCCTGACCTACGTCTTCGACAAGATCACCGGCGAGTTCCGCAACCACGTCGCGGCCGCTCTGGTGATCACCGCGATGTACGTGACGGTCAACCTGCTGCTGACCGCACTCGCCACCTGGGTGCAGCGGCGCTACGTCGGAGAGAAGCGCCCGGTGGCGTTCGACCCCGGCCAGGGGGGCGTGGTCCCGCTCACGACCGGCGAAGACGCGGGCCGGTCCTGACGGCCCACCCCATCCCCCCGGGAGGGTGACCAGGAACACCGGGCAGCACCCCTTCCGGTGAGCATAGGAACTGCTATGGTTGCGCTCGCGCCCACCGCTGCGGAGGGCGCCGCCGCGCTTCAGGCCGGTCCAGGACGGCCCCTCGGGAGGAGCTCCCCCCGCTTCGCTCGAGGGGTCGCCCTGGACCGGCCGTCGCGATTTCACAGCCGATGACGCAGCCCCGTCCCCCTCACCGGCGGGCAAGCAGCTCGACCCGGTTGCCGTGCCCGTCGAAGGCGTGCCAGCGCAGGTGCCCGGGGAACGTCTCCCGCTCGCGGCCGTCGACCTCGAAGCCCAGCCGGCGCAGCCGGTCGGCGATCGCGTCGAGGGCGGTCACGTCGTCGAGCAGCAGCGCCGGGTGCGCCTTGCGGGCGGGGGCGAACGGCTCCTCGACGCCGACGTGCACCTCCGCGGTGACGGCGCCACCGTCGTCGTACGCACGGAACCACGCTCCGCCCCGGCCGGCCAGCGCTTCGGGCTTGGCCACCTCGACCAGGCCGAGCCCGTCGGCGTAGAACCGCCGCGCGACCTCCTCCCCGCCGCGCGGGCAGGCGACCTGCACGTGGTGCAGTCTCATCGGCTCCTCCTCGCCACCACGAACACCCGTCGGAACGGCAGCACGACACCACCCGGCCCGGGCGGGTACGCCGCGGCGAGACGGCGACGCAGCTCGTCCTCGAAGTCCGGGCGCAGGTCGTCGGGCAGCGCCTGCAGGGTGGGCCGGGCGCCAGTGCCGGAGATCCAGGTGAAGACCGGGTCGGTTCCGGTGAGCACGTGGAGGTAGGTGGTCTCCCAGGCGTCGACCTCGCAGCCGAGCGCAGCCAGCCGTTCGAGGTAGGTGACGGCGTCGTGGGCGGCCGGCTCGGCGGCGCCGCGGGTGTGCGCGGCGTACGGCTCCTCGGCGGCGAGCTCGCGGCGCAGCGCGTGGCTGGGCTGGTCGGCGTTGCCGGGCACCTGGAACGCCAGCCAGCCGCCGGGCCGCACGGCGTCGAGCAGGCGGGGCAGCAGGTCGAGGTGGCCGGGCACCCACTGCAGCGTGGCGTTGGAGACGAGCACGTCGACCGGTGCGGCGGGCGACCAGTCGCGCAGGTCGACGAGCTCGAACCGGACGCCGTCGACGGCGGCGCGGGCGGCCTCGACCATCTCGGGGCTCGCGTCGACACCGAGCACGTCGGCGCCGGGCCAGCGTTCCCGGAGCAACGCGGTGAGCGTGCCCGGCCCGCAGCCGAGGTCGACCACGGTGGCCGGGCTGTCGGCGCCGACCCGGGCGAGCAGGTCGACGAAGGGCCGGGCGCGCTCGTCGGCGTAGGTCAGGTAGCGGGCGGGATCCCAGAGGTGGCTCATCGCGACTCCAGTGTCGGACGGAAGATGTCTTGATGTCGAGATATCTCCCAGCCTGCGCCCAGATCGTCTTGATGTCAAGATTCTCGATCCAGGAGTACGCTGCTGCCATGCGGGACGAGGTCGACGAGCTGGTCGAGGCGTGGGCGCGCGAGCGCGCCGACCTCGATCTCGGCCCGGTCGCCGTCTTCAGCCGGATCTCGCGGCTCGCCCGCCACCTCGACCTGGCCCGGCGCGAGGCGTTCACCGCGCACGGCCTGGCCGGCTGGGAGTTCGACGTGCTCGCCGCGCTGCGGCGCGCGGGCGCCCCCTACGAGCTCTCCCCCGGGCGGCTGCTGCGCGAGACGCTGGTGACCAGCGGCACGATGACCAACCGGGTCGACCGGCTGGCCGGCCGCGGACTGGTCGAGCGCTACCCCGACCCCGACGACCGGCGCGGGGTCATCGTCCGGCTCACCGTGGAGGGCAAGGCCGCCGTCGACGGTGCGTTCACCGCGCTGCTGGAGGCCGAGCGCCAGTTCCTCGACGAGCTCTCGCCCGAGGAGCAGAACGACCTCGCCGTGCTGCTCCGCACGCTGCTGCGGCCGTTCAGCTGAGCCGGAGCCAGGGCGCGGTCTCGGCAAGCTCGACCACCGCAGGCAGGCTCGACCACCGGACCTCGCCTATTCGATGACCTCGGCGGCCTCGAGCCACTCCAGCTCGAGCTCCTCCTTCTCGGCCGCGAGCTCACGCAGCTGCTCCGAGAGGGAAGCGAGGCGCTCGTAGTCGTGGGCGTGCTCGGCGACCTCGGCGTTGAGCGCGCCCTCCTGCTCGGCGATCCGCTCCAGACGCTTGTCGATGCGGGCGATCACCTTGCGGGCGGCGCGCTCCTCGGCGCTGCCGGCTCGCGCCTTCGGGGCGGAGGGCGCACCTGCCGCCGAGCTCCCCGGCGAAGGTGCCGAGGCTGCCGCTCGCTCCTCCCGACGGTCGGCCGCCGCGTCCGCGGCCGCCTGCTCGGCGAGCCTCAGGTCTGCGGCACGCCGCTCGAGGTACTCGTCGACGCCGCGGGGCAGCATCGAGATCTGGCCGTCACCCAGCAGCGCCCACACCGAGTCGGTGACCCGCTCCAGGAAGTAGCGGTCGTGGGAGACCACCACCAGGGTGCCCGGCCAGCTGTCGAGGAAGTCCTCGAGCACGTTGAGGGTGTCGATGTCGAGGTCGTTGGTCGGCTCGTCGAGCAGCAGCACGTTGGGCTCGGTGAGCAGGATCCGCAGCAGCTGGAACCGGCGCCGCTCGCCGCCGGACAGGTCGCCGATGCGCGCGGTGAGCCGGTCGCCGGTGAAGCCGAACCGCTCCAGCAGCGCCGACGCCGTGAGCTCCTGGCCCTCGACGGTCTTCGACACCCGGCGGATCGACTCCACGGTCGGCAGCACCCGGCCGTCCGGGTCGAGGTCGTCGAGCGCCTGGGTGAGGTGCTGCAGCACGACGGTGCGCCCGTGCTTGACCCGACCGACCGTCGGTGACAGCTCTCCGGAGAGCAGCGAGAGCACCGAGGTCTTGCCGGCGCCGTTGACCCCGACCAGACCGACCCGGTCGCCCGGCCCCAGTCGCCAGGTGGCGTGCGAGAGCAGGGTGCGCTCGCCGCGGACCAGGTCGGCGTCCTCGATGTCGATGACGTCCTTGCCCAGCCGCTGGGTGGCGAAGCGCTGCAGCTCGAGCCGGTCCCGCGGCGGCGGGACGTCCTCGATCAGCGAGTTCGCCGCGTCGATGCGGAACTTCGGCTTCGAGGTGCGGGCCGGGGGGCCGCGGCGCAGCCAGGCCAGCTCCTTGCGCACCAGGTTCTGCCGCCGGACCTCCGCCGCCGACGCCTGGCGCTGCCGCTCCGCCTTGGCCAGCACGTGCGCGGCGTAGCCGCCCTCGTAGACGTCGACCACCCCGTCGTGGACCTCCCAGGTCCACTGGCAGACCGCGTCGAGGAACCACCGGTCGTGGGTCACCACGACCAGGGCGGAGGAGCGCTTCGCGAGGTGGTCGGCCAGCCAGGCCACCGCCTCGACGTCGAGGTGGTTGGTGGGCTCGTCGAGCACGACGAGGTCGTGCTCGCCCAGCAGCAGCGCGGCCAGCGAGCAGCGCCGCCGCTCCCCGCCGGAGAGCCCGAGCACCGCCCGGTCCAGCTCGACGCCGGCCAGCAGCACCTCCACGACCTCGCGGGTGCGGGGGTCGGCGGCCCACTCGTGGTCGTCGCGGCCACCGAGCACCGCCTCGCGCACCGTGTGGGTGTCGACCAGCGCGTCGCCCTGGTGCAGGTAGCCGATCAGCAGGCCGCGGGAGCGCGAGACCCGGCCCGAGTCGGGCTCCTCGAGGCCGGTCATCACCTCCAGCAGCGTGGTCTTGCCGTCGCCGTTGCGGCCGACGATGCCGATCCGCTCGCCCTCGCCGATGCCCAGCGAGACGTCGTCGAGCAGCGGGCGCACGCCGTACGCCTTCGACACCCGCTCGAGGTTGATCAGGTTGGCCATGGGTCCTCCTGGATCAGGGCCCGCATCAGGCGTACTCGACCAGGTGGGCGCCGGCCACCGGTCCCATGGTCGTGAGGACGACGGGGTGCTCCGGCCCGGTGAGCGCACCGGCCACCTCGCGGGCATGGTCGGCGCCCTCGCAGAGGAACACGCAGGTGGGGCCGGAGCCCGACACCAGCCCGCGCAGCGCACCGACCTCCTCGCCACGCTCGAGCAGCCGCCCCAGGTCGGGGCGCAGGTCGACCGCGGCCAGCTCCAGGTCGTTGTGCAGCGCGGCCGCGAGCAGGTAGGGGTCGCCGCTGGCCAGCGCCGCCACCACCTCGTCGGCCGACGGCGGCCGCTCGGGGGCGTCGGGCACCAGCTCGTCGAAGTGGCGGTAGACCCGCGGCGTGGAGAGTCCCTCCGGCGACGGCACCACCACCCACCACCAGGTGCCCCGGTCGGTCAGCGGGGTGACCAGCTCGCCACGGCCGGTGCCGAGGGCGGTGCCCCCGACCAGCGAGAACGGCACGTCGCTGCCGAGCTGGGCGGCCAGCCGCAGCAGGTCGGTGTCGGAGGTGTGCAGGTCCCAGAGCCGGTCCAGCGCCACCAGGGCCGCGGCCGCGTCGGCCGAGCCGCCCGCCAGCCCGCCGGCCACCGGGATCGCCTTGACCACCGACACCAGGCCGCGGCGCGGGACGCCGTGGAAGCCGGCGAGCAGCTCGGCGGCCCGGTCGACGATGTTCTCCCCGTCGGCCGGCAGCAGCCCCGGGTCGATCCAGTCGGGCAGCTTCGTGTGCACGCTCCACGTGTCGGCGTCGGCCACGGTGACGTCGTCGCACAGACCCACCGCGTGGTAGGCCGTCACCAACGGGTGGAAGCCGTCGGGACGCGGAGCCCCCACCCCGAGGTGCAGGTTGATCTTGGCCGGTGCGCGCACGGTCACGGTCACGAGCGCGGCTCCGCTGCGGTGTCGTCGCGCACGAGGTTCTCGGCGATCCGCACGAAGTCCTCGATCACCAGCGACTCGCCGCGGGCCGTCGGGTCGACCCCCGCCGCCTCGAGCGCCGCCTCCGCCGCCGCGGGCGACCCGGCCAGGCCGGACAGCGCCCCGCGCAGCACCTTGCGCCGCTGGGCGAACGCCGCGTCGACCACCGCGAACACCTGGGCCCGGCCGGCCGTGGTCTGCGGGGGCTCGCGGCGGGTCCAGGCGACGAGTCCGGAGTCGACGTTGGGAGCGGGCCAGAAGACCTTGCGCCCGACGGCGCCGGCCCGGCGTACGTCGGCGAACCAGGCTGCCTTCACCGACGGCACGCCGTACACGCGCGACCCCGGGGCGGCGGCCAGCCGGTCGGCGACCTCCGCCTGCACCATCACCAGGCCGCGCTCCAACGACGGCAGCAGCGCCAGCATGTGCAGCAGCACCGGCACCGAGACGTTGTAAGGCAGGTTGGCGACCAGCGCCGTGGGCGGCGGCCCGGGCACCGAGGTGATCCGCAGCGCGTCGGCCAGGACCACCTCGAACCGGTCGGCCCGCTCGGGAGCGAACTCCGCGACGGTGGCCGGCAGCCGCTCCGCGAGCAGCTCGTCGATCTCGATCGCGATCACCCGCCCGGCGGTCTCCAGCAGCGCCAGCGTCAACGACCCCAGCCCGGGACCGATCTCGACCACGACGTCGTCGGGGCCGACCCCGGCCTCGCGGACGATCCGGCGCACGGTGTTGGGGTCGATCACGAAGTTCTGGCCCCGCTGCTTGGTGGGGCGCAGGCCCAGCTCGGCGGCGAGCTGACGCACCTCCGCCGGCCCGAGCAGCCTCGGACCGGCGGAGCTGTCTGACATGGGGCCCAGGCTATCGGGCGCGGTGAACGCGGCCGACTCCGCCGTGGGTCTCGACACGCGGGTCACGGCTTCGCAAGCTCAGCCGTGCCGCTCGTGGTTCCTGAGGAGCCGAGGCACGAGGCGTCTCGAAGGGCTCGACCACCATCACGAGGCGTCTCGAAGGGCTCGACCATCATCACGAGGCCGGCTCCGCCGTCCTCGTCAGCGAGGGAGGCCGAGCTGCGCGGAGCAGTGCGGCCAGGCGCCGTAGCCGCCGCTGGCGTCACGCAGCTTGGTCGCGATCGCGATCTGGGTCTCGCGGCTCTGCTGGTGCGGGTAGCCGGGGCCGCCGTAGGCGCGCCACGTGCTGAGGCTGAACTGCAGGCCGCCGTAGTAGCCGTTGCCGGTGTTGATGGCCCAGTTGCCGCCGGACTCGCACTGGGCGAGGCGGTCCCACACGGTGCTGCCGCCGGCGTAGTTGGCGGCGACCACCGGCCGCTCCTTGGTGCCGACCCGCACGATCGCGTCGACCGGCTGGCGCACCACCTCGGCGCGCTTGACCTCGCGGTCCACGACCTCGCCGTTGCGGTAGGTCACCCGGTAGGTCACGTCGCGCACACCGGCGGCGCCGGAGCGCACGGTCTGGGTCTCGCCCTCGAAGATCGAGTCGTCGGCCCGCTCGACGGTGTCGAAGTCGATCGCCTCGGCCTTGACCCGCTCGTCGACCACCCGGATGTCGGTGAAGACCAACTTGTCGCCGTCGCGCAGCTCGTGGCCCAGCCGCGGCTGGGTGCGGTCGCGTCGGCCGACGTTCACCCCGAGCTCGGCGAGCGCGTCCTCGACGGTCAGCGCGGTGACCACGCGGCGTACCGGCTTGCGGCCGGCGATCTGCACGGTGATGGTCTTCGGCGTGACGACCTGCAGGGCCATGCCGTCGCGGCCGATGCTCGCGCCACGGCTCACCGACAGGTCGGCGGCGCCGAAGCCGCGCCCGATCTCGCCCAGCGCGGAGGCGACGTCGGTGGAGGTCACCCAGTAGGTCTGCTCCCGGCCGTCGACCTCGAGGGTCAGCTCGCGGCCGAACCGGACGCTGATGCGGGTGCCGTCCTCGACCTGCTCGTCGACGCCGGGCAGCACGATGTCGTGCTCGCCCAGCTCGATGCCCTCGTCGTCGAGGACCTCGCCGACCGTGCTGCCCATCGAGGTGACCTGCTTGGCCTCACCGTCGAGGGAGAGCGTCACCGACTTGCTCAGCGCGGTGTAGCCCAGCGTGGTGCCGGCGACCGCCAGCACCACCACGGCGGTCAGCGCGACCAGGATGACCCGGCTGCGCCGCGACCCCTCACCCGACGGGGTCGCACGGTTGGCCTGCCACTGTGCGATCTTGCTGCGCACGATTCTCCGAACGTCGTTCCTCCCGGGCCTCGGGCCAGCACACCGCACGGCAGCCCGCGGCGGGCGGACGTGGTGCGGGTCGGCCGGTGACTCCGAGACATCCTCCGAGGAGTGCGGTCACCGCCTGTGCTGGTCGCAATCGCTCCCGATCCCGGCCATCTGGCCGTCAACACCACCAAGGATCGGCAGCGAACGCAAACCCGCGAGTCGTTTTGTGGACAAACGTGAGCAGGCTCTCGACGGTTAAGAGACGGTCACGACGGGGTCACGGAGCGGTCACGACGGGCTGCCCCACGCCCCGCCGAACGCCGCGAAGGTGTTCGCCTCGATCGCCACGCAGAGGTCGGCGAGGTCCTCGCCGCGCACCTGCGCCATCGCCCGCACGGTCAGCGGCACGAGGTACGACGCGTTCGGCCGGCCGCGGTACGGCGTGGGCGTGAGGTAGGGCGCGTCGGTCTCGACCAGCACCCGGTCGCGAGGGGCCAGCGCGAGCGCGTCGCGCTGGGGCTGGGCGTTCTTGAACGTCACCGTGCCGGCGAACGAGAGGTGCGCGCCGCGGTCGAGGCAGCGGCGTGCGACGTCGGCGTCGCCGGAGAAGCAGTGCATCACCCACCGGGGCGGGGCGCCCTCCTCGTCGATCACGGCCAGCACCTCCTCGTGCGCGTCGCGGTCGTGGATGACCAGGGTCTTGTCGAGGCGCTTGGCGAGGTCGATGTGGCGGCGGAACGACTCGACCTGCCCGGCGCGACCGTCCTCGCCGGTGCGGAAGTGGTCCAGGCCGGTCTCGCCGACGGCCCGCACCTTGGGGTGCGCGCCGGCGAGCCGCTCGATCTCCGCGAGCGCCTCCTCCAGCCGCCCTTCGGCGGCCAGCCGGGGCGCCTCGTTGGGGTGCAGCGCGACCCCGGCGACCAGCGCGTCGTACGACGCCGCGGCCTCGACCGCCCACCGGGCGCCGGGCAGGTCGCAGCCGATCTGCACGATCCGGGTGACGCCCACGGCGGCGGCGGCCGCGAGGGCGTCGTCGACCGCGAGCCCTTCGCCCCGGCCACCGCCGGTGGCGGCGATGTCGAGATGGCAGTGGTTGTCGACGACCGGGTGCGGCAGCGGCTCCGGCGCCGGAGGACGCGCGGCGCTCACGCCGGCCCCGCTTCGCCGATGCGGTCCAGCACCGCCGCAGCGAGCTCGTCGGGAGCCTGGGTGGGGATCCAGTGGGTCACGCCGTCGAGCTCGACGAAGGTGTAGTCCGCCTCGACGTAGCGGCCGGTGCGCTCGGCGCCCTTGCGGTCGATCGCCGGGTCGCGGTCGCTCCACACGAAGGTGGTCGGCACGGTGATCGTCGGGTCGAGCATGCTGCGGTCGGCGGAGAACGGGATCGCGCGGTACCAGTTGAGCGCCGGGCCCAGCGCGCCGTCGGCGACCATCTCGGCACGGAACCTCTCGACCTCGTCCTCGGTCATGCCGAAGCGGCGCAGCGACCGCTCGAACGGCCCGCCGGGGCGGGCGCTGAGCTCGGGGAGGAACGGCAGCTGGAAGAACCCGATGTAGGTGGAGCGCAGCGCCTGGGGGCCGAGCATCGCCTCGCCGTAGGCGCGCGGGTGCGGCACCGACACGGCGGTCCAGGTGCGCAGCAGCGCGGGGTGCTGCGCGGCGACCATCCAGCCGACCACGGCACCCCAGTCGTGGCCGACGAGGTGGACCGGCCCCGGTGCGGTGCGCTGCACCTCGCCGATCAGCTCGGCCACGTCGGCGACCAGGTGCTGGATGCGGTAGTCGCGGCGGCGCGGCGGCCGGGCGCCGGGCGAGTAGCCGCGCTGGTCGGGAGCGACCGTGCGCAGGCCTCTGGCGTGCAGCAGCGGCGCGACCTCGCGCCAGCTGGTGGAGCGCTCCGGGAAGCCGTGCAGCAGCACCACCACGGGCCCGTCGAGCGGGCCCTCGTCGCGGACGTCGAAGGTCAGCCCGTCGCGGGCGAACGAGTCGATCCGCTGCTTCGGCACGCTCACGACGCTCCTCCTGCACCGTGGACGAGGTTGTAGACCTCGCGTTTGGGCACCCCGGCCAGCCTGGCCACCTCCACGATCGCCTCCTTGCGGCTCATCCCCTGCTCCTCACGCTCGGCCACCGCCGCCCGCAGGCTGTCGTCGTCGGCGGCGACGCCGGCCACCGGCGCGGCGCCGGCGACGACCACGGTGACCTCGCCGCGTACGCCGTCGGCGGCCCAGGCGGCCAGCTCCTCCAGTGGCCCGCGCCGGACCTCCTCATGCGTCTTGGTCAGCTCGCGGCACACCGCGCCAGGCCGGTCGCCGCCGAAGGCCTCGGCCATCGCCGCCAGCGCGGCCTCGGTGCGGTGCGGCGCCTCGAAGAACACCATGGTGCGCTCCTCCGCGGCCAGCCCGGCCAGCCGCCGGGAACGCTCCCCGGCCTTGCGCGGCAGGAACCCCTCGAAGCAGAAGCGGTCGACCGGCAGCCCGGACACCGCGAGCGCGGTGAGCACCGCCGACGGCCCGGGCACGGCGGTCACCCGGACGCCGGCGTCGACGGCCGCGACCACCAGCCGGTAGCCGGGGTCGGACACGCTCGGCATCCCGGCGTCGGTGACCAGCAGCACCCGCTCGCCGGCGAGCAGCGCGTCGAGCAGCACCGGGGTGCGCGCGGACTCGTTGCCCTCGAAGTACGACACGACGCGCCCGCCCAGGGTGACCCCGAGGTCGCCGGTGAGCCGCCTGAGCCGGCGAGTGTCCTCGGCGGCGACCACGTCGGCTCCGGCCAGCTCCTCGGCGAGCCGCGGCGGCGCGTCGGCGACCCGGCCGATCGGCGTCGCGGCGAGCACCAGCACCCCCGGCTCGTCGTCCCGGTCGCGGTCGCTCGGGTCACTGGCTGCCATGCCCTCGATCATCGCAGCCCGGTGCTGCGCCGGTTCTCGGGGCGGCGTTCGCATGTAACGCGGTGTCCCGGTATCTGGTGCGGTGTCCGGACACCGCGGAAGATACCGGGACACCGCGTTACAGGCCGCCTCGGAGCGGGACACTGGCCTCGTGCCGCATCAACTGACCCGCACCAGCGCCGTCCGCGGACCGCTGCTGCCGGGGTGGCACACCCTGCGCCACTACGACCGCTCCTGGCTGCGCGGCGACCTGGTCGGCGGCGTCACCGTCGCGGCGTACCTCGTGCCCCAGGTCATGGCGTACGCCGCGGTGGCCGGGCTGCCGGCCGTCACCGGGCTGTGGGCGGCGCTGGCTCCGCTGGCCGTCTACGCGCTGCTCGGCTCATCCCGCCAGCTCTCGGTCGGCCCGGAGTCGACCACCGCGCTGATGACCGCGGCCGCCGTCGGGGCGATGACGCTGGGCGACCCGGAGCGGTACGCCGAGGCGGCCGCGGCGCTGGCGATCGTGGTCGGCGCGGTCTGTCTCGCCGGGCGGGTGCTGCGGATCGGCTTCGTCGCGGACCTGCTCTCGCGGCCGGTGCTGATCGGCTACCTGGCCGGCATCGCGGCGCTGATGATCGTCGGACAGCTGGGACGGCTGACCGGCATCGAGGTCGAGGGCGACGGCCCGCTGGAGGAGACGGCGTACGCGCTGGGCCACCTCGGCGAGGCACACCTGCCCACGGTCGTCGTCGCCGGCGCGGTCACCGCCGGCCTGCTGCTCGCCCAGCGGTGGCGACCACACTGGCCCAACCCCCTGCTCGGCATGCTGCTGGCCGCCGCCGCGGTGCAGCTGCTCGGCCTGGAGGCCGACGGGGTGGGCACCGTCGGAGCGATCCCGGCGGGGCTGCCGGTGCCCGGGCTGCCCGACGTGTCCTGGGAGGTCGTGGCGGAGCTGGCGCTGCCGGCCGTCGGCGTCGCCGTGGTCGGCTACACCGACAACATGCTCGACGCCCGCGCGTTCGCGGCCCGGCACCGCGACCACGTCGACCCCGACCAGGAGCTGCTGGCCCTGGGCGCGATCAACATCGGCTCCGGCCTGTTCCAGGGGTTCCCGGTGAGCAGCAGCGGCAGCCGCACCGTGATCGGTGACGCGCTGGGGGTGCGCAGCCAGCTGCACTCACTGGTGGCGCTGGCGACCGTGCTCGTCGGCATCCTGGCCCTGCGTCCGGTGCTCGGGTCGTTCCCGCAGGCGGCGCTGGGCGGGGTGGTCACCTACGCCGCGATCGGGCTGGTCGACACCGCCGAGATCCGGCGGATCGCCCGGTTCCGGCGCAGCGAGCTGGTGCTGGTCGCCGCGACCACCGTCAGCGTGCTGCTGCTCGGCGTGCTGGCCGGCATCGCGGCCGCCGTCGGCCTCTCGATCCTCGACCTGCTCCGCCGGGTCGCCCGCGGCCACGACGGCATCCTCGGCTTCGTGCCCGGCCTGGCCGGCATGCACGACGTCGACGACCACCCGACCGCCGGCACCGTCGACGGCCTGGTGGTCTACCGCTACGACTCGCCGCTGTTCTTCGCCAACGCCGACGACTTCCGGCAGCGGGCCCGGCAGGCGGTGCTCGACGCCGACCCGGCCGCGGAGTGGCTGCTGCTGAACATGGAGGCCAACGTCGAGGTCGACCTGACCGCGCTCGACGCGCTGGAGGAGCTCCGGGCCGACCTCGAGCACCGCGGCGTCGTGCTCGCGCTGGCCAGGGTCAAGCAGGACCTGCGCGAGGACCTGGACCGCTCCGGCCTCACCGAGCGGATCGGCGCGGGCCGCCTCTACGCCACCCTGCCCACCGCCGTCGCCGCGTACGCCGCGTGGTACGCCGCACGGCACGGCCGCGAGCCCGGCGGCCTGCCCGGCTGAGGGCGCACCATGGCCGCATTCTCTAGAGTTCCCGCGTGACCGACACCGCTCCCGCGCCCGAGCGCGACCGCGTGGTCGGGCTCTCCCGCGCCGCGGACGGTCACCCGGTGCCGCTGGCCGGGCGCCGGGCGCTGCCTCGTGTCGGCGACGACCGGCTCACCTCGTGGGCCGCCGCGATCGGGGTGGCGCTGCTGGCGCTGTTCCTGCGGCTGTGGCGGCTCGGCGAGCCGCACCAGTTCGAGTTCGACGAGACCTACTACGCCAAGGACGCCTGGTCGCTGCTGAACTTCGGCTACGTCCGCGAGTACGCCGACGACGCCAACGAGCAGATCCTCGACGGCACGGTCACCGGCCTGTGGCAGGACGACCCGTCGATGATCGTGCACCCCGAGGTCGGCAAGTGGCTGATCGCGCTGGGCCAGCAGCTGTTCGGGATGGACCCGTTCGGGTGGCGCTTCTCTGCCGCGGTCGTCGGCGCGCTGAGCGTGCTGGTGATGTGCCGGCTCGCTCGGCGGCTGACCGGCTCGACGCTGCTCGGCTGCACCGCGGGGCTGCTGCTCAGCCTCGACGGCCTGCACTTCGTGCTGTCCCGGGTCGCGCTGCTCGACATCTTCTTGATGTTCTTCACGCTCAGCGCGGTGGCCTGCGTGGTCGCCGACCGCGACTGGCACCGCGCCAAGCTGGCGCGGCTGCTCGGCGGGGCCGACGCGACCGCGACCGGCTGGGGCCCGGTGCGGGGGCTGCTGTTCCGGCCCTGGCTGCTCGGCGCCGGGGTCTGCTTCGGTCTCGCGGTCGGCACCAAGTGGACCGCGCTCTACCCGCTGGCCGCGTTCGGCCTGCTGGTCTGGCTGTGGAGCGCGGGCGCGCGCCGGTCGTTCGGGGTGCGGTGGGCAACGCTGCGCTCCGCCGTGGTCGACGGGGCCACGGCGTTCGTGCACCTCGTGGTGGTGGCGCTGGCGGTCTACCTGATGTCGTGGACCGGCTGGCTGATCCACGCCGAGGAGTACGAGCAGCACCTCTCGGCCACCCAGTACACCCACCACGACGGCGGGCAGACCTGGCCCACCCGCGACGAGCCGGACGCCGCCGGCCCGGGCGAGGTGGTGCAGTCGCTGCGCTCGCTGTGGTTCTACCACCGCGATCTCTACGCCTTCCACACACACTTCCTCAACGACAGCGACCACACCTACCAGTCGATGCCCTCGGGCTGGCTGCTGCTCAACCGGCCCGTGGGGGTGGCCGCCGAGACCGACATCCAGCCGGGCGTCGACGGCTGCGACGCCCCGGAGGGCAGCGACTGCCTGCGCCAGGTGCTGCTGATCGGCACACCCACCATCTGGTGGGGCGGCATCCTCGCGCTGCTGCTCTCGGTCGCGACCTGGCTGGGGGCTCGCGACTGGCGGGCGGGCGTGGTGGTGGTCGGCACCGCCTCGACGTGGCTGCCCTGGCTGGCCTACGACGACCGGCCGATCTTCCTGTTCTACGCCGCGCTGACGCTGCCGTTCGTCGTGCTCGCGCTGGTGCTCGCGATGGGCCGCCTGATCGGGTCCTCGCGTGCCCCCACCCCCCGGCGTACCGTCGGGGTGGTCGTCGCCGGCTCGTTCGTGGTGCTGACGCTGGTGAACTTCGCCTGGTTCTGGCCGATCTGGACCAACCAGCTGCTCACCCACTCGGAGTGGCTCGACCGGATCTGGTTCTCGCGATGGATCTGAGCACGGATCCGAGGTGCCGATGAGCTCGTGGGCGCCTGGCTGGGAGTCGTTCCCCGAGCCGTTGCTGGAGTTCTGGACCGAGCGGCACCTGTGCACGCTCACCACGCCGTACGCCGACGGGCGCCCGCACGTGGTGCCGGTCGGGGTGGCCCTCGACCTCGAGCAGCGCTGCGCCTGGGTGATCACCGGCGGCGCGTCGGTGAAGGCCCGGCAGCTCGCGACGCCCACGCCGGTCGCGGCCTGCCAGGTCGACGGGCGCCGCTGGTCGACGCTGGAGGGCACCGCGGTGGTGCTCGACGACGAGGCGTCGTTGGCGCGCGCCGTCGAGCGGTACGCCGCCCGCTACCGGCAGCCGCGCGTCAACCCCGAGCGGGTGGCGGTGCGCATCGAGGTCGACCGGTTCCTGTTCTCCCGCGGCCTGGCCTGATCGGCACCGATGCTGGGTCTCGGCAAGCTCGACCACCGACTCTCGGCAAGCTCGACCACCGGCCGTGACCGGCGAGACACCCGCCGTCCGATAACCGCACCCGGTCTCCGCCGTTGACCAAGGTGGCGCCCGCTTCCGTGCGCCACGGACGAGAAGGTCGGCGGAGGAGAGCGATGAAGAAGCGGAGTCGACGCCTCACGGCGATGGCCGCGGCCTCGACGATCACGGCGAGCATGCTGGTGGCGCTGTCGGGAGGGGTGAGCGGCACCGACAGAGCGGCCGCCGCGGAGGATCCGTGCGCCGCCTGGATGGACCCCGCCGACAGCCCCTCCGAGCGGGCCGACGCCCTGGTCGCGGCGATGGATCTGGACCAGAAGTTGCACATGGTGACGTTCAGCAACCCGTCGTGGTTCTTCTACTGGGGCACCGCCGGCCACGTGAGCGGCCAGCCCGAGCTCTGCATCCCCGACCTGGTGCTCAGCGACGCCGGCTCAGGCGTTGCCGGGTTCCAGATCGCCACCACGACCTTCCCCTCCGGCGTGGTCCAGGCCTCCACCTGGGACCCCCGCCTGCAGCGGCGGCTGGGCCGCGCGATCGGCGCCGAGGCGCACCTGAAGGGCATCAACGTGATGCTCGCACCCGGCATGAACATCGCCCGGACCCCCTACCTGGGCCGCAACTTCGAGTACTTCGGCGAGGACCCCTTCCTGGCCTCCCGCACCGCGGTGTCGGTGATCAAGGGCCTGCAGCAGAACCCGGTGATCGCGGACGCGAAGCACTTCGCGGTCAACAACCAGGAGACCGACCGGATGACCGTCGACGCCCGCGTCGACGAGCGCACGATGCGCGAGATCTACCTGCCGGCGTTCGAGGCGTCGGTGAAGGAGGCGAGGGTCGGCTCGGTCATGTGCGCCTACAACCGGGTCAACGGGCCCTACGCGTGCGAGAACCCGACGCTGCTCACCGACGTCCTGCGCGACGACTGGGGATTCGACGGGTTCGTGGTCTCCGACTGGGGCGCGGTGCACTCCACGGCCCCGTCGGCCAACGCCGGGCTCGACCTGGAGATGCACGCGGTGGAGATCCCGCTGCCGGAGTCGTCGGTCACCGGCACCGGCGGCCGCTTCTTCGGGGCCGACTCGATGAAGGCCGCGCTGGCGGCGGGCGAGATCACCCAGCAGCGGATCGACGACATGGTGCGCAACATCGTGCGGCCGATGTTCCGGCTCGGGCTGTTCGAGGACCCGGTGGCGCCCGGCGCCGAGCCGTTCCTGCGCGACGTGACCACCCCCGAGCGGCTGGCGCTGGCCCGCGAGGTCGCCGCCGACGGGACGGTCATGCTGAAGAACCGCGACGGCCTGCTCCCCCTGGACGACGCCTCGCCCGACGGTGGGCGCACGATCGCGGTGATCGGCTGGGCGGCGAACCCGATCGGCGCCTCCAACGCGACCGCCGGGGGCGGCTCCTCGCACGGCTCGGGCCTGCCGCCGCGGGTGGTCAGCCCGCTGCAGGGCATCCTGGCCGAGGCCCGCGACCGCGGTGACCGGGTGGTGTACGTCGAGGGCTCCGCGGGCGTCGACGCCGAGCTCGCGGCCGCGGCCGCCGACGTCGTGGTGGTCGTCGCCACCGACGGCGCCACCGAGGGCTCGGACCGGCCCGACCTCGGACTGCGCCCGAGCGCCTGCGTCGCGGTGTTCTGCACCAGCCTCCCCAGCCGGCAGGAGGAGATGATCGCGGCAGCTACCGCCGCCAACCCGAACACCGTCGTGGTGCTCGACATCGGCGGTCCGGTGCGGATGCCCTGGCTCGACGACGCCGGCGCGGTGCTGGTGCCGTGGTACGGCGGGCTCGAGCACGGCACCGCCCTGGCCGAGATCCTCTACGGCGAGCGCGAGCCGGGCGGTCGGCTGCCGCAGACCTTCCCGCGGGACGAGGAGCAGGCGAGCTTCGACCCGGCCGCCTACCCCGGGGTCGACGACACCGCCACCTACTCCGAGGGGCTGCTCGTGGGCTACCGGTGGTACGACGCGATGGGCGAGCGGCCGCTCTTCCCGTTCGGGTTCGGCCTCGGCTACACGACCTTCGACTACTCCGGCCTCGACGTGCGGCGCACCCGGCAGGGCGCGGTGGCCCGGTTCACGGTGCGCAACACCGGTGATCGCGCGGGGTCGACGGTCCCCCAGGTCTACGTCTCGGCGCCGCGCGCCACCGGCGAGCCGCCCCGCCAGCTCAAGGGCTTCACGAAGGTGCGGCTGGCGCCGGGCGACTCCCGCCGGGTCACGGTGCGGTTGGACCGCCGGGCGTTCGCGCACTGGGACGTCGACGCCGACCGGTGGGTGGTCTCCCCGGGTCGCTACGGCGTGCTGGTCGGTCCGCACTCGCGTGACCTGCCGCTCTCCGGCACGGTGCGGCGGTAGTCGTCACGACCCCCCGGCAGGGCGGGCTCAGACGACCCCGGCCGCCATCGCCAGCTGCACGGCACCGGCGACCAGCGACAGCCCGGAGACGACCAGCAACGAGACGCTCACGACGTACCGGCTGAAGAGGGTGGCGATACCGCCGAAGAACAGCGTGATCGCCAGCAGCACCGTCGACAGCTCGAAGTCGTCGCCGGTGTCGTCGGCCGCCGCCGCCTCGTCGAAGGCCCTGACCGACTCCGCCGACTTCTGCTCGGCCTGCTCCAGCTCGACCAGCGTGTAGGGGTTGCCGTCGATCTCGTCGAACGGGGTGATCGCGTCGTCGGTGTCGAGCCACCACTCGATCGCCTCCACCAGCTCGGGACGCATCAGCGTGAGCAGGTAGTCGGCGGTCTCGACCGCGGTCGGCGCATCGTCCTGCAGGGTGGTGGCGTACTCCACGAACAGCTGCCGGTCCCCGGTCTGGATCTGGGTCGCCTGGGCGTTGAGCCGGTTGGCCTCGGTCAGCGCGGACGTCGACTGGGTGTAGCCGGCCAGCGCCTCGCCGTCCTTGAGTGCGCCCTGGTAGGCGGAGAACGCGGTCATCGTGGCGGCGAGGCCGAGGAAGATCGCGGCGAACAGCGCGAGCCGGTTCTCGGCGCGCTCGTGGGGGGTCTCGACGAACGCGTGGGTCAACGCGGGCTCCTTCAGCGGCAGGGCGGGGGCAGCCCGAGCGGCCGGAGGACAACCCGGCAGAAACTACTGGTCGGGGCGCCTGCTCGCGGCACAACACCGGAAGAGGCCGGTGACGTGCGCCACGGAGGGCCGAGGCGGTCGGGTCACCCGGCCGGCCGGCGCAGCCACGCCAGGTGCTCCCGGTCGCCGGAGAGCTCGAGGCGTCGCCACAGCACGCTGCCGGGCACGGCCTGGCTGGGGTGGCAGGCGACCGCCGCGAGCTGGCGGGTCCGGTCGACCTCCACGACCAGGTCGATGTCGTCGGCGGCCCGGCCCACGAACGGGACACCGTGCTCCGCGAGGAGCCGCTCCGCGACGTCGTCGGGCAGCGTCCAGGCGAGCACCGGCAGCCGGAGGCGCTCGCCGGCGGCGACCGCCGCCTCCGTGGCGCGCATGTGGTCGGGGTGCCCGGTCAGGCCGGTGCGGTCGAAGCCGATGAGCGTGTCCGCACCCACCTCAGCGGCCAGGTCGGTCACCTCGCCGACCAGCGTCGGCAGATCGACGTCGGCCAGGGCGCTGTCGGGGTAGTCGCGCAGCGACACACGGTCGATGCCCAGTTCGGCGGCGGCCGCGGTCAGCTCGGCGGCGCGCAGCTCGTGCAGGTCGCCCTCGACCCCGTGCAGCGTCGAGGCCTCACCACGGGTCAGGCACAGCACGGAGACCCGGACGCCCCGGTCGGCGTAGGCCGACAGCACCGCCCCGAGCCCGAACGACTCGTCGTCGGGGTGGGCGACCACCGCGAGCACCGACGCTGACGCAGGCAACCGATCCATGCGGACATGGTGGCGCGCGGGCGTCGTCGGGGCCAGGGACCTCGGACCCGGCCCAGCGCCAGGCTCGGTCACTCGTAGCTGTAGACGATCACCAGCGGCCGGCCGCCGGTGAAGCCGGTGTAGGTGGGCACCAGGATCCGGCCGGCGGCCGGCCCCCTGCTCGGCGACTGCACCGCCTGGGGACCGTAGAGCTCCTCACCCTGCGACGCGTGCAGCGGCTCGAGGGTCGTGGCGTCGAGCGTGACGAACGAGGGGTTGTCGGCGGGGCTGGAGCGCCACATCGTCGCGAAGAGGTGGTCGCCGTCGGGTGAGACCACGACGTCGGTGCCGCCCTCGAACCCGTCGACCCGCTTGACCCGCACCAGCCTCCGCTTCTTGAGGTTCACCTCCGCGATGCGCATCGGGTCCTCGGAGCTGAACGACTGCACGAAGGCGCGGGTGCTGGCGCGGTTGAAGGCGATCGCCTCGGGCGAGAACTGCACCGGGATGCGCTTGAGCTTGGTCATCCGGCCCTTCCGGTTCAGCCGATAGACCATCAGGTAGTCGTCGACCGAGCTGGAGGAGGTGACCACCAGCCTGTTGTTCGGGGCGACGTCGACCCGGCCGTGCCACTCGAGCGCCTTCACCCGGGAGATCTTGCGCGGCTTGCGTGGCTTGGCCAGCGAGAACACCTGGATGCCGCTGCCGTCGCCGAACCCGCCGATCTCGTAGCCGTACTTGGCGAGCAGGAACCTGCCGTTGGGCGAGATCTCGATGTCGAAGACGTCGGAGGGGGCGAGACGGTAGCGGCGCAACGTGGCGACCTTCTTCGCCCGGTTCTTGCGCAGGTCGACGACGAAGAGCTGGTCGGTGTCCTCCAGGACGTACGCCGTGCGCCCGTCCTTGGCGAGCACCACCCGGCCGCCGAACACCGCGGTCGACTGCGCGGTGATCACCGGGTCGCCGCTGGTGAGCCGCAGCACCTGCAGCCAGTCGCCGCCCACCGCGACCGCGCGCTTGCCGTCCGCTGAGACCGCGAGGTCGCGCACCCCGGTGGTGGTCTCGGGCAGCCTCACCTGACCGATGTCGCTGAGGGTCAGGTCTTCGCCACCGCGCGCGCCCGCCGGGGCGAGCGCGCCCGTTCCGACCGCAGCGTCGGCGGACGGCGCGCCGTCCGCGGCGACGGCCAGCTGGGTCGTCGCCAGTGACCCGGCGACGAGCAGCCCGAGCAGGGCTCGGGAGAGGCGTGCGTGCTTGCGCGAGAAGTCCATATCTCCCCCGGTGGCCGAGAGCCGGGCCCGCGGCGCGGCGCGGTCATGCCCCCCACGGGCATGCCCGGGCAGGCTAGCCCAGGAACGGTGGGGAAGAGAAGGGCAAGCCGCGGCGAGGAGCCGCATCGGCGAGGCACGGATCGTGCCCGACGGTGGTGGTGGAGCTGAGGGGATTCGAACCCCTGACCTTCTCATTGCGAACGAGACGCGCTACCAACTGCGCCACAGCCCCAAGCGGTGGGAAACGTTAGCACCTGCGACCGGTGCGGCCGAATCCCGGGTGGTGCGTCATCGTGTGGATCTGCAGGCACCCCGTGCGTGGAGTTCCACACGATCCTCCAGTTCCCAGCCGAGCTCCAGGCTCAGGAGCCGACCGCACGCTCCGCGTCGTCCTGCGCGGCCCGGGCGGCGCGGTCGGCGGCCTCCGCGTCGCGCGCGATCTGGGCGTCGCCCTCGGTGCGCCCGGAGGTCCACACACCGGTGGAGTCGAGGTCGATGGTGCGCACGGTGCGGCTGGCGGCGGGCTTGGAGACGTAGGTCGGCAGGGTCACCGGGACCGGCTCCCACAGGGTGGGGTCGGTCATCGGGAGTACGACGGGCGGCTGGTCCTCGACCCGCTGCATCGGCCCGGTCTCGGCGTCCTCGACCGGCGCCACGGGGGCGGCGGGCTCCTCGGCGGGGATCTGGATCGGCATCCTGGACGCCGGCGCCCGGCGCTCGCGCTTGACCATCAGGCGGCAGGCCACCAGCCAGGCGACCAGGAGGGTGGCCGGCGCCGCGACCCACCACCAGGCGAGGACGGCGAACGCGGCGAGGGCCACGACGAGCAGGTTGAGCGCGAGGACGCCGAGCAGCACCCGGCGGCGACGGCGGGCCGCCCGGTTGGCTGCCTCGCGCCGGGCACCGGCCGAGCGGCCGGCCGCGGGCTGAGTGGGGACGGCCTTCTCGGCGGGAGCCTCGACCGGCGCTTCGGCGGGCGTCTCGGCCTCGGAGCTGCGCGGCTTGGTGACCACACTGGTCGCGGTGGCGGGCCGGCCGGGCGTGACCACGAGGCGGGCCGAGCGGGCGTCGACCGGCTCGCGCCGTGCCAGCACCCGCATGGTGTGCGAGAACCGGTCGACGGAGCGGCTGCGCGCCACCTCCTCGTGGTGGTGGAGCGCCTTCGGGATCAGGTAGGCGGCCCACGCCACGGCGAGGGCGACGAAGATGAGTGCGCTCGGGTCCACGCGCTAGAGGTTAGGTTCGCTACCGCAGCCCGGGTCGGATGTCTACCCGTGTGTCGCAAAATGACTTCTGGGACTTGTGTGACTGGAGCGGCGCGGAGCGGCCCGTCAGCGGTCGTCCGCGGCGAGCAGCCGGGCCAGCAGCCCCTCGGGACACTCCTCGACGGTGACCGCATAGAGCCGGTGGTCGCGCCAGGCCCCGTCGATGTGCAGGAAGCGCGGCGCGTAGCCGACCTCGCGCAGCCCGAGCTTCTCGACCACCCGCAGCGAGTTCGAGTTCTCCGGCCGGATCGCCACCTCGATGCGGTGCAGGCCCGCCGCCGTGAAGCAGTGGTCGACCACCATCGCCACCGCCCGCGGCATCACGCCCCGGCCGGCCTGGTCCCGGTCCAGCCAGTAGCCGACCGAGGCGAACTGCGCGGCACCGCGGACGATGTTGTTCACGGTCACCTGGCCCGCGAACGCTCCGTCGACCTCGACCGCGAAGGGGTACGTCGTGCCGCGGCGCGCCTGCCGGTGCAGCTGCCGCACCAGTCCCCGGAACGACGTCGGCCGCGCCTCGGCGCCCGGCGGCACCGTCGCGTCCCACGGCACCAGCCAGGCGGCGTTGCGCTGCCGGGTGGCCCGCCAGGCGGCACCGTCGGAGTAGGTCAGCGGCCGCACCACGATGCGCATGCCGTCGCTCACGTGCTCGAGGCGTGCGGGCCAGGCGTGCCGGCGCCGCGACCGGGCGCGGGGGCGCGAGCTCAATGGTCGCTCCCCACCACCTGTTCCACGGCGTGCACCAGCACCGGGCCGAGCACCTCCAGGCCGTCCTTCACCCCGCCGCGGGAGCCGGGCAGGTTCACGACCAGGCAGTGCCCGGCGACCCCGGCCAGCCCGCGCGAGAGCGCCGCCGTCGGCACCCCCTTGGCGAGGCCGTGCGCGCGGATCGCCTCGGCCAGCCCCGGCACCTCGCGGTCGAGCAGCGGGCGGGTCGCCTCGGGCGTGCGGTCGGTGGGAGTCAGCCCGGTGCCGCCGGTGGTGAGCACCGCCCTGGCCCCCGCGGCGACCGCCGCCGCGATCGCCTGCCCGACCGGCTCCCCGTCGGGCACGACCGCGGGAGCCTCGACGACGAAGCCCAAGCCGGTCAGGAACTCCACCAGCAGCGGACCTGTGGTGTCGGCGTAGACGCCGGCGGCGGCGCGGTTGGAGGCGACGACGACCGCGGCCGGGAGGCCGGCCGCCCCCTCGCCGGTCACCGCGACCAGTCCCCGGACTTGCCACCGGTCTTGGCCTCGACCCGCACGTCGGTGATCACCGCGCCCTTGTCGACGGCCTTGACCATGTCGACCACGGTGAGCGCGGCGACGCTGACCGCGGTCAGCGCCTCCATCTCGACACCGGTGCGGTCGGTGGTGCGCACGGTCGCGGAGATCGCCACCGCCGGGGCGGGCTCGTCGACCACGTCGAGGTCGACCACCACCCCGGAGACCGCGAGCGGATGGCACAGCGGGATCAGCGCCGGGGTCTGCTTGGCGCCCATGATGCCGGCGATCCGGGCGACCGCGAGCGCGTCTCCCTTCGGGACCCCCTCGCCGCGCAGCAGCCGCACGACCTCGGCCGAGACCAGCACCCGCCCGGTCGCGGTGGCGGTGCGGGCGGTGACGTCCTTGCCGGAGACGTCGACCATCCGGGCCGCGCCGGACTCGTCGACGTGGGTGAGGGTCCGTGGCTGCTCGGGCGTCGGTGGCATGGTCGCGACCCTCTCAGAAGTCTCCGTCGAGCGGCAGCACCGCCACCTGCTCGCCGGCCTCGACCCGGCTGGTCTCCTCGGGCAGCACGATCAGGCAGTCGGCGTTGGCGAGGTCGCCGAGCAGGTGCGAGCCGGGGCCGCCGACCGGGGTGACGTGGGTGCCGGCGGCGTCGGAGCCGCGCTCCCCGCGCAGGAACTGACGGCGCCCGGTCGGCGAGTTCACCCCGCGGGTCAGCCGGGCCCGCTGCTGCGGCCGCTCGAAGGGGGTCTTGCCCATCATCTTGCGCAGCGCCGGCAGCACGAACACCTGGAAGGAGAGGTACGCCGAGACGGGGTTGCCGGGCAGCGTGAACACCGGCACGGCGTCCTCGCCGACGGTGCCGAACCCCTGCGGCTTGCCGGGCTGCATGGCCACCCCGCCGAACCAGACGTTGCCGGTGGGCTGCAGCGCCTCCTTGACCACGTCGAAGTCGCCCGCCGACACCCCGCCGGAGGTGACCACGAGGTCGGCGCGGACGAGCTGGTCGTTGAGCGCGTCGAGGAAGGTGCGCGGCTCGTCGGGCACGATGCCGACCCGGTAGGCGATCGCGCCGGCGCGCCGGGCCGCGGCCGCGAGCAGGAACGAGTTGCCGTCGTAGATCGAGTCGTGGCCCAGCTGCTGACCGGGCTCGCGCAGCTCGGAGCCGGTCGAGATCACCACGACCCGGGGGCGCGGCCGGGAGCGCACGGTGGCTCGGCCGACCGCGGCCAGCAGGCCCAGGTGGCGCGGGCCGAGGACGGTGCCGTGCTCGACGAGCAGGTCTCCCTCGGCGACGTCCTCGCCGGCGCGGCGTACGTGCTGGCCGGGCGTCGGCGCCTGCGTGATGCGCACCTGGGCCACGCCGCGGTCGGTCCACTCGTAGGGGACGACGCTGTCGGCGCCGGCGGGCATCGGCGCGCCGGTCATGATCTTGGCGGCGGTGCCCGGCGGCAGCGCGAGCAGGCGGGCCTGGCCGGCACCGATCTCGCCGACCACCGGCAGGTGCACCGGCTCCTCGGCGCCGGCGGTCGCGACGTCCTCGTGGCGCACCGCGTAGCCGTCCATCGCGGAGTTGTCGAACGACGGCAGCGCCATCGGGGCGACGACGTCCTCGGCGACCGCGAGGTCGAGGGCGTCCATCAGCGGCTGCTGGTAGTCGGGCAGCGGCCGCACCCCGTCGAGGATCCGGGCCAGGTGCTCCTCGACCGAGACCAACCCCCCGTGCGGGTCAGGCATCCGCCGCCCCGGGCTCCCCCGACAGCACCGTCCCGGACTCCACACGCTGGGCGGAGTCGGCACTCAGCTCCACCTCACCGACCACCTCGACGCCCTTGCAGAAGGTCCAGTCGCCCTCGATGCGCAGCGCCTGCGCCTTGCGCATCGACGGCGCTCCCTCGGGGAAGCGCTTGTCGAACTCGCCGACGAGCTTGTAGAAGTCGCCGTCGAGATCGACGAACGGCAGGTGGTCGGTGGTCTGGCCGAGCACGTAGCCGGGGTCGAGGTCGTAGACGTCCGAGCGCAGCACGAGCAGGTCGTTGGTGGTCTTCACCGGCACGAAGCGGTCGCGCCCGACCTCGATCAGCTTGGCCCCCTCGAACACCTCGATCGCCGCCCCCATCGCGGTCTCGATCTGGACCACCTCGGGGCTGGTGGGGTCGCTGGGGTCGACGTTCTTGACGTTGCGGATCAGCGGCAGGCCCAGGATGCCGTCGCGGACGTCGAGGGCCTGCTTGAGCGCCTCGAGGTCGATCCACAGGTTGTTGGTGGAGCAGAACCGGTGCCGCGACAGATCGGCGAGCGCGTCCTTGTCGGCGTCGAGGGTCTGCGCGGTCTCGCGCAGCACCAGCCGGCCGTCGACCTTGCGGCGGGCGAAGTGGCCGCCCTTGCGGTCCGACGGGGTGCGGCGCACCGCCTCGATCGCGAACGGCGCGCCGGACGCGGCGAACCAGCCGGCCACCCGCGCGTCGGGCACCGCGCCGAGGTTGTCGGAGTTGGAGACGAACACGTAGCGGTAGCCGCCGTCGAGCAGCTGCTGCAGCAGGCCGGTGCCGCGCAGCGCGGTGTAGAGGTCGCCGTGACCGGGTGGGCACCACTCGAGGTCGGGGTCCTTGGCCCAGGACACCGGGGTGAGGTCCTTGGCGAGGAGCTTGGGCTCCTTGTTCTGCAGGAACTCCAGCGGCAGCCCCGGCACCGGCAGCTCCTCGTAGCGGGCGAGTGCCGCCATGGTGTCCTCGGAGGTGCGGAAGCTGTTCATGAAGATCAGCGGGATCGCGACGCCGTACTCCTCGCGCAGCGCCATCACCTGCCGGGAGATGATGTCGAGGAACGACAGCCCCCGGCGCACGCACAGCAGCGACTTGGCGCGGTCCATGCCCATCGAGGTGCCGAGGCCGCCGTTGAGCTTGATCACCGCGGTCGCGCGGATCGCCGCCGCGGCGGTGTCGTCGTCGACCTCCACGTCGGCCAGCGACTCGATGTCGACCGGCTCGATGCTCGACTCGGGGATCATCCCGGTCTCACCGTGCTCGAGGAGCCGGTAGTAGTGGGCGAAGGTCTCGATCGCGACCTCGTCGACACCGGCGGCGGCCATCTTCTCGCGCGCCATCTTCAAACCTGCAGAAGCCATGTTCACGATCGTAGGCTTCCCCGGTGGCCGCGTCGCAATCCCGTCCATCCACACCTGAGCCCACACCTGAGCCCACACCGGATCCCGGCGGCTCCGGGCCGGTGCGCGCGGCCAAGTTGGCGCTGCGCGACCAGCTGCTGACCGCGCGCCGCCGGCGGCCGCTGCTCGAGGTCGGCGAGGCCGGCCGCGCGATCGCCGACCTGCTGCTCGCCGACGACGAGGTACGCCGCGCGGCCACGGTCGCGGCGTACGCCTCGGTCGGCACCGAGCCCGGCACGACGCTGCTGCTCGAACGGCTGCTGGCCGCCGGGAAGCGGGTGCTGCTGCCGGTGCTGCTGCCCGACGGCGACCTCGACTGGGCGGTGCACCCGGGGCCCTCCGGCTCCCTGCAGCCGGCGCGCCGGGGGCTGCTCGAGCCGCCCGGCCCCCGGCTGGGCGTCGAGGCGGTCGCGACCGCCGACGCGGTGCTGGTGCCGGGGCTCGCGGTCTCCCCCGCCGGCCTGCGGCTGGGCCGCGGCGGCGGCTCCTACGACCGGGCCCTGGCCCGGGTGCCGGTCGGCACCTTCACCTGCGTGCTGCTCTACGACGACGAGGTCGGCCTCGAGGTGCCCGCCGAGCCGCACGACCGCGCCGTCGCCGCGGCGTGTTCGCCGGGTGGGGTGCGGCGGTTCGGCGAGGCGAGTCTCGGCCGCCCAGTGTGACCGGAGGGACGGGGCCGGAGCGACTCACTCCTCCGGCGCCGGCTCCAGCGTGAGCACGTCCTCGCCGGCCGCCTCGACCGCCGGCCGGGTGAACGCCCAGGGCAGCGTCTCGCCGTCGGCCCACAGGTCGGTCTGGTCGGTGTAGTGGGCGCTGGCCGGGTGGCCGGAGACACCCCCCAGGTTGATCCACCGGGAGCTGTCGAGGTCGTCGAGGTCGACCAGCATCCGCATCGCCGGCGCGGTGGTCACCCGGTAGCCGACGGCCGCGTCCCAGCCGGTGGCCTGCACCGTGGAGGCGCCCCCGCCGAGCCGCCAGGCGCCGCGGTTGAGCAGCCACTCCTCCACCGCGCTGCCCGGGTCGCCCAGCGCCGAGGACCGCAGGTCCAGCACGTGCAGTCGTCCCCAGGTCCAGTCCTCGGCCCGGCGCGCCTGGGTGCGGGTCAGCTCGTCGCGGGCCAGCAGCTGGGCCTCGACCAAGACGTGGTCGCGGGACTCCACGTCGGCGGTGGTGACGTCGTCCCACCAGGCGTCGTGCGGGCGGTCCAGCAGGTCGGTGACCACGGCGTACCACCGCTGTCCGCCGTCGGGCCAGGCCGCCTCGGGCAGCTCGTCGTGGAAGGTGAGCTCGAGCAGGTGGCGCCACACGACGTTGAAGTACGCCGCGGCCGCGCTGTCGGCGGGCTGGCCGAAGTCCCAGTCGGCGAGCAGCTCCTGCCCGTCGGAGTCGTAGCCGGCCGGCAGCTCGACCTCGAGCAGGTGCGGGACGAGCACCGGCGCGAGGAGGTTCTCGTCGTCGAGCTGGAGCGCGAGCATCTCCTCGACGGAGACGGTGCTGCCCTCGTGGACCAGCTGGGCGAGGATCCGGTGGATCCGCTGGGCCCGGTAGCCGCGGTCCCAGTCGCGGGTCAGCGCATAGGGGTAGTCGGGGCCGACCGCGGCCTGGTTGGCGGTGACCAGGAACCCCTCCTCGGGGTCGAGCACCTGCGGCAGACCGTCGAACGGCACCGTCTCGCCGGCCCAGTCGTCCTCCGGACGCCATCCCCGGGCCGGCACCGTGCCGTCGTTGCCGGACTTGCGCACCGGCACCCGCCCGGTGGCCTGGTAGCCGATGTGGCCCTCCCGGTCGGCGTAGACGAGGTTCTGGCCGGGCACGGCGAACGATGCGGCGGCGGCGCGGAAGGAGTCCCAGTCGGTGGCCAGGTCGAGGCCGAGGATGGCGTCGGCGGTCGGCTGTGGCTCGAGGGCGGTCCAGGCGAGCGCCACGGCGAGCTCGGCCTCGGTCGCCGTGTCGGGCTCGGGGTCAGGCTCGGTGTCGGGCTGGCCCGGGCCGGAGCCCTCGGCAGCCAGAGCCACGTCTTCGTAGCGGTCGGCGGCGTCGGAGATCAGCGGACCGTGGGCGGTCTCGCGGACGGTGAACGTGACGTCGTCGCCGTCGGCGACGCGGATGGTCTCGGTGCGGGTCCGCAGCGGCCGCAGCCGACCGTCGCGCAGCCACTGCTCGCCCGCGACCTGCTCGACGTAGAGGTCGGCCACGTCGGCACCGAGGTTGGTCATGCCCCAGGCGATGTCGGCGTTGCGCCCGATCAGCACCCCGGGCACGCCGGCGAAGGTGAAGCCGGCGACGTCCAGGGGGCAGTCGTCGTCGACCTCGCGGCAGTGCAGGCCCATCTGCATCCACGCCGACGGGAGCCCCACCCCCAGGTGCGGGTCGTTCGCGAGCAGCGGGGCGCCGCTGTCGGTGTGCTCCCCGGAGACGACCCAGGCGTTGCTGCCCACCCCCTCGCCGCGGCCCAGCCACGCCGGCATCCGGTCCAGCGCCCGCCCGACACCGGCGAGGACGTCGGTGCGCGGCGCGCCCCAGCCGGGACGCTGCGGGTTGCGGGTGCCGCCGGTGGTGGCCTCGGGCTCGAAGACGCCGTCGACCACGACCCCCTGCCCCACCGCCGGCATCTGCTCCACGTGGGCCGGATCCAGTTGCCCGGCGCGGCGGGCGCCGACGGCCGCGGTGGCCAGGGCGCGGTCGACCTCCTCGGTCAGGTTGCCGCTGAGGTCCCAGGCCATGGCCTTGAGCCAGCTCAGCGAGTCGACGGGGGTCCACCGCTCGGGGCGGTAGCCCAGGCCGCCGAGGTTGAGCAGGGTGTACTCGACGGCGAGCTCGGAGGGGGAGCGCTGGTCGAGGTAGGCGTTGACCCCGTCGGCGTAGGCCTCCAGCGCCGCCCGGGTCTGCGGCTGCACCAGGGCGAGCTCCTCCTCGGCGACCCGCCGCCAGCCCATCGTGCGCACCAGCCGGTCGCTGTCGACGGCGTCCTCGCCGACCAGCTCGGCGAGCCGCCCCGCGGTCGCGTGCCGGCGGACGTCCATCTCGAAGAACCGCTCGGAGGCCTGCACCCAGCCCTGCGCGCGCATCAGGTCCTCGATCGAGTCGCCGTAGAGCTGCGGGATGCCGTGCGCGTCGCGGACCACCTCGACGTCGGACTCCAGGCCGGGCAGCGTGGCGCTCCCGGTGGTCTGCGGCAGCGGCCGGCGCACCAGCACCACGCCGGTCGCCAGCGCCGCGATCAGCACGAGCACCAGCCCGACGGCGGCGTACGCCGTGCCGCGCAGCGCGCGGGGCCAGGTGCGGAAGGCGGTCCATGCAGCCCGGACCCGCTCCCGGACCGCGCCGGCGGGAGCGGCGGCGGTGGGCTGCGGTGTCGCGGGGCGGTCGGTCATCGCCGAGCCATTGTGCCGTGCCGTAGCATTGGCAGTCGTCAGGGCAGAGTGCCAATCGGCGTTCGATGCACTGCCCCGGGACCTGTGGAGGAGAACCGTGCCCACCTATCAGTACGCCTGCACCGAGTGCGGCCACGCCTTCGAGCAGTTCCAGAGCTTCTCCGACGACGCTCTGACCGAGTGCCCCGAGTGCACCGGCCGACTGCGCAAGCTGTTCAACGCCGTCGGCGTGGTCTTCAAGGGTTCTGGCTTCTACCGCACCGACAGCCGCGGCTCCGGCAGCTCGTCGACCCCCGCGGCGTCGACCTCCTCGGCCGGTTCGAGCGGCTCGGGATCGGGCAGCTCCTCGGGCGAGTCCAGCAAGACCGCAGCGGCCGCCGCGACCAGCTGACTTCCGCGGCCGAGTTCCACAGCGGCCGCCTCGTGGCTGCCCTGTGGAGCCCGAGCGCGCCCTGGTGCGCGGCGTCCTAGCGTCGTCGGGTGCCCTCCTCGCGACCTGATCCCACTCCCGCTCCGGCGACCGGTGGTCCCGCCCACCCGTCTCCCGGGCCGCGGGTCCGGTGGTCACGACGCCTGCGCGCCGTGCGCCGGGTGGCCCTGGCTCGCCGTCGGCTGATCGCCGCCGTGCTCGCGGGGGTGGCCACGGCCGCGGGCCTGCAGGCGGCAAGCGCACCGCCGCCGGCGACGGTCCCGGTGACCGTCGCCGCCCACGACCTCCCGGCGGGCGTGGTGCTGGGCCCCGACGACCTGACGACCGCGCGGTTCCCGGCCGGCAGCGGCCCCGCCCGTGGCGACCTCGACCCGGTCGGCCGGGTGCTGGCGGCGCCCGTGGCCCGCGGCGAGCCGGTCACCGACGTCCGCCTGGTCGGCGCCGCGCTGACCGAGGGCCATCCGGGCCTCACCGCCCTGCCCGTGCGGCTCCCGGACGCCGGGGTGGCGGCGCTGCTGCACCCCGGCGACCGCGTCGACCTGGTCGCCAGCGATCCGCAGGGGTCCGGTGGTGCCTCGGTCGTGGCGTCGGCTGTGCCGGTGCTCGCGGTGCCCGACGCCGAGCCGGGCTCAGCGATGGACGGCCTGTCCGGGCGTCTGGTCCTGGTCGGGTTGTCGCCGGAGGAGGTGCCGGCCGTGGCGGAGGCCGCGGTGCGTCTCTTCCTCACCGTCGCGTTTCCGGGCTAGCGTGGCGAGGCCGGGACCACCCGGCGCTATCCAAGGAGGGATCCCCATGCTCGGTGGTTTCAAGAACTTCATCCTGCGCGGCAACCTAATCGAGCTCGCCACCGCGTTCATCATGGCGACCGCGTTCGCCGCCGTGGTCACCGCGACCGTCGACGTCCTGATGGACCTGATCGGCAAGGTCGGAGGCACCCCGGACTTCTCCGACTACGTCTACAAGGGCGTCAGCGTGGGCGCCTGGCTGACCGCGCTCATCTCGTTCGTGATCCTGGCAGCGGTCGTCTACTTCTTCATCGTCCTGCCCTACACCAAGGCCAAGGAGCGCTACTTCCCGAGCCCGGAGCCGGGCACCCCGGAGGACGTCAAACTGCTCCAGGAGATCCGCGACCTGCTGGCCAGCCAGACCGGCACCGGCCCGAACGGCCCCGCGGGCGGGTCGACCGGCGGTGCACACTCCGCCTGAGCCTGCACGAGCACCACGGGTGGCTGGCCCCCAGCCGGAGGTCAGCCGCCGTGGTGCGGCGGCACCTGGGCCCGCAGCCAGGCCTCGTTCTCCGAGCCCTGCCGCGCGTCCGGCCGGCCGCTGTCGTCGCGCTCGTCGCGGGTCGTGTCGGGGAGCGCGTCGCCGAAGACCTCGGCGAGCCGGCGGCGTCGCTGCCAGTCGGCGGCGTCCCGGCTCTCCGCAGCCACCGGCTCGCCGGGCTCGCTCACGCGCAGAGCCCCGCCTGCTCGAGGGCCTGGGCCCGCTCGTCGTCCTCGGCGCCCGAAGAGGGCGAGCCGCTCGGCGACTCGGATCCCGAGCCGCTGGACGGGTTGCCGGAGCCGGGCACGTTGCCGGCACTGATCGCCTCGGAGGTGAGCCGGCGGGTCAGCGGCTCGTCGGCGATCAGCTTCTCCCACAGCGCGTCGGCCTCGGGCAGCCACTCGACCCGGTTCGGGTCGGCGGGGCTGTACTGCCAGGGCACGGTGAGGAACTGGATGTTGTCGAGGCCGATGTTCTGGAAGCCCAGGCCGAGCTTGCCGATGCGATAGACGTTCTCCAGGCCCGGGTCGACGGTCAGTGAGTTCGTCGCCGCGTTGAGGAACCCGACCAGCCGGTCGAGGCGGGCGACGGTGCCGCTGGAGATGACCTTCTTGGCCATCGCCGCGATGAAAGCCTGCTGCCGCTTGATCCGGCTCAGGTCGGAGCCGTCGCCGAGGGTGTAACGGGCGCGGACGTAGTTCAGCGCCTCCTTGCCCTCGATCTCACGGGTGCCGGCCGGGATGTTGATGCCGTGGGCCGGGTCCTCGATGTCCTCGGGGATGCACACCTCGACACCGTCGATGGCGTCGACCATGTCCTGGAAGCCCTGGAAGTTGACCACGATGTAGTGGTCGACGAAGACGTCGGTGAGCTGCTCGAACTGCTGGATCGTGCAGGCCGGCCCGCCGAGCTGGTAGGCGGCGTTCCACATGGCGCCGGACTCGGCAGGGATGGTCGATCCGTCCTCGGCCTCGCACTCGGGCCGGTCGACCAGCGAGTCGCGCGGGATCGAGATGCCGTAGGCCCGCTCCCGATCGGCGGAGAGGTGCATCAGGATCGTGGTGTCGGAGAACCCCGAGCCGGTGCCCTCCTGGTCGATGTCGCAGCCCTCGCAGTCGCGGGTGTCGGAGCCCATCACCAGGATGTTGAGCGGCTCCTGGGGCAGCTCGCGCCCCTGCTTCTCCGGACGGTCGTGGAGCTGGTCGGCGAGGTCGACGACCGTGAGGTTGCCGTTGAGGTGGCGATAGATGAAGACCACCGACAGGCCGGTGACCATGCCCAGCACGAGCAGGCTGGACAGCAGCACCTTGGCGACGGTGTGGCGACGGGGTGGCCGCGCGCGGCGGCGACCCGGGCGCCGTGCCCGAGACGGGGCGGCCGGGTCCGGGCGAGCATCGTCCTGCTCGACGTCGGACATGGGGATCTCTTTCGGGCGTCGGGGGGTTACGCAGGACGAACCCTACGTGTCAACCCCAAATGATCACCCGCGATTCCGGAAGGACCAAACCCCGGGACGACGCGGCCCGGCGGCTGCCTGTAGAACCGAGTCGTGAACACCGCCACGCTCGTCCTCGACCCGGCGTTCCGGGTCGCCCCGGTCGACCCCCGTGTCTTCGGCTCGTTCGTGGAGCACATGGGCCGTTGCGTCTACACCGGCCTGCACGAGCACGACCATCCGAGCGCCGACGAGCGCGGCTTCCGCGGCGACGTGCTGGAGCTGGTCCGTGAGCTGGGCGCGACCATGGTGCGCTACCCCGGCGGCAACTTCGTCTCCGGCTATCGCTGGGAGGACGGCATCGGCCCGGTCGATCAGCGGCCGCGCCGCCTCGACCTGGCGTGGCGGGCGATCGAGCCCAACACCGTCGGGGTCGACGAGTTCATGGCCTGGTGCCGCTCGGCCGACGTCGAGCCGATGATGGCGGTCAACCTCGGCACCCGCGGCACCAAGGAGGCCGTCGAGCTGCTCGAGTACTGCAACCACCCGGGTGGCACGGCGTGGTCGGACCTACGCCGGGCGAACGGCTCCCCCGACCCGCACGACGTCAGGGTCTGGTGCCTGGGCAACGAGATGGACGGGCCGTGGCAGATCGGCCACAAGACCGCCGCCGAGTACGGCCGGCTGGCCGCCGTGACCGGCCACGCCATGCGACGCGTCGACCCCCGGGTCGAGCTGGTCGCCTGCGGCAGCTCGGGCACCTCGATCCCGACCTTCGCCTCCTGGGAGGCGACCGTGCTCGCCGAGTGCTACGACCAGGTCGACCACGTGGCGCTGCACCACTACGCCGACCCAGCCGGCCTGAGCCTGGGCGAGCACCTGGCCGCCGGCGTCGAGCTGGACCGCGCGATCGGCGACATCGTGGCCACCGCCGACCACGTCGGCGCCCGGCTGAAGTCCCGGCGCCGTCTCGGTGTCGCCGTCGACGAGTGGAACGTCTGGTACTACTCCAAGTTCGCCGGCGAGGAGTCCCTCGACTGGGCCGAGACCAAGTCGCTGAGCGAGGACGACTACACAGCCGCCGACGCGGTCGTGGTCGGCAGCCTGCTGATCACGCTGCTGCGCCACGCCGACCGGGTGCGGATGGCCTGCCTGGCCCAGCTGGTCAACGTGATCGCCCCGATCCGCACCGAGCCCGGCGGCCGGGCGTGGCGGCAGACCACCTTCCACCCGTTCGCGCAGACCGCCGCGCTCGCCCGCGGCGAGGTGCTGCGGGTCGAGCCGCGGTCGCCGCACTACGACACGCGCTTCGGCGACACTCCTCTCCTCGACGCCACCGCGACGTACGACGAGGAGTCCGGCGCGCTGACCCTGCTCGCGGTCAACCGGAGCACCGACGAGCCGCTCGAGCTCACCGCCGAGCTGCGGGCGTTCCCGGGCCACCGGGTCGCCACCGCCACCACGCTCGCCTCGCCGGACCCCGGCGCGACGAACACCGCCGACACCGAGGACCGGGTCGTGCCTCGGGACAACCCGCAGGTGACGGTGGCCGACGGGCGAGTCACGGTGGTGCTGCCGCCGGTGTCGTGGAACGTGGTCCGACTCGTGCCGGCGTCCGAGCAGGGCGGGTGACCGGGTCCGGCGGCGGCCGAGATGCCTGAGGTGGCGGAGCTGGGCGCCCCCTCCCCCGCTGCGCTGGGGGCCGGATACGAGGTCGTGGCGCGGTTCCGGCCGTTCGCGCTGGTCGCGCCGGGGTTCGCCGCCGTGGCCGACGCCCCCGTCACCGGCGGTGGACTGCATCTCGCCGAGGCCGGTCCGCCGGCGCCGTTCGCGGCGGTGGAGGTGGCCGTGCCGGCCGGGGCCAGGACGGCGGCGGCCGGCCTCGCCACCGCCGACGGTGACCACCTGGTGGTCCGGTGGGAGGCCGGCAGCTCGCGGGTGACGCTCGAGCTGCGGCTGGCCGGGCGCACCCGGGTGCTGCGACGGCGGCGGGTCTCGACCGACGGCGGCTTCACGCTGGGCTTCGCGCTCTGCGAGAACCAGGCGACCGCGCTGGTGGACCGCGGCTCGGGCTGGCGGCCGGTGCTCACCGAGCGCAAGAGGGTCGCGGCGGAGCTCGACCTGCGACGCGAGGACACACTGGCCGGCCTCCGCTACGCCTGGTCGGTCGACGCCGCGGCACCGGGCTCGGCCACCGCGGGGCTGTTCGGGATGGCCGGGCTCCGCGACCCGCACCTGGTGCAGCACGCCGACGGCACGGCGTACCAGCGCGACGGCCGGGTGTTCCTGACCTGGACCTGTGCCGGTTTGGGGTTCTTCCAGCAGGCCCACTGGTCGGTGTGGTCGCTGGACCCGGCCGACCCGACCGACCTGCGGCTGGAGTCGCAGCTGTTCACCCGCCGCGACGGGCTGGTGCTGGGCGACCACGCGGGCCAGCTGGTGCGCGTCGGCGACCGGTGGCTGGTGGCGACAAGCTCGTGGGGCGACTTCGCGCCCGGGCGCATCCACGTGCGGCACACCGAGACCGACGCCGACCTGCTCAGCGGCGTGCATCTGCTCGAGACCGAGCGGACGCCGCTGCCGACAGCGCACGGCTCCTGGGACCCCGCCCTCACGCGGGTCGACGGCCGCTGGCAGGTGGCCTATGTCGAGAGCCCCTCACAGGACCCGTTCGACTTCCACCCCGCGCTCGCCAGCACCGACCGCGACCGCTGGACCGACGGGCTGACGCCGGTGTTCGCCGCCGCCGACCTGCGGCAGTGCGAGGGGCCGGTCCTGGTCACCGCCGGCGGCACGACCTGGCTGCTGGCCAGCGACCGCGACGCCGCCGCGTTCCCCGTCTTCGACCTGGCCGGACGCCGCGCCGGGCGGCTGGACGCGCCGTACCCGACGAACATCCCGCACCCGCAGCTGCTCCCCGACCCGGCCGGCGGCTGGTGGCTGCTCACCTTCGACGGCACCGGGTTCGCGCCGCGGGTGATGCGCTACGGGGGGCACGGTGACGTGGTGGTCATGCACTCGGCGTGAACCGCGCGTGCCAAGATGTCTCCCGGCGCCCGCGGCCCGTGCGGCCGGGCGCCACAGGCCCCAGTAGCTCAGCGGATAGAGCAGCCGCCTCCTAAGCGAAAGGTCGCAGGTTCGACTCCTGCCTGGGGCGCCACCTCACCGGATCGAGCCGCTCGGTCAGCCGGCGAAGCCCAACAGGAGCCCGGCCAGGGCGAGGGCACCGGCGACGACGCGCAGGGCGAGAGCCGAGCGGAGCGGTGCCGGCAGATAGCTCGGCAGCGACTCACCGGTGGCCGCCCGATCACCGAGGGCGACGAACGGGGCCGCCGCGACCAACGCGAGGCCACCCCCGATCCCCGCCGGATCACTGTGGGGGATCGCCTCGGCGAGCGTCCACACGCCGAGGGAGACCAGGGCGGTGACGGTCGCCCACGACCGGAACCGGTTGCCGCCGCGTAGGAGGTCACCGCTGGAGTCGCTCGAGCTCGGTTGCTGGGGTGGCCCGTACATGTCGACCATCCTGCCCGGCCCGGGCGGCGATCACGCCATCCGCGCGCGCCTATCCCCTCGCCGTGGGCCGAACGCATCCGGCGGCGAGTCAGAGGTGTGATGAGTCCACTGGCCTATTGGCGGAGGCGGGTGAAGGTGACGGTGCCGTCGGGTGCCCAGGTCTGTTGGTAGCGGTCATCGTGGGCGCGGTGGTGGTGCCAGGGGCAGAGGAGGGCGCCGTCGGCGAGGTCGGTGGTGCCGCCCTTGACCCATGGGTTCTTGTGGCGGGCTTCGCACCAGGCGGCGGGGACGGTGCAGCCGCGTGCTTGGCATTGGTGGTGGGCCAGGCCCATCGCGATGCGTTGGGGGCCGGTGAAGAGTCGTTGGCTGCGGCCGAGGTCGAGGACCTGCCCGTCACCGTCGAGGACTGCGGGCAGGAGGCTGTGTTCGCAGGCCAGGCGGCGGAGCTGGCTGATGGAGATCTGGTCGCCGGTCGACAGGCCGGCGGCGCCCAGGTCGTCACGGAGCTTGTCGTGGTCGATGGTGGCGACGATCTTGACCGGGGTCCGGCCTTGGGTGGGGAGCTTGTCGGTGGGGATGTGCTCCACGAGGGCGCAGAAGGCGAGCCCCAGCAACTGGTCGTGGGGAATCCGCTCCCCGGTGTCGGGGTCGAGCCGGGGGAGCCCGTCGGCGACTTCTCGGTGGTGGTCGAGTCGGGGGCTGGTGTGGGCGTGGAGGGCGGTCTTGAAGATCGCGGCGACGGCGTCGGGGATGTCGGCGACGATGCGGGTGCGGCCGTCACCGAGCGGCTTGAACACCAGCCGGGTCTTGGCGCGGGCGTGGCGTTCTTCGTCTTCGAGGCGTTTGCGTTCTTCGTCGTCGGCGATGTCGGGGGCGACGACGTCGAGGATCCGGCGGCCCAGGATGCGCAGGTCGCGGGGGTTGTGGAAGCCGGCGAGGCGGACCAGCTCTGCCTCGGCCGCGGCGATGACCTCGGCGCCCAGGCGGCGGGGTAGTTCGTCGAGGGCTCGGGCGATGACGGTGACCTGGTTGCGGTTCACGCCACCGGTGGCCCAGGCGGCGGCCAGGGTGGGGTACTTGCGGTCGAGGGTCTTGGCGAGCTTCTCCTCGGCCGCGCAGGAGGCGGCTTCGTCGCGGGTCTCGACCGCGAGCCAGGAGGCCACGGAGCGGGCGCCGCGGTCCTCGGCGAGGTCGCCGGAGGCGGCGACCACGCGGGCTTTCAGTGAGGCGAGTTGTTCGTGGGCGCGGTGGAGGTCGAGGAGCAGGTCGGCTTTGGTGTCGACGGGCAGCCAGGTGGGGTCGAGGTCGACGACGTCGGCCAGCGCCTGGGTGATCGCCGTGGCGCAGGCCTGGAGCGGATGCGTCCGGGTGCTGGTCGTCGTCATGGCACTACGTTAGAGGCGACCACCGACAGTCGCGTTCGTGCAGGTGTTCGATCTGTGGATGAGGTTGCGTGGTCGTCGGTTGTGGACAACGAGGGCGCGGGGCAGGGGTCTCGGCAGGCTCGACCACCGGGGTGCGCCCGACCACCGGGGCCGCGGGTCTCGACAAGCTCGACCACCGGAGCTGGCTCGACCATGCGGGACCGGGGTTTCGAGACGGCGCTGGCGCGCCTCCTCAACCTCCGGGGCAAGCTCGACCCTCGGGGCGGGGGTTTCGAGACGGCGCTGGCGCGCCTCCTCAACCTCCGGGGGCGAGTCGACTACCGGGGCCGGGGTTTCGAGACGGCGCTGGCGCGCCTCCTCAACCTCCGGGGGGTCTCGGCCGGCTCGACCGCCGGGGAGCCTTGCGGCGCGCTACAGGATCGCGAAGAGCAGCCAGCCGCCGGCGATGCTCGGCAGCACGCCGAGGCCGACCCAGAAGCTGAACGCGGGCACCCCCATCAGGGCCCGCGACACCAGGATCGAGCCGACCGCCGGGACGGCCGCGGCCACCACGAGTGCGGCGCGCAGCGCGGTCGAGGCGTCGGCCAGGACCAGGGCGGCCAGGCACAGGATCACCGATCCCAGCCAGGCGACCGGAGGCAGCACCACGGCGCCCGCTGCCCGCAGCAGGGTCAGGAGCAGCGCCAGCACCGAGCCCGGCCGAGTGGTCGGTGAGCCCTCGGCGAGCCCCGGGTAGTCATGCGGCAGCACGGTCATGCGCTCACCTCTCGGCCAGGGTCGAACACCCAACCGATCGACCACTCCGGACGATCCAGCAGGAGTTCCGGCGAGAACGCCCCGAGATAGTGCTCACGTCACCCGGTCACCGCCCGGATGGGCCATGCCGGCCCGCCACCCGGGTGGGGCGGCCCTGCCCCCGTGGCCGGTCGCCCCCGCGACCGGTGCCGCCGGCCGGGCGCTCGGCAGCGGGCGTCAGGCGGTCACTCGCCGCCCTGGCCGACCACCTCGAACCTGATTCCGGCCGCCTGCAGCCGAGCGGTGAGGTTCTCCCCCATCGCCTGCGCCGTGGTCACCTGACCGGACGTCGCCGGGTTGTCGTCGAAGAGCAGGCACAGCGCGCTCTCCGCGAGCATCTTCGCGGTCTCGCCGTAGCCCGGGTCGCCGCCGCTGACCCGGGTGTGGATCGAGCGCCCGTCGCCCTCACCGACCAGGTCGACGGTGAACCAGGACCGCTCGCGGCGCCGCTCGTCGGGGCCCTGACCCTGCTTGACCCGGCTCAGCAGCAGCCGGCGCACCGGCCCGACCTGGGCGCTCGCGGCCAGCGCCGACACGCCGACCGCCCCGCCCACGGCGTACGGCAGCGACTTGGTGCCGGCGTAGTGGGAGTAGCGGAAGTCGGGCCCGTAGTCGTCGCGGGCGGCCGCGCTGCGCGCCACCACCAGCGGGTCGATCGTGGGCAGCGGCAGCAGCCAGAACCCCAGCCGCCCGTCGCGGTGCGGCTTGCCGGTGACCGCCCGCGCCCTGCGACCCTCGGGACGCGGCTCGGCCCGGCGCCGCGCACCGCTCGCCTCGCGCATCTGCTTCGCGCGCGACATCGCCGTCATCGCCGAGTGGAACGTGCCGCCCGAGAACATGCCGCTGGCCCGGACCACACCCCGCACCGTCACCGGCCCCTCGGCCCGCAGCTGCTGGACGGTGTAGAGCACCCCCAGGTCGTGCGGCACCGAGTCGAAGCCGCAGGCGTGCACGATCCGGGCACCGCTGGCCTCGGCGGTCGCGTGGTGCGCGAGCCACATCCGGTCGACGAACTCCGGCTCGCCGGTGAGGTCGACGTAGTCGGTGCCGGCCTCGGCGCACGCCGCGACCAGCGGCTCGCCATGGGTCAGGTAGGGCCCGACCGTGGTGATCACCACCCGGGTGCGCTCCGCGACGGCACGCAGCGAGGCGGGGTCGTCGACGTCGGCGTGCACCAGCGCCAGGTCGCCGTGGGCCGGGTCGATGCCGCGCAGGTGCTGGCGCACCGCGTCGAGCTTGTCGGGGTTGCGGCCGGCCAGCGCCCACCGCAGCCCGGTGGGGGCGTGGCGGGCGAGGTACTCCGCGGTCAGCCGGCCGGTGAAGCCGGTGGCACCGAAGACGACCAGGTCGAGCTCTCGCGCGTCGGACATGACCGCCATGCTGGCAGGCACCGGCAAGCGAGGGCGGATCGGCCGCCGTTCGTCCTGCCCTGCGGACGCTCCCGCCCCGGGCCGGCTCGACGTACCCTCGTCGGCATGTGCCGCAACATCCGCCAGCTCCACAACTTCGAGCCGCCGGCCACCGACGACGAGGTCGCTGCGGCCGCGCTGCAGTACGTCCGCAAGGTCAGCGGCAGCACCCGCCCCTCCCAGGCCAACCAGGCGGCCTTCGACCGGGCCGTGGCCGAGGTCGCCCACGCCACCCGCCACCTGCTCGCCGAACTGGTCACCACCGCCCCGCCCAAGGACCGCGAGGTCGAGGCGCAGAAGGCCCGCGCCCGGGCAGCGGTGCGGTACGCCCGGTGACCGACCGGTGGCGATGACGGTGGCGATGCTGCCGTGACGGCGCTGCCCCACGCCGCGATCGGGCCGTCCGCCCCGCGGGAACGCTCCGACGACCCCGAGGCCGCGCTCGACCTGCTCGTCGGCCGGCCGCTGGTGGTGCTCACCGGGGCCGGGCTCTCCACCGACTCCGGGATCCCCGACTACCGCGGACCCGGATCACCGGCCCGGGCGCCGATGACCTACCAGGAGTTCGTCGCCACCCCGGCCGCACGGCGGCGCTACTGGGCGCGCAGCCACCTGGGCTGGGCCCGCATGCACCGCGCGGAGCCCAACGCGGGCCACCGCGCCCTGGCCCGCCTCGGCGCCCGGCTGCTGATCACCCAGAACGTCGACGGGCTGCACGAGGCCGCCGGTACGCCGCGCACCGTGGCCCTGCACGGACGGATCTCCGAGGTGGTCTGCCTCGACTGCCGGCGCACCGGCGGCCGCGACGCCCTGCAGGCGACCCTCGCCGCGCTCAACCCCGGCTTCCTCGAGCGGTACGCCGCCGCGGCGCACCGGCCCGACGGCGACTTTGAGCTCGACGACGCCGAGGCGGTGGCCGGCTTCGTCGTGCCCGGCTGCCCGGTCTGCGGGGGCGTGCTGAAGCCGCACGTGGTGTTCTTCGGCGAGAACGTGCCCCGAGCGCGCGTCGAGCGCTGCTACGCCGAGCTCGACGGACTCGCCGAGACGAGGGGTGCGCTCCTGGTAGCGGGCTCGAGCCTCACCGTGATGAGCGGGCTGCGCTTCGTCCGCCGGGCGGCCAGGCAGGGCACGCCCGTGGTCGTCGTCAACCGGGGGGCCACCCGCGGCGACGCGCTCGCGGCGTACCGCGTGGAGGCGGGCTGCAGCGAGTTCCTGGGCTCGCTGGCCGACCGGGTGGCCTGAGGCCACTCGAGGTGAGCGGGTCGGCCCCGGTCAGCCCAGGGCGCTGACCCGGCGCGTGCGCTGGCGGGCGTGGCGCTCGTGGGGCAGGCCCGCGGTGGGGCGGGCGACCTCGTTGTCGGTGTAGGCCTTCGCGGCCCGCTCGGCGCGGATGCGGCGCAGCTCGCCGAGGAGGTCGACGACCTCGTGCATCTCGGCGTCCTCGGAGCCGGCCTCGAGACCGAGGCGGCGCTGCTCGGCCATCTCGGCGGTGAGCCGAGCGCCGACGGTGAGGACGTAGTGGGTGTCCTCGAGGCTGAAGGAGATGTCGGCGACGGTGGCGGCGTGGAACTCACCGGCGCGGTCGCGGATGACCAGCTCCTCACCGGGCTCGAGCCCGCGGCTCAGGCCCAGCGTGGTGTGCGCGACATCCAGCACGCGGCTGCTCGCTCCGACCTTGGTCGGAACCTCGACGATCTCCATCACTCTTCTCCCCCTGTAGCGCACCCTCGGCACCACGGCGTTTTCAACGACAGATCCCGAGGATGGTTATCGATCTCCACCGTAACCCCCGGAGACGAACATCCGATCCGCACGATGCCACGCGAAGATCCACAGATCGGTAACAGGAGGATTCCGCCAGGCATGCGACCATGCGCCGGTCTAGTCCACTTTCTGGAGCGCCGGGATCGGGCCCCCGGTCGAGCGTCAGAGGCGCCGGACGAAGATGTGCGCCGCGGCCTCGGGGGTCACCTCCGCCGACTCGCCGCCCGCCCCCACCAGCACCCCCTCCGGGGTGGAGACGACCGTGATCGTCTTGTCGGGGAGCGCGCCCACTCGGCGCAACGCGCTCATCAGGAGCTCGTCCTTCTGCATCTCCTCGGAGATCCGCCGCACCAGCACCCGCCCCTCCTCGGCCCCGGCCGCGGAGGAGAGCGGCTCGACGCCGGCCATGAACGCCTCGCTCGCGCCGTGCTCGCCGAGCTCGTCGAGCCCCGGGATCGGGTTGCCGTACGGCGACTCGGTGGGGTGGTCGAGCAGCTCGACCAGGCGCCGCTCGACGGTCTCGGAGATCACGTGCTCCCAGCGGCAGGCCTCCTCGTGGACGAGCTCCCACTCGAGGCCGATCACGTCGGTGAGCAGCCGCTCCGCGAGCCGGTGCTTGCGCATCACCCGGGTGGCCAGCCGCCGGCCCTCCTCGGTGAACTCGATGTGGCGGTCGCCCTCGACGGTGAGCAGGCCGTCGCGCTCCATCCTGGCCACGGTCTGCGACACGGTGGGCCCGCTCTGGTGCAGCCGCTCGGCGATCCGCGCACGCAGCGGGACGATCCCCTCCTCGACCAACTCGTAGACGGTCCGGAGGTACATCTCGGTGGTGTCGATCAGATCGCTCACGCGGGCCATTGTTACCCATCGGCACCGACAGCCGCCGAGTCCGGTCCGGCGCCGGCGGCCGCGAGGTGACGCGACGCCGACACCCGCCGTGACGCCGGGGCGTTGGGCCCGCCTGGCAGGTTGGGCAGGTGCCCTCGGTGATGTGGTTCCGCCGCGACCTGCGGCTGCGCGACCACCCCGCGCTGCTCGCGGCCGCCGCGGACGGTGAGCTGCTGTCCGTGTTCGTGCTCGACCCGCGCCTGTGGGGCCCGGCGGGGCCGGCCCGCCGCGCCTATCTGGCTCGCTCGCTGCGCGCGCTCGACGCCGGCCTGCGCGAGACCGGCGGTCGGCTGGTCGTGCTCACCGGCGAGGCCGAGCGCGAGGTGCCCGCCGCGGCCCGTGCCGTCGGCGCCCAGCGGGTGCACGTCACGGCCGACTTCGGGCCGCTCGGCTCCACCCGGGACACCGCGGTCGAGGCCGCGCTGACCGCCGAGGGCCGCACGCTCGTGCGCACCGACTCGGCGTACGCCGTGCCACCCGGCACCCTGCACACCGGCAGCGGCGGACCGTTCCGGGTCTACACCGCCTTCCTGCGCCGGTGGGCCGAGCACGGGTGGCCGGCCCCGGCGCCGGCGTTCACGGCGCCCGAGCACGGATGGGTCGACGGCAGCGCCCTCGACCGAATCACGACCGCCGAGCTGCCTCCGACGGAGCCGCCGGCCGGGATGGCCCTCCCCGAGGCGGGCGAGGGCGCGGCCTGGCGGCGGTGGCGCGCGTTCGTCGACGCTGAGGAGCCGGGGGAGCACGGCGCCGCCGGCTACGCGGAGCGCCGCAACCGCCCCGACCTCGACGGCACGTCTCGGATGTCGGTGCACCTGAAGTGGGGCGAGGTGCATCCACGGAGCCTGCTCGCGGACCTGTCCGGCCCTGGTGACGGTCCGGCCGCGCTGCGCCGCGAGCTGGCCTGGCGCGACTTCTACGCCGACGTGCTGCACCACCGTCCCGACTCCGCGCGCGACTACTGGCGCCCCGAGTTCGCCCGCCTGGACTACGACCCGCCCGGCCCCGCCCTGGACGCCTGGCGGGAGGGGCGCACCGGCTTCCCGATCGTCGACGCCGGCATGCGGCAGCTCCGCGCGAGCGGGTGGATGCACAACCGGGTGCGGATGATCGTCGCGAGCTTCCTGGTCAAGGACCTGCACGTGGAGTGGCAGCACGGCGCCCGACACTTCCAGCGCTGGCTGGTCGACGGCGACCTGGCGTCGAACTCCCACGGCTGGCAGTGGGTCGCCGGCAGCGGCACCGACGCGGCTCCGTTCTTCCGGGTCTTCAACCCGACCGGGCAGGGCCGCCGCTTCGACCCCGACGGGAGCTACGTACGCCGCTGGGTGCCGGAGCTGCGCGACCTGCCGGCCGGTTCCGACGTCCACGACCCGTCGCCGGCCGACCGGGAGGCGACGGGCTATCCGCCGCCGCTGGTCGACCACGCCGCCGAGCGCCGCGAGACCCTGGACCGGTGGGAGAGGATGCGCCGGTGACGCTCTCCACCGACGCCATTCCCGCCCCTGCCCGGGCGCTGCTGGTGCCTGCCCGGTTCAACGGCCCGCCCGCCTCCGGCAACGGCGGCTGGACCGCGGGTGCGCTGGCGGCACTGATCGCCTCGTCGGTCGGGCCGACGGTCACCGTGCGACTGCAGCAGCCACCGCCGCTCGGCACCGCGATGGCGCTGCAGGCCGACGACGGCTGGACGGTCGCGCTCCGCGACGGGGCGCCGGTGGCCCGAGCCCGGGCCGGCGACGCCGACCTCACCCCCGTGCCGGGCGTGGCGTTCGCGCAGGCGCGCGCGGCCGAGCCGGGCTACGCCGGCCACCGCGAGCACCCCTTCCCGACCTGCTTCTCCTGCGGCGTCGACCGCGAGCCGGGCGACGGGCTGCGGATCTTCCCCGGCCCCGTGGCCGCGGTCGAGGGCCGGTCGCGGGTCGCCGCGACGTGGACTCCGCAGCCGGGCGTCGCCGGCGAGGGAGACCGGGCCACCCGGCAGGCCACCGCGCCGGTCACCGCGCCGGTCACCTGGGCGGCCCTGGACTGCGTCAGCGCCTGGGCCTGCGACCTCACCGGCCGGCCGATGGTGCTCGGCCAGATGACGGCCCGCCTCGACGCCCTGCCCGAGGTCGGCGCCGGGCACGTGGTGGTCGGCGAGCACCGCGGCGACGAGGGGCGGCGTACCTCCACCGCGTCGAGCCTGTACGACGCCTCCGGGCGGCTGCTGGCCACCGCCGAGCACGTGTGGGTCGCCGTCGACCCCGACGCCTTCCGCTGACCCCGACTCCCCGCCGGTGACGGTGGTCGGTTCCGTATGGTGGGACCCATGGTCTTGAACGATCCAACGACGTCCTCCCGGCCTTGGTGGCGCGACGCGGTCACCTACCAGGTCTACGTGCGCAGCTTCGCCGACAGCAACGGTGACGGCGTCGGCGACCTGCAGGGCATCACCGCGCGACTGCCCTACCTGCAGCGCCTGGGTGTCGACGCGCTGTGGATCACGCCGTTCTACCCCTCGCCACAGCACGACCACGGCTACGACGTGGCCGACTACCGCGACGTCGACCCGCGCTTCGGCTCGCTCGACGACGCCGACCGGCTGGTCGCCCGCGCCCACGAGCTCGGGTTGCGGGTGATCGTCGACCTGGTTCCCAACCACAGCTCGAACGAGCACGAGTGGTTCCAGGCGGCGCTGGCCGCCGGGCCGGGCAGCCCCGAGCGGGCGCGCTACCTCTTCCGCGACGGCCGCGGCCCCGACGGCTCGGAGCCGCCGAACAACTGGCACTCGGTCTTCGGCGGCCCGGCGTGGACCCGCGTCGAGGACGGCCAGTGGTACCTCCACCTCTTCGACTCCTCCCAGCCCGACTTCGACTGGCGCAACCCCGAGGTCGGCGACATGTTCGAGTCGGTGCTGCGGTTCTGGCTCGACCGGGGCGTCGACGGGTTCCGCATCGACGTCGCCCACGGCCTGGTGAAGGAGGAGAGCCTGCGCGACCAGGAGATCGGCGCCGACCACATGCCCGGCAGCGGCCCCGCCGCGCCGGCCGACCCCCACGCCGAGCACCACCACGTGCACACCGCCGAGGGCGAGCACGCCCAGCTGCTCACCGCGCAGAGCATGGTCGAGCGCCGGATGCGCGACGAGCCGATGTGGGACCAGCCCGGCGTGCACGAGGTCTACCGCCGCTGGCGCCGGGTGCTCGAGGAGTACGACGGCGACAAGATGCTGGTCGCCGAGGCCTGGACCCAGACCGAGGAGTCGATGGCCCGGTTCGTGCGGCCCGACGAGATGCACCAGGCGTTCAACTTCTCCTGGCTGCTGGCGCCGTGGTCGGCGGAGTCGTTCGCCGAGGTCATCCGCAGCACGATCGCCGCGGTCGAGCCGGTCGGGGCCTCCCCCACCTGGGTGCTGAGCAACCACGACGTGGTGCGCCACGTGACGCGCTACGGCGGCGGGGCGCAGGGCCTGGCCCGGGCGCGGGCCGCGACGCTGACCATGCTGGCGCTGCCGGGCTCGGCCTACATCTACCAGGGCGAGGAGCTCGGCCTCGAGGAGGTCGACGTGCCGCCGGAGTCGCGGCAGGACCCCGCCTGGCTGCGCACCGGCGAGGTCGGCCGCGACGGCTGCCGGGTGCCGCTGCCGTGGGGCGGCACCGAGCCGCCGTTCGGGTTCAGCCTCTGCCAGGGCCAGCCGTGGTTGCCGCAGCCGCTGGAGTGGGCCGCGGTGACCGCCCAGGTGCAGGCCCAGGACCCCGACTCGACGCTGGACTTCTACCGCCGGGCGCTGGCGGCACGGCGGGCGCTGGTGCCCCACGAGGGCGAGCACGCCGGCGAGATCGACCTGCTGCCCGACGCCGGCGAGCACGTGCTGGCCTTCCGCCGCGACCACCTCACGGTGCTGCTCAACTGCGGCGACACCCCGGTGCCGCTGCCCGACGGTGAGATCGTGATCGCCAGCGGTCCGGTCAAGGGCGAGCTGCCCCCCGACACCGCGGTGTGGCTCGAGCTCTGAGTCCCCCGCCGACCCGTCACTGATTCCCGCGTTTGCGCGGCGTGTCGAGGAACGCTTGACGGGTCGGCGGCCGGTTCAACGCCCGGCCCGAGGTCGTGTGCCTGAGAACGCGCCATAGCGCGTCGTGGGGCACACGACCCCGCCACGCCGGCCGGGGTCGGGCGACGGTTCAGCGTGCGCGAGACACTCGTGTGCCTGAGAACGCGCCATAGCCCTTCGTGGGGCACACGACCCCGCCACGCCAGCCGGGGTCGGGCGAGCGGTTCAGTCCGGCGACCCGCTGGTGGCGCGGTTGTAGCGGGCCAGCCCGTCGACGAACAACGCCAGGTCGGCGTCGTCCCAGTCGGCGAGCACCCGCTCGAGCCGGCCGCGAGCGTTCTCGCGCACCGCGCCCAGGCGGCGTACCGCCTCGTCGGTGACCTCGACGAGCGTCGCGCGCCCGTCGGTCGGGTCGGGCTCGCGCCGCACCAGCCCGAGCTCCTCGAGGTGGTGCAGCTGGCGGCTGATCGCGCCCTTGTCGATGTCCATCGCCTCGACGATGGCGGTGGCGCGCAGCGGCCCGTGGGCGGCGAGGTGCGCCATCAGCAGGTACGTCGCGGGCTGCAGGTCGGGGTGGATGGTGCGGGCCCGCTCCCACAGCACCCGCCGGACCCGGCGGACCAGCAGCCCGAACTCGTCCTCGAGGCGCTGCAGCTGGTCGGTGCGGGTGCTGGTGCTGCTCGTGCTGGTGCTGGCGTTCACGACCGGCTCGCCTCCCCGGCGCGGAGCTCGGCGGCCACCTCGGCGGCCAGCTCGTCCTCGCGCAGGATCGTGGTGCGCAGCGGCACCTCCTTGATGAACCAGATGCAGACCAGCGCCACTACGGCGAACGGCACGCCGATGAGGAAGATGTGGCCGGTCGCCTCGCCGAACGCCGACTGGTAGAGGTCGACGAACCAGGCGGGGGCGGTGCTGAGGTCGGGGATCTCGCCGGTTCCGTGCGTGGCGTCGATGCCGCGCTCGGCGAGGCCGGCGCTGACCGCGTCGGCGGTGCGGTGGCCGAGGATCGCGCCGAGCACCGAGATGCCGATGGTGCCGCCCATGGTGCGGAAGAACGCGACGACGGAGCTGGCCGCGCCCATGTCGGCCTGGGCGGTGTTGTTCTGCACCGCGAGGACGAGGTTCTGCATGGTGGCCCCGAGCCCGACGCCGAGCACCAGCATGAACCCGCCGATCGTGAGCAGGTTGGTGCTGCCGTCGATGGTGGCGAGCATGCCGAGCCCGGCGACGACGAGCACCATGCCGCCGACCAGCCAGCGCTTCCACACGCCGGTCGCGGTGATGACGCGGCCGGAGACGATGCTGGAGACGAACAGGCCGCCGACCATGAAGATCGACATCAGGCCGGCCTCGGTGGGGCTCATGCCGCGGGCCATCTGGAAGTACTGGCTCAGATAGACCGTCGACCCGAACATCGCGACGCCGATCAGCACCGAGGCGACGGTGGCGAGCGTGGTGGTGCGGTCAAGGAAGAGCCGCAGCGGCACGACGGGCTCGCTGGCGACCCGCGCCTCGACGTAGACGGCGGCGGCGAGCAGCGCGACTCCGGCGGCGACCAGCACCGCGGTGGTGCCCGATGCCCAGGCGAACTGGTCGCCCGCGAGAGAGACCCAGACCAGCAGCACCGAGACGCCGCCGACCAGCAGCGTGGCGCCGGCGTAGTCGATCTTCACCTCGCGCTTGACCACCGGCAGGTGGAGCGTCTTCTGCAGCAGCACGAAGGCGAGGACGGCGACGGGGATGCCGACGAAGAAGGTGCCGCGCCAGCCGAGCGGGCTGTCGACGATGAGACCGCCGATCAGCGGGCCGCTCACGGTGGCGAGGGCGAAGGTGGCGCCGATGTAGCCGGAGTAGCGGCCGCGCTCGCGCGGGGTGACCATGCTCGCGATGATCACCTGCACCAGCGCGGTCAGGCCGCCGACGCCGAGGCCCTGGAAGGCCCGGGCGCCGATGAGCACCTCCATGCTGGGCGCGAACGCCGCGATCAGCGACCCGACGATGAAGATGCCGAGCGAGATCTGCACCAGCAGCTTCTTGGAGAACAGGTCGGCGAACTTGCCCCAGATGGGGGTGCTCGCGGTCATCGTCAGCATGGTGGCGACGACCACCCAGGTGTAGCCGGTCTGGCTGCCCTCGAGGTCGGTGACGATCACCGGCAGCGCGTTGCTGACGATCGTGCTCGAGAGCATCGCGACGAACATCGCCATCAGCAGCCCGCTGAGCGCCTCGAGGATCTCGCGGTGCGTCATCTGGCCGGTGGTCTCGGCCGGGGCCGCCGGCGTCACGGGGCTTCCGGCGGCCGCCGACGGTCCGGACGGAGTGGGGCTGGGGCGGGTCACTGACGCTCGCTTCACAGGGGGTAGATCGTTGACTTGCGCAACTTTATTCCACTTGGTTGCCTAGTACAACGATCTCTGGGTGGCGTGCGTCACCCATCGCAGCCTTCGGTCGCCCGCCCGGGGACGTCATACGCTCCGGTCGCTCTGACAACCACTTCGTATGACCTCCCGCGGGACGTCATACGGGGTGGTCGCCCCAGCCGCCAGGTCGTATGACGTCCCGGGGCGGCGGGGGCGAACAAGAGGAGTCGGAAATGGGACGACCCGCAGGCGTGGCTCCGGATGGAGCCCCTCCGGCGGACGGACCGGATCGCCTGCGGGTCGGGTGGCTGCGGTGGATTGCCGGCAGCACGCGTCCCTTACTCGGGCGGCGCTGCTAGCGCGCGACCACCTCACGCGTCCTTGAAGAAATCACTCTCGGACCACCTCCTTTCCCGTGTGCGTACACCGTAGGTCGGCCCCCGGCGGGGTTCAACGGGTTTGTACGCCGGGCGCGGGCGCCGGCGGGAGGGGTTCAGTCGGCGCGCTTGCGCAGCGCCTCGGAGAGGCTCGCGACGGCGTCCTCGGTGGGCGAGGCGGCCTTGCGGTTGGTCTCCTCGAGCGCCTCGAGCAGCTCGGCGCGGTGCACCTCGACCGAGCGGGGCGCGGCGATGCCGATGCGCACCAGGTCGCCGCGCACGTCGAGCACCGTGACGGTGATGTCGGTGCCCAGGACGATGGACTCGCCCACGCGGCGGCTCAGGACCAGCATGGGACGAGGCTACCTGCCGCGCCTGGCCATCGGGCCAGGTCCCGCGACACGCCGCGGTAGTCGAGTCGGCGGTCGAGCGCGCCTCGGTGGTCGAGCGTCCTCGGTGGTCGAGCTTGCCGAGCCTTATCGGCGGTCGAGCCTGCCGAGACCCCGGTGGTCGAGCGCCCCCGGTGGTCGAGCCTGCCGAGACCCTCAGCCGACCAGCGTGGCCGCGACCGGCAGGTTCGAGTCGTCGAGCACGACCTGGGCGGCCTTGCGCGAGCGCACATTGACGACCACGGGCGCGATCAGGTTCGCGGTGGTGTCGACCAGCGTGGCCCCGGCGGTGAGCACCACGAGCACCAGCACGTCGGCGGCGTCGGCGATCTCGAGCTCGGCGACGACGTCGTCGGAGAGGTCGAGCGCATAGTCGGGGAAGAACTGCCCGGGCGGCATGACGAGGAACCGCAGGCTCTCGTCCTCGACCGAGGTGAGGCTGGTGAGCACCCCGTCGTCGCCGAGGCGGACGAGCGCGAACATCTTGTGCTCGGGGAAGCCGACCATCGGCCGCACCATCTCGATCAGGGGCAGGTCCTGGGTCGCGGCCGGGTCGGCCTGCGGGTCGGTCACGTGCACTCCTGCGATCGGGCGGGACGAGCGGGTCGCCACATCTTCGCAAACGTCAATGGTCAAGACGGTCATCGGAGGAACTCCAGGAGGCTCGGTTGGATCACGCGGCCGGTGGCGGAGAGGGCGGCCTGGTAGGCCACCTCCTGCAACTGCAGCTCCACGACGGTCTTGGCCAGGTCGGCGTTCTCGATCTCGGACAGCGAGTTGGTCAGCGAGATCTCCTTGTCATCGGCCTGGGCCTTGGCCCACTCGATGCGCTGGACCCGGGTGCCGACGTCGGCGCGCATCGTGTCGATGCGGTTGCTGGCGTCGGTGAGCTTGCCGATCGCGGTCTCGATCATGGTCTGGTCGCCCGTCCGGAGCCCGGTGACCAGATTGTCCATGTGGGTCATCACCGAGTCGCCGTCTGCGTCGTCGAGCACGGCGGGGCCGGTCACGTCGACGCGCACGACCACGCCGTCGGCCACGGTGCGCTTGACCCCGCCGTCCGCATCGGGAGTGCCAACGTAGGTCCCGTCGGCGTCGTAGGCGACAGGGCCTGCGGTGAGCCCGCCGAAGACCGGGCGGTCCAGGTACGTCGCGTTGGCGCCGGCGATGACCCCCTGGCGCAGTTGCTCGACCTCGGCCGCGAGCGCGTTGCGAGAGGCGTCACCCATGCTGCCGCTGTTGGCGCCCTGCAGGGCCAGATCGCGTGCTCGGCCGACCTGGTCGCCGATGGCGTCGAGGGCGTTGTCGATCTGGGCCAACCAACCGAGGCCGTCGTCGGCGTTGCGGACGTGCTGGCGCTCCTGGGTGAGCGAGGAGCGCACCTGCATCGCGGAGGTGGCGCCGGCCGGGTCATCGGAGGGCCGGTTGATGACCCGTCCGGTGGAGAGGTGCTCCTGGATCTGGGCGAGCCGGGTGAGGCTGCCCTGCAGGCCGGCGAGCGAGCGCTGACCGAGCATGTTGTGCGTGACCCGAGTCATCAGATCGCCATCCTGTTGATGAGGGTGTCGAGCACCTCGTCGAGCGTGCTCATCACCCGGGCGGCTGCCTCATAGCCCCGCTGGGCCATGAGGAGGTTCACGGTCTCCTCGTCGAGGCTGACTCCGGCCTGCTGGTCGCGGGCGGTGTCGATCTGACCGGTGAGGGTTGCCTGGTTGGCGGCCAGGCGGGACGCGGAGGCGACCTTGGTGCCGAAGTCGTTGACCAGGCGCAGGTAGCCGTCCTCGATCGCGATCTTCCCGGCGAGCTCCGCGCCGTTCGACCCGTCCCGGTTGGGGCCGCCGCTCACGAGAGAGGCGGCCACGAGCTCGGGGCGGCCCGCGATGTCGTCGTGGATCTTGAGGCTGCTGGCCGCGTTGTCGGGGTCGTAGTCGAAGAGGTCAACGCCCGCGTCGCCGGCCTGGTCGAAGCCCAACCCGTGCTGGGCGTTGACCGAGTCGGCGAGCTGCGTCGCTAGCGTGTTCAGCTGGGTGAGGTAGTCGGGCAGGACCGTGTTGATCAGGTTGCCCACGGCGCCGAGCTCGCCGCCGATCGTGGCGTCCAGGTCGACCGGTCCGGAGCCGTCGTCGATGGCGAAGGTGACCTGCTCGCCGTCGAGCTGACCGTCGACGTCGAACCCTCCGGTGACCACGAGCTCGTGGGCCTGGTCGCCGCTGACCAGGGTCTGCCCCTGGAGGGTGACGGTCATCTGGCCGTCGTCCTGGATCGTGGCGGCGGCGCCGGTGAGCTCGGCGATGCGAAGCGCCAGCCGGTCGCGGGTGTCGAGCAGCGAGCTGGTGTCGGTGCCCTTGCCGGCGGCGATGGTGGTGTTGGTCTTGGCCAGGTCGCCGGCGAGCCGGTTGACCTCGCTGAGGCCGACCTGGAGGCGGACGCCCTGGTCGGCGGCTTCACCCTGGAAGTGGCGAGCCTGCAGCCCGATGGCGTTGGCGAGTGTGCCGGCGGCCGAGAGCACCTGGCTGCGGGTGGCGGCGGAGCCGGGGTTGTTCTCCAGGTCGTGCAGCGAGCTGCGGAACCCGTCGATCGCGGCGGCGACGCCGTTCTCACCGGGCTCCCCGAGTCCGGTCTCGACCCGGGCCAGCACCTCGGCAGTGAGGTCGAGGTAGCTCTGGGCGGCGTGCTCACGGCGCTGACGGGCGTCGAGCAGCGCATCGGTCATCCGCTGCACGCCCTTGGAGGTGACGCCCGCCCCGACGTCGGTGTTGTGCGCCCAGAGCGCCGGCTGCGCCGCGGCGCCGAGCGTCTGGCCGACGACGCGGCGGCGCACGTAGCCCTCGGTGGCGACGTTGGCGACGTTGGTGCTGGCGACGTCCATCGACGTCTGCTGGAACCGCAGCGCGGTCAGCGCGGTGTTGAGCGACCCGAAGCTGCTCACTCACAGGCTCCTGTCGAGACGTGCGGCGGCGACCCGCTCGGTGACCGCGGAGCCGCTGGGGGTGTAGGTCGAGAGGCCGGCGTCGATGCTGAGCAGGGTCTCGCGCGCGGAGCGGAAGCCCGCGGCGATCAGGCCGCGGTTGGCGTCGGCGAGCCGCACGATGTCGTCGGTGATCGCGGCGAAGGCGTCCCGGTGGTCGCGCAGCATGGTGTGCCAGGGCTCGTCGACGGAGTCGACTAGCATGGTGAGGCTGGGGTTGGCCGGCAGGCCGATCGCGACGGCAACCTCGTCGGCGGCGGTGGCCCGCAGCGCCTCGGTCTCCCGGATCACCTGGAGCACTTGCTCGACCTCGGTGGCGGCGCGGCCCAGCCACTGGCTGCGTCCGCCGGCCATCACCAGCTGCTCGACCTCCAGCTTGTAGCGCAGCGACTCGAGCAGCTCGCGCTCCCTCCAGAGCACGAGCGACAGCCGCTCGATGACGTGCTCTGACATCACGACTCCTCGTTTCGTTTCGTGGGGCATGGGGGGGCCGAGTCCTCCCGGCACCTACGAGGGACCGATCGGTCGCCCCCCGGAGTTCCTGAGGGATCCAGGCGATGGCGCGCGGGAGCGAGTGCATAGAGAGGGGGAGGGAGCGGGTCTCGAGCGGTTGTCTCGGCGTTGTCCAGGCGACACGCGGGCACCTTTCGACTCCCGGCGATTGTTACCGATTTGTGGATGTTCTGTGGGCGCCCAGTAGCTACTGGCCGCAGAACGCCGCATGCCTGCTGGATCTCGTGGTCGACGTGAGCGCTCACGACGGGTCGGTTGTTACCGAACTGAGGATAATCCGGACCTCGCACAAGTTCACTGGTCCAGACAAATGGCCGATCGGCCATCGAGGACTAGTCCCCCGGACTATCTGGAATGGCCACTCCAGACCACCTCGGAGGGTGCTTCGCATGGCCGAACCGGGGGGACTTCGGACCAACCGTGTCGGATTAGGCCCGGAGGGGCTTCCGCGGTCTCGTTTATCGGACAGGATCCCTCTCGTGAACACAGAAGCAGTGCGGACGGACGTCGAGGCGCTGGTCCACCAGCACCTCCCCCTCGTCGGCCACATCGTCCGGGAGACGATGGGCCGCGTCCCGTCGTACGTGAACCGTGACGACCTCACCTCGGCCGGCCTGTTCGCCCTCTTCCAGGCGGCACAGGCCTACGACGAGGAGCGCGGTGTGCCGTTCCCCCGCTATGCGTCCACCCGCATCCGCGGCGCCGTCCTCGACGAGCTGCGCAGCATCGACTGGGCCTCCCGCTCCGTGCGCCGCCGCGCCCGCGACCTCGACGCCACCCGCTCCCAGCTGGCCACCAGCCTGGGCCGCAAGCCCACCGACGAGGAGGTCGCCCGCACCGCCGGGATGACCCTCGACGAGATCGCGGCCAACGACGACGACGTCGCCCGCGCCCAGGTGCTCTCGCTGCAGGCCTCCGAGGACGCCCTCGCCGACCACCTGGTCAGCAAGACCCCTGACCCGGCCGCGATGGCGCTGCACGGCGAGCAGCTCACCTATCTGATGGAGGCGATCGCCGAGCTGCCCGAGCGGATGCGCATCGTCGTCGAGCAGTACTTCCTCGCAGAACGGCCGATGGCCGAGACCGCCGCCCAGCTGGGCGTCTCGGAGTCGCGCATCTCGCAGATCCGCGCCGAGGCACTCGTGCTGCTGCGCGAGGCCATGCATCGCGCGCTCGAGCCCGAGCTCGTCGCCCCGCACCCCCGCCCCGAGGGCTGCGCCGCGCGCCGCCGCGAGGCGTACGTCGACTCGGTGCTGGCCCGGCACGCGGCAGGCCTGCGTCGTTCGATGCCGCTCTCGCTCGACGAGACCGCCTGAGGTGGTGGTCCGCCACGCCCTACGACAGCCCCGCGGCCGGCTCGCACCCCGTCGAGCCGGTCGAGGCCATTGATGCCACCACGCCGATCTGGCCCCCTTCGCCCCGAGAAGAAATTCTTCGGGGCTTTTCTCTTAGGTGGCCCCAAGCCGCCGCCGATCATCACCGCGAAGGGGCCCACGGATGGGCCTCAAACCCCGACTCACGTCATCCAGGAGGGATCCATCATGAGTCTCCGCATCAACCAGAACATCGACGCTCTCAACAGCTACCGCAACCTGTCGGTCACCCAGGGCCAGATGTCGAAGTCGCTGGAGAAGCTGTCCAGCGGCTACCGGATCAACCGCGCCGCCGATGACGCTGCTGGTCTGGCCATCTCCGAGGGCCTGCGCTCGCAGGTCGGCGGACTCAAGGTCGCCGTCCGCAACACCCAGGACGGCATCAGCGTCGTGCAGACGGCTGAAGGTGCGCTCACCGAGACCCACAAGATCCTCCAGCGGATGCGTGACCTCGCCGTGCAGGGCTCCAACACCGGTGGGCTGGACGACAACGCCAAGAAGAACATCCAGTCCGAGATGGGCCAGCTCAAGTCCGAGCTGACCCGGATCGCCGACACCACCAAGTTCAGCGGCCAGAAGCTGCTGGACAGCAGCTACAGCGGCAAGTTCCAGGTGGGTGCCAACGACGGGGAGTCCATCACCGTCACGGTCGGCACCTCGATGAGCGCGAACGGCCTCGGTGTCTCCAGCGTTGACGTTGTCAACGGCGGAGAGACGGACGCCACCGTCGTCAACGCCGTCGCGGGCACGGCGGGAACCGTCACCACGTCAGGTGCGGACCTCGCCACCGCCGCGGGCTTCGAGTCGCTGGACGGCGTTATCACCGTTGGCAGCAAGTCGCTCGACCTTGCCTCCGTGAAGTACGACGCGGCCGACGACGTCGCCACCCGCACGACCAAGCTGACCACCGCGATCACCAACGCGTTCGGCGACGACATCGCTTCCGCTGCGGTCACCGGTGGCAACCTCGTGGTCACCGGCAACGCTCCCGATGCCGCCGCTACCGCGGAGCAGGTTGCCGCTGCGTCGGTGAAGTTCGACGCCGCCACTGGCGCCGAGGCTGCGATCACCAAGATCGACGCCGCCATCGCCACGGTCTCCACCACCCGTGCAGACCTTGGTGCGCTGCAGAACCGCTTCGAGCACACGGTGAACAACCTCAACGTGGCGGTCGAGAACCTCTCCGCCTCCGAGAGCCGGATCCGCGACACCGACATGGCCTCCGAGATGATGAACTTCACTCGCAGCCAGATCCTGTCGCAGGCCGGCACCGCGATGCTGGCGCAGGCCAACCAGGCCCCGCAGGGCGTCCTGTCCCTGCTGCGCTGATGTCTCCGGTCGGTGAGCCGGCTCATCCGCCGGCACGCTGACCACCACGTCCGGTGGGCCGCACCCGCGGCCCACCGGACGTGCAGCTTCACCTGCCCCGCCCGAAGACCCGTGAGGAGTGACCATGGCGACCAGCAGCATCAGCGGCCTGGCCAGCGGTCTCGACTCCGCGACGATCATCGACCAGCTCATGCAGCTGGAGGCGATGTCACAGAACCGGCTGAAGACCCAGCAGAACACTCAGAACTCGGTGCTCACCGCGCTGCGTCAGGTGAACACCCGCGCTTCGACGCTCGGCAGCGCCGCCGCCACCCTGGCCAAGCCGGAGACGTGGCAGACCGTCAAGGGCACCAGCAGCAACAGCCTGGTCAGCGTCACCACCACGGGAAGCGCGATCGCCACCAGGCTCGACCTCACCGTGCTCCGCCCGGCGGTCGCCCACCAGCAGACGTTCGCCACCGCCGTGGCCATGGATGCCCAGGTGCTCACCTCCGCTGACGGCGCCTTCGAACTCACCGTCGGGGGCGAGACCAAGAGCCTCAGCTCCGACGGCAGCCTGGCCGGCGTGGTCAAGGCCATCAACGAGGCCAAGGCCGGCGTCACCGCCGCCCCGGTGCGCACCGCCGACGGCGCCTACCGGCTGCAGATCACCGCCGACACCGTCGGCAGCGAGAAGGCCTTCACGCTCACCAACCTCGACGAGACCGTGCTCGGTGCCGCGACCACGCGCACCGGCGTCGGCGCCCAGATCGACGTCGGCGGCATCGTCGCCGAGTCGGCCACCAACGTCTTCACCGACCTGGTGCCCGGCGTCACCGTCACCCTCGCCGACGGGGTCGTCGCCGACGCGCTCGACCCCAGCAAGTCCACCAAGGCCACACTCACCGTGGCCCAGGACTCCTCCGGCATCACCAGCAAGGTCAAGGATCTGGTCTCCCAGGTCAACGACCTGCTCTCGCACCTGGACACCCAGACCAACCCCGGCGCCACCGGCACCAAGGGGATCCTGGCAGGCGAGGCAGCCAGTCGCGGCCTGCGCAGCGCCTTGGCGAGCTCGGTCTTCAGTGGTGACAACACCTCCATGGCCGAGGTCGGCATCCAGACCGATCGCTCGGGCAAGCTGGTCTTCGACGAGGCGAAGTTCAAGGACGCCTACGCCAAAGACCCCGCCGGCGTCGCTGCCCGCTTCACCACCTCGGCCACCGAGGGAGCACAGGCTGGTTGGGCTGCCCGAGTCGAGGGCGTGACCAAGGCTGCGCACGACCGCGACACCGGCAGCGTCACCACAGCGATCTCCGGCCGGGAGACAACGATCAAGCGGCTCGGCGGGGACATCGAGGCCTGGGACCGTCGACTGGAGCTGCGCCGCGAGACCCTCCAGCGCACCTACACCGCCCTCGAGACCGCTCTCTCCAGGCTCAACAGCCAGGGCAACTGGCTGGCCGGACAGATCTCCAGCCTGCCGAACTACAACAACTGACTCATCGACCGGACCAGGGAAGGACAGCGCCGATGAACCCCAACGCCCAGCGGGCCTACCTGGCCAACTCGGTGAGCACCGCCAGCCCCGCTGCTCTGCTGATCATGCTCTACGAGCGGCTCAGCCTCGACCTGCAGCGCGGCCTCGCGGCCATCCAGGACGGAGACGCCGCGGCCGCCCACGGTCAGCTCACGCACGCCCAGGACATCGTCCTCGAGCTTCGGCACACCCTGCGGGTCGACGTGTGGGAGGGCGGGCCCGCCCTGGCCTCGCTCTACGACTATCTCTACGAGCGGCTCGTGCGCGCCAACGTCGAGAAGGACGCCGAGGCCGTCGAGTTCTGCCTGGTCACCGTCAACCAGCTGCGCGACAGCTGGCGGGAGGCGGCGCTCTCCAACGCCGCCGCGAGCGCATGACCGCGCTGACGCCGGAGGAGCGCTCCCTGCTCAACTGGGAGTGTCTCCTGGACCGGCTGGAGCTGGACGTCGTGCGCACCGAGGCGATGCTCGACGGGCACGGAGCGCCCGAGGTCGATGCCTGGACCCCTGACGAGCCCGGCGAGCCGATGCCGTCCTCCCTGCTCCCCCGGGCCCGGGCGCTGCTCGAGCGCCAGGACCACCTGCGCGAGCAGCTGGAGACCCGGCTCGAGGGGCTGCGCGGGCAGCAGCAGTTCACGCTCAAGGTCGAGCGGGCTGCGGGGCGGCCGATGGCGGTGCCGCGGTTCGTCGACGTGAGCGCGTAGGCGGTAGCCCGTTGGTCGAGCCGGCGAGCGCCAGCGAGCCGAGTCGAGACCCCAGAAGCTGAGGCAGGGCGGTGACCATCGTGGTCACCGCCCTGCTGCGTCTTGCGGGGCCTCGGCAAGCTCGACCACCGGGAGGGGCGGTCACCGCCCTGCGTCGCTCACCGGGTCTCGACTCGCATCGTCGCTAGCACTCCTCGCGGCTCGACCAGCGGACAGCTCGACCGACGGAATGGCTCGACCACCGGGGCGGGTCTCGGCAGGCTCGACCACCGATGTGCCCCTTCCGCCGAAAGACGTCCGGAAAAGTCTCAGGTGCCCCGGCCACTGAGCCGAAGGAAGGGGCGAGCACGGATCGCTCGCCCCCTTCGCCGATGGACCGGCACCGCCCTTCGCCCCGGAGGACTCTTCCGTGCTATCCGTCCTGTCCGACCCTGTGGGGTCGGTGCTCACGAGCGCCCTCGACGGCCTGTCGACCCGGTCGAAGACCATCGCGAACAACATCGCGAACGTCGACACCCCCGACTTCCGGGCCACCAGCGTCGACTTCGAGTCCGCGCTGAAGGCCGCGATCAGCGGCGGTGACCTCTCCGCCGAGGTGGCGCCCGTCCTCACCCCGACCGACACCCCGGTCGGCCCCAACGGCAACAACGTCGACCTGCGCAAGGAGACGATGGCCGCCATCCAGAACTCAGCCCAGTACAAGGTCATCGCCCGGGCGGTCTCCGACCGCGCTGCGCTGCTGAAGACCGTGGCAGGTGGTATGTGATGGGCGCCTTCGACACCCTCGGCATCGCCTCCTCCAGCCTGGGCATGCACCAGACCTGGCTCGACGCGCTCGCCAACAACATCGCGAACATCAACACCGCGGTCTCCCCCGACCAGGAGGCCTTCCAGGGCCAGATGGTGGTCGCGACCGCCCGCCCCGGTGGCGGTGTCGACGTGGCCGGCATCGTCAACACCGACCCCGACGGCAAGCTGGTGCACAGCCCGGACCACCCGCTCGCCGACGAGCAGGGCTACGTCCGGATGCCCGGCGTCGACATGACCACCCAGATGACCGAGCTCGTGATGGCCCAGCGCGGCTACCAGGCCGCGGCCAAGGTCGCCCAGAGCGCCCAGGACGGCTACTCCACGGCCCTGCAGATCGGACGCTCCTGATGAGCATCAACGGGATCGAGGCCATCGGCTTCACCCCCATGCAGCTGCCCCAGGTCGCCGGCCCCGACAGCGTCGGCGCCGCGCGGCTCGGCTCCTCGGTGCCCAGCGTCGAGTCCTCCTCGGGCGTCGACTTCGGCGAGTTCATCACCGACTCCCTCGACCGGCTCGACGGCGTGCAGCGCAGCGCCGACCGGCTCGCGGTGCAGGCTGCCACCGGTGACCTCGACTCGATCCACGACTACACCCTGGCCGCCACCGAGGCCTCGGTGACCACCCAGTTGACGACCGCCGTGCGCAACAAGGCGCTCGAGTCGTTCAACGAGATCATGCGGATGCAGGTCTGAGCCCGATGGTCCAGACAGTCACCGGCCTCCTCAAGCGCTGGCAGCAGCGCTTCGGCGCGCTCGCCGCAGGCCAGAAGGTCACCTTCGTCGTCGGCGCCGCCGCGCTGCTGGTCACCGGCTTCCTGGTGCTGCGCTGGGCGACGGCGCCGTCCTACGCGCCGCTGTTCTCCAACCTCTCCTCCAAGGACGCCTCCGCGGTCGTCAACGAGCTGGAGGCTCAGGGAGTCCAGTACGAGCTCAGCAACGGCGGCGCCACCGTCATGGTGCCGCGCGACATGCTCTACGACACCCGGATCGCGCTCAGCGGCGAGGGCCTGCCCGGCGGCGACGACGGCGGCTACGCGCTGCTGGACAACCAGGACCTCTCCACCTCGGAGTTCCAGGAGCAGACCGACTTCAAGCGCGCGATGGAGGGTGAGCTCGCCCGCACCATCGAGGCCATCGACGGCGTCGAGACCGCGGTCGTGCACCTGGCGATCCCCGAGAAGGAGGTCTTCGCCGACTCCCAGGAGCCCACGACCGCCTCGGTGCTCATCGACTCCGTGCCCGGCTCCGGCTTCGGCTCCGCGCAGGTCCAGGCCGTCGTCCACCTGGTCGCCTCCAGCATCGACGGTCTCGACCCCGAGAAGGTCACCGTCGCCAACTCCGAGGGCCAGGTGCTCTCCTCCAGCGACGACTCCGCGCTGGCCGCCAGCACTCGCCAGCAGCAGGTCGCCCAGTTCCAGAACCAGGTCGGCGACGACATCCAGGCCGTGCTCGACCGCGTCGTCGGCCCCGGCAACTCCACCGTCCAGGTGACCGCCGACCTCGACTTCGACAAGGCCGTCTCCGAGACCACCCGCTACGAGGCCGACCCCGAGACCCCGCCGCTGTCCTCCTCGGTCAGCAGCGAGACCTACAACGGTCCCGGCGGAGGGGCCGGCGCCGTGGGCGGCGTGGTCGGTGCCGACGGGCAGATGGACAACTTCGGTGCCGCTGGCGGCGAGGGCCAGTCGGAGTACCGCAAGCGCCAGGTCACCGAGGACGCCGCCGTCGGCTCGGTCGTCGAGCGTCGCGAGAACGCGCCGGGCTCGGTCAACTCGCTCAACGTCGGCGTCGTGCTCGACGCCAACACCACCGCGGCCATCGACCCGGCCCAGATCGAGGACCTGATCACCGCCGCCGTCGGCATCCAGCCGCGACGCGGCGACAGCATCGAGGTCACCTCGCTGCCCTTCGACCGCAGCACCGACGAGGCGTCCCAGGCCGCGCTGGAGGCGGCCGAGGCGGCCGCCGCCAAGCGGGCGCAGATGGAGCTGATCCGCAACGCCGCGATCGCCGGCCTGGTGCTGCTCGGGCTGCTGATCTTCTGGCTGGCCCGCCGGCGCAAGCTCAAGGCCCGCAAGCAGGCCACCACCTATGTCGTGGAGCAGTTGCGGGCGGAGTCGGCCGAGCGGCCGCAGCCCGACGAGCTCGAGATCAACCCCGCGCTCGCCGCACTCGAGGAGGCCGAGAACTCCGAGGAGCGCCGGATCCGCGAGGAGCTGGTCGGGCTGGTCGAGAAGCAGCCTGAAGAGGTGGCCTCGCTGCTGCGCGGATGGCTGGTGGAGCAGCGATGAGCGGCCAGACGATGGTGGCCCAGATGGGGCTGCGCAAGGCCGCGATCGTGCTGATCCAGCTCGGCCGCGAGCACGCCTCGACGGTGCTGCAGCACATGTCGGAGACCGAGGTCGAGGCGATCAGCGCCGAGATCGCCCGGCTCGACGCCATCGGCGCCGAGGAGATCGGCCAGGCGCTGGGCGAGTTCCAGCAGATGGCCGTCGCCCACGCCAACATCGCCCAGGGCGGCCTCAACTTCGCTCGCGGGCTGCTCGAGCAGTCGCTCGGCGAGGAGCGGGCGGCCGAGATCATCGACCGGCTGCAGGCCGCCGCGGTGCAGACGCCCTTCCAGTTCCTGCGTCGCGCCGACCCGGCCCAGCTGCGCTCGTTCATCCTCGGCGAGCACCCGCAGGTGATCGCGCTGGTGCTGGCCCACATGACCCCCGACAAGGCGTCGCTGGTGCTCTCGGGCCTGCCGCCTGAGCAGCAGGCCGAGGTGGCGCACCGGATCGCGGTCATGGACCGCACCTCGCCCGAGATCATCCGCGCGGTCGAGGCGGTGCTCGAGCGCAAGCTGTCGTCGGTGCTGCAGCCGGCCGAGCTGTCCCGCGTGGGCGGCGTCGACCCGCTGGTCAACATCATCAACCGCTCCGACCGCGCCACCGAGCGCCAGATCGTCGAGGGCCTGGAGGCGCTCGACGCCGAGCTGGCCGACCAGGTCCGCAGCCGGATGTTCATGTTCGAGGACATCACCATGCTCGACGACAAGTCGGTGCAGCAGGTGCTCCGCCAGGTCGACTCCGGTGCCCTGGCCCTCGCGCTCAAGGGCGTCAGCGACGCCGTCCGCGCGAAGATCACCGCCAACCTGTCCTCGCGGGCCGCGGAGACGCTGCTCGAGGAGGTCGAGCTGCTCGGTGCCGTCCGGCTGACCCAGGTCGAGGAGGCCCAGCAGACCGTCATCCGGGTGATCCGCCAGCTCGAGGAGCAGGGCCAGATCATCATCCGCCGCGGGAGCGACGATGAGCTCGTCGTCTGAGGCGCTGGTGCCGCGCGGCACCGACCCCGGCCGGGTGCGCGAGATCCACCACCCCGAGCTCTCCTCGGGCACCTGGACCCGTCGCGGCCCCGCCGCCGTGCGCGGTGACGCAGCCACCGAGACCTTCCTCGAGGGGCTCGCCGGCCAGACCCGCACCGCGGCGCAGGCCCAGGGCTTCGCCACCGGCTGGGCCGAGGGCCTGCGCGCGGCCCGCACCAAGGCCGCCGAGGAGGCCGAGGCACTCGCCGCCGACACCGCCGTCCGCCGGCAGGCCGAGGACCACCGGCGCGCGACCGAGCACCAGGCGGCGCTGGCCGCGCTCGCCGCCGCCGCCGACTCCCTGCACCGGGCCGCCGCCGAGATCAGCGAGCAGGTCGCGGCGCAGGCGTGCGACCTGGCGTTCGCGGTCACCCGCGAACTGCTGGGCCGCGAGCTCGTGCTCACCACCGACCCCGGCACCGACCTGGTACGCCGGGTGCTGTCGGTGCTGCCCTCCGACGGAGCCGTCACCGTGCGGCTGCCCGCCGACCTGGTGGGAGACCCGGCCTTGGCCGGCCTCACCGCCGCCGGCGTCCGCGTCGTCCCCGACCCCTCGTTCGGTCCGGCCGACGCGGTCGTCGAGACCGACCAGTCCATCGTCGACCTGCGCCTGGACACGGCGCTCGACCGCCTCCGGGAGGCGCTGTCATGACCCCCACCACGCTCTTGGACCGCGGGTTCATCGACCGCGCGGTCGCCGCGGTCCGCCCGCACGCCCTGGGCCGGGTCGCCGAGCTGCTCGGCCTCTCGGTGCGCGTCACCGGGCTCTCCGCGGCCGTCGGCGACCTGCTCGTGGTGCAGGGCCCCGGCCAGGTGCCGCTGGAGGTCGTGGCCAGCGGCCCGGCCGGCCTGGTCTGCCTGCCGCTCGGCGAGACCACCGGCCTGCGGGTCGGTGAACCCGTCGAGACCACGGGTGGCCCGCTGCGGATCCGGGTGGGCGACAGCCTGCGCGGCCGGGTCCTGGACGGTCTCGGCCGCCCGATGGACGATGGTGCCCGGCTCGACCACCTGCCGAGCGTGTCGGTCACCCACTCCCCGCCGTCGGCGATGCAGCGTCCCCGCATCGACACCCAGTTGGGCCTGGGCGTGCGGGCCCTGGACTCGCTCACCGCGGTCGGCCGCGGCCAGCGCCTCGGCATCATGGCCGGCTCGGGTGTCGGCAAGTCGAGCCTGCTGTCGATGGTCGCTCGTGGCACCGAGGCCGAGGTGTCGGTGATCGCCCTGGTGGGCGAGCGCGGCCGCGAGGTGCGCGAGTTCCTCGAGGACGACCTCGGCCCCGAGGGGCTGGCCCGCTCGGTCGTCATCGTCGCCACCTCCGACGAGCCTCCGGTCGTGCGGCTGCGCGCCGCGCTGGTGGCCACCCGGATCGCGGAGTGGTTCCGGGACGAGGGCAACCACGTGGTGCTGATGATGGACAGCCTGACCCGGGTCGCGATGGCCCAGCGCGAGATCGGCCTCTCGGCCGGCGAGCCACCGGCCACCCGCGGCTACCCGCCGAGCGTCTTCACGCTGCTGCCGCGACTGCTCGAGCGCGCCGGCACCGCACCCGGCGGCAGCGTCACCGGCCTCTACACCGTGCTCGTCGAGGGTGACGACCTGCAGGACCCGGTCGGCGACGCCGCCCGGTCGATCCTCGACGGCCACGTCGTGCTCTCCCGCAGCCTGGCCACCGCCGGCCACTTCCCGAGCATCGACGTGCTCGAGTCGATCTCGCGGGTGGCGAACGCGGTGACCGAGCCCGAGCAGAAGGCCGACGCGGTCCGGCTCCGCCGGCTGTTGGCCGCCCACCGCTCGGTGCGCGAGCTGGTCGAGATCGGCGCCTACGTCTCCGGCACCGACCCCGATGCCGACGACGCACTGGCGCTGCTGCCCGCGATCAACGCGTTCCTGCGCCAGGGCATGGACGAGACCACCCCCGCCGCGGAGACCCGCCGGCGCCTGCACGAGCTGGTGAACCGATGAGCCGCCGCCCCGACCCCGGGCTGCACGCCGTGGCCCGGGTGCGCGCGGTGCGCGAGCGTGACAGCAGGCTCGGACTCACCCAGGCCCTCTCCGAGGAGCGGCAGGGCGTCGAGCGCGTGCAGGACCTCCAGGAGCGCCTGGCCAGCACCCCGCCGACCCCCAGCGGCGAACGGACCGAGTTCCTGCTGGCCGCGGCCGACCGGGCCGCCCGCGCCGCGGCGGTCTCCGCCGCCCGCAGCGACCTCGAGTCGGCCCGCCTGGTCGCGATGAGCGCCCGGGAGCGGTGGCTCGCCGACCAACAGCGGCTGTCCGCCGTCGAGACCCTCCTCGACCGCCGCGCCCAGGAGCGCGTCCACGAGCAGCGTCGCGCCGAGGACAAGGCACAGGACGAGACCGGCACCAACGTGTGGCGCCGCAACCAGGAGAGCGGCTCATGAGCGTCACCGACGTCACCGCGCGGATCGGCCAGATCCAGGCCCAGCTCGCCCTGCTCGCCCCGCGCACCACATCCTCGACCACGGCGACCTCGGCGACCAGCTTCGCCGACGCGCTGCGCTCGACCACCGACTCCACCGGCACCGCGCCGGCCGCCGGCGGCGTCAGCGGCGACGCCGTCCCGGCCGGCACCCCGTTCTCGCAGCTGTTCGAGACCGCCGGCGCCAAGTACGGCGTCTCGCCCGAGCTGCTGGCCGCGATCGCCAAGCAGGAGTCCGGCTACGACCCGCGGGCGGTGAGCCCCGCCGGCGCCCAGGGCCTGATGCAGCTGATGCCGGCCACCGCCGACGGGCTGGGCGTGGCCAACTCGTTCGACCCGAGCCAGGCCGTCGACGGCGCCGCGCGCCTGATGCGCGGGCTGCTCGACCGCTTCGACTCCACCCCCCTGGCGCTCGCGGCCTACAACGCCGGCCCCGGTGCGGTGCTCCGCTACGACGGCATCCCGCCCTACCCGGAGACCCAGAACTACGTCCGCTCGATCATGGCGATGTTGGAGGCCGCATGAGCACCCCGATCGCACTGCCGACGGCAGTGCCCGCCCCCGCCGGTACGGCGCCCGTGGCCGGCCAGCAGGGCGACGCCGAGGCGGGTGCCGCGTTCGGTGCCCTCGTCGCGAGCCTGCTCGACCAGGCGGCGGCCGACCAGCAGCCGACCACGGGTCAGCCCGAGGGCACGGTGGACGGCAACACGGAGACCGACGCCGACATCGTGCCGGACGGCGACGTCAGTGAGACGGGCGCGACCGCCGCTGCGGTGCTGACGATCGTGACTCCGGTGCTGACGACCTGGACCGGCATGGCAGCCGGCACCGGCGAGCCCGAGACCGCCCTGCCCGCGCAGTCGACTGGCACCCCGGTCGCGGTCGCCTCCGCAACCCCCGCGGACGGCACCGCGATCGCGGCTCCGGTCACGACGCAGCCGGGCGACGCCCAGACCGCCGCCCAGCCCCCGGCCGGCACCGCGACCCCGGCCGGCACCGGCGCGGTGGGCGCCCCGGCCGGCACTGCCGCCCCCGACGTCACCACGACAGCCGTCACCGAAGCCGCCCAGACCGGCCAGGCGAGCCCGGCCACCCCGACCGGCGCCGATCCGACCGCCGCGAACGCCACGTCCCCCGAGCCCACCGCGAAGGCCGGCGAGCCGGCCGAGCCCGCGACCTCCCCCACCTCCGGCAGCACCCCGCAGACCGGGGCCGGCACGGCCAGCGGCACGGGCGGCGGCGCCAACTCCGGCCAGCAGTCCGCTCAGCAGCAGTCCCAGAGCGCGCCGGCGCAGGCCGCCGCCGACCCGGCCGCCCCCAGCCGGATCACCACCGGCGCCACCGAGGCCACCCCCGCCCGCGCCACCGATCCCGCAGCCCCGGCCGGCTCGACGTCCCCGACCACTCAGGCCGGCCAGGCAGCTCCGGCAGGCCAGACCGGTCAGGCGGCCCCCGTGGCCGCCGTGTCGGCACCCGCCGAGACCACGCCCGGCCCCGCCCGGGTCACCGGCCAGGTCTTCCCCGAGGTGACCCGGCTCGCCGCGACCAGCACCGCGGGCGGCACCCAGCGGATCACCCTGCAGCTCCAGCCGCAGCAGCTCGGCGAGGTCCGTGTCGTGCTCATCGCCCGGCCCGGCCAGTCGCTCCAGGTCGACCTGGTCGCCGGACCGGAGGCGCGACGCGCCCTGCTCGACGGCTCCCCCGAGCTGCGCCGCCTGCTCGAGAGCGTCGGCGCGGGCGACGCCCGGGTCGTGATCCGCGAGGCCGGCTCGTCGAGCTCGGCCGGACCGAACTGGTCCGGCGCCGAGCGCCAGCCGGGTCAGGCCGGCCAACCCGGTCACTCCGGCCAGCAGGGCCAGCAGGAGCAGGCCGACCAGTTCTCCCCGGCCGCCGGCGACGGCGGACCGGGTCAGGAGCAGGGCTCACGGACGAGCGCTGCCGACACCGCCACGGACGGCGAGCCGACCCGGGTCACCCGACCCGGTGACCCGACCGAACCCACCAACCGACCCGTCACCGGTGGCCGCAGCGCGGCCGTCGACGTGACGGTGTGAGGAGACCCGGTGTCCGTCACTCCCACCGAGGCCGTCACTTCGACGGTCCCCGCCGGGCTCGGGGCAGCCGTCCCGACCCAGTCAGCGGCCGAGGACAAGCAGATGTTCCTCGAGCTCATGGTCGCCCAGCTGCGCTACCAGGACCCGCTGAACCCCACCGACTCCGGTGAGTTCCTCGCCCAGTCGGCCCAGTTCACCGCGCTGGAGAAGATGCAGGCCGTAGCCGACCAGACCGCGGCGATGGTCTCCGCCCAGCTCGCCTTCGGGGCCAGCGGCCTCGTCGGCAAGCAGATCAGCTACGTCGACGCCGACGGCGCGGAGCAGAGCGGGCTGGTCAGCAGCGTGTCGTTCGGCGCTGAGGGCCCCAGCCTCGACGTCGGCGGCACCACGATCAGCCTCGGCCAGGTCGTCACCGTGGTCGGCGGCGAGGCTGCCGCCTCCCCGTCCACCGTGGCCCCGCCGGGCGACGGCACCGCCCCGGGCGACGGCACGACGCCGGACGACGGCACCGCCCCGGGCGACGGCACCACCGCGACCGCCCGCTTCTGACACCCGGCACCACCCACCCAGACTCCCGGCTCCAGGCCAGAACCCCAGGAAGGCACCACCATGCTCCGCTCACTCTTCGCCGGCATCAGCGGCCTGCGCACCAACCAGTCGATGCTCGACGTCACCGGCAACAACATCGCCAACGCCAACACGGTGGGCTTCAAGTCCAGCTCGACGGTCTTCTCGGACACGCTCAGCCAGATGCTCACCTCGGCCTCGGCCGCCGGTGACGCGGAGGGCCAGGGCGGCACCAACCCGATCCAGGTCGGCCTCGGCGTGCAGCTCGCCGCGGTCACCACCAACTTCGGCCAGGGCGCCGCGCAGACCACCGGGCGGCCGACCGACCTGATGATCCAGGGCGACGGGTTCTTCGTGGTCCGCGACGGTGAGGAGGACGTCTACACCCGCGCCGGTGCGTTCAGCTTCGACGCCAACGGCTTCCTGGTCACGCCGACCGGCAACCGGGTGCAGGGTTACGAAGGCGCGGCGACGGACGGTGGCGGCACGCTGGAGGACATCCAGCTCAACACGGACGAGTTCGTCTCCTACAGCATCGGCCCCGACGGCGTGCTCAGCGGCGTCACCCCCGAGGGCGAGAACACGCCGATCGCCACGCTCGCGATCGCGAACTTCGTCAACCCGGCCGGCCTGGAGAAGATCGGCGACACCAGCTACCGCGGCACGGTCAACTCCGGTGACGTGGAGCTCGGCGTGGCCCGCGGCGAGGGCAACGGCACCGTGCTCTCCGGCGCGGTCGAGATGTCGAACGTCGACCTCGCCGCCGAGTTCACCAACCTGATCCTTGCCCAGCGCGGCTTCCAGGCCAGCTCGCGGGTGATCACCACCTCCGACCAGGTCCTCGAAGAGCTCGTCAACATCAAGCGCTAGCAGCCGCACGCAACCTGGCCACGGTCGGACCCACGGTCCGCGCGCCGCCCCTCACCGGGCAGCGCGCGGACCGCCGTCCGCCCGGCCACCCAAGGTTTGGCGGCCCACCGTGGCGCCGCCCGATCGCCCCCAACCGCTCAGGTCCGCCGGCCGGCGGCCGAATTGATCCGTGAGCTGCCATGGACGGCGGCTCGCTCCCAGCACAAGGACGGTGCGCCCCATGATCTCCCTGACCCGACTCTCCGGTTCGGTGTTCGCGTTGAACTCCGACCTGATCGAGCGCGTCGATGCGACCCCGGACACCGTCGTGACCCTGGTGGACGGCACGAAGTACGTCGTCGTCGAGAGCCTCGAAGAGGTGATCTCAGCAGTGCGTCAGCACCGCGGCGAGATCATCGCGATCAGCACCGCGCTCGAGGCCGGCAACCTCGCCGCCGAGCGCCACCAGCGAGAACGGCCTCATCTCGGGACGGTCACCGCCCACCCGACGGCGAAGCGGAAGACCGACTCCGACCGGAGCCACTGATGGACCCGGCAACCCTGATCGGGGTCCTGCTGGCCTTCGTCATCGTCATCGTCGCCAACATCCTCGAGGGCGGCACGCCGTCCAGCATGCTGCTGTTCCCGCCGATGCTGCTGGTCTTCGGCGTCACCTTCATGGTCAGCATGGCCGGCGGCACGATCGCCGACCTGAAGGCCTCGATGAAGGCGCTCAAGCGGGCGTTCACGGCCAAGGCTGCCAGCGCTGCCGACCTGGTCCCGTCGATCGTCTCGCTGGCCGACAAGGCCCGCCGCGAGGGCCTGCTCGCCCTCGAGGACGAGCTGGACAAGATCGACGACCCGTTCCTGGTGCGCGGGGTGATCCTGGCCATCGACGGCACCGACCCCGAGGACGTGCGCGACCTGCTCGAGGCCGAGGTGCACGCCAAGCGGCTCGACGACAAGCGCGCCGCCAAGTTCTACGCCGACGCCGGCGCGTACGCACCCACGATCGGCATCATCGGCACGGTCATGGGCCTAGTCCATGTGCTGGAGAATCTCGCCGAACCCGAGAAGCTCGGCCACCTGATCGCGGCGGCGTTCCTCGCCACGCTGTGGGGTGTCGCCAGCGCGAACCTGATGTGGTTGCCGATCGCGAGCCGGCTCAAGCGGCTCAGCGAGGTCGACATCGCCCGCATGGAGCTGGCCATCGAAGGGATCGCGGCCCTCCAGGCGGGATCCAACCCGCGGATCATCGCCCAGAAGCTGACTGCACTGCTGCCGTCCGAGGAGAGACAGCAGGAGGCCGCCTGATGGCCGCCGCCAAGAAGAAGACCCCGCCCAAGGCCCGCCGCAAGCGCGCGCTGCCGCCGGAGGAGCACGACAACCACGAGCGGTGGATGGTCACCTACGCCGACATGGTGACGCTGCTGATGGTGCTGTTCATCGTCATGTTCGCGATGAGCTCGGTGGACCAGAAGAAGTACACCGCCCTGCGCAGCGGCCTCGCCGAAGGGTTCGGCCAGACCACGTCGCTGCTCAGCGGCACCTCTGCGCTCCTCGACCACGGTGGCAGCCAGCTCGACGAGAGCGCGCTCAACAGCGCCGAGCTCGCCGCGCTCTCCCCCCAGCAGAAGCTGGCCGTGAAGAGCGCGGTCGACCAGGCCGTCGCGGAGAGCGCCCAGCAGAAGCTGGAACGGATGTGGGCCGAGGCCAGCGCCGAGGTCAACCGGCTGCAGGAGATCGAGGCAGCCCTGCGCGAGACCCTGCGCAAGGCAGGGCTCGGCTCCGACGTGCGCAGCTCCATCGACGACCGCGGCCTGGTGCTGAGCCTGGTCTCCCACCAGGTGGTGTTCCAGGCGAACCTGGCCACGCTCAGCCCCCGCGGCGCCCGCGTCGTCGACACCCTGGCCCCGCACCTGCGCCGGCTCTCGGAAGAGTTGCGCATCGACGGTCACACCAACCAGGTGGCGGTGAAGCCGAAGTACTACGACACCGACTGGGACCTCTCCGCGGCCCGGGCGATCACGGTGCTGCGCCGGCTCCACGAGCTGGGCGGGGTTCCGCAGGAGCGGATGTCGGCCTCGGCGTTCGGCCGCGAGCAGCCGCTCGTCGACCCGGACCTGCCGGGGTCGCAGGAGATCAACAAGCGGGTGGACATCATCGTCGTCTCCGGCCTGTCCGCGGGCAGCCGAGCCCTGATGGACGAGGTGGTCCGGGGCGGCGACGTCGCGGACCGGCTCACCGACGACACCCGCGGTGACCGTGGCAAGAGCGGCACCGACAAGAGCACCGACCGCGACAGCGGCGCCACCGCTGGTGCGCCCCTGGACAGCGACGACGAGAGGAGGACCGGGTCATGAGCACGAAGACCGCGCCGGACGCCGACAAGAAGGGCACAGACGATGCCGAGCCGAAGTCGAAGCGCAAGAAGCTGGTGCTGGTGCTCGTCGGCGTCCTCGTGGTGGCGGCCGCGGGCTACTGGTTCTTCCTGCGGCCGGCGCCTGCGGAGGCCGAGCCGGTGCCGGGCGAGGTGATCACGCTGGAGCCGATCCAGATCAACCTGGCCGAGGGTCACTACCTCAAGGTCGGGATCGCGCTGCAGCTCACCGCCGACGCCGACGAGCTCGACGGCAGCAAGGCGCTCGACGCGACCATCGCCCTGTTCAGCGGACTGCCGCTCGACGAGGTCAGCCTGCCCAAGCAACGAGCCGAGCTCAAGGACGAGCTCGGCAGCCACCTCGAGGAGGCCTACCACGGTGACGTGATGGAGGTGTACTACACCGAGTTCGTGACCCAGTGAAAGAGCGGCGGGACCCTGCCGGCGACGGATCGCCAGCACCCGCCACCCTGCTCCTCTGACTCCCGGGACCCTCCCGGGAGGCCCGCCGCGACCCGTCGCGGCCGGAACCCCATGTTTCGGCTCAGGTGCCGATCCGCGCGGCCGATCACCCGGTCGTGCCCAGCTCGACGGCTCCCGCCACCTCGTCCCGCTCGTCCGCGTCCGGACGGGCCCGACGGCGTCCCCGCGGCGAGATCGCCGCCTACGACTTCCGGCGTCCCATCCAGCTCTCCCGCGAGCACTCGCGGATGCTGCAGCTGGCCCTGGACGGCTTCGCCAAGCAGGCGACCACCGCCTTCACGTCCTCGCTGCGCAGCGTCTGCTCGGTGTCGCTGCTGACGATCGACCAGCAGACCTACGCCGAGTACGTCGACTCGCTCGACGCCCCGACGTACATGACGATCGTCACCTCCGAGGAGCTGCACGCCCCCGGCATCGTGAACCTGCCGATGCAGGCCACGATGACGGTCGTCGACCACATGCTCGGCGGACACGGCGGCCCCGTCCAGCCGATCCGCTCGCTGACCGAGATCGAGTCGAGCGTGGTCACCGGCCTGATCGAGCGGCTGCTCGCCGACCTCGGCTACTCGATGGGCGGCATCCTCCGCCTCGACGCGAAGGTGCGCGGGGTGGAGTACAGCCCGCAGTTCGCCCAGGTGGCGGCCGCCTCCGACGTGATGGTCGTGGCCACCTTCGACCTCAAGATCGGCGCCACCGCGCACCGGATGACGCTGTGCCTGCCGTTCCCCTCCCTGCTGCCGCACCTGGTCAAGGCCGCCGCCCCCGCGCCGGTCTCCGACCACGAGCGGCTCCAGCGCGAGCGCGCCGCGGACGAGCTGCACCGCCAGTTCCACGCGGTGCCGGTCGACGTCGCCGTGCGACTGCGGCCCACCAAGGTCTCCCCCGCCACCCTCGCCGGGCTGCGCACCGGGGACGTGCTCCGGCTCGAGCACCCCTCCGCGGCCCCCCTCGAGGTGGCCGTCGACGACACCACGTTCGCCCACGCGACCCCCGGCGCCCGGGGCCCCCGACTCGCTGCCCTGATCGTGGGCACACCGAAGGAGAAGGCATGACCACGCTGCACCTCACCGAGCACGGCACCGGACTCGCCACCGCGGCCGCCACCGCCGCGGCCGCGATCCTCCCGGCCGCCGAGCCGGTCCTGCCCGCCGAGCCCGTCCCGGGCGACGCGGACAGCGTCGCCGGGTTCGCCGGCGCGGTCGTCGCCGACGTCGACGGGCTCGCCACCTCGGGCCGGGCGCGGGTCGCGCTGCTGGTCGGTCCCGAGCTGGTCGGTGCGCTGGCCGGCAGCCCGCTGGGCGGGCTCGACCTCGCCTCGGCCGTGCAGCCCACCATGGACGCGATCGCCGCCGCCCTCGGCGGGCGCTGCGGCGCCGGCCGCGAGGTGGAGCTGTCGCTGGTCGTGGCCGACCTCGGCGGCCCGTTCACGGTCGTCCCGCTGGTCGCCTCCCAGCCCGCCGCGCTGCTGCTGATCCCCGACGCCGTGCTCGGCGAGGACCTCTCCGGCCCCGCCGACTCGTTCCCCGGCCGCAGCGGCGACACCGCCCCCTCGCTCCCCGCCGAGCGCGGCATCGAGCTGCTGCACGGGGTCGACATGGAGGTCACCGTCGAGCTGGGCCGCACCCGGATGACGGTCCGCGACCTGCTCGCGCTCTCCCCCGGCGCGGTGCTCGAGCTCGACCGGGCCGCCGGCAGCCCCGCCGACCTGCTCGTCAACGGCCGGCTGATCGCCCGCGGCGAGGTCGTCGTCGTCGACGAGGACTTCGGCCTGCGGGTCACCGAGATCGTCACCGACACCTCCGGGAGCTGAGGTGCTCGAGCTCACCCTGCGGCTGGTCTTCTCGCTCGCCGCCGTCGTCGGCCTGATGCTGCTGATCGCCAAGTTCACCAGCCGCCGGTTCCGGGGCGCCCAGGGCGCCGCGGTCACCATCCTGCACCGCCAGTCGCTCACCCGCTCCTCGTCGGTGTCGCTGGTCACGGTCGGTGAGCGGGTGCTGCTGCTCGGCGTGACCGAGCACCAGGTCTCGCTGCTCACCGAGGTCGACCCGCTGGAGCTGCCCGAGACCCTGCCCGGCCTGGCCGACGGCACCGCGGACGAGCTGGTCATCGAGGCGGAGGCCGCACCCGAGCTCAGTGCCCCGATCCGGCCGCACCTGGTGCCGGAGCCGAAGGCCCTCACCGAGCCGGTGTCCACCGGCGACGTCGTCGCCGACCTGATCGCCGCCCGCGCCGCCGCTGCCGAACCCCAGCCCGAGGCGCGGCCGGTCCGCGCGGTCGAGGCGCTCGCCGCCGACGAGGCCGTCGCGCCCTCCGTCGAGCGCGTTACCGCCGCCCCCGCCCAGGGAGCGCTCGCCGGCTCCGTGCTCAGCGTCCAGACCTGGCGGCAGGCCTTCGCCGCCGCCACCCGGCGCGCCTCGTGAGCGCCCACGAGCCGTCGACCGCCCGCACCCGGCTGCGGCGGGTCGGGCTGCTGGCGCTCGTGACCGCCGCGATGTTCCTCGGCGTCGGCGGCTTCGCCCCGGCGTACGCCGACCCGACCGGGCCGCGCGGACCGAACGGTCCCAGTGGCGGCACCGGGGTGACCGTCGACCTCGACGGCCTGACCGAGAACCCCAGCAACTCGGTGGTCGCGCTGATCGGGCTGACCCTGATCTCGCTGCTGCCGGCGATCCTGCTGACCTGCACCAGCTTCACCAAGATCCTGGTCGTGCTGGGCCTGACCCGCAACGCGCTCGGTCTCAACCAGACGCCCCCGACCCAGGTGCTGACCGGCCTGGCGCTGTTCCTGAGCCTGTTCATCATGGGCCCGGTGCTCTCCGACATCAACGACGCCGGAGTGCAGCCCTACATGGACGGCAAGGTGTCGGCGTCCCAGGCCTACGACCGCGGCGTCGAGCCGCTGCGCGACTTCATGCTCGAGCAGACCGGCGACGACGAGCTGCGACTGCTCACCAACGTCGCCGACCGCGACCTGCCCGAGGACAAGGCCGACGTCGCCATGTCGACGCTGGTGCCCGCGTTCGTGCTCAGCGAGCTGAAGCAGGCCTTCATCATCGGCTTCATCATCTTCATCCCGTTCCTGGTCATCGACATCGTCGTGGCCGGCGCGCTGATGGCGCTGGGCATGATGATGATGCCGCCGGTCATGGTGTCGCTGCCGTTCAAGCTGCTGCTGTTCGTGCTGGTCGACGGCTGGGCCCTCATCATCACCGCGCTCGTCTCGAGCTACGGATAACCGGGGAGGCCGACATGACCGACACCGTCGTCATCGAGCTCGCGATGCGCACCATGGTGGTGGCGCTGAAGCTCTCCGCGCCGATCCTGCTCACCTCGCTGGTGATCGGGTTCACGATCTCGCTGTTCCAGTCGATGACCCAGATCCAGGAGTTCACGCTGGCGTTCGTGCCGAAGCTGGTCGGCGTGGGCGTCGCCCTGCTGATCAGCGGCAACTGGATGCTGCACACGCTGGTCGCCTTCACCCACGACCTGTTCGACTCGCTGCCCTCGATGCTCAACTGAGCCGGGCGCTCCCCCACACACTGCCATGACCCTCACCGTCGCCGGCGAGCCGCTGCTCGCCTACCTGCTGGCCTCGCTGCGCATCGTGTCGTGGCTGCTGGTGGTGCCGCCGTTCACCGGCCGCACGGTGCCGACGATGGCCAAGGTGGTGCTGGCGCTCGGTCTCGCGTTCGCCGTGGTGCCGTCCGGCGACAGCATCCCCACCGGCACCGGGGCACTGCTGCTCAACGCCGGCACCCAGGTGCTGGTGGGCCTGCTGCTGGGCTTCGTGACCTACCTGATGTTCTCGGCGGTGGCGGTGGCGGGCAGCCTGATCGACCTGTTCGGCGGGTTCGCGCTCGCCCAGGCCTTCGACCCGCTGTCGATGAGCCAGAACAGCATCTTCGGCAAGTTCCACCAGCTGCTGGCCACCACCCTGCTGTTCGTCAGCGGCGCACACCTGCTCGTCATCGGCGGGCTGCTGCGCACCTTCCACTTCCTGCCGCTGGGCACCTCGCCGGAGTTCGCCGGCGCCTCCGACATCCTGATCACCGCGTTCGGGCTCTTCTTCACCACCGCGGTGCAGATCGCCCTCCCGATGATCGCGGTGCTCTTCGTCGCCGACCTCGCGCTCGCGCTGCTGACCAAGGTCGCCCCGCAGCTGAACGCGATCACGGTGATGTTCCCGGTCAAGATCGGCCTCACCCTGCTGCTGCTCGGCCTCTCCTTCCCGGTGCTCCCGGGAGCGGTGGAGCGGCTCGCCGAGCTGGCCAACGAGGCGATGGCCGCCCTGGTGGGTGCCGGATGAGCACCACGACCCCCATCACGAGCCACCCCGTCACGAACCACCCCGTCACGAGCCAGCCCGGATCGGGGGTGAGGGCGTGAGCGAGGAGAAGACAGAGAAACCCACTCCGAAGAAGCGCAAGGAGAACCGCAAGGAGGGGCAGGTCCCGCGCACCCAGGAGATCGGCTCCTGGTCGGCGATGCTGCTCTTCGCACTCGCCCTGCCGACCCTGGCCAGCCACGAGCTGGACGCCCAGCGCACGCTGATGGCCCGCACGCTCAGCTCCGTGCAGAACCCGACCGTCCCGGTCGCCCTGGAGCTGCTGGGCGAGGGGCTGATGCACGTGCTGTGGACACTGGTCCTGCTCGGCCTCGGCGTGATGCTGCTCGGCGTCGCCGGCGCTCTCTCCCAGGGCGGCTTCTACCTGGCCACCAAGTCGCTGAAGCCCAAGCTCGCCAAGCTGGACCCGATCAAGGGCGCCAAGCGGATCTTCGGGCTGCAGGCGATGTGGGAGGGCGCCAAGATGCTGCTGAAGGTGTCGGTGGTGGCGTGGATGGGCTTCCTCGCGGTCAAGGGCCTGATGCCGCTGCTCGGCGGCCTGGTGCCGATGGACACCGTCCTGGGCGCCGTCACCGACGACGTCCTCCGGCTGCTGCGCAACGCGGGCATCGCCGGGGTGGTGATGGGCCTGGCCGACTATGCGTTCCAGCGCCGCAAGGTCGGCAAGCAGACCCGGATGACCAAGGACGAGGTCAAGCGCGAGCACAAGCAGAGCGAGGGCGACCCGCTGCTGAAGGGTGCGATCCGCTCACGCCAGCTCGCGGCCTCCCGCAACCGGATGATCGCCGACGTCGCCACCGCCGACGTGGTGCTGGTCAACCCCACCCACGTGGCGATCGCCCTGGTCTACGAGCCCGAGCGCGGCGCTCCCCGGGTGGTCGCCCGCGGCGCCGGCGCGATCGCGCTGCGCATCCGCGAGGCCGCCACCGAGGCCCGGGTGCCGCTCGTGCGCGACGTGCCGCTCGCCCGCGCGCTCTACACCTCCACCCGGGTCGGGCAGGAGATCCCCGCCGAGCTGTACGCCGCGGTCGCCACGGTGCTGGCCTTCGTCATCGGCCGGCGCAAGCTGGGCTCGCACGGCGGCGAGCACCGCACCCCGCGCAAGACCGAGGCGCTGCCGGAGGTGCTGCCCGCAGGTCGGCGCCGGCCGAAACCCTCAGCCTCCGCCACCGCCGGCCGATAGGGACAGCGGTCGGCACCAGGACGGCGTCGCACGTGCCATGGACGGCATCGAGGAGGGACCGCGTCAGCGGCCCCGCACACCCGGAAGGCCTCCATGCCCCCCGCTATGCCCAGCTCCACCGCTTCGCCGCTGAAGCGAATGACCCAGCTCGCGGTGCCGATCGGCATCGTCGGCATCGTCGTGATGCTGGTCGTGCCGCTGCCCCCGGCGTTCCTCGACCTGCTGATCACGGTCAACATCACCGGCGCGCTGCTGATCCTGCTGACCGCGATGTTCATCCACCGGCCGCTCGACTTCGCCGCGTTCCCCGCGGTGATCCTGGTGATGACCCTGTTCCGGCTGGCGCTCAACGTCAGCACCACCCGTCTGGTGCTGCTCGACGGCTACGCCGGCAAGGTCGTGGAGACCTTCGGCACCTTCGTGGTCGGCGGCTCGCTGGTCGTCGGGCTGATCGTGTTCACGATCCTGCTGATCATCCAGTTCGTGGTCATCACCAACGGTGCCGGCCGGGTCGCCGAGGTCGGCGCCCGGTTCACCCTCGACGCGATGCCCGGCAAGCAGATGGCGATCGACGCCGACCTCAACTCCGGGCTGATCGACGAGGAGGAGGCCCGCCGGCGCCGCAGCGAGGTGCACGCCGAGGCCGACTTCTACGGCGCGATGGACGGCGCCTCGAAGTTCGTCAAGGGCGACGCGATCGCCGGCGTCATCATCACGCTGGTCAACCTGCTCGGCGGGTTCGCCATCGGCGTCGCCCAGATGGGGATGCCGATGGGCGAGGCCGTGCAGACCTACAGCCTGCTCTCGGTCGGCGACGGCCTGGTCTCCCAGATCCCGGCCCTGCTGCTCTCGGTGGCCACCGGCCTGGTCGTCACCCGCTCCACCGGCAACGACGACATGGGCAGCGACATCGTCCGCCAGCTCACCAGCCAGCGCCTCCCCATGCGGATCGCCGGCGGCGCCGCCCTGTTCCTGTGCCTGATCCCCGGCCTCCCCAAGCTGCCGTTCATCGCCGCCGGCGGGCTGCTCCTGATCGCCTCCTCCCGGGTCCGCGACGACGCGGCCGACGCGATCGAGGAGCAGGACCGCGTCGACCGCGCGCTCGCCGCCGCGCCCACCGATACCCCCGAGCAGCTGGCCGCCGAGGTGCAGGTCAACCCCCTCGGCCTCGAGCTGGCGGCCGACCTGATCGACCTGGTCGACTCCAGCGCGGGCGGCGACCTGCTCGACCGGGTCAAGGCGCTGCGCCGCAAGATCGCGGGCGACCTGGGCATCGTCATCCCGCCGGTGCGCACCCGCGACAACATCGACCTGCCCTCCCAGACCTATGCGATCACGCTGTTCGGCATCGAGGTCGCCCGCGGCGAGGCGCCCCCCGGCACCGTGCTGGCGATCGGCGACTTCCTGGGCTCGCTGCCCGGCACCGCCACCCGCGAGCCGGTCTTCGGCCTCGAGGCGAAGTGGATCCCCAGCGAGATGCGCAGCCAGGCCGAGCTCAGCGGCGCGACCGTCGTCGACCGGGCCTCGGTGCTGACCACCCACCTCGCCGAGGTGGTCACCCAGCACGCCGCCCGGCTGCTCGGCCGCGAGGACGTGCGGATGCTCACCGAGGTGGTCAAGCGCACGAACCCGGTGGTCGTCGAGGAGCTCACCCCGGCCCAGCTCAGCCTGGGCGAGGTGCAGCTGGTGCTGCAGGCACTGCTCGACGAGGGGGTCGCGATCCGCGACCTGGTGCGGATCTTCGAGGCCCTCTCGCTGAAGGCGCCGCGCACCAAGGAGCCCGACGCGCTCGTCGAGGCGGCCCGCACCGCGCTCGGCCCGGCCATCGCCGCGCCGTACCTGGTCGACGGCACGCTGCACGTGATGACCTTCGACCCGCAGCTCGAGCAGCGGCTGCTCGAGACCATGCGGGCCGGCGACCACGGCCCGATGATCGCCATCGACCCCGACACCGGCGGCGCGATGATCACCGAGCTGCTGCAGCAGGCCACCGAGATGGAGAACCGCAACCTGCGCCCGGTGCTGGTCTGCGCGCCGCAGGTGCGGGCAGCGGTACGCCGGCTGGTCGGCCCCACCGTCCCGCGCCTGGCGGTGATGTCCTACCAGGAGCTCGGCGGCGCCGCCCGCATCCAGTCCGAGGCCGTCATCACCGCCCCCACCCCCGCCCTCACCTGACGTTCCCCCGCCGACCCGGCGCTCGTGCAGGTCGTACGCCGCTCAGTCGGCGCTGCTGCCGGCGCCGGGTCGCCAAAGAGGGCGTAGGCGTCGCAGTTGTGCCTCAGCACAGTTCAGCCGCGCATCGAGGGCTGCCGCACAGAGGTCGCACCCGCATCTCTCGCTAGCGTCTGGGCTCTACCACAAGGAGTCGAGATGGGCGCGAACCTCACCGGCGGGCAGCTGATCGCGAAGGCGCTGGCCGCCGAAGGCGTCACGGACGTCTTCGGCATCATCGACGGCACCTACTTCGGGCTCTACCGGGCGCTCGCCGGCGAGGGGATCACCCTGCACTCGCCCCGCCACGAGAGCTCCGCGGCCCACATGGCCGGCGCCTACGCGCGACTGACCGGCCGGCTCGGCGTCTGCATCGCCTCCAACGGACCCGGCGTCGCCAACGTGCTGCCCGGTGTGGCCGTCGAGCAGGGTGAGGGCAACCGGGTGCTGCTCATCACCAGCTGCCGGCGCCTCGGGATCACCCACCCGGACCGCGGCGGCGCCTACCAGAGCTTCGACCAGACCGCCGTCACCGCTCCGATGACCCGCTGGTCGGGACGGGTGCCGAGCGCGGACCGGCTGCCCGAGCTGCTGCGCCGGGCGCTGCGGGCCTGCTTCACCGGCCGACCCGGCGTCGTGCACCTCGACGTCCCCGAGAACCTGGTCAACCAGGCCACCGGCCTGGGCCCCGACGCAGTCCGAGCGCCGGCCTCCTACCGCCGGACCACGCCGGTGGCGCCGGACGCGGGGCTCGTCGACCGGGCCGCGCAACTGCTGGTGGCGGCCGAGCAGCCACTGATCCACGTCGGCTCCGGGGTGTTGCACGCCGGCGCCGAGGACGAGCTCGCCCGCCTCGCGGCCCTGCTCGGCGCCCCGGTCACCACCAGCTGGGCCGCGCGCGGCGCACTGCCCGAGCAACGGCTCGAGGCGATCCCGATGACCGCGCTCGACCTCAACGACGAGGTCCGCAACGCGGCCGACGTCGTCCTGGTCGTCGGCAGCCGGCTGGGCGAGACCGACTGGTGGGGCAAGGCCCCGAACTGGGCACCCCCGCACCGGCAGCAGACCATCCAGATCGACGTCGACGACGACCACCTGGGCGTCAACAAGCCGCTGACGCTCGCCCTGCTCGCCGACGCCCGCGCGGGGCTGCGCGAGCTGGCCGACGCCGTGGAGCGGCGCGGGGTGCCGGCGCTGGCGCGGCGTACCGCCCGACTGAAGAGCTGGCGGTCCGCCTGGCGCAAGGAGCGGGTCCGGCTCGACAAGGCGCTGACCCGGCCGAGCCGCCACGTCCCGCCGGCGCTGGTGCCGAGCACCGCGCAGCAGGTGATGCCGCGAGACACCGTCTGGGTCTTCGACGGCGGCAACACCGTGGTCTGGTCGAACTTCTTCCACACCGCGACCATGCCGCGCTCCCTGCTGTCGACCTTCAAGTTCGGCATGCTCGGAGCCGGCATGGGCCAGTCGCTCGGCGCCGCCATCGGCACCGGGCGGCCGGTGTGCGTGCTGATCGGCGACGGAGCCTTCGGGATGCACCCCGGCGAGGTCGAGACCGCCGTGCGGCTCGGGCTGCCGATCGTCTTCGTGGTGCTGGTCGACGGCCAGTGGGGCATGGTCAAGATGAGCCAGCAGATCGCGGCGCACCCGGTCGCGACCGTGGCCCGCAAGGTGCTGACCGGGTCCAACCTGCCCGCCGACCGGGTCGTGTTCAGCGACTTCTCCCCGTGCCGCTACGACCTCGTGGGCGAGGGGCTCGGCGCCCACGGGGAGCGGGTCACCGACGCGACCCAGCTGCGCGGCGCCCTCGAGCGGGCCCGCGACTGCGGTCGGGCCGCCGTCGTCCAGGTGGAGGTCGACCCGGTCGCCCACCTGTGGGCCCCCGCGCTGAAGTCGTTCAAGCAGATGCACCAGGAGCCGGCCGGCTGATCGCCCGCGCAGCGGGCCAGGTTCGGCTCGAGGGCCGCTCAAGGGCAGCTCAGGGCTCGGTCAGCCAGCTGTGGCACAGCCACCAGGCGTCGACCGCGCCGAAGCAGCTCCACGGATCGACGCCGGTGACGTCGGCGAACCGTTGCACCCGGTTGCGGACGGTGTTCGGGTGCACGAACAGCTCGCGCGCGACGGCGCGCACGTCGCGGTCGTGCTCCACCCACGCCCGCACCGTGCGCGCGACCTCGTCCACACTGCCCGCCAGCTCCGTCCGGGACCCATGGTGGCGGGCGGCCAGGACCAGCCCGAGGTCGCCGTTGCGACCGAGCGCGGCGAGGGTCGGCAGGTCCGACACGTGGTGGCAACCCTCCCTGCGGGCGATCTCGACCGCTCCGAGCGCGGCCACCGCCTGGTCGCGCAGCACGTGCAGCTCCTCCGGCTCGGCCGGACCGGCGAGACCGATCCGCACGGCGGTCGAGCGCGACGCCGCGGGGAGCCTCGCGGCGACCGCCACCAGCAGCGCGTCCACGCGTCCCAGGAGTACGCCGCGTCCGCGCACGGCCGCCTCGAACGCCGCCACGGTCGCCGCGTCACCGGGCCGGGCCACCGCCACCAGCAGCGGCGTGGTCTCCCGGTGACCGGCCTCGACCGCCGCCAGGGCGGCGGCCGTGCCCCCGGCCAGGAGCCGCCGCAGCAGCGCCACGTCTCGGTCGCCTCGGCGCGGTGCCTGCTCCGCGGTGGCCCGGCGATGGGCGCCGACCAGGCGCGTGCGCACCACCTCGGCCCAGTCGTCGTACAGCTCACGCGCCTCGAGGAGCTGGACCGCGGTGACCTCCTCCAGCGGGGCGAGCTCGCGGGCCCGGCTCCAGATCGAGCGAGACGCCAGGTGCACCGCCGACAGCACCGCCTCCACAGGCACTCCCTGGCCGGCTCGGGTGACGGCCAGCTCCTCGACGAACGCCAGCTCGGCCTCGGTGGGGGCGCGCCGTTCCGCGACCGCCCGCGCGGCGGCGATCAGCAGCGCCCGGGTGTGGCCCGCCACGTCCGCGGGCGCGAGCGGGGTGATGTCGCGGACCGCGGTGCGCACCCCCGCCACCAGCGACTCGACCAGATGCTCGTCGTCGACGACCCGCTCGACCAGGCGCGCGACCGACTGCCAGGGGACCCCGCCCGAGAGCGCGCTCACCCCCGGTCCGCCCTGTCTCCGCCGCCCATCGACTCCCCTCTCCGCATCGCCGCGCAGTGCGATGTCACCGGCACCGCACGCCGGACCCCAGCATGCCGGGTGAGCCGGGCGGGCGCGCGGACGCGACGCCAGTGGCGACCCGACCCCGCCGACCCGGCGCTACCGCAGATCTGCACCCACGCCGGCTGGGCGTCCCCATGCCTGCACAAGCGCCGACTCGACGTCCCCACACCTGCACCCGCCGGGTTGCCACGCAACCAGAGGCCAACGCCACCGCACCATGGCCCGACCGTGCCCGCCCGACCGCCCGCCCGGGCCGGCCCTGGGGCCGTCAGGCGACGGCGGCCTCGAACTGCGAGCGGTAGAGCCGGGCGTAGGCACCGTCGGCGGCCAGCAGCTCGTCGTGGCTGCCCTGCTCGACGATGCGGCCCGACTCCATCACCAGGATCAGGTCGGCGTCGCGGATCGTGCTGAGCCGGTGCGCGATCACGAACGAGGTGCGGTCGGTACGCAGTGCGGCCATCGCGTGCTGGAGCAGCAGCTCGGTGCGGGTGTCGACCGAGCTGGTGGCCTCGTCGAGGATCAGCAGCGCCGGGTCGGCGAGGAACGCGCGGGCGATCGTGATCAGCTGCCGCTCCCCCGCGCTCAGGTTGCCGCCCTCCTCGTCGACCACCGTGTCGTAGCCGTCGGGCAGCGCGTGCACGAACCGGTCGACGAACGTGGCGCGCGCCGCGGCGAGCACCTCCTCCTCGGTCGCCTCCGGCCGGCCGTAGGCGATGTTCTCGCGGATCGACCCCTCGAACAGCCAGGTGTCCTGCAGCACCATGCCGATCTGCGAGCGCAGCTCCGCGCGCGGCACGGCGGTCACGTCGACACCGTCGAGGGTGATCCGTCCGGCGTCGAGCTCGTAGAAGCGCATCACCAGGTTCACCAGCGTGGTCTTGCCCGCCCCCGTCGGCCCGACGATCGCGACCGTGTGGCCCGGCCGGGCGACCAGCGAGAGGTCCTCGATCAGCGGCTCGTCGGCGGCGTACCGGAACGACACGTGCTCGAGCCGGACCTCGCCGCGCCGCGACGGCGGCGCCGCGGCCGGGGCCGGGTCGGGCGCCTCCTCCTCGGCGTCGAGCAGCTCGAAGACCCGCTCGGCCGACGCCACCCCCGACTGCAGCAGGTTCATCATCGACGCGACCGCGGTCAGCGGCTGGGTGAACTGGCGGGTGTACTGGATGAACGCCTGCACCTCGCCGAGGCTCAGCGAGCCGTGCGCCACCCGCAGGCCGCCGACCACCGCGATCACCACGTAGTTGAGGTTCCCGACGAACATCATCAGCGGCATGATCAGCCCGCTGACGAACTGGGCGCGGTACGACGCCTCGTACAGCTCGTCGTTCTGCTCGGCGAAGGCCCGCTCCACCTCCTGACGGCGGCCGAACACCGTGACCAGCGCGTGGCCGGAGAAGGTCTCCTCGATGTGGCCGTTCAGCGCGCCGGTGCGCCGCCACTGGGCGATGAACTGGCCCTGCGAGCGGCGCATCACCAACGCGGTCAGCACCATCGAGACCGGCACCGAGACCAACGCGATCAGCGCCAGCAGCGGCGAGATCCAGAACATCATCGAGATCACCGCGACCACGGTCAGCAGCGAGGTGAGCAGCTGGCTCATCGTCTGCTGGAGCGTCTGCGCGACGTTGTCGATGTCGTTGGTGACCCGGCTGAGCAGCTCGCCGCGGGGCTGGCGGTCGAAGTAGGGCAGCGGCATCCGGTGCACCTTCTCCTCGACGTCGGAGCGCATCCGGCGCACGGCGCTCTGGACGACGTCGTTGAGCAGGTAGCCCTGCAGCCAGGCCAGCAGCGCCGCGGCGGCGTACACCCCCAGCACCAGCAGCAGCACCCGTCCGACCGCGTCGAAGTCGACGCCCACGCCGGGCACCACGTCCATGCCGCGGAGCATGTCGGCGAGCCGCTCCTCGCCGCGCGACTCGAGCCCCGCGACCGCCTGCTCCTTGGTGGTGCCCGCCGGCAGCTGCTCGCCGAGCTGGCGGCCGAACAGCCCCTCGAACACCAGGTCGGTCGCGTGCCCGAGCAGCCGCGGGCCGTAGGCGGTGAGGGTGACGCTGACGATCGCGAGCAGCACCACCGCGATCGCCTTGCCCCGCTCGGGCGCCAGCCGGCGCACCAGGCGGCGGGCCGAGGGGCCGAAGGTCATCGCCTTCTGGCCGACCATCCGGCTGCCCATCGGGCCGTGGCCCGGGCCGGGACCGGCCTGGATCCGCTCGGTCTCCTTCAAGGTGCCGGGGGCACCCGGGGCCGCGGGCGCCGCACCGGTCGGCGGCCCGGCCGGCGCGTCGGGCGCCGCCCCGGGGGTGGGCGGCACGGGGACCGGCGGGTCGGCGGGCGCGGTCTCGCCTGCTGCCGGCTCGCGCCGGAGGCGGGCGCGCAGCGAGCGGTCGCGCGGGGGGTGACTCATGCCGCCTCCTCCGCGCTCAGCTGCGAGGCGACGATCTCCTGGTACGTCGGGTTGTCGGCGAGCAGCTCGGCGTGCGTGCCGCGTCCCACGACCACGCCGCCCTCGAGCACGAGGATCAGGTCGGCGTCGCGGATGGTCGAGACCCGCTGCGCCACGATCAGCACCGTCGACTGCCTGGTCTCGGGGCGCAGTGCCGCGCGGAGCCGGGCGTCGGTGGCGAGGTCGAGCGCCGAGAACGCGTCGTCGAACAGGTAGATCTCGGGGCGGCGTACCAGCGCCCGGGCGATCGCGAGCCGTTGCCGCTGGCCACCGGAGACGTTGGTGCCGCCCTGGGTGATCGGCGCGTCGAGGCCGCCGGGCATCCGCTCGACGAAGTCGCGCGCCTGGGCGACCTCGAGGGCGTGCCAGAGCTCCTCGTCGGTCGCGTCACGGCGGCCGTGGCGCAGGTTCTCGGCGACGGTGCCGGTGAACAGGAACGCGCGCTGGGGCACGAGACCGATCCGCGCCCACAGCAGCTCGGGGTCGAGCCGGCGCACGTCGACGCCGTCGACCAGGACCGCTCCGGAGGTCGCGTCGAAGAGCCGCGGCACGAGGTTCAACAGCGTGGTCTTGCCGGCGCCGGTCGAGCCGATGACCGCGACGGTCTGGCCGGGCCCGGCACTGAGGCTGACCCCGTCGAGCACGGGGTGCTCGGCCCCCGGATAGGTGAAGCCGACCGCGTCGAGCTCGAGGTGCCCGTGCAGGTCGACGTCGCGCACCGGGTCGGCGGGCGGCACCACGGTGGAGCGGGTGTCGAGCACCTCGGCGACCCGGTCGGCGCACACCGCGGAGCGGGGCACCATCATCAGCATGAACGTGCCCATCATCACCGACATCAGGATCTGCATCAGGTAGGCCAGGAACGCGGTCAGGGCCCCGACCTCCATGCTGCCGTCGTCGACCCGGTGGCCGCCGAACCAGATCACCGCGACGCTGGAGACGTTCACGACCAGCATCACCAGCGGGAACATCGTGGCCATCCAGCGGCCGGCGCGCACGGACACCTCGGTCAGTCCGTCGTTGGCGCGGGCGAACCGGGCGGTCTCCTGCGGCTCGCGCACGAACGCGCGCACCACACGGATGCCGGCGAGCTGCTCGCGCAGCACCCGGTTCACCTCGTCGAGGCGCTCCTGGACCAGCCGGAAGCTCGGCACCATCTGGGAGACGACGAGCCCGACGGCGAGGAACAGTGCGGGCACCACGACCGCCAGCAGCCAGGAGAGGCCGAGGTCCTCCCGCATCGCCATCAGCACCCCGCCGACCATCATGATCGGGACGCTGACCGCCATCGTGCAGGTCATCAGCGCCAGCATCTGCAGCTGCTGGACGTCGTTGGTGGTGCGGGTGATCAGCGAGGGGGCGCCGAACTGGGCCACCTCGCGCGCGGAGAACGAGCCGACCCGGTGGAAGACGGCGGCGCGCAGGTCGCGGCCGAACCCCATCGCGCTGCGCGAGGAGAACCAGACCGCGGTGATCGAGCAGGCGATCTGGACGAGCGACACGGTGAGCATCACCGCGCCGGTGCGCACGATGTAGCCGGTGTCGCCCTTGGCCACCCCCTCGTCGATGATGTCGGCGTTGAGGCTGGGCAGATAGAGCATCGCCACCGTCGAGACGAACTGGAGCACGACCACCGCGGCCAGGGGTCGACGATAAGGCCGCACCAGGTTCTCGCGGAACAGGCGGAGCAGCACCTCGGGCCTCCTGGGGGTGGGTCGGATCGGGACAGGTCGCGCCGGTTCACGCCGCCGCGCCGGCTGTAACGCGGTGTCCGGGCGACTTCCGCGGTGTCCGGCCACCGCACCAGTTGCCTGGACACCGCGTTACATGGTGCGGGCCGACCGCTGCGGTCGGCGAGACCGGCGGTCAGGGGGCCAGCCGGCCGGTGGTCCAGCCGTCGCCCGCTCGGCGGTAGACCAGCCGGTCGTGCATCCGCCCGGGCCGGCCCTGCCAGAACTCGACCACCTCGGGGCGCACCAGGTAGCCGCCCCACTCCTCCGGCACCGGCACGTCGACGCCGTCGAACCGCGCCGACACCTCGGCGTACGCCGCCGCGAGCTCCTCGCGCCCGGCCACCGGCCGCGACTGGTGGGAGGCCCAGGCCCCCAGCTGGGAGCCTCGCGGGCGCACGGCGAAGTAGGCCGCGACGTCGGCGGCCGGAAGCGGCTCGGCGAGGCCGTCGACCCGGACCTGCCGCTCCAGCGCGTGCCACGGGAACAGCAGCGCGCAGCGGGGGTTGGCCGCGAGGTCGGCGCCCTTGCGGGAGGCGGTGTTGGTGAAGAAGACGAACCCGCGCTCCTCCACGCCCTTGAGCAGGATCAGCCGCGACGAGGGCCAGCCGTCGGGCGAGACCGTCGAGACCACCATCGCGTTCGGCTCGTGCACCCCGGCCGCGAGGGCCTCGGTCAGCCAGCGGCGGAACATCGCGATCGGGTCGGCGGCCAGGTCGGCCTCGACCAGGCCCCCCGCGGCGTACTCCTCGCGCAGCGCGGCGAGGTCGGGGAGCCTGGTCCCGGAAGCGTCCGGCAGTGCGTCGTCCATGGGCCCCACTCTCCCACCCGGCCCCCACCCGCCGCCCAGCCATGCAGCAACCGAGCGGCAAACCGTGCAGACCGCCCGCACGCGTTCAGGCACCGACAGTGCACAATGCCGCGGGGTCCGCGGACCGGAGCCGTCGCCTGCTCCGCCACGCCGTCCGCAGCGCCCCTCGCCCCACTCGGGCCCCTGCGCGGGGCCGCACCGACAAAGGAGTCGCCATGACCGAGGTCCAGCACGGACTGGAAGGTGTCGTCGCCTTCGAGACCGAGATCGCCGAGCCCGACAAGGAGGGCTCCGCCCTGCGCTATCGCGGGGTCGACATCGAGGACCTGGTCGGCCGGGTGCCGTTCGAGAACGTGTGGGGGCTGCTGATCGACGGCGCCTACGACCCCGGCCTGGCGCCGGCCGAGGCGCACAACATCCCGGTCCGCACCGGCGACGTGCGCGTCGACGTGCAGGCGGCGATCGCGATGCTGGCGCCGGCGTTCGGGTTCCGCCCGACCTACGACATCAGCGACGAGGAGGCCCGCGAGGAGCTCGGCCGGGTCGCGGTGATGGTGCTGTCGTACGCCGCGCAGTCCGCGCGCGGGCTGGACCGGCCGCTGGTGCCGCAGAAGGTCATCGACGAGGGCAGCACGCTGGCCGAGAAGTTCCTGATCCGCTGGAAGGGCGAGGCCGACCCGCGTCACGTGAAGGCGATCGACGCCTACTGGTCCTCGGCGGCCGAGCACGGCATGAACGCCTCCACGTTCACCGCCCGGGTGATCACCTCGACCGGCGCCGACGTCGCCGCCGCGCTGTCGGGTGCGATCGGCGCGATGAGCGGGCCGCTGCACGGCGGCGCGCCGTCGCGGGTGCTGCACATGATCGAGGAGGTCGAGCAGCGCGACGGGGACGCCCGCGGCTACGTCAAGCAGCTGCTCGACGACGGCGAGCGGCTGATGGGCTTCGGCCACCGGGTCTACCGCGCCGAGGACCCCCGCGCGCGGGTGCTGCGACGCACCGCTCGCGAGCTGGACGCGCCGCGCTACGAGGTGGCCGAGGCGCTCGAGCAGGCCGCGCTCGCCGAGCTGCGCGAGCGGCGTCCCGACCGGGTGCTGGAGACGAACGTGGAGTTCTGGGCGGCGATCGTGCTCGACTTCGCCGAGGTGCCCGCCCCGATGTTCACCTCGATGTTCACCTGCGCCCGCACCGGCGGCTGGTCGGCGCACATCCTGGAGCAGAAGCGCACCGGCCGCCTGGTCCGGCCGTCGGCGAAGTACGCCGGCCCGGCGCCGCGCCCGGCCGACAGCGTCTCCGGCTGGCGCGACGGCTGGGCCGGCTGAATCGCCGGATATCCGGCGATCCTGTCGCTTCCCACGCGTTGCTGCGCGTGGGAAGCGACAACAACGCGTGGGAAGTCACCGAGAGATTCTCATAGACCCCGTGACGTGACCGGTCGGTGCCTGCCACACTCCGGGGCATGCCGACGCCGCGACTCCAGGCCGACCCGACCGCACCCGACCGCATCCGGGGCCGCACCGCCCTGGTGACCGGGGCCGGCTCCGGCATCGGTGCCGCGCTGGTCCGCGCCCTGACCGCCGCCGGCGCCGACGTGGTCGCCGCCGACCTCGATGAGGTGGCCGCGGCCCGGGTCGCCGCGGCCGCCCCCGGCCCCGGCACCGCCCGCGCCGCGCGCCTCGACGTCACCGACGGCGCCGCGGTGCAGGCGCTCGTCGACGAGACCGCCGCCCGCAGCGGCCGGCTCGACCTGCTGTTCAACAACGCCGGCATCACCTTCGGCGGCGAGACCGAGGACCTCACCCTCGCGCAGTGGGACGCGATCATCGACGTCAACGTGCGCGGCGTGGTGCACGGCGTCGCCGCGGCGTACCCGCTCATGCTCCGCCAGGCCCGCACCACCCCGGCCGACAGCACCGACGGCAGCGACGGCTGGGGCGGTCAGATCGTCAACACCGCCTCGATGGGCGGGCTGATGGCCGCCGGGCTGATCACCAGCTACGTCGCGACCAAGCACGCGGTGGTCGGGCTGTCGCTCGCGCTGCGCTCCGAGGCCGCCGCGAAGGGCGTCGGCGTCACGGTCGTGTGTCCCTCGGCGGTCGAGACCCCGATCCTGGAGAAGGGCCACCTCGGGCGCTTCCACGGGCGCGACTACTACCTCAAGGGTCAGGGGGTACGCCGTCCGCTCGACCCCGACGTGCTCGCCGCGCAGGTGCTCGAGGCGGTACGCAGCGACCGGGCGATGCTGGTCACGCCGCGCACCGCCCGGGTGATCTGGCGGGTCGGTCGGTGGGCACCCGGGTTCACCCAGCGGGCGTCGGTGCGGTTCGTGGCCAAGCAGCGGCGGTTGCAGGCCCGCCGGGCCGCCTCCTGACCGACGGCGGCCGTGGGCTGCGGCTCAGCCCATCCGCCGCTCGAACCAGCTGGTCTTGCCCCGGCCGCCCGCCCGGGTGAGCGAGACGTGCACGTGGTCGCGGTGACGCAGCGTCTTGGAGCACTTCTTCCGCGTCTTGCACGAGGAGCTCAGGTAGGGCTCGGGCGCGTAGCCGTTCCACGCCGAGTAGATCTCGTCGTTCCAGATGACATACATCAGCCCCATCCGGCGCCCGACGGCGTCGGTGTTGCCGCGGGCATCGGTGGCGCGCACCTGGGCGAGGAACGCGCGGGCGCGGCGCCGGTCGGCCTTCTTCGCCGCGTCCAGGCTCCAGTCGAAGGCCCGGCCCTCGTGGTGCTCGGAGCTCACGTTCTTCTTCGTGCACGAGCGCGAGATGCTGCCGAACGAGCCGCCGTGGTTGCGGACCAGCCACCGGCCGAGGAAGGCGGTGCCCGGCTTGGGCTTCGGCTGGCACTTCGTGGCGGGCTGCCACGACGGGTAGTCCTCGATCTCCGCCGAGGCCGGGGCCGCGGTCAGCAGCGCCCCCAGCAGGACGACGACGGCCACCAGGGCCGGCGCCCGACGCCCCTTGGACCGGGCCACGGTCGCTGAACTCTCTGTCGGCACGCTGCTTCCTCCTGTGTCGATCCCCCCGAGACGGATCCTCACGGCCGCACCCGCTCGAAGGCGAGGCCTCCCCTAGGGTCCATGAGGTGGACAACTCCTCGATCGGCAACAGCAGCGAACGGTTGAGCACCCGCGACCAGGCCGCTGCGTGGGACGCGCAGGCCCCAACGTTCGACGAGGCTCCCGACCACGGTCTTCGCGACCCCCTGGTACGCCGTGCCTGGCGGGCGCTGCTGGCCGACCTGCTGCCGGCGGCCCCGGCGCGCGTCGCCGATCTCGGCTGCGGCACGGGCACGCTGGCGGCCCTCTTGGCCGGCGACGGGTACGTCGTCGACGGGCTCGACCTCTCCGGCGAGATGGTGCGCCTGGCACGCGAGAAGACCGCAGCGCTGCCCGACGTCAGCGTGACCTGCGCCGACGCGGCGCGCCCGCCGCTGAGCCCCGGGACCTACGACGTGGTGCTGTCGCGCCATGTGCTGTGGGCGCTGCCCGATCCGGCCGACGTCCTTGCCCGGTGGGTGGCGCTGCTCGCTCCGGGCGGCCGGCTGGTGCTGATCGAAGGATCCTGGTGGACCGGGGCCGGCCTCACCGCGGCCCAGACCACGGCGCTGGTGGCCTCGACCGGCCGCGAGGCCGAGCTGAGGCCGCTCGAGGACCCCGCGCTGTGGGGCGGGCCGATCCGCGACGAGCGGTACGCCGTGGTGTCGGCGGGCTGAGCGGGCTCACCAGGACTCGACGAGCTCCTTGGCCTCCTTGAGGCCCATCCCGGTCCGCTCGCGGACCACCTTGATCGCCTGGATCTTCTTGCCGCGCGCCACCAGGTCGCGGACGTCGGCCCACGGGTCGCCGGCGGCCGCAGCGCCGTCGACGTCCGGCAACGAACCTCGCTCCTGAGCCAGCAGCGCGACGGTCACCTCGAGGCGGCGTACCCGCTCCTCGAGCTGCGCGATGCGGCTCGGGTCGGGCTGATCGTCGCCGCGGTCGCTGAACCATCCCATGCGCCGCACCCTAGGGGAGGCGGGTCGTGCCTCGGCTCACCGCGGCGCGCCGAGGGGATCGATCGTCCCTCGACGCGCCGCGGGAATGCGGGTCGGTGCCCTCAGCGGCGCAGCCGGAAGCGCTCGCGGTCGCGGTCCTGCCCGTCGTCCGGCGCGAGCAGGATCGCGGTCACCCGGGCGGTGGCGGGGGCCGTCCCGAGCTGGCGGCGCACCCGCCGCGGGACCGAGAGGCGGTGCAGCGCGCTACCGGGCTCCGCGACCGGCACGGTCAGGCGGCTCACCGGCTGCCACGCACCGGACCGCCGCACCTGGAGGATCAGGCTCAGCGACGCACCCGTGGGCCCGGCCTGGGCCCGGACCGGGACCCGGCCACCGGTGGCGGCCAGGCGGACGGTGCCGGGCACCGTCACCGCCACCGAGGCCGGGTCCGCGGCCGGGGGCTCGCCGGGCCCGCCGGTCGGGCTGGGCTCGCCGGTCGGGCTGGGCTCGCCGGTCGGGCTGGGCTCGCCGGTCGGGCTGGGCTCACCGGTCGGGCTGGGCTCACCGGTCGGCGGGTCGGTGGGCGTGGCGGGCAGCCAGGCGGGGGCGATGTCGTGGGCGGCCGACGGGGCGACCTCGACCACCCCGCTCCCGTCCGCCGCCATCGCCGCCACGTCACGGTCGGTGCCGTCGGCGCGCACGTAGGCGACCCGGGTGCCGTCCGGCGACCACGCCGGGTCGCTGTCGCTGACGCTCGGGGAGCGCGAGAGCCGCTGGAGCCCGGAGCCGTCGAGCGCGATCGACCAGATCGCGGGCAGCCCGCCGCCGTCCGCCTCGAAGGGGTGGGTGAAGGCGAGCGCGGTGCCGGACGGGTGCCAGTCCGGGTGGTCGTCGTGGCCGGCGAAGGCATCCCCGCCGACCACCTGACCGCGGGTGAGGTTGCGCTCGACGGACGTCGCCGGGTCGACGACCACGATGCCACCCTGGGCGCTGCGCCGGCTGAGGGCGATCAGCCCGTCGGGCGCGTCGGACGAGGCCGGGGACCAGTCGGGCTGCTGGTCGGTGACGGTGTTGGCGGTGACCTGCCGAACCCCGCCGGTCCCGTCGGCACGCACCACCAGGACCTCGAGGTCGCTGCCGCCGTCGGGCGCGGCGTTGGAGGTGTAGGCGATCCGGGTGCCGTCGGGCGACCACGTCGGCGAGGCCTCGGCTGCGGCGGTCGAGGTGACGCGCCGGGCATCGGAGCCATCGGCATCCATGGTCCACAGGTCGCCGTCACGGACCCACGCGATCCGGGTGCCGTCCGGTGAGACGGCCGGGCTCAGGTTGCCGCCGGTCGTGGTGAGCTGTCGCAGGCCGCTGCCGTCGGGCTCGACCAGGAACAGGTGCGGGTTGCCGCTCCGCGAGCTCTGGAACACGATCGGGCCGTTCACCGCGCCCGGCACCGGCGGCTGGCTGGTCGGCGGGCTCGTCGGGTCGCTGGTCGGCGGGCTCGACGGGTCACTGGTCGGCGGACTCGTCGGGTCACTGGTCGGCGGACTCGTCGGGTCGCTGGTCGGCGGGCTCGACGGGTCACTGGTCGGCGGGCTCGACGGGTCACTGGTCGGCGGGCCGCCGCCCTCCTGCACCTGCAACGACGGCGTGGAGGGTTCGAGGAGCTGCCGCTTTCCACCCACGATGACCAGGGACGGGAAGACCGGGGCGTGCCGGCCGGCGGTGGTCATCCGCACCGGCACCTGGATCTCGATGCCGTGCCGATACGGCACCCCCCACGGGTTGCCGGAGGCGTCCGGGAAGCTGGCGGTACCGCCGCTCACAGGCGGCGAGGCGCTGGTGGGGCACCCCTGGGTGAACGGCTGCTCGACAGCGCTGCCGGAGGTGTAGTCCCACCGCACGCAGCGGATCGGGTGGGCAGCCGAGACGGCCAGCTCCTCCCCCGGCCCGAGCCGCACCTCCGGCAGCACGATCGGCATCGAGCAGTCCTCGGCCAGCGTGGCCACCTCGACATAGGCGTAGACAACGTCGCCGGCGGCCGGCGGAGCGGCGTCGTCGTAGACGAGCCCCGCCACACCGCCCACGGTGACCGCCGGCAGCTGCGTGCTGCACCACTCCCCGAACAGGTAGCGCGGATCGCCTTCGTGCCGGGTGGGCGCCGCCGAGGCCGAGGAGGCCAGGACGACGACGGCGGCCAGGGCCGTCGCCACCACCGTGACGCCGGCGGTCAACAGTGCGGCCGCTGCGCGGGTCCGAGATCCGAGCCGGCCGGGCCGCTCGGCCGTCGTGGGGGTGGAGGTGGTCGCCATCTCGTCACTTCCTCAGCGTGAAACCGTCGGCGGCGCGCTGACCCGTCCCCGAGTCCGTCCGCACCCTCACCACCACCTTGGCCCGCAGCCCCCTGGTCGGGAGCCGGTCGCGCCACGCCCGGGGCACCGGCACCCGGACCGTCTGGGACGACCCGGTGGCCGAAGCGGCACGACTGGCGACGGTCGCCCAGCGGCCGTCCCGCTGGGCACGGAGCACCACCTTGACCGTTGCTCCGGCGGGCTCGGCGCGCAGCGTCGTGGGGACGGCGCCACCGGTGCGGCCCAGCCGGACCACCTCGGCGACGTCGGTCGTCACCGAGGCCGGAGCACCGCCACCGACGTCGACCGAGGGCGACAACGGGCTCAGCACGGGGTCGGTCACCCCGTCGATCACCTGGGCGTGGAACCGCACGGCCAGGGGCCCCGGCGCCGTCGCCTTCACCGGGACCTGCACCTCCCATCCGGTCTGGTAAGGCAGCCGCCACAGCTCCTGGCTGCGCGGCGGGAAGCTCCAGTCGCCGCCGCTGACGCCCGGCGAGGCCGAGGTCGGGCACAGCGCGGTCTCCGCGTGCTCGCTGACGGGACTGTCGCGGTAGTCCCATCGCACGCACCGGATCGGGTGGGCCGGCGACACCGCCAGCTCCAGGTTCGGGGGCAGGTCGATGTCGGGCACCATCTGCTGCTCGATGCACGGCTCGGCGGTGGCCGCGACCTCGACGTAGGCGTAGAACACCTCGCCGACCTTCGGCTTGGCGGCGTCGTCGTAGAGCAGGCCGGCGACCGACCCGACGGTCGCCGCCTGGTAGCCGAGGTCGCACCAGTAGCCCATGGCGACCCGCAGGTCGCCCTCGTGCCGGGTCGGAGCGGCGTACGCCGTGCCGCCGGTGCCGGCGACCAGGGTGCCGGCGGCGGCCAGGGCGAGAGCCGCCCGACGGCGCCGACCCGGCCTGGGTGCCGGTGGTCGCCGGCGGGCCGGGCTGATGGATGGGCTGATGGATGGGCTGATAGCTGGGCTGGGGTGGGTGGTCATCGGGGTCTCCTCGCCTGGATCGGGGCCGTGCGACCGATCGTGGGGCGGAGCGCTCAACCAACCCTCAAGCGACCCTCAGCCGCCCCCGGACACCCCGGTCAGGCCGAGCTCGATCGCGGCGGGCAGGTCGAGGGCGGCACCCCGCCGTGCCGCCTCGGCGGCCGCCGGTGCGTCGAGCCCGGCGACGGCCGGCGCCACCCTGCGCTCCCGCATCGCACGGTCCGCGGGAACCAGCGTCGCGCCCTCCTCGGCGAGGGCACGGTCGGCGGCGGCGAGCAACGCAGCGGCCGTCTCGGCGCGATCCTCGCGCACGGCGAGCGCGGCGAGCGTCTCGAGGCACTCGGTCAGCCGGAACTCCTGGCCGAGCTCGCGCAGCACGGGCACGCTGCGGGCGAGCAGGTCGCGGGCGAGCTGCACCTGACCCCGGTCGACGGCCACGTCGGCCAGGCCGGCCTCGGCCACCGCCTGGTCCAGCCGGTCGTCCTCGCGCCGGGCGATCCGCAGGCACTCCTCGAGACATGCCTCGGCCCGGTCCAGGTCACCGAGGTCACGGGCGACCATCGCCCGGTTCGCCAGCGCGATCGGCAGCGACAGCGTCGGCTCCTGCAGCCGGCGACGCAGCGCGATGCTCTCCTCCATCATCGGTGCCGCCTCTTCGGGCCGGCCCAGGTCGCGGGCGATCCCGCCGAGGGTGTTGAGCACGCGCGCCCGCCAGGTCAGGTCGTCGGCCGGCAGCAGCGCCCGGCACTCCCGGCTGTGGGCCAGCGCCTCCTCGGTGCGGCCCTGCTCGGCTCGACAGATCGCCAGCGCGTACCACGCCCGGGCACGCAGGGCCGGGTCGCAGCCGGCGCCGAGGCGCAGCGCCCGGGGCAGCCACTCGACGTCGGCCGAGGCGGGACTGGTGCGATACCAGAACAGCCCGAGGGCGGCCACCATGTCGAGCAGCCCCTCCGCCGACTCCGCTCCGGAGTCGGCCTCGGCGGTCTCGGCCCACCAGGTCATCGCCGCCCGCAGGTCGGGGCCATCGCTGCGCAGACGTTCGACCCAGGTGGCCATCGCAGCCCCGCGCATGCCTCCGGTCGAGCTCGCCGCGAGCCGCCGGTACCACGCAGCGTGCGCCGCGCGGGTCGCCGCAAGGTCGGCGGGGTCGGCGTCCTCCTCGGCGTGCTCGCGCACCGCCTGGAACATCGCGAAGCGGCCCGCGGCGTCACGCTGCAGCAGGCTGGCCGAGACCAGTGCCTCCAACCGGTCCGCGCCGACGCCGGCCACCGCGGTGGCGGCCTCGGCGTCAAAGCCGCCCCGGAAGACCGCGAGCCGGTGGTACGCCGCCGCGACGCCCGGCTCGAGCAGCCGGACGCTCCAGGCGATCGCGTTGCGCAGCGTCTGCTGACGGGGGCTGCGGTCCCGCGGGCCCTCGCTGGCCAGGTCGAGCCGCCCGGCGGTCTCGGCGAGCGTCGCGCGCAGCCGGGACAGCGGGACCGTGTCGACGCGGGCCGCCACCAGCTCGAGCGCGAGCGGGAGGTGGTCCAGCGCCGCGCAGACGGCCGCCACCTCGTCGCCGGGTCCGGGGTCGAACCGGTGGTCGACGGCGCGCGCCCGCTCGACGAACAGCGGCACCGCGTGCTCGGCCGGCAGCGGCTCCAGCGACCGCACCTGCTCGCCGTACACCCGCAACGGCACCCGGCTGGTGGCGAGCACCCGCAGGTCCGGGCAGGCGGCCAGCAGGTCGGCCACGGCCGGGGCGGCGTCGAGCACCTGCTCGAGGTTGTCGAGCACCAGCAGCAGCCTGCGGGCGCCCAGGTGGGTGCGCAGCGCAGGCATGGCGCCGTCAGGACCCACCTCGACGTCGAGGGTGTGAGCGACCGCCTCCGGCACCAGCCGCGGGTCCTCCAGCCCGCCGAGGTCGACGAACCAGACGCCGTCGGGATGGTCGGCGGCCGCCAGATGGGCCGCGGCCAGGGCGACCCGGGTCTTGCCGATGCCGCCCGCACCGGTGACCGTGACCAGACGGCCGGAGCCGGTCCGCAGCCGGCCGAGCAGGTCCTCGACGTCCGGCTGCCGTCCGACCAGGCTGGTCAGTGGCGTCGGCAGGTGCCGGCGGGCCCGCAGGCGGGGATCCTCGACGACCAGGGCGGGGTCGTCGCGGAGCATCGCCTGGTGAAGGTCCTGGAGCCGCCGTCCCGGCTCCAGTCCGGTCTCGGCCACGAGCCGTCGGCGTCGCTCGCGGTAGTGCGCGAGGGCGTCGTCGCGGCGGCCGGCCCGGTGCAGCGCGAGCATCAGGTCGGCGTGCAGGGCCTCGTCGTCGGGTTCGTCCGCGAGCAGCGGCTCCAGCTCGGCCAGTGCCTCGTGCGGCTGGCCGAGCTCCAGCCGGGCGCGGGCCAGCACCACTCGGGCCTGGCGCCGCAGCTCCTCCAACCGGACGGCGTCGGCCGCGAGAGCCCGGAAGCCGAGCAGCCCCTGCCAGGCCGGCCCGCGCCACCGGGCGAGGGCACCGGCCGCAGCCTCGGCCGCGGCCTCGGGGTCGCCCTGCTCGAGGCGCTGCCGAGCCGCCCCGACGGCCTCGGCGAACCCGTCGGCGTCGACCACGGCGTCCTCGGGCAGCAGCCGGTAGCCGTCCCGGTCGCCCTCGATGCGGACGCCACCTGCTCCCAGCGCCTTGCGCAGCGCCGAGACGTAGACCTGGAGGTTGCGTCGCGGGTCCGACGGCGGGGCCGAGCCCCACAGCTCGTCGGTCAGCTCCTCGACGGTGACCAAGGCGGGCGAGGCGACCAGCAGCATGCCCAGGACGGCCCGCTGCTTGACCGCGCCGAGCTCGACCGGCCGGTCCCCCACGCGGGCCTGCAGGTCACCGAGCACCGACAGGGCCAGGCGTGCCACCCGCCGATTATGCGGCGCGGTCCGCCCGTGGACCAGCGTTAGGGGTCATAGCCGCTTGCCGAAGCACCGCGAGATCGGGGAGTCCTTGTAGTGGCCGAAGCCGGGCACCGGCTGGTAGCCCGACGACTCGTAGAGCGCGATCGCCTCCGGCTGCCGCAGCCCGGTCTCGAGCACCAGGGCAGCGAACCCCGCCTCCCGGGCGCTCTGCTCGAGGTGGGCGAGCATCCGGCGGGCGTGACCCCGCCCGCGCGCCGCGGGCACGACGTACATGCGCTTGATCTCGGCGGTCGCGTCGGTGCCGAGCGCGGCCACGCCCGAGCGGCGCCAGGCTCCGGTGGCGACGGCCACCGCGTCGGCGTCGTAGCCGACGAAGAAGCTGCCGGCCGGCGGCTCGAAGTGGGCCGGGTCGATAGGACTCTCGTCGCGCCCGCCGTAGCGCACGACGTACTCGGCCTGCACCTCCTCGATCAGCCGCTGCGCGTCGTCGTGGGTGATCGGGACGCGGGCGATCCGCAGCCCGTCCGGGTCGCCGGCGCTCAGCTGCGGCGCGGCGCAGGTGTCAGCCAAGCGAGCTCCCGCACGAGTCGCAGAACCGCGCGTCGGCGTCGTTGCGGACCCCGCACTGGCGGCAGAACGGCCCGGTGGCGGCGACGTCGGCCGACAGGTCGTCCGCGGTACGGCCGATGCCGGCCAGGCCCTGCCCGTCGGTCAGGTAGGCCGCGGAGTCCTTCACGACCGGCATCGTCTCGCCTGCCGCGTAGCGGGCGCCGGCCCCCAGGAACCCCCACTGCAGCAGCATCGCGCCGAACCCGATGATGGGCAGGCCCCCGATGAACGCCACGATCCGGCGCCCCTCCGGCTCGAACTCGGCGCCGAACACCCCCGCGACGCCCCAGACGAAGGTGAGGATGCCCGCCAGCAGCAGCACCGCGCCGCCGACGCGGAGCGCGGTCCGGTACTGGCCCTGACGGGCGAATCCGGGGGCGTGGGTCATCGGAGGACTCCTCGAGAAAGTCGGTAGTGGGCGGGTGCCAGAATAGGCCTGCTGACAGCGTCGTCAGGAACCACCACGACGCACCCCGGAAGGTTGTCCATGGCCGACACCCCGCAGATCCCCGCCGACCTGCTGCCCGCCGACGGGCGGTTCGGCTCCGGCCCCTCGAAGATCTGGCCGAGCCACCTCGAAGCACTGGCCGCCACCGGCGCCTCGCTGATGGGCACCTCGCACCGGCAGGCGCCGGTGCGCAACCTGGTGGGCCGGGTGCGCGAGGGCCTCGCCGACCTGTTCTCGCTGCCCGAGGGCTACCAGGTCGTGCTCGGCAACGGCGGCGCCACCGCGTTCTGGGACATCGCCACCTACGGCCTGATCCGGGAGAGGAGCCAGCACCTCACGTTCGGCGAGTTCTCCTCGAAGTTCGCCAAGGCCGCCGCCGACGCCCCCTGGCTGGCCGCGCCGTCGATCCGTGCCGCCGACCCCGGCTCCCGCCCCGACCCGGTCGCCGAGGCCGGCGTCGACGTCTACGCCTGGGCCCACAACGAGACCTCGACCGCGGTGATGGCGCCGGTCGTCCGGCCGGTCGGCACCTCCGCCGACGAGGCGCTCGTGGTCATCGACGCCACGTCCGGCGCCGGTGGGCTGCCGCTCGACGCTGCCGAGGCCGACGTCTACTACTTCGCTCCGCAGAAGTCGTTCGCCTCCGACGGTGGCCTGTGGCTGGCCCTGATGTCGCCGGCCGCGCTCGATCGCGCCGCCGAGATCGCCGCCTCCGGCCGGCACATCCCGGCGTTCTTCGACCTGCCGACCGCGATCGACAACTCCGCGAAGAACCAGACCTACAACACCCCGGCGGTCGCCACCCTCTTCCTGATGGCCGAGCAGCTGGACTGGATGCACGCCCACGGCGGCCTCAAGGGCATGGTCGAGCGCACCACCACCTCCTCCGACCTGCTCTACGGCTGGGCCGAGCGCACCGCCTACACCACGCCGTACGTCGCCGACCCGGCGCACCGCTCGCTGGTCGTGGGCACCATCGACTTCGATGAGTCCGTCGACGCCGCCGCGGTCGCGGCGACGCTGCGCGCGAACGGCATCGTCGACACCGAGCCCTACCGCAAGCTCGGCCGCAACCAGCTGCGCGTCGCGATGTACCCCGCCGTCGACCCCGCCGACGTCGAGGCGCTCTGCGCCTGCATCGGCTGGGTGGTCGAGCAGAGCGGCTGATCGACCGCTTGTCGTTTCACCACGGTATGCAGACGAACCTGCAGCGTCCCTTTGTCTGCATCCCGTGATGAACCTGCGCTTCCCTAGCCGTGTTCGCCTGGGGAAGTGAGGGTTCGGCTGCATCCCTAGGGGAAGCCGCAGGCAGCACCCACCCGGCCGGCTACCCGCCGAGCCGCTCCAGCGCGCCCGCGAGTTCGTCGTACGCCGCCCTCCCGAACGCCACCATGCGCGCCTCCTCGACCGCCGTCGGGGTCGCGGCGAGCGTCTCGAGGGCGGCGGCGACCGCGTCGTCGCGAGGCCAGCCGTAGATGCCGGCGCTGATCAGCGGGAAGGCGACGGTCCGCGCGCCGAGCTCGTCGGCGACCTCCAGCGCACGGCGGTAGCAGGAGGTGAGCAGCGCCCGGTCGCGCTCACCCGCGCGATGGTTGGGACCGACGACGTGGATCACCCAGCGGGCCGGCAGGTCGCCGGCGGTGGTCCAGCCGGCATCTCCGGTGTCGAGCCCCCGCGGGAACCGGCGCACGCAGTCGTCGAGCACGGCCGGTCCGCCGGCCGCGTGGATCGCGCCGTCCACCCCGCCACCCCCGCGCAGGGCGCGGTTCGCCGCGTTCACCACGGCGTCCACCCGCTGCTGGGTGATGTCGCCCTCGACGACCCGGATCCGCACGCCCCTCGCCTCCCCTGCTCGATGCTGGTCGCTGCCGGTCACTGCTGGAGCAGCTGCAACGTAGCGCGCTCCAACGCCGCCTGCCGCTCGTCGGGGGTGTCGTGGGTGCGTCCGGTCGCGTCGGCGATGGTGCGGCCCTGCTCGTAGGCCTCGACCACCCGCGGGTCGACGTAGGAGGAGCGCGCCAGCGTCGGGGTGTTGCCCAGGAACGACGCGACCTCCTTCATCGCTCCCGAGATCGCGCGCCGCCGGGACGCCGCGCTGTGCCCCGGCTCGGAGGTCTCGGCGAGCGCCGCCGCGGCCAGCACGGTGGCGTGCCAGGTGCGGAAGTCCTTCGCGGTCGCCTCGATCCCGGTGCTGCTGCGCACGTAGTCGTTGACCAGCGCCGGCAGCAGGGAGCGCCAGGAGCGCGACTCCTGATAGGACAGCAACCGATTGTCGTCGCGGCTGCGTCGACGGCGCATGATCTCGATCGCCTCGACGACCGAGGCGTCATCGATCTCGATGCGGTGGTCGACTCCGGACTTGCCGGTGAACGTGAACACCAGCCGGTCCTGCTGGCGTCGCACGTGGCGCCGCTCGAGTGTGGTCAGCCCGAACGAGCCGTTGGTGTCGGCGTAGACGTCGTTGCCGATGCGGAAGTAGCCGAGGTCGAGCAGCCGCACCGCGGCCGCGCAGGCACGCTCCATCGGCATCCCCTCGCGGCCCAGGTCGGTGACGACCAGCTCGCGGGCGGTGGCCAGCGCCTGCCCGAACTCGAGCATCCGGTCGAACTTCTCGGCGTCCCGCTTGGCCCGCCAGTGCGGGTGGTAGAGGTACTGCCGCCGCCCGGCGTCGTCGGTGCCGACGGCCTGGAGGTGACCGTTCTCGTAGGGCGTGATCCACACGTCGGTCCATGCCGGCGGGATCACCAGGTCGCGGATCCGCTGCACGTCGTCGTCACCCAGCCGCTGCCCCTGCTGGTCGAGGTAGACGAAGCCGCGCCCGGCCCGCCGCCGGGTCCAGCCCGGCTGGTCGGGTGAGGTGCGGCGGAGTCGGGGCATGCCTTGAGGTTTCCCGTGGCCGGTCCCGCCATGCCCGCCCCGGGGAGGTCATACGTTGCGGTCGCCGCAGCGACCTGGTCGTATGACGTCGTCCCGGAGGGCCGACGCCGCTCAGCGCCGCCGCCGCACGGCCATCGCCGCGCCGGCGATCACCGCGATCCCGCCCAACCCACCGGCGACCGCCCAGGCCCACACCGGTGTCGGACGGTCGGACGCCGCGTCCGGTGCGGTAGCAGGGTCCGACGGCGTCGCGGTGTCCTCCTCACCGGTGGCGGTGTCGACCGGCGCGACCGCCTCGGCCACCCCCCGCGGCAGCCGCACCCGGTGCACCGGCGCGTGCAGCCCCTCGGTGCCGGCGAAGACCCGGCCGGCGTCGTCGACGGCGATCCCCTCCCCCTGCTGCTGGTCGGGCAGCGCGAACGAGCCGACCTCCTCGAGGTCGGGCCAGGAGTAGACGGTCGCCGAGCCGTAGTCGCGCAGCACCAGATGGCGGCCGTCGGGGAAGAACGCCCCGTCGGTGGCGAACCCGACCACCCGCCCGACCGCACGCATCGGGTTCGGTGCCGCCGCGTCGAGGCGGCGGGGCGCGGCGTACAGGACGCCACCGAAGATCACCTTCGACACCACGAGCAGCCGGCCGGTCACCGGGTGGGCGAGCAGCGTCTCGGCGTCGCGCGCGCCGTCGGGATAGGTGAGCTGGTACGCCGTGGGGTCCGGCGCGCGGTCGCCTCGCCCGACCGGCACCCGCAGCACGCTGATCGAGTCGCGGCCCGCCAGGTTGTCGCCGATGTCGCCGGCCCACACGTGGCCGTCGCCGGCGGGCGCGATCGCCTCCAGGTCGTCGGGCTCGTCGGCCCAGCTGGTCACCCCCACCGTCTCGCCGGTGGCGGGGTCGACGGTGAACAGGCGCCCGCCGTCACCGGAGTCGTTGTGGGTGACGAAGAGCCCGTCGACCACGGCCAGCCCGCTGGCCTCGACGATCGCGGGGTCCTGCAGCCGGAACACCACCTCACCGTCACCGGCGGCAGGCGCGGCCGCGGCGCCGAGCAGCAGTGGCGCAACGGCGGCCCAGCCGAGGACCCGGTCGAGGGCGCGGCCGCGCACGCTCAGCCCTCGCCGGGCTCGTCCACCGGCCCGCCGGTCGCGGCCCCGACCCCGAGCAGCTCGCCGAGCCGCGGCCGGATCCGCCACTCGGTGACCAGGTCGTCGTACTCCTTGCGGACGCCGCCGCCCTTGACCACCTTGCCGGTGCGCACCGCCCGCAGCAGGGTGTTGCGGGGGGTGTGCTGGCTCTCGACGAACTGGGTGACGTCGACGCGGTAGCCCTCGATGCGCATCAGCGAGGCCCGCAGCGCGTCGGTGAGCGTGTCGGCGAGCCGCTCGCGCAGGATGCCGTGGCGGGTGAGCATCGCGTAGGGGCCAGGGGTGGGGGCGCGGCGCAGTTGGGCGGCGACGTCGTGGTGGCAGCAGGGTGCGGCGAGCACCAGCTGCGCCTCCCACTCCACGGCCCGGGCCAGCGCCTCGTCGGTGGCGGTGTCGCAGGCGTGGAGGGCGAGCACCACCTCGGGCGCGGGGTCGAGCTCGACGCCGGTGATCGACCCCACGACGAACTCGAGACCGTCGGCCACGCCGAGGTCGGCGGCGACCCGGCTGTTGTGCTCGCGCGACTGCTCCTTCACGTCGACCCCGACCAGGTGCACCGGCAGCCCCCGCACGGCGGTGAGGAAGCGGTGGGCGGCGAAGGTGAGATAGGCGTTGCCGCAGCCGAGGTCGACGATGCGCAGCGGCTCCTCGGGGGTCGGGCGGCGCACGTGGCCCTTCTCGATCGCCTCGCCCAGCGCGCTGTCGAGCAGCCGCAGGAACTCCTCGACCTGGCGGTACTTCGCCTGCCGGCTCGGCTTCATCCGGCCCTGCTCGTCGGCCAGGCCGAGCGCCCGGAAGACCGGGTCGTCCTCGGGCAGCAGCCGCTCCTTGCCACGGTCGTGGCCGCGGTCGACCTCGACGGCGGCCTCGCGTGCGGAGCTGTGCACGATCGCCTCGAGCTTCTTGGTGACCCGCAGCTGGTGGCTCTCGGTGGTGGTGTCGACGTGCCAGTTGGCGAACGGCTCGTCGAGCAGCGCGTCGACGGCCTCGCGCGCCGCCTCGCCGACGGCGTGGTTGGAGGTGTGCGCCTGGGTGGCGTCGTACGCCGTGACCTGCAGGTGGCGGCCGGCCTTCAGGTCGACGTAGCGCAGCTCGACGCGGCGCCACCGGGGCTGCTCACCCTTCTGCCGGCCGGAGGCGACCGCACGCACCAGCACGTCGGGGTCGAGCACGTAGGACCGCATCCGGGCTAGCGCGCGGAGCAGTGGCTCGGCGCTCACCGCCCGACCACCGCGGCGACCACGACGATCACGAAGAGCACCCCCAGCAGCGCCGGGATGACCATGCGTCGGTGTCGGGGGTTCACCCGGCCGATCCTACGAGCCGCGAGGCGAACAGCTCGGCGAGGTGCATGGTGGGGACGCCCGCGAGGTCGTCGAGCTGCACCCGGCACGACATGCCGTCGGCCAGCACCACGGCGTCGGGGTGCGAGCGCACCGCCGGCAGCAGGTGGGTCTCGGCCACCGCGACGGATACCTCGTAGTGGCCCTGCTCCATGCCGAAGTTGCCGGCCAGGCCGCAACAGCCGGCCACCCGGGTGACGCTCGCGCCCGCCTTCTTCAGCAGCGCCTCGTCGGGGCCCCAGCCGAGGATGCTGGCGTGGTGGCAGTGCGGCTGGGCCACCACCTCGACCCCTGTGAGGTCGGGCGGGGTCCAGTCGAGCCGGGTCAGCAGCTCGGCGAACGTGAGCACTCCCCCGGCCACCTCGGCGGCCCGCGGGTCGTCGCTGAGCTCGACCGCGTCGCTGCGCAACGTGGCCAGGCAGGACGGCTCCAGCCCGACCACCGGCACTCCCGAGGCGACGTACGGCGCGAGCGTGGCGACGCTGCGGGCGACGATGCGGCGCGCTTGGTCGAGCTGCCCGGTGGTGATCCAGGTCAGCGCGCAGCAGGCCGGCTCCTCGATCACCCGCACCCGCAGCCCGGCCGCCTCGAGCACCGCGATCGCAGCGTGGCCGCTGCCCGGCAGGAAGTGGTCGGTGAACGAGTCGGCCCACACCCACACATCGGGCGTGTCGCCGTCGCCCAGCCGGCCGGTCACGGCGCTCTTGCGCAGCGTGGTGGTCGCGAACGTCGGGATCGAGCGGCGCTGGTCGATGCCGGCGGTCGCCCGGGCCAGCGTCGCCACCGGCTTGAGCCGCATCATCCGGTTCGCCAGCGGCGCCACCGGCGCCACCCGCGCCGCCCAGCGCGGCAGCCGTCCCAACAGGTAGTGACCGCGGGGCCGGCGGCGCCCCGAGTAGGTCTGGTGCAGGGCCTCGGACTTGTACGTCGCCATGTCGACGCCGGTGGGGCAGTCCGACGCGCAGCCCTTGCAGGCCAGGCAGAGGTCGAGCGCCTCGTGCACGGCCGGGTCGGCGAGTCCGTCGACCAGCGCTCCGTCGAGGGCCTCCTGCAGCACCCGGGACCGGCCGCGGGTGGAGTCCTTCTCCTCGCGGGTGGCCAGGTAGGAGGGGCACATGACGCCGTTGGTCTTCGGCGACACGCACTTGCCGACGCCGGTGCAGCGGTGCACGGCGTTGCCCACCGACCCGTCGTCGTGGAGGAACCGCAGACCGGGCACCACCCGCTGCCGCGCGCGCACCGGACGCAGCGAGGCGTCGAGCGGCTCGGGGTCGACCAGCACGCCGGGGTTGAGCACGCCGTCGGGGTCGCAGACCGCCTTGGCCGCGGCGAAGAGCCGCAGCGACTCGGCGTCGTACATCAGCGGCAGCAGCTCCGAGCGGGCCCGACCGTCGCCGTGCTCGCCGGAGAGCGACCCGCCGTAGCCGGCGAGCTTGGTGGCCGAGGCGACGAGGAAGTCTCGGAACACCCGGCTGCTGGCGGGATCACCGGCGGTGAACGGGAAGTCGATGCGCACGTGCACGCAGCCGTCGCCGAAGTGGCCGTAGGGCACGCCGTGCAGGCCGTGGCCGGTCAGCAGCTCGTCGAAGTCGCGCAGCCAGGCGCCGAGGTGCTCGGGCGGGACCGCGGCGTCCTCCCAGCCGGAGTAGGCCATGCTCGGCAGGCTCTTGGCGGCCAGGCCGGCGCCGTCCTCGCGGATCCGCCACAGGGCGGCCTGCTCGGCCAGGTCGGGCACCAGCCGGTGGGCCAGCGCACCGCCGGCGTCGACCGCGCGCCGGGCGAGGGCGTCGCGCTCCGGGCCGGTCACCTCGACGAACAGCCAGCCGGCACCGCGCGGCAGCTCGGGCACGGCACCGCCGCGGGCCCGCACCAGGTCGACGATCCGGGCGTCGAGGCCCTCGCAGGCGGCCATGTCCTGCGGCACCGCGGCCAGCAGCGCGGGCACGGCGTCGGCGGCCTCGGCCATCGAGGGGTAGCCGAGCACGACCAGCAGTCGGTCGGCCTCCTCGACCAGGTCGACGGTGGCCTCGAGCACCAGGCCGAGGGTGCCCTCGGAGCCGACGAGGAACCGGTCGACACGGCGGCCGTTCTCGGGAAGCAGGTGCTCGAGTGAGTAGCCGCTGACCTGCCGGGTGAACCGGCCGAAGCCGGTGCGCACGTGCTCGAGGTGGGCGCCGACCAGGTCGAGCAGGGCCGCGGCGCCACCGGTCGAGCCGCCCCCCGTGGCCGAGCCTGCCGAGACCACCTCGCCGGTGCCGAACGCGACGTCGAGGCCCTGCACGGTGTCGGCGGTGCGGCCGTAGCCGAGCGCCCGCGACCCGCAGGCGTTGTTGCCGATCATCCCGCCGATCGTGCAGCGGGTGTGGGTCGACGGGTCGGGGCCGTAGCGCAGCCCGTGCGGCGCGGCGGCGCGCTGCAGGTCGGCGTGCACCACGCCCGGCTGCACCACCGCGGTGCGGGCCTCGGCGTCGATCGAGAGCACCCGGTTGAGGTGCCGCACCGTGTCGACGACGATGCCGCGGCCGACCGCGTTGCCGGCGATCGAGGTGCCGGCGCCGCGCATGGTGAGGGGTACGCCGGTGCTGCGCGCGACGTCGAGGACGGCGAGCAGCTCGTCGCGGTGCCGGGGCCGGGCCACGACCTGGGGCACCACGCGATAGAGCGAGGCGTCGGAGGAGTAGAGCGCCCGCGCCAGGGTCGAGTCGTCGACGTCGGCGACGCCGCGCCGGCGCAGCTCGGCCAGCAGTTCGGGGGTGGGCACGGCGGCGCCGCCCTGCTCGGCGGCGTCCAGCAGCTCGGTCATCGGGCCTCCTCGGGGCGGTAGCGGGCGAAGGTCGTCCAGCCCGCCCAGGCCAAGACGCCGACGACGAAGAGGCCGGTGGCGAGGGCGAACGACCAGCCCAGCGACGGCTCGTCGCTGCGAGCCGCGATCCCGGTGTTCACCACCATCGTGCCGAGGAACAGCATCGTGGCGGCGCCGAAGCCGTAGAGGTCGTTCCGGAGCCGTCTCCGGGCCTCGGCCTCGCGCTCCTCGGTGGCGGTCCACCAGTCCTTGTGCGGAATGTTGACCAGGCTCGAGCGCAGCGGCAGCCGAGCGGTCAGCGCGGCCAGGCCGCCCAGCAGCACGGCCACGCCGGCCCCCACGAGACCGAAGGTCCACAACGCCTCGGTGCGGCTGCCCCACCGGTCCGGCTCACCCGACCCGCCGAAGTGCAGCGGCACCCTGGCCGGCAGCCACCAGGCCGATGCGGCGACCAGCCCGGCGTACGCCGCACAGGTCAGGAGGAAGGCGCGCTGCACCCGGCCAGTCTCCCATCGCCCGTGCCGGCGACCGCGCCCAGGCAGAGCGGGATGAGACGTCGAAGGACCCGGAACCCCCTCGGTCTCTCGGTCACCATCGCCATCGACCCGTCGAACGTTCCCCGACACGCCGCGAGAACGCGGGAATCTGTGACGGGTCGGCGATCTACCGGTGGTGCATCGAGGCGCGGATGATCGCGGCGAGGTCGTCGGCCTCGACCGGGCGCGGGGCGGTGGCGAGCAGCCGCTGCTGCTTGAGCGCGCCGTCGACGAGCGCGTCGACGTCGCCCTCCTCGTAGCCGACCGCGGCGAGCCCGCCCGGGATCCCGATGTCGCGCATCAGCGCGGTCAGCACGGCAGGCAGCAGGTCCGGACCGTCCCCGCGGGCGTCGGGGTCGAGCAGCCGTGCCGCGCGGAGGTGGCGCTCGGGCGCGGCCTCGAAGGTGAACCGGAACGCCTCGGGTGCGGTGAGCGAGACCGCCATCCCGTGCGGCACGATCGGCTCGTCCTGCGGATAGCCGGCCGGCCGGAAGTCCCGCACCCGGCCGGCAATCGGATAGGCGTTGGCGTGCGGGATGTGCACCCCCGCGTTGCCGAAGCCGAGCCCGGCGAACGTCGCGGCCAGCGCCATCTGCTCGCGGGCCGCCGCGTCGCCGCCGTCGCGCACCGCGCCGCGGAACGCGCCGGCCAGCAGCGACAGCGCCCGCTCCGACCACAGGTCCGCGATCGGGTTCGCGCCGCAGTAGGGCACCCGCTGCTCGGGCTGCTTGGCGTCGAAGTCGGCGAACCAGCGGGCGGTGTAGCTCTCGAGCGCGTGGCAGAGGATGTCCATGCCGGCGGCCGCGGTGACCATCGCCGGCTGGCTCATGGTCAGGTCGGGGTCGACGACCGCGAGCCGGGGCCGCAGCGCCGGGTGGCTGATCCCGGTCTTGACGTGCAGCGACAGCACGTCGAGCACGCAGATCGTGGTGCTCTCGCTGCCGGTGCCGGTGGTGGTCGGCACCGCCACCAGCGGCAGCAGCGGCCGGCTGGGCGCCAGGGCCTTGCCGACCGGCGCGTTGATGTAGTCCATCAGCTCGCCGGGGTTGGTGGTGAGCAGGTTGACCGCCTTGGCGGTGTCGATCGCCGAGCCGCCGCCCACGGCCAGCACCGCCTCGAAGGGGCCGTGCTCGCGCGCGAACTCGATCGCGTGCAGCAGCGAGGCGTCGGTGGGCTCGACGTGCACGGCGTCGTACGTCGTGACGGTGACGCCGTGGCCGGCGCACTGCTCGGCGATCCGCTGGGGGTGCCCGGTGGCGGCCACGCCGGGATCGGTGACCAGCAGCACCCGGCGCGCCCCCAGCCCGAGCAGGTCGTGGCCGATCTCGCCGGAGGCACCGCGGCCGAACTTCAACGCCGGGGCGGCGTAGGTGAAGACGGTCTCGGGCGTCTGCGGTGCGGGGTGCAGGCCGCCAGGGGGAGCGGCAGGGGATGCAGCGGAGGGAGCCTCGGTCATCGGGCCACCGTACCGGCGCAGCCGGGCGGCAACGAGGCCCGCGCGCGGGCCTCACCGGTTGCTGTGCGGCGCGCCCGACGCGGTCCGTGCACCGCGCCGGCTCCGGTCATGCGTCCGGATCGTCCACGGTTCGGCCACCGTTCGGCTACGACTCGTCCACAGGGCCCCGGCAGGGGTGCCGAGAGCGGTCGGGAGCGGCCTAGCATCGACGCAGAGCGAGGGAGCGCGGGACGAAGATGCGGCTGAGGGGTCGGGATCGGCTCGGGCGGGCCACGGCCGGCCGAGAGGGCACAGCGGACGACGCGAGCCGCCCGCCCGCCGACCGCGCCCCCGCAGCGCAGCGGCGGCATCGCGCCTGGCACTGGCTGCTCGCCGGGGGGTTGGTGCTCTGCGCCGGCGCGGCCGTCGGGTTCGTGACGCTCGGCCCCGACGACGCCGCCGGCGAGTCCCCGGCCGGCGCCGCGCACGTCCGCGTCGAGGGGAACCGGCTGGTCGACGCCCGCAGCGGACGCGGGTTCGTGCCGCGCGGGGTGAACTGGAGCAGCTTCGAGTACGCCTGCGCCCAGGGGTGGGGCTACTCCGCGCTCGACACCGTGGCGGCCGCGGACCCGTTCGCCCACGAGGCCGAGGCGATGGCCGCCTGGAACGTCAACACGGTCCGGCTCCCGCTGAACCAGGACTGCTGGCTGGGCACCCGGGGCGCCCCGGTCAGCGACGAGTACCACGAGCGCACGGTCGAGGGCTACCGCGAGCAGGTGACCCGCTTCGTGCGGGCCCTCAACGACGCCGGGGCGGTCGTCGTGCTCGACCTGCACAGCCGCAAGCGTGCCGAGACGCCGGAGTTCGGCAACCTGGCGATGCCCGACGCCGAGTCGCTGGCGTTCTGGCGGTCGCTGGCCGGCACCTTCGCCGACAACCCGTCGGTGATGTTCGACGCGTTCAACGAGCCCTACTCCCGATACGGCCCGACCGGCGAGCAGGTCTTCGACCTGACCTGGTCGTGCTGGCGCGACGGCGGCTGCAATCCGCCGGTCGAGGACGACCGGACCGCCACGCTGGGGCGGGTGACCTACCGCGCCGAGGGCATGACCGCGGTCGTCGCGGCGATCCGCGGTGCCGGCGCGGAGCAGCCGGTCCTGCTCGCCGGCCTCGACTACGCCAACGACCTGGCGCACTGGCGCGAGTTCGCTCCGGCCGACGACCAACTGGTCGCCTCGTTCCACAGCTACGACTTCAAGGACTGCGGCGACCGGGCCTGCTGGGACGAGGTGCTGGCGCCCCTGGCCGGTGCGGTCCCGCTGCTCACCGGCGAGCTGGGCGCCACCGACCCGCTGGAGGGGTACGTCGAGGACTACCTGCGCTGGGCCGGCGAGCAGGGGGTGGGCGTGCTGTTCTGGGTGTGGGCCGACCATGGCCACGATCCGATGTCACTGCTCACGCCCGACGGCGAGCCGACGGCGTACGGCGCCCTGGTCCGCTCCTGGCTGGGTGACGCCTGACGCCCCATCGACCCCTTCGGCCCCACTGAGAACACCAGTCACAGCAGCACCGCCAGACCCGCCCGGAGGCCCCGGATCGGACCGATCCGAGCTGTTACCTGGTTGTTGACACATCGTGGACACGCCGATGGTGACCCGCGACTACGTTCGAAACGACCCCGGGAGAACATCCGGAACCGGGCTGCAGGGAGTTTCGAGATGTCGGTTCAGACGACCACGTCACGGCCGGCTGGCAAGTCGGTGGGCGCAGCGACGGTCGGCCTGTTCGTGTCGCTCGTGGTGTTCGTGGTGGTGTTCGTCGCCTTCCTCATCGCCCCGTTGGCCGTCCTGCTGCTGGCCTACCTGGCCTACGTCGTGATGCGTCCGCGGTCCGGCCGCACCTCGACCTCCGGGCCGGCCGCACCGGCCGGCACCGCCGCTCAGAACTTCGGGTCGGGTGCCGCATGACCACCGTGTCGTCCGGCCCGTCCGGGGCCCCACCACGCGGCGGGTCGGCCGCCACCGACTCGCGGCCGCCCCTGGCCGGCTCCGGCGCCGCCACCCTGGCCCGCGCCCACCAGGTCCCCCGGCTCAGCCAGGCCCTCGACCCCGCCCTCGCCCGGCTGCTGCCGGAGGGCATCTGCCGCACGTTCCGGGTCGTCCCGTACGCCGTGTTCGACGGTCACCTGCTGGTCGCCGCCGCGGACGCCGACGACACCATCACCGCCCACGTGGTCACCGAGCGCGCCGACCGGCCGGTCCGGCTGGTCAAGCACACGGTCAACGAGATCGTGGCGGCGATCGACACGACCTATCCACCGGCCGAGACCGAGATGGAGACCGCCGAGTCCCGCCGCCAGCGCCTGCAGCTGACCCAGCTGCTCACCAGCGCCGGGCTGGTGACCGACGAGCAGCTCCAGCGCGCGATGCTCGAGCACTCCCGCACCGGCGACCCGCTGGGCGACATCCTGGTCGCCAACGAGGCGATCACCGAGGACGTCCTGGTCGCCGCGCTGTCGGAGATGTACCAGCTCCAGCGGGTCAGCCTCGTCGACTACGAGCCCGAGCCCGAGGTCGCCCGGCGGCTGCCGGAGCGGCTGGCCCAGACCCTGCAGGCGCTCCCCGTCGCCGAGAACGACGAGGTGGTCCTGCTCGCGGTGGCCCGGCCGCTGACGGAAGAGGCGACCGCCGACGTCGAGGAGGCGCTGGGGCGTCCGTTCCGCCAGCTGCTCGCCAACCGCGCCGACCTGGACCAGCTGATCCAGCGGGTGCACAGCAGCCACTACGCGGAGGTCTCGACCACCGGCCTGCTCGAGCTGCGTCCCGACGAGTCGGCGCACGTGGTCATCTCCGGCGCCCAGAAGGCCACCTTCATCTTCCTGCTCGCCGTGGTCACGATCTGCCTGGTGCTGTGGCCGATGGGCACCCTGATCGGCCTGGTCACCTCGTGCAGCGCGCTGTACCTCGCGGTGACGATCTACAAGTTCCGGCTGACGCTCCAGGCGCTGGGCACCCACCTCGAGAACGAGGTCACCGACGACGAGATCGCCGCGCTGGACGAGCGTCACCTGCCCGTCTACACGATCCTGATCCCGCTCTACAAGGAGGCCGGCATCGTGCCGCGCCTCGTGCGCGACATCAACGCGCTGGACTATCCCCGCACCCGGCTCGACGTGAAGCTCCTGTGCGAGGAGGACGACGACGAGACTGTCGCGAAGATCCGCGAGCTCGACCTGCCGCCCCACTTCAGCCTGGTCGTGGTCCCCGACAGCCAGCCCAAGACCAAGCCGAAGGCCTGCAACTACGGGCTGCAGCTGGCGCGCGGCACCTACTGCGTCATCTACGACGCCGAGGACCGTCCCGACCCCGACCAGCTGAAGAAGGCCGTGATCACCTTCGAGCGGGTCGACCACCACGTGGCGTGCGTGCAGGCGAAGCTGAACCACTTCAACCAGCACCAGAACCTGCTGACCTCGTGGTTCGCCAACGAGTACTCGATGCACTTCGAGCTGGTGCTCCCCGCCATGGGTGCGGCCGACGCGCCGATCCCGCTCGGCGGCACCTCCAACCACTTCCTCACCTCCACCCTGCGCGAGCTGGGCGGCTGGGACCCCTTCAACGTCACCGAGGACGCCGACCTCGGCATCCGGCTGCACCGCGAGGGCTTCCGCACCGCGATGATCGACTCGACCACGCTGGAGGAGGCCAACTCGGTCCTCCCCAACTGGATCCGGCAGCGCAGCCGCTGGAACAAGGGCTACCTGCAGACCTGGCTGGTGCACATGCGGCACCCGCTGCGGCTGCTCTCGCAGACCGGTCTGCGCGGGTTCATCAGCTTCAACCTGACGATGGGCAGCGCCTTCGTGCTGCTGCTGAACCCGATCTTCTGGACCCTCACCACGCTCTACCTGTTCACCCAGTGGGGGTTCATCGAGGCGCTGTTCCCGGGCCTGCTGTTCTACGCGGCGAGCGCGCTGCTGTTCATCGGCAACTTCCTGTTCGTCTACCTCAACGTGGCCGGCAGCCTGCAGCGCGGTGAGTTCAGCCTGACCCGCACCGCGCTGCTCTCGCCGCTCTACTGGGGCCTGATGAGCTGGGCGGCCTGGAAGGGCTTCATCCAGCTCTTCACCAACCCGTTCTACTGGGAGAAGACCGAGCACGGCCTGGATTCGGGGCACTCGTCATGAGCACCCTCGACGCCCCCGCTCCCGCCCCCAGGCCGGCCTCCGACCCGGCCTCCTCGGCGCCGCCGGCCGAGCCCACGACCACGGTCGTGATCGTCTCCAACCGCGAGCGGCTCGCCGGCGTGGTCCAGGCGGTCGGCCGCCGGCCCCCCGACATCAAGCGTCGTTGGTGGGAGAGCCTGGCCGTCTTCGTCGTCAGCACCGGCATCTTCTTGTGGTTCGGGCACTGGCTGGTCGTCGAGCAGCACGTGGTGAGCTTCGAGACCCTCGACCGGCTCAACCGCGCGCTGATGATCTGGCACAACGACCCGCCGAAGCTCTCCGCGCTCGGGTTCGACTACGCACCGCTGGCCACCCTGCTGGTCTCGCCGCTGACCCTGTTCCCCGCCCTGGCCAGCTCGCTGGTGGTCGTGCCGCTCGCCTCCGCGGTCTTCGCCGGGATCGTCATGGTCGCGATGAACACGATGCTGCGCCGGGCGCAGGTCGTGGCGCCGCTGCGCATCGCCGTGCTCGCCGCCCTCGGCACCAACCCGCTGGTGCTGCTCTACGCCTCGTCGGGCGCCCGGCAGTTCGTGTGGCTGGCCTTCCTCGTCGCCGCCCTCGGCGCCCTGTTCGCCTGGTACGTCACCGCGGACGTCAAGTTCGTGATGGTCTCCGGGCTGCTGTTCTCGATCGCCGTCCTCGCCGGCTACAGCAGCCTGCTGTTCTTCGTCTTGTCGGTGATCGCCGTGGGCGCCATCCTGACCCGCCTGGGCGCCGACGGCACCGAGGTCGAGGGCACCGCCGTCGGCTTCGCCGTGCCCACGGTCTACGCCATCGCGATGTGGACCGCGTTCAACGTGCTGCTGCTGCGGGACCCGTTCGGCTGGATCACCCAGAACAGCGACGCGGCCTCCTCCGGCGGGCTCGAGCACTTCACCCCGATGGAGCTGCTGCAGATCACCGGTGAGCTGGTGCTCTACGGCGCGCCGCTGGCGATCGTCGTACTCCCGGCGCTGCTGTTCACCGGCATCGCCGGACGCAACACCTTCGCGCTGTGGCTGGGCGTGCTGCTGCTCGCCGCGGTGCTGGCCCCGGCCGGGGCCGTCGCGCTGGAGCTGACCGACTCGCCGATGCTGATGCGCAACGCGCTGCCGATCCTCCTGATCGCCACCATCGGCGGCATCTGGCTGGCCCGCTCGGCCGGGTCGGGCAGCACCCTGGTGAGCGCGCTGCTGGTCGTCGCCCTGCTCGCGAGCACGCCGTGGACCTTCCACATGATGAAGACGTTCCGCTACCAGAACCTCGAGGCACCGTTCGCCGCAGCCGTCTCCACCGGTGAGTCGCAAGAGGGCGCGCGGACCCTCGACGGCGAGACGGTGGGCATCGTCTCCGAGCAGGCGATGGCCGAGTACATCCGCAACAACGTCACCCGCCGCGGCTCGATCCTGACCGACAACGCCCAGACGTACGCCGTCATGCTGCTCACCGGACGTCCGGACCTGTTCTACGACCGGGTGGACCGCTCCGACGGCCCCTGGAAGCGCGCGGCCCGCAACCCCGCGGAGTACGTCGACTACATGCTGGTCTCCACCGACACCTCGGCCGACCTGCTCTCCCAGCTCTACCCGGAGGTGGCGGCCGGCACCACCGCCCGCCTCAGCGTCGTCTTCCGCACCGACCGCTACGTGCTGGTGAGCATCCCGCCCGGCTTCGTGCGCGAGGAGCCCGAGGAGGAGCAGCCGGTCGCCCAGCCGCTCGCGCCGGTCATCGGGTCAGACGATCCCGACGGCACCGACAGCACCGGCACCGCCCCGGGCGACGACGAGTCCACCGGATCCACGGGCTCCTCCGGCTCCGGCAGCGAGGACAGCGACGGCGCCGCGAGCTCCACCGACGGCGGGGCCGGCGACCTCGACCTGGAGGTGTCGCCATGAGCGGGCACAAGCCCTCGCCGATCGCGCCCCCGCCGTCGATCGAGGACATCCTCAGCGCCGAGGACGATCGGGTCGGCCGGATCGACTTCCGCTCCCTGATCACCCGCGACCCCGAGCCGGAGCCGGAGACGCCGCTGCCTCCGGCACCGGCTCGGCAACAGGCCCGGCGCCCCGCCCGCCCCGCGACGGGCAAGGGCGGAGCCCAGCCCGCGCAGCGGGAGCCCGAGCCCGACCCCGAGCCGGCCGTCCCGGAGTCGATCACCCGCCCCGGTCCGGAACCGGAGTCGGATCACCGGCCCGAGCCCGAACAGCAGGTCGTGCCCGAGCCCGAACAGCAGGTCGGGAGCCGGGTCGAGCCCGAACCGCTGCCGGCCGAGGAGGCCGTAGCGGCGCCAGCCCCCGAGCCGACCCCGGAACCTGTTCCGGCGCAGGAGTCGGCGGTTCCCGCGCTCGCCGCCCGCCCCACCCCGCCGCGGCCCCGTCCGGGGAGCGGCCCGCTGGTCGAGCTCGAACTCGAGCCAGAGCCGGTCCCCGCGGCAGCACCCGACCCTGCCCCGGACGCGGTGACCGCACCGGTCCTCCAGGCCCTGCCCGAGGAGCCGGCCGACCACACTCCCGCAACCGACCTGCCGCCCGACTCGCCCGACTCGGCCGTCGAAGCAGAGCCGGAGTCCGACGCAGACCCGGAGCCGGAGCCGGCTCAGGTCTCCCCCGCCCCTTCCCAGCCGGCCGCCACCCAGCCAGCAGCCACCCAGCCGGCAGCGCCCACGCGCGCCAGGAGCAGCCACCTCGACCCGAACCCGGCCGCCCACATCGCCGAGGTGGCCGACCAGGTGCTGGACCGGCTGCGCATCCTCGAGGAGGCCACCGTGCAGCGGCTCGCCGCGCTCGAGGACGAGGCGGCCCGCCGCTGCGAGATGCTGACCGCCCAGGCCGAGCTGGACGGCGAGCTGATCCGGCTGCACGCCCGGCGTGAGGCGCACGCGATCATCGCGGCCGCCCGGCAGCGGGCCGGCGAGGACGGCCTCGAGCACGAGGCCGAGCAGCTCACCGCCATCCACGACACCGTCGCGGACTTCGCCGAGTCCCTCGAGTCCTCGCTGCACGCGGGGCCTCCCGACCCCCCTCTGCTGCCATGACGACCACCCTGACGACCGCACCGGGCCGGCGCGCCCGGTCCACCCAGCGCCGTACGCCGCGACGTGGCGTCGCCGCGATCGCCCTCGCCGCACTGTCCGTCGGCCTGCTCGCCGGCTGCGGGCAGGGCGACGAGGAGGAAGGCAACGGACGCTCCGACGTGGAGGTGGCGGTGAACCCGACCGCCGACGCGTCCGGGCTGCCCGTTGCCGAGCGCCGCTTCTTCAGCGACGACTCGCCGTGGAACGTCCGCATCGACGGCGCCCGCGTCGACCCGCGCTCGGACCGGATGATCGACCTGGCCACCATGCGCATCGGCATCGTGGAGCGGCCCGGCCAGTCGGCGCCGGTCGTCCAGCAACGGCGCATCGAGGAGGGCCTCTACATCAACACCGAGCGGTGGACCACGCCCGTGGTGGTGGGCGGCGAGCCCACCGAGGTCGTCTGCCGCCAGCTGCAGTGCGGCGACGGCGACGACACCGTGGTGCTCAACGTGCCCACCGACGTCGACCCCGACCCGCGCTACGACGGCTGGTTCACGATCTTCGACACCAGCCAGGACGTCGCCTTCGACCTGTGGCGGGCGCGTCGCGAGGCCGACGGCAGCATCTCCTACCACTTCATGCGGCGCTGGGAGCTCGACGGGCCGGGCTACAGCCCGCCACAGGTGGTGGGCGCCCGCGGCTCGGGGCTGCCGCTGTTCGCCGGGCTGATCCGGCCCGGGGAGCTCGAGGCCGGCGAGATCAACCACGCCCTGGCGATCAGCCTGCCCGGGCCGGCGCAGAACTACTTCGTGCAGCCCGCCTCGTCCACCGACGGCAACGGCGCCACCGCGTCCGTGCCCGAGGGGGCGCGGATCCGGCTGCGCCAGGACGCCGTCATCGACAAGCCCGTCGACCCGATCACCGGCAAGCCGGTCAAGCTCACCCGGCAGCAGCAGCGCTACGCGGACGCGATCGTCGCCGCGCTGCGCACCTACGGCGCGATCGTCGTCGACCGGGCCCGGGTGCCCACGCTCTACGCCCAGCGCGACGTCACCGCGCCCATGCTCGGCGGCAACGAGCTGCAGGGCCTCCACATCGACGACTTCGAGGTGATCACGCTCGGGCAGCGCTACAAGTACCCGCCCGAGGAGGTCGGCGACGACGGACTCGTCGAGGGGCGCCTCAACGACCGAGAGAGGGCCGCCTCATGAGGATGCTGCCCCGCACGACGACCCGCACGACGAGCCTATCGATGCCCCGTTCCATGCCCCGGGCGCTGCTCGGTGCAGTGCTGGCCGCCAGCCTGCTGCTGAGCGCCTGCTCCGACGACGGCGTGGACACAGCCGTCACCGACGACCGGCAGTCCACCGACCGGCGGCCCAGCGTCGACGAGCAGGAGCAGATCGAGAAGCGGTACGCCGCGCTGCCGGCGCGGCCGGCCGGCGTGGTCGACGTCGACGGCTCCACGCGCGGCTCGCTGACCGCCAGCGCCCGGTCGCGCTACCTCGCCACCGGAACCGCCAGCACCGTCAACGTCGCGAGCAACGGCGAGGAGCGCGCCTTCGAGAGGCTGTGCTCCGGCGAGATCGACGTGGTCGACTCCGCCCGCCCGATCAGCCGGGCCGAGTGGGAGCTGTGCCGCGACAACGGGCTCGATGTCGTGCAGTTCCAGGTCGCGGCCGAGGCGGTCGTGGTCGCGATCAAGTCCGAGACCGACGTCGGTGGCGACTGCCTGAGCACCGAGCAGATCCGCGACATCTTCCGGGCCGGGTCGCCGGTCACCAGCTGGGCGCAGGTCGGGCTCGACGACGTCCCGCTGGCCGTGGGCGGGCCCGACCCCAGCAACAACGCGTTCAGCTTCTTCGGCAGGACCGTCCTCGACGCTCCCGAGCCGGCGCTGACCAACCTGCGGTCCGACTACGCGGCGTTCGAGAACGACCAGGGCGCCCGGATCTTCGTCGTCGGCACGCCGCGCGAGGAGCGGCTCGCGATATTCTACCCGGAGCGGGCCCGCCGGCTCGACCTGGCCAAGAACGAGCTGGTCACCGCCCGTCAGGTGCTCGCCGACGCCCGGGCCGAACTGCGCGCGGCCCTCGCCGAGCGCGAGAAGGGCTACCGCGACCAGCGCAGCCCCGCCGACCAGGCGAAGGACGAGGCCCGCGTGCAGGCGGCGTACCAGGCGCGCAGCGAGGCCGTCGTGGCGCTGGAGCGGGTGAAGGACCGGCACGCGGAGATCCACGCCCGGTGGGTGCTCTCCCGTGACGCCCGGCGCATCGTCGAGCGGCTGCGCGGCCGGGTGGCGTACTTCCGGTTCAGCTACTACGAGCTGTTCGAGGACCAGCTGCGGCCCTTCGAGGTCACCGTGCCCGAGGGCGAGACGAACTGCATCTTCCCCAGCCAGCGGACCATCATCAGCGGCGAGTACCCCCTGTCGCGGCAGCTGCTGCTCACCAGCACCATGCGCTCGCTGGAGCGCCACGAGGTCGTCGACTTCCTCCAGCACTACCTGCGCAACGCGCAGGACGAGGCGCTCGACGCGCGGCTGGTGCCGCTGCCCGACACGTCGGTGAGCACCCAGCTCGCCTGGCTGCGGGGCGAGAAGGCGCCGGTCCTGGTGGCACCGGACGAGAGCGACCCGGACGCCCAGCCCGGGAGCACCGCGCCCACGGAGGTGCCGGCACGATGAAGCGCCGGGCCCTCGCGTCGGCGGCGGCCACGGTCGTCGTCCTGCTGACCTCCTCGCTCGCGGCGGCGGGGGCCCCCGGCGACGATGGCGCCACGCTCGACCAGCGGCGGCTCGGCACCACTGCCGCACCCGCCGCGGCACCGACCGTCACGGTCCGGGCCCGGACCGGCGACGTCCAGGTCCAGCGGGTGCGGGTCAAGTGGCACGGTTACAAACGCAAGCGCGTCTACCAGCGCTCGGCGGTCGTTCCCGGCATCGGCAACCTCAGCCTGATCTGCCGGCCGAAGGCGACGATGGTCAAGCTCTACGCGTTCGACCGGACGGCCGAGACGCAGATGTGGCTGGCGAAGTACGAGACCAAGAACGGCGTCGACGTCGTCGCCACGAAGAACGCCCGCATCTACACCTACGACCACGCCGACGACAACGGCCGCGGCGGCACCGGTCCGACGGCACACGAGGGCCTCAACCAGTTCACGCCGATCGAGGACTTCTCCACCGGCTACATCGACGGCGTGATCAGCCAGCGCCCCGGACGCAACCGGAGCGGCACCCGACCGGACCCGCCGCCCGTCACGGCCTTCAAGATCAATTGGTGGTGGGAGCGGTTCGCCTATCCGGTCAAGGACCGGTTCTGCAAGATCTCCGCGGTCCTGACCACTCGGCTGGACGCGAGCCGGGGCGTGAACTGGCACGGGGACGACGACGCGCCGGGCCACGAGTCGCAGGTCACCACCGTGCCCGGCGTCGGCGACCTCGAGGTGCGCTGCGAGTCCGACCGTGGCGGCGCCGCCGACGGCGACCGGTGGATCACCCTCACGCCACCCACCTCCGACGCCTCCGTCGACGTCTCGTGGATCAGCCAGGAGGGGCCCGTCGACGACCACGTGGAGAGCACCTGGCTCGGCTACGACCCCGCCACCGGGCAGGTGGGGCCACTGCCGCTGCCACGCAACGGCATGATGACCCTCGGCTACACCGTCGGTGGGGTACGCCGCGACCTGATCGTCTCGTCGTACTTCATCACCAACAACCGCAAGGGCCCCCATCGCAACCTCTGCGAGGTCGCGGTCGGCGAGCTCTGAGAGCCGTCCCGAGTTCGGCCCGGTGGGTCGAGACCGGCAGACTCCTGCCGTGACGGTCGACAGCTCCTCCGCCGCTCGGCGCACCGAGCTGCCGAGCACGTCCGGCGCTCTGCTGCGCCGTACCGTCCGGCGCCAACGCGGGCGGGTCGCCGGCTCTGCGGCCCTGGTGACCGTCTGGCAGATCGCCGAGCTCATGGTGCCGGTGCTGATCGGGGTGGTGATCGAGCGCGGCGTGGTCACCGGCGAGGTCGACCAGATGCTGCTGTGGGGCGGTGTGCTCGCGCTCCACTTCGTGGTGCTCAGCTACAGCTACCGGTTCGGTGCGCGCTGGGGCTTCCGAGCCCTCCAGGCCGAGTCCCATGCCCTCCGCACCGAGGTCTCCGCCCATATGCTCTCCCCCCGCGGAGCACGCCCCGACCGCCTGCCCGGCGACGTGCTGGCCCTGGCGACCGCCGACGCGGAGAGCGTGGCGACCGTGCTGCGTCAGCTCACGTTCACGGTCGCCGGTGGCGTCGGGCTGCTGGTCAGCGCGGCCGTGCTGGCCGCCATCGACGTGGTGCTGGCCGCGCTGGTGCTGGTGGGGGTGCCGCTCGTCCTCGCCGTCACCCAGGGAGCAGCACCCCGGCTCACCCGGCGCAGCGAGGCGCGTCAGGAGGCGCTCGGCGGCGCCACCGGCCTGGCCGCCGACTTCGTCCGCGGACTGCGGCCGCTCAAGGGCATCGGCGCCGAGGATCACGCGCTCGCCCGTTACCGCAGGCAGAGCCGGCAGGCGGCCGACGCCAGCATCGGCGCCGCCGGCTGGGAGGGTGCGGTGCAGGGCCTCACCGCGGGACTCAGTGGGCTCTTCCTGGCCGCGGTCGCCCTGGTGGCGGGCCTGCGCGCGCTCGACGGCGGGCTCGGCATCGGGGAGTTCGTCGCGGTCGTCGGCATCAGCCAGTTCCTGGGGGAGCCACTGCGGATGCTCACCTACCTGCTGACCCAGGTGGCCCAGTCACGCGCCTCGGCCGCTCGCATCGTCTCGTTCCTCGCAACGCCCCCTCTCGTGCTCGCTCCGGACCCGGACGGCGTCACCGCCGAGAACGCCGACCCGGGCGCGGCCGCGGATCCGGCCCTCCGCGGGCCGCGGGCCGCCCCGGACCTGCGCCTGGAGGCCGTCCACCACGGCAGCCTGGCCGGGCTCGACCTCGTGTTCGAGCCGGGCCGCCTGGTCGCCGTCGTGGCGGAGGATCCCAGCGACGCAGCCGCCCTGATGGCGCTGCTGCGGGCCGAGGCGGTGCCCACCCACGGCTCGGTGCTTCTCGAGGGGGCCGTGCTCACCTCGTGGCCGGTCGACCGGCTCCAGGAGATGCTGCTGGTCGCCGACCACCACGTCGACCTGTTCGAGGGGACGCTGCTGACGAACCTGGACCCCCGCGGAGAGCTGAGCGACGACGGGCTGCGACGTGTGCTCACCGCCTCTGCCGCGGACCAGCTGGTGAGCGCGGCCGGTGCCGGCCTGGCCGAGCCCGTCGGCGCGGACGGGACGACCCTGTCGGGTGGACAGCGTCAGCGTCTCGGCCTGGCCCGGGCGCTCGCCGCCGACGCACCGCTGCTCGTGCTGCACGACCCGACGACCGCGATCGACGCGGTGACCGAGACGATGGTCGCCGAAGGTCTGTGGCGGCTTCGGCACGGGCCCGAGCGGACGGCCGAGCGCACGACCGTCGTGGTCACCGGCAGCCCCGCGCTACTGGCCCGCGCGGACGTCGTGGTCCACGTGCGCGGCGGGAGGGCGGTGGCCACCGGCCGGCACGCGGTCCTCGTCAGCAGCGCCGACTACCGCGAGGCGGTGCTGCGGTGAACCGGCTACCCGTCTCCGACGCCCGCCAGGCGGCCCGGCTGGCCGGCTCCCTGCTGGCCCGTCGCCGCGGCGCCCTGCTGGCCAGCGCGACGATGTTCGCCGTCGCCGGTGCGGCCGGATTGGTCGCCCCCTGGCAGCTGGGCCGCATCGCCGACCTGGTGGGCGCCGACGGCGCCGCCCACGACGTGGTGCTGGCGGCCGCCTGGATCGGGCTGGCCGCCCTCGTCGCCGGCGCCGCCACCGGACTCTCGGTGGGCCTGCTGGCGCGCACCGCGGAGCCGGCGCTCGCCGACCTGCGCGAGGACGTGCTGCACCGGGCCCTGCACCTGGACACCCACGAACTGGAGACCACCGGTCAGGGGGACCTGCTCTCCCGGGTCAGCGACGACGTGCGGGTCGTCGCCGGATCGATCACCGAGGCGGTGCCGCTTCTGGTCGGCTCGGTCGTGACCATCGGGTTCACCCTCGGCGGTCTGCTCGCCCTCGACTGGCGGCTCGGCCTGGCCGGTCTCGCCGCCGCCCCGGCCTACGCCTCGGCCCTGCGGTGGTATCTCCCCCGGTCCGGCCCGTACTACCGCCAGGAGCGGGCCGCCAACGGCGACCGGGCCGAGGCGTTGCTCACCGGCATCCACGGCAGCCGCACCCTGCGTGCCTTCGGCCTCGCGGGCGCCCAGCAGGAGCACATCGAGCGAGCCTCCTGGCGCTCGGCGGCGCTCTCGCTCGACGTCTTCGACCTCCTGATGCGGTTCGGAGCCCGCACCAACCGGGCCGAGGCGATCGGCCTGTTGCTGGTGCTCGGCGCCGGCTTCGCGATGGTGCGGGCCGAGAGCGCCAGCGTCGGCGCGGTGACCACGGCCGCCCTGTACTTCCACCGGTTGTTCAACCCGATCGGGGCGCTGCTGTTCCTCTTCGACGAGGCCCAGTCGGCCGGTGCCTCGCTGACCCGGTTGGCCGGCGTCGCGCTGCTCCCGATCGATGGCCACGCGGCCGGCCAGGCGCCCTCGCACCGCGGCCTCAGCCTCGCCGGGCTGGGCCACGAGTACACCCCCGCCCGGGCCGCCCTGAGCGGTGTCGACCTCGAGGTCGCCCCGGGTGAGCGGATCGCGGTCGTGGGCGCCAGCGGCGCCGGCAAGAGCACCCTGGGCCTGGCCGTCGCCGGGCTGCTGCGACCGAGCACCGGCGAGGTGCGCGTCGGCGGCGTACCGGTGCCGGTGGCGCAACTGCCGGATCGACCGGTGGTCTCCGCGGTCAGCCAGGAGGTGCACGTCTTCGCCGGCACCGTGCGCGACAACCTGCTCCTCGCCCGCCCCGACGCCGACCCGGACCAGGTGGCGGCCGCCGTGGAGGCGGTGGGCGCGGCCGGCTGGGTGGCCGCCCTCCCACAGGGCGCGGACACGGATGTCGGCGCCGGCGCCCTGACTCTCACCCCGGCCCAGGCCCAGCAGCTGGCGCTCGCTCGCGTGCTGCTCGCCGACCCCTGGGTGGTGGTGCTCGACGAGGCGACCGCGGAGGCCGGCTCGGCCGGTGCCCGCCAGCTGGAGCAGGCCGCCCGCGCAGCCGCGCGGGGGCGCACGACCGTGACCATCGCGCACCGCCTGGTGCAGGCCCGGGAGGCGGACCGGGTGCTGGTGCTGGAGGACGGGCGACCGGTCGAGCTCGGCACCCACGACGAGCTGGTGGCCGCGGCCGGACGCTACGCCCGATTGTGGACGGCCTGGGCCGGCGACCCCGTGCCGGCCGCTCCGCCGGACGAACCGGGGCTCAGCGCGGAGGGCTGAGCGCGCGGCCCGACAGTGCCCGGCGGACGACCGCGAGCACCGGGACGCTGCCGTCCTCGACCTCGGCACGGGGCACCCAGGCGGCGGCGTCGGTGGTGCCGTCGAGCTCGACCACCCGAGGATCCGCGCCGGCGGGCACAGCGGCGGCGAAGATCAGGTGGATCGCGTGGAAGTCCTCGTGCCTGCCCGAGGGCGCGGTGCCCGCGAACGCGACGTCGTCGACCTCGAGCAGGTCGCCGACGGTGGCGTCCAGGCCGGTCTCCTCACGGACCTCGCGCACCAGCGCGTCGCGCGGCGACTCGCCGTGGTCGACCCCACCGCCGGGCAGGGTCCAGGAGCCGCTGTGGTGCCCCCGCGCCGAGATCCGGGTGAGCAGCAGCTCCTCGCCGGACCGACCGGCACGAGTGACGAGCGCATAGGCGGCGACCCGCTGCAGCCGGTGCGGCCGGTGCTCGGCGAGCGCCTCCTTGACCAGGCTCACCACCGAGACGGTGCCGTCGAGCACGTCGGCCACCGGCAGCCAGGCCGCCTCGGCGGTCGAGCCGTCGACCTCGACGACCCGCGGCGGCGGCGCGTCGACCGGCACCCACCCGTCGTACACGATGCGCAGCGCGTGCACGTCGACCCGGCGCCCGTCGCGCCACGCCGCGGGGACGTGCATCGAGAAGACTCGAGCGGTATCACCGATCTCGACGTCGAGGCCGGTCTCCTCGTGCACCTCGCGGACGACCGCGTCCCGCGGGTCCTCGCCGTGGTCGAGTCCTCCTCCCGGCAGCGTCCACAGCTCGTCGTCGGTGAGCCTGGACGAGAGCCGGCTGAGCAGGATCTTGTCCTCGCGCAGGATCACTGCGTACGCCGCGACGCGCTGCACGATCGGGAGGTCCGCCATGCCCCGACCTTAGGAGACCGCGCGCGACCGAGTTCCACCAGCGTGGCCATCACATGGCACCAGTTCGCCGCGTGCGGTGCCTATGCTCGACGTAGGGCCGCACGTCCGCGAGGTTCTTTGGACAGTGCTCGCGCTCGCCGACTCCCCCGGTCCGTCGGAGATGGCGCGGTGGCTGCACACTCTCGGCTACCGCGGCCACATCACGACGAAGACGCGGGCATACTCGACCACGATGGGTGCCCTCCGGACGCACCGCGCCGAGTGGCGAGCCAGCAAGGCCGAACCCGTCGATCAAGAGGAACCACCTGCGGCCGCCCGCTGGCGGTTCGTCCAGGTCGGCCACCGCAAGGAAGGCGAGCGGCTGTTGGCGATGACGGCCGACGCTGTAGCGCGGACGCCCGCTTCGCGCCCGGGAACGGTCTCTCAGGGTCGTCGGTGAATCCGACGAGGAACGCCCGGGCGCCGAGACCGAAGCCGATCTGCTCGAACACGTCACGCGCGACACGCTCCAGGCCGTTGCGGAAGTGGGGCTGAAACCCCCACATGAACTGCGCGATCGACTTCCTCACGGATCCATCCTTTCGCCTCCCTCACTCGGGCCGCGTCAAGACGTCGAGGAACTCGTGATTGACGAACAGCAGCTCGCGCCCGACCTTGACGTCGCTGAGCAGGCCAGCTCCCACCAATGCGTGCAGCCATGTCGAGGCGGTCTGCCGCGATACATCGCATCGCTCAGCCACGGTGCTGATCCGGCAGTACGGCTGCTCGAAGAGGACGTCGAGGAACTGTGCGTCACGGCCACCAGGCGTGGCAGCGCGAGCGCGCTCAGCGATGTCGTCCTGACACCTTCGAATTGCGCCGATCTTCCGAGTCGTCGATGTTGCCGACTCGCGCACCACGTCGAGCATGTAGAGGATCCAGTCGACCCACGCTTTCTCAGCCGTCACTTCCCGCAGCAGGCGGTAGTAGTCGTTCTTCCGGGCGATGATCGCTCGCGACAGGTACAGGATCGGCTCGTCGAGCAGGCCTGCCTCGATGAGCATCAGGATATTGAGAACGCGGCCAGTACGCCCATTGCCATCGTGGAAGGGGTGGATCGCCTCGAACTGATAATGGGCGACGGCCATCCGAACCAGCGGGTCGAGGTCATCCTCTGCGTGGACAAAGCGCTCCCAGGCCGAGAGCTTGTCGCGAATCACGCTTGCGCCCTCCGGTGGCGCGTAGACGATCTCGCGGGTGGTCGGGTTGGCGATCCGCGTCCCCGGCACCGCACGCACATCCATCTCGCGGCCGTGAAGCTCGGAGCACACCCGGACGGCGGTTGCCGCAGTGATCGGCCTGCTCCTGATCGCATCGACACCTGCGAAGAGAGCGTTCCTGTAGCGGAGCGCCTCCTTGGTCGCCTGGTCGCCTCCACCGGACTCGACGTGCTTGAACAGCTCGTCAGCGGTCGTCACGATGTTCTCGATTTCGGAGCTCGCCTGCGCCTCCAGCAGCGGGACGGCATGGATCAGGATGTTGGGGTTCGGCAGCAACCGCCCTGCCTGGGCGAGCGTCGCGAGCGCAGTCCGAGCCTCGACGGTGGCTTTCAGCACAACCTTGGGCTCCAGGTCGATCCTCTCGGGAGGTAGCGGCGGCAGGTCGTTGAAGGGGACCGCGGCACTCCAGGTCATATGTCAGCTCCTTCAACGCTTTCCGGCGACGTGTTAAGTTTTCTGGGAAAACCTAACACGTTCTCGAGACCTGTACGTGACTGGACGCGACCCAGGCACGACGCGACCGCCGCGACATCACTCCGCCCGCCGACCCAGCTGGATGTCGGCCTGCTCGGCCATGCGGTCGATGCCACCGTAGGCGTTAGGGGGGTCGCGAGGAGTTATCGCGCTGTCCGGACGTATCAGGTGCTTGAACACGTTCGCCTGCGGGGCCCGTCGAGGGCCGCCCTGGAACGCTGCGGACGCTTCGGCTGCGACATGATGACGTGGTGCAAACCGACGATCTCGATCGACTCCACGCAGAGATTCGCAGGGCAAGTCGTGGCCCGGCAGAGGAGTACGCCAATGTCCTGGAACGCGCCATCGCGACCTGCGAAGGCGACCCGGCTGCGGCGGACTACCTCGACGTTGTCGATCTCCACAGCGAGCTGGCCGAGGCCTACGACCAGCTCGGCCGGGTCGAGGAGGCGCTAGGCGAGGCAGACCTGCTGGTGGAGCTGGGATACAGGAGTCAGCCGGATCCTCGCTGCCGCCGCGCAGAGATCCTGACCCGGCACGGCCGGCTCTCGGACGCCGCCGAGATCTGGGAGGCGGTCGCAACAGACACCCCCGACGACGTGTGGGTCTACAACAACGCCGGCCTGGAGTACGGCGCGGTCGGCGAGCACGAGCTGGCACTGGATTGGCTGACTCGCGGACTCGAGCTCGCGGTCGGCTCGGGGGACCCTGAACAGCTCTTCGACCAGCTCCGAGACTTGCGCGCCGCATCGCTGGCCAAGCTGGGGCGCGAGGCGGACGAGCTCCAGGCCGCGTCTCCTTCCCTGACAGTGCCCGCCCACTGGGCGCAGTCCGGCCCCCGGCTCACTCGAGAGGTCACGCCCGTGGGCGAGCCGGCCCCGATGGTCCCGATCGCATTGGCCTGGCTGCCCGCCGACGAGTACGCCGACTGGCCGCAGCGCTGGCCCGACCTCGCCGACAGCCCGCTCATGCACGACGAAGATGGCCAGCCGGTCAGCCACGCCGTCTACTGCCGACGCATGGAGGGTCGGCTGCGGGCCCACGCCGAGGCCGGCATGCCGAGGCTGTCCGTGGTGCCCGTCCGGTCGGCTGAGTTCAAACCCTGGGTAACCGAGAGCGCACCAGACGAGCCGGACCCCTCGCAGCTGCGGGCCCAGTACGCAGCCGACGTGGCGCGAGACCCAGCACGCACGGTCACTTGGCCGCCGGGACGCAACGAGCCGTGCTGGTGCGGGTCGGGTCGCAAGTACAAGAAGTGCTGCGGGGCGCCCGGGGGACCGCTGTGAAGACGCTCAGGCTGCGGGTCACCATGCAGGAGGTCGAACCGCGGGTCGAGCGGGTCATCGACGTACCAGCCGCGATCACCCTCGACGAGCTCCACGAGGTGCTGCAGGTCGCCATCGGCTGGACCGACTCCCACCTCCACCAGTTCCGCACCGAGGACGCCGTCTACACGGTGCCCTTCGAGGACTGGGTCGAGGACCGCGAGGTCGACGAGCGCGGCGTACGCCTGTCCACGCTGCCGGCCCGCTTCGTCTACGCCTACGACCTCGGCGACAACTGGCGGCACGACGTCGAGGTGCTGGGCCGAGGCGACGATCAGCCGGGCTGCGTCGACGGCCAAGGGGCCTGCCCGCCGGAGGACTGCGGCGGCGCCGGCGGCTATGCCGATCTCCTCAAGGCCCTCGCCGACCCGAGGGACCCCGAGCGCGAGTCGATGCGCACCTGGGTCGGCGATCGGCTGCGACCGTTCGACCAGCACGCGACGGCCCACAGGGTCCGCGACGCGGTCGGCGCTGTGCCCGACAGCGTCCGCCTCGTGCTCGGCCTGCTCGCCGACGGGGTCAAGCTCACGCCCGGTGGCCGGCTTCCGCGGTCGGTGGTCCGCGCCGTTCAGCAAGTGCGTCCAAGCTGGAATCCGATGGGGCGGCTCGCCTCCATCGAGGGGGACCTGCTTCCCCTGGCCGTCCTGCACGACTTGCTGCGGCACGTCCGGCTGGTCCGCCTCACCAACGGCGTCGTGCGCCCCACGAAGGCGGCAGCCGACGAACTCGAGACCGTACGTCGCCTCAGATCCTGGTTCGACGAAGGCGCGTTCCACACCATGACCGCGGAACGCGCCGTCGCATTGCTCGCGGCCCGCGGCCCGCTTCAGGTCGCCCAGATCGCCGCCGAGGTGCATCCGCTACTCGGCCACGGGTGGAGCCGCGACGGGAAGCCCATCACCACCCGTGACGTGGAGGACGAGCTCCGCAACCTGGCGCACCAGCTTCAGGCACTGGACCTCATCACCCGCAGCCGATCAGAATGGTCCCCGGGACCATCGGCTCGCTCGCTGCTACCCGGCGCGAACCTGCTCGCCGACCTGCTCTGATCGGCTGCCGCTGGGCGACCAGTGATGGGGGTCAAGTGAGGCACGAGTGTGATGCACGACTCTCCGGAGGGTCGGCCTACTCGCGGCGGCGCTTGACCGGCAAGGCGAGGTCAGGAGAACGGCGGGCGGGCGTCGCGGGCGATCGAGCGGCGGCCGGCCCAGCGCCACACCCGGGCGGCGCGGTCGCGGTCCTCGTCGGTGACCAGGTTGCCCATCCAGCGCAGGGCCAGCGTCATCAGCAGGTCCGAGCGCATGCCGACGGGGCCGAGCGTGGGCAGCAGCCGCGGGACCGTGACCAGCCCGGCCAGCCGTCGGGCGATCGAGAACGACTCGCCGTAGTGGTCGCGCAGCAGCGCGGGCCAGACCGCGGCAAGGTCGAAGCTCTCCCCCGGCTGCTCGGCGAGCAGCTCGGCGACCAGCCGGCCGGTCTCGAGCCCGTAGTCGATGCCCTCGCCGTTGAGCGGGTTGACGCAGGCCGCGGCGTCGCCGATCAGCGCCCAGTTCGGCCCGGCGACGTTCGAGACCGCGCCGCCCATCGGGAGCAGCGCCGAGGTGGGGGCGCGCAGCTCGCCGGAGAGCCGGAACTCCTCACGGCGCTGCTCGGCGTAGTGGGCCATCAGCGGCCGAAGCGCCACGTCGGCGGGACGCTTGGCGGTCGCCAGCGTGCCGACACCGAGGTTCACCTCGCCGGTGCCGAGCGGGAAGATCCAGCCGTAGCCGGAGAGCACCTCGCCGCCGGTGCCGCGCAGCTCGAGGTGGGAGCTGATCCACGGGTCGTCGGAGCGCTCCGAGGCGAGGTAGGAGCGGCCGGCGACGCCGTAGACGGTGTCGCGGTGCCACTCGCGACCCAGCTTCTTGCCCAGCGGGGAGCGCACCCCGTCGGCGACGACCAGCCGCCGGCAGGCGACCTCGTGGCGCTCGGGGCCGTCCGCACCGCGGCGCTCGAACACCACCGCCCGGACCCGCCCGCCCTCGAGCCGCACGTCGACGGCCCGGACGCCGTCGACGGCGAGGGCACCCGCCTTGATCGCGGTGGTGCGCAGGTGGTCGTCGAGCTCGGTGCGGGCGACCGCGGAGCCCCAGTCCGGCAGGCTCGACCCGCCCGCGGTCCACGGCAGGTGAAGAGTCTGGCCGAACCCGTGCGCGCGCAGCCCCTTGCTGACCGTGTGGGCACGCAGCCAGTCCTCGAGATCGAGTCGCTGCAGCTCGCCGACCGCCCGCGGGGTGAGCCCGTCGCCGCAGGTCTTGTCGCGGGGGAAGACGGCAAGGTCGGTCAGCAGCACGTCGAGCCCGTGCCGCGCGGCCCAGGCCGCCGCGCCCGAGCCCGCCGGCCCGGCGCCCACGACGAGCACGTCGGTCGACTCGGGGAGCGCGTTCACCCCTCGATTGTCTCAGGGGCAGGCGAGCCTCAGAAATCCGGCCGACACCGGTGCGGGTCAGGCCGGGCCGATGGAGAGCCGGAACGGCAGGGAGGCGTCGGCGGCGACGGTGGTGGCGACCACGTCGTAGGTGCCGGCCGGCAGGGGCGGCAGCGTCGCGGTCGCCTTGCCCGGGCCTTCGACCTTCAGCGACTTCGCCGGGTAGGACGTGCCACCGTCGACAGCGGTCAGCACCAGGCTCTTCAGGCCGAGCAGGTAGTTTCCGAAGACGATGACGGTCCCACCGGCCGGGTCCGCACCTACTACCCCGCTCACCTCCGGCATCTTGGCGGTGACCCTGTCGAGCGTGGTGCTGGCGGTGCCGCCGTACTTGGTGGACACGGTGAGAACGCCACCGACGACGGGCGCTCCGACCGGGATGGTGACGGTCAGCGACGTCGGGTCCTTCGACTTGGTGAACGTTGCCTTCTTGTTGTCGTACATGACACTGGTGACGAGGTTCAGGTCGGTCCCCGTCAGCGTCACCTTCGTCGGCAGCTCGGCGACCGCGGTACCGCTGACAGCGGTGATGGTCGGCTGGGTGGGCAGGTAGGTGACGTAGCCGACGTACTTCGCCAGCCGGGCATCCGAGACCACGACGTCCTGCGCGCCGACCAGTCCGGCCGGGTAGTGGACGGTCAGTTCGGTGGCGCTCTTCAGCTCGGTCTTGGCCTTCTTGCCGCCCACGCTGACCTTGGTGGCCTTGCTGAAGTTCGTCCCGGTGATGCTGGCACCGGGCAACCCGGTCTCGCTGATCGGCTCGAGCTCGCCCAGGTTTGTCGCCGTCGTGGTCACGGTGAGGTCGAGCAGGTAAGAGAACTTCGGCCCCTTGGTCGCCGTCCCCACAGTCACCATCACCGTCGTGGCACCCGCGACGACCTCGGTCGGCGCGTTCGGCACCGTGACCTCGAGGGCCGTCTCGGAGACCGCCTTCGAGACGACGGCGTCCGCGGTGCCGAACTTCACGGGGTGGGGGACCAGGCTCTCCCCGACCTTGCGCGCCAGGTTCGAGCCCACGACGAGAACGGTCTGACCGGGCACGCCAGTGGCGTTGGAGAGGCGCTTGACCGTCGTGACGGGCTCGTCGATGCGGGCCACGCCGGGGGTGAGGCCACCGGACGCGGACACCGAGAGCGCGGGCACCGCGGTCAGGGCAGCGCCGCCGAGGAGTACGGCCGCGAAGATGGCCGCCACTCGTGCGGCCCGGCTCCGGCGAACAGACATGTGAGCTCCTGCTGGTCTGCTGGGTGACGCCGACGGCGCGCGCCGGCGGCGACCGTCCGGCCCGACGTGCGTGCCGCGGGCAGGGGGCAACAACCTGATCGGCAGGTCGCTGGCCGTTCGGAGCCATCCGTGGCATTCAGCTGATATGTAGGTGATCCCTGTCAAGAGCAGGGTGAGGCGCCCGTCCCGAGCACTCGGGACGGGCGCCTCGTGCTTCGTCGATGTCGTCGGTGGTGAGCGTGTCGTTGGCGACGCGCGGTCAGGCTGATATGCGCGGGTTGGTTACCGCAGGACGGGGTGTTCGGCAGGAGCGGACCGCTTGTCTAGGGTCGAGCGTCGCGCTGATCGCTCGGCGCTGCTCATAGCTGTTTCGCGGGTCACTCCACGCGCTGCTTCCACCACGTTGGCCGACGAAGCAGTCAGGGTGGCCGGGCTTTCTCAGTCCTCGAGGACGGCCAGGGACCAGCACCAGCCGGCCAACTCGCGGGCGATCGCGACGTTGGCGACCACGTGCCGCTTGCGACGGGCACGGAAGGCGTCCCAGCGGGCGTTCAGTCGCCGGTTGCCAGCGTCACCGCGCACTCGGGCTGCTGGCGTCGCGAGCTCCCACCGATCCCGCATGGTCTTGCCCGGCGCATAGCGGGCCCGGTGGTGCCAGGCGGCCTCGACCAGCAGCCGACGCAGATGAGTGTTGCCCGTCTTGGTGATCGAGCCCTGAACCCTGCTGGTTCCGGAGGAGTACTCCGACGGCACGAGCCCGATGAACGAGCCGATGGTGTTGCCGGTGAACCGGTGCCAGTCACCGACCTCAACTGCCAACGCGAACCCGGTCAGGGTGCTGACCCCACGTAGACAGCACAGGCGCCGCACGATCGGGGTGAACTCGCTGTCGGCAGCCATGGCTGCGATGGCCTCATCGAGCCGGTCGCGGCGTGCCTTCACGGCGAGCACGGCCTCGTAGTCGGACTCGAAGGTCAGCCGCAGCGCGGACGCCTCGAAGCGTTGCCGGCGTAGCCAGGTGTCGTGGGTGGTGGTCCAGGCCTGACCGCCGGAGTAGACGATCCCCTGGCGCAGCAGGAGCTTCGACAACCGGTGCCGGGCCCGCATCAGGTCACCGCGGGCGTCCTCGCGAGCGCGAACCAGGTCGCGGGCGTTCTCCTGGTCCACGGTCGGGACCGACACGGTCGTGAACTCGTCGAGGCGCAGCAGCCGGGCCAGGTGCACCGCGTCCTTGGCATCGGTCTTGACCCGATCACCCGAGGGCCGCTGCAGCTTCGACGGTGCGACGACCTCGCACCTGATCCCTGCCGCGGCCAGTGCCCGGGACAAGCCGAACCCGGTCGGGCCGGCCTCGTAGGCCACCGCCACTGGACCCGGAAGGTCCTCCAGCCACGACCGGATGTGATCGTGCGACGGGGTCAGCTTGGCTTGGACGAGCTCGCCCGTGACGCCATCGATCGCCGCAGCCGCGACAGATCGTGCGTGCACGTCGAGCCCGACGCTCGTACGCTCGGTGAACACCGGGGCCTCCCACAATGTCGGATAGGCCGAGCAGGCGGCCCCTGCTCGGTAACCCACGAATCTTGTGAGTGAGGCCCCGGCCCGCAACCGCCTCAGGCCGAGCCGGTCACGACATACCGTCTAGGGCGGTCCTGCTCCGTCAGTAGCTGAATGTCGTCGCGCCCTCGCCGATCCACTCCCACATCGGCACGGTGCCACCCAGGGTCGCGCCGTTGATCAGGGGCTGGTCCTGGAGTCTCTTGGCGTTCACGCAGACCGGGCAGACGAGGTAGGCGCCGCCCGCGGCCTCGTAGCGGCCCATCAGGTCGGGGATGGACGGGCAACCCTCGCACGCGGTGCCGACCGCGACGCCCACGACGGCCAGCCGCACGGCCTCCTTGGTGAGGAACATCAGCGTGGGCCGACCACTCTCCGCGGCCCCGACCGCGACGAGGAGGGCGACGGTCACCTTCTCGGCGTCCTCCAACCCGGTCGCCAGCGAGACGACCGCCTTCCCTGCCGGACCTGCACTCGCGTCACTGCTCATCGGGGCTCCCTCGTCGTGCGCCGGCCGGGTCGCCGGCACCTATACCCACGGTGGGCCGGGGCCTCGCCTCGCGGAAGTACACGTTCTGTAGCGCCGGGCCTGGTGCGTCCGCCGCCGGTCGGCCTACAGTCGCCGGATGGCGGGCTACGGCCAGTTCTGCCCGGTCGCGAAGACGGCCGAGATCCTCTGCGAGCGCTGGGCGCCGCTGGTCCTGCGCGAGCTCATGTGCGGCAGCAGCCACTTCAGCGAGATCCAGCGAGGGGTGCCGCTGATGTCGCCTACGCTGCTCTCGAAGCGACTGCGCCAGCTCGTCGCCGCCGGCGTGGTCACGCGCACCGAGCAGGGGCGAGGATCGTCCTACGCGCTCACCGCGGCCGGTTGGGAGCTCTACCCGATCATCGAGGCGATGGGGGTGTGGGGCCAGCGCTGGGCGCGGAGTCACTACGGCCCCGACGAGCTGGACCCGGCTCTGCTGATGTGGGACATCCGCCGCATGCTGCAGCCCTCGGGGCTACCGAGCCGGACGGTCGTGGAGTTCCGCTTCCGGGAGGCGCCCGCCGGACACTCCCGCTTCTGGCTGGTCGTCGACGGGTCCGAGGAGCCGCCGATCGACCTGTGCCTGATCGACCCCGGCCACCGGGTCGACCTGTGGGTCACCTGCGACGTCCGGACACTCACCGAGGTCTGGATGGGCGACCGAGCACTGCGTGCCGCCGTCGCTGACGGCTCCATCTCCATCGAGGGGGCACGAGCGCTGGAGCGTGGGTTCACCGACTGGTTCGGAGCACACCCGGTGCTCGGCCGGGTGGCGCCGGCCGACCTGTGACCGGCGGCACCGCCGTCCTGTCCCAACAGATGACGAAGCCCCCAGCGCCGAGGACGCTGGGGGCTTCGTCATCTGACTGCTAGTTCTGGTACGACCCGAAGTCGAAGTCGTCCAGCGCGACGGCCTGGCCGCCGGTGCTTCCGAACTCGTAGTCGTAGGAGTCGTAGCCGGTGACGGAGTACGCCGCGGCGCGGGCCTCCTCGGTCGGCTCCACCCGGATGTTGCGGTACCGCTCGAGGCCGGTGCCCGCCGGGATCAGCTTTCCGATGATCACGTTCTCCTTCAGACCGCGCAGCGAGTCCGAACGACCGTGGATCGCCGCGTCGGTGAGGACGCGGGTGGTCTCCTGGAAGGAGGCCGCGGAGAGCCACGACTCGGTCGCCAGCGAGGCCTTGGTGATGCCCATCAGCACCGGTCGACCCGAGGCCGGCTTGCCGCCCTCGGAGACCACGCGGCGGTTCTCCTCCTCGAAGATCACGCGGTCCACGAGGTCGGAGGGCAGCAGGTTGGTGTCACCGGACTCGATCACCGTGACCCGGCGCAGCATCTGCCGGACGATGATCTCGATGTGCTTGTCGTGGATCGACACGCCCTGGCTGCGGTAGACCTGCTGGACCTCGTCGACCAGGTGCTCCTGTGCCTTGCGGACACCGAGGATCCGCAGGACGTCCTGCGGGTCGGGGGTGCCGGCGGTGAGGTGGTGGCCGACCTCGATGTGCTGGCCGTCCTCGACGTTGAGGCGCGAGCGCTTCGAGACGGGGTACTCCTGCACCTCGGAGCCGTCGTCGGGAGTGACCAGGACCTTGCGGGCCTTGTCGGTCTCCTCGATCTCGACCCGGCCGGCCGCCTCGGAGATCGGCGTGCGGCCCTTGGGCGAGCGGGCCTCGAAGAGCTCGACCACACGGGGCAGACCCTGGGTGATGTCGTCCGCGGAGGCCACACCACCGGTGTGGAAGGTACGCATGGTCAGCTGCGTGCCGGGCTCACCGATCGACTGGGCGGCGATGATGCCGACCGCCTCGCCGATGTCGACGAGCTTGCCGGTGGCCAGCGAACGGCCGTAGCACTTCGCGCAGGTGCCGGTGCGGGCGTCGCAGGTCAGCACGGAGCGGACCTTGACCTCCTCGATGCCGGCCGCGACGAGCTCGCCGATCTTGACGTCGCCGAGGTCGCCGCCCGCCTCGACCAGCGTCTCGCCGGTCTCGGGGTGGGTGACCTCGACGGCCGCCGACCGGGCGTAGGCCGCGGTCTCGGCGTTCTCGTGCTTGACGACCGTGCCGTCCTCGCGACGCTCGCCGATCCGCTTGGGCAGACCGCGCTCGGTGCCGCAGTCGTCCTCGCGGATGATGACGTCCTGGGAGACGTCGACCAGGCGCCGGGTGAGGTAGCCCGAGTCGGCGGTACGCAGCGCGGTGTCGGCGAGACCCTTGCGGGCACCGTGGGTGGAGATGAAGTACTCCAGGACCGAGAGACCCTCACGGAAGTTCGCCTTGATCGGACGCGGGATGATCTCGCCTCGCGGGTTCGCCACCAGACCACGCATCGCGCCGACCTGCCGGATCTGGTTCATGTTTCCGGAGGCGCCGGAGTTGACCATCATGAAGATCGGGTTGCTGCGATCGAAGGCCTCCTCCATCGCGTCACCGACCTTCTTCGACGCCTCGGTCCAGATCTCGACGAGCTCCTGGCGGCGCTCCTCGTCGGTGACCAGGCCGCGCTCGAACTGCTTCTGCACCTTGGCGGCCTGGGCCTCGTAGCTCTCCAGGATGCCGGCCTTGTTCTGCGGCGTGGTGACGTCGTCGATCGAGACCGTCACCCCCGAGCGGGTCGCCCAGTGGAAACCGGTGTCCTTGAGCGCGTCCAGCGACGCCGCGACCTCGACCTTGGTGTAGCGCTCGGCGAGGTCGTTGACGATCGCCCCGAGCTGCTTCTTGCCCACTTCGTAGTTCACGAACGGGTAGTCGGCCGGCAGGGTGTCGTTGAACAGGGTGCGGCCCAGCGTGGTCTCGAGCGTCACCGGCTGTCCCTCGACCCAGCCCTCGGGCAGCGCCACGCCGACCGGCGAGACGATCGAGTCCAGACGGATGCGGATCTTGCTCTGCATCGAGATCTCGCCGCGGTCGAAGGCCATGATCGCCTCCGCCTGCGAGCCGAACGACCGGCCCTCCCCGGGCTGACCGTCACGGTCGGCGGTGAGGAAGAACAGGCCGATGATCATGTCCTGGGTCGGCATGGTCACCGGTCGGCCGTCGGACGGCTTGAGGATGTTGTTGGTCGAGAGCATCAGGATCCGCGCCTCGGCCTGGGCCTCGGCCGACAGCGGCAGGTGCACCGCCATCTGGTCGCCGTCGAAGTCGGCGTTGAACGCCGTGCAGACGAGCGGGTGGATCTGGATCGCCTTGCCCTCGATCAGCTGCGGCTCGAAGGCCTGGATGCCGAGACGGTGCAGGGTGGGTGCCCGGTTGAGCAGCACCGGGTGCTCGGTGATGACCTCTTCGAGGACGTCCCACACGACCGGGCGCGCCCGCTCGACCATCCGCTTGGCGGACTTGATGTTCTGGGCGTGGGAGAGGTCGACGAGCCGCTTCATCACGAACGGCTTGAACAGCTCCAGCGCCATCTGCTTGGGCAGACCGCACTGGTGCAGCTTCAGCTGCGGACCGGACACGATGACCGAACGGCCCGAGTAGTCGACGCGCTTGCCGAGCAGGTTCTGACGGAAGCGACCCTGCTTGCCCTTGAGCATGTCGGAGAGCGACTTGAGCGGACGGTTGCCCGGGCCGGTCACCGGACGGCCGCGGCGGCCGTTGTCGAACAGCGAGTCGACGGCCTCCTGGAGCATCCGCTTCTCGTTGTTGACGATGATCTCGGGCGCGCCGAGGTCGAGCAGCCGCTTGAGCCGGTTGTTGCGGTTGATCACCCGGCGGTAGAGGTCGTTGAGGTCGGAGGTGGCGAACCGGCCACCGTCGAGCTGGACCATCGGCCGCAGGTCCGGCGGGATGACCGGGACCGCGTCGAGCACCATGCCCTGGGGCTTGTTGCCGGTCTTGCGGAACGCGTCGACGACCTTGAGCCGCTTGAGGGCGCGGACCTTCTTCTGGCCCTTGCCGGTGGCGATGATCTCGCGCAGCGACTCGACCTCGGCCTCGATGTCGAAGCTCTCGAGACGCTTCTGGATCGCCGTGGCGCCCATGTGGCCCTCGAAGTACTTGCCGAACCACGTCTTCATCTCGCGGTAGAGCATCTCGTCGCCCATCAGGTCCTGGACCTTCAGCGACTTGAAGGTGTTCCAGACCTCGTCGAGGCGGTCGATCTCGCGCTGGGCGCGGTCGCGCAGCTGCTTCATCTCCCGCTCGGCGCCGTCCTTGACCTTGCGGCGCTGGTCGGCCTTGGCACCCTCGGCCTCGAGCGCGGCGAGGTCCTCCTCGAGCTTGCGGGCGCGGTCCTCGATCGAGGTGTCGCGGCGCTTCTCGAGACGCTCGCGCTCCAGCTGCACCTTGCCCTCGAGCGAGGACAGGTCGCGGTGGCGGGCGTCCTCGTCGACGGCGGTGATCATGTAGGCCGCGAAGTAGATGACCTTCTCGAGGTCCTTCGGCGCCAGGTCGAGCAGGTAGCCCAGGCGGCTCGGCACACCCTTGAAGTACCAGATGTGGGTGACCGGGGCGGCGAGCTCGATGTGGCCCATCCGCTCACGGCGCACCTTGGAGCGGGTCACCTCGACGCCGCAGCGCTCGCAGATGATGCCCTTGAAGCGCACGCGCTTGTACTTGCCGCAGTAGCACTCCCAGTCCCGGGTGGGGCCGAAGATCTTCTCGCAGAAGAGGCCGTCACGCTCGGGCTTGAGCGTGCGGTAGTTGATGGTCTCCGGCTTCTTGACCTCACCGTGGCTCCACTGGCGGATGTCCTCCGCGGTGGCCAGGCCGATCCGAAGCTGGTCGAAGAAGTTCACGTCGAGCACGTTGGCTGCAACCCTTCGGTAGTTCTAAGAAAAGTGAAGTACGGGGGTGGGGCGAGGAACGGCGGAGCGCCGTGCTGACTCGTCCGTTCCGAGGAACAGGCGCTCCGCGCGTTCCTCGATCACACCTCTTCGACCGAGCTGGGCTCGCGACGGGACAGATCGATGCCGAGCTCCTCGGCGGCGCGGAAGACGTCCTCCTCCGCGTCGCGCATCTCGATGGCGGTGCCGTCCTGGGACAGGACCTCCACGTTGAGGCAGAGCGACTGCATCTCCTTGACGAGCACCTTGAACGACTCGGGGATGCCGGAGTCGGGGATGTTCTCGCCCTTCACGATCGCCTCGTAGACCTTGACCCGACCGGGCACGTCGTCGGACTTGATCGTGAGCAGCTCCTGCAGGGCGTAGGCGGCGCCGTACGCCTCCATCGCCCAGACCTCCATCTCGCCGAACCGCTGGCCACCGAACTGGGCCTTACCGCCCAGGGGCTGCTGCGTGATCATCGAGTAGGGGCCGGTGCTGCGCGCGTGGATCTTGTCGTCCACGAGGTGGTGCAGCTTGAGGATGTACATGTAGCCGACCGAGATCGGCTCGGGGAACGGCTCACCGGACCGGCCGTCGAACAGGTTCGCCTTGCCGGTCTCGTCGATCATCCGCACGCCGTCGCGGTTGGGGATGGTCGCCCCGAGCAGCCCGGTGATCTCGTCCTCGCGCGCGCCGTCGAACACCGGGGTCGCGACCTTGGTGTCGGGAGCGGCGGTGTCGACGCCGATCTTGATCAGCCGCTGCTTCCACTCCGCGTCGTCCGGGTCGCCGGACAGGTTGAGGTCCCAGCCCTGCTTGGCCAGCCAGCCCAGGTGCAGCTCGAGGATCTGGCCGATGTTCATCCGTCGCGGCACACCCAGCGGGTTCAGCACCACGTCGACCGGGGTGCCGTCCTCCATGAACGGCATGTCCTCGATCGGCAGGATCTTCGCGATCACACCCTTGTTGCCGTGGCGGCCGGCGAGCTTGTCGCCGACGGAGATCTTGCGCTTCTGCGCAACGTAGACCCGCACCAGCTGGTTGACGCCCGGAGGCAGCTCGTCGCCGTCCTCACGGTCGAAGACCCGCACGCCGATGACCGTGCCGGACTCACCGTGCGGCACCTTCATCGACGTGTCGCGGACCTCGCGCGCCTTCTCACCGAAGATCGCGCGCAGCAGCCGCTCCTCGGGCGTGAGCTCGGTCTCGCCCTTCGGGGTGACCTTGCCGACGAGGATGTCACCGGTGGTGACCTCGGCGCCGATCCGGATGATGCCGCGCTCGTCGAGGTCGGCCAGCATCTCCTCGGAGACGTTCGGGATGTCCCGGGTGATCTCCTCGGGGCCCAGCTTGGTGTCGCGGGCGTCGACCTCGTGCTCCTCGATGTGGATCGAGGTGAGGACGTCCTCCTGCACCAGCCGCTGGGAGAGGATGATCGCGTCCTCGTAGTTGTGGCCCTGCCACGGCATGAACGCGACCAGCAGGTTGGTGCCCAGCGCCATCTCGGCGTCGTCGGTGCACGGCCCGTCGGCGATCGGGCTGCCGACCTCGAGCCGGTCGCCCTCGTTGACGAGCGGACGCTGGTTGATGCACGTGCCCTGGTTGGAGCGGCGGAACTTCGCGAGCCGGTACGTCGAGTAGGTGCCGTCGTCGTTCATCGTGTCGATGGCGTCGGCGGACACCTCCTTGACCACGCCGGCCTTGTCGGCGACGACCACGTCACCGGCGTCGACCGCGGCGCGGTACTCGATGCCGGTGCCGACCAGCGGCGAGTCGGACTTGATCAGCGGCACCGCCTGGCGCTGCATGTTGGCGCCCATCAGCGCCCGGTTGGCGTCGTCGTGCTCGAGGAACGGGATCAGGGCGGTCGCCACCGACACCATCTGGCGCGGCGAGACGTCCATGTAGTCGACCTCGTCGGCGAGGATCTCGGAGACCTCACCGTCGCGCTGGCGCACCAGCACCCGCTCGTCGGTGAAGCGCCCGTCGTCGTCGAGCGCGGCGTTGGCCTGCGCGATGACGTAGCGGTCCTCGTCGTCGGCGGTGAGGAAGTCGATCTTCTCGGTGACCCGGCCACCCTCGACCTTGCGGTAGGGGGTCTCGACGAAGCCGAACGGGTTGATCCGCCCGTAGGAGGCCAGCGACCCGATCAGGCCGATGTTGGGGCCTTCGGGCGTCTCGATCGGGCACATCCGGCCGTAGTGCGACGGGTGGACGTCGCGGACCTCCATGCCGGCGCGGTCGCGGGAGAGACCACCGGGGCCGAGCGCGGAGAGGCGGCGCTTGTGCGTCAGCCCGGCGATCGGGTTGGTCTGGTCCATGAACTGGCTCAGCTGCGAGGTGCCGAAGAACTCCTTCAGCGCCGCGACGACCGGGCGGATGTTGATCAGCGACTGCGGCGTGATCGCCTCGACGTCCTGGGTGGTCATCCGCTCGCGGACGACGCGCTCCATGCGGGCCAGGCCGGTGCGCAGCTGGTTCTGGATCAGCTCGCCCACCGTGCGCATCCGGCGGTTGCCGAAGTGGTCGATGTCGTCGGCGGCGATGTCGAGGGTGCCCTGCGGCATCTCGAGCTGCTCGCGGCCGTCGTGCAGCGCCACGATGTACTTGATGGCGGCGACGACGTCGTCGATGGTCAGCGTCTGCTGGTCGAACGCCTCGACCAGGCCAAGCTTCTTGTTGATCTTGTAGCGGCCGACCTTCGCCAGGTCGTAGCGCTTGGGGTTGAAGTAGTAGTTGTTCAGCAGCGTCTGCGCGGCCTCACGCGTCGGCGGTTCGCCCGGGCGCAGCTTGCGGTAGATGTCGAGCAGCGCGTCGTCCTGGCCCTGGGTGTGGTCCTTCTCCAGGGTCAGCATCATCGACTCGTACTCGCCGAACTCCTCGCGGATCTGCTCGTTGGTCCAGCCGAGGGCCTTGAGCAGCACCGTGACGTTCTGCTTGCGCTTGCGGTCGAGGCGGACCCCGACCATGTCGCGCTTGTCGATCTCGAACTCCAGCCAGGCGCCGCGGCTGGGGATCAGCTTGGCGGTGTAGATGTCCTTGTCGGAGGTCTTGTCCGCGGAGCGCTCGAAGTAGACGCCCGGGGAGCGCACGAGCTGGGACACCACGACCCGCTCGGTGCCGTTGATGATGAAGGTGCCCTTGTCGGTCATGAGCGGGAAGTCGCCCATGAAGACCGTCTGGCCCTTGATCTCACCGGTGTCGTTGTTGGTGAACTCGGCCGAGACGTAGAGCGGCGCGGAGTAGGTGAAGTCCTTCTCCTTGCACTCGTCGACGGTGTACTTGGGGTCGTAGAAGACCGGGTTCTCGAACGAGAGCGACATCGTCTCGGAGAAGTCCTCGATCGGGGAGATCTCCTCGAAGATCTCCTGGAGGCCGGACTTGGCCGAGACGTCCTCGCCGGCGGCGGTGCGGCGCTCGACCTCGGCGGTCCAGCGGTCGTTGCCGATCAGCCAGTCGAAGCTGTCGGTCTGCAGCGAGAGGAGCTTCGGGACCTCGATGGGGTCCTGGATCTTGTTGAACGAGATGCGGCGGGGGTTACCAGAATTGGTGCGCGCGGCCAAGAGGTGTCCTTCGACGGGTTCGCTCTGGGAATGGCGCCGCCCACCACTCGATCCACCACCGGACAGGCGGATGAGCATATGAGGGCAGGCGCAACGCGCAACCATACCCGAGAAACCGGCGCAGGACAACGCCGCGGCCACCGCAGATCGATGGTCTGCGGAAGATCATGAGCCTCCGCGGGGCCCAGGTCAAGCAGCCCCGCCGCCGATGGGGACACGGTACCCCCGCCGGCTTGGACCACTCCCGCGGCCGTCCGCGCTCGCCGGGCGCTCGCCGGCCGGAGGTCCGGCGTCGGAGCGGCGGCGATGTGAAGTCGCCGGCGAGGCGGCTCAGCCGCCCGCCGGGGTGCTGGTCATGTCGTCGACGAGCCAGTCGCCGTCGACCTCCTCGAGCGTCACCGTCGCCCAGTTCTTGAAGACGGTCGGCTCGCCACCCTTCTCGGTGTCGGCGTTGGTGCGGGTCTGGTTGACGAAGAGCAGCACCTGCACCCTGTCCTCCCCCGACCGCACGATGCCTGAGGCGATCACCGAGGCACGGACGGTGGTCTCGGTGCCCGGCGCGTTCTGGCGGATCACCTCGAACAGCCCGTCGTACTTCTCCCGGTAGTCGTCGGTGAGGTAGGACTGGGCGGCCGCCTGGTCCTCGTCGAGGGTGTCGTAGCCGTAGCTGAGCACGGCCTCGGCCGCGGGGACCGCCGCAGCCCGGGCGGCCTCCGTGGCCTCGACGACACGGTCGTCCTCGGCGCGTCCGGTCGCGAGCCAGGCGGCGAGCCCCACCGCCGCGGCCGCGAGCACCGCGACCGCGCCCAGCAGCCACCCCGGGACGGTGCGACCCACAGCGCCGTCCCGCCTCTCCTCCGGCGCGCTGGTCGCCCCGGCGCCGATGGGGTGCTCGGCCTTCGCAGTCGCCGTGCCGCGGACGTCGTCCCGCCCGGCCGGCGCGCTGACGACCTGGGGGGACGCGTCGTCGCCGGGCGTGGCCCGGGCGGCCAGCTCGGCGTCGTACGCCGCTCGGCGGGCCGGGTCGAGGAGCACCTCCGCCGCCTCGTTGACCACACGGAACCGGCGGTCGGTGGGATCGAGATCGGCGATCGCGGCCTTCCAGGCGGCCCGGACCTCGTCTTCCGACGCATCGGCGTCGACCGCGAGCAGGTCGTACCAGGTAGGGCTCGGCACGCTCACTGCTCCTCCTCCCCGGTGACCGGCGAGAAGTCGTCGACCAGCCACTCGCCGCCGGTGAGCACGAGCTGGACCTCGACCCGGAACGGGGCCGGCTGATCCTCCACGCGCTGGCCGTCGGAGTCGTCCGCGCCGTCCCCGGCATCATCACCGGTGCCCTCGTCGGCGGATCCGCCGGCGGCCGGGTAGGAGTTCGTGAACGCACCGGCGACCAGCACGGTCGCGGAGTCCTCGTCGAGCGCGGAGACCCCCACGCCGTAGACCTCCGCGGTGCGCCCGAGCCCGGCCTGCGAGACCGTCTGCTCGGCGACGGTCACGTTCTCCTCGAAGTCGGCCCGGAACTTGGGGGTGATCACCTCGAGCACCAGCTCGCGGTAGTCGGGCATCGTGCCGTCCTCGGCGAGCAGGTCGGGACCGTAGGTGTTGACCCGGAGCATGAACTGCCGGGCCTGGTCCATCACCTCCTCGCGGTCGGCCTGCTGCCGGTCGGGCTCGTCGCCGCCGTCGACGGCCAGCCAGGCGGCGGCTCCGAGCGCGACCATCAGGACCACGACGAGCAGGACGAGCACGCCGACCCGCCCGCGGCCGGACCGCTGGCCGGTCCCCGTGCTCGCGTCGGTGGATCGCTCGGTGGTGTGCAGGCTCGACCTCTGGTCCTCAGCGGCGCTCAACCCGTGGTCGCCAGAGGCTCCAGGAACAACCACTTCCACGACTCCTCTCCCAGGGTGCGCGGCGCCACGCTACCGGTGGCGGCGAGCTCGGGGTCGACCCGGTCGCCCCAGGAGACGTCCCCGGTCTCGGGGTCGTAGGACGCGATCACCGGCGCGCGGTAGTTGGCCCCTGCCCGCTGCCCGATGTTCTGGGCGCCGCGCGCGTTGCTCACCGAGGGCGGCTCGGTGCAGCGGGCGTCCTCGTTCATCGGCAGGTCCTCGCGCTGCTGCGGCGGACGCGTGTCGGTGCTCTGGTAGCCGGAGTGGCAGGGCGTGTTGGTGGTGATGATCAGTCCGAAGTGGGCGTCGTAGAGCCCGGTGTCGGGCGACTTCGAGACGACCGTGAACCCACCCTCGACCACGTAGGGGTAGGTGACCAGCACCTGCTCGACCCCGTCGAGGTGGGTGACCAGGATCTCGCCGGTGGTCACCAGGTCGTTGATCAGCTGGCCCAGGTCGACCTCGTTCTCCTCGAGGAAGGTACGCAGCTGGGTGGCCGTCGCCGAGCCGTTCTCGATGATCCGGCGCAGGTCGCGGTCGGAGCCGGCCAGTGCCCCGCTGAACAGCGAGAGGTCGCGGGCGAACGTGCGCAGCGCGCCGGCGGAGTCGGCCTGCCCCCGGAGCACCGTGTTGCCGTCCTCGATGAGCGCGGTGGTCAGCTCGAAGTTCTCGTCGGCGGACTCGATGAAGCTGTTGCCGGTGTCGATGATCCGCTGGAGGTCCTCGCCGGTGCCGGTGAACGCGGCGCCCAGCTCGGAGACCGTGGTCTGCAGGGCCTCGCGGTCGACCGACGAGACCGTCTCGGAGATGTCGGTGAGCAGCTGCTCGGTGGGCAGCGGGGTTCGGGTGTCGTCGAGTCCGATCTCGGCGTCCTCGGTCAGGAAGGGGCCCTCGTCGGTCTGCGGCTGGAGCTCGACGTACTGCTCGCCGACGGCCGAGCGGTTGCCGACCAGCGCGAGGCTGTCGGCGGGGATCTCGTCCCACTCGTCGTCGATGGACAGGTGCACGTCGACGCCGTCCTCGGTGAGCACCAGCTTGTCGACGCTGCCGATGCCGACCCCGCGATAGGTCACCCCGGCGCCGGCGAAGATGCCGCCCGACTCGGAGAAGTGCGCCACCACCGTGTAGGTGTCGTCGAAGAAGAACCGGTCCAGGCGCGCGTAGCGGGCGCCGACGAAGCTGACGCCGACGAGTGTGATCAGCGCGAAGACCATCAGCTGGACCTTGGTGCGCTTCGTGATCATCGGACCACCATCCCGGGGACGAGCAGGGTGACCAACGCTGGGTCGTAGGCGGCCATCAGCTGGCCGTAGGTCGGGCCGCGGACGCCCGCGGGACCGCCGGCCTCGCGGGGAGCCCCGAACGGTGCCCGCGGGGCGCCGCCGCCCAGCAGACCGCCGAGGTCACCGAGGATCGGCAGGTCCGGCAGCGGCAGTCCACCGCCGCCGCCACCGCCGCCGCCACCGCCGCCTCCGCTACCGGGGCACAGGCCGATCGGCAGCTCGCCCAGCGGCGTCTGGCAGATCAGGTCGACCACGGCGTCGACGGTGTCGTTGACCAGGCGCTCACAGATCTTGAGGTCGAGGTCGCCGTCCTTGAGGTCGTTGAGGCAGTTGGTCACCTTCAACAGGGCCCCCTTGCAGAGGTCCTCGAGCGCCGGCAGGTCGGTGATGTCGGAGAGCTCGCTGAACGGGATGCACACCTCGGTGGGCAGGCCCGGGATCTCGGGTCCGCCGGGCTGCGAGAAGTCCAGGTCGAGCTGGACCGAGAGGTTGGTGTAGTCGCCCATGTGCAGGTTGCGGGCGACCTGCGGGTCGCGGCCGACCACCTCGTCGACGAACGGATAGGTCAAGAACACGTTGAACGCGTTGACGAACGCGTCGCCGGAGTTCGCCAGCTCGGTCAGCACCGGCTGCAGCTGGCGGAACGTCTCGATGGTCGCGGCCTTCGACTCGCGGACCACCCGGGTGCCGACGTCGCCGAGGCGGTTGAGCGCCTCGAGCATCCGGACCAGGTCGTCGCGTTGGGTGTCGAGCGAGGCGATCGCGCTGGGCAGCTCGTCGAGTGCCGCGTCGATGGTCGGCTGCTCGCGCTGCACCTGACGGGCCAGGGCGTTCAACGAGTCGATCGCGTCCACGATGTCGGCCCGGCTGTCGTCGAGCTGCCCCATCAGCGACTCGACCTGGCGCAGCACCGAGCGCGTGGAGTCCTCACGCCCCTCGAGCGCGAGGTTGAGCTCGCTGGCGATGGTCTTCAGCTGGGCCACCCCGCCGCCGTTGAGCACCAGGCTCAGCGCGCCCAGCACCTCCTCGACCTCGGGGTTGCGTCCGCTCCGCTCCAGCGGGATCACGTCGCCGTCGGCCAGCGGCGCCTCCTCGGCGCCCTCCTCCGGAGCGCTCAGCGAGACGAACTTCTCGCCCAGCAGGCTGGTCTGGCGGATCTCGGCGACCGCGTTGGCGGGCAGCTCGGTGTCGCCGTGCAGCTCGAGGGTGACCTCGGCCGTCTGGCCGTCGAGCTCGACCTCGGTCACCTTGCCGACACTGACGTCGTTGATCTTGACCGAGGACTGCGGCACCAGGTCGAGCACGTCACGGAAGTGCACCGTCACCTCGATCGGCGAGTCACCGGTGTCGGTGCCGCCGGGCAGCGGCAGGTGGTAGACGTCGAAGTCGCAGCCCGAGAGCACGACCGAGCCGAGCAGCACGGCGAGCAGGGCTCGCAGTCGGGACAACCGCATCATGGCCGGTCCACCTCCACGAGTCCGCCGAGGCTCAGGTCGAACCGGTCACCGCGCACCGTGCCCGCGGCGCGGCCGGTGCGGCGTACGTCGCCGAAGATCGCCGAGCGCGGGAGGATCGTCTCGGCGAGGTCGCACAGCTGACCGCCCGGGTCGACGTTGCCGATCAACGCGCACACGAGCAGGCCGGGGTCGGACTGGATCTGGTGCACGATGTTGCCGATGTTCGCGTTGGTGTCGAGGGTGCCCGACTGGGGGTTGTAGGTCAGGAACAGGTTGCCGAGCGCCACCGGCGCGGTCTTCAAGGTCTCCTCCAGTGCGGCCCGCTGGCGCACCAGCACCGCCGCCACCCGCTTGAGACCACGGATGTTCTTGCCCAGGATGTCGCGGTTCTCGCGGACGAACCCGCCGACCTCGGTGAGGGCCACCGACAGGTTGCGCAGCGAGGCGGTGAGCTCCTCGCGCTCTCCGGCGAGCATCGTCGACACCTCGGCCAGCGAGTTGTTGAAGCGGCGGACCGTCTGGTCGTTCTCGGCCAGCGTCGAGACGAACTTCTGGAGCTCGCCGAGGGAGCCGAACAGCTCCTCCTTGTTGTCGTCGAGCGTCGTGCTGAGCTGGCCGAAGTCCTCGATGGTCTGGTGGAACCGCTCGCCCTCGCCGGCGAAGTTCTCGGCGGTGGTCTCGAGCAGGTCGGTCAGGGCCCCGTCGGAGTTGGCGCCGCGCGGGCCGAGCGCGACCGTGAGGTCGTCGAGGCTGGAGTAGATCTGGTCCAGCTCCAGCGGCACGGCCGTGTCGTCCTCCGCGATCACCGCGCCGTCGGCGAGCACCTCGCCGCCGTCGTAGGCCGGGGTCAGCTGCACGTAGCGGTCGCCGACGATCGACGGCGCCACGATCACCGCGCGAGCGTCGGCCGGGATCGAGACGTCGGCGTCGTAGCGCACGGTGACCTCGACGTCGGTGCCCGAGGGGGTGACCTTCTCGACGGTGCCGACCGGCACCCCGAGCACCCGCACGTCGCTGCCCTCGTAGATCGAGATCGCCCGCGGGAAGTGCGCGGTGAGGGTCTTCTGGTCGTCGCCGCCGAACACCGTCAGGGCGCCGGCGACCACGAGGGCACCGACCACCAGCAGCGGCAGGGCCCGCTTGAGCACGCCCATCACGTCGCTCATCCGAGGCCACCCCCGTTGGCCAGGTTCGGGACCGGCGGGAGGTTCTGGATGTAGGTGTCGAACCAGGGACCACTGCCGAGGGTGTTGGTGAACACCCGGTAGAACGGCGCCATCAGCCGCAGCGAGTTGTCGATGTTGTCCTCGTTCTTGTTCAGCACCGCCAGCACGTTGTCGAAGTGCTCGAGCGCGGGCTTGAGGTCGGCCCGGCTGTCGCGCACCAGTCCGGTGAGCTCCCGCGAGAGCGAGCGGGTCGACACCAGCAGGTTGTGCACCGCCTCGCGGCGCTGGACGAGAGCCCCGAACAGCACGTCGGCGTCGCGCATCAGCGCCACCAGGTCCTCGTCGCGCTCGTCGAGGACCGACGAGACCCGCTTGAGGTTGCCCAGGAGCGAGTTGATCTCCTCGTCGCGAGAGGCGATGGTCTCCGAGAGCGCCGAGACACCCTGCAGGGCGTCGCGGAACTCCTCGGGGGTGTTGCGGGTCAGGTCGGCCAGGGTGGTGAGCGAGTCGGCCAGCTGGTCGGTGTCGATCTGCGCCGAGGTCTCGCCGAGACCCTCGAACGCCTGCACCACGTCGTACGGCGAGGTGGTGCGCTCGGCGGGGATCTCGCCGCCGGCCTCCAGTTGGCCGGAGCCGGCCGGCTCCAGCGCCAGGAACATCTGGCCCATCAGCGTCTTCACCTTGATCGCCGCCCGGGTCTCGGTGCCGAACTCGGAGGGCTCCTCGACCAGGAAGGCGACCCGCACCGAGTCGCCGTCGAGCTGGACGGACTCGACCTCGCCGACGCGGACCCCGGCGATCCGGACCTCGTCGCCGGCCTCGAGGCCGCCGGACTCGGCGAACCTGGCGTAGTAGGTCTCGCCGCCACCGATCAGGGGGAGGTCCTGGGCCCGGAAGGCGCCGAAGAGCATGGCGGCCAGGACGACCAGGCTGATCGCGCCGATGGTCACCGGGTTGCGCTCGCGGAACGGCTTCACCGCCTGCTCACCTCAGATCACACCTCTCGGAGCCGGTGTTGTACTTCACCGGGATCGACACGTTCTCTGCCAGCCGCACCCGCCCCTGGAAGTTGCACAGGTAGAAGTTGAACCACGAGCCGTAGGTGGCGGTCCGCCCGATCTTGTTCAGCTTGATCGGCAGCACCTGCAGCGCACGGTCGAGCTCGGCCTTGTTGCGGTCGACATTGCCGGCGAAGCGCCGCAGCTGCTTGATGTCCTCGGCGAACTTGGGGCGGATGCCCGAGACCAGGTCGGCGGTCTCGACCGACAGCTCCGAGATCTGGTCGAGCGAGGACAAGATCGCCTGCCGGTCGTCCTTGAGCCCGCCCACGAGGGTGCGGAAGTTCACGATCAGCTCGCTGAGCTGGTCGTCGCGGTCCCCGATGTGGTCGAGCACCTGGTCCAGGTTCACGATCAGGTCGCCGATCAGCTCGTCGCGACCGGCGAGGGTGTTGGTCAGGGACGCGGTGTGCGCCAGCAGACCCTCGAGGGTGCCGCCCTCGCCCTGGAAGACCTGGACGATCTCGTAGGACAGCTTGTTGAGGTCGTCGGGCGAGAGCGCCTGGAACAGCGGCTTGAACCCGTTGAACAGCACCGTGAGGTCGAGCGCGGGAGAGGTCTGGCTGACCGGGATGGTGTCGCCCTCGTCGAGCTCGCCGCCGGCCGTGCCCTCCTGGGAGAGCGAGACGTAGCGCTGGCCGACCAGGTTGCGGTAGCGGATCGAGGCGTGCGTGGCCTCGGTCAGGCGGGTCGACTCCTGCACCGTGAACGTGACCTGGGCCCGGTTGCGGTCGACCACCTCGATGCTCTCGACCGTGCCGACCTTGACGCCCGCGATGCGGACGTCGTCGCCCTCCACCACGCCCGTGGCGTCGACGAACTCGGCGTGGTACTCCCGGCTCGCTCCGAAGCTCAGGTTGCCGACCGTGACCACCAGCACCGCGGTGGCCATCGTGGTCACCAGGATGAAGATCAGCAGCTTGACCGCGTCGCCGGCCGTCTGCTTGTCCAACACCTTCATCGCAGACTCACCTCCGCACCCTTCGCCATCGGCCCCACCAGCAGCACGCCCAGGTCGGGCACGTCCTCGGCGGTGGTGCCCAGGCCGGGGCCGAGCAGCGACTTCAGCAGCGCCGACTCGCCCGGAGTGGAGCCCAGGCCGTAGCCGGAGCCGATGCCGGCGGTGGCGGCCCAGCCGGTCGCCGCGCGCATCACACCCTTGCCGGTGGGCTCGTCGACACCGTCGTCGAGGTTCGGCACGTGGCGCAGGGGGTTCTCCTGGGACCACGGCGGGTTGGGCAGGTGAAGGCAGTTCGGGCCGCGGTCCTCGCCGACCCGCGGCTGGTCGTTCACGTTGTAGGCCCGCGGCTGGTTCGGCAGCGTCTCCAGCACGATGTGCAGGGTGGAGCCGCGGAACGCCTCGGCCTGCAGCTTGCCGGCGTTGACCAGGCCCTGGGTCAGGCACGGGAACTCCGGAGCGTACTTCGCCAGCACCCGAAGCGCGAGCTGATTGATCCGGCCGAACCGGATGATGTTGTCGCCGTTGTCGGCCAGGAACCCGCGGGCGGTCCCGGAGAAGGAGGTGACGTCGGCGAACAGCGCCTGCAACTTGGCCTCGCGGTCCTCCAGGGTGCCCGAGGTCGTGATCGAGTCACGCAGGATCTGGGAGACCTCCGGCAGCACCTCGGCGTAGACGTCGGAGACCTCGGCGGTCAGCTGGAGATCCTCGACCAGGTCCGGGATGAGCGGGTTGAAGCGCTTGAGGTAGCTGTCGAGGGTCTCGAGGTTCTCGCCCAGCCGCTCGCCGCGGCCCTCCAGCGCCGTGGCGATCGCGTTCAGCGTCATGTTCAGCTCGGCCGGCTGCACCGTGCGCAGCAACGGGTAAAGATCGGAGAGCACCTCCTCGACCTCGGTGGCGACCTGGGTTCGCTCGATGACGTCGCCCTCTGCGATCGGGTCCGCGGCGGCGCCGTCGGGAACGACCAGGGAGACGTACTTCTCGCCGAACAGGGTCTTGGGCACGATCGAGCCGGTCACGTCGGCCGGGATGATCTCCCGCTTGTCGGGGAACAGCCCGAGGGTGATCTCGGCGCCTTCTCCGGTGCTCTCGAGGTCGAGCACCTCGCCGACGATCACGCCACGGATCTTCACGTCGGCGCGCATCGGCAGCTGCAGACCGATGTTGGAGGTCTCCAGCGTCACCTCGTCGTAGTCGACGAACTTCTTCGTGAAGGTCGCGTAGGTGGCGTAGACCGCCAGCACGACCAGCGCGAGGAAGACCACCCCGAGGATCTTGGGACTGCGGACCAGGCTCATCGGCTCACCCCGCCAGCCGCACTGTGGTCGTCGTGCCCCAGATGGCCATCGACAGCAGCAGGTCGATGACGTTGATCGCCACGATGCTGGTGCGCACCGCCCGGCCGACCGCGACCCCGACGCCCGCGGGTCCGCCGGAGGCGTTGTAGCCGTGGTAGCAGTGGATGAGGATCACCACGACCGCGAAGACCAGCACCTTGCCGAAGGACCACAGCACGTCGCCCGGTGGCAGGAACGCGTTGAAGTAGTAGTCGTAGGTGCCGGCGGACTGGCCGTAGAACTGCGTGACCACGGTGCGGCTGGCGACGTAGGACGACAGCAGCCCCACGACGTACAGCGGGACGATCGCGATCATGCCGCCGATGACGCGGGTGGCCACCAGGAACGGCATCGAGGGGATCGCCATCACCTCGAGCGCGTCGACCTCCTCGGAGATGCGCATGGCGCCGAGCTGGGCGGTGAAGCCGCAGCCGACCGTCGCGGCGAGCGCGATGCCGGCCACCAGCGGCGCGATCTCGCGGGTGTTGAAGTAGGCCGAGACGAAGCCGGAGAACGCCGCGGTGCCCAGCTGGTCGAGCGCGGCGTAGCCGGAGAGTCCGACCTGGGCGCCGGTGAAGAACGTCATGCCGAGGATGACGCCCACGGTGCCGCCGATCACGGCCAGGGCGCCGGACCCGAGTGTGACCTCGGCCAGGATGCGCAGGATCTCGCGCGGATAGCGGGCCACCGAGCGGGGCAGCGAGCGCAGCACCCGCAGGTAGAAGCGGAGCTGCTGGCCGAGCACGTCGAGGGAGCTGAGAGGCCGCTGATAGACGGCGCGCATGTTCGCCATGTGACTATCCGCCCTTCGGCGGCACGACCTGCAGATAGATCGCGCTGAGGACGAAGTTGACCACGAACAGGAGCATGAACGTGATCACGACCGACTCGTTGACCGCGTCACCGACGCCCTTGGGACCGCCGGCGGCGTTCATGCCCTTGTAGGAGGCGACGATGGCGGCGATCACCCCGAACACCAACGCCTTGATCAGTCCGATCCAGATGTCGGGCAGCTGCGCCAACGCGGTGAAGCTCGCCAGGTAGGCACCGGGGGTGCCGTCCTGGAGCACCACGTTGAACACGTAGCCGCCGGCGACGCCGACCACGCTGACCATGCCGTTGAGGAAGAACGCGACCATCATGCAGGCCAGCACCCTGGGCACCACGAGGCGCTGGATCGGGTCGATGCCGAGCACCATCATCGCGTCGAGCTCTTCGCGGATCTTGCGGGCGCCCAGGTCGGCGGCGATCGCCGAACCACCAGCCCCGGCGATGAGCAGGGCGGTGCCGATCGGTGCCGCCTGCTGCACCACGGCCAGCACCGAGGCCGAGCCGGTGAACGACTGGGCGCCGAACTCTGCGATCAGCCCACCCACCTGGAGCGCGATGACCGCGCCGAAGGGGATCGCCACCAGTGCGGTCGGGATGATCGTGACCGAGGCGATGAACCATCCCTGCTGCAGGAACTCGCGCAGCTGGAACGGGCGCCGGAAGAGGGCCCGCAGCACGTCGAGTGCGAAGGCGAAGAGCTTGCCAGCGGTCCCGATCGGGGCGAGGACCCTGGCTGCGGTGAGCGAGGACACCGATCAGCCGCCGGTGGCCATCGACATGTTCTCCTGGAACGAACCAGGAGGCGGCACGACGCCGTTGTCGCGGCACCAGGCGCCGGGCTCGCGCTGGCTCCGGCGCGGGATGCCGTTGGAGGGCTCGAGCTGCATCGGGATCGGGGGCAGCGGCGGCAGTTCCTGGCCCTTCTCGGCCTCGAGCTCGTCGGCGTCCTTCTCCTCCGACATGCCGATCGGGCCGACCCGCTGGGCGTTGAGGAACTGGCGCACCACGGGCTCCTCGGAGGAGAGCAGCATCTCGCGGGGGCCGAACATCGCCAGGTGCCGGTGGTAGAGCAGCCCGATGTTGTCGGGCACCGTGCGGGCGGTGTTGATGTCGTGGGTGACGATCAGGAACGTGGCGTCGATCTGGGCGTTGAGGTCGACGATCAGCTGGTTGAGGAACGAGGTGCGCACCGGGTCGAGGCCCGAGTCGGGCTCGTCGAAGAGCACGATCTCGGGGTCGAGCACGAGGGCGCGCGCCAGGCCGGCGCGCTTGCGCATGCCGCCGGAGATCTCGCCGGGGAGCTTGTCCTCGGCGCCGACCAGGCCGACCAGGTCCATCTTCTCCATGACGATGTCACGGACCTCGGACTCGGACTTCTTGGTGTGCTCGCGCAGCGGGAAGGCGACGTTGTCGTAGAGGTTCATCGAACCGAACATGGCGCCGTCCTGGAACAGCACGCCGAACAGCTTGCGGATCTCGTAGAGCTCACGCTCGGAGCAGCTGGCGATGTCGGTGCCCTCGATGATGATCGAGCCACGGTCGGGCTTGATCAGGCCGATCAGCGTCTTGAGGAACACCGACTTGCCGGTGCCCGAGGGGCCCAGCATCACGCAGATCTCGCCTGCGGGGATCGTCAGGGACACGTCGCCCCAGATCAGCTGCTTGCCGAAGGACTTCGTGAGGTCCTCGACCCTGATCTCCACACCCATGACGTAGCCCTCTCCCCGTTCGATGCGGTCCCGCCGTCCGGCACTGACGACGCCGTGCGGCGCTCCCCCACTCGCCGGTAACAACGCTGTTACCGCGGCGAGGTTACGCGGATCACGTCGATTCGTCACCGGTCGTCCACGCCCCGTCGATCTCCCCGCCCGGACCTACCCCGCCGCCGAGCGGCCCAAACACCGGGCCGGCCGCCGTCACGGCACCGACGACGGAGCCCGGTGCCCGGACGGGGCGCAAATGCGACCAGGGCGGCCACCCCGAGGGGTGGCCGCCCTGATGGCGGTGCCGGTCAGCTGTCGACCGGCGTGCGGCTAGGCAGACGTCACTTGAGGGTGACGGTGGCGCCGGCGCCCTCGAGGGACTCCTTGGCCTTCTCCGCGGCGTCCTTGGCAACCTTCTCCAGGACGGCCTTGGGGGCGGCCTCGACCAGCTCCTTGGCCTCCTTGAGGCCGAGCGAGGTCAGCGCGCGCACCTCCTTGATGACGTTGATCTTCTTGTCGCCGGCCGACTCGAGGATGACGTCGAACTCGTCCTGCTCGGCAGCGGCGTCGCCACCGTCGCCGGCGCCGCCGGCAGCGGGGGCGGCGGCCACGGCGACCGGGGCGGCCGCGGTGACGCCGAAGGTGTCCTCGAACTGCTTGACGAACTCGCTCAGCTCAATGAGGGTCATCTCCTTGAACGCGTCGAGCAGCTCGTCGGTGGTGAGCTTCGCCATGATGGCGCTTCCTTCCGTTCGGTGGCCCGCCGAGGGATGTCGGGACGGGCCGGGTAACAGGGTGGTGTGGAACCTCGGCCTGGGTCAGGCCTCGGTGGCTTCGCCCTCGTCGGAGGCGGCCGGAGCGGCCGCCTCGTCGGCGGGGGCCTCGTCCGCGGCGGCAGCCTCGGCCGGGGCCTCCTCGGCGGCGGCCTCGGCCTGGTCGGCGGCTTCCGCCGCCGGGGCTCCGGCACCACCTGCGAGGATCGAGGGGTCCTGCTCGGCCTTCGCCTGGAGCGCACCGGCGAGCCGGGCGGCCTGGGCGAGGGGGGCGTTGAGCAGGTAGACGGCCTGGCTCAGCGAGGCGAGCATCGCGCCCGCCAGCTTGCCCAGGAGCACCTCGCGCGACTCGAGGTCGGCCAGCTTGGCCACCTCGCGAGCGTCGAGGGGCTTGCCGTCCAGGACGCCACCCTTGATGACCAGGGTGGGGTTCGCCTTGGCAAAGTCACGCAGACCCTTGGCCGCCTCGACGACGTCGCCCTTGATGAAGGCGATCGCGGTCGGGCCGGTGAGCAGGTCGTCGAAGCCTTCGATGCCCACCTCGTTGGCGGCGATCTTGGCCAGCGTGTTCTTGACCACGGCGTAGTTGGCGTTCTCGCCGAGGGAGCGCCGCAGTTCCTGCAGCTGCTTCACGGTGAGACCGCGGTACTCGGTCAGCACGGCACCGGCGGCGTCGTTGAAGGACTCAACGATCTCCGCGACGGCCGCCTGCTTGTCTGCCCGCGCCATGGGTCTCCTTCCGGACTGGGAGACCACCGCACCGACCCCGCGAAATGACGGACGCCCCGAGCACAGGCTCGGGGCGTGGACTCCGCACGGCTCACACCGCTGGGATCGTGCTCCTCACCTGCGCTGGCCGCCCGCTCTCGCGGGACCTTCGGTCGCGACGCTGATGCGAGGCGACAACCGGCGGTCTCTGGTTTCGAGGCGAAACTGTACGGGCGGTCGGCGGTGGAGACCAAATCCCGGCCGAGACTCGGGGGACCCGACCTAGGGGCGCATGCTGCCGACGCGCACCGGCACCCGCACCGGTTCGTGCTCCGTGCGCTGCGACGGCGGCGGCACGGTCAGGTCGACCGGCTCGCCCCACCCCTCGAAGTCGGCGACGGCGCTCACCTCGTCGTCGAGTGCCCACTCCAGCCGCACCGGCAGCCCGGCCTCGTCGACCCAGAGGTCGGCGCGCCGGAACTCCAGCTGCCACGAGGTCGCGACGCGCAGGTGCTGCAGCCAGACGCCGTCGACCTCCTCGGCACCGACATGCGTGAGCTCCTGGAGCGGGTCGAGACCCGAGACGACCACGACCGGGTCGTAGATCTGCAGGGCGTTGCGCAGCAGCACGGCGTAGACCGAGCCCCGGTCGTGCACGCAGTTCCACGGCAGGTCGGACTCCGGGGTCCGCAGCCCCCTGCTCGCGCTCTCGATGAGAGCGGTCACCACCGACCGGCTGACGCACGTGGTGCGCCCGGTGGCGACGTACTCCGCCGGCGGCTCCAGGGCCGAGGTGCGCAGCCGACGGCCGGTGGCCACCGTCAGGTCGGCCTCGCCGCTGGCGGTGCGGCCGTCGGACAGCTCGACCTCGTAGCGGACGCTGCCGGCCTCCGACATCGCGGCGTCCAGCCGGGACACCAGGTCGACCGGCCGGTACGTCGGCAGGACCGGCGGGCCCGCCGCCGCAGCCGGATCGGCCTCGTCGCCGGTACACCCGCCCACGGCGAGCAGGGCCGTCATGGCGGCCATCGCCGCTGGGGCGGCCACCCGTCGTCGCATCCCGAGACCCCTGCTCACCGGTTCACCTTCGCGCACTCGGGCCGGGAGCGCAGGAGAACGCCGGAGTCGCACACGCACGACGACGCCCCGGTCCGTGGGACCGGGGCGTCGTACGTCGGCGTCAGGAGAGCCGGAAGCCAGTTCGGTCTCGACACGCTCCGCACCGACCTCGCAGGCTCGGTCGCGGTCGCTGCTCGACCACCGATGATCGCATCCGCTACGCGGCTGCGATCAGGCCTGACCTTCCTCCTCCTCGGCCACGTTGCGCACGCGGTTGGGGTCGACCTGGATGCCGGGGCCCATGGTCGTGGAGAAGGTGACCTTCTTCAGGTAGCGGCCCTTGGAGCTGGCCGGCTTGAGACGCAGCACCTCCTCGAGGGCGGCTGCGTAGTTCTCCGCGAGCTGGACCTCGGAGAACGAGGCCTTGCCGATGATGAAGTGCAGGTTGGCGTGGCGGTCGACGCGGAACTCGATCTTTCCGCCCTTGATGTCGCTCACGGCCTTGGCCACGTCGGGGGTGACCGTGCCGGTCTTCGGGTTCGGCATCAGGCCGCGCGGGCCGAGCACGCGACCGAGGCGGCCGACCTTGCCCATCATGTCGGGCGTCGCCACGACGGCGTCGAAGTCGAGCCAGCCGCCGGCCACCTTCTCGATCAGCTCGTCGCCGCCGACGACGTCGGCACCAGCCTCACGGGCGGCCTCGGCCTTCTCGGCGTTGGCGAAGACCAGGACGCGGGCGGTCTTGCCGGTGCCGTGCGGCAGGTTGACGGTGCCGCGGACCATCTGGTCGGCCTTGCGCGGGTCGACGCCCAGGCGCATGACCACGTCGAGGGTCTCGTCGAACTTCTTCTTGCTGGCGGTCTTGGCGATCTTGATCGCGGCGAGCGGCGAGTAGAGCTCGTCCTTGTCGAAGCTCTCGGCCGCTGCGCGGTAGGTCTTGCTGCGCTGCATGTCTGGGTCTCTTTCTTCCAGGTGTGGTCTCGGTGGGCCAGCGCGGCCCTGCCACGAAGGATGGTCCGGAGAGGATGGCTCCCCGGCCGGTCGGTGTCTGGGGCGTGCGGCCCCGGGACCACGCGGACGTGGTCGATCGATCAGTCGGTCGTGACGCCCATCGAGCGGGCGGTGCCCTCGACGATCTTCATGGCCGCGTCGATGTCGTTGGCGTTGAGGTCGGGCAGCTTGGTCTGGGCGATCTCACGGATCTGGTCCTTGGTGAGCTTGCCGACCTTGTCGCGCTGCGGGACGCCCGAGCCCTTCGCCACGCCGGCGGCCTTCTTGATCAGCTCGGCGGCCGGCGGGGTCTTGGTGACGAACGTGAACGAACGGTCCTCGTAGATGGTGATCTCGACGGGGACGACGTTGCCGCGCATGGACTCGGTCTGGGCGTTGTAGGCCTTGCAGAAGTCCATGATGTTGACGCCGTGCGGACCGAGGGCGGTACCGACCGGGGGGGCCGGGGTCGCAGCGCCGGCCTGCAGCTGCACCTTGACCAGCGCGGCGATCTTCTTCTTGGGAGGCATCTCGCTGTCTCTTTCTGTTCCGTGGTCATGACGAGGGCGGGCAACGCCCTCTGCCACCTGAGTTGCTGAACAACCGCACTATTGTGCGGGTTGCTGCGGGGTGTTGGGAAATCCGGGGGTCCGGCGGACCTGAGGGTGAGCGCCCGTCTCGGCCGGTGCGTCCCGTCGAGCGATGTCGTGGATCTCGGCACGCGCGTCGCGACTTCGCTCCTCCGTCGCGGCGCTCGCTCGATCCCAGCGCGTCTGCCCCGCGAGCGAGCTCGCGGGTCAGACGCGCTGGATCTGGGAGAAGCTCAGCTCGACCGGGGTCTCGCGGCCGAAGATCTCGACCAGCGCCTTGACCCGCTGGGCCTCGGCGTTGATCTCGGTGATCGTCGCGTGCAGGGTGGCGAACGGCCCGTCGACGACCATCACCGAGTCGGAGACGGAGAAGTCGGCGACCTCGATCGGCTTCTTCGCCGGGGCGCCGCCGGAGGAGGCAGGAGCGGCCGTGCCGGCGGCGACCGCCTCCGCCTCGGCCCGGGCCACGACCGCCGGCGCGAGCATGCTCTCGACCTCGGCCATGCTCAGCGGCACCGGCTGGTGGCTGTGCCCGACGAATCCGGTCACCGAAGGGGTGTGCCGGACCGCGGCCCAGGACTCGTCGGTGAGGTCCATGCGGACCAGGACGTAGCCGGGAAGGACGGTGCGCTTGACCATCTTGCGCTGGCCGTTCTTGATCTCCGCGACCTCCTCGGTGGGGACCACGATCTCGTGGATGTAGTCCTCCATGTTGAGGGAGATGATGCGGTTCTCGAGGTTCTGCTTGACCCGGTTCTCCATGCCCGAGTAGGTGTGCACCACGAACCAGTCGCCCGGCTTCGCCCACAGCTCGCGACGGAACGCCTCGAGCGGGTCGTCGTCGGCCGGCTCGTCGGCCTCGTCCTCGGCGTCCGGGCCCTCGTCGCCCTCGGCGGCGCTCAGGCCGGAGCTGGTCGCGCCGTCGGCGGCGGTGTCGTCGAGCCCGAGAGCGGCGTCGGAGTCCTCGTCGGTCACCTCGGTGTCGAGGGCCGGCTGGTCCTCGACCTCGGGCGCCTCGTCCGGCTGGCCGTACTCGTCCTCGAGAGACACCTCGGGGGCCTCGGCGGCTTCATCGGCGAGGGCCTCGAGGGCCTCGCCCGACTCGTTCGGGTCCTGCTGCTGCGACACCTGCTGCTCCATCACTGCTGGGGGTGGTTGCTGGCCGGGGACTGCCGCTGGGTCAGCTGGCGTCGCCGGCGAAGACCTCGAAGGCGAGCTTTCCGAAGCCCAGGTCGAGGAGGGACACGATCGCCATCATCACGACCACGAAGAACACGACCACCACGAAGTAGGTGCTGAGCTGGTCGCGGGTCGGCCAGACGACCTTGCGCAGCTCGGCGACCACCTGACGGTAGAACGTCGGGATGCTGGTGCGCCCGCCCTTGTCGCGCGAGCCGCGCACTGCGCTGCCTTCCGACATCGCCTGTCACCTCTTCCCGTCATCTTCAGGTCGTCACCGCCGGCAGGATGCGCCGGCGTCTGGCTTCGTGCAGTCCTTGCAGGGCACGAGGGACTTGAACCCCCAACCTTCGGTTTTGGAGACCGATGCTCTGCCAGTTGAGCTAGTGCCCTACGGGGCTCCCCGAGCCCGACCTCGTCTCTCGCGCATCGCACGGGAGTCAGGGCATGGCTCAGCATGTGGGAGACCACCAAACGTGGAGTCTACGCATCCGGCCCCGGCCGACCAAACCGCCCCGGTGCGACCGCGCCCGAGGGTCGCATCTGACCACCGGAGAGCACCAGGCCGGGCCGCGCACCGGGTCGCCCCTACGATGGCGGGGTGAGTGAGCCGCAGCCCCTGCCCGGTCGGTCCCGGGCCGACCTGGAGTCCTTCCGTGCCGAGCAGCAGGAGGCGTACGACGCGCTCGTCGCCTCCGGCCTCAAGCTCGACCTGACCCGCGGCAAGCCGTCGGCCGAGCAACTGGACCTCGCCGACGGGCTGCTGCGGCTGCCGACGACGACCACCACGTCCGACGGGGTCGACACCCGCAACTACGGCGGGCTGGCCGGCGTCCTCGGCCTGCGCGAGATGTTCGCCGAGCTGCTGGGCCTCGACGTCGACCAGCTCTCGGCGCAGGGCAACTCCAGCCTCACACTGATGAAGGACACCCTGACCTACCTCTGGCTACGCGGCGGCGTGGACTCCGAGCGGCCCTGGGGCCGGGAGGAGAAGGTCCGCTTCGTGTGCCCGACGCCGGGCTACGACCGCCACTTCGCACTGTTGGAGTGGTTCGGCATCGAGATGCTGCCGGTGCCGATGACCGAGCACGGCCCCGACGTCGACGCCGTGGCCGCGCTCGTCGTCGACGACCCGACCGTCAAGGGCATGTGGCTGGTGCCGACCTATGCGAACCCCACGGGCCAGGTGACGTCCCAGGAGGTCGCCGAGCGGCTAGCGTCGATGCCGACCGCCGCCGCCGACTTCAAGATCTTCTGGGACAACGCCTACGCCCTGCACCACCTCTCGGCGGAGGAGACCAAGAGCGCCGACATCGTCTCGCTCGCCGCGGTGGCCGGGCACCCGCACCGGCCCGTGGTCTTCGCCTCCACCTCGAAGATCACCTACGCCGGGGCCGGCGTCGCCTTCGTCGGCGGCTCACGCGAGACCGTCGCGTGGTTCCACGACAACCTCGGCCTCGGCTCCATCGGCCCCGACAAGGTCAACCAGCTGCGGCACCTGGAGTTCTTCGGCAGCGCGCAGGGCGTGCGCGACCACATGGCCAAGCACCGCGACCTGCTCGCGCCCAAGTTCGCCGAGGTCGAGCGGATCCTCGCCGAGCGCCTGGACGGGCTCGGCATCGCCGAGTGGACCCGGCCGCACGGCGGCTACTTCGTCAGCCTCGACGTGCTGCCCGGCACCGCCACCCGCGTGATCGAGCTCGCCAAGGCCGCCGGGGTCGCGCTCACGCCGGCCGGCTCGGCGTACCCCTATCGCAACGACCCCGACGACACGAACATCCGGCTGGCCCCCTCGTTCCCGACGCTGGCCGAGGTCACCGGCGCGATGGAGGCGGTCGCGACGTGCGTGCGGCTGGCCGCAGCGGAGAAGCTGCTCGGCTGACCTCCTCGATGCGCGACCTCCACCGGCTGCCCAAGGCGCACCTGCACCTGCACTTCACGGGCTCGATGCGTCACCAGACGCTGTTGGAGCTCGCGGAGCGCGACGGGATCGTGCTGCCCGACCAGCTGGTCTCCGAGTGGCCGCCACAGCTGTCGGCGGCGGACGAGAAGGGCTGGTTCCGCTTCCAGCGGCTCTACGACGTCGCCCGGTCGGTGCTGCGCACCGAGGACGACGTCCGCCGGCTGGTCCGCGAGGCCGCGGAGGACGACGTCCGCGACGGCGGGCGCTGGCTGGAGATCCAGGTCGACCCCAGCGGCTACGCCGCCCGGTTCGGCAACATCACCGCGTTCACCGACCTGGTGCTCGACGCCGTGGCCGACGCCGGCCGCCTGACCGGGCTCGGCATGGCGGTGGTGATCGCCGCCAACCGCACCAGGCATCCGCTCGACGCCCGCACCCTCGCCCGTCTGGCGGCGCAGTACGCCGGCCGCGGCGTGGTCGGCTTCGGCCTCTCCAACGACGAGCGGCGCGGCACCACCACCGACTTCGGCCCGGCCTTCCGGATCGCCGAGCGGGCCGGCCTGGCGCTGGTGCCGCACGGCGGTGAGCTGCGCGGACCCGAGCACGTCACGACCTGCCTCGACTCGCTGCACCCCGACCGACTCGGCCACGGCGTCCGGTCCGGCGAGGACCCGCGCGTCCTCGAGCGGGTCGTGCGGGAGGGTGTCGTGCTCGAGGTCTGCCCTGTCTCCAACGTCGCCCTCGGCGTCTACTCCGACCTGACCTCGGTGCCGCTGCCGAGCCTGCTGGCCGCGGGCGCGACGGTCGCGCTCGGCGCCGACGACCCGCTGCTGTTCGGCTCGCGCCTGGCCGGGCAGTACGCCACGATGCGCGCCGCCCACGACCTCACCGACACACAGCTCGCCGAGCTCGCCCGGATGTCGGTGCGCGGCTCGCGCGCCCCCGACTCGACCAAGGCCGAGATCCTCCGCGACATCGACACCTGGGCAGCGGCTCCGCCGGCCTGAGGTCGCTCGGGGTCGGTGTGGCTGCCGCTGCGCGGCGGGGTGTCCGCTGCGCGGGGCTTCGTGGTCTGCCTGACCTGTGGGGTCGGGTGGTTCTGTGGTGGGTGGGTCTGTGGTGGGTGGGTCTGTGGTGGGTGGGGTGGGGGTCTGCGTCGCTCGCGCTCCCGGGCCGACAGGGACGATGCCGTCATGGACCGGCCCCACCTACCGGAAGGTGGGCGGGTGACATGCGTCTGGGTCGAGGGCCCCGTGGCTGGTGGGTGGGGCGGGCCTCTGACGGCTGCCTGTGGCTGGGCTTCAGACCAACCCTCTGTTGGTCACCGTGGGTGGGCACGTCACCGTGGTCTGGGCGTGCCCCGACCCGTCAGCCATTCCCTCCCCCGCTTCGCTCCTCCGGGAATGCCGGACGGGTCGGCGAGGTCGCGGCCCGATCAACCCCGACACCTGATGACGCGGGGTGTTCTCCGCTGGTCCGGGGTCGCCTGACGTCGCGGGTCACGGCCGGTTGGGTCATGCGGCGCAGCCGCAAACTCCTCTCCTCCCGGGGTCGGTGAGCCCGGCGCGGGGTGGGGCGGCGGAGCCGGAGGGGCCCCGAGGCCGTGGATGGGCCTGGCCCCGCTCCGTGAGGAACGAGCGGAGCGGGTGGTTTGGCCGAGCGGGCCCCTCCGGCGCAGCTGACCCGGGCAGCGGCGGACCCACCCACCACGAGCGACAGGTCACCGGGTGAACGCCAACCACGAGCGGCAGGTCAGCGAAGCACCACCAACCCCGCAGACAGACCAGCTCCGAGACATCCCGGCGCAGCGGCGGCCACACCAACCCGAGTCAGAGATCGCAGCCCACCAGGACCGGCTCGTTGACCAGGCGGATGCCGAAGCGGGCCTCGACTCCGTCGCGGACCTCGCGGGCCAGGGCGAGGAGGTCGGCGGTGGTGCCGGTGCCGCGGTTGGTGAGGGCGAGGGTGTGCTTGGTGGAGAGGCTGACCCGCTCGGTGCCGTGACCCTTGGCGAAGCCGGCGTGCTCGATCAGCCAGGCGGCGCTGGTCTTGACCCGGCCGTCGGGCTGCGGCCAGGCCGGTGCGCCCTCGGGGACCGCGTCGGGGTCGACGACCGGGTTGGTGAAGAACGAGCCCGCGCTCCAGGTGTCGTGGTCGTCCGCGTCGAGCACCATGCCCTTGCCGGCGCGCAGCCCCAGCACCGCGGCCCGGACGTCGACGAGGGGGGCGCGCTGGCCAGGCTCGACGCCGAGCGTCCGCGCCAGTTCGGCGTACCGCACCGGCTCGGACATGTCGCCCTGACGCAGCTGGAAGGTCACGCCGAGCACGACGTGCCGGCCGGGGTCGGCCTTGAAGCGGCTGGTGCGATAGCCGAAGCCGCAGTCGGCCGCGGCGAATGTGCGCACCTCGCGGAGCCGGCGGTCCCAGGTGCGCACCCGGGCGATCGTCTGGGCGACCTCCTGCCCATAGGCGCCGACGTTCTGGATCGGGGTCGCGCCGGTGGAGCCGGGGATGCCCGACAATGCCTCCAGGCCCGCCCACCCGGCGTCGACGGTGGCGGCCACCACGTCGTCCCACGGCTCCCCGGCGGCGACCTCGAGCACCACTCCCCCGCAGCAGGCCAGGTCGTCCTCGGCATCGACGTCGGCGGATCGCCCGCGGACCGCGACCTCGACCACGGTGCCGTCGAAGCCCTCGTCGGCGACCACGAGGTTGCTCCCTCCGCCGAGCACGAGCACGGGCTCGCCGCGCTCGTCGCACTCGGCCACGGCCGCGACGAGCTCCGCCTCGGTGCCGGCCACGACCCAGCGGCGGGCTCCACCGCCGAGCCGGAGCGTGGTGTGGGCGCTCAACAGCTCAGGCACGGACGACCGCCTTCGGCGCGCCGAGCACCTTGCGGCCCGCGCAGGTCACCTCGAGCGTGATCGTGACCAACCCGTCGGCGACGTCCTTCACGGTGCCGGCCACGACCACGTCGACGCCGGTGTCGTCGTCGGGGACGACGACGGGCTGGGTGAACTTGCAGCCCAGCTCGACCACCTCCGCACCATCGGTCCACTCGGCGACCGCGCGGGCGGCGAGTGCCATCGTGTACATGCCGTGCGCGATGACGCCGGGGAGCCCGACCCCGGTGGCGATCCGCTCGGACCAGTGGATCGGGTTGAGGTCACCGCTGGCGCCGGCGTAGCGGACCAGGTCGGCTCGACGTACGGCGTAGGTCCGGGCCGGCAGCGACGCCCCCGTCGTCAGGGCCGTGCTCACGCTGCCCCCCGGTGCACGAGCGTGGCGCTGGTCTCGCAGACCAGGACACCGCCGGCGTCGCGGAGCTCGCTGGTGGTGCCGAGGATGTCGTTGCCCCCGATCTGGCGCAGCGAGGAGACGGTCAAGGTGGCGGTGAGCACGTCGCCGGCCTCGATGGGGCGCTGGTAGCGGAACCGCTGCTCGCCGTGCACGATGCGGGACAGCTCGACCTGTTCGGCCTCGAGGAAGGCGTTCATCGCCTCGAACGCGACGACGATCGGGAACGTCGCGGGGGCAGGCCCACCGTCGTAGGCCGTGCCGGTCGCGGCGGCGAACTCGCGCAGCCGCTCCTCGGTGACGGTGTAGGGGCGGGTCGGCGGGAAGCTGCGGCCCACGAGCGAGGGGTCGATCGGCATGGGACCAAACCTAGTGGCAGGCAAATGCGCAGCGGCCCGTCCGGGGGTCCGGACGGGCCGCGGTGCGCGGGAGGCTGCTGAGAGGTCAGCGGGTCTCGCGGTGGTCGGTGTGGGTGCGGCAACGCGGGCAGAACTTCTTCAGCTCCATGCGGTCGGGGTCGTTGCGGCGGTTCTTCTTCGTGATGTAGTTGCGCTCCTTGCAGGTCACGCAGGCGAGCGTGATCTTCGGGCGAACATCAGAGGTCTTGCTGGCCACGGGAAGTCCTTCGTCGAAGTGGGTCGTGCGGTGGTGCGTGGACCGCGGTGACGGTCACTTGCTGCTGCTGCGGTTGATCTCGACGTAGCGGGAGCGGGACTCGAACCCGCGACACCACGATTATGAGTCGTGTGCTCTAACCACCTGAGCTACCCCGCCACCGGGACAGGGCTGCGCCGGCCAGTCTAGTGGCCGACGCAATCCAGATCCTCCGAGCCCCTTTACGGAATCGAACCGTAGACCTTCTCCTTACCATGGAGACGCTCTGCCGACTGAGCTAAAGGGGCAACGAGCGAAGAGAATACACAGCCCCCACGGCGATAGAGAAATCGGGGGCGCGGACCCCGCGAGCCCGCCCGTCGACCCTCCCCGGCGACCGTTGTCGTCCCAGGTCAGACGCGGGTCGGACGCAGCTCAGCTCGCGGATCAGGCGTCCTGGATGCGCGCGAAGGGGTGCGCCTCCTCGAGCTCGTAGGCGAGCTTCAGCAGGGTCGCCTCGCGACCGGTGTCGGCGGTGAACATCATCCCCTGCGGCAGGCCGGCCCGGGTGGTGGCCAACGGCAGGGAGATGGCCGGCTGGCCGGTGGCGTTGGCCAGCGGCGTGTAGGCCACCCAGGTGAGGATCCGCTCCATCAGCTCCTCGAACTCCAGCCCCGGGTCGAGGTGTCCGACCAGCGGCGTCTCGGTGGCCAGCGTCGGCGTCAGCACCACGTCGTACGCCGCGAAGTACGACGCCAGCTCCTGGCGGATCCGGCGCAGCCGGCGGATCGCCCCGGGCACCCGGTGCAGGTTCCGGCGGGCGTGCCGGTCCAGGCCCAGGGAGAGGCTGTCGAGCCGGGTGCGGTCCCACGAGGGTCCGTGCTCGCGGCGTCCGGTGCGCACGACCACCATGGCCATCAGCGCCCAGTAGAGCAGGAAGTCCTGCTCGAACCAGGAGGGCAGCGGCGGGTCGGTGTGCTCGACGCGGTGCCCGAGCTCCTCGAGGAGGCCGGCGGTCTTCGCGGTGAGCTCGGCGACCTCGGGGGTGGCGTGGTGGCGGGAGCCCTGGGTGGTGACGGCGATCCGGAGCCGGGTGCGGCCGGGACGGGTGACGTCGCCGATCGGCGGCAGCGCCAGGGCGCGGTAGACCCGCTCGGCCTCGCGGAGGAAGGCGGCGGTGTCACGCACCGACCGGGTGAGCACCCCGTCGGCGATGATCTTGACCGGCATCTGGCGGTAGAGCTTGTCCAGCGGCAGCCGCTCCCGGGAGGGCTTGAGCCCGACCAGGCCGTTGACGGCGGCCGGGATGCGGATCGAGCCGCCGCCGTCGTTGCCGTGGGCGAGCGGGACCGCCCCGGCCGCCACCAGCGCGGCCGAGCCGGCCGAGGAGGCCCCGGCGGTGCGTCGCGGGTCCCAGGGTGAGCGGACGGCGCCGAGGCGAGGGTGCTCGGCGGTCGGGGAGAAGCCGTACTCCGACAGCGTGGTCTTGCCGAGCGGCACCAGCCCGGTGGCGAGGAACATGCGCCCGAAGTCGCCGGTGGCGCGCACCGGCCGTGGCGTGAAGGCGTCGGCGCCGTGCCCGGTGGGCAGGTCGGCGACGTCGACGTTGTCCTTGAAGAAGGTGGGCACCCCGGCGAAGTAGCCGTCGCGCGGCGCCCGGGCCTCGACGCGGGCATGGTCGAAGCAGCGGTAGGCGATCGCGTTCAGCTGCGGGTCGACCCGCTCGGCTCGGGCGATCGCGGCCTCGACCACCTCGGGGATCGACACCCGGCCGGCATGCAGGGCCTCCACCAGTCCGACCGCGTCGAGGTCGCCGAGGGCGTCGTCGGCGAAGGCGTGGACTCGACCGGGCTGGGACGTCATGGGGGTCACGGTAGCCAGACCTCGGCGGAGGTCAGAGCAGGCTGGCCACCAGCAGCGGCGCCAGGAGGCTGGTGGCGAGGGCGGTCAGGCCCATCGAGAGGCCGGCGAACGCACCTTCGGTGGGGTCCTCGACCAGGGCCCGGGAGGTGCCGATGCCGTGCGACACCGCCCCCAGCGCGAGGCCGCGCGCCCTCCGGTCGCTCACCCGCAGCAGGGTCAGCGCCGCCGGGCCGGCCACCGCGCCCAGGATGCCCGCGAGGATCGTCACCACCGCGGCCAGCGGCGGCAGCCCGTCGAGAGTCTCGGTCAGCGCGATCGAGACCGGCGTGGTGGTCGCCTTCGACGCCATGGTGCGGGCGAGCAGCTCGTCACCGCCCAGGGCCCGCACCAGCAGCACGACCGTCGTCACGGAGACCACCGCACCGACGGTGACCGCGACCAGCATCGGCACGACGAACCCGCGCAGCCGCTCGGCCTGCCGGTGCAGCGGCACCGCGAGCGCCACGGTTGCCGGCCCGAGCCAGAACGCGATCAGCTCGGTGCCGGCGCGGTAGTCGTCGTAGTCGACGTCGAGCAGGGAGATCGCCGCGCCGACCACCACGATCGCCACCAGAACCGGCTGGGCCAGGGCGTGTCCGCCGGTGCGCTCGTTCAGCTCGCGACCCAGCCGGTAGCCGGCCAGGGTCAGCAGCACGAAGAACAGCGGCGAGTGGGTGAGCCAGGTCCAGGTCTCGCTCCAGGCCTCGGTCACCGGCCACGCCCCACGAGTCGCTCGAGCGCCACGGTGACCCCGGCGACGGCGGCCAGGCCGACCAGCCACGACAGCAGCAGCGCCACCGCGATCGGCAGTGCCTGGTCGCGCAGCGTCCCGAGGTAGACCACGACCCCCACCCCGGCGGGCACGAACAGCAGCTGCAGGTGGCGCAGCAGTCCGTCGGCGGCGCGCACCACGGTGGCGTCGTCGCCCGAGCGGCGTACCTGCAGGAGGACGAAGAGGAGCACCATGCCGACCACCGGGCCCGGGACGGGGGCGTCGGTGAGCCTGACCAGCACCTCGCCGACCAGCTGGCAGGCCAGCAGCCAGGTCAGCCCGGAGATCACGGCGCGGCCGCGGCGCCACGCCGGTGGCAGCCGACCAGGTGGGGGTCGAAGACGCCCACCGCCTCCATCAGGGCGAACATCGTGGTGGGTCCGACGAAGGCGAAGCCGTGCCGCTTCAGCTCCTTCGACAGCGCCACCGACTCGGGAGAGGTGGTGCCGAGCTCCTCGGTGGTCGCCGGCGCCGGAGCCGTCGCCGGCCGGTGCGCCAGCACCAGGGCCTCGAGGCCGCCGTGGTCGCGGAGACCGATGGCGGCGCGGGCGTTGGTGATCGCGGCCTCGACCTTGCGCCGGTTGCGCACGATGCGGGCGTCGGCCATCACCCGGGCGACGTCGGCGTCGCCGAAGCCGGCGATCGCCTCGGCGTCGAAGCCGGCGAAGACCTCCCGGAACGCCTCCCGCTTGTGCAGGATCGTCGACCAGGACAGCCCGGACTGGAACGCCTCGAGCGTCAGCCGTTCCAGGTAGGCGGCCTCGCCCGAGACGCGGTTGCCCCACTCGGAGTCGTGGTAGTCGCGCATCGTGCCGGGGCCCCCCGCCCAAGGGCAGCGGGCCACGCCGTCCTCGCCGGTCACCGGTCCCATGCCCGGCATCCTGTCAGGACGCCCCGGCGACACCCGCGCACCGGGGCCGGACGGGCCTCGGTCGTGGAATTTTCTCCTGGGCCGGACCAGCGGGGAAATGCTGTCCAGACATCCTTCGGCGGCGCTACGTTGCCGAGAGGGCCATGGCTCCCTGGGGTCGTGTCCTGCCCGTCTGACACCCTCACGAAGGCAACTGACATGTCGACGAACGAACCGCCTGTCGGGCCCTCCGCGGACCAACCGCAGGGCACCACTCCTCCCCCTCCACCCCCTGGCGGGTACGCCGCGCCGCCGCCGCCCGGTGGGTACGCCGCGCCGCCGCCCGGTGGGTACGCCGCGCCGCCGCCGCCCGGCGGGTACGCCGCGCCGCCGCCGCCCGGCGGGTACGGCGCACCGCCGCAGCCCGGACAGCAGTTCACGCCCCCGCCCACTCCCGGCACGCCGCGGCCCGGCGAGCTGATCGACCGGTTCGTCGCGCGCCTGATCGACGGGGTGATCCTCGGCGTCGTCTTCGGCATCCTCTACGCCGTGTTCGGTGCGATGTTCCTGCGCGGCTACTACCACTCCACCGGTGAGCTGTTCCTGTTCTGGCTGTTCACCGCCGTGATCTCCAGCGCGGTCTACGTCGGCTACTTCGCCTACCTGGAGTCCTCGCGCGGCGCCACCATCGGCAAGCAGGTGCTCAAGCTCAAGGTGGTCGGACCGGACGGGGTCAGCAACCCGACCATGGAGCAGGCGGTGCGCCGCAACATCTGGCTGGCGACCAACCTGCTCAACATCATCCCGATCTTCGGCTCGTTCCTCAGCGGCGTGGCGAGCCTCGTCGCGGTGATCATGATCGCGGTCGGCATCAACGGTGACCCGGTCAACCGGCAGGCCTGGCACGACCGCTTCGCCGGCGGCACCCGGGTGCTGAAGATCGGTTGACCCGCCCCCACCGCTGATCGGCCGTCGTCGATCAGTCGAGAGCGCGCAGCCGCAGCCGCGCCGGGTCTCCGATCTCGAGGGACTCGGCGCGGCGCACTGCCCGCTTCATCGGCAGCAGGTAGCCGCGCCGCTTGTCGGGGAACACCGACGTGCGCCAGGTGGTGGCGCCACAGCTGACCTCGACCCGGATCGACCCGAAGCCGCGCGGGGGTCCGGCGAGCAGCCGGAGGTCGTCGCCGACCTCGCCGGGCAGCGTCACGAACGCCCAGCTGCCCTGCTCGACCTCCCAGATCTCGGCCTCGAACTCGAAGGCCTCGCCTTCGGCGTGCTCGTCCATGGCCGCATCGTGCCGGACGGCGCCGACATCGCGGCCTCGTCCCTCGGTCACCCACCACCCGGTCTCGACACGCGGCCACGCCCTCGCCCGCTCGGGCGTGCGCTCGCTCGACCTTCGCCGCCGACGCCGTGACCTCGTCCCTCGGTCACGGCTGGCGGCTCCAGCTCCACGCGTAGGCCGGGTCCTCACAGGCGAGCGCGCCCTCGCCCAGCTCGAGCGGGGCGAAGGTGTCGACCATGACCGCGGTCTCGTCGAAGGCCTCCGCCCCCAGCGAGGCCTCGATCGCGGACGGCTGGGGGCCGTGCGCGTAGCCGCCCGGGTGCAGCGAGATCGATCCGACGCCGATGCCGGAGCCCTTGCGGGCCTCGTAGTCGCCGGCGACGTAGAACATCACCTCGTCGCTGTCGACGTTGGAGTGGTAGTAGGGAACCGGCACCGACAGCGGGTGGTAGTCGACCTTGCGGGGCAGGAAGTTGCAGATCACGAACCGCTGCCCCTCGAAGACCTGGTGCACCGGCGGCGGCTGGTGCACCTTGCCGGTGATCGGCATGAAGTCCTCGACGTTGAGCGTGTAGGGGTAGAGGCAGCCGTCCCAGCCGACCACGTCGAAAGGATGGGTGGCGTGCACCATCCGGGTGCCGACGATGCCGGCCGAGGTGCGGTGCCGCACCAGGACCGTGACGTCGTCGCCTTCGTGGAGCAGCGGCTCGGTCGGCCCGTGCAGGTCGCGTTCGCAGTACGGCGCGTGCTCGAGCAGCTGCCCGTAGCGGGAGAGGTAGCGCCGCGGCGGGGCGATGTGGCCGCTGGCCTCCACGGCGTACAGCCGGCTCGGTTCGGCCGGCACCCACCGGTGGGTGGTCGCCCGCGGGACGACGACGTAGTCGCCCGTGCGGTAGGGCAGCACCCCGAAGACGGTCTCGACGACGCCGGAGCCGGACTCGACGAAGACGCACTCGTCGCCGACGGCGTCGCGGAACAGCGGTGAGGGCTCGGTGCCGGTGGCGACGTAGGAGATGCGCACGTCGGTGTTGGCCAGCAGCAGGCGCCGGCCGGTGACCGGGTCGCCGCCGGTCTCGAGCTGCGGCAGCCGCAGGTGGCGGGGCTTGAGTGGGTGATTGGGCGTGGTGCGCTGGTCGGGCACCTCCCAGGGCTCGGCCGCGACGATCGCCGATGGCACGCCCCGGTGGTATAGCAGCGAGGAGTCGGAGGAGAACCCCTCCTCGCCCATCAGTTCCTCGTGGTGGAGCCGGCCCGCGTCGTCACGGAACTGGGTGTGCCTGGTGCGTGGCACCTCGCCGACCCGGCGGTAGTACATCGTGGCTCCGTCCGCTCACCGATCACGTGCGTCCGCTATCCGGTTGACTACAGTAGCCGCGTGGCAGCCTCGACGGAACCGACCCCGCCCGCCTGGACCGCACTGATCGACGACGCGGCGACCTTCCCGCCCGGCGACGCCGAGCTGCTGACGGCCGCCGCGGCGTACGCCGATCGCAGCGGCACCCCGGACGCCCCGCTGGTCCGCTCGTTCGTCGTGCGCGACACCGACCTCCCCCGGTTCGCGGTCGCCGAGGGCGTGGCGATGCCGCTCTCGGTCGTGGTCACCGGCGGCGCCGGCCAGCTGGCCGGACCGACCGCCCACTGTGCTCGCCACGGTCGCGAGCTGGCCGGGCTCGAGATCGCCCTGCGCGACCTCGACGACCTGCCCGGCAACGCGCGCCGGGTGGTGGCCGCGGTCGACGCCGCCCGGGCCGACGGGTCGCTCGCCGACGACGTGCCGGTCTTCGTCGAGCTTCCGCAGCAGGAACCCTCGGCGGGCTGGCTGGCCGCCGCCGACGAGGTCGCCGCCGCCGAGCTGCGGCTCAAACTGCGCACCGGCGGCGTCGAGCCGCAGCAGGCACCGGCCGCTGCGACCCTGGCCGCGTGGGTCGACGCGGCACTGGACCGCGAGACGCCGTTCAAGTGCACCGCTGGCCTGCACCGCGCGGTGCGGCACACCGCCGCCGACGGCGCCGAGCAGCACGGCTTCCTCAACCTGCTGGTCGCGACGAGGCTCGCCTTCGACGGCGCCGGGGGTGACGAGGTCCTCGCCACCCTCGAGCAGCGCGACGCCGAGGCGCTGCTCGCCGCGGCCGCGGCGGCCGACCTGGCCGGCGCGCGCCGCTGGTTCACCTCGTTCGGGTCCTGCTCGGTCGACGAGCCGCTGGCCGACCTGCGTGCGCTGGGGCTGCTGCGAGTGAACGGAGCAGCCCTGTGAGCGCGGGCGGAGCCGGCGGCTTCGGCCTGGACCACCTGCCGTACGGCGTGTTCTCGGTCGCCGGCGGCGAGCGGCGGATCGGCGTCCGGTTCGGCGACGGTTCCGGTGACTGGGTGGTCGACCTGCACGCGGCGACCGGCCGTCCGGAGTTCGCCGAGCCGTCGCTGAACGCGTTCCTGGCCCTCGGCCCGGAGGTGTGGCGGCAGACGCGCGAGCAGGCGGGCGAGCTCGCGGCGTCGGGTGAGCACGCGGTGCCGCTGGACGAGGCGACCCTGCATCGGCCATTCGAGGTCGCTGACTACGTCGACTTCTACGCCTCGCTCGACCACGCCACCAACGTCGGCCGGATCCTGCGGCCCGACAGCGAGCCCCTGCTGCCGAACTGGCGGCACCTGCCGGTGGGCTACCACGGGCGGGCCGGCACGGTGGTGCCGTCGGGCACCCCGATCACCCGCCCGAGCGGCCAGCGCCGCGGGCCGGGCGAGGTGGCCCCCACCTTCGGCCCGAGCCGCCGGCTCGACATCGAGGCCGAGCTGGGCTTCGTGGTGGGAGTGCCCTCCCCGATAGGCACGCCGGTGCCGTTCTCGGGGTTCGGCGACCACGTGTTCGGGGTGGTCGGCCTCAACGACTGGTCCGCGCGCGACATCCAGGCCTGGGAGTACCAGCCGCTGGGCCCGTTCCTCGGCAAGTCGTTCGCGACCTCGGTCTCTCACTGGGTGACGCCGATGGCCGCGTTGGAGGCGGCGTGGTGCGACCTGCCGGCGCAGGAGCCCGAGCCGCTGCCCTACTTGGGGCCCGGTGCGGTGCGCGGGCTCGACATCGACGTCGAGGTGCTGCTCGACGGCGAGGTGGTGAGCCGGCCGCCGTTCCGCACGATGTACTGGTCGCCCGCGCAGTTGCTCGCCCACCTCACCGTCAACGGCGCCTCGCTGCGCACCGGCGACCTGTTCGCCTCCGGCACCATCTCCGGGCCCGAGCGCGACCAGCGCGGCTCGCTGCTCGAGCTCAGCTGGGGTGGCCGCGAGCCGTTCGTCGCCGGCGGCCGCGAGCGCACCTTCCTCGAGGACGGCGACGAGGTGGTGCTGCGCTACTCCGCTCTCGGCACCGGAGGTGGGCGGATCACGCTGGGCGAGGTGGCCGGACGGATCGTGCCTGCAGGCTGAGGCTTCCGCGCCGACCCGTCACGCGTTCCCCGACACGCCGCGAAACGGCGGGAATCAGTGACGGGTCGGCGAAAGACGGGGGCGCGGGCTACGGTCACGGCCATGGGACTGCTCACCCCGCTCGCCGTGCGGATCGGCGCGATCGGCTGGATGCCCAAGCTGCTACCGCAGGTGGTGGCGCTCGACAAGGCCCTGCACCGGGTGTCCGGCGGCCGGGTCACCGTGCTCGACGTCGCCGGCCTGCCCAACCTGACGCTGACCGTCGTGGGCCGCAAGAGCGGGCTGCCGCGCAGCACCCCGCTGCTGTGCGTGCCCGACGGCGACGCCTGGCTGATCGCCGGCTCCTACTTCGGCGACGCCCGGACCCCGCTGTGGGTGCACAACCTGAGGGCGGCCGGCGAGGCCGAGGTCGACACCCGGGGCCGCCGGACGCGGGTCACCGCGCGCGAGCTCGAGGGCGCCGACCGAGCGGCGGCGTGGGCGCTGATGCTGCGCACCTGGCCCAACTACGCCAAATACGAGGAGCGCACCGACCGGCTGATCCCGGTGTTCCGGCTGGAGCCCCGGCCATGACCGACCCGCGCCCCACCCTGGTGCAGCTGGGCCAGCACGCCGCCCCCACCCACACCGTGGCCCACCTCAGCGACCCGCACCTGCTCGCGGCCGGTGCCCGGCAGTACGACGTCGTCGACCCCGACGCCGGGCTGCTCCTCGCGCTGGCCCGGCTGCGTCGGCTCGACCCCGCCCCACAGGCGCTGGTGTTCACCGGCGATCTCGCCGACCGGGCCGAGCCGGAGGCCTACCGCCGGCTGCGCGAGCTCGTCGAGCCGGTCGCGACGGAGCTCGGGGCCGGGGTCGTGTGGACGATGGGCAACCACGACGAGCGGTCGGCGTACTCCCGCGAGCTGTTCGGGGCGGCCTCGGAAGCACCGCAGGACCGCGTGCACGAGGTGGCCGGGCTGCGGATCGTCGCGCTCGACACCAGCGTCCCGGGCTACCACCACGGTGACCTGACCGACGACCAGCTCTCTTGGCTGTCCGACGTGCTGGCCACTCCGGCGCCGGCCGGCACCCTGCTGGCCCTGCACCACCCGCCGATCCCGGTGCCGATGCTGCGCGCCGCGGAGGTGATCGAGCTGGCCGATCAGCACAAGCTGGCCGAGGTGGTGCGCGGCACCGACGTGCGCGGCGTCCTCGGCGGGCACTTCCACTTCACCTCGTGGGCCACGTTCGCGGGCGTGCCGGTCTCGGTCGCCGCGGCCAGCTGCTACACCACCGATCCGGCGCCGCTGGACCGGCTGGTCTCCGGCGTCGACGGGCACCAGGCGATCACGATGCTGCACCTCTACGACGACCCGCGCACGGTCGTGCACACGGTCGTACCGCTGCCCGAGGCTCCCGAGGTCACGGCGGTGCCGTCCACGGTCGTGGCCCAGCTGGAGGCGCTCTCCGCCGAGGAGCGCCGTGACCTGCTCTCCCGCAAGGACTCCCCGTTCAACACCGGCGAGATGGGCGCCCTGTGGTGACGGGTCAGATCCAGCCCATCCGCCGGGCGGTGGACACCGCCTCGTGCCGGTTCGCCGCTCCGAGCTTCGCCGTCGCGCTCGAGAGGTAGTTGCGCACGGTGCCGGGCGAGAGGTGCACCCGGGCGGCGATCTCGCCGACCGGCGCCCCGCTGCCGGCCGCCTCGAGGACGTCGGCCTCGCGCGGCGTCAGCGGCGAGTCACCGGCGGCGATGGCCTCGGCCGCGAGCTCGGGGTCGACGTGCCGGCCACCGGTGTGCACGGTGCGCACCACCTGGGCCAGCGTGGACGCCGTGGTGGTCTTGGGCAGGAACCCGCGGACGCCGCTCTCCAGGGCCCGCTTGAGGTAGCCCGGGCGCCCGTGGCTGGTGACGATCATGCAGGCGCAGCCGGGCAGCTCGCGGCCGAGCCGCTCGGCGACCTCGATGCCGTCGAGGTCGGGCATCTGCAGGTCGAGCACCGCCACGTCGGGCCGGTGCGCCCGGGCGGCCGCCAGCGCCGCGGCGCCGGTGGCGGCCTGCGCCACCACCTCGAGGTCGTCCTCGAGGTCGAGCATCTGGGCGAGCGCGCCGCGGATCAGGTTCTCGTCGTCGGCGAGCAGCACCCGGATCATCGCCGGCTCCCGACGAGGGCGGAGGCGGGCGTCGGCGGGGTGGCGGGGTCCAGGCGCAGCCGCAGCACGAACTCCCCGCTCGCCGCGGCGCGCTCGAGCGAGGCCCCCCTCGCGGCCAGGTCGGCGGCCAGGGTGGCCAAGCCGGTGCCGGTGCCGCCGTCGTCCTCGTGGCCGGCGGGCGCGGCCACACCGTCGTTGCGGATCTCGACGAGGCCGTCGGCGTAGCAGATCTCGACCCGGGTGGCGCTGGAGTGCCGCAGCACGTTGGTGACTGCCTCTCGTACGACGCGGGCGACCGCCTCGTGCCAGCCCTCCGGCAGCCCGTCGAGCGAGGCCGTGGCGTCGATGCCGGCCGACCTCAGCAGGGCGACCGCGCCGTCCAGCTCCTGGCTCAGGTCGAGCGGGCGGTAGCCGCGGGCCAGCTCGCGTGCCTCGCGCAGCGCCTCGTGCGCGGTGGTCCGCAGCTCGCGCACCAGCTCGGGGGCCCGGGCGTCGTGGCGCTCGGCCAGGGTGGCGGCGAGCTCGGCCCGCACGGCGATCGTGGCCAGGTGCCTCCCGAGCACGTCGTGCACGTCGCGGGAGAACCGCAGCCGTTCCTCGGCGACGGCGAGCGCCGCCTGGCTGCGGCGGGCCTGGTCGAGCTCGGTGACCACCCCGAGCAGCCACAGCGAACTCTGCACGGTGAAGACGAAGAACGCCGCCACCGCCGCGCCGTAGACGGCCATGCCCGGGTGCTGGGTCGACAGCAGCGCCACCGCCCCTCCGAGCAGCACCACCACGCTCTGGATCACCGAGTCGCGCAGCCCACCGCACGCCCAGGCCAGCACCCCCACGAGCACCAGCGTGGCCGGGAACCGCTCGTCGGCCGGCAGCGTGAGGATCCAGCCCTGCACCGCCAGCGCCACCACGGCGAGGACGAGCAGCGGGCGCACCGGGATCGGGCGGTGCTCCGGGTAGAGCGCGGCGGCGGCGCGCAGCACCGTCGCGCCGGTCCAGCCGAGGGCGGCCGAGGCGACCACCATGAGCAGGATGGCCGAGCGGGTGGTCAGCACCGCGACCCCGTTGAGCACCCCGACCGCCAGCAGGAACCAGAACATCACGTGGAGGGTGCCGAGGGTGTAGAGCTCGACCCGTTGGACGTCGGTGCGCCCCCGCCAGCCCAGGGGCAGTGCGAAGCGGACGCGGCGGTGACTCACGGGCCCGATCCTCTCAGGCCCGAGGTTCCCAGCGCAGGGACCGCCCAGCCAGCCAGGCGGCGAGCAGCAGCCAGCCGGCCAGGACGCCCAGGGCCGGAGCGGCAGCGACCCATGCTTCGAGGAACGACAGCCCGCCGACCGCCGCGCCGCTCTCGGACTGGCCGAACCACCCGGTTCGCACCAGGTCCCCCACGGCCGCGCCGGGGAGCAGGTCGAACCACGACTGCCACCGGTCGGGCAGTGCGGGGGCGACGAAGCCGGCGATCGCGATCACCATGACCGGGGCGCTGGTCAGCTGGGCGGCCTCCGCGGTGCGGGTCCAGGCCGCCGTCCAGACCGCGAGCGCGGCGAAGGCGGCGACCCCCAGCAGGATCCCCGTCGCGAGCAGCAGCGGGTTGCCCGGCAGGGGGAATCCGGCGACGCCCGCCACCGGGATCGTGGCGACCGCGACGGCCAGCGTGATCGCGGCCCCGGGCAGCGCCATCGAGACGATCAGCTCGGCGTCGCGGATCTCGCCGGTACGCAGCCGCTTGAGCACCAGCTCGTCACGACGGGTCACGAACATCGACAGCAGGTTGTAGTAGCCGGGGAAGAGCAGCGCGGTGACCAGCGCGGCGCCCACGACCGCGACGCCGGCGTCTCCGACCGCGCCCGGATCCGCGCCCGACGCGTCGGCGGTGAAGAGGAGGGCCAGCGGCAGCAGCGGCACCGCGAAGGCGTAGAGCATCGTGGTGCGGTTGCGCACCATCAGCGTCCAGTTGAAGCGGGCCAGCGCGAGCGCGCGGGGTGCGGTCCGGGGCCGGGTTCCGGTGGCGGTCATCGGGTAGCTCCCAGGTCGTCGTGGGCGGGTTCATCGCGGGCGGGGTCGTCGGCGCGGTCGTCGTGGGCCAGGTCGAGGAAGACCGACTCGAGGCTGGCCGACCGGGCGGTGAGCTGTTCGAGCCGGACGCCGTGCTCCCGGGCCCGCACGAGCAGGTCGGTCAGCGCCCCCTGCAGGTCGCGGACGCGGAGCACCGTGGTCGCGCCGTCGCGGGCCACCTCGACCGCTTCCCCCGCCAGGCCGAGACCGTCGCCGAGCTCGTGGTCGGGTGTGCGGAAGGAGATCTGCGCCGGATGGTCGGCGACGATCTGCGTCACCGTGCCCGCGCGGACGATCTCTCCGGCCCGCATGATCGAGACCTGGTCGGCCAGCGCCTCGGCCTCGTCGAGATAGTGGGTGGTGAGCAGCACGGTCGCGCCGCGGTCGCGCAGGTCACGGATCAGGCTCCAGACGGCCCGGCGACTCTCCGGGTCCAGCCCGGTGGTCGGCTCGTCGAGCAGCAACACCTCGGGGTCACCGGCCAGCGTGCAGGCCAGGTCGACCCGCCGGTGCTCACCCCCGGAGAGCGCACGCATCCTGGTGTCGGCCCGCGCGGTGAGGTCGAGCCGCGCGAGCGACTCCTCGACGGGGCGGGCCCCGGTGACGGTGGCCGACCACATCCGCAACGTCTCGCGCACGGTGAGGTCGCCGACGAAGCCGGTGCGCTGGAGCAGCACTCCCGTGCGGCGACGCACCTGCTGGCGGTCGGCGATCGGGTCGAGGCCGAGCACCCGCACGGACCCGGCGGTGGGGGCGGCGAGGCCCTCGATGACCTCGAGCACCGACGTCTTGCCGGCCCCGTTGACGCCGAGCAGGGCGTGCACGGTGCCGCGGCGGACGGCGAGGTCGATGCCGCGGACCGCCTCGAACGCGTCGTCTCCGCTGCCGTAGGTGCGGCGCAGCCCGTGCACCTCGACGGCGACGGAAGGCCGGTTCGACTCGTTCGTCTCGTCCAGGCGCTGGTCGGAGGGCCCCGGGCTCCGGGTCGCGGTGTCAGTCATGCCTCCACCCTCCACCCGCCTCGGTGGCCCGGGTAGTGCGCCCGTTCACGACGTCAGGTGCCGCTGTCACAGGACACCCATGACATCTGTCATGGATGCCTCGCCCCCGGCCGTCCTATGTCCGTGCGGTGAGCTCCCGCACCAGGGTGTCGGCGTCGTACGGTCCGACGTGGCGGCGCCCGTTGACGAAGAAGGTGGGCGTGCCGCGTGCGCCGCTGGCCTCGGCGCTGACCACGTCGGCGCGCACCCGGCGGTCCAGCTCGGGGTCGTCGAGGGTGCGCACGAACCGCTCCACGTCGAGGCCGAGGTCGCCGGCGTAGCCGACCAGGTCCTCGAGCTGCAGCTCGTCCTGGTGGTCGAAGAGCAGGTCGTGCATCTCCCAGAACCGTCCTTGCGCATCGGCAGCGAGCGCGGCGCGGGCGGCCAGCTCGGCGTGGGGGTGCACGTCGGGGAGCGGCAGGTGCCGGAAGACGTAGCGGACCTGGTCGCCCAGCCGCTCGCGGATCTCGTGGCCGAGCCCGGTGGCTCGCGCGCAGAACGGGCACTCGAAGTCGGCGTACTCGATCAGGGTGAGCGGCGCGTCGCGCGGTCCGAGCACGTGGTCGATCGCGGGGTCGACGTCGCGGTCGAGCGTCCGCGGCAGGTCGGCGTCGCCCTCGCCCCGACGCGCGGCCACGGCGAAGGCGACCCAGCCGGCGCCGGTGGCGAGCACGGCCGCGACCAGCACCCCCACCCGGGCCTGGTCCTGCATCGCGGCGTCGTCGAAGGCGAGCCCGGCGATGAGCAGCGAGACCGTGAAGCCGATGCCCGACAGCGCGGCGCCGCCGGTGAGGTGGCCGATGCCGACGCCGCTCGGCAGCCGGCCCAGGCCCAGGCGCCTGCCCAGCAGCACGCTGGCCACGATGCCGACCGGCTTGCCGAGCACCAGGCCGAGCACGACCCCCCAGGTGATCGGCGAGACGGCGGCGTCGCCGAGCAGCCCCCCGCCGAGCGGGACGCCGGCGTTGGCGAGCGCGAAGACCGGGACCACCAGGAAGCTCGACCACGGGTGCAGCACCGCCTGGAGCCGCTCGTTGACCGACACCGCACGGGCCAGCCCCTCGCGAGCCGAGCGCCCCAGGTCGACCATCGGCGACTGGCGGAAGGCCCGGAACCGGCCGGCGGCCCCTTCGACCAGCTCGCGGGACGGGTCGCGTGCGGCGATCATCAGCCCGCCCAGCATCCCGGCGATGGAGCCGTGCACGCCGGCCTGCACCAACGAGAGCCACAGGCCGACGATCGCCGCGACGTAGGGCGCCGCCCGCCACACCTGGGCCCGGTCGAGCAGACCGAGGGCGACGAGGCTGGCCACAGCCGCGCCCAGCCACGCCGGTTCGAGGTGGTCGGAGTAGACCAGGCCGATCACGCTGACCGCGACCACGTCGTCGATCACCGTCAGCGTCAGCAGGAAGATGCGCAGCTGCGTGGTGAACCGGGGCCCGACGACGGCGAGCGCACCGAGCATGAAGGCGGTGTCGGTGCCGATCACCAGTCCCCAGCCACGGCTGGCCTCGCCGGTCGGGTTGAGCGCCAGGTAGACCAGCGCCGGCACCAGCATGCCGGCGAGCCCGGCCACCAGCGGCAGCCGGACCCGCCGCCGGTCGGTGAGCTCGCCGACCGAGAGCTCGCGGCGCACCTCGAGCCCGATCACCAGGAAGAAGACCGCCATCAGCCCGTCGTTGACCCAGTGCTCGAGGTCCATCGCGAGCACGGCACCGCCGACCCGCACCACGGCCTCGGTCGCCCACAGGTCGTGGTAGCCGTCCGACCAGGGCGAGTTCGCCCACGCCAGGGCCAACAGCGCCGCAGCTAGCAGCGCTCCGGCGCCCGCCGACTCGGTGGCGAGGTAGCCGCGCAGCGGCGCGGAGAGCTGGGCGGCCAGCGAGGTACGCCGGGACCGGGGCGCGCTCTGCTCGTCCGAGGGCGCCCCGCAGGTCGGCGCCTCGGGGTCGGAGGTCACTGCTGCTGCCACCAGGGGGCCGCGGTGGGGATCCGCGGCAGGACGGAGCGGACCCGGCCGAACCGCTCCCCGTCGTCGGCCGCCCAGGACCGGTACGCCGCGTCGACCTCCTCGCGGGTGCGCGCCACGAAGTTCCACCACATGACGATCGGCTCCGGGAACGGCTCGCCACCGAGCAGCATCACCCGGGTGGGCTCCCGCACCTCGAGATGCAGCTCGTCGCGGTCCTCGCCGAGGTAGCCGAGCCGGCCGGGTGCCAGCGGCTGGCCGCCCACCGCGACCGCGCCCTCGAGGACGACCAGTGCATGCTCCCAATCGGGCCGCAGCGGCACCGTCGCGCCCGCGTGCAGGTCGAGCTCGACGCCGACCAGTGGGGTGTCGTGCCGGGCCGGGCTGCGCAGGTCGCGGTGCAGACCGGTGAGGTCGCCCATCAGCACGGTCGCCACGCCGCCGTCGACGTCGGCGCGCGGCAGCTCCGCGTGGTGCTCGAAGCCGCCACCGCCGTGTCGGGTCTCCTCCGGCAGCGCCACCCACAGCTGGATGCCCTCGAGCGTGCCGCGGTAGTGGCCGGTGGCCTCCTCGGCGTGGGTGATCCCCTCGCCGGAGGTCATCAGGTTCAGCTGGCCGGGTGCGATCACCTGCTCCGAGCCCAGGCTGTCGCGGTGCAGCACCTCGCCGTCGGTCAGCCAGGTCACGGTCTGCAGCCCGATGTGCGGGTGCGGCCCGACGTCGAGCCCGCTGTTCTCGGTGACGTCGGCGGGGCCCATGTGGTCGGCGAAGCACCAGGCGCCCACCGTGCGCCGGCCGCGGCGCGGGAGCGCTCGTCGTACGGTGATGTTGCCGACGCTGCTCTCGTGGGACTCGCTGATCTCCATGCACGCGTGCTCGGGGTGGCTGGCCTGTGCCACGTCGGAGCGTGCGTCGGCCTCGGTCACCGGACCACTCATCGCGCCACCTCCTTGTCGGCACTGAACGGCGCCGGACAGCTCAGCATTCCCGCGTCCGGCGGCCGGCGCCAGGGCCGGGCGCGATGCCGACAGCCACCTCGCCCCTGGACCGGTCCCGTCCGGCGCTCCTACGATCGGGTCCGCAGCGCCGATGCCCACACCCTCGGGGGAGAGTTCATGCGACCTGTCACCACCATCGCGGTCGCCGCCGCGCTCACCGTGGCCCTCACGTCGGCGCCCGCCCCCGCCGCTTCGCCGATCCCGCACGCCCCGGACGAGCTCGGGGCACAGGGGGGCCGGTCGGTCACGCTCGAGGCGCCGCGCCTGATGATCCTGCGCCCGTCCTGCCGGGAGGACTACCGCGCCACCGCGGTCTTCGACGCGGTCGAGGGCGAGGAGGTCTTCGCCATCATCAACGGCACGGACGGCAACGGGCGCAGCATCGAGGGCGGCACGTTCGAGGGGACCGTCGGCGAGACCGGCGAGGTGCGGCTCGACACGCCGCTGACGCTGTGCGGCTCCCTCGCCTACGCCGGCACGGGCCGGATCGCGCTCTCCCTCAGCATCGACGACGACCCGGCCGTCGAGCTGCACAAGCGGGTCTCGATCAAGTACGACGACACGGTGTCGTTGCGGCGCGCCAGCCGCGCGGGCGGCCGCACCTCCCTCCGCGGCAGCTGGAGCCGCGGCAAGGGGTTCGAGCGCGGCCTGACGACGTATGTCCAGGAGTCGGTCACCGTGCAGTTGTGGTTCCGACCCAACGGTGCCAAATGGAGCCGGGTCGCCCGCACGGGCATCGACTCCCAGGGCCGTTGGAACGCGCGGGTGCCGGTGTCGAGGGCGGGGTCCTGGCAGGCGCGGATCGCCGGCTCGAAGCGACTGCTGCCCGCGCGCTCGGCGGTCCGCAACCTTCGCTGAAGACCCGCCACCTGCTGCCTCGACCAAGCGAGGTGGCCGTCGAGTAGGAGCACCCGAGATGGCGAGCCGGCCGGACGACGACCTGTGGGCTCTGGCGCATGCCGAGCGGGCGTCCCTCGCAGCGGACCTGGCGACGCTGGACGACGATCAGTGGCGGCACTCCACCCTGTGCGGGGAGTGGACGGTCGAAGAGGTCGTGGCCCACCTGACCGCCGCGGCCAGCCTGAACCAGTGGCAGTGGCTGCGCAGCATCGTCGGCGCCCGGTTCCGCCCCGACGTGCACAACCAGCGCCGGATGGCCGAGCATCGCGGCACCACGCCCGCGGAGACGCTCGAGCGGTTCCGCAGGGTCGTCGACAACACCACGGCACCCTCGGGGCACACTCCCGCCTACCTCGGCGAGGTCGTCGTGCACGCCCAGGACGTCCGCCGGCCGCTCGGACTGTCCGGCACGCCCAGCGTCGAGGCCCTGACCCCCGTGGCCGACTTCTACGCCCGGCGCGACTTCGCCGTCGCGAGCCGCACGAACGCGGCCGGCCTGCGGCTGCGTGCGGACGACGGCCCGTTCACGGCGGGCGAGGGGCCGCTGGTGAGCGGGTCGACGCTCGCCCTCGTGATGAGCCTGGCCGGCCGCGCGGAGTACCTCGACGAGCTCGAGGGGCCGGGCGTCTCGACGCTCCGGGATCGGCTCAGCCCAGCCTCGCCCTGACCCCCCAGGCCCCGCGGGCGCCACGTCGGGCAAACCTCCATTCACGTCAGCGTAGGAGTCACCAACCTCCGAGTCCGACACTGTGGGCCGGGGGACACCCGTGGGCGTTACCCTCGGACGCACGAACGGCCGGAGTCAGGGAGCCATGAACAGCCAGCACATGCAGATCGGCGAGGTGGCCAACCGCACGGGCCTGAGCCTGCGCACCATCCGCTACTACGAGGAGATGGAGCTGGTCACCCCGTCGGCGCGCAGCGCCGGCGGCTTCCGCCTCTACACCGAGGACGACCTGGCCCGCCTCTCCCTGATCAAGCGGATGAAGCCGCTCGACTTCAGCCTGGAGGAGATGCGCGACCTGTTGTCCGTGGTCGACGGGTTGGAGATCGCCCGCGGCAAGAAGCGAGAGGCACTGGTGGACCGGCTGCGCATGTATCGCGAGGCGGCCGGCGCCCGGGTCGAGGCCATCCGCACCCAGCTCACCACCGCCGAGGAGTTCGCCCTCGAGCTCGAGGCCGAGGTGCACAAGCACCAGGCCCCCCGCGTCTAGGCCGTCGACGAAGTTGCCACTCTGCCCTCACGTGAGGGTAGGGTGGAGCCCGGCCCGGCCCGGCCGCGTCACGCACGCGCCGGGCCGCATGTTGCCCAGCAACGCCCCCTTCTTCTCCCTCCGCCGAGGTGTCCTCGCCCTCGCCGCGGGTCGCTGCCGAACCTCGATGGAGACCACCCGTGCCCACTGCTGCCCCCGTCGCGGTCGCCGCACCCACCGACGACACCGTCATCGCCGCCCTGCGCTCCCCCCGCATCCTGCGGCGAGAGGTCATGGCGGGCCTCGTCGTCGCGCTCGCCCTGATCCCCGAGGCGATCTCCTTCTCGATCCTGGCCGGCGTCGACCCCCGCCTCGGCCTCTTCGCCTCGTTCACGATGGCCGTCTCGATCGCGTTCCTCGGCGGCCGCCCGGCGATGATCAGCGCCGCGACCGGAGCGGTCGCCCTGGTCATCGCCCCGGTCGCCAAGAACTACGGCCTGGACTACTTCATCGCCACCGTGATCCTGGCGGGCGTCTTCCAGGTGCTGCTCGGCCTCGCCGGCGCGGCCAAGATGATGCGCTTCATCCCCCGCTCGGTGATGGTGGGCTTCGTCAACGCGCTCGCGATCTTGATCTTCACCGCGCAGGTGCCGCACCTGATCGACGTACCGTTCCTGGTCTATCCGATGGTCGCGGCCGGCATTGTGATCATGGTCCTGCTGCCCAGGCTGACCACCGTGGTCCCCGCCCCGTTGGTCGCCATCGTGCTGATCACCGCGGCGGCCCTGGCCGCGGGGTGGTCGCTGCCCGACGTCAGCGACGAGGGCGACCTGCCCACCAGTCTCCCGTCGCTGTTCGTCCCCGACGTCCCGTTCACCCTGGAGACGCTCGAGATCATCGCGCCCTACGCGCTCGCGATGGCGCTGGTCGGCCTGCTCGAGTCGCTGCTGACCGCCAAGCTGGTCGACGACGTCGCCGACACGCACTCCGACAAGACCCGCGAGTCGTGGGGCCAGGGCGCGGCCAACATCATCACCGGTTCACCGGGGGCATGGGTGGCTGCGCCATGATCGGGCAGACGATGATCAACGTGAAGGTCTCCGGGGCGCGCACCCGGGTCTCCACCTTCCTCGCCGGCGTCTTCCTGCTCATCCTGGTCGTCGGGTTCGGCGACACCGTCGGTCGCATCCCGATGGCGGCGCTGGTCGCGGTGATGATCATGGTGGCGGTCGGCACGTTCGACTGGCACAGCGTCCATCCCCGCACGCTCGTGCGGATGCCCAAGAGCGAGACCACGGTCATGGCGTCGACGGTCGTGGTGGTCGTCGCCACCCACAACCTGGCCATCGGTGTGGCCGTCGGGGTGCTCGTCGCGATGACCCTGTTCGCCCGGCGCGTCGCCCACCTGGCGACCACCGAGCGCGAGCTGCTCGAGGACGAGAGCGGGCAGACCTACGCCCTCTACACCGTCAGCGGCGAGCTGTTCTTCGCCTCGAGCAACGACCTCTACACCCAGTTCGAGTACGCCGAGGACCCGCGCCGGGTCGTCATCGATCTGTCCGGCTCCCACGTCTGGGACGCCTCGACGGTGGCCGCCCTCGACGCGATCGCCAACAAGTACGCCCACAAGGGGAAGAGCGTGGAGATCCATGGCCTGAACGACGCCAGCGCGGCCATGCACGGGCGACTCACCGGGCAGCTCCCCTCCCACTGACGTCAGCGGTGGAGGAGTCGGGACGAGCCTGGCCCTCAGCCGCCGCTGGCCGGGAGTCGCTCCAGGACGAGGTCGGGGTGCATGCGCTCGACCGCCTCCGCCTTCCACCGATCGGAGAACAGCGCCAACGGCGTGCCGTCGGAGCGGGTGAGGACCTCCACGTCGCGTAGCGCGGCGACCCGGGCGGCCTGGTCGGGGCGGACCTGCCGCGCCACCGAGTAGCCGAGCGTCTCGAGCCGCACCGGGGCGCGGTACTCGGCGTCCATCCGGGCGGCCAGCACCTCGAACTGCATGGGCCCGACGGCGGCGAGCACGGGCGCGTGCTCCCCACGGAGCTCCGACCTGAGCACCTGGACGACACCCTCCTCGTCGAGCTGCTCGATGCCCTTGCGGAACTGCTTCCAGCGGCCGGCGTCGGTGACGGTCGCCGTGGCGAAGTGCTCGGGGGCGAAGCTGGGGATCGCGGGGAAGGCGACCGGCGGGCCGGCGTAGATGGTGTCGCCGACCCGCAGGGCTCCGGCGTTGACCAGGCCGATGATGTCGCCGGGGTAGCCCTCCTCGACCGAGGTGCGCTCGCGGCCGAAGACGACCTGGGCGTACTTGGTCGAGAACGCCCTGCCGGTCGCCGCGTGGGTGACCGACATGCCGCGGTGGAAGACGCCCGAGCAGATCCGGGCGTAGGCGAGCCGGTCGCGGTGAGCGGTGTCCATGCCGGACTGCACCTTGAACACGAACGCGCTGAACTCGTCGTCGATGGCTCGCAGGGAGCCGTCCGCGGCGCGGGTCGCGCCGGGGGCGGGGGCGAGCTCGACCACGAGGTCGAGCAGCTGGCCGACCCCGAAGTTCAGCAGTGCCGAGGCGAAGATCACCGGCGTGGTGCGGCCCGCGAGGAAGCCGTCCTGGTCGTGGTCGGCGCCGTCGGCGGTGAGCAGCTCGTGCCCCTCCAGCGCCTCGTCCCACGGCGCTCCCACCGCCTCGCCCGCCCGGTCTGCCGGAATGTGCTCCTCGGGGGCCCGGGTGGCCCCGCCGGCGGTGCGCGTGTAGCGCACGAACTCGCCGGCACGTCGGTCGAGGACGCCGTGGAAGTCGCCGGCGATGCCGACCGGCCAGGTCAGGGGGGTGGGGCGGAGCTTGATCTCCCGCTCGATGTCGTCGAGCAGCTCGAAGGGGTCGCGTCCGGGGCGGTCCCACTTGTTGATGACGGTGAGCACCGGGATGCCCCGGTGGGCGCAGACCTGGAACAGCTTCAGCGTCTGCGGCTCGAGCCCCTTGGCCGCGTCGACCAGCATCACCGCCGCGTCGACGGCGGCGAGGACGCGGTAGGTGTCCTCGGAGAAGTCGGCGTGACCGGGGGTGTCGACCAGGTTGACGACGTGTCCGGCGTACTCGAACTGCAGCGCGGCCGAGGTGATGGAGATGCCGCGAGCCTTCTCCATCTCCATCCAGTCAGAGACGGTGGCCTTGCGGTTGCCCTTGCTGTGCACGGCACCGGCCTCGGTGATCACCTGCGCGTGCAGGGCCAGCGCCTCGGTCAGCGTCGACTTTCCGGCGTCGGGGTGGCTGATCACCGCGATCGTGCGGCGCGGTCGGGGGTCGGTCGGTCCCATCACCACCGAACCCTACCGTTACGTGAAAGTGCGGGGACCGCCGACCGTCTCGCCGCGACCTCTGTTCTCAGCTTGCGACCACCGAGGGCGGCAGGGCCAGGTCGGGCACCAGCTCGCCGAGCAGCGCACGGACCCGGTCGTCGAGGTCGGCGACGATGCCGCGCACGGTCTGCTCGTCCTGGCCGCGAGGGTCGGCGACCGGCCAGTCGACGTACTTCACCCCGGGCACGTAGGGGCACTCCTCGCCACAACCCAGGGTGATCGCAAGATCGCTGGCGGCCACGGTGTCGCGGGTGAGCAGGGTGGGCGTCTCGCGGGACGTGTCGAGGCCGAGCTTCTCGAGCACGTCGGCGACCTCGGGGTGGATGTGCTCGCCGGGCTGGGTGCCGGCCGACAGCGCCCGGACCCGACCCTGGGCGTAGTGCTCGGTGAGCACCCGGCTGATCACGGAGCGGCCGCCGTTGCGGACGCAGGCGAAGACGACCTGCGGGACCCGGTCGGTCGTTGTCTGGCTCGGACGTTCACTCATGCGGGGTCTCCTGACGTGGGTGCGGGGGTGCGTGCGGCGGGGGTGGTGCGGTCGCGGAAGAAGCGGCGCGCCCAGAGGCTGACGTAGACCAGGCCGACCAGGGCCGGGACCTCGATCAGCGGGCCGACGACGCCGGCCAGGGCCTGGCCCGAGGCGACGCCGAAGACCCCGATCGCGACCGCGATGGCGAGCTCGAAGTTGTTGCCGGCCGCGGTGAACGAGACCGCGGTGGCGCGCTGGTAGTCGAAGCCCATCGCCCAGGTGAGCAGCATCGAGCCACCCCACATGAGCGCGAAGTAGGCCAGCAGCGGCAGCGCGATGCGGGCCACGTCGAACGGCTCGTTGGTGATCGTGTCGCCCTGCAGCGCGAACAGGATCACGATCGTGAACAGCAGGCCGTAGAGCGCGGCCGGGCCGATCTTGGGCAGCAGCTGCGCCTCGTACCACTCCCGGCCCTTGGCCCGCTCGCCGAGCGTGCGGGTCAGGAAGCCGGCCAGCAGCGGGATGCCGAGGAAGATCAGCACCGACTTGGCGATCTCCCAGGTGGAGACCTCGAGCGCGGACTGCTCCAGGCCGAGCCAGCCGGGCAGGATCTCGAGGTAGAAGTAGCCGAGGAACGCGAACGCCAGGATCTGGAAGACCGCGTTGAGCGCGACCAGGATCGCGGCCGCCTCGCGATCGCCACAGGCGAGGTCGTTCCAGATCAGCACCATCGCGATGCACCTGGCCAGGCCGACGATGATCAGGCCGGTGCGGTACTCCGGCAGGTCGGGCAGCATCAGCCAGGCCAGTGTGAACATCAGGGCCGGCCCGAGCACCCAGTTGAGCACGACCGAGGCCACCAGCAGTCGGCGGTCGCCGGTGACGTGGCCGAGCTCGTCGTAGCGCACCTTGGCCAAGACCGGATACATCATCACCAGCAGGCCGACCGCGATCGGCAGCGAGACCGACCCGATCTCGACCCGGGCCAACGCGTCGTCGAGACCGGGGACCAGGCGGCCGAGCAGCAGCCCGGCCACCATGGCCACCCCGATCCACACCGGCAGGAACCTGTCGAGGGTCGAGAGCCGCTGGAGGACCGGGTCGTCGGGGCCGGCGCTGGGCTGCTCGTGCACGGTGTCACTCATGCGCGCACCTCCGCGGCGGCCGGGGCGACCGCGGCGAACAGGCCGGCCAGCGCGTCCAGGGCCTCGGGCCGGGCCCGGTAGAACACCCAGGTGCCGCGCTTCTCCCGGGCCAGCAGCCCGGAGTCGTGGAGGACCTTCAGGTGGTGGCTGATGGTGGGTTGGGAGAGGTCGAAGTGCGGCGTCAGGTCGCACACACAGGCCTCGCCGCCCGCCGATGAGAGCACGATCGAGAGCAGCCGCAGCCGGACCGGATCGGCGATCGCCTTCAGCAGTGGCGCCACTCCCGCCGCCTGGTCGGCGGTCAGTGGTTGCCGGGCCAGCGGCACGCAGGAGGCCAGCGGATCGTCGGCCAGCGGCAGCTCACGCAGGGAGGACTTCGACATGCGTCTATGTTGACAGACGTCGATATTGTCCGCCAGTCGGGTCAGGCGCGCGCCTCCAGCAGCTGCCGGATCTCGGCCGCCGACGGCACCCGTCCGGCCACCAGCACCGCGTCGTCGACGACCAGCCCGGGGGTGGACATGACTCCGTAGCCGGCGATGGCCGCGTAGTCGGTGACCTTCTCGACGGTCGCGTCGAGGTCGAGGTCGGCCAACGCCTGGCGGGCCGCCTTCTCGAGGTTCTGGCAGTTGCGGCAGCCGGGGCCGAGGATCTTGACGATCATCGCGTCTCCTTCGTGGGGTGGATAGGCCTCGCGGTCAGGCGAGGAGCAGGTTGAACAGGTAGCCGACGGCGACGATCGCGGCGCCGACCACGGCCAGGTAGATGCCGATCAGCTGTGGCCGCAGCACGCGGCGCAGCAAAATCATCTCGGGCACCGACAGCGCGACGACGGCCATCATGAAGGCCAGCAGCGTGCCCATCGGCAGCCCCTTGTCGTGCAGCGCACCGACCAGGGGCAGGATGCCGGCGATGTTGGAGTAGAGCGGGATGCCGATGAGGACCGCGACCAGGACTCCGAAGGTGGCCCCGGCGCCGGCGTACTCGGTGAAGAAGTCCTCGGGCACCCACCCGTGGATGGCCGCGCCGACGCCGATCCCGACGAGCAGGTAGGGCCAGATCTTGCGCAGGACGGTCCCGACCTCCTCGGCGCCCAGCTGGATCCGCTGGTCGAAGGTGAGACCGGCCGTGGAGTCGATGACCTGGCCGCCGAGCCGGGTCTCGAACACGAACGGCTCGACCCACCGCTCAGCGCCGAGGCGGCCCAGGCTCCAGCCGGCGACGATCGCCACCGCGACACCCGCGGCGATGTAGACGATCGTGACCTTCAGCCCGAACAGGGTGAGCAGCAGCCCGATCGCGACCACGTCGACCAGCGGGCTGGCGATCAGGAAGCTCAACGTGACCCCGATCGGCACCCCGGCCGCGACGAACCCGATGAACGCCGGCACCGCACTGCACGAACAGAAGGGGGTGACCACTCCGAGCCCGGCCGCCGCCACGTTGCCGACGCCTTCGCGCTTGCCGCCGAGCAGGGCGCGGGTGCGCTCGACGCTCATGAACGAGCGGAGCACGGTGACCACGAAGATGATGCCGGTGAGCAGGAGCGCGATCTTGGCGGTGTCGTAGAAGAAGAAGTGCAGGCCCTCGGTGAGCCGTGCGTCGGGGTCCATCGCGAGCAGGTCGTGGAAGACCAGGTCCCAGAGTTGCTCGTTCACCCAGTACGCCGCGGCCCAGGCCACGGCGGCGGCGCCCAGCGCCAGCCCGCGGCCGGACCTGGTCGTGGGCAGGTGAGCGGTCAGGGCGCTCACGACCGATCACCCACCTCCCACGCGCCGGCCCGGATGGGGAGCGCCGCGGCGAGCCGGGTGCCGGCGTCCTCGGCGAGCGCGTAGTCGATCCACCGGCCGCGCCTGCTGGCGGTGACCAGGTCGGCCTCACGTAGCACCCGCAGGTGGTAGCTGAGCAGGTTCGCCGGCACGTCACAGGCCCGCTGCAGCTCGCACACGCAGGTGGGGCCGGCCTCCAGCAGGCGCAGCAGGCGCCAGCGCAGCGGGTCGGCGGCGACGGCGAGCAGGGTGGCCGATCGGGCGACTGCCTCCGGGGGTGTCGTCGACACTTCAAGCGGCATTGAAACAGCCACGCTTGAAGCGTCACCGTGCGCGAGCACCGAAGGCCAGAGGCCGACGCCCTGCCCGGCGGTGACCTTCTTCCCATCCTGCACCGAGAGGGCGAGCTGACGCTCAGGCGGCGTTGGGTGGGAAGAACCGGGTGCAGCGGTCGGTGTCGTCGATGGCTGGTGGTGGGGTCCAGACCGGGCGGCGGGTGGTGGGGTCGATGCTCACGGTCCAGGCGGTGTGGTGGGTCAGGGTGTGGTGGGTGCGGCAGAGCAGGACCAGGTTGTCCAGGGAGGTGGGGCCGCCGTCGGCCCAGTGGACGATGTGGTGGGCATCGCAGGCATCGGGCGGTCGGCGACAGCCCGGATGGGCGCAATGTCGGTCGCGGGCAACCAGGGCCCGCCAGATGCCGGGGGTGACCAGCCGGTTGGCCCGGCCGACGTCGAGGACCTCGCTGGCCGACCCCAGGACGACCGGGATCAGCTCGGCATCACAGGCCAGGCGGCGCACCGCGCCGGCCGAGAGCGGCTCCCCACCAGCCAGGTGACCCCCAAGACGCCCACGCAGATCGAGCCGGTCGGTGGGCTGGTTGGTGAGTTGGCCACGGAGGTCTTCGAGGTTCAGGGTGATCAGCAGCCGGGGGCCGGCGCCGTGGCTTTGGGGCAGCACCCGGGCGGTCTGCAACCGTCGGCAGCCCTCGACCAGGGCGTCCCAGAGCCGGACCCCGAACTCGCGTGGGTCACGCCCGTCGTGGGCACAGACCGGGTCCGGACACGGCGTGGCCAGCGACCCGGCCCGGTCGACCTCACGGGGGGCACCGCCACAGGCACCGGGGGTCGTGGTCTGGGGTGCGGAGAGCCCGAACAGGGCGGCCTTGACCAGCTCGACCTCCTCGAGACTGGCATAGCCGCGGATCTTCACCCCGCCGAGCTGGTCGGGAGTGAAGGCCAGGAACCGCGCGTTGTGGGCGGCGCGCTCGCGACGGTCCAAGGAGAGGTCGCGGGCGGTGAGCTCGCCGTCGGGGTCGAGCTCGGCGACCACCGCCGGCCAGGCATGGTCGAGATCGGTGGCGTCCAGCTCGGCGGCGCGGGCCAGCAGCAGCCGCTCGGCCTCGGCGCGGACCTTCTCGTCGCGGGGCAGCTGGGAGACCCGGTTCGCGATCACCCGCGCCTTGGCCACCGACAGCTCCCCGGCCGCCAGCGCCGTCCGGGTCGCCTCCAGGGACCGCAGCCGCCGCTGCAGCCGCAGCATCCCCCCACCGGCGCCCTTGTGACCCCCCGCGACAGCAGTCAAGAAGTCCTTCGCCGAAGCCCACCCGTGCGCCGCGGCCGCATCGGTGGCCTCCACCTCGCCCGCGACCGCCAACCGGACCGCATCCAGCTGAGCGGCCATTCGCTCCAACACCACCGCGACCTTCGGCAGCTCGCCCGCCGGGACCTGCGACCAGTCCACCCCCACCAGCTCGGACACGGCACCAGCCGCGGCATCGAGAGCGGAGGAGTGAGACATGCCAAACACTCTATTCGAACTGGTGTTCGATCACAAGACCCTCTTCAGGCTGCAACAGCCGAGTCTCGGACCTCGCCATTGATCTCCGCCATGCGTGCATGCCTCTGCCGCGTTCTGGTCACTGCGGAAGTGATGTCCTCGCGCGCGTCCACCTCCTCGACCGTCCCCCGCCCGGTTGTGACGACCGGCGGGTGCCAGCGAGTCCTGGTCGGAGTGGCTCTCATCCTGGTCACCGCCGTGATGGCCGCGCTGCAGACCAACACGTTCGCGCTCCACGTCGGCATGTCGGCCGTCCACGACGCCGCCCAGGCGTCAGCGCCGAGCAGCCTGGCCCTCCACACGGCTGCACCGCCGGACGGAGCCCGAGGAGCCGCCGGAACGGTCATGGCGATGGGACCTGACACGGAAGCGGCCGGCCACCGGACGGCATCCGGGCCGGTCGCGTCGCCTCACGGATCCCCGGCAGACGCCGGCGAGCACCTGCTGCACCTGCTGGGCGCCTGCCTCGCCCTTCTCGCTGCGGGCGTGGCACTCACTGCTGCCGCCCGCGAGGCCAGAAGTGGACCACCGGCCTCCCCGTCGTCGCCAGCTTCGCCCGCGTTGACGCCTCGGCGGTGGCCTGATTGGACCGGCCCACCGGCACTCTCACCACCCACCACCTCGCCCGTCCTTCGCACGTGACAGGCGCCGGGCCTGCAGCCGCACCACGACAGCAGAGTCCGACGCCCTGCTGACCACTGCCAACCACCCGCACACACCATCGCGGGCATCACAGCGAAGGAAGTCTCATGACCCACACCATCACCGCCATGCTCGACACCCACCCCGGCGAGCCGGTCGCCGACAAGCAGGCCCTCGCCGAGTGCATCGATGCCTGCCTGCGGTGCGCACAGACCTGCACTGCTTGCGCAGACGCCTGCCTGAGCGAGGACATGGTCGCCGACCTGCGCGCGTGCATCCGTCTCAACGCCGACTGCGCCGACATCTGCTCCACCACGGCCAGCGTGCTGTCGCGGCAGACCGGTGGCGACGCCACCGTCGTGACCGCCATCGTCCAGGCGTGCGCCGCCGCGTGCCGCGCCTGCGGCGACGAGTGCGGCACTCACGCGGAGATGCACGAGCACTGCCGCGTGTGCGCCGAGGCGTGCCGCGCCTGCGAGGAGGCCTGCAACCGGCTCCTCGCCGCCCTCGCCTGATCTCGGCCGGCGGGCCCGCTCCCAGGCGGGCCCGCTCTGGGCGGGCCCGCCGACCCGAGGTCGACGGGCAGCCCGCAACGTCGACGGGCGACGGCCCGGCAGTCCCGACCGTGCCCGCCCCGGGTCACACCATCTTGGAGGAACCAGCTCATGAACGACCGCAACGACAACCACGACCCGACGGACGGGAACGACGCGCAGGAGGCCCACGGCGGGCACCACGACGACTCCTCCCACGAACGCCGGATGTACCTCCGGTTCGCCGCCATGATCACCACCTCGACGGTGGTGATGTTCGTGCTGACCTACACCAACGCCTACTCCGCCGATCACGTCCGGTTCAGCCTCGAACGCGTCTACATGGCGCTGCTCATGGGCGGCGCGATGGCGCTGGTCATGCTCTCGTTCATGGTCTCGATGATGTATCGCAACCGCACGCTGAACGCCGTGGTCATCGTCGCGGCGCTCGTCGTCGGTGGTGCGGCCCTGTACGCGTCGAGAGCCCAGGCGCTGGTGAACGACTCGACCTACATGCGCGCGATGATCCCGCACCATTCGATCGCGATCCTGACCAGCGAGCGTGCCGACATCGACGACGTACGGGTCCGCAAGCTCGCCGACGAGATCATCAAGGCGCAGCGCCGGGAGATCGACGAGATGGACTGGCTCATCGACGACATCGCCGAGAACGGACCGGCCACCACCCAGGAGGAGGCCGACGCCAGGCCGGTGCCCGACTTCGAGGCCACCGCAGCCCCGCTCCCCCGGCCACGAGACGGCGTGGGCGACCGAGCTCCGGTTCGGGAGCTGGCCGCGGCGGGCGCGACCACGGGGCCGATCGCGTGGTGGTGGCGGGCGCTCTCAGACCAGTGACACGAGGCTCGCGTCGGCACCCGCCGCGCGGTCTCAGTCGGTCTCTCCGCTGATGCGCATGCTGCGCGCCGCCACTGACTGGATGCGGCGGGTGACGGCGGCCGAGTCGATGGTCTCCGGCCTGTCGCGTGCGTGCTCGGCGTACCAGGTCAGCGACGCCACGAGTGTCTCGGGCGGCACGCCCTGCCCGCCGGTCCACAGACCGATCCGGCGCTGGTGGGTGAGGACGAAGATGCCGTTGCCGTAACCGCCGTCGGAGACCACCTCGTCGATCGTCGTCCACGGCACGGTCACCGGGCGGCGGCCGAACAGCGGCACGTAGACGAGCCCCGACGGGGTGAGGACCATCCGGCCCCGCCCGGTCGCGCCGGCGACACCGGCCCAGATGCCCACCGCCAGCACGAACGGTGCGAACACCAGCATCAGCCCGGCGAACCAGGACGGCTCGTCACCTGCGAGCTCCGCGACCCCGAACGCGCCGCTGGAAGCGGCGTAGAGCAGACAGGCCGCTACCCCCGCAGGCAGGTTCCCGGGCCGCCGCGGAAGCATCGTTCCACCATCGACCACCACCAGGTCCCCACCTCGCCACGGACCTGGGCCGACGTCGCCGGGATGCAGCAGGCCATGCCCAAGGCGATCGCCGGAATCACCCAGGTCTGCACGGCCCTCGACCAGATCTGCAGCTCGTCGCCGGCGAACCCCCACCCAAGGCCGGGTTGTGCCGAACGACTCCGCGGCGACTCGGATCCGGCGATGATGGTCGCCGACGTCACTCTGCGCGCCAAGCAGGAGGGCCGCCGGACACGGGGGATGCCATGCGATCGCGATTCTGGGCGAATGCCGTCGGCTGCGCGGGGATTCTGCTCGCGAGCATCGGGCTCGGCAGTCCAGCACCCGCGACGACGACCTCGCCGTCACCACTCGGCATCCGGCTGGCCAGCCCCGTCTCGGCCGCCCCGAGCCCTCTGCCCGCCCGACCGGCCCTTGCCCGACCGGCCGCCGGCACGACCGGGTCCGTGGCGGTCGACGCAGGAGATCGAGCCGCTGTGCTCGACGCGTACCTGACCCGGTGGCTCCCTGCCTCGATGGTCGAGTTCGACTGGGTCGGCGGCGACGTCGACAACTGCCGTGCCGGGACCCCCGTGGTGGCGGTCCAGAACGCCGCGATGGAGGCGATCGACTACGTGCGCGCCCAGGCCGGCCTGCCGCCAGTGAGCGAGAATCCGGCCTCCTCGTCGATGGCCCAGCAGGCAGCCTTGATGATGGACGCCAACGATGCCCTCTCCCACTACCCGCCGGAGACCTGGCGGTGCTACACACCGTCCGGCGCCGAGGGCGCGAGACGGTCCAACCTGGCTCTCGGCACCACCGGCGTCAACGCGGTCGGTCTCTTCATGAACGATCCGGGCGCCAACAACGGCAGCGTCGGCCACCGCACCTGGCTCCTGGAGCCGGGGCTGCGCACCGTCGGGATCGGGCAGACGCCGCAGAGCCAGGCGATTCACGTGGTCGGCGCCGACCTCGTGATGACCCCCGGACGCCATATCGGGCCTCCCATCACTTGGCCCACCGCCGGCTACTTCCCGCGACCGCTCGTGCCCCGCTCCGGCCGGTGGTCCTTCGACGCGTACGACGACCCGACGTTCGACTTCGACCTCAGGACCGCGACTGTGTCGGTCACCCGCCGTGACGTCAGCGGCGACACCCCGGTCCCGACCCTGGTCGAGTCCATCGGGGCCGACTCCGTCGTCTTCAACGTCGCCCCCTCCGAGGTCCCGGCCTCCTCCAAGCACGACGTCACCTACGCGGTCACGATCAGCGGGGCCACGCGTGTGTCCACCGGCGCCGCGGCTCCCGACCTGAGCTACACCGTCACCTTGGTCTCCCCCGAGGACGAAGATGAGGAGCCCGCGCCCCCGGCCGTGGAGTTCACCGAGCTGCCGTGGCTCCTCGGCACGCCCGACGTCGGCGAGGAGCTCTTCCTCGTCTACCAGTACGACGCCACGGCGCCCCTGCGCGAGCACCACATCGAGTGGTTGCGCGACGGCCTGCCGATCCCCGGCAGCGGTGCCGACCACGACTCCGGGCACGACGTCTTCCACGACATCACCGCCGCTGATCTGGGGTCCCGCCTCGCCGCCCGCGTCACCCTCGTCGCCGAGGACGGCACCTCGATCAGCGCGACGACGCCGGAACTCGCGCCCGTGAGACCCGGCATTCCTCCGACCGCCGCGGGTTCGCCGACCGTCGCCGGCCGCCCGAAGGTCGGACGCACGCTGAAGGTGCTCGCCCCCACGTGGGTGCCCTCCCCCACCCGGGTCACCTTCCAGTGGCTCCGCGGCACCCGCGCTGTCCCCGGCGCGACCGGCTCGAGATACCGCCTGACGCGGCGCGACCTCGGCAAGCTCATCTCGGTGCGCCTCACCGCTTCGCTCGAAGGGCACCAGCCCGGTACGGCCACCTCGCCGCCACGCGGCCCGGTGACCGGACGACGCGGCTGACTCAGCGGCGGTGCGGATCGCTCGACGGAAGGGCGGACCCGCACCGATTCTCTCGTAGAAACACAGAACCCCCGCACGCGGCGGGGGTTCTGTGTCTGGAGGAACTCCAGTGGCAGGTGAAGGATTCGAACCTTCGAAGGCAAAGCCGACGGATTTACAGTCCGCTCCCATTGGCCGCTCGGGCAACCTGCCGGGGTGTCGGAGCGCGGCGTTTGGACCACGCGCGACGAAGCGAAAGAATAGCGCAGCCCCGACGGCGAACGAAAACGCCCGCGTCCCCGACGCGGCGGGGCCGCCGGCGGTGGCCGACATGCCAACGCCTCAGCCACGCCCGACCGAACGCCTGCCCGCAGCACACCCCGCAGCACAGAGGAGAAGACCATGGCCGACTCGTCGTTCGACATCGTCAGCAAGATCGACCGCCAGGAGGTCGACAACGCCCTCGGCCAGACCGCCCGCGAGATCGCCACCCGGTTCGACTTCAAGGGCACCGGCGCCACCATCGAGTGGCAGGGCGAGCACGCGATCGAGATCTCCGCCTCCGCCGACGACCGCGCCACCGCCGTGCTCGACGTGTTCAAGACCAAGCTGATCAAGCGCGACGTGAGCCTGAAGGTCCTCGACGCCTCCGAGCCGCGCCAGTCCGGCCAGCAGTCGAAGATCGCGATCACGCTCAAGGAGGGCATCAGCTCCGAGGACGCCAAGAAGATCTCCAAGCTGATCCGCGACGAGGGCCCCAAGGGCGTCAAGGCCCAGATCCAGGGCGACGAGCTGCGGGTGTCGTCGAAGAAGCGCGACGACCTGCAGGCCGTCATCGCGCTGGTCAAGGGCCAGGACTACGACTTCGCGGTGCAGTTCACCAACTACCGCTGAGCCCGCCGAGCCACGAGCGGCGCGCCGGGCCCGGTCGCCCCACGGTGGGGTGGCCCGGCCCGGCTTCCGATTGGGTGAGGTTAGCCTTGCCTGGTCCCGCGATCCCTTGGAGTGCCCCATGCCTGGTCCCGTACGCCGCCGGCGTGCCGCCCTGCTCGCCGTCACCGCCGGCGTCCTCGCCGCCAGCACCGCCGGCTGCGGCCTGTTCGGCTCAGAGGAGGAGGCCGACCTGCAGGTCTACTCCGCGCGGCACTACGACCTCGAGGCCGCCTTCGAGGAGTTCACCGACGAGACCGGGATCAGCGTCGAGTTCCTCTACGGCGACGACGCCGAGCTGCTCGAGCGGCTCAAGGCCGAGGGTGACGACAGCCCCGCCGACGTGTTCATCACCGTCGACGCCGGCATGCTGTGGAACGCCGCCGAGCAGGGGGTCCTCCAGCCCATCGACTCCCCCGACCTCGACCAGGCCGTGCCCGAGGACCTGCGCGACCCCGACGGCCACTGGTACGGCCTGGCCATGCGCGCCCGCACGATCGTCTACGACCCCGACGCGGTCGACCCGGCCGAGTTCGACACCGAGGACACCTACGCCGGGCTCGGTGACCCGAAGTGGCGCGGCCGGCTCTGCATGCGCGACGAGACCGCGTCGTACACCCAGTCGCTCGTGGCCAGCCTGATCGACCTGCACGGCCGCGACCGGGCGCTGGAGATCGTGCGTGGCTGGGTCGAGAACGACGTGCAGATCATGAGCAACGACGTCGAGCTGCTCGAGACCATCGACGCCGGCGGCTGCGAGGTCGGGATCAGCAACCACTACTACCTCGCCCGGCTCCTCGAGGACGACGAGGACTTCGGGGTCGCGCCGTTCTGGGCCAGCCAGGACGGCGCCGGCACCCACGTGAACATCTCGGGCGCCGGCATCGTCGAGTCCGCCGACAACAGCGAGGACGCCCAGGCGCTGCTGGAGTGGCTGGCCACCGACGGGCAGAGCGCGTTCGTCGACGCCAACCACGAGCTGCCGGTCAACCCCGACGTCGAGCCCGAGCCGCTCGTCGCGAGCTTCGGCGAGTTCGAGCGGATGCCGGTCGACGCCGCCGCCTACGGCTCCCTCAACGCCGACGCCGTCGCGCTGCTCGACGAGGCCGGCTACCGGTGAACCCAGCCGCGTGAGCGGACCGGTGACGAGCGCGCGATGATCTCCCCCATGAGGCCACAGTGAGCACGCTCCCCGTGGACGCCGCGGCGCCGCGAGCCCGCGTCCGCCGCTTCGTGCTGGGCTCCGGGCGACCCGCCTGGTCCGCGCTGGTGGCACTGGTGGCGCTGGTGGTGGCCAGCCCGGTGCTCTCGGTCGCCTCCTCGGCGCTCGCCCGCGCCGGCTCTCCCGACCTGCCCAGCGGCGTCGGCGCGATGGTGGCCACCACCCTGCTGCTGATGCTCGGGGTCGGGGTCGGCACGCTGGCGCTCGGCGCCGGGCTGGCGTGGCTGGTCACCGCCTACGAGTTCCCGCTGCGCGGGGTCCTCTCGTGGCTGCTCGTGCTGCCGCTGGCGATGCCCGCCTACATCCTCGGCTTCGTCTTCCTCTCGTTCCTCGACTACGCCGGCCCGGCGCAGACCGCGCTGCGCGGGGTGCTCGGCGACGACCTCGGACCGCTCCCGGTGCGCTCGCTGGGCGGCGCGATCGTGGTGCTCACCCTCACCCTCTATCCCTACGTCTATCTGATGGCGCGCGCGGCGTTCCTCGAGCTGGCCCCCACGGCGTACGACGCCGCCCGCACGCTCGGCGCGGACCGTGGGCGGGCGTTCCGGAAGGTCCTGCTCCCCTTGGCGCGGCCCTCGCTGGCCGCCGGGCTGGCGCTGGTGATGATGGAGACCCTCACCGACTTCGCGACCGTGCAGTACTTCAACGTGCGCACGGTCTCGGTCGGCGTCTACCTCGCCTGGAAGGGCAGCTACCGGGTCGACTCCGCGGTCGCCCTCGCCTCGCTGGTGCTGCTGTTCGCGGTCGCGGTGCTCGCCGGCGAGCGGCTGCTGCGCGGCGGTGCCCGCTACGCCCAGCGCGGCGGGCGCGGCCGGGGCCTCGAGCGCCGCCCGCTCTCGGGTGCCCGCGCCGCCCTGGCGACCACGACCGGCCTCGTCGTGCTCGCCGCGGCGTTCGCGCTTCCGGTGGTCCAGCTCGTCTCGTGGGCGGTGGCCGGGCTGCGCCGCGACCCGGGCCGGGTCCTCGACGAGCGGTTCGCCGACCACCTGAGCAACAGCGTCAGCGTGGCCGCGATCGTCGCGGTCGCCTGCGTGCTGCTCTCGCTCGGCATGGCGCACGCGCTGCGCCTGGGGGGCGGACGCCTGGTGCGCGGTGCCGCGCAGCTGACCACGTTCGGGTACGCCGTGCCGGGCGCCGTCGTCGGGATCGGCGTGCTGGGCGTCTTCGCCGGCGCCGACACCCTGCTCGAGGCGATCGGCGTCGAGGGCGGCACGGGCCTGCTCGCGACGGGTTCGGTGATCGGCATCCTCTATGCCTACGTGGTCCGGTTCACCGCGCCCGCCTACCAGGCGGTCGACGCCAGCTTCTCCCGGATCCCCGCCCCGCTGACCCTGTCGGCGCTGAGCCTGGGCGCCCGCCCGACGCGGGTGCTGACGCGCGTCCACCTGCCCCTGGTGCGGCCCGGCGTGGCGGTGGCGACGATCCTGGTGCTGATCGACGCGGTCAAGGAGCTGCCGCTGGTGCTGCTGCTGCGGCCGTTCGGCTTCACGACGCTGTCGGTGTGGGTCTATGAGCTGGCATCGGAGAACTTCTGGGAGGAGGCCGCGTTGCCATCGCTGCTGATCGTGACCGTGGCGGTCGGGCCGGTCGCCTTCCTGTTCCGCCAGGTCAAGCTGGTCGACGTCAACTCGAGGGTCGGCTGATGACCTCGGCGCTCACCCTGACCCAGGTCTCGAAGTCCTACGGCGGCCGCGACGCGGACCCGGCGGTGCGAGGCGTCTCGCTCGACGTGTCCCCCGGCGAGCTGCTGACCGTGATCGGGCCGTCCGGGTGCGGCAAGTCCACCCTGCTGCGGCTGGTCGCCGGCTTGGAGCGCCCGGACGCGGGACGGATCGAGATCGAGGGACGGGCGGTCGCCGGCGACGGCGCGTGGCGCCCGCCGGAGGGGCGCCGGGTCGGGCTGGTGTTCCAGGACCACGCCCTGTTCCCGCACCTCACGGTCGCCCGCAACGTCGCCTTCGGCCTGGACCGGCTGCCCCGCAAGGAGCGGGCCGCCCGGGTCGCCCAGGCCCTCGAGCGGGTCGGCCTCGCGCACGTCGCCGACCGGCATCCCCACGAGCTGTCCGGCGGCGAGCAGCAGCGGGTGGCGCTGGCCCGGGCGCTCGCCCCCGGCCCCGCCGTGGTGCTGCTCGACGAGCCGTTCTCCAGCCTCGACGAGAACCTGCGGGCCAAGGTCCGCACCGACACCCTGGCCCTGCTGCGCGAGTCCGGCAGCGCCGCGATCCTGGTCACCCACGACCAAACCGAGGCGCTCGCGCTGGGCGACCGGGTCGCGGTGATGCGCGACGGCGTCCTCGAGCAGGTGGCCGAGCCGGCCACGGTCTACGAGGAGCCGGTGAACCGGTTCGTGGCGACGTTCATGGGCGAGGCCGACTTCCTGCCCGCTCATGTGCACGATGCGCTGCTCACCAGCGAGATCGGCGTGGTCTCGACCGTGCCGGGCTGGGGCGGCACCGACCTCGACGTCGAGGTGATGCTCCGCCCGCACGAGGTCGCCCTGGAGGTCGACCCGGACGCGACGTCACGGGTGGTCGCGGTGGAGTACCACGGCGCGTTCGTGCTGCACACCGTGCGGCTCGGCTCCGGCGCGACGCTCCGGTCGTGGCAGCAGCACGGGGTGCGTCACCCGGCGGGCACTCCGGTCGCGGTGAGCGTGGTGCCCGGTGCCCGGCCGGTGCTGCTCTCGGGCGAGGTGGCGCTGAGCGCTCCGCCGGAGGCGGCTCGTCGCCTCTGACCCGCGGCCGCGCGGCTCAGGCCGGCGGTGACTCGCCCGGCCATCCGGCTGGCGAGCACGCCCACGGCCAGCGACAGCAGCAGCGCGAGCAGCGGCACGTCGTCCTCGAGGTGCGGGTAGACCTGCCAGTGGGTGAGGTAGGTCCACAGCGAGGCCCCGGCGAGGGTGCCGGACAGCGCGGCGACCGGGGCCGGCACCCGCAGGTGCGGCAGCCACAGGAGCAGGAGCAGTCCGACGGCGACGAAGGCCTCGCGCTGCGGGTCGTCGAAGAAGCCGGGCACGGTGGCGACGACGAGGGCGCTGACCAGCAGCCGCCGGCGCGGGTCGCCGGCGCGGGCGGCGGCCCACCCCAGCGCGAAGAGCCAGAACACCACGGAGGCGCGGTGGATGACGTCGCCGTCGCGCAGCGCGACCACCTCGTAGCGGGTGAGCAGGCCGGCGAGCGCCAGCGCCACCGGGAGACCGAACGGCCAGCGCCGCTCGGCTCGGTCGAACGCCGGGACCAGCAGCAGGACGGCGACCAGCAGCAGGGTGGCGACCAGGGCCTCGATGAACCAGTAGTGCCAGGCCGGCTCGGACCAGCCGGGCGGGCCGACGACACCGTTGAGCAGCAGCACCGTGCGCCACGGGTACTGACCGGTGAGGACCGTGACCGCGCCGATCCAGAGGCAGGCCGGTACGGCGATCCGGGCGGCGCTGTGCACCAGGCGGCGGGCCCGCTCGCGCCGGGCGGCCGGGGTGAGGTGGAAGCGGGCGAGGTTGAAGCCGGTCACCCCGAGCAGCAGGTGGGCGCCGCCGGTGAGCACGAAGAGGTTGCCGTGGGTGCCGACGATCGCGACGATCGCCAGCGCGCGCAGCAGCACGTTGGTCTCGACCGTGCGCCAGCGCCGCGGCGGCACCGCACGGTCGGCCGCGCCCGTGGTCGACGGGTGGACGGCTCCTCGCCCTCGCTCGGCGTGCTCGGCGAGCTCGGCGACCGGGAGCAGGTGCCAGCCCGTGGGCAGCCGGCCCAGCGCCTGCTCGAGGCGGATCGACATCTCGACGTAGGACAGGGAGTCGCCGCCGAGGGAGACGAACGAGTCGCGCTCGCTGGCGTCGGGGCGGCCGAGCAGGGTGGCGAACAGCTCGCGCAGCGTCGCCGCGGTGACCTCGCCCGGGACGGGTGGGGTCTCCTCGCCCGGCGCCTGCTGGGTCAGGCAGCGGCCGGCGAGCGCGGTGAGGGCGGGCCGGTCGGGCTTGCCGGAGGGCAGGCGCGGGACGTCGTCAACCTCGAGCGAGTGCACGGCCGCGGCGGGCAGACCGGTACGCCGGCGCACCAGCGCGGCCAGCTCGGCCGCGGGCAGTGCGTGGCCGGGGTCGCGCTGCGTGACGACGACCAGCGCGTCGTCTGTGGCGATGCAGCAGGCCGCGCGACCCGCCTGCTCGCAGAGCGCCTCGACCTGGTCGAGCTCGAGGCGCAGACCGAAGAGCTTCGCGACCCGGGAGCGGCGGCCGACCACCTCGACGTACCCGTAGGCGTCGATGCGGGCCAGGTCGCCGGTGTGCAGGCGGTCGACGGTGGGGCCGCGCGCCAGGTCGGCGCCGGTGTGGGCGTAGCCGAGCATCACGTTGGGGCCGGAGTAGACGAGCTCGCCGACCCCGGGAGGCGCCTCGGGCACGGGCTCGAGCTCGAACCGCCCGCCGGGGATCGCGATCCCGACCGAGCCGGCACGCTGCAGGGCCTGGTCCGGCGGCAGCCAGGCCATCCGGGCGGTGGCCTCGGTCTGGCCGTACATCACGACCAGGTCGAAGCCGCGGCGCTGGCCGAGCTCGGCGTAGCGGCGCACGGTCTCCGGGGGCATCCGGCCACCGGCCTGGGTGAGGTAGCGCAGCGACGGGATCTCCCGCTCGGCGAAGCCGACCCGGTCGAGCAGGTCGAAGGTGTGCGGGACCCCGGGGAAGGTGGTCACCCGGTGCCGCTCGACGCCGTCCCAGAAGCAGGGGTCGACCACCGAGGCGTCGGTGAGCCAGACGGCGGCGCCGCGGGCCAGGTGGCTGTTGAGCACCGAGAGCCCGTAGCAGTAGTGCAGCGGCAGCGTGGTCGCCGCGACGTCGGTGTCGCGGATGCCGAGGTAGCCCGCGATCGCCTCGGCGTTGGCCTGCAGCCCCTCGGCACCGAGCCGCACCAGCTTCGGCGAGCCGGTGCTCCCCGACGTGGACAGGAGCAGGGCGAGGTCGTCGTGCAGGTCGTGCCGCGTGCCCGGGCGGGCCTCGTCGAGCTGCGCGCCGCGGGCCACCACGTCGGGGTCCCAGGCGGCGACCAGCGCGGCGGCGTTGTCGGGCTGCTCGGCGGCCACGGGCAGCACCGGGTGTCCCCCGGCGAGGGCGGCGAGATAGGTGACGACGGTCTCGACGTCGTTGGCCGCCTCCAGCAGCAGCAACCGACGCTGCGGACCGAGAGCGGCGGCGCGGGCCTCGACCCGGTCGGCCAGCTCGGCGTAGGTGAGCGTCCCCTCGGCCGCCAGCAGTGCCTGGCGCGCGCCGAAGTCACGCAGCCGGGTCGCCAGGGCGACCCCGGCGGTAGGGGCCGGGTCGAGGAGCACGCCTCATGGTAAGGCAAGGCTCACCTATCCGCAGATCCGTCCAAGCCGCCGATGTCTCACCCCGCCGATCGCATCGACGGCAGGGCGGGCACCGTGGCGGCGCCGGTCACCGGAGTGAGCCAGACGGTGACCCCCTCCTCCAGACCGACGGCCCGGGCGTGGGTGCGGGTCAGCTGCACCAGCACCTCCTCACCGTCGTCGGTGAGCACCGTCGCCCGCACCTCGAAGCCCACCCGCAACAGCCGCGCGACCGTGCCCTCGACCGCACCCGCGAGGAGCGGCACCCGCGAGATGTCGATGTCGTGGGGGCGCACCAGCTGCCCATTGACGCGGGTCACGTCGCCGAGGAAGCCCATCACGAAGTCGTTCGCCGGCTCGTCGTAGAGACGGTCCGGCGTGCCGATCTGCTCGACCCGGCCGTCGTTGATGACCACGATCTCGTCGGCGACCTCGAGCGCCTCCTCCTGGTCGTGGGTCACGAAGACCGTGGTCACGTGCACCTCGTCGTGCAGCCGCCGCAGCCACTCACGAAGCTCCTTGCGCACCTTGGCGTCGAGCGCCCCGAACGGCTCGTCGAGCAGCAGCACCTTCGGCTCGACCGCCAGCGCGCGGGCCAGGGCCATCCGCTGGCGCTGGCCGCCGGAGAGCTGGGAGGGCAGCCGGTCCGCGAACTGTGAGAGGTGCACGAGTTCGAGCAGCTCCGCGACCCGGCGGTCGATGCGCGCCCGGTCGGCCCGCCGCTGTGCGGCCCACGGCGGGCGGAGGCCTCCGTGGGCCCTGATCTCGAGGCCGAACGCGACGTTCTTCGCGACGGTGAGGTGCTTGAAGACCGCGTAGTGCTGGAAGACGAAGCCCACGTCGCGCTTCTGGGCCGGCAACCCGGTGGCGTCGACGCCCTCGATGCTCACCGAGCCGGCATCGGCGCGGTCGAGGCCGGCGATGATCCGCAGCAGCGTCGACTTGCCGCCGCCGGAGGGTCCGAGCAGCGCGGTCAGCTGCCCACTGGGGAGGAGGACGTTGAAGTCGTCGAGGGCGACGAAGTCGCCGAACCGCTTGGTGATGCCGCGAACTTCGATGCTCATGGAGAGCCTTTCGGGTGCAGGTGGATCGCAGGTAGGGGGACGGCAGCGCCGGGGCACTGGGTCAGCGCGCCGCCCGGGGTCGCAGGAAGGCGACGACGACCAGGCAGGCGATGCTGACGAGGATCAGCAGGAACGAGGTGGCGTACGCCGTCTCCTGCTGGAAGTTCTGGTACTTCGCCTCGACGAGGAGGGTCGCGGTCTGGGTGCGGCCGGTGATGTTGCCGGAGACGATCTTGACCGCGCCGAACTCGCCGAGCGAGCGAGCCAGGCTCAGCACCACGCCGTACACGACCGCCCACTTGATGCTGGGCAGCGTGATCCTGCGGAACGTCTGCACCGCACCCGCACCGAGGCTGCGAGCCGCCTGCTCCTGGTCGTCGCCGATCTCGACGAGCACCGGCACCACCTCGCGGATGACGAGGGGCAGCGCGACGAAGCAGGTGGCCATGACCATGCCGGGAGAGTCGAAGATGACCGTCAGGCCGGCGCCTTCGGCGGTGGGACCGAACCAGCCGGTGCGACCGTTGTAGACCAGCAGCAGGGCCAGTCCGACCACGACGGGCGAGACCGACAGCGGCAAGTCGATCAGGGCCGAGAGGACCCGCTTGCCCGGGAACTCGTAGCGCACCAGCAGCACCGAGATCGTCACGCCGAAGACGAGGTTGATCAGCACCGCCCAGGTGGCGACCATCGCGGTGAGCCGGAGAGCGCCGGCGACGCTCTCGTCGGTGAGCGTGTCGGCAAGGACGCCCAGGCCGCCGGTGAAGGTGTGCTTCACGACGAGCCCCACGGGCCAGGCGATCAGGAAGAAGACGTAGCCGATCGCGAGCAGGCGCAGGCCCCAGCGGACGGGGGTCGAGAGCTCAACCACGACGCGCCACCCTCCGCTGGACCAGGTCGAGCGCGACGATGACGACCAGCGCGATCGCCAGCATCACCGAGGCCAACGCCGCCGCCGAGGCGGTGTTGCCGTTCTCGATGAAGGTCAGCACGCGCACCGACACCACCTCGGTCTCGTAGGGGCGGTTGCCGCTGAGCAGGACGAGCGAGCCGTACTCCGAGATCGCCCGTGCGAAGGAGAGCGCGGCACCGGCGGCGATCGCCGGCGCGAGCGACGGCAGCAGGATCCGCCGCAGGATGGTGCCGCGGCGGGCGCCGAGCGAGGCGGCCGCCTCCTCGACGTCCACCTCGAGCTCCTCCAGGACCGGCTGCACGGTGCGCACGACGAACGGCAGGGTGACGAAGGCCAGGGCCAGCGTCACGGCGTGCTCGGTGAACGCCCAGTGCACTCCGAGCGGGCTGTTCGGCCCGTAGAGCGAGAGCAGCACCAGGCCGGCCACGATCGTGGGGAGCGCGAACGGGACGTCGATGACGACGTCGAGCGCGGCCTTCCCCCAGAACCGATCCCGCACCAGCACCCAGGCGATGACCGTGCCGACCACCACGTTCAGCGCGGTGACGAGCAGCGCCTGCCCGACGGTGAGGGTCACCGCTGCCCAGGTCTGGTCGTTGCGGAGCACGGAGAGGTAGCGGTCCCAGCCGCCCTCGCCCGCGGTGGCGACCACGGCGGTCAGCGGGATCAGCACCAGCAGGCTGAACCACACCATGGCGATCCCCAGGCCCAGCGCGGAGCCACGAGTCAGCGTGCTGCGGGGGGCAGAGCGGGGGGAGCGGCGTGCCCGGCGGCGCCCCCTGGGGGACGCCGCCGGGGGTTCGACCGCGGGTGCGGTGAGCACGGAGGTCACGATCTACTCCTCACCGACGGTGCCGGTCTCCTGCTGGAGCTCGGTGATGACGCCCAAGGGGTTGCCGTCCTCGCCGTCGCCGAAGAAGCGGTCGGCAGCGTCGCCCCAGCCGCCGAAGTCGCCGTCGATGGTCCACAGCTGTTCCGGAGTCGGGAACGGGTCGGCCGGGTCGTTGGCACCCTCCACGTCGCCGATCTCGACGCCGTCGACGACCGGGCGGAAGCCGGACTGGGCGTAGTCGGCCTGCGCCTCCGGGCTGGTCATGAACGCCAGGAACGCCTCGGCGGCCTCGCTCGCGTCCTCGGTCACGGCGGCGGGGTTCTCGATGAGCAGGGTGTCGGGCGGCAGCACGTAGTCGATCTCGGCACCGCTCTGCTTGGCGAGGATCGCCTCGTTCTCGTAGGAGATCAGCACGTCCCCGCTGCCGTCGGTGAACGCGGTGGTGGCCTCGCGGGCACTCCCCGGCAGGGCGATCGTGTTCTCCAGCAGGGCCGAGACGAACTCGCGCGCGTCGTCCTCGCTGCCTCCGTTGCCGACCGCGTGGCCCCAGGCGGCCAGGATGTTCCACCGCGCGGAGCCGGAGGAGCCGGGGTTCGGGGTGATGACCTCGACGCCCGGCTCGACCAGATCGTCCCAGGTCTCGATGCCCTCGGGATTGCCCTCCCGCACCACGAAGACGACGACCGAGGAGGTCGCGATGCCCCCGGTGGCGTTCTCCTTCCAGTCCTCGGCGACCAGACCCTCGTCGACCAGGCGGGTCACGTCGGTCTCCAGCGAGTAGTGCACGACGTCGGCGTCGGCGCCTGCCGCGACGGCGCGGCTCTGGTCGCCCGAGGCGCCGTAGGAGGTCTCGAACTGGACGCCGTCGCCGGCGCCGGTGCCGACGAAGTCGGCGAAGACGGGCTCGTTGGCGGCCTCCATCACCGAGAACGCGTTGATGTTCACCGTCGGCCCGGAGCTCTCGTCGCCGCTCGCCGTGGAGCAGGCGGCGGTCGCCAACGCCCCCGCCGCCGCGAGCGCTGCCAGCCTCGTCGTCCTCGTCCGCAGGTCACGCATGTCGGTCATCCCTTCGGGTGGGGCAGGTCAGTTACTGCCTAATGTCGATCACCTTAGTGGATTTACTCGAATAGGTCAGCCGGCAGGGGGTGCGGTGTGTCACCGGTCCAGTCCGGAAGACAGACCGCCGCGCCGCTGTTGACTGACTAAGGTGGGACTAACTCGGCCCGTCCGGACGAAGAACTGGAACACGTTCTATGTCCGCGCATACCGGGAGTACGATCCGGTGACGGTCGTCTCGGGCCGTGGCCACCAAGATGTCGGACCCAGCAGAATCGGCAAGCCAGGAAGTGGGCGCAGTGTCCAAGCAGGTCAAGCAGCTCGACCGGGTGATCATCCGGTTCGCCGGCGACTCCGGCGACGGCATGCAGCTGACGGGTGACCGGTTCACCCAGGAGTCCGCCTCGTTCGGCAACGACCTGGCGACGCTGCCGAACTTCCCCGCCGAGATCCGGGCTCCCCAGGGCACCATCCCCGGCGTGTCGTCGTTCCAGGTGCACTTCGCCGACCACGACATCCTCACGCCCGGCGACGCCCCCGACGTGCTGGTCTCGATGAACCCGGCGGCGCTCAAGGCGAACCTCTCCGACCTGCCCAAGGGCGCGACGATCATCGTCGACACCCACGACTTCACCGCGCGCAACCTGGCCAAGGCGGGCTACGCCGCCAACCCGCTCGAGGACGACTCGCTCGCCGAGTTCGCCGTGCACCCGGTCGACCTCACCGGCATGACCGTCGAGGCGGTCAAGGAGTTCGGGCTCTCCCGCAAGGACGCCGCCCGGGCCAAGAACATGTTCGCGCTCGGCCTGCTGTCGTGGATGTACGGCCGCCCCACCGAGTCCACGATCGCGTTCCTGGAGCGGCGCTTCGCCAAGGTCGAGGCCATCCGCGACGCGAACATCACCGCGTTCAAGGCCGGCTGGAACTTCGGCGAGACCACCGAGGCGTTCGCGGTCTCCTACGAGATCAAGCCCGCGCCGGTCTCGGCCGGCACCTACCGCAACATCACCGGCAACCTGGCGCTCGCCTACGGCCTGGTCGCCGCCGGCGTCCAGTCCGGCCTGCCGCTCTTCCTCGGCACCTACCCGATCACCCCGGCGTCCGACATCCTCCACGAGCTGAGCAAGCACAAGGCGTTCGGCGTCACGACCTTCCAGGCCGAGGACGAGATCGCCGGCATCGGCGCCGCCCTCGGCGCCTCGTTCGGCGGCGCCCTCGGCGTCACCTCGACCTCCGGGCCCGGCGTCGCGCTGAAGTCCGAGACGATCGGCCTCGCGGTGATGACCGAGCTGCCGCTGCTGATCGTCAACGTGCAGCGCGGCGGCCCCTCGACCGGGCTGCCCACCAAGACCGAGCAGGCCGACCTGCTCCAGGCGATGTTCGGACGCAACGGCGAGGCCCCCGTGCCGATCGTCGCCCCCCAGTCGCCCGGCGACTGCTTCGACGCCGCCGTCGAGGCCGCGCGCATCGCGGTCACCTACCGCACCCCGGTGATGCTGCTCTCCGACGGCTACCTCGCCAACGGATCGGAGCCGTGGCGGATCCCCGAGGTCGCCGACCTGCCGGTCATCGACCCCGCGTTCGCCACCGCGCGCAACCACACCGTCGAGCAGACCGCCAAGGACGGCACGGTCACCGAGGTCGAGGAGTTCTGGCCCTACCTGCGCGACGAGGAGACCCTGGCCCGTCCGTGGGCGGTGCCGGGCACCGCCGGGCTCGAGCACCGCATCGGCGGCCTCGAGAAGGCCGACGGTCACGGCAACATCTCCTACGACCCCGCCAACCACGACCTGATGGTCCGCACCCGCCAGGCCAAGGTCGACCGGATCGCCGACTCACTGCCCCCGCTCGAGGTCGACGACCCCTCGGGCCGGGCCAAGGTGCTCGTGCTCGGCTGGGGCTCCACCTACGGGCCGATCGGCGCCGGCGTACGTCGAGTGCGCAAGGCCGGCTACGACGTCGCCCAGGTGCACCTGCGCCACCTCAACCCGTTCCCGAAGGACCTCGGCGAGATCCTGTCGCGCTACGAGAAGGTCCTCGTTCCCGAGATGAACCTCGGCCAGCTCTCGATGCTGGTCCGGGCCAAGTACCTCGTCGACGCCGTCGGCTACAACGACGTGCGCGGCCTGCCGCTGAAGGCCGCCGACCTCGCCGCGGCCATCGGCGAGCTGGTCGCCCAGGTCGAGGGCGCCCCCGTCGACCTCTCCGGCTCCGAGCCCGACAGCCCCGCAGACAAGCACGCGAAGGCGATCCGATGACCACCACCCAGCCCTCCGACCACACCACCGAGCTGGGCATCCCCGCCCTGCGCTCCGGCGTCGAGCTGGTCCCGACCACCGACGAACCGCAGACCGGCAAGGACTTCACCTCCGACCAGGAGGTCCGCTGGTGCCCCGGCTGCGGCGACTACGCCGTGCTCAAGGCGGTGCAGGGCTTCCTGCCCGACCTGGGCCTGCGGCGCGAGAACATCGTGTTCGTCTCCGGCATCGGCTGCTCCAGCCGGTTCCCCTACTACCTCGACACGTTCGGGATGCACTCCATCCACGGCCGGGCCCCGGCGATCGCCACCGGCCTGGCCACCGCCCGCGAGGACCTCTCGGTGTGGGTGGTCACCGGCGACGGAGACGCGCTCTCCATCGGCGGCAACCACCTGATCCACGCGCTGCGGCGCAACGTCAACATGACGATCCTGCTGTTCAACAACCGCATCTACGGCCTCACCAAGGGCCAGTACTCCCCCACCTCCGAGGCCGGCAAGATCACCAAGTCGACCCCGATGGGCTCCCTGGACCACCCGTTCAACCCGGTCTCGCTGGCGCTCGGCGCCGAGGGCACCTTCGTGGCGCGCACCGTCGACTCCGACCGCAAGCACCTCACCTCGGTGCTCGCCGCGGCCGCCGCCCACCGCGGCACCTCGCTGGTCGAGATCTACCAGAACTGCCCGATCTTCAACGACGGCGCCTTCGACGCGATCAAGTCCGGCGACACCAAGGCCGACGCGATCATCCCGCTCGTCCACGGCGAGCCGATCCGGTTCGGCGCCGACGGCGCCAAGGGCCTGATCCGCGACACCGAGACCGGCGGGGTGAAGGTCGCGCTGGTCGCCGACGTCGGCGAGGACGCGATCCTCGTGCACGACGCGCACAACCCCGACCCCACCATGGCGTTCGCGATCTCCCGGCTCACCGCCAACGACTACCTGCACCAGGCGCCGATCGGCATCTTCCGCCAGGTCGACCGCCCCACCTACGACGACCAGGCGCGCGGCCAGGTCGCCACCGCGAAGTCCGCGGTGAGTGGCGAGCCCACGGAGCGGCTCGCCGCGCTCATCGGCGGCGGCGACACCTGGACGGCCGTCTGAGCCGGGATCCGGGCCGGGGCTGAACGAGCCCCCGTCAGGCCAGGCCGCCCGAGCTGACGAGGTCGACGGCCAGGCCGGCAACGATCGCCAGCACCGCGAGAACGGCTCCGAGCGCCACGCCGATCCGGCCCCTGCGCCACAGGAGCGCGGTCGTCGCGCAGGTCACCACGGCGACGGCCGCCGTGACCAGCAACCACGGCGCGAAGTCCGACCTGGTCAGCGTCTCGCGCCCGTCCTCCAGGATCTGCCAGGCCAGGTAGGCGACGGCGACGATGGGGACGAAGGTGGCGGCGCCCGCGACGGCGGCTGTCCGCGGTGACTGCTGGGCCCGGACGCCGGTGTCTGTGCTCACCTCGGTGATGCTGCTCGATCGCGCGCCCGCCGTCAACGGGCCGATGCCCACGCGGGGCCGGCCTCCCGAGCATCCCGGAGCCCCGGGGTCATGCTCACAGCCGGCGGGTCACCAGGCACACCTGCGAGGAGTGACTCACCGCCCACCGCTGGGTGGCTCGCACCTTCGCCCGGTAGCAGACCACCCCAGGCTCGGCCGAGGGCCGCACGCGAGCGGCGTACCGCTTGTCGGTGTCGGTGCGCACCGTACGCCAGGCGAACCAGCCGCAGTCGCGGCAGTTCTTGCGCTGCACCGTCACCCGCTTCTCGGCCCAGGCGCCCTCCACCCGGCCGCGGATGCCGAAGACGTGCTGCTTGGGCTCGGTGCCGTGGATGGTGATCCGGCGCTCGGGCAGGTCCTCGGCCGCGGCGGACGCCGGCGCGGTGCCCGGCCATGTCAGCACCGCGAGGAGCGGGAGCACCGCGACGACGCCGGCGCGGCAGCAGAGGCGGTGGCTCATGGGTCCTCCTGCGTGGTGACGGAGCTCCAGTCTCGCCGACCCGGCGCATCCGGCAAGCCCTGCCCCGCCGCCGACGCAGCCCGGCGTCCGGCCACAGGAGCGCCCTCCTAGAATGTGGCGGTGTCGGAGTCGCGTCGTGGGTTCTGGCTCGGTGTCGTGGCCTACCTCATCTGGGGCGCGTTCCCCCTCTACTGGCCGCTGCTGGAGCCCGCCGGGGCGGTGGAGATCCTCGGCCACCGCATCGTCTGGTCGGCGCTGACCACCGTCGTCCTGGTCCTGGCACTCTCACGCCGGCGACAGCTGGTCGCGCTGTTCCGGGACCGGCGCACGCTGCTGCTGCTCAGCCTCGGCGCGGTGACGATCAGCGTGAACTGGGCGACCTACATCTGGGGTGTGAACAACGGCCGGGTCGTCGAGGCGTCGCTGGGCTACTTCATCAACCCCCTGGTCACGGTGCTGATGGGCGTCTTCCTGCTCGGCGAGCGGCTGCGTCCGCTGCAGTGGGTGGCGATGGGCGTGGCCGCCAGCGCGGTCGCCGTGCTCACCTGGGACTACGGGCGACCGCCGTACGTCGCGCTGGTGCTGGCGTTCTCGTTCGGCAGCTACGGGCTGCTGAAGAAGACCGCGAACTCCGGCGCCCTGGAGAGCCTGACGCTGGAGACGATCGTGCTGACCCCGGTCGCCGCGGCCTACCTCGGATTCCTGGCCGCCACCGGCGACTCCTCGTTCGGCCACCACGGGGTCGGGCACGCGCTGCTGTTCGCCACGACCGGCGTGATCACCGCGGTGCCGCTCATCTGCTTCGGCGCCGCGGCGACGCGGGTCTCGATGGTGACGCTGGGGCTGCTGCAGTACCTCGCGCCGATCCTGCAGTTCGCGCTTGGGGTGCTCTGGTTCGGAGAGGACATGCCGCCGGGCCGGTGGGCCGGGTTCCTGCTGGTCTGGGTCGCGCTGTCGGTGTTCACCGTCGAGGCCACCAACCACCGGCGGCGCCAGCTGCGGCTCACCGCCGAGGCCTCGGCCGTCTGACGCGCTGCCACCCTCCCGACCGCCGCGCCGCCGCGGCTCGAGACGTTCATCCCCCCGTCACCTGCGCTCCCCGCGCCCTCCATCTGACGTCCCTACGGTCCGGGCTGCCCCCTGACACGAGCACACCCGAGGACGAGGACGCAGATGACGATCGCCCCCCGCAGGACCCTGCCGCTGCTGACCAGCGGACCGCACGGCTCCCGCAGCCACATGACGTGCCAGTTCCGCTGCGGCAACGCGTGCGACCAGCCCATCCCCAACACCAGCCGCAACGAGCACGTCCAGGACGTCGTCGCGAAGGCGCTCGAGCGGCGTACCGTGTTGCGCGGTGCGGCGATCGGCTCCGGCGCCCTGATCGCCGGCAGCCTGGCCTTCCAGGCCACCGGCGCCGCGGCGGCCACGTCCACCCCGGCCGCACCCGTCACGCGCGGTCGCGCGGGCGACCTCGGCCGCACCTCGTTCACCCCGGTGGCCCCGAACCGCCGGGACGCCGTCGTGGTGCCGAGCGGGTGGCGCAGCGATGTCGTGATCGCCTGGGGCGACCCGGTGGTCAAGGGTGCGCCCGCCTTCGACGTGCGCAACCAGACCCCCGAGGCCGCCGCCGGCCAGTTCGGCTACAACTGCGACTACGTCGGCGTGCTCGAGCTGGACAAGAAGAAGGCCCTGCTCGTGGTCAACCACGAGTACACCGACGAGACCCTGATGTTCCCCGAGGGCGTCTACGACGAGGACACCGTCCGCCGGATCGGGCTCGCCTCGCACGGCATGTCCGTGGTGACGATCAAGCGCGGCAAGGTGCCCGGCTCGTGGCTGACCGTGAACCCGAGCCGCACCCGGCACAACCGCCGGATCACCGCGAACACGGCGTTCAAGCTCACCGGCCCCGCGGCCGGCGACGCCCGCCTGAAGACCAGCGCCGACCCCAGTGGCACCAAGGTGCTCGGCACGCTGAACAACTGCGCCGGCGGCACCACGCCGTGGGGCACCGTGCTCTCCGGCGAGGAGAACTTCAACCAGTACTTCGAGAAGAGCGGTGACATCGACCCGGCGTACGCCGAGTCCTACGCCCGCTACGGCATCAGCGGCAGCGGCGGTCGGGGCTGGCACCACGTCGACCCGCGCTTCGACCTCACCGAGGAGCCGCACGAGCCGTTCCGGTTCGGCTGGGTGGTCGAGATCGACCCCTACGACCCCACCTCCACCCCGCGCAAGCACACGATGCTCGGCCGGTTCAAGCACGAGGGCGCCAACGTCGCCGTCGCCAAGGACGGCCGCGTGGTGGCCTACATGGGCGACGACGAGCGCGGCGACTACCTCTACAAGTTCGTCTCGCGCGACAAGATGGACAAGCGCGGCAACGCCGCGGCCCGCAAGAGGAACATGCGGCTGCTCGAGCGCGGCACGCTCTACGTCGCCAAGCTGACCGGCGACGGCGCCGACGACGGCACCTTCGACGGCACCGGCGAGTGGATCGCGCTGGCCAGCGACACCGAGTCGTTCGTGCCCGGCATGAGCGTCGCCGACGTGCTCATCGACACCCGGCTCGCTGCGGACAAGCTCGCACCGACCAAGATGGACCGCCCCGAGGACGTCGAGCCCAACCTGGTCAACGGCCGCGTCTACGTCGCGCTCACCAACAACTCCAACCGTGGCAGCGAGTCGATGCCGGCCGACGAGGCGAACCCGGTCACCGAGTCGATGGTCCGCTCCAGCCTGGGCGGCGCGCTGGAGAAGAAGGCAGGCAACCGCAACGGCTACGTGCTCGAGCTGGAGCCGGCCAAGCGGGACCACGCCGCGGCGTCGTTCACCTGGAACCTGATGCTGGTGTGCGGCGACCCCGAGGCCCCCGAGACCTACTTCGCGGGCTTCGACAAGTCCCAGGTCAGCCCGATCAGCTGCCCCGACAACGTCGCGTTCGACGAAGACGGCAACCTGTGGATCTCCACCGACGGCAACGTGCTGGGCTCCAACGACGGCATCTTCCGGGTGCCGGTCGAGGGCCCGGACCGCGGCAAGGTCCAGCAGTTCCTCACCGTGCCGCGCGGCGCGGAGGCCTGCGGCCCGTTGATCGCCGACGGCGACCGGTCGCTGTTCGTGGCGGTCCAGCACCCCGGTGAGATCGACGGTGCCACCTTCGAGGCCCCGGCCAGCACCTGGCCGCACACGCACGACTTCCCCCGCCCGTCGGTGGCCGTGGCCTACCGCAAGGCCTGACGCGCCAACCTGGCCCCTCCCCCGCCGAGTCGGCGTCAGTGCAGTCGCATTGGCGCCGACTCGGCGCTTGTACAGACCGATCCGGGGTCTCTCAGGATCCGACGCGCAGTTCGTGCTCGAGGCCGAGGAACTCGGCGTAGGCAGCGCCCGCCTCCTCCAGCGCGGCCAGCTCCCCGCGTCCGAGCGGCCGGTAGGGGGCCAGGTCGAACCTGACCCGGCTGCCCACGGTGCGCTTCATCGCCGCCACCATCTGGGCGTCGACCAGCGCCATGCCGATCGAGGTCTCCCGGCCTCGGGGCACGACGCTGTCGGCGTCCAGCACCATCCGGCTGTCCTGATAGCCGCGGTAGGTCTCGTCGAGGATCTGCAGCAGGTGGGCCACCGGTTGCTGCGGGGCTGCCGGCGGTGCCTCGCCGGGCGCGTGCCAGAAGGTGCGGCCGCCGTGCTCGAAGCTCTCCAGCCGCTCACGCACCTGCGCCAGTCCACGGCGTACGTCGGTCACCGGCAGCGTCGCCCAGTAGGCGAGGTCCTTCACCGTGGCCGGTCCGTGGCCGGTGAAGTAGCGCAGCGCCAGCTCGGCCAGCGCCTCGTCGCGGGGGCGGGACCCCGGCACCCCCACCCGGTCCGCGTACAGCGCGTAGGTGTGGGCCCCCCGGTCGGGCCGGCCGCTGATCACCACCCGGTCGAGCTCGGCATAGGCCATCAGCATCATCAGCGCGTGGCCAGGCAGGTCCTGCCCGGCTTCGCGCAGGCTCTCGGCCAGCTGGTCGCGGGTCTGGTGGGGGCGCGCCGACAGCGCCTCGACCACGGCGGCGAGGCCACGGTCGATGTCGTCGGCACTCCAGCCATGGCCGTCGGTGAGCCCCCGCTCGGCCACCGGCCGCACGCGGGGCGCGGTGACCTCGAGCAGCCAGTCGGCGTCGGCAGCGGCCACGTAGTGCCAGGTGGACCGGAGCACGTGGGTGCGCAGGACCTCGCCGGAGTCCAGCAGGGCATCCAGATCGGCGGCGCTGCGAGAGCCGGTGCGACAGGCGACCGCCCATGCCGACTGGCTCGGGTTCTCGGCCTGCACGGCCAGCAGCCCGCTCACCACCTCGGCGGCCGTGTTCGCGTGCGGTGCGACCAGCCGCTGGTTGTGCAGTCGCCACCGGGCGATCTCACGATCTGTCGTCACGCCGCAAACCTTGCCCTGTCCCGGCGAGTCGGCGCTACCGCCGCCGCCCGGCCCAGCCGGCGCGAGGCGAATCAGGCGGAGCGGACGGCCACGATGTCGGCGAAGGCCTCGAGGGCGGAGCGCACGGGGCCCTCCGGGAGGACCGTGAGGCGGTCCTTGGCCTCCTGGGCGCGCGCCACGACGTAGGCGCGAGCCTCGTCCATCGCCGGGTGCTTGCGCAGCAGGTCGAGCGCCTCGGCATGACGGCCGTCGTCGGAGAGGTCGCCGTCGAGCAGCTCGAACAGGCGGGCGTCGGCGGGGTCGGCCGCCGCGCGGGCCATCAACACCGGCAGCGTCGGCACCCCCTCGCGCAGGTCGGTGCCGGGGGTCTTGCCCGACTCGCCGGACTCCGAGGCCACGTCGAGGATGTCGTCGGAGAGCTGGAACGCCGAGCCGACGATCTCGCCGTACGCCGTCAACGCCTCCTGCACCTGCGTCGAGGCGCCCCCGAACATGGCGCCGTAGCGCGCGGAGGTCGCGATCAGCGAGCCGGTCTTGCCGGCGACCACCTCGAGGTAGTGGGCCAGCGGGTCGTCACCCGCGCCGGGCGGCACCGTCTCGAGGATCTGGCCCTCGACCAGCCGGGTGAAGGTCTGCGCCTGGATGCGGACCGCGTCGGGCCCCAGGTCGGCCGTCAGCTCCGAGGACTTCCCGAACAGGAAGTCGCCGGTCAGGATCGCCACCAGGTTGTCCCAGCGGGCGTTGGCGGAGTCAGCACCGCGCCGCAGCTCGGCCTCGTCCATCACGTCGTCGTGGTAGAGCGAGGCCAGGTGCGTCAGCTCGACCACGCACGCGGCCGTGATCACCTCGTCGGCGTCCGGGTGCTCGCCGGTCTCGGCGGCCAGCAGCACCAGCAGCGGGCGGAAGCGCTTCCCGCCTGCGGTCATCAGGTGGCTGGCGGCCGCGGTCACGAACGGTGCGCGGCTGCGCGCGTGGCCGGAGAGGGCCTCCTCGACCCGCTCCATCCGCGTGCGCAGCCGGGCGGCGAGGCCCTCGTCGGTCACCGGGAGAGCGAGGTCTGCCGGAGAGGCGGGGCCAGAACCTGGGGTCACCTGATGAATTCTCCCGCATGGGCCGCGAGGTCGAGCACCGGACCCGGCACCACGCCCAGCACGAGCGTGCCCGCCGCCCCCACGGCGACCGTGACCAGGGTCGCCAACGACGGCGTGTGCACCGCCGCGACCTCGCCCTCGGTCGGCTCCTCGGAGAAGAACATCAACCAGATCAGCCGCACGTAGAAGAACACCGAGATCACGCTCGCGAGGATCGCGACCAGGACCACCGGCCAGGCGCCCGCCGAGAGCGCCACCGTGAACACCGCCCACTTGCCCACGAACCCGGCGGTCAGCGGAATGCCGGCCATCGAGAGCAGGAAGAACGCGAACACGCCGGCGATCACCGGCGCGCGGCGCCCGAGGCCCGCCCACCGCGCGAACGTCGCCGACTCGCCGCCGGAGTCGCGGACCATGGTCACCACGCCGAACGCGCCGACCATCGCGAAGCCGTACGTCGTGAGGTAGAACAGCACCGCCTGCAGCGAGGTCACCTCGTGGTCGGCCAGATCGGTGGCGGCCTGCACGCCGAGCACGCCGGTCAGGATGAAGCCGGTGTGGGCGACCGAGGAGTAGGCCAGCATCCGCTTGACGTCGGTCTGCACGATCGCGAGCACGGAGCCGACCAGCATGGTCAGGATCGCGATGACCCACATCATCGGCTGCCAGCTCCAGCGGTCGGAGCCGAAGGCGACGTAGAACAGCCGCAGCAGCGCGCCGAACGCCGCGATCTTGGTGCACGCGGACATGAAGCCGGTGACCGCGGTCGGAGCGCCCTGATAGACGTCGGGCGTCCAGTTGTGGAACGGCACGGCACCGACCTTGAACAGCAGCCCGACCGCGAGCATGCCCATGCCGACCAGCAGCAGGGTCTGGTTCTCGGTGTCGTTGCGGACCGCCTCGTTGATGTCGGCGAACCGCATCGAGCCGGCGAACCCGTAGACCAGGGCGACGCCGTAGAGGAAGAACCCGGAGGAGAACGCGCCGAGCATGAAGTACTTCAGCGCGGCCTCCTGGCTCAGCAGCCGCCGGCGCCGGGCCAGTCCGCTGAGCAGGTAGAGGGGCAGCGAGAGCACCTCGAGGGCGACGAACATCGTCAGCAGGTCGTTGGCCGCCGGGAACAGCATCATGCCGCCCACGGCGAACATCAGAAGCGGGAAGACCTCGGTCTGCTCCAGGCCCCGGGTCGAGGCCTGGCGCTCCGCCTCGGTGCCCGGCAGCGCGGCGGCCTGGCCGGCGAACGCGCTGACCCCGCCCTCGAGCCGACGCTCGGAGAACAGCAGCACGCCACCGATCGCGAAGACCAGCACGAGGCCCCACAGGAAGACCGTCGGGCCGTCGACGACGAGCGTGCCCTCCATCATCAGGTCTCCGCGAGCGACTCCGTCGCCCAGCTTGGGCAGGTCCAGGCCGACCCAGATCGCACCGCCCAGCGCCGCGAGCAGGCCGAGCATCGCCAGGATCGTCTGGGTCAGCCGGCGCCGCTCACGCGGCAGGAACGCCTCGACCAGGACCCCGAGGCAGGCGACGCCGAGGACCACCAGCAGCGGCCACAGGTGGCCGTACTCGATCTGCGGCTTGTCGAACTCCATCAGTGCTCGCCTTCCTCGGCCGCGTCGTGCTCCGTCGCCGGGACGACAGGCTCGTCGTCACTCACGCCGACGTGCTCCAGCAGGGTGTGGACGGTGGGGTTGCTGACGTCGAGCAGCGGCATCGGGTAGAAGCCGAACAGCACGAGCGCCAGCATCAGCGGGGCCACGGCGGCCACCTCGCGGGTCTTCAGGTCACGTCGGGTCTCGGTGAGCGTCGCCGCGCGGGCGGCGGTCGCCGTCGCGGTGCCGCCGCCGGCCGGCTCGGTGACCGGGTCGCTCTCGCGGTCGGACGCGACCGCGGTCTCACCCGCTTGCAGGTCGGGACCGGCCATCACCCGCTGGTAGACCCACAAGACGTAGATCGCGGCCAGCACGATGCCGCTCGTCGCGATCGCGCCGACCCACCAGTGGTAGTCGAACGCCGCGATCAGCACGAGCATCTCGGAGACGAACGGGCTGAGCCCGGGCAGGCCGAGCGTGGCCAGACCCGCCACGAGGAACAGGCCGGCCAGCACCGGCGCGGTCTTCTCGACGCCGCTCATCCGGCTGATCAGGCTGGTGCCGCGGCGCTTGATGAGGTAGCCCGCCAGCAGGAACAGCGCGGCGGTGCCGATGCCGTGGTTGACCATGTAGAGGATCGACCCGGAGGCGCCCTGGCTGCTGAACGCGAAGATGCCGAGCGTGATGAACCCGAAGTGGCTCAGCGAGGTCAGACCGATCAGCCGCAGCAGGTCGTCCTGGCCGATCGCGACGAGTGCGCCGTAGATGATCGAGATCAGCGCGATGGTGACCACGACGGGGGTCGCCCACTGGGAGGCGTTCGGGAACAGCTCGAGGCAGAACCGCAGCATCCCGAAGGTGCCGATCTTGTCGAGCACGCAGACCAGCATCACGCTCGTGCCGGTGGTGGCCTTCTCGGTCGTGTCGGCCAGCCAGGTGTGCAGCGGGAACAGCGGCGCCTTGATCGCGAACGCGACCATGAACGAGACGAACAGCCAGCGCTCCGCGGTGGTGCTCATCTCGATCTCGGACAGGTCGGAGAGGAGGTACGACGGGGTGCCGGCGTCGGCGGAGACGACGTACAGGCCGATCACACCGGCCAGCAGCACCAGGCCGCCGCCGAGCTGGAACATCAAGAACTTGATCGCCGCCCGGCCGCGGCCCTCGCGGCCGAACCCGCCGATCATGAAGTAGGCCGGGATCAGCGTGGCCTCGAAGACGACGTAGAACAAGAACACGTCGGTCGCGGCGAAGACCACCAGCGAGAACGCCTCCAAGGCGAGGGTCCAGGCGAAGAACGCGGTGCTGTTGCCGTCGTCGGTGTCGCTCCAGACCGCGACCATCACGATCGGGGTCAGCACCACCGTCAGCAGGATCATCAGCAGGCCGAGGCCGTCGACGCCCAGCGCGTAGTGCACCCCGAAGGCCTCGACCCAGCTGTGGGTCTCGGTCAGCTGCATGCCGTCGCCGGTGTTGTACTGCACCGCGATCGCGACGCCGACGGCGAGCGTGAGGGCCGCGAACCCGAGCGCCACCTGCTTGGGCAGCTCCGCCCCGGGTGTCTTCGGCAGGAACGCCACGGCCAGCGCGCCGACGAGCGGCAGCGCGACCAGGACGGTGAGCCAGGGGAAGTCGTTCACAGCAGGACCCCTCGGAGGCAGGAGCGGGACGGGCGGGCAGTGCGAGCTGCGATGGTGCGGCTCATACGAGGTTCACCGCCAACAGGGCGAGGAGCACGAGCAGCACGCCGCCCAGCAGCGACAGGGCGTAGGAGCGCACGAAGCCGTTCTGGGCGCGCCGCAGCACGGTGCCGAGCGCGCCGATGCCCGCGGCGGTGCCGGTGAAGACGCCGTCGACGGCCCGCCGGTCGGCGAGCGTCACCCCGTGCACCGCGTGCCGGCCGGGGCCGATGACCAGGCCCTCGTTGATCGCGTCGCCGTAGAGGTCGTTGCGGGCGGCCCGGGTCGCGAACGAGACGTCCTGGGGCGGGGTGATCGGCACCTCGCGCTTGCCGACCAGGAACCAGGCGGCGGCGACGCCGACGGCCACCACCAGCGTCACCAGCGCGGTGATCGCCAGGGCGGGCAGCGGCGGGTCGTGGTGGGCGACCTCGCCCACCACGGGTGCGAGGAAGTCGGTGATCCAGTCGCCGAGCAGCAGCACACCGGCGAGCACCGACAGCGCCGCGAGCACGATCAGCGGGACCGTCATCACCGCGGGCGACTCGTGCGGGTGCACGTCGTCCTTCCACCGCTTCTCGGTGAAGAAGGTCAGCAGCATCAGCCGGGTCATGTAGAAGCCGGTGATGCCGGCGCCCAGGAGCGCCAGGCCGCCGACCAGCCAGCTGTCGGCGAGGGCGCTCTCGATGATCTTGTCCTTGGACCAGAAGCCGGAGAACCCGGGGAACCCGATGATCGCGAGGTAGCCCATCGCGAAGGTCAGGAACGTCACCGGCATCGCGTGCCGGACGGCGCCGTAGCGGCGCATGTCGACGTCGTCGTTCATGCCGTGCATGACCGACCCGGCCCCGAGGAACATGTTGGCCTTGAAGAAGCCGTGGGTGAGCAGGTGGAAGATCGCGAAGGCGTAGCCCGCGGCACCGAGGCCGGCGCCGAGCATCATGTAGCCGATCTGGCTCATCGTGGAGCCGGCCAGCGCCTTCTTGATGTCGTCCTTGGCGCAACCGATGATCGCACCCCACAGCAGCGTGACGACCGCGACGATGACGACCACGGTCTGCGCGGTGGACGCGAGCTCGAAGATGAAGTTCGAGCGGACGATGAGGTAGACGCCGGCGGTGACCATGGTCGCGGCGTGGATGAGCGCCGACACCGGGGTCGGGCCCTCCATCGCGTCGAGCAGCCAGCCCTGCAGCGGCACCTGGGCCGACTTGCCGCAGGCGCCGAGCAGCAGCAGCAGGCCGAGCGCGGTGAGGGTGTTCTCGGAGGCGCCGGAGGCCGCGGCGCTGACGCCGGAGAAGCTGGTCGTGCCGAAGGTGACGAACATCAGGGCGATCGCGAGCGAGAGGCCCATGTCGCCGACCCGGTTCATCACGAACGCCTTCTTGGCGGCAGCGGCGGCGGACGGCTTGTGCTGCCAGAACCCGATCAAGAGGTAGGAGGCCAGGCCGACGCCCTCCCAGCCGAGGAACAGCCCGAGGTAGTTCTCGCTCAGGATCAGCATCAGCATCGCCGCGACGAACAGGTTCAGGTAGGCGAAGAACCGGCGTCGGCGGGGGTCGTGCTCCATGTAGCCGATCGAGTAGACGTGGATCAGCGTGCCGACACCGGTGATCAGCAGCAGGAACAGCGCTGCCAGGGGGTCGTAGAGCAGGTCGAACCCGACCTCTAGGCCGCCGACGGAGAACCACTCCCACAGGTGCTGGGAGACCTGCCGGTCACCCTCGTCACGACCCAGCAGGTCGACGAAGAGCAGCAGGCTCACCACGAACGAGCCGGCCGACATCAAGGTGCCGAGCCAGTGGCCCCACTTGTCGGTGGCCCGGCCGGCGAGGAGCAGCACGGCGGCACCCAGCAGGGGCAGCGCGATGACCAGCCACAGCAGGGAGGAGATCCCGTCGGTGCCGGTGGGATCGACCACTGGGATGTGGCCGCCTTCGGACATGTTGAGCATCGGTCACCTGGTCCTAGTACTTCAGCAGGCTCGCGTCGTCGACCGAGGCCGAGCGACGGGTCCGGAAGATGGTCATGATGATCGCGAGGCCGACCACGACCTCCGCCGCGGCCACCACCATCACGAAGAAGGCCGCGATCTGGCCGTCGAGGTTGCCGTGCTGCTTGGCGAACGCGACCAGCGCGAGGTTGCAGGAGTTCAGCATCAGCTCGATGCACATGAACACCACGATCGCGTTGCGGCGGGTGAGCACGCCGACGCAGCCGATCGTGAACAGGATCGCCGAGAGGACGATGTAGGGGGTGACGTCGGTCATCGCGACACCTCCGGCTCCTCGCCGCCCGGGGTGGACTCCCGGGTCTCGGCGCTCGTGCTGGGGTTCTCGGTGTTGTAGCCCGACCCGGCGGACTGGTCGCCGCCGCTGCTGGCGCCGCCGTCCGGACCGGCCAGGGCGGCCTTGACATCCTCGATGTCGTCGGCGAACGCCGGAGCCGACCGCACGGTGCCCCGCGCGGTGAGGACCCGGGAGACCGACGTGGGGGCCGGGCTGCCGTCGGGCAGCAGCGCCGGGGTGTCGACGGCGTTGTGGCGGGCGTAGACGCCGGGCGAGGGCAGCGGCCCGGGGTGCTTGCCGTGCTCGGCGTAGTCGCGCATCCGCTGGGCCGCGGTCTCGGGCTGGCGGGCCTTGGGGGTGAGCCGCTCGCGGTGCGCGAGCACCATCGCTCCCACGGCCGCGGTGATCAGCAGCGCGCTGGTGGTCTCGAACGCGAAGACGTAGCGCGAGAAGAGGATGTTGGCGAGCGCCTCGACGTTGCCGCCCTCGTTGGCGTTCTCGAGGCCCACGACGGTGCCGAGGGTGATCTGGCTCAGCCCGACGGCGAGGACGACGCCGAGGCCGAGGCCGGCGAGCACCGCCAGCACCCGCTGGCCGCGGATCGTCTCGACCACCGAGTCGGACGCGTCGACGCCGACCAGCATCACCACGAACAGGAACAGCATCAAGATCGCGCCGGTGTAGACGATGATCTGCACCGCGAACAGGAACGGCGCCTCGAGCACGGCGTAGAGCACCGCGATGCTGATCATCACCACCGCGAGCAGCAGCGCGGCGTGCACGGCCTTGCGAACGAAGAGGATGCCGAGCGCCGCGATCACCATGATCGGGGCGAGGATCCAGAAGGCGGTCACTTGGTCTCGGCCTTCCTGGTGGTGGGGTCGCCGTCGACCGGCACCTGGGCGGTCGCGCCGGGCGCCGGGGCGGCGTACGCGCCTCGGTAGTAGTCCTGCTCGTCGTCGCCGAGCAGCATCGCGTGCGGCGGCTGCTCCATGCCCGGCAGCAGCGGGGCGAGCAGGTCGGACTTCTCGTAGATGAGGTCGGTCCGGTTGTCGTCGGCCAGCTCGTACTCGTTGGTCATCGTCAGCGCCCGGGTGGGGCACGCCTCGATGCACAGCCCGCACAGGATGCAGCGCAGGTAGTTGATCTGGTAGACGCGGCCGTAGCGCTCACCGGGGCTGAAGCGCCCCGAGCCGTCGGGCAGGTCGGTGTTCTGCGCACCCTCGACGTAGATCGCGTCGGCCGGGCAGGCCCAGGCGCACAGCTCGCAGCCCACGCACTTCTCGAGGCCGTCGGGCCAACGGTTGAGCTGGTGCCGGCCGTGGAAGCGCGGCGCGGTCGGGCGCTTCTCGAAGGGGTACTGGACCGTGACGGTCTTCTTGAACATGGTCCGGAACGTGACCCCGAACCCGGCGATCGGGTCCCAGAACTGTTCCTTGAGCGTGGCCATCAGCTCTCTCCTGCCGTCGAGACGGTGGACGGGGACGTCGACTCGAACTCCAGCGGCGCGGCGGCACCCCGGACCGGCCCGCCGGCCGGCATCGGCGGCACCGGGAAGGAGCCGCTGCCCGTGGTCGGGAGCACGGCCTCGCCCTTCTGCGCCTCCGCCTGGTCGTCCTCGCCGAAGAAGAACAGCGCGAGCAGCAGCACGGCGAGCACGCCGATGCCGATCAGCAACCACTGCCGGTCGATGCCGTCCTCGAGCGAGATCGCCCGGATCGTGGCGACCGCCACGATCCAGACCAGCGAGATCGGGATCAGCCGCTTCCAGCCGAACGCCATGAACTGGTCGTAGCGAAGGCGGGGCAGGGTGCCGCGCAGCCAGATGAACATGAAGACGAAGAACAGGACCTTGCCGAAGAACCACAGCAGCGGCCAGTAGCCCTCGTTGGCGCCGGCCCAGACCTCGTCGATCCAGAACGGAGCGTGCCAGCCGCCGAGGAACAGCGTGGTGGCCAGCGCGGAGACCGTCGCCATGTTGATGTACTCGGCGAGGAAGAACATCGCGAACTTCATCGAGGAGTACTCGGTGTGGAAGCCGCCGACCAGCTCGCCCTCGGCCTCGGGGAGGTCGAAGGGGGCGCGGTTGGTCTCGCCGACCATCGCGATCACGTAGATCACGAACGAGGGCAGCAGGACCAGGCCGAACCAGAGGTCGTCTTGGGCCTCGACGATCTCGGAGGTCGACATGGAGCCGGCGTAGAGGAACACCGCGACCAGCGCCAGGCCCATCGCGACCTCGTAGGAGATCATCTGGGCGCTGGAGCGCAGCCCGCCGAGCAGGGAGTACGTCGACCCGCTGGACCAGCCGCCGAGCACGATGCCGTAGATGCCGATGGAGGCGATCGCGAGCACGAACAGCACCGCGACCGGCATGTCGGTCAGCTGCAGCGGGGTCACGGTGTCGGTGAACGGGATCGTCACCTCGGGACCGAACGGGATCACCGCCCAGGTGACGAAGGCGGGCACCACGACGATGACCGGAGCGATGAGGTAGACCACCCTGTCGGCGGCCTTGGGGATGATCTCCTCCTTGAAGATCAGCTTCATCGCGTCGGCCAGCGACTGCAGCAGGCCGAAGGGGCCGTTAACGTTCGGGCCGGGACGGTGCTGCATGCGGGCCACGACGCGACGCTCGAACCAGATGTTGAACAGCGTGAGCAGCAGCAGCACGACCAGGATCAGGACCACCTTGAGGGTGATCACCCATCCGTTGTCGCGGCCGAACGCCGAGAGGGTGCCGTCGGCCAGAGGGAGCACGGCGCTGGGGATCGTCACTGGACACCTCCGTGGTGGGCCGGGTCGCTCGCGCCTGCGGGAGTGGCCGGCGTCTCGGTGGCGGCCAGCCGCACCGGACTGCCGGGCGCGGCCAGCGCGGCGAGCACGCCCGCGCCGGCCGACCGAGCCGGCACCCACACGGTGCCGTCGACCATGTCGTCGGCCACCTCGACCGGCAGCGTCAGCTCGCCGCGGTCACCGGAGACCACGACCGCGGCCGTGCCGGCGGGCAGTGTCGCGTAGGTCGCGGGGCTGACCCGGGCGATCGGCGCCCGCGCGGTGGCGCGCAGGTAGGGCTCGCCGTCGGTCAGCGAGCCGTCGTCGATCATCTGCTTCCAGGTGGCCAGCCGCAGGCCCTCGCCGGACGCGGCGCCTGCAGGAGCGGCCTCGTCGAGCGTGGCACGCTCGCCGTCCCAGGGGCCCATCTCGGTCAGCTGCGCCCGCACCTCGGTGACCGTGCGGAAGCCCAGCGGAGCGCCGAGCTCCTCGGCGATGCCGGCGAGCACCCGCAGGTCGGGCAGCGCATGGGGGACGCTGAGCACCGCCGGGAACTCGCGCGGACGCCCCTCCCAGGTGACGAACATGCCGGCCTTCTCGACGGCCGCGGCGACGGGGAAGACCACGTCGGCGGCTCGAGTCACCTCGGTCTCCCGCAGCTCCAGCGCCACCACGAACGAGGCGGCCTCGATCGCGGCCCGCGTGGCCGCGGGGTCGCTGGTGTCGTCGGGGTCGACCCCACCGATCACCAGGCCGCCGAGCTCGCCGCTGCGGAGCGCGGAGACGATCTGGTCGGTGTCACGACCGGGGGTCTCGGGGAGCCGGTCGACGCCCCACGCGGTGGCGGCGTCGACACGGGCGTCGGGCGAGGCCACCGGGCGCCCGCCCGGCAGCAGGGTCGGCAGGCAGCCCGCCTCGAGCGCGCCGCGGTCGCCGGCTCGACGCGGCACCCAGGCGAGCCGGGCGCCGGTGCGGTGGGCGAGCCGGGCGGCCGCGGACAGCGCGCCGGGAACCGTCGCGAGCCGCTCACCGACGAGCAGCACCGACGAGGCGTCGAGGCCGAAGTCGGAGTGGCCGACGAGCGAGTCGAGGACCGCCGGCTCGTCGCCGGGGGCGGTGGGCAGCAGCCGGCCGCCCATCTTCTGCAGGCCGCGCGAGGAGTACGGCGCGAGCGCGAGCACGCGGGTGCCGTGCGCGCGGTTGGCCTTGCGCAGCCGCAGGAAGATCGTGCCCGCCTCGTCCTCGGGCTCGAGCCCGGCGAGCACGACGGTCGAGGCGGCCTCGAGGTCGGCGTACGTCACGCCGCCGTCGCCGGGGCCGCGGAGCACGACCTCGGCGGCCAGGAACGAGGCCTCCTCGGCGGAGAGCGGACGGGCCCGGAAGTCGACGTCGTTGGTGCCGAGCGCGACCCGGGCGAACTTGGCGTAGGCGTAGGCGTCCTCGGCGGTCACCCGGCCGCCGGGCAGCACGGCGCAGGCGCCGGCGGCGCGCAGGCCGCGGGCCGCGACGGCGAACGCCTCGGGCCACGACGCCGGGCGGAGCTCACCGGACTCGTCGCGGACCTGCGGGTAGGTCAGCCGGTCGGGCAGCTGGGCGTAGGCGAACCCGAAGCGGTCCTTGTCGGTGATCCACTCCTCGTTGACCTCGGGGTCGTTGCCGGCCAGCCGGCGCATCACCTTGCCGCGGCGGTGGTCGACGCGGATCGCGGCGCCGCAGGCGTCGTGCTCGGCGATCGAGGGGGTCGAGACCAGGTCGAAGGGGCGCGAGCGGAAGCGGTACTCGGCGCTGGTCAGCGCGCCGACCGGGCAGATCTGGATCGTGTTGCCCGAGAAGTAGGACTCGAACGGCTCCTTCTCGTAGATGCCGACCTGCTGGAGGGCACCGCGCTCGATCAGCGCGATGAACGGGTCACCGGCGATCTGCTCGGAGAAGCGGGTGCAGCGGGCGCAGAGCACGCACCGCTCGCGGTCGAGCAGCACGTTGGCCGAGATGTTGATCGGCTTGGGGTAGGTGCGCTTGACGCCGCCGCCCTCGGAGAAGCGCGACTCGCCGCGGCCGTTGGACATCGCCTGGTTCTGCAGCGGGCACTCGCCGCCCTTGTCGCAGACCGGGCAGTCCAGCGGGTGGTTGATCAGCAGGAACTCCATGATGCCCTGCTGGGCCTTGTCGGCGACCGGGCTGGTGGCCTGGGTGTTGACGACCATGCCCTCGGCGACCTGCAGCGTGCAGGAGGCCTGCGGCTTGGGGAAGCCGCGGCCGTTGCCGGCGTCGGGGACGTCGACCAGGCACTGGCGGCAGGCGCCGACCGGGGCCAGCAGCGGGTGGTCGCAGAACCGCGGGATCTGCACGCCGACCTGCTCGGCGGCGCGGATCACCAGGGTGTCCTTGGGGACGCTGACCTGGACGCCGTCGACGGTGAGCGTGACGTGCTCGACCTCGGCGCCGGTCCTCTCGGGGGAGGTAGTCATCAGTGGGCTCCAGCGGTCGCGAAGACCGTCGAGGCGGCCGGGTCGAACGGACAGCCGCCGTGGGTGAGGTGGGCGAGGTACTCGTCGCGGAAGAACTGGATCGAGCTGGTGATCGGGCTGGTCGCGCCGTCGCCGAGGGCGCAGAACGCGCGCCCCAGGATGTTGTCGCACTGGTCGAGGAGCAGCTCGAGGTCGGCCTCGGTGCCCTCGCCGCGCTCGAGCTTGGCCAGGGTCTGCACCAGCCACCAGGTGCCCTCGCGGCAGGGAGTGCACTTGCCGCAGGACTCGTGCTTGTAGAACTCGGTCCAGCGCAGCACCGCGCGCACCACGCAGGTGCTGTCGTCGAAGATCTGCAGCGCCCGGGTCCCGAGCATGGAGCCGGAGGCCGCGACGCTCTCGAAGTCGAGCGGGACGTCGAGGTGCTCGGCGGTGAACAGCGGGGTGCTGGAGCCGCCGGGGGTCCAGAACTTCAGCTCGTGGCCCTCGCGGACGCCGCCGGCCAGGTCGATCAGCTCGCGCAGCGTGATGCCGAGCGGTGCTTCGTACTGGCCGGGGTTCTTCACGTGACCCGACAGCGAGAAGATGCCGAAGCCCTTCGACTTCTCGGTGCCCATCGAGGCGAACCACTCGGCCCCGTTGGCGATGATGCTGGGCACCGAGGCGATGGACTCGACGTTGTTGATCACCGTGGGGCTGGCGTAGAGGCCGGCCACGGCCGGGAACGGCGGACGCAGCCGCGGTTGGCCACGGCGTCCCTCGAGCGAGTCGAGCAGCGCGGTCTCCTCGCCGCAGATGTAGGCGCCGGCGCCGGGGTGCACGACCAGGTCGAGGTCGTAGCCGGAGCCGTGGATGTTCTTGCCCAGGTGGCCGGCCAGGTAGGCCTCCTGCACCGCGCGCTGGAGGCGGCGGATCACGTGCAGCACCTCGCCGCGCACGTAGATGAAGGCCCGGTTGGCGCGGATGGCGTAGGAGCTGATGATGACGCCCTCGACCAGCGTGTGCGGGCTGGCCATCATCAGCGGGATGTCCTTGCAGGTGCCCGGCTCGGACTCGTCGGCGTTGACCACGAGGTACTTGGGCTTGGGGTTGTCCTGCGGGATGAAGCTCCACTTCATGCCGGTCGGGAACCCCGCACCGCCCCGGCCGCGCAGGCCGGACTCCTTGACCTCGTCGATCACCGCGGAGGGCTCCATCGACAGCGCCTTGCGCAGGCCGTCGTAGCCGCCGTGGGCCTCGTAGGAGGCGAGGGTCCAGCTGCGCTCGGCGTCCCAGTTGTCGGTGAGAACCGGGGTGAGGGTGCTGATCTCGCTCACTGGGCGTCCTCTCCCTTGGCCGGGTTGCGGTCGTGCTGCAGGTCCGCCGGGGACTCGTCGATCTTCTCCTCGGTGCCGGCGCGCGCGGTGTCGGCCTGCTCGGCCGACTGGTCGCGCCCGATCGCCGGCGCCGGCGCGCCTCCGGCCTCCCGGCCCGGTGCGGTCCAGCCGCGCTCGCGGGCGATGCCGAGGCCGACCAGGGACGCCGGGCCGGCGGCCGGGCCCTCGTCGGCGAGGTCGTCGGGGAAGCCGGCGAGCACCCGCTCGGCCTCGCGCCAGGTGCACACGCGGGGGCCGCGGGTGGAGTGCACGTCGCGCCCTTCGCGGAGGTCGTCGACGACCTCGACGGCCCGCTCGGGGGTCATGTTGTCCATGAACTCCCAGTTGACCATCATCACCGGCGCGTAGTCGCAGGCGGCGTTGCACTCGACGTGCTCGAGGGTGATCTTGCCGTCGTCGGTCGTCTCGTCGTTGCCGACGTCGAGGTGGCCCTTGAGCCGCTCGAAGATCGCGTCGCCGCCCATCACCGCACACAGCGTGTTGGTGCAGACCCCGACGTGGTAGTCGCCGACCGGCTTGCGCTTGTACATCGTGTAGAAGGTGGCCACCCCGCTGACCTCGGCCGCGGTGATCCCGAGGATCTCGGCGCACGCCTCGATGCCCTCGGGCGTGATCCGGCCCTCGGCCGACTGCACCAGGTGCAGCATCGGCAGCAGCCCGGAGCGGCCCTCCGGGTAGCGGGCCGCGATCTCGCGCAGCTCGCCGTAGGTCTTCTCGTCGATGCTCACTGTTCCTCCTGGCGGGCCTGGCGGCCCGGCCTCGATGCGCTCGCCTGTGCCCCGCGCTTGGTCACCGGTCCACCCCGCCCATGACCGGGTCGAGCGAGGCGATCGCCACGATCACGTCGGCCACCATGCCGCCCTCGGCCATCGCACTGGTGGCCTGCAGGTTGGTGAACGAGGGGTCGCGGAAGTGGGCCCGGAACGGGCGGGTGCCGCCGTCGGAGACGACGTGCGCGCCGAGCTCGCCGCGGGGCGCCTCGACCGGCACGTAGGCCTGGCCGGCCGGCACCCGGAAGCCCTCGGTGACCAGCTTGAAGTGGTGGATCAGCGCCTCCATCGACTCACCCATGATGTGCCGGATGTGGTCGAGGCTGTTGCCCATGCCGTCGCTGCCGATGGCCAGCTGGCTGGGCCAGCCGATCTTCTTGTCGCCGATCATCACCGGGGCGCCCTCGAGGCCGGCCAGCCGGTCGGCGGCCTGCTCGATGATCCGCAGCGACTCCCACATCTCGGCGAGCCGGATGCGGAAGCGGCCGTAGGAGTCGGCGGTGTCCCAGGTCTGGACGTCGAACTCGTAGTCCTCGTAGCCGCAGTAGGGCTCGGTCTTGCGGAGGTCCCACGGGTAGCCGGTGCTGCGCAGCACCGGGCCCGTGATGCCCAGCGCCAGGCAGGCCTCGAGGTCGAGGTGGCCGATGCCCTCGAGGCGGCCCCGGAAGATCGGGTTGGCGTTGCAGAACGCGGCGTACTCGGGCAGCCGCTTCTTCATCAACGCGACGAAGCCGCGGATCTCCTCCAGCGCCCCCGGCGGCAGGTCCTGGGCGACGCCGCCGGGGCGGATGAACGCGTGGTTCATCCGCAGCCCGGTGATCAGCTCGAACAGGTCCAGGCACAGCTCGCGCTCGCGGAACCCGATCGTCATCACGGTGAGCGCGCCGAGCTCCATGCCGCCGGTGGCGATCGCCACCAGGTGGGAGGAGATGCGGTTGATCTCCATCAGGAGCACCCGCATGACCTGGGCCTTCTCCGGCACCTGGTCCTCGATGTCGAGCAGCCGCTCGACCCCGAGGCAGTAGGTCGCCTCGTTGAAGAGCGGGCTGAGGTAGTCCATCCGGGTGCAGAACGTGACGCCCTGGGTCCAGGAGCGGAACTCCATGTTCTTCTCGATGCCCGTGTGCAGGTAGCCGATGCCGCAGCGGGCCTCGGTCACCGTCTCGCCCTCGAGCTCGAGGATCAGGCGGAGCACGCCGTGCGTCGAGGGGTGCTGCGGGCCCATGTTGACCACGACCCGTTCCTCGATGCCCTCGTCGGCGAGGCCCTGGGTGATGGTGTCCCAGTCCTGGCCGGTGACGGTGAAGACCCGGCCCTCGCTGGTCTCGCTGGTGCCGGCGAAGGCGTCGTTGGTGGTCATCAGGCATCCCTCCGAGGCGCGAGCGCGCCGACGAAACCGAACACGTCTGCGAAGCGCATCAGTTGTAGGACCTCCGCTGGTCCGGCGGCGGGACCTGCCCGCCCTTGTACTCGACGGGGATGCCGCCGAGCGGGTAGTCCTTGCGCTGCGGGTGGCCCGGCCAGTCGTCGGGCATCAGGATCCGGGTGAGCGACGGGTGACCGTCGAAGATCAGCCCGAACATGTCGTAGGCCTCGCGCTCGTGCCAGTCGGCCGTCGGGTAGACCGAGACCACCGACGGGATGTGCGGGTCGGCGTCGGGGGCGGTGACCTCGAGCCGGATGCGGCGGTTGTGGGTCATCGACAGCAGGTGGTAGACCGCGTGCAGCTCGCGACCGGTGTCCTGCGGGTAGTGCACGCCGCTGACCCCGGCGAGCAGCTCGAAGCGCAGCCGCGGGTCGTCGCGCAGCAGCCTGGCCACCGTGAGCACGTCCTCGCGCCGGATGTGGAAGGTGATCTCGCCGCGGTGGATCACCACCGACTCGACGGCCGGCTCCAGACCCGCGTCGCGCAGGCCCTCCCCGAGCGCGTCGGCGACGGCGTCGTACCAGCCGCCGTAGGGACGGCGCGCCGCACCGGGCAGGGTGACCGCGCTGACCAGGCCGCCGTAGCCGCTGGTGTCGCCGGTGCCCTTGACGCCGAACATGCCGCGCCGGACGCCGACCTGGCGGACCTCGCCGGTGGGGGCGGGGACGTTCTCGGGCGACTGCTCGGCCGCCGGCTGCTCCGGGGCGCTCTTCTCGTCGGGCTTGTCGGTCACCGCAGCAGGCCCTTCATCTCGGAGGTGGGCAGGGCGCGCAGCGCGTCGGCCTCCTGCTGCTCGATCTCGGCGACCCGGTTGGGTCCGAGCTTGGTGGCCTGCACCTGCTGGTGGAGCTTGAGGATCGCGTCGATGAGCATCTCGGGGCGGGGCGGGCAGCCGGGGAGGTACATGTCGACCGGGACGATGTGGTCGACGCCCTGCACCACGGCGTAGTTGTTGAACATGCCGCCGCTGCTGGCGCAGACGCCCATCGCGAGCACCCACTTGGGGTTGGGCATCTGGTCCCAGATCTGGCGCACGACCGGAGCCATCTTCTGGCTCACCCGGCCGGCCACGATCATCAGGTCGGCCTGGCGCGGGCTGGCCCGGAAGACCTCCATGCCGAACCGGCCCAGGTCGTGCTTGGGGCCGCCGCTGGTCATCATCTCGATGGCGCAGCAGGCGAGTCCGAAGGAGGCGGGCCAGAACGAGGCCTTGCGCATGTAGCCGGCCAGGCCCTCGACCGACGTCAGCAGGACGCCGCTGGGGAGCTTCTCCTCGAGACCCATCTGTGTCCTTCTCTCTCGTGCTTGCTCGTGCGCTCGCCGGTGTGTCCGGTCGCGGTCGGTGCGGTCAGGGTCGCGCGATCAGTCCCAGTCGAGGCCGCCGCGGCGCCAGACGTAGGCGTAGGCGACGAAGACCGTGCCGATGAAGAGCACCATCTCGACCAGGCCGAACAGCCCCAACGCGTCGAAGTGGACCGCCCACGGGTAGAGGAAGATCGTCTCGATGTCGAAGATGATGAAGAGCATCGCGGTGATGTAGTACTTCACCGGGAAGCGCCCGCCGCCGACCGGCTGCGGCGTCGGCTCGATGCCGCACTCGTAGGAGTCGAGCCGCACCCGGTTGTAGCGGCTGGGGCCGACCCCCGCGCTCATGATCAGGGTGCCGACGCCGAACAGCGTCGACAGCAGGACCAGTGCCAGCACCGGCGTGTAGAGCTCCATGCCTTCGCTTTCCCTTCCTCTGGCCTGCGGGCCTTGTCGGGGCCGTTCGCGCGACCGACGGCGCGCCGGCGGCCATCACCTTGTGACTTTGTGAAGCGAATCACGAAGTGGCGCGGTGCACAGTCTGCCACTCTGCCCGACGGGAGGCGAGTCGGGGGCGGCCCCGGGACCAACGTCCCTGCTACCGCCCTGACCTGGGGATTTACCGCACGGTTGCGTTGCGGAAATGCCGCTGTCGGTCCCGCCGGCTGCGGCCCGGCTGGGCCGCGTCGCGGTGCCCCCGGCGTGGGTGACGGGCGCCACCGGTTCGCACCCGCGGCGGCGGTCCTGACCCGGACGGGCGCTAGCGTCGCTGCCCGACCATCGCCCGACCGCCGCAGCCCGCCCGAACCTGGAGGTCCCGTGCCCGACTCCGCTCACCCGCCGCACCCCGCCACCCCCGTGGACGCCGTGGCCCCGCCGTCGGAGTCCGCCCGACAGGACGCCGCGGAGCGGCTCGCCGGCCTGGCCGTCCCCGCCGGTGCACTGGGGCGGCTGGGCGACCTGGCCGTGTGGCTGGCCGCGACCCAGGGCGTGACACCTCCGCGGCCCGTCGACCGGGTGCACCTGGTGGTCTTCGCCGGCGACCACGGCGTCGCCGACCACGGAGTCTCGGCCTACCCGAAGGCCGTCACGCCCGCGATGGTGCGCACGATCGTGTCCGGCCGCTCCGGTGTCTCGGTGCTGGCCGCCCAGCACGGGGTCGCGGTCCGGGTGCTCGACCTGGGCGTCGACGACGACCTGGCCGACCTGGAGCCCGCCACCCGCGAGGCGGTTCGGCGGCACAAGGTGCACCGCGGCAGCCGGCCGTTGCACCTCGAGGACGCCCTGAGCGCCGACGAGGTGGCGAGGGCGCTGGCGATCGGCGCCGGGGTGGCCCGCGAGGAGGTCGCGGCCGGTGCCCAGCTGCTGCTCGCCGGCGACCTCGGCATCGGCAACACCACGGCCTCGGCCGCACTCGTGGCGGCCTTCCTCGGACTGCCCGCGGCGGAGGCGACCGGCCGGGGCACCGGCGTCGACGACGCCGGGCTGGCCCACAAGACCGCCGTCGTGCAGCAGGCGCTGGAGCGCACCCGCGGTCGCGAGGAGGCATCCGACGTGCTCGCCGCCCTCGGGTCGGCCGACATCGCCGCGATGGCCGGCTTCCTCGCCGAGGGTGCCCGCCTCGGCGTCCCCGTCCTGCTCGACGGGCTGATCACCGTCGCCGCCGCCCTGGCCGCGGACCGACTCGCCCCGGGAGCGGCCGCCTGGTTCGCCGCGGGTCACCGCTCGACCGAGCCCGCCCAGTCGCTGGCCCTGGAGAAGCTCGGGCTCGAGCCGCTGGTCGACCTCGGCCTGCGGCTGGGCGAGGGAAGCGGCGCGGTCGCCGCGGTCCCGGTCCTGCGGTCCGCCGCCCTGCTGCTCGCCGACGTGGCGCCGCTGTCGGAGGTGCTCGGATGAGCGGAACCCCCTCCCGGGCGGTCGACGTGCTGCGGTTCTCCGTCGGCACGCTGACCGCGATCCCGGTGCGGCCCCCCTCGTCGGTGGAGCGGGAGGTGACCCGCCCCGCGATGGTGCTGGCACCGCTGGCGGTGCTGCCGCTGGGAGCGCTGGTCACCGCGATCCTGTGGGCGGGACGCGAGCTCGAGCTGGCGCCGGTCGCGGTCGCGGCGACCGCGGTCGCCGCGCTGGCCCTGGCCAGCCGCGCCTTCCACCTCGACGGCCTCGCCGACACCGCCGACGGGCTGACCTGCTCCTACGACGCGGAGCGGTCGCTGCAGGTGATGCTGCGCGGCGACGCCGGCCCCGCCGGCGCCTCGGCCCTGGTGCTGGTGCTCGGCATCCAGATCGGCGCGCTCACCTCGATCCAGCACTCCGCCTGGGGGCCGCTGCTGGCCGGCACGCTGGTGTGCGTCTCCCGCGGGGCCGCGGTCGTGATGTCGCTGCGCGGTGTCAAGCCCGCCCGCCAGTCGGGCCTCGCGTCGTCGTACGTCGACTCGATGTCGCCGTGGACCGCCGCGGCCAGCTGGCTGCTGCTGACCGGCCTCGTGGCCGGCGTGTTCGTGCTCGACGACCAGCCGTGGTGGCGGGCGCTGGTGTGCTCGGCGGTGGCGCTGGTCGCCATCGGTTGGCTGATCCGCCGCGCCACCCGGCGCCTCGGTGGGGTCGCCGGCGACGTCTACGGGGCCTCGATCGAGGTCTCCCTGGCCGTCATGCTCCTCGCCGCCTCCTGACGCCGACCCGTCACCGATCCACCCTTCGGTGGTCGAGCCTGTCGAGACCCGGCGTGTCGCGGAACGATCGACCCCTCGGTCGTCGGGTCAGGCGGTGGCGCGGTGCAGCGCCACGATGCCGCCGGAGAGGTTGCGCCACTCGGGGCGCTGCCAGCCGGCCTCGGCGACCAGATCGGCCAGGCCCTGCTGGTCGGGCCAGGCCCGGATCGACTCGGCGAGATAGACGTAGGCGTCCGGGGCCGACGAGACCGCGCGGGCGATCGACGGCAGCGCCTTCATGAGGTACTCGAGGTAGACCAGCCGGAACGGCGCCCACGTGGGGTGGCTGAACTCGCACACCACCAGACGCCCGCCGGGCCGGGTGACCCGGCGCAGCTCGCGCAGCCCGGCCAGCGGGTCGACGATGTTGCGCAGCCCGAACGAGATCGTCACCGCGTCGAACGTCGCGTCCGCGAACGGCAGCCGGGTGCCGTCGCCAGCGGTGAACGGCAGGTGCGGCAGCGCCTGCTTGCCGACCCCCAGCATGCCCAGCGAGAAGTCGCAGGGGACGACGCGCGCCCCCCGGTCGTGGAACGGCTGGCTGGAGGTGCCGGTGCCGGCGGCCAGGTCGAGCACCCGCTCGCCGTACTGCGGGTCGACGGCCTCGATCACGTCGCGGCGCCACCGGCGGTCCTGGCCCAGCGAGAGGACGTCGTTGGTCACGTCGTAGCGGCGGGCGACCGCGTCGAACATCCGACGGACGTCGGTGGGCTGCTTGTCGAGGTCTGCGCGGGCCACGGGCGCAAGCCTACGGGTGGCCGGGCCCGCCCACGGCGTCCGGCCCCCGCGGTCACTCCAGCGGGCGGCCGGGTCACGGAACGGTGACGATCGCGATCGCCCCGACCGGGTCGCAACCAAACGCCCCCCGTGGGCGTCACCCTCGATGACGGGACGCACGTGGTCCCGCTGGACGGCGGCGAGGCCGCAGGAGGACGGGCAGGGCGATGAGGTTCTTTCGACGGTTGATGCTGGTCGCGGTGGTGACCGCGCTGGTCGCCGCCGTGTCGTACGGCGTCGGGTCGGCGTCGCTGCACAGCGCGGCGGACGAGCCCGCTTCCGGCGGCTCCACGCTGCCGCCCGCCACTGCCACGCCCTCACCCGCCGGCACCTCCGACGGCCCGACCGGAGGCACGACCGGGCCCGCACCGTCGGCCGGTGAACCGGACCCGTCATACTCCGCCGACCCGACAGCACCGCCGACGTCCGAGCCGACCGACGAGCCCGCGAGCCCCGCCACGAGCGACTCGCCCACCCGCGCCCCGGAGCTCGAGCCGGGCCCGGCGCTGCTCGCCGCGGGCGACGAGGGCCCCGGCGTGCGCGAGCTCCAAGCCCGGCTCGCCCAGATCGACTGGTTCAACGCCGGGGTGACCGGCTACTACGGCGAGGTCACCACCGCGGCGGTGCGCGGCTTCCAGGCCAAGCGCGAGATCCCGGTGACCGGCGAGGTCGACCGGCGCACCCTCGACCGGCTCGAGGCGATGACCACCGAGCCGACCGACGCCGAGCTGCACGGCGCCGCGACCACGGGCAACGCCCCCGGTCCGCTCGACGCCCGCTGCCGCACCGGCCGGGTGCTGTGCGTCGACAAGTCGAGCAACACGCTGCGCTGGGTGGTCGGCGGCGACGTCCGGCTCACCGTCGACGTGCGCTTCGGCGGCGCCGCCACCCCCACCCGCGAGGGCGTCTTCAGCGTGTTCTCCAAGAGCCGCGACCACGTGTCGAGCCTCTACGACACCTCGATGCCGTTCGCGATGTTCTTCTCCGGCGGCCAGGCCGTGCACTACTCCCCCGACTTCGCCGCCGTGGGGTACGCCGGGGCGTCGCACGGGTGCGTCAACGTGCGCGACTACGACAAGATCGCCTGGCTCTACGACCAGGTCGCCATCGGCGACAAGGTGGTCGTCTACTGGTCGTGAGACTGCCGGCGGATGCGTCAGGACGCGTCGGCGGCGACGGTCTCGATCAGCTCGACCGCGTCGTCGAGCATCAGCTTGGAGCCCGCCAGCAGGTAGGTGCGGCCGTCGGCACCGAGCTGACAGGTGGTCGTCAGCGGCGGCTCGCTCTCGTCGATCTCCGCGCTCTCGGGCTGCTGGACCCACTCCAGGATGCAGACGGTGTCGCCCTCGCGCACCACCTCGATCGGCGCGCGGGCCATCCCGACCTCCTCCGGGTCGAGGATGCCGTTCGGGGGCGCGAAGGGGCCGGGCGGCGCAGCGAACGCGGTGACCGTGACGAAGCGCGGCCCGATCTCGGGGTCGTCGTGCAGGTAGGCGGCGAACGCCAGCTCGTCGTCGTACACCTCGCCCAGCTGCTCCTCGACGTGGGCGACCGCCTGCACCTGGCGGTCGGCGTACTCCTGGGCCGCCTCGGGGTCGTCGCGTCCCTCCATCGGCTCCGTGACCGACTGCCAGCCGCCCGGCAGCGAGTCGGGCAGCTCGATCTCGCCGGAGCCGCGTCCGTCGAGGACGAGCGAGAAGACCACCATCGCCGCGAGCACGGCGAGGCCGAGGGGGAGGCCGATCAGGGCGGGGTGCGGGGTGCGTCGCGTCACGCCCCGACCGTACCGACGGATGCCGTGCGGCGTCCTCCCCGGGTGCGGGAAGTACCCTCGACGCCGTGACGACCAGTGCGACCCCGGCGGGGCAGTCGTCGGCCGGCCCCCTGGTCGCCCGGACGCTGCCCCTCGATCTCGACGCCGCCACGTCGCTGCTGCGACTCCTGCCCGGTGAGGCACCGGTGAGCTGGCTGCGCCGCGGCGAGGGCCTGGTCGGCTGGGGCGTGGCCGCCTCGGTGCACACCGCCGGCGCCACCCGGTTCGCCGACGCGGCGAAGTGGTGGAGCGAGACCGTCGCGCAGGCCCGGGTCGACGACGAGGTCCACGAGCCCGGCACCGGCCTGGTCTCGTTCGGCTCCTTCGCGTTCGCCGACGAGCCCGGTGACTCCGTGCTGACGGTGCCGCGGGTGGTGGTCGGCCGGCGCGGCGACCGCTCCTGGGTCACCACGGTCGGGCCCGGAGCCGCGCCCGAGCCGGAGCTCACCGTGACCGACGAGCCCCGATCGCCGCGCGGCGTCCGCTTCGCCGACGGCGCCCTCGACGGCGAGCGCTGGATGTCGGTGGTCGCCGACGCGGTGGCGCGGATCAGCCGCGGCGACCTCGAGAAGGTCGTGCTGGCCCGCGACCTCGTCGCCACCGCCGACGAGCCCTTCGACGTGCGGTGGCCGCTGGCCCGGCTCGCCGAGGGCTACCCGATGTGCTGGACCTTCCACGTCGACGGCCTGTTCGGCGCCACCCCCGAGATGCTGGTGCGCCGCGAACGCGGCCTGGTGACCTCACGGGTGCTGGCCGGCACCATCCGGCGCACCGGCGACGACACCCGCGACCTGGCGCTGGCGGCCACGCTGGCCCGGTCGTCGAAGGACCTCGAGGAGCACGAGTACGCCGTGCGCTCGGTCGCCGACGCGCTCGAGCCGCACTGCTCGTCGATGAACGTGCCCGAGGCGCCGTTCGTGCTGCACCTGCCCAACGTGATGCACCTGGCCACCGACGTGGCCGGCGTCGTCCACGACGCGGCGACGGTCTCGTCGCTGCAGCTGGCCGAGGCGCTGCACCCCTCGGCCGCCGTCGGCGGCACCCCCACCCCCACCGCGACGGCGCTGATCGCCGAGATCGAGGGCATGGACCGCAGCCGCTACGCCGGGCCGGTCGGCTGGATGGACGCCACCGGCGACGGCGAGTGGGGCATCGCGCTGCGCTCCGCCGAGCTGAGCGGCCACACCGTGCGGCTCTTCGCCGGCTGCGGCATCGTCGCCGACTCCGACCCCGAGGCCGAGCTGGCCGAGTCGCAGGCGAAGTTCGTGCCGGTGCGCGACGCGCTGTCGGGAGCCTGAGGCCGCCTAGCCGCGACGTCATCCGACCCGGTCGGCACCGCAGCCACGTCGTACGACGTCTGCCCTCGGCCGCGGGCCAGCGTCAGAGGTCCTGCCCGTCGGCCAGCCGCACGAACTCCAGGCCCTCCTTGGGCAGGAACGCGTTCATGTGGCTCTCGACGATGGCGAGTCCGACGTCGGAGTAGACCCGGTCGTGGATCGCGACGTTGCGCGGCGCCTTCACCTCGCGGGCGAAGTCGACCGCCTCGGACGCCTTCATCCACGGGGCGCAGACCGGCGCGAGCAGCACGTCGACGTGCTCGCCGGGCGGGGTGAGCGCGTCGCCGGGATGGTAGACCCGCTCCTCCCCGCAGGTCAGCACGTAGCCGGAGTTGAAGAACCGCGGCATCTCCGGGTGGATCACCGCGTGCAGCTCGCCGACCACCCGCACCGGCAGCCCGGCGACCAGCTCCTGGCCGGGCTCGACGACGGTGACCCGCTCGGCGGCGTCCGGAGCGTCCTCGCGGATCCGGGCCGCGACGGCGTCGATGGTGAACACCGGGGCGTCGCTCCCCCGCAGCAGCTCGGGCTGGTAGTGGTCGGGGTGCTCGTGGGTGATCAGCACGGCGTCCGCCCCGGCGAGGGCGTCCGGCTCGGCGAACATGCCGGGGTCGAGGACCACGGTGGCCCCGTCGTGCTCGACCCGGACGCAGGAGTGACCGAACTTCGTGATCCTCATGACGTCCACCGTAATCGGCTGGTCGCCGGCCCTCCGGGCGCGGGAGGATCCGGGCGTGGTCGAGGTGGTCGTCTCCGGTCTCGTCACCGGCTGGGCGATCGCGGTGCCGATCGGCGCGGTCGGGGCGTTCCTCGTCACGCTGACCGCCCGCACCTCGCTGCGGGTCGGGGCCGCGGGGGCACTCGGCATCGCCGCCGTCGACGGGGGGTACGCCGCGCTGGCGGTCGTCGCGGGCTCGGCGCTGTCGGCGCTTCTCGAGCCGGTCGCCACACCGCTGCGGATCGCGTCGGGCGTGGTGCTCCTCGGGGTCGCGGCGCTGGTCGCCCGGCACGCGTTGACCTCCTCTGGCACCGCCCGGGAGGCCCGGCCGATGTCGCCGGCCCGGGCGTTCGCGGTCTTCGTCGGGGTGACCGCGGTGAACCCGGCGACCGTCGTCTACTTCACCGCGATCGTGCTGGGCAACCGGACGCTGACCTCGGGCCCGGTCGAGGGTGGCGTGTTCGTCGTCGCCGCGTTCGTGGCCTCCGCCTCCTGGCAGCTGCTGCTCGCCGGCGGCGGGGCCGCACTGGGCCGGGCCACCACCGGCCACCGGGGCCGGGTCGCCACCGGGCTGGTGTCCGCGGTCGTGATCGCCGGCCTGGCGGTCCATACGATGCTGGGATGACCCACCGCACGACCGACGCCCCGTCACCCCGTCGCCCCGACGGCACCTGGCTGCGCCGGGCGCGGCCCGAGGACGCCGAGCCGCTCACCGACCTGCACCTGGACTGCTGGGACGACGCCTACACCGGGCTGATGCCGCAGTCCACGCTCGCCGAGCGGCGCGCCGGCCGGGCGGAGCGGGTCGAGAAGTGGCGCGCGATCCTGGCCGAGGCCGGCGAGGAGGACGCCACCTGGGTCGCCGAGGACCCCGACGGGATGGTCGGCTTCGCCAGCGCCGGACCCGGTCGCGACAACGACCTGGCCGGCGAGATCGACACCGAGGTGAAGGCGCTCTATGTCCGGGCATCGCGATGGGGCAGCGGGGTGGGCTACGCGCTGTTCGAGGCCGCGGTCGGCGACCGCGCGGCGTACCTGTGGGTGCTGGCGGGCAACGACCGGGCGATCCGGTTCTACGAGCGGCAGGGCTTCCGGCTCGACGGCACCGAGGACGAGCACGACGAGGGCCGCCACGTGCGGATGGTACGCGCCGGGCTGTGACGGCTCGGCCCTCGGGCCAGGCGCGAAGGCCGCCCGGTGCCGCTCCGCACGTTCCTGCTGCCGCGGGGCCGCGATCACGACTCAGACGTGAGGAGCGGCGACTGGGCCGACGACCTGGCCGACGGCGGGGTTCACGGGCGCAGCGCCCGGAGCCGCAGGTCGAGATCGCGGCGGTTGTCGCGACGCACCGGCACCTCGATCACCTCGATGCCGCCGTTGGGACTGGCCAGCGCCTGCTCGAGCTCGGGCAGCGAGCCGACCCGCCAGTGCGGCGTGCGGGTGGCCGCGCAGAGCGCCGCGAGGTCGACCCCGTGGGGGGTGCCGAAGAGGGTGTCGAAGCCGCTGGCGTGCTCCTCGGCGCCCTGTTCGAGCATCGTGAAGATCGAGCCGCCGTCGTCGTTGACCACCACGATCGTCAGGTCGGGACGCGCCTCGCGCGGGCCGAGCACCAGGCCGTTGGCGTCGTGCAGGAACGTCACGTCGCCCATCAGGGCCAGGTTGCGGGTGCCGTGCGGGCGGCCCAGCGCCGCGCCGATCGCCGACGACACCACCCCGTCGATGCCGGCCAGCCCGCGGTTGGCGACGACCTTGCGCCGGTCGCCCACGGCGTACCTCGCGACCATCAGATCGAGGTCGCGGATCGGGCTGGAGGCGCCGACGTGCAGCAGCCCGCCCGGCGGGAGTGCGCGGCTGACCGCGCCGGCCACCTCGTACGGCGTGAGGTCGGGCTCGGCGGCCAGCAGCCGGTCGACCTGGCGGGAGACGCTCCGGTCGGCGTCGCGCCATGCGTCGAGCCAGGCAGGGTCGTCGGAGCCGGCGACGGTCGGCACGACGGGGTGGCTCGAGGCGACGGGGAACGGCCGCTCGCTCCACACGCCGCGCACCGGCCCGGAGACGACCTCGACGCCCGGCCGGGTCAGCAGCCGGGTGACCGGCCGCGACAGCGTCGGGTGTCCGCAGACCACGACCCGCTCGATGCGCTCTCCCAGGTCGGTGCCGAGCAGCAGCCGGTAGGCGCGGATCGCGTTCTCGCCGGTGCGCGCGCCGCTGCTCGGCTCGGCCAGCAGCGGCCAGCCGGCGCGCTCCGCGAGCTGGCGGGCCGGCGGGCCGGCGTCGTCGCCGGCGACGACGACGGTGCGGGGGCCGAGCGGGAGGGTCTCGGGAGCCGCCGGCCCGCGGACCGACCGGCCCCAGCCGCCGGCGCTGCGTCGTGCCCTCGCCGTGGCCACCAGCTCCTGGGCCGAGGGCACCGGTCGCGGGTCCAGGTCGGGCGACCGCCTCGGCAGGATCCCGTGCTCGTTCGCCTGAGACTCGTCCTCGTGCTCGTCCTCGCCACCGAGCGCGTCGGCCAGATCATGAGCAAGGGTGGTCCACGGCTCGGCCGGCACCAGCGGCTCATCGAACCGCACGTTGAGATGCACCGGCCCGTCACCGACCCACATCGCCCACTGTCCGGTGCCCGGCTGCGCCTCGAGGTCGAGTGTCATCACCAGCGGGCCGAAGATGCCGACCTGGTCGGTGGTCTGGTTGGCGCCGGTGCCGTGCAGCCGCGAGGGCCGGTCGGCAGTGACGACGACCAGCGGCACCCCGCTGTGCGCGGCCTCCAGCACCGCCGGGTGCAGGTTCGCGACCGCGGTGCCCGAGGTGCAGACGACCGCCGCCGGCGAGTCCACCCGCGAGAGCCCGAGCGCCAGGAACCCGGCGCTGCGCTCGTCGATCCGGGTGTGCAGCCGCAGCAGCCCGGCCGCCGCCACCTCGTGCACCGCGAACGAGAGCGGTGCGTTGCGCGAGCCGGGCGAGAGGACCACGTCGGTGACCCCCTGCGCGAGCAGCGACAGCACCGCCGCGCGGGCGAGCTTGGTCGAGGGCTCGGGCGTGGGGTCGGGCGGCGGGCTCACAGTCCCCGATCCTCCCCCACCTCGAGCAGCGAACGCACCGCGGCCAGCCGTTCCTCCCAGTGGGCCACCCGGTCCGGGTCCGCCGCCAGCCGCCCGAGGGCGGCCTCGTCGACCTCGGGGCGCACCACCGGCAGCGCCCCGTCGACCGGCAGCAGCGGTGCGGCCACGACGTCGTCGCTGAGCAGCTGCACGGTCGCGAGCCCGCAGGCGTAGGGCAGCTCGGGCAGCGCGGCCGCCAGCGCCACGCCGGCCGCGATCCCGACCGAGCTCTCCAACGCCGACGAGACCACGACGGGCAGCCCGATGTCCTCGGCGATCCGCAGGCAGGCGCGCACCCCGCCGAGCGGCTGCACCTTCAGCACGGCGACGTCCGCGGCCTCGAGGTCGCGCACCCGGTAGGGGTCGGCCGCCCGGCGGATCGACTCGTCGGCGGCCACCGGTACGCCGACCCGGCGCCGCACCAGCGCCAGCTCCTCCACGCTCCCGCACGGCTGCTCGACGTACTCCAGTCCGCCGGCGGCCCGGTCGAGCAGCCCGATGGCGGCGACCGCGGCGTCGACGTCCCAGCCGCCGTTGGCGTCGACCCGCACCCGGCCGTCGGGGCCGAGCGCGTCGCGCACCGCCTCCAGGCGGGCCTGGTCGTCGGCGAGGCCCTGGCCGGGCTCGGCCACCTTCACCTTGGCGGTGCGGCAGCCGCCGGCGGTCACGATCGCGTGCGCGCGCTCCGCGTCGACCGCCGGCACGGTCACGTTCACCGGCACCGAGTCGCGCACCGGGTCGGGCCAGTCGGCGGCGGCGGCCTCCTCGGCGCAGCGCAGCCACGGAGCGGCCACCTGCGGGGAGTACTCCAGGAACGGCGACCACTCGCCCCACCCCGCCGCGCCCCGGAGCAGCACGCCCTCGCGCACCGTGATGCCACGGAACCGGGTGCGCATCGGCACCGACCACACCCGCACCTCGCCCGGCGCCGAGCTCATCGGTCCTCCTCCGCCATCGCCCGCAGCCGCATCCGGTCCGGCTTGCCGTTGCCCAGCAGCGGCATCGCCTCGAGCGCAACCAGCTGCCGCGGCGCCCAGGACCGCGGCCGCTCCTCGGCAACCCAGTCCCGCAGGTCCGCCAGCGAGACGCCGCGACCCTCGGACGTCACGACGAACGCCACCAGGCGGTTGCCCCACTCCTCGTCGGTCACGCCCAGCACCTCCGCGTCGGCCACGGCCGGGTGTGCCCGCAGCCGTGCGGCCACCGCGGGCGCCGGCACGTTCACCCCGCCCGTCACCACGACGTCGTCGAGGCGGCCCAGCACCTGCAGCCGGCCGTCCTCGTCGAGCCGTCCCGCGTCGGAGGTGAGGAACCAGCCGTCGACCAGCACCTGCCCGGTCAGCTCCGGGTCGCCGTCGTAGCCGTCGAACAGCGTCGGCCCGGCCAGCCGGATCCGGCCGTCCCCACCGATCGCGAGACCGACCCCGTCGAGCGGCATCCCGTCGTAGACGCACCCGCCGGCGGTCTCGGCCGACCCGTAGGTCGCCATCACGAGCACCCCTGCAGCCTCCGCACGGTCCCGCAGCGCGGGGTCGATCGGGCCGCCGCCGAGCAGGATCGTGTGGAAGGTCGCCAGCGCCGCCGCAGACGCCGGGTCGTCGAGGAGCCGGTGCAGCTGGGTCGGCACCAGCGAGGTGAACCGGGGACCGGCGCCGAGCGCCTCCGTGGCGGCGGCGAAGTCCGGGTGCTCCTCGGCGAGCACCGGCCGGTGGCCCGCGCCTAGCGACCGGCAGACCACCTGCACCCCGGCGACGTACGCCGACGGCAGCGCGAGCAGCCACCGGCCGGTGCCGCCCACGCGACGGGCGCTCGCCTCGACCGAGGCGAGCACCGCGGCCCGCGAGAGCACGACCCGCTTCGGGCGCCCGGTCGACCCGGACGTCTCCACGGTCAAGGGCGGCGGCTCGTCCGGCACCGCCAGCCACCGCTCCAGCGCCGCCACGGCTTCGGGGGCGGCGCCGGTCACCGGCCGCAGTGGATCCATGGCGAGCACGCTATCCGGGGGTCCCACCGCCACCGGCCCCGTCTCCCCGCGCCCGCGCGGGGGCGTGTTGAATGGCCGGTCGTGGCAACTCCAGCTCAGTGGCTCGCCGGCTCCCGGCCCCGGACCCTGCCCGCCGCGGTCGCACCGGTGCTCGCCGGCACCGGCGTCGCGGCGTACGTCGACGGCGTGGTGTGGTGGAAGGCGCTGCTGGCGCTGGTGGTGAGCCTGGCCCTGCAGGTCGCGGTCAACTACGCCAACGACTACTCCGACGGGGTGCGCGGCACCGACGCCGACCGGGTCGGGCCGATGCGGCTGGTCGGCTCCGGCGCCGCCGCTGCCGGGTCGGTCAAGCGGGCGGCCTTCCTGGCCTTCGGCGTCGCCGGGATCGCCGGGCTGGCGCTCGCGGCGACGACCGCGTGGTGGCTGGTCGCGGTGGGCGTCGTCTGCGTGGTGGCGGCCTGGTTCTACACGGGCGGCTCCAAGCCCTACGGCTATCTCGGGCTGGGCGAGGTGATGGTGTTCGTCTTCTTCGGGCTGGTCGCCGTGGTCGGCACCACCTACGTGCAGACCGAGAGCTGGGAGTGGCCGGCGCTGTACGCCGCGGTGGGCGTCGGCGCGCTGGCCTGCGCGATCCTGGTCGCGAACAACCTGCGCGACATCCCCACCGACACCGTCGCCGGCAAGCGCACGCTCGCGGTGCGCCTCGGCGAGCCGCGGACCCGCGGCTTCTTCGCCCTGCTGGTGCTCGCGGCGGCGGTGGCCGTGGTGGCGGTCGCGGTGGCCACGACCTGGTGGGCGCTGCTCGGGCTCGGCTTCCTGCTTCCCGCGGGGCGGGCGGTCAGCACCGTCACCGGCGGTGCCACCGGACCGGCGCTGATCCCGGTGCTGCAGCAGGTCGGGGTCGCCGAGCTGCTCTGGGCCGCTCTGGTCGCCCTCGGGCTGCTGCTCGGCGGTTGACGCGACTGATGTGGAACCTGCTGTCACCCAGTGGCAGCGAACTCCACATCAGACGGGGCGAGCCTCGGCGAGCGGAGCGACCTCCTCGCCTGTCAGTCGATGTCTTCCTTCGACTTCATGTGCTCCACCCTGGACTCGACCCGGCGGGCGAAGGCGTCGCGCTGGGCGTTGAGCAGGAAGTACGACGCCACTCCGCTGACCAGGAACGCGATCACGATCACCCACAGCAGCGGGACCGAGTCGGCGACCAGCGCCCAGATGCCGAACACGACCCCGAGCGAAGCGGCGAACAGCGACAGCCGCAGGCCGGTGTAGACCCAGAACTCCTTCACGGGTTCAGGGTAGGCGCTCACCTGTGCCCACCTACCCTGGAGGGGTGCTCAAGCTCCTGCTCGTGGTGATCGTGATCGCAGTCGCGGTCTACCTGGCCGTCCGCATGTTCCAAGGTGAGCTGCCCGGACGCGGGCAGGCATCACGTGGTCCCGGGCGCCCGCCGGCCCCGCCGCGGCCGATAGGCCCCGACGACGATGACGACTTCCTGCGCGACCTGGACCGCAAGCGCCGCCACCCCGAGGACCCCGAGACCTGAGCCCGATCGGGGCTGAGCCGTCAGTCCGCGGTCGAGGCGTCAACCGTTCCTCGACACGCCGCGAGAACCCGTGAACCAGTGACGGCTCGGCGGCAACCCCGGGGTCAGCGGGCCTCGGGGGTGACCACCACGGCGGGCGCGGCGTAGGAGTGCTGGCTGGTGGTGGAGAAGAAGTTCACCCCGATGAAGCTGTACCAGAGCGTGGCCAGACCGACCAGCGCGAGGATCGCGGCGTTGCGGCCCTTCCAGCCGGCGGTCGAGCGGGCGTGCAGGTAGGCCGCGTAGACGACCCAGGTGATGAACGCCCAGACCTCCTTGGGGTCCCAGTTCCAGTAGGTCGACCAGGCCTGGTGCGCCCAGATCGGCCCGGTGATGAGCACCGCGAAGGTCCACACCGGGAACGCGAAGGCGTGCAGCCGGTAGGCGATCCGGTCGAGCACCGCCGGCCCCGGCACCCGGGCCAGGTAGCCGCGGTCGGAGACCTCGCCCTTGCGCAGCCGCCGGTCCTGCACCAGGTAGAGCACCGAGGCGATGCCCCCGACGGTGAACGCGCCGGTGGCGATCACCGCGGAGACCACGTGGATGACCAGCCACGGCGACTCGAGGGCGTCCATCAGCGGCGTGACCGGCTTGTGCAGCCAGATCACCGCAGCCATCAGCAGGCTCGGCACCAGGAAGGTCACGATCGGGGCCATCCAGGCCAGCGCGAACCGGCGGTAGAGCACCAGATAGGTGACCGTGACCACGAAGGTGCCGGAGACCGTGAACTCGTACATGTTGCCCCACGGCACCCGGTTCGGGTCCGCGGCCATGCCCCGCGCCACCAGCGCCAGGGCGTGCGCCAGGCCGGCGATGCCGGTGAGCAGCAGCCCGAGCCTGCCGAACAGCTCGATCCGCTGCTCGTCGTCGCGCGGCTCCGCGGTGTGGGTGTGCGTGGCCGGGCCGGTGACCACCGCCACGCCTCCGGACGCGTCGGCGGCCGCTGCGGGGGCGCTCTGGGCACCGACCGAGACCGGCAGCTTGCGCAGCACCGACCACTGGACCAGGTGGGCCAGCAGTGCGAGGAAGTAGACGACCCCGCTGGCGGCCACCGCCTGGTTGCTCAGGGTCTCCCATGCCTGGTCGCTCACGCGTCCTCCTCGTTCGTGCCGGTGGCCTCGGGGGTGGCCTGTGCGGCGTCGGGGTCGGCCGCACGGCTGGGCCCGGACCCCCCGCGGGCGGTGGTGTCGTCGGTGCCGCGCAGGGCGGCCACGACCTCGGCCAGCTCGGCGGCCACGTCGCCGCCACCGGATCGGTCCAACCCGGCGACCTCGACCAGTGTGCCTGCCCCGTCCGCCCGGGCGCGCACCCAGACCCGACGCGGACGGATGAACAGCGAGCCGAGCAGCCCCACCAGCGCCAGGACGACGCCGCCGAGGGCGAGCTTCATGCCGGGCGTCTGGCTGATCTGCAGGCGGGTCCAGGGCACGACCCGCTCGAAGGTGACCGAGCCCAGCCCGTCGGGCAGCCGCACGGTCTGCCCGGGGGCGATGTCGAGCCGGAACGGCTTGCCGTCGGCCTTCATCACCTGCTCGGTGCCGGTCTTGTCGAGGGCGTAGACCGACTGCGCGCTGCCGTTGTCGAGGCCGATGTCTCCGGTGTAGACCGACATCGACAGCAGCGGGTTCTTGTCGTCGCCCATGATGTTGACCGGGTCGCCGTCGATGTTGGCGAAGGTCGGATAGAACAGCCCCTCGAGCGCGATCTGCCCCGGCTTCGCGTCGGGAGCCTTGATCACCCCGAACGAGAAGAAGTCCTGGCTCTGCGGCAGGAAGACCCTCGGACCACCGGCGGCCACGTTGCCCTCGCCGTCGCGGATCGTCACCACGGGCGCATAGCCGTGGCCGATCAGGAAGACGTCGGTGTCGCCGATCGACAGTGGGTGGTTCACCCGCAGGTCGTAGGACTTCGCCTCGCTCGCGTCGGTGCCGGCACAGTCCTCGCGATAGCTGATGGGCGCGCGGAAGCCGCGGGCGGTGCCCTGGCCGGGGCCGCTCATCACCCACTCGGCCGAGAAGTCCTCGACGGTGAAGCAGAACGGCTCCATGTCGGTCTCGTCGAACAGGTCTCCCGGGGCGAAGTCGTCGTAGGAGGTGAGTCCGTTGCTGAAGCTGTCGCCGACGATCACGATCACGCCGCCGCGGTAGCCGAGCAGGCCGCCCATCGCGAACCCGACCAGCACCACGAGCAGCGAGAGGTGGAAGACCAGGTTGCCGGCCTCGCGCAGGTGGCCCCGCTCGGCCGAGACGGCGTCGGCGCCGGGCCCGGCGGGGTCCGTGCGGCGAAGCCGGTAGCGGCGTCCGCGCAGCACCTCGCGGGCGCGGGCCAACACCTCGTCGGCGGAGGCGTCGGTGCGGTACGCCGTGGAGTCCGGCAGCCGGGTCAGGTTGCGGGGGGCCGCGGGCGGCTGAGCCCGCAGCGCCCGCCAGTAGACGCCGAGCCGCGGGATGATGCAGCCCACCAGCGAGACGAACAGCAGCAGGTAGATCGCGGCGAACCACGGGGAGTCGTAGACGTCGAAGAGGCCGAGCCGTTCGTAGATCGGCGTGAGGTCGGGGTGCTCCTCCTTCCAGTTCGACGTCTTGAGCGAGTCGACGCCCTCCTGGGGGACCACCGACCCGGGCACGGCGGCGAGCGCGAGAAGCAGCAGCAGCACCAGCGCGGTGCGCATCGAGGTCAGCTGGCGCCACAGCCAGCGCAGCAGCTCACGGGGCGTCAGCTCACCGGGGCGCCGCGGCGCGCCGGATGTGCCCGCCGGTCCGGCGGAGAGGTCCTCGGCGGTCCCGCCGGCGTGGCCGTCCGGGAGCGACGGCCGGGGCGGGGTGCTCACACGCTCACCTCGTAGTCGCTGATCAGGTTCATCTGGAGCCAGGTGACCATCTGGTCCCACCAGCCGGTGAGCAGCAGCGCGCCGACGACCAGCAGCATCACGCCCCCGGCGCGGGTGACCCACTGCTGGTGGCGGCGCACGAACTTCAGCGCGCCCAGGGCCCGGCGCCAGGCGAGCGCGGCCAGCACGAACGGGATGCCCAGGCCCAGGGAGTAGAAGGCGAGCAACAGGCCGCCGCGGGAGGCGGCCCCCTCGTTCCAGGCAAGGGTGGAGATGACGCCGAGGGTGGGGCCCACGCAGGGCATCCAGCCCAGGCCGAACAGGAAGCCGATCAGCGGCGCGGCGGCCAGGCCCACGGCGGGCACCTTGTGGATCCGCACGTCGCGCTGCAGGAACGGAACGGCCCCGAGGAAGCCCAGCCCGAGCAGGATCACCACGACCCCGAGCACGACGTTCATCGTGCGCTGGTTGGTGACCAGCCAGGACCCGAGCGACCCGGAGGCGACGCCGAGCGCGACGAAGACCACCGAGAAGCCGAGCACGAACAGCACGGCGCCGGCCAGCATCCGGCCGCGGCGTACGTCGCCGGAGGCGAGGTCGGCGCCGGAGAGCCCGGTGGCGTAGGAGAGGTAGCCGGGCAGCAGCGGCACCACGCACGGGGAGAAGAAGGAGACCAGGCCGGCGATGACCGCGACCGGGATGGCGAGCGCCAACGAGCCGGAGCCCGCGGTCTGCTGGAACCACTCACCCATCGACGGCCTCGCCGGTGCCCCCGCTCGCGCCCTCCGCGGCGTCCTCGACCAACCCGACGAGTGTGCGCTTGGAGGGGATCGGGCCGTTCACGACGGCCGCGATCCGGCCCTCGGGGTCGAGCACGATCGTGGTGGGGATCGTGCGCGGGTTGACCTTGCCGGCGAAGGCCAGCAGCGCCTCACCGCTCGGGTCGTAGATCGTGGGGTAGTCGACGCCCATGCTGCGCTCGAACGACAGCCCGTTCTCCGGGCTGGCATCGCGGATGTTCACGCCGATGAACGCCGCCTCGCCCTCGAGCTCGGCGGCCGCCTCGACCAGCATCGGCATCTCGACGCGGCACGGTCCGCACAGCGACCACCACACGTTGACGACCACGGGCGCACCACGCAGGTCGGCCACGTCGAGCGCGTCGCCCTGGAGGGTCTCTCCGGCCAGCTCGACCGGCTCGCTGCGGTCGTCCTCGGCGTACTGCACGAAGGAGCCGTCGCCGCTGATGTAGCCGCCGTCGTTGGTGCCCTCGTTGTCGCCGCAGCCACTGAGCAGCAGGCCGCCGAGCAGCAGGCCGGCGAGCAGGCGGGCCGCTCGGCCGGGACGGGGGTGTCGCATGGTCAGGGCCTCTTCTCCTCCGGCGCGCCACCGGCCGAGAACGGCGCCTTGCGGTCGGTGACCGGGATCAGGTCGCCCGCGGGCTCGCTGTAGGCGACCTGGGTGAGCCGGTCGCCGGTGAAGTGCAGCGAGGTGAGCGAGCACAGCGTGCACTGGCGCTTGCGGGGATCGTGCACGAACGAGCGGCCCTCGACGTGCAGCCGCGTGGTCCAGATCGGCAGCTGGTGGGAGACGATCACGGCCTCGTGGCCGGCCGCGGCGTCGCGGGCGTCGTGCACCGCGGCCATCATCCGGGCGGCGATCTCCTTGTAGGGCTCGCCCCACGAGGGGGTGAACGGGTTCCACAGGTGCCGCCAGATCGAGGGCTTGCGCAGGATGCTGTCGCGCACGTCGAAGCGCTGGCCCTCGAAGATGTTCGAGGACTCGATGACGCGCACGTCGATCACCGCCTCGAGCCCGCGGGCGGCCAGCAGCGGGGCCGCGGTCTCCTGGGCCCGCTCCAGCGGCGAGCACCGCACGTGGGTGATGTCGCGGTCCTTGATCGCGCCGGCCACCTTGTCGGCCATCTGCCGGCCGAGCTCGGAGAGGTGGAAGCCGTCTCGCCGGCCGTAGAGGACCGCCTGGGGGTTGTAGACCTCGCCGTGGCGCAGCAGGTGGACGACGGTCTTCACCGGCTTGTCAGGGCTCTGGTCGGCACTCTGGGTCACGGGCGCTCCTCGCGGGCGGCGGCCGCGGCGCGCGCGGCGTCGGGCAGGGCGTCGAGCACGGTCTGGACGGCGCGCTCGTCGTGGGCGGCGGAGAGGAACCATGCCTCGTACGCCGACGGGGGCAGGTGGACGCCGCGGTCGAGCATGGCGTGGAAGAAGGCGGCGTACGCGCTCGAGTCGGTGCGGGAGGCGTCGGCGAAGTCGCGCACCGCGCCGTCGGCGAAGAACACCGAGAACATCGTGCCGGTCGACTGGATGCGGTGCGGCACGCCGGCGGCGGTCAGGGCCTCGGCGACGGCGGCCTTGATCGTGTCGCCGACCGTGTGCAGGTGGGCGTAGACCTCGTCGGTGGCCAGCCGCAGTGTGGCGAGCCCGGCGGTGGTGGCCACGGGGTTCCCCGACAGCGTGCCGGCCTGGTAGACGGGCCCCTCGGGGGCCAGTTGGTGCATGACGTCGGCGCGGCCGCCGAACGCGGCGGCCGGGAAGCCGCCGCCCATCACCTTGCCGAAGGTCATCAGGTCGGGCACCCAGCCCTCGACGGCGCCGTCGAGGCCCCACTGGCCCTGGCGGCTGGCCCGGAAGCCGGTCATCACCTCGTCGGAGACGAACAGGGCCCCGTGCCGACGGCAGGTCTCGGCGAGGAACGCGTTGAAGCCATCCTCAGGCGGGACCACGCCCATGTTGCCGGGAGCCGCCTCGGTGATCAGGCAGGCGATCCGGTCGCCGTGCTCGGCGAAGGCCGCCTCGACCGCGGCCCGGTCGTTGTAGGGCAGCACCAGGGTCAGGTCGGTGGCGCTCTGCGGGACGCCGGGGGTGCCGGGCACCGCGAACGTGGCCAGGCCGGAGCCGGCCGAGGCCAGCAGCGCGTCGACGTGGCCGTGGTAGCAGCCGGCGAACTTCACGACCAGGTCGCGACCGGTGAACCCGCGGGCCAGCCGGATCGCCGACATCGTCGCCTCGGTGCCCGAGGAGACGAACCGGACCCGCTCGACGGGGGTGCGGTCGACGATCTCCTCGGCGAGCTCGACCTCGGGCGGGGTGGGGGTGCCGTAGGAGGTCCCGCGGGAGACCGCGTCGGCCACCGCGGCGGTGACCTCGGGGTGGGCGTGGCCGAGCAGCATCGGCCCCCAGGAGCAGACCAGGTCGACGTACTCGGTGCCGTCGACGTCGGTGAGCCAGGCGCCCCGGGCGGAACGGATGAACCGCGGGGTGCCGCCGACGGCGTTGAACGCCCGCACCGGGGAGTTCACGCCGCCGGGGGTGACCGCCCGGGCGCGCTCGAACAGCGCTTCGGAGGCGGGGGCCGGGGTGGGTTCGGACCGGTCGACGGGGGTGGGGCGGGCGGAGCTCACCGGGTCATTGTCCCCGAGCGGGCCAACCCGGATCAGGTGGGGGCGAGCGGGTGGGCGCGGGCAGTCGCCTGAGGCCGGGCGCCGGCACCACTCTCGCCTCAGGCGCCCCACTGGGTGGCCGGAACTCCCTCTGGGGGGCGAAGTCTTCACCCGCCAGACGGAACACTTCGAGGTTTCGGCGTCACATGTGACGGGGATCATCGTCCCTGTCGCGAGTCCGGTCGTCGGCGCACCAGGATGCGGACCCCTCCCGGATTCGAGCGAAACTAGAACAGATACCAAACTCACCCGTAACTTGGATGTGACACGATTCGTTGTGTTCGTCACCGGCGCTTGAGGGAGCCGCCGGGGATGACACAGGGGAGAGCGACAGACAATGCCTGCGAGCAAGCCTGACAACAGGCCAGCACCGCGATCCGGACGCCTGCAGCGCGCCTCGGCGATCGTGCCGCTGGCGGTGCTTTCGGTGGCGTGGACGGCCAGCGTGGCGGGGATGGGCGCCACCTCGGCCGTGGCCAGCCAGCAGCAGCCGGCCGACCCGGCGATGCCGGACGGCACCACCGTGCCGACCCAGGCGATCGAGGCGCCGGCCAGCGTCTCCTCGCCCGGCGTGGTGGCCGACGGGCCCAACGCCAAGAAGGCCGCGCAGATCGTGCGCACCTCCTCCACCAACGGCATCCCCTCGGCGGCCTTGGCCGCCTACCAGCGGGCCGAGACCGTCATCAACGCCGCCGACAAGACCTGCAACCTGTCCTGGCAGCTGGTCGCCGCCATCGGTCGGGTCGAGTCCGACCACGGCCGCTTCGACGGCAACAGCCTCGACGCCGACGGCGTCGCCAAGCCCGGCATCTACGGCATCGCGCTCAACGGCAAGCGCGGCACCGCCACGATCCGCGACACCGACGCCGGCCAGGTCGACGACGACACCACCTTCGACCGGGCGGTCGGCCCGATGCAGTTCATCCCGTCCACCTGGTCGGTGGTGGGCGTCGACGCCGACGGCGACGGCAAGCGCAACCCCCAGGACATCGACGACGCCGCGCTCGCCTCCGCGGTCTACCTGTGCTCCGGCGACGACGACCTGTCCACCAGCGCCGGCCAGCGCGCCGCGGTGTTCCGCTACAACCACTCCACCAGCTACGTCGACCTGGTGCTCTCCATCATGGAGGCCTACCTCGACGGCGACTTCACCTCGGTGCCGAACTCCACGACCTCGGCCGGCTACTTCGTGCCCGACCCCGACTACACCGCCGAGGCGGGCGACCAGCCCGGGCAGGGCAACGGCGGCAACCAGGGCAGCAACGTCTCCACGAACGGTCCCGGTGACGGCGGCGGCGAGCAGCCTCCGCCGGCCGACCCGACCTCGCCGCCCAGCCAGCAGCCCGAGCCCGAGCCGGAGCCCGACGAGCCCAAGGGCCCGCTGCCGAGCATCCCGGTCACCGTGCCGCCGCTGCCCTCGACGTCGATCGAGCCGGTCGACGAGGTGCTCTCGTTCGCCCAGGCCGTGCTGCAGTGCACCCTCGACGGCTACGTCGACAACATCCTGAAGAAGGACGACCCCTTCGACAAGTGCGTCGAGGGCTACATGAACCCCTGACCGGGTGGCCGGCTCGTCGCTGCGCGATCAGCGGCGAGCCAGCAGCCGGGCCGCCTCGGCGGCCCAGTAGGTCAGCACCACGTCGGCGCCGGCGCGGCGGATCGAGGTGAGCGTCTCCAGGATCGCCGCCTCGCGGTCGATCCAGCCGCGCGCCGCGGCGGCCTCGACCATGGCGTACTCCCCGGAGATGTTGTACGCCGCGACCGGCACGTCGACCGCGTCACGCACCCGGCGCAGCACGTCGAGGTAGGCCAGGGCAGGCTTCACCATCACCACGTCGGCGCCCTGCTCGACGTCGAGCAGCGCCTCGCGCACGCCCTCGACCGCGTTGGCGGGATCCTGCTGGTAGGTGCGCCGGTCTCCGTCGAGGCACGAGTCGACCGCCTCGCGGAACGGCCCGTAGAACGCGGAGGCGTACTTCGCCGAGTAGGCCAGGATCGAGACGTCGGTGTGGCCGGCGCCGTCGAGCGCCGCGCGCACCACGGCGACCTGGCCGTCCATCATCCCGCTCGGACCGACCATGTGCACGCCGGCCGCGGCGTGGGCGCGCGCCATCTCGGCGTACACCGCCAGCGTGGCGTCGTTGTCGACCCGGCCGTCGGGCGTCAGCAGCCCGCAGTGGCCGTGGTCGGTGAACTCGTCGAGGCACAGGTCGCTCATCACCGTGAGCGCGTCGCCCACCTCGGCGACCACGTCGGCGATCGCGACGTTGAGGATGCCCGACGGCTCCAGCGCGCCCGACCCGACGGGGTCGCGGTGGGCGGGCACGCCGAAGAGCATCAGCCCGCCGATGCCCAGCTCGGCGGCCTCGGTGGCCGCCGCCCGCAGCGAGTCGCGGGTGTGCTGAACCACGCCCGGCATCGACCCGATCGGACGCGGCTCGTCGAGGCCCTCCCGCACGAACACGGGGAGCACCAACTGACGGGCCTCCAGCGCGGTCTCGGCCACCATCCGCCGCATCGCCGCACTGGTGCGCAGGCGACGCGGTCGGACGGTGGGCGGGGTGATCGGTGGAACCTGCTCGACCATGGTGCTGCCTCTCTCACCGGGTCTCGACTCGTCGGCGCTGGCACGCCTCCGGCTCGACCTACGACACTACGGCGGCGGTCACCGCGCTGCCTCACTCACCGGTGTCTCGACACGGCGCACGCTCCTTCGTGCCTCAGGAGCGCCGCCGGCTCGACCCCGTCGCCTTACAGCGACGCCTTCGCTTCGCTCGCGCGTCGACGGGAGGCGGGCTTGCGCTCCGACGGCTTGGTGACCGGCTGCCCGGCCTCGACCATGGCCGCCCGTCGCGCGGCACCGAAGTCGGCGAGCGCGTCGACGAGCACGTCGACGTCGGGCTTGGGAGCCATCACGTCGACCCGCAGCCCGTGCTCCTCGGCGGTCTTGGCGGTGGCCGGCCCGATCACCGCGATGATCGTCGAGGGGTGCGGCTTGCCGGCGATGCCGACCAGGTTGCGCACCGTCGAGGACGAGGTGAACACGACCGCGTCGAACTTGCCGGTCTTGATCGCGTCGCGGGTCGGCGCCGGCGGCGGCGCCGCCCGGACGGTGCGGTAGGCCGTCACGTCGTCGCACTCCCAACCCAGGTCGACCAGGCCGGCCACCAGGTTCTCGGTGGCGATGTCGGCCCGCGGCAGGAAGACCCGGTTGATCGGGTCGAGGACCTCGTCGTACTCCGGCCACTCCGCCAGCAGTCCGGCCGCGGACTGCTCGCCGGAGGGCACCAGGTCGGCGCGCAGGCCCCACGCCGCGATCGAGGCGGCCGTCTTCTCGCCCACCGCGGCGATCTTCAGCCCGGAGAAGGCGCGGGCGTCGAGGCCGTACTCCTCGAACTTCTCGCGCACCGCCTTGACGGCGTTCACCGAGGTGAAGGCGATCCACTCGTAGCGGCCCTCGACCAGGCCGCGGACGGCCTTGTCCATCTGCTGCGGGTTGCGCGGCGGCTCGACCGAGATCGTCGGCACCTCCTCGGGCACCGCGCCGTAGCCGCGCAGCCGCACCGACAGCGAGGCCGCCTGCTCCTTGGTGCGCGGCACGAGCACCCGCCAGCCGAACAGCGGCTTGGTCTCGAACCACGACAGCGTCTGGCGCAGGTCGACCACGTCGCCGACCACCGTGACCGCGGGCGGCGCCATCCGGGCGGCCCGGGCGTCGGCGGCGATGTGCTCCAGCGTGGAGGTGACCGTGGCCTGGTGGGTGGTGGTGCCGACCCGGGTCATCGCGACCGGGGTCTGCGGCGAGCGCCCCGCGGCGACCAGCTGCTTGCTGATCTCGCCGATCGCCCCGACCGCGGAGAGCAGCACCAGGGTGCGGTCGTCGGCGTAGCGCTTCCAGTCGACCTTGTCGCCGCAGGTCACCACGGTGACCTCGCGGTGGTCCTTGGTCGTCAGCGGCACCCCGGCGTAGGCCGGCACCGCGGACACCGAGGAGACCCCGGGCACGATTTCGAAGCCGATGCCGGCCTTGGCGCACGCCTGCGCCTCCTCCGGGCCGCAGGCGTAGACGAACGGGTCGCCGCCGATCAGCCGGACCACGCGCCGGCCCCGCTTGGCCTGCTTGACGACGACCTTGGCCCGCGCGGCGTGCGTGAGCGGCTGGCCGTCCTCGCCGAAGCCCCCGTCGACCAGCTCCGGGCCGACCGGCGTCGCCGCCTCGTCGGCATCCGGAACCGCCGGCTCGGGGAGACCGAGCAGCGTGCGGACCAGGTCGACGTGCTCGGGTGACTCGGTGACCACGACGTCGGCCTGCCGCAGCAGGTCGACGGCGCGCACCGTGAGCAGTTCCGGGTCGCCCGGGCCGCTGCCGACGAACGACACCCACCCACGGGTCGGGGCGGTCTCGTTGGTGGTGGTCTTACCTCGCGTCATGCGTTCTGCACCTGTTCTGCTGATTGTGCGGGTGTGTTGCTCAGGGCGGGGTCATGAAGTTCAGGGCGGCGGGCCGGCCCAGTCGGAGTCCTGGGGGGTCGGGACCGGGGGCGGGGCGGTGAGCTCGCCGGCACCGTCGTCGAGCATCTCCTCGGCGAGCCGGACTCCGAGTCCGACCGGGTCGTCGAGCCGGCCGCTGGCCGAGCGGCGTACGCCGAGCGCGCCGTCGAGCGACATCGCGACCGCGCGCACCCACAGCTCCTCGCCGTCGTCGCCCTCGACGACCTCGGCGAGCGCGCCGATCGGGGCCGAGCAGCCGCCTTCGAGCCGCGCCAGCACCGCACGCTCCACCTCGACCGCCGCCCGGGAGAGCGCGTCGTCGAGGACGGCCAGCTCTGCCGCCAGCGGGTCGTCGCTGCGGCACTCGACCGCCAACGCGCCCTGACCCGGCGCGGGCAGCACCTGCAGCGGGTCGAGCACCTCGGTGACCTCGTCGAGGCGGCCGATGCGGGCCAGTCCGGCACGCGCCAGCACGACCGCGTCGAGCTCGCCGCCGGTGACCTTGCGGATGCGGGTGTCGACGTTGCCGCGGATGCCGACGAGCTCCAGGCCCAGCCCCAGCGCGTGCAGCTGGGCGACCCGGCGCGGCGACCCGGTGCCGACCCGGGCCCCCACCGGGAGCTCACCCAGGGTCAGCCCGTCGCGGGCGACGACCACGTCACGAGGGTCCTCGCGGACCGGGACGGCGACCAGGGTGATGCCCTCGGTCGGATAGGTGGGGATGTCCTTGAGGGAGTGCACCGCGACGTCGACCTCGCCGGCCAGCAGGGCCTCGCGCAGTGCCGCCACGAAGACCCCGGTGCCGCCGGCCTCGGTGAGCGGGGTGCCGGCCACCTGGCTGCGGTCGCCCTCGGTGCTGACCTCGACCAGGGTCGCCTCGCGCCCCAGCCGCTCGCGGATCAGCTGCGCCACCTGCCCGGACTGGGTGGTGGCCAGCAGCGAGGCGCGGGTGCCGACGCGGATCGGGGAGCTCATGCGCGGCCCTCCCGTCGCTCGCCGGACTCGTCGGGCACGGTGGGCCGGGTGACGGCCTCGACCGCGTCCTGGTCGAGCGCGAACAGCTCGGCCAGCGCCGCGGCGTAGGAGATCGCACCGGCCTCGTTGGCCAGCTCCTTGACCCGCACCGTCGGCTCGTGCAGCAGCTTGTCGGCGACCCGGCGCAGGGTGTGCTGGACCTCGGAGCGCACCTCGTCGTCGAGGTCGGGCAGCCGGCCCAGGAGCCGCTCCATCTCGCCCTCGACCACCGAGGTGGCCATCGAGCGCAGCGCGACCACCGTCGGGGTCACGCTGGCCTGGCGGCGCGCCGCCAGGAACGCGGTGACCTCCTGGGTGACGATGCGGCGCACCTCGGCCACCTCGCGGCCGGCGTCGGTGTCGTGCAGGTCGGCGGCGAGGTCGGCCAGGTTGACCAGGCTCACTCCGGGCAGCCGGGACACCGCGGGGTCGATGTCGTGCGGCAGCGCCAGGTCGATCAGCGCCAGCGGCCGACCGTCGGGGCGGGCGTCGGCCACCATGTCGGCGGTGATCAGCACCCCGGTGGCGCCGGTGCAGGCGATCACCAGGTCGGCCTGGCGCAGCTCGACCGCGAGCTCGCCCAGCGGCACCGGGCGGGCGGCGTACTCACGGGCCAGGCGGGACGCCCGGTCGGCACTGCGGTTGGCCACCACGATCTCGGCGGCGCCCAGGCGGGCGACGGTGGCCGTGGCCAGCCCAGCCATGGAGCCGGCGCCCAGCACGAGCACCCGGCTGCCGGCGACCCCGCCCACCGAGGCGCTCGAGCGCTCCAGCGCCGCCGTGACGAGCGAGGGTGCGGCGCGGTCGATGTCGGTCTCGGCGCGCGAGCGCTTGCCGACCCGCAGCGCCTGCTGGAACAGCACGTTCAGCGACGGTCCGACCGTGCCGAGCTCCTGGCCCAGCCGCAGCGCCTCGCGGGTCTGGCCGAGGATCTGCCCCTCGCCGACGGCCATCGAGTCGAGCCCGGCCGCCACCTGGAACAGGTGGGAGACCGCGCCGTCGTCGTAGTGGACGTAGAGGTGGGGCAGCATGGCCTCGGTGGTCTGCCCGGCCCGCTCGACCAACAGCTTGGAGAGCTCCTCCACGCTGCCGTGGAAGCGGTCGACGTCGGTGTAGATCTCGAGCCGGTTGCAGGTGGAGATCACCGTCGCCTCGCTGACGTGCTCGCAGGCCGCCACGTCGTGCATGAGCTTGTGCACGCCGTCGCCGTCCAGCGCGACCCGCTCGAGCAGGCTCACCGGGGCGGAGTTGTGGGAGATGCCCACGACCAGCACGCTCATTCGGGGCCCCCGCGGAGGCGCGAGCCCTTCGGAAGGCTCAGGAGGGTCCGCAGCGAGCGCCTTCGTGGGGTGTTCATGCGGGTTCCCCCTGGGCCTTGCGCTGCTCGTGGTAGGCGAGGATCTGCAGCTCGATGGAGAGGTCCACCTTCCGGACGTCGACCCCGGCCGGCACCGTGAGCACCGTGGCCGCGAAGTTGAGGATGCTGCCGACGCCGCACGCGACCATCCGGTCGGCGACGTCCTGTGCGGAGCCGGCGGGCGTCGCGATCACGCCGATCGCGACGGCGTGCTCGCGCACGATCCGCTCCAGATCGTCGAAGGGACGCACCTCGATGCCGGCCACCAGCTCGCCGTGCCTGGCCGGGTCGGCGTCGAGCAGCGCCACCACCCGGAAGCCGCGGCTGCGGAACCCGGAGTAGTTGGCGAGGGCGTGGCCGAGGTTGCCGATGCCGACGATCACGACCGGCCAGTCCTGGGTGACCCCGATCTCCCGGGCGATCTGGTAGCGCAGGTAGTCGACGTCGTAGCCGACCCCGCGGGTTCCGTAGCTGCCCAGGTAGGAGAGGTCCTTGCGCAGCTTGGCGCTGTTCACGCCGGCCGCGGCGGCCAGCGCCTCGCTCGAGCAGGTGCTGGTGCCCGCCTCGGCGAGCGAGGTGAGCGCGCGCAGGTAGACGGGGAGCCTGGCGACCGTCGCCTCGGGGATGTCCCGAGAGCTCTCGGTGGAAGTCCGTGCGGTCAAAGCTCTTCTCTCCAGGCCACAGGTCGCCGGACGCGGGGGTGACGGCGCTGGGAACCGCCATCCCGGAACCGGGGGGCGACTTCACTGTATGAGTTTGTGAACGCGAGAACAAACCGGTCTCAGGGGCGCCGGCAGGCGGGCGGGAGGTGCTGTGATATCGGGCACGTCGCCCCCGTCGGCCGGCATTGGCACCGTCTCCCCGGGCGGCGGGAGGGCCTCGGCAGGCGGGTCGCGAGGCCGCTCCGCGTCGTACGCCGGAGAGCCGGGCCGCGGCTCAGGCGCCGGTCAGCGCGCGCCGGAGCCGCTGCTCGTCGACGCGCCAGAAGGAGTGCTGGCGCCCGTCGACGAAGGTCACCGGGATCTCCTCGGCGAACCGCTCGAGCAGCGCCGGGTCGTCGAGGATCGACTGCTCCTCGAAGCGCTCACCGAGGTCGGAGCAGACCGCGGCGATCACCGCCCGGGCGTCGTCACACAGGTGGCACCCGGGTCGGGTGTAGAGGAGCACCCGGGCCGGGCCGGGGTCGGTGCTCACGCGGGGCCCGCGTCTGTGTCGGCTCCGGGACCGGCTTCGGGACCCGCCTCCAGCAGCCCGAGCGAGCGACGCCGCTCGATGCCCCGCAGCCGCCCCTTCTGCACCTTGCCGGTCGCCGTCATCGGCAGCTCGTCGACCACCTCGATCCGGCTCGGCCACTTGAACCGGGCCAGCCGGGTGGCGCAGTGGGCCCGCACCGCCTCCGCCAGCTCCTCGGGGGAGCCGGGTCCGGCCCCTCGGACGTAGGCGACCACCGCCTCGCCGGTCTCGGCGTCGTGAACGCCGATCACCGCCACGCCCGCGACACCCGGCACCTCGGCGATCACGTCCTCGACCTCGACCGGATAGACGTTGAAGCCGGAGACCACCACGAGGTCCTTGAGCCGGTCGACCAGGGTGAGGTCGCCGGAGGCGTCGAGGAAGCCGACGTCGCCGGTGGCCCACCAGCCCTCGTCATCGGGCGCGCCGGCGCCGTCGGGCCAGTAGCCCCCGAACAGGTTGGCACCACGGATCCAGATCTCGCCGGGGTCCTCGCCCTCGGGCGGACGACCGGAGTCGTCGACCAGCCGGATGTCGATGCCCGGCAGCGCCGACCCCACCGATCCCGGTCGCGGGTCCGCTGAGCAGAGCGTGCTGGTGACCACCGGGGCCGCCTCGGTGAGCCCGTAGCCCTGGTGGACCGGCAGCCCGGTGCGAGCGGTGAACTCCTCGACCAGCTCGGCGGCCAGCGGCGCCGACCCGGACAGCACCAGTCGCACCGGGCCGAGGCGGTCGGCGAGGTCGGGCTCGGCCCGCCAGTAGCCGAACACCGGCGGCGCCACCGGGAGCACGCTGCACGCCTCGTCCTCGATCAGGTCGAGGACGTCGTGGGGGTGGAACCGGTCGACCAGCACCAGCTTGGCGCGGTGCCGCAGCACGCCTCCCAGAACCGCGTTGAGGCCGTAGACGTGGAAGAGCGGGAGCACGCCGAGCACCACGTCGTCCCCGTGGATCATCGGCGGCCGGACCTCGGCCACCTGCTCGATGTTCGCGAGCAGCGCCCGGTGGCTCAGCATCGCCGCCCGCGGCCGGCCCGACGCGCCGCTGGTGTAGAGGAGCGCGGCCAGCTTCTCCGGGTCGGGCAGCAGCGGCAGCCGCGCCGCCGGCGCCTCGCAGAGCTGGCGGTAGGTGCGCTCATCCGCCTCCGGCTCGACGTCGACCACCACGACCCGGGGCGGCACCGCCCGACGCAGCAGGTCGGGGTCCAGGCGGTCACCGGCAGCGGAGTCCCGGTCAGCCGGTTCCTGCGCCCCCTCCGGCGTCTGCCCCAATGCCCGTCGCAGCAGGGCAGCCGCGGCGCGGACCGGCTCCACCGTCGAGGCATCGGCGACGACGAGCCGCGACCCCGAGTCGGCGATCATCCGGGCCAGCTCCCCCACGGTCGACCCCGGGTTGACCGGCACCGCCACCGCCTGGGCCCGCAACACCCCCAGATAGGTGGTCACGAACTCGAGCCGGTTGCCGAGCGCGAAGAGCACCCGCTGGCCCGCCAGCACGCCGGCGTCGACCAGCCCGTGCGCCACCCGGGACACCTCGTCGTCGAGCTCGGCCCAGGTGCGGCCGCGGCCGCCGGGCTCGACCACGGCCAGCCGGTCGGGGGCCTCGCCGGCAGCGCGGGCCACCAGGTGGGTCAGGTCGCTTCGGTCCGCGGCCGTGGCGTCGGAGGACATGCCGGGATGGTCGCACACCGTGCCGAGCCTCGGCAGGCCCTCGCCGCCCGGTCGCGGCCGTCCGAGGGGCTGGGACGCCGGCCGAGGAGGCCCTACGCTGGCCGGCGTGACCCGGCCCGCGGAGCGTCCTCGCCCGCTGATGAACCTCCAGCAGCGTTCGGCGCTGGCCGGAGAGGCCGCGGCCGCGGCCGCCGAGGTCGAGGCCGCGCTCGACACCCCCGCCGATCCCACGGCCGCCGCGTTCTTCGACGTCGACAACACCGTGATGCAGGGTGCGAGCATCTTCTACTTCGCTCGTGGCCTCTACCGGCGCAAGTTCTTCACCACGCGGGAGATCCTGGGCGCGGTCTGGAAGCAGGCCTACTTCCGCCTCGTCGGGGTCGAGGACCCCGAGCACGTGGCGGAGGCCCGCGCCTCCGCCCTGGCGTTCATCGCCGGGCACACCGTCGCCGAGCTCGAGGAGCTCGGCTCGGAGATCTTCGAGGAGGCGATGGCCCACCGGATCTGGCCCGGCACCCGCGCGCTCGCGCAGCTCCACCTCGACCAGGGCCAACGCGTCTGGCTGGTCACCGCCGCGCCGATCGAGCTCGCCTCGCTGCTGGCCCGGCGGCTCGGGCTGACCGGCGCCATGGGCACCGTCGCCGAGCACGTCGACGGGGTCTACACCGGCCGCCTGGTCGGCGACCTGCTGCACGGGCCCGCCAAGGCCGAGGCAGTGCTGGCACTCGCCGAGCGGGAGGGGCTCGACCTGGCCCGCTGCTCGGCGTACTCCGACTCCTACAACGACCTGCCCATGCTCTCCCTGGTCGGCGACCCCTGCGCGATCAACCCCGACGCGCGCCTGCGACACCACGCTCGCGAACAGCGGTGGCGGATCCGCGACTACCGCACCGGACGCCGGGCCGCACGAGCCGGGCTCGCGGCCGGCGCCGTCGCGGGCGCCGCCGGCGGGGCGGCCGCGGCGCTCGCCGCGCTCCGGTCCCGGGAGCGCTGACCGGCCACATCGGACCCGCGCCGGGCACCGGCGCGCCTGCGGCTGGGCCAGACCAGCCGAGATCGGTGGTTTGTCCACTCCCTGGTCAGGGAAGTGTGACCGACGTATCATCGTCGGGCTCGGGGGTTCGCAACGGGAGGGTTTGGCAGCGGCATGCCGTACCACGGTGAGGGTCACGCGCTGGGCTGGGAGGCTCTGCGTCGCGCCGTCGCGGTCGCACTCAGCGCCCCGGCGCAGCTCTCTCCCGCCCCCGCCGGCAGCGCCTCGATGCTGTGGTCCGAGGCCAAGGGCGCCCCGCCCGGCACCGTCGTGGCCGGCCCCGCCTCGACATCGGCCTCCCACGGCGGCGACGGCTTCGACGACGCCGAGCTGGCCGTCTCCTCGGAGGAGTCCGAGAGCGAGCGCACCCGACTGATCGCCCTGGTCGAGCTGGCCCGCAAGGGCGACACCGAGGCGTTCGGGCTGCTCTACGACCACTACCAGCCCTCGGTCTACCGCTTCCTCTTCTATCGCACGCGGTCCGCGGCGCTGGCCGAGGACCTCACCTCCGAGACCTTCTTCCGAGCGCTGCGGAGCATGACCGGCTTCCGGTGGCAGGGCAAGGACTTCGGCGCCTGGCTGATGACCATCGCCCGCAACCTGGCCACCGACCACTTCAAGGCAGGGCGCACCCGCCTCGAGCTGACCACCGAGGACATGGGACAGCACGACGACTCCACCGAGGGGCCCGAGTCGGCCGTCCTCGCCGGACTCACCAACGAGATCCTGCTCCAGGCCCTCACCCAGCTGCCCAACGAGCAGCGCGACTGCCTGGTGATGCGCTTCCTCCAGGGCATGAGCATCGCCGAGACGGCCGCCGTGCTGGGCCGAAGCGACGGCGCGGTCAAGCAGCTCCAGCTGCGCGGGGTGCGCAACCTCGCCAAGCTGATGCCGGAAGGGATTCGCGGCTCGTGAGCACCGTAACCTCCGCCCGCCCCGGCTCGTTGCTCCTGTCGACGGCGCACACCACCACGCGCTCCGTCAACCCCATGTCCCAGACCAACCCAGGACGGCAGCGATGATCTCGCGGTTTCCGGCGCAGCGTCGCGCCGAGGCCTTCGACGCCGCGCTCGAGCACGGCTCCGCGTCGGCGCAGGACGCCCAGCTGCTCGAGCTCGTCACCGCGCTGCGGGCGACCCCCCAGCCGACGGCTCGCCCGGAGTTCGTGACCTCGCTCCGAGAGCGGCTGATGGCCGAGGCGGCCACCGCGCTCGCCACGGCGCCCGAGTCGGGCAGCTCCGCCGACAATCGCCTCGAGGCACGACTCACCGTCGCCCCGCGGCGCACCGCGCGTGACCGGCGCCTCGCCGTCGCCGCCGCCGGACTGGCCATGGTCGGCGCCACCGGCTCGGTGGCGGTCGCCTCCCAGTCCGCCCTGCCCGGAGACGCCCTCTACCCCGTCAAGCGCGCGATCGAGAACGCGGAGGCCGGGTTCAGCGTCAACGAGCACCAGAAGGGCGCCACCCTGCTGGCCAACGCCCGCGGCCGTCTCGCCGAGGCCGACGCACTCGCCAGCCGCGACGACGCCGACCAGGCCGACGAGATCGCCGCCACGCTCGACACCTTCACGGCTCAGGCCACCGAGGCATCCGATCTGCTGGTCGACGACTACGAGACCAACGCCAACGCCGGCGCGATCGCCGAGCTGCGCGACTTCACCGCCACCAGCATGGATCAGCTCACCGCGCTGGAGGCCAGCGTCCCCGAGACGGCGCGAGGCGCGCTGGTCACCGCGGCCCAGGCGCTCACCCGCATCGACGCCGAGGCGCAGAACCTCTGCTCGGTCTGCGGCGGCCAGGGCATCTCGGTCATCCCGCCCCAGTTCGTCACCGTCAGCGTGGAGAGCCTCCTCTCCGACCTGGCCACCGAGCTCACCACCACCGACGACGAGCCGACCGATCCCGCGGCCGCTTCCGACAAGGGCGGCAAGCCGGGCAAGGCCGGCAAGGGCGATGGGCGGCCCGGGCTCCCCCAGATCGAGCTCGGCGAGGACCAGCCGGGCAGCGTCAGCAACCCCGACACCGGCCAGCCCACCCCGGGTCTGCCCGGCACCGCTCCGCTCGGCGGAGCCGGCGGCACCGGCGACGACGGGTCCGGCACGACCGGGTCCGGCGGCGGCAAGGGCGGCGCTCCCGAGGTCTCGATCCCGGTGGTCAGCCCGGTGCTCGAAGGGGTCGGCGCACTGCTCGAGGAGCTCACCGGCGCCCTGCTCGGCACCGGCGACTCGCCCACCGAGCCCTGAGCCCGGGCAGTCGGTACCCGACCCGGCACCGGCGGTCCGGCACGGGCAGCCGGCCGGTCGCGGTCAGCGGAAGACCGAGCCCCGCTCCATCAGCAGCGAGTACAACGTCTGCTGGATCGTCTCGCGCACCTGGTCGGTCACGTTGAAGACCAGCATCGGGTCGTCGGCGGCCGCCGCGTCGTAGTCGTCGGTGCGGATCGGCTCGCCGAACTCCAGCAGCCACTTCGACGGCAGCGGCAACAGGCCGAGCGGCCCCAGCCACGGGAACAGCGGCGTGATCGGGACGTAGGGCAGGCCCAGCAGGCGGGCGACCGCCGGCAGGTTGCCGACGAGCGGATAGATCTCCTCGGCGCCGACGACCGACAGCGGCACGATCGGCACGCCCGTGCGCAGCGCCGCCGAGACGAAGCCTCCCCGGCCGAACCGCTGCAGCTTGTAGCGCTCCGACCACGGCTTGCCGATGCCCTTGAACCCCTCCGGCCAGACACCGACCAGCTCTCCGCCGCGCAGCATCCGCTCGGCGTCGTCGCCGCAGGCGAGCGTGGCGCCGCCCTTGCGCGCCAACGTGCCGACCAGGGGCAGCCGGAAGACCAGGTCCGCGCCGAGCGGGCGCAGGAACCGGCCGGCGTGGTCGTGCACCGAGACCATGGTCATCAGGCCGTCGACCGGGATCGTGCCGGAGTGGTTCGACACCACCAGCGCACCGCCCTCGGCGGGGATGTTCTCGATGCCGCGGACCTCGATGCGGAACCACTTCTGCGCGATCGGACGCAGCGCCGCCAGGAAGAACCGCTGGGTGACCTCGGGGTCGAAGCCGTACTCGTCGACGGTGTAGTCGCCGGTCACCCGACGCCGGAGGAAGGCCAGCAGTCGAGCGAGCTCGGGCTCCCACTCGTCACCGAAGAGCTCGCGGGCGGCGTACTGGAAGGCGGCCAGCCAGTCACCGACCGGGATGCCCGCCCCGGGGGCGCGCTCCTCGGTGGTGATCGGCGGCCGGGGGGTGGGCGCGGCCGCCGCAGACGCTGCCTCGGAGGCCGAGTCCTGCCCGGTCTGCGGGGCCGGACTCGAGGCCGGCGCGTCAGTGGCGGCACGGTCGGCGCCGTGACGAGGCCCGCCCCTGGCGCTCCTGGCCGAGGCCGACTTGCCGCTCCCGGCGCCCTTGGCCTTCGCGGCACCCTGGCCGGAGGCACCACGCGCCTCCTTGCCGGCGAGCCCCCTCGCGGCGGACGAGGGCGCGGTGCCGGTGCCGCGCCCCGGGCGTCCTCGTGTGCCGATCGGGATGATCTCGGCGTCACCCATGCGGTCCTCCCAGGGTCGTGGAGCCGCCGGCGAGTCGGCCCTCGAGGCCGGCCAGGGCCCGCTCGGTCGGACGGGCGGAGACCCCGAGCGACTCGGCGAAGTCGGCGAAGGCCTCCGCGGTGGAGTAGCGGGGCCGGAAGCCGAGCACCTCGCGCATCCGGGTCGTGTCGACGCCGCGTCCGTAGGTCAGGTAGGAGACGTGCTCGGGCGAGAAGTCGGCGACGCGGGCCGAGCGCAGCGCGCTGCCGAGCTGCCCGACCATGAAGCCCGGGAGGGACACCGATGGCCGGCGAAGCCGGCGCACCGCCTGGGAGAGCATGAGCATGCCCTCACCGGCGATGTTGAAGGTGCCCGGCACCTCGCTGCGCACGGCGTGCCCCAGCACCGCCATCAGGTCCGCCTCGTGCAGGAACTGCAGTCTCGCGTCGTAGCCGGCCACGGTCGGGATCGCGGGGAGGCGGAAGTAGGAGGTGAGCGGATTGGCGACACCGGGCCCGATCACGTTGGCGGTGCGCAGCATCGTGACCCGCACGTCGGCTCGACGGCGGGCGAAGCCGCGCACGTAGCTCTCGATCTCGGCGACGTCCTTGGCATAGCCCCAGCGGGGTGCGCGGCGCGGCTCCATGTCTTCGGTGAACATCGCGGGATCGCGGTTGCTCGAGCCGTAGACGGACGTGGTCGACTTGACCACCAGGTGCTCGACACCGGGAGCGCGCTGACAGGCGGCCAGCAGCTGCATGGTCCCGATGACGTTCAGCTCCTTCATGGAGCTGCGGCCACCCGCGATGCCGGGGGTGGAGACCACGCTGAGATGGACGACCGTGTCGATGTCCTCCTTGGCGATGACCTTGGCGATCACCGGCGTGCGGATGTCGGCACGGACGAACGAGACGTCGCCGATGTCGCCGCGGGGCGGCACGACGTCGACGCCGATGACCCGCCCCACCTCGGGCTCGGAGGCCAGCGCGCGCGCGAACCGGCGACCGAGGTCTCGCGAGACCCCGGTGACCAGAACGGTCTTGCCGGCCGAGCCCATGCGTGGTGCGGCGGGGCCGGGTGCTACTTGCCGAGCTTGCGACGCTGCACGCGCGTCTTCTTCAGCAGCTTGCGGTGCTTCTTCTTCGCCATACGCTTGCGCCGCTTCTTGATGACAGAACCCACGAGTTACCTTCCGATGATGACCAACGGCCGGCACCTGCCGGCGGATGCGTCCTCCGGACAGGGCGGAGAACCAGGACAGCCTATCGGCCGGACCAGTACCCGCAGAATCCGACGACGCCTGGTGGGCGCCCGCAGGTCCGCGCACCAGGCGACACGACGCCCGCCAGGGGAGCCCGCGCGAGACTACCCGGCGTTGTAGAAGCTCTTGCGGAGGTACTCGTTGGCGTCCTCCTCGCGAACCCGGAAGGAGCGCCCGACCCGCACCGCGGGCAGTTCGCCGTTGTGGACGAGCCGGTAGACGGTCATCTTCGAGACGCGGATCATCGCCGCCACCTCGGCGACGGTCAGGAACTTCGCTTCGGAGATCTCACCGGACGAGTTGGCAGCCATCGTGCACCGATCCTTCTGAGCGGACGCTCCGGCTTCCCCACCGGTGAACAAAACGCCGCGACGTGGTGAGAATAGGGCCTGTGTGACTGCTGGGGAAGAGGAACACTGAAGCAACTGCTGTGAATTCGGCGTGTCGCCTTGCAATCGCCCACTGGACCAGTCCGGTGCGCCGCTGCGGTCAGGGCATCGGGTCGAGACCGTGCAGGGGGAACGCCTCGGTGCGGGTCGCGTGGATCGCCCGGTCCAGCCAGGTCTCGGGGTCGTACCCCTCGCTCCAGTCGCGGTAGCGGGGGTGCCGGCCGTCGGTCATCCGGAACGGCGCGGTGAGGTCCAGGCTGGCCCGGACGTGCTCGCGCCAGCCGCCCGGCGTCTCGGTGTCCGGCTCGAGTGGGCGACCGCCGACGATCGCCAGCAGGTGGGTCCAGGCCCGGGGCACCACACCGACGAGGGCGTAGCCGCCGCCGCCGGTCGCCACCCAGCGGCCCCCCGCCACCTCGTGCGCCAGCTCGTGGAGCGCGAGGTACGCCGCGCGCTGGCCGTCGACGGTGAGCATCAGGTGGGCGAGCGGGTCGTCGGCGTGCGAGTCGCACCCGTGCTGGGTGACCAGCACGTCCGGGCGGAACTCGCGCAGGAGCGGCGGCACCACGGCGTGGAAGGCCCGCAGCCAGCCGGCGTCGGAGGTGCCGGGCGGCAGAGCCACGTTGACCGCGGAGCCGCGGGCATCGGGGCCGCCCAGGTCGACGGGGAACCCGGTGCCGGGGAACAGCATCTGGCCGGTCTCGTGCAACGAGATCGTCAGCACCCGCGGATCGTCCCAGAAGATCCGCTCGACCCCGTCGCCGTGGTGGACGTCGACGTCGACGTAGGCGACCCGCTCGGCGCCCTGGGCGAGCAGGTGCTTGATGCCGACCGCGACGTCGTTGTAGATGCAGAATCCCGAAGCCCGGTCGGGCATCGCGTGGTGCAGCCCGCCGGTGATGTTCGCCGCGTGCAGCACCTCGCCGCTCCAGACCCTGCGGAACGCCTCGAGGCTGGCCCCGACCACGTGGGCCGACGCCTCGTGCATGCGCGCGAACACCGGGTTGTCCTCGGTGCCGAGACCGAAGGACGCCTTGGCCTCGCTGGGCGTGCGGCCGGCCTGCTGGACCGCCTCGATCAGCCGCGGGTCGTGGACCGTGGCGATGGTGTCCTCGTCGGCGGCCACCGCCGGCACCGTCATCAGTCCGCCCGGTCCGGTGACGCCGAGCTCTCCGGCCAGCCGCATGGTCAGGTCGACACGCAGCGGCGACATGGGGTGCGCCGGCCCGAAGTCGTAGTCGGTGAGAGAGGAGTCGAAGACGACGCACGCCGGTCCGGGACAGGAGGCCATGTGGCGGACGCTACTCGCCGTCGGCGGTGGTCGCCGACACAACGCCACAGGACGGGCAGCAGGACGGCCAGCAGGACGGGCCCCGGGGAGGTCGGCCCGTCCGGACGGCGGGGTGTGGCATCCTGGCCCGGTGCTGATCGAGAACCGCACTGTCGTGCGCACCGCGTGGTGGCCCGCCTGAGGGCGGCCACCCCACCAGCACATCCCACACCACGGCCGCCCACGGGCGGCCGTGCTCGACTCCGGACCTCCGGTCGACGCGCCCCTCCCGCGGGCGACGACACCAGGAGGAGCCATGACCACCACCGCCCCGGACACCCGGCCGGAGACCCGTCCGACCCTGCCCCCGGCCGCCGAGGACGGCGCGACGGCCCGCCAACTCTCGCTGCTGAAGCCGACCGGTCGACTCACGCTGGGCAACCTGCTCGGGGCGCTCGCACCGATGGCGGCGGCCCAGGACCGGGCCGACTGCTTCTTCGGCGTCGCGGACCTGCACGCGCTCACCGTGCCCCAGGACCCCGCCGACGTCCGCGAGCGCACCCGCGAGATGGCCACCCTCCTGCTCGCCACGGGACTCGACCGGGCCACGCTGTTCGTGCAGAGCCGGGTGCCCACGCACAACCAGCTCGGCTACCTCCTCGAGTGCGTCGCCAGCACCGGCGAGCTGAACCGGATGATCCAGTTCAAGGAGAAGGGGCGCGGCCGCGACTCCACCCGCGCCGCGCTCTACACCTACCCGACGCTGATGGCCTCCGACATCCTCCTCTACCGCCCGCAGCGAGTGCCCGTCGGCGAGGACCAGCGCCAGCACGTGGAGCTGACCCGCGACCTGGCGGTGCGCTTCAACACGACGTACGGGCCGGTCTTCACGGTCCCGGAGATCACGACTCCGGCCAGCGGCGCCCGGGTGATGGACCTGGCGCAGCCGACCGTCAAGATGGGCAAGTCGCACGCGTCGACCGCGGGCACGATCCACCTGCTCGACCCGCCGGACGTGGTGCGCCGCAAGGTGGCGCGGGCGGTGACCGACTCCGACACCGGACCCGACGCCGTGCGCCGCGACCGCGAGAGCAAGCCGGGCGTGACCAACCTGCTCGACGTGCTCGAGGCCTGCGGCGGCTCGACCGACGGCGTCGCGACGTACGGCGCGCTGAAGCGGGCGGTCACCGACGCGGTCGTCGCCCGGCTCGAGCCGATCCAGCGCCGCTACGCCGAGCTGGCCGACGACCCGGCCGCGGTCGAGCGGGTGTACGCCGAGGGCGCGGCGCGGTGCCTGGAGGTCACCGCTCCGGTCCTCACCGCCGCCCAGGCCGCCATGGGACTGCGCTGAGGCTCAGCTGCCGGCGGCGAGCTCGCGAGAGCGGTCGCGGGCGGCCTCCATCGCGGCCAGGAACGCGGCCCGCACCCGGTGGATCTCCAGCTCGCGCAGCGCCGCGGCCGTGGTGCCGGCCGGCGACGTCACCTGCTCCCGCAGCACCGCGGGGTGGGTGCCGGTCTCGCGCAGCATCTTGGCCGACCCGAGCAGCGTCTGGATCGCCAGCTCGCTGGCGGTGGTGCGCGGCAGCCCGAGGTGGACGCCGGCCTCGATCATCGACTCGACCACGAAGAAGATGTAGGCCGGGCCAGAGCCGGAGATCGCGGTCACCGCGTCCTGCTGGCGCTCGGGGATGCGCAGCACCCGCCCCACCGAGCCCATCAGCGCCTCGGCCTCGGCGAGGTGGGCCTCGTCGCAGTGGGAGCCGGGGGAGATCGCGGCCATGCCCTCGTCGACGAGGGCGGGAGTGTTCGGCATCACCCGGACCACCGCGACGCCCTCGGGCACCCGGGCCTCGATGAACGCCGTGGTGATGCCGGCCGCCAGCGACACGATCAACTGGCCCGAGCGCAGGTCGGGGGCGATCTCGTCGAGCAGGTCGCCCATGTCCTGGGGCTTCACGACCAGAGCCAGCGTGTCGGCGGCCGCGGCGGCCTCCCGGTTGCTGACCACCGAGACGCCGTAGCGCTCCTCCAGCTCGCGGGCTCGCTCGGGGCGCTTCTCACCGACCAGCAGCGCGTCGACCCGGCGGCCGGCGCGGACCAGGCCGGACAGCAGGGTCTCGCCCATCACCCCCGCCCCGAGGATCGCGGTCTGCCCGGTGGAGTGCGACTGTTCGGCCATGGTGGGGGGCACCGTCCTACTCGTGGTGGCTGCGGTCGGGCAAGCTGTGGGCCGCCGGGCTACTTCTTGGAGATCAGCGACGTGGCGAAGAGTGCCAGGTTCGACGGTCGCTCGGCGAGCCGGCGCATCAGGTAGCCGTACCACTCGGTGCCGTAGGGGACGTAGACGCGCACCTCCTCGCCGACCGACGCCAGCCGGCGCTGCTCGGCGGGGCGGATGCCATAGAGCATCTGGAACTCGTACGAGCCCTGGGTGCGGTCGTAGCGGCTGGCCAGGGAGCAGGCGATCTCGACCATCCGCGGGTCGTGGGTGGCGATCATGGGATAGCCCTGCCCGGCGAGCAGCACCTTGAGGCAGCGCACGAAGGAGCGGTCGATCTCGTGCCGGTCGGTGAACGCCACCTCGTCGGGCTCGAGGTAGGCGCCCTTGCACAGCCGCACCCGCGACCCCTCGTGGGCCAGCGCGCGGCAGTCGTCCTCGGTGCGCCGCAGCGCCGCCTGGAGGACCGCGCCCGTCTCGGGGAAGTCCTTGCGCAGGTCGCGCAGGATGGCCAGGGTGCGGTCGGTGGTGGTGTGGTCCTCCATGTCGATGGTCACCGAGGTGCCGGCGTTGCGGGCGGCCCGGCAGATCGTGCGGGCGTTCTCGAGCGCGATCTTGTAGCCGTGGTCGGGCAGCGCCAGCCCGATGGCGGTGAGCTTGACCGACACCTCCGCGTGCCGGGTCAGCGAGCGTGCGGCCAGCTGGTGCAGGACCTCGGCATAGGCGGCGACCGTGCGCTCGGCCTGGTCGGCGTCGCGGGTGTCCTCGCCGAGGTAGTCCAGCGTCACCCGCAGGCCGTCGTCGACCAGGTCGGCCGTGGCCCGGACGGCGTCCTGCGGACCCTCGCCCGGGACGTAGCCGTCGACGAGGGAGGAGGTGACCGGCATGGTGGTCACGAGCCGCTTGACCTTGGCGCTGCGGGCGAGGAGCAGCAAGGGCTGGCGGAGCAGAGACATGGTCCTCCTCGTCCTGGACTGGCAGCGCCGTGCCGACCGGCGCGGGCCCCAGGCTACGCCGTACGCCGTCGCAGGGTGGCGGCGCCGAGGGCCAGCACCGCCACCGCGAACGCCGCCACGACCGCGAGGTCCGACCACACCTCGCCGGTCGAGCTCGACACGGTCAGCTGGGTCATGGCGTCGACGGCGTAGGAGAGCGGCAAGGCGTCGCTGATCACCTCGAGGACGTCCGGGAGGCGGTCGCGGGGGATGAACAGTCCGCAGAGCAGGATCTGCGGGATCACCAGCGCGGGCATGAACTGCACCGCCTGGAACTCGGTCTGCGCGAAGGCGGACACGAACAGGCCCAGCGCCGAGCCCAGGACGGCGTCGGCGACCGACACCACGGTCAGCAGCCACAGCGGGCCGGTGATCTCGAGCCCGAGCAGACCCACGCTCACCCCCACGGCGAGAGCCGACTGCACGGCGGCGACCAGGCCGAACGCCAGGGCGTAGCCGCCGAGGAAGTCCAGCTTGCCGGTGGGCATCGCCAGCAGCCGCTCCAGGGTGCCGCTAGAGCGTTCGCGCAGGGTGGTGACGCTGGTGACCAGGAACATCACGATGAACGGGAACATCGCCAGCAGGGCGGGCCCGACCCGGTCGAACATGCTCTCGCCGGGCACGTCCTCGTACATCCACCACAGCAGCGACATCAGCAGGCACGGCAGCAGCATCAGCATCGCCAGCGTCCGGTGGTCGCGGCGCAGCTGGAGGAGCACCCGCACGGTCACCCCGAGCAGGATCCGGGCGTTCATGCCGCGGCCTCCGCGTCGACCAGGGCGAGGAAGGCGGCCTCGATGTCGGCGCCTCCGGTGCGCTGCCTGAGCCCGTCGGGGGTGTCGTCGGCGAGGATCCGCCCCTCGCGCATCAGCAACAGCCGGTCGCACCGTTCGGCCTCGTCCATCACGTGGCTGGAGACCAGCACCGCCGCGCCCGCGTCGGCGAGGCGATGGAACAGCCGCCACAGGTCGCGGCGCAGCACCGGGTCCAGGCCGACCGTGGGTTCGTCGAGCACGAGCAGGTCGGGGTGCCGCAGCAGCGCGACCGCGAGACTCGCCCGCGAGCGTTGACCGCCGCTGAGGCGTCCGACGACGACGTCGCGATGGTCGGCGAGGTCGACGGCGTCGACCGCCGCGTCGACCTCGCCCGGGTCGGCCCCGAGCACGCGCGCGAAGAAGCGCAGGTTCTCGGCGACGGTGAGGTCGTCGTAGACGCTGGCCGCCTGGGTCACGTAGCCGATCCGGTCGCGCAGCCCCTTGCTGCCGGCAGGTGCGCCGAGCACGCGGACCTCACCGCCCGCGGTGCGCTGCACGCCCACGATCGCCCGCATGAGCGTGGTCTTGCCGCAGCCGGACGGACCGAGCAGCCCGGTCACCCCGCCGCCGATCGTGAGGTCGAGCGAGTCCAACACCCCGCGCCCCCCTCGGACCACCGTGAGCCCCCGCACCTCCACGACGTTTTTCATCATGTGATGAATTGTGCTCCTCGGGGCGGGGATGTGCAAGCGGTTTCGACGTGGCGGCCCGCCGCGGCGACGATCACCGGGCAGGGCGCGGACTGCTGTCGCTTCACCACGGTATGCAGACGAAACCCCCGTGCCGGGGCGGTGTCGGTTCGGCTGCATCCCCTGGGGAAACCACGCTTCCCGCGTCGTACCCGCCTAGGGAAGTGCCGGTTCGGCTGCATCCCCTGGGGAAACCGCACCACCACCCCGAGAGGGCGGACGGGAGCGCGCGGCGACGAAGGTCAGGGCAGCGGGGCGGTGAGGTAGCCCTGCAGCACGGGGGCGTACGTCGCCACCAGTTCGGAGGCCGGCGCGGAGGCCAGCGGCTCCAGCGCGAGCACGTAGCGGACCACGATCAACCCGAACAGCTGGGAGGCCACCAGCGCCATCCGCCGGTCCGGCTGGTCGAGGTCGAACGCGTCGCCGATCGGCCGGAGCACCAGCCGGAAGAAGCCGTCCTGCACCAGCCGGGCGCCGCCCGGCTCGACCGCCCCCCGCACCAGCGCCAGGAGCGGGAGCCGGGTCTCCTCGTCGTCCCAGACCGAGACGAACAGCTCCATGATCCGACGCCCGGCGTGCTCGGGTCCGCCCTCGAGCACCGGCAGCCGCGCCACCCTCGGGTCGACCCGCAGCTCCAGCGCGGCGAGGAACAGGTCGTCCTTGGTGCCGAAGTAGTGGTGCACCAACGCCGGGTCGACCCCCGCGGCGGCGGCGACCGAGCGGATCGAGGTGCCGGCGAAGCCGGTGGCGGCGAACGAGGTGCGGGCGGCCGCCAGGATCGCCGCCCGAGTGTCGGGGGCGCCGGGACGCCGGCCGCGCCGCTGCGGCGCGCGCCCCACCGTCGCCGACGGAGCCGCGTCCTCGCTCACGGCGTGGTCACCGCGAAGTGCTGCCGGGCGAACTCCAGTGACTCCCGAAGATCGATCTCGCGCTCCTCGCGCGTCTCGCAGCGCCGGGTGTTGATCTCCACGACGATGTCGCCCCCGAACCCGCTGCGCGCCAGGTGCCGCAGGAACGAGGCCGCGCCGATGCCGCCACGACCGGGCACCAGGTGCTCGTCCTTGGCCGAGCCGGTGCCGTCGGTGAGGTGGATGTGCCGCAGCCGGGACCCCAGCCGCCTGGCCATCTCGATGGGGTCGTCGCCGGCGATCGCCGCGTGGGAGAGGTCGATGGTGGTGTTGGCATACGGCTCGGCGGAGGGGTCCCACCCGGGGAGGTACATCTCGACGCCGCGCTTGGAGGTCGCCCGCCACGGATACATGTTCTCGACCGCGAACGCGACCCCGCTGGACTCCTCCAGCGCCGCGATGCCGTCGACGAAGTCGCGGGCGTACTCCTTCTGCCACCGGAACGGCGGGTGGACGACGACGACCTCGGCCCCCACCGCGTTCGCCATCTCGGCGGACCGCTCGAGCTTGCCCCACGGCTCGGTGCCCCACACGCGCTGGGTGAACAGCAGCGTGGGCGCGTGCACCGAGCAGACCGGCACGCCGTGGTGCTCGGAGAGCTGGAGCACCGCCGAGGTCTGCTGGCTGAGCGCGTCGATGCCCACCATCACCTCGACGGCGTCGTAGCCCAGCTCGGCGGCGTACTCGAAGGCACGGGCCGAGCTCTCGGGATAGACCGAGGCGCTCGACAGCCCCACGCGAGTGTTGGAGGTGGTCATCTCCTGCTGCCCACCCTCAGCCCAGCACGCTCAGCCGGTCGAGGCGCTCGAGGATGACGCCCTCGCGCAGCGCCCAGGGACAGACCTCCAGCTCGGTCAGCCCGAAGATGTCCATGCAGGCCTCCGCCACCAACGCCCCCGGGAGCACCTGGTGCGCCCGGCTGGCCGAGACCCCCGGCAGCGCCGCCACGTCCTCGAGCCGCATGCCGGCCAGCTTCGGCACCCACTCGCACAGCTCCGCGAACGGAAGGGTGCGCGGCACCAGCGGCCCCTCGCCCGACGGCGCGGCGCCGCAGATGCGAGCCAGCGACCGGAACGTCTTCGACGTCGCCGCTGCCCGGTCCGGCGGGCCGCCGCGGAGCAGCTGCCCGGCGTCGCGGGCGATCTCGGTGCGGATGCGGCGGCGCAGCTCGCGCACCGCCTCCTCGACCTCGCCCGCACCCGCGGCCTCTGCGCCCCCCGCCCACGGGAAGGCCCTCGCCAGCCGGGCGGCACCCAGCGGCAGCGACCAGGCCACGTGCGGGGCCTCGTCGGCCCCGGCCGCGATCTCGAGCGAGCCGCCACCGATGTCGAACACGGCCAGGCGGCCCGCCGACCAGCCGAACCAGCGGCGCACCGCCAGGAACGTGAGCCGGGCCTCGTCCTCGCCCGAGAGCACCGTGATCTCGACGCCCGTGCGCTGGTGGACGTGCTCCAGCACGGCCTCGCTGTTGCCTGCGTCGCGGACCGCCGAGGTGGCGAACGCCAGCATCTCCTCGCAGCCCTTGTCCTCGGCGACGACCAGCGCCTCGGCCGTGAACCCGGCCAGCGCGTCGACGCCGGCCTGGGTGACCGCCCCCGTTGCGTCGAGGTGCTCGGCCAGGCGCAACGGCTGCTTGTGGGAGAAGGCCGGCAGCGGTGCCGCGCCGCCATGGGCGTCGACCACGAGCAGGTGCCCCGTGTTGGAGCCGATGTCGAGGACGCCCAGCCGCATGGCTCCAACCTACCCGCCGCGTAGTCTGGCCCGGTGCCCGAAGTCGACCTGGCCTTCCCGCGCGCCTACGTCGAGTTCGTCAACCCCGACGACGACGCCGAGGTGCTGCGCTGCGACCTCACCTGGCTGACCTCGGCCTACACCTGCATCTTCGGCCAGGGCTGCCGCGGCATCTACGCCGACGCCCCCGACTCCGGCTGCTGCACCCTCGGGGCGCACTTCTCCGACGCCGACGACGAGCGCCGAGTGGCTGCGTACGTCGCCCAGCTCGGCCCCGAGCAGTGGCAGCTCCACCCGGGGCGCGAGGTGACTGCGGCCGACTGGGTCGAGGCCGACGACGACGGCGAGCGCAAGACCCGCACCGCCGAGGTCGACGGGCAGCAGGCCTGCGTGTTCCACAACCGCCCCGGGTTCGCCGCGGGCACCGGCTGCGCCCTGCACCAGCTCGCCTTCCGCCTCGACCGGCACCCACTGGAGACCAAGCCCGACGTGTGCTGGCAGCTGCCGATCCGGCGCACCTTCCGCGACGTCGAGCGGCAGGACGGCACCAGCTACACCGAGGTCACGATCGGCGAGTACGACCGCCGCGGCTGGGGGCCCGGGGGCCACGACCTCGACTGGTACTGCTCGGGCAACACCGAGGCCCACGTCGCCGCCGAGCCGGTCTACCTCACCCACGAGGCCGAGCTGGTCGCGCTGATGGGCCAGGCGGCGTACGCCGAGCTGGTCCGGCACTGCGAGTCGCACGTGCGCTCCCGCTCGACCCTCGGCCGGCACCCCGCCGACCCCGCCTGATCGCGCGGCGCCGGCACACCCGGCCTGACCTGCGGCAGCGCGGATCTCAACCGTCTCGACGTCAAGAGACAGCGACCCCGATGTGGGCGGCCCGCGGCACTGTGTCCACAATCTGGCATGCGCCTGGACCACCTTTCGTACGCAGCAGGACCGGATGGGCTCGCCGGAACCGCCCAGCGCATCGGGAAGCTGCTCGGGCAGGAGTTCGTCGACGGAGGCATCCACCCCCGCTTCGGCACCCGCAACATGACCCTGCCGCTCGCCGACAAGACCTACCTCGAGATCGTGGAGGTCCTCGACCACCCCGCCTCCGACAAGGCCCCGTTCGGCCAGGCGGTCCGCGCCCGGTCCGCACTCGGCGGCGGTTGGCTCGGCTGGGTGGTCGCCGTCAAGGACATCGCCGTGGTCGAACAGCGACTCGGCCGCGAAGCCGTCAAGGGCAACCGCCACCGCCCCGACGGCACCGAGCTGCTGTGGCGGCAGATCGGCGTCAACGGGCTGATCTCCGACCCGCAGCTGCCGTTCTTCGTGCAGTGGCAGAGCCCCGACGAGCTGCACCCGAGCAGCGGGGCCACCGGCGAGCTGTCCCTGCACGCTCTCGAGATCGCGGGCGACCCGCTGCGGGTCAGCGAGTGGCTCGGCGAGCCCGTCGAGTCGCCGCTGGAGGACGTCAAGGTCGAGTGGGTGGCCCCCCACGGCACCCCGGGCGTGATCGCCGCCCAGTTCCAGACCCCGAGCGGCCTGGTCCGGATCTGACCGCGCAGCTCACCGCGCAGCAGACCGCGACGCAGGAGCGGGCTGCGGTGCGCGGGGAGATCGAGCAAGCCCCGCGACCGAGCCACGAGGCCGCGACGGGCGGGTCGAGATCCACCCGGCATCCAGCCACGCCCGCCACCACTCTCGGGGACGGGCCGTGACCAACCGCTCGCTCCCCCGCGGCGCGGTGCCCAGTCCGAACATCTGGCACCACCCCGCGACCTACGAGCTCGAGAACCGCGCGGTCGACCCCGACGGCGCCCTGGAGCAGGCGATGCGGTCCGCGCTGGCCGCGGCGGGGCGCACCGCGGGATGGGCGGGCGCCGACGTCCTCGACATCGGCTGCGGCACCGGCTTCCACCTGCCCTGGTTCGCCGAGGAGGCCAGGGCCGTCGTCGGTGTGGAGCCGCACCCCGACCTGGCGGCGCTCGCCAGACGGCGTACCCGCCGGCTGCCGCACGTGACGGTGCAGCAGGGCACCGCGCAGGCGCTGCCGCTGCCGCCCGCGTCGGTGGACGTCGTCCACGCCCGTTGGGCCTACTTCTTCGGACCAGGCTGCGAACCCGGGCTCGCCGAGCTCGACCGGGTCGTGCGCCGCGGTGGCGTCGCGCTGGTCATCGACAACGACGCCACCCGGTCCACGTTCGGCGGCTGGTTCCGGCGCGGCTTCCCCGACGTCGACCCGGCCGCGGTGGAGCGGTTCTGGTCCGACCGTGGATGGGGCCGCCTCCCGGTCGACCTGCGGTGGTCGTTCGACTCGCGCGCCGACCTCGAGGCGGTGGTCGGCATCGAACTGCCCACGGCGGTGGCGGCCGAGGTGCTCGCCGAGCACGAGGGCACCGAGGTCGACTACGCGGTCAACCTGTGGTGGCGGCGGTTCTGAGGCCCGCGGCACACGGGTCGTGTGCCTGAGGTCGCGCCATGGCGCGTCGTGGGGCGCACGACCCCGCGAGACGGTGGAAATGCTCAAGGAAGGGCCCACCTCACCGATGCCACGAGAGGGCGGCCCGCCTGTCTGTCCCGCCGTGAGCGCGGCCGCCCCCGGACGCGTTCGAGCACCGACCCGAGGACGCGACCATGCCCACGTGGTTCACCAGGCCGGCCAGGCCGGCCAGGCCCGCACGGCCAGCCGGCAGCCCGCACCCAGGGTCGCGCACCGGCGGCACGGCGTACTCACTGTGCCTGGCCGTGGGTCTGAGCCTGTTGCTCGCGGCACCCACGGCAGCCGCGTCCCCCGCCACGGCACCGGCCTTCACGCCGGAGCTCGGCGTCACCGCCGGCGACGGCGCCGAGGACTGCGAGCGGCCCCTGCTGGCGCGCCCGGCACCCGCCACGGCCGCGCTGCCCAGGCTCGCGGCGCGGTCCGGTGACGACCTGTCACTGGCCGCCGAGCGCAACGACGTCGGACGACAGGAGCTGCGCCGAGCCGCGGACGACGGGTCACTGTGGCTCGACCGCTGCGGACGTGCCTTCTACCTCGACCCGGCGACCGCACCCGAGGAGCAGTCCCCGGCCCCGGACCTCGCCGCAGCGGCCGGCCTCGCCCCGCTCCCCCAGACCTTCGCCCTGGAGTCCCGCCCCGGCGCCCCGGTCACGATCTACCTCGACTTCACCGGCGAGACCGTGAGCGGCACGGCCTGGAACCGCACCTACGGCGACCCGACCGTGGCCGCGCCCTTCTCCCTCTCCGCCCCGACCGACACCGCCTTCACCGACGCCGAGCTCACCTCGATCCAACGGGCCTGGCAGGTGGTGGCCGAGGACTACGCGCCGTTCGACGTCAACGTGACCACCCGCGACCCGGGGCCCGACGCGATCGACCGGTCCAGCCCCACCGACCCGCGCTTCGGCATCCGCGTGGTGGTGACGGACAGCGGGCCGATCGGGACCAGCTGCGGCTGCGCCGGCGTCGCCTACGTCGGAATCCTCGGCAGGGACACCTCCTACGGCTACTACTCCCCGGCCTGGGTGTTCACCGCCGGCACCGGCCCCGACGGGCACTCGATCGGGGAGGCCGCCTCCCACGAGGCCGGGCACAGCTTCGGCCTCAGGCACGACGGCGACAGCACCAGGCAGTACAGCCTCGGGTGGGCACCTTGGGCTCCGATCATGGGTGCCGGCTACTACCATCCGATCACCCAGTGGTCGCGCGGGGACTACCCAGGCGCGAGCAACCGCGAGGACGACGTCGCGATCATCGCCGCGGTCGCCGGGCCGCGCGCCGACGACCACGGTGACGTCGCGGCGAGCGCCTCCCCCCTCGTCCCCGGCGTTGCGACCCCCGGTGTGATCGCGCAGCGCAGCGATGTCGACACGTTCACGTTCACCACCGGCGCCGGCCCGGTCACGTGTCCGCCGCACCCACCTCCGGCGCCCCGAACCTGGACCTCTCGCTCACCGTGCTCGATCTCGCCGGGAACACCGTCGGCTTCGCGGACCCGCCGGCTGTCGAGCTCAGTCGCCGGACGGCGGCGGGCCTGGACGCCACCTGGTCCGGGACGCTGCCGGCCGGCCGCTACCTGGTCCGGCTCGACGGCGTCGGCCACGGCTCACCAAGCACCCCCGGCGGCTACGACGACTACGGCTCGCTCGGCGGCTACACCGTTGAGGTCGGCGTCACCGACACGGCACTCACCCTTGGCCCGGCACTGCTTCCCGAGCTGGTGTCCGGTCGCCCCGTCGACGCTCCGGCCGGTGAGGCGGCGGGAGGCACGCCGGACTACACCTGGTCAGCCACCGGTCTGCCCAGCGGCCTGTCCCTGGACCCGGCGACCGGCCGGCTCCACGGACGCGCCACCGTGGCGGGGACCTTCGCGGCCACGGTCACCGTGCGTGACGGCCGCGACGCGTCGGCGTCCATCCCCCTCACGCTGACCGTCCTTCCCGAGCTGACAGCGGGCCCTCACGATCTCGTCGGGCAGGCCGGCGAGCCGTTCGCCGCCCGGCTCGTCGCAGCCGGGGGCACCGGCTCCCATGCCTGGTCGGCCCCCGCCCCGCACCCCTGGCTGCGCGTGGCCGCGGACGGCGTCCTCACCGGGACGCCGCCCGGTCCGGGCTCGTCCACCTGGTCCGTGACGGTCGAGTCGGGCACCCAGCGACTCACGGTCCAGGTGACCGTCGACGTCACCGAGGCACCGGCCGCCGTCGTCGTCGAGGACCACCGGCTCGCCGCGGTCGCCGGCCACCCGTTCGTGGCCACACTCTCGGCGCGAGGCGGCGACGGGAGCTTCACCTGGTCGGCCCAGGCCCTGCCCCCGGGCTTCGCGCTCGGCGACCGAGGCACGCTGAGCGGCCTGGCGCACGAGGCCGGCACCTTCCGGTTCGTCGTCCGGGCCCACTCCGCCGGGCTCGTCGGGGAGGCGACGGTGACCGTAGAGGTGACCCCGGCCCCCCTGACGGTCACGGACCAGACGGTGCGCCTCGGCTACGGCACCGCCGACGGTCTGCGACTGGCCGCCGCCGGCGGCACCGGGGAGTACGCGTGGCAGGCCCACGACCTGCCGCCCGGCGTACTGCTATCCGGCGACGGTGTCGTGACCGCTGCCCGGGCCTCCGTGGGCGAGCACCGGTTCCCGGTCCAGGTGGTGTCGGGTACGCAGCGGGCCGGCGCCCAGGTCACCGTGCTGGTGTCACCGGGGCCGGTCTCGGTCGTGGACCGGTCGGTGGCCGTCCGCGCGGGCCGGCAGGTTCGGCTCCGGCTCGCCGCAAGCGGTGGCGACGGCGCCTTCGTCTGGCGAGCCCGGACACTGCCACGAGGCCTCCGGGTCTCGAAGGCCGGCCGGCTGACCGGCGTACTTCCTCGCCCGGGGCGCTACCTGTGCCGGGTGCAGGTCACCAGCGGAGGATCCACCGCCCACGGCGTCGTTCGGGTGCGGGTCACCCGGTAGCCGGTCACTCCGGCCCGCTCGACCCGCGGACCACGAGTGACGGCTTCAGCAGCACTCCTGCCGAGGCCGTCGGCGGGTGCGCGAGCAGCCCCTCGAGCGCCTTCACGGTCTCGATCGCGACGTCCTCCAGGGGCTGCCGCACCGACGTCAGGCCGGGTGGGACCACCTGGGCGACCTGGGAGTCGTCGAAACCGACCACGGCGATGTCGCGACCGGGCAGCAGGCCCCGCTCGCTCAGGGCGTGCAACACCCCCATGGCCAAGGTGTCGGAGGCGCACACGAAGCCGCTCGGGCGGGCCTCGTCGAGCAGCACGGTGGCCGCCTCCCGCCCACTGGCGACCGTGTCCTCGACCCGTGAGGCGAGACCGGTGGTCGAGAGGCCCCGGGTGCGCATGGCCCGCGCCCAGCCGGCGCGGCGGTCCTCTCCGATGAAGGAGTCCTTGCGCCAGCCGATCCAGGCGATGCGCTCGTGGCCACGGTCGAGCAGGTGGTTGGTGGCCAGCTCACACCCGGCGGCACCGTCGACGTCGACCCACGGGTGGCGGGCGACCGGGTTGTCCCACGGCCGGCCGAACGCCACGAACGGTGCCCGCTTGGTCTCCAGCCAGGCCGCCTGCGGGTTGCCGAGGAAGGTGTCGGAGATGACGAACGCGTCGACGGCCGTCGAGCGAAGCAGGTCGTCGTAGCCCGCCAGCGGGTCGTCGAGCTCGCCGGAGAACAACAGGACGTGGTAGCCGGCTTCGCGGGAGGTGTCGACCAGCGAGTGCACGAAGCGGTCCATCGTGGCGTTGGCCGTGCCCTCCTGGGCGGGCTTGATCCGCATGCCGATGAGGTGGGAGGCGCGGGTACGCAGGTTGCGAGCCGCCCGGTTCGGCAGGTAGCCGAGCTCGTCGATCGCCTGCTGCACCCGCTCGAGGGTGTCGGCACGCAGCAGGTCGGGGTTGTTCACCGCGTTCGAGACGGTCTGACGTGAGACACCCGCGAGCTCCGCGACATCGGCGAGCGTGGGTGGTGTGCCCGCGCGACCAGGACTGGACGACACCGGCTCCCCCTCTCGAGCATCCGCGACCGAACGGTCGTGGATCGATCCAAGTCGAGTCTAGGCCCGGAAGCGGCCGAACGTGGCACGCTCGGCGAGGCCCGTGGAGGCTGTGACGCGGACCATGGTCGCCGGGGTGGCGTCGCGGCGGCTGTCGGCGGTCTCCCCTAGCGTTCCGGGCATGGCATCGCGGACGAGCAGCAGACCTCCCCGACCGGCGTACCGCTGCTCCGAGTGCGGGTGGGAGACCGGCAAGTGGGTGGGCCGCTGCGGGGAGTGCCAGGCCTGGGGCTCGGTGGCCGAGGCGGCCGCTCCCGTCCATCGGGCGGCGGCCGGGCCGGTGAGCCGGCCCGCGGTGCCGATCGGCCAGGTCGACGTCGCCGAGGCCAGCTTCCGAGGCAGTGGCGTCGACGAGCTCGATCGGGTGCTCGGGGGTGGCTTGGTGCCCGGGGCGGCGATCCTCCTCGCCGGCGAACCCGGGGTCGGCAAGAGCACGCTGCTGCTCGAGGTCGCGGCGCGCACCGCAGGTTCGGGTCGGCGCACCCTCTACGTCACCGGCGAGGAGTCCGCCTCGCAGGTGCGGCTCCGCGCCGACCGCACCGACGGCGTCCACGACGAGCTCTACCTCGCCGCCGAGACCGATCTCGGCGCCGTGCTCACCCACATCCAGCAGGTGCGCCCCGACCTGCTCGTCGTCGACTCCGTGCAGACCATCGCCGCGGCCGGCGTCGAGGGCGTCCCCGGCGGGGTGACCCAGGTCAAGGAGGTCGCCGCCGCGCTGATCCGGGTCGCCAAGACGCAGGGCATCACGACCGTGCTGGTGGGTCACGTCACCAAGGACGGCTCCATCGCCGGGCCTCGAGTGCTCGAGCACCTCGTCGACGTGGTGCTCCACTTCGAGGGCGAGCGGGCCTCCCGCTTCCGCATGGTCCGGGCGGTGAAGAACCGCTTCGGACCGGTCGACGAAGTGGGCTGCTTCGACCTCGGCTCCGACGGCATCCACGCGGTGACCGACCCCACCGGGCTGTTCGTCGAGAGTCTGCACGGCCGGGTGCCGGGCAGCTGTGTCGCGGTCACCCTCGAGGGCCGGCGCCCCCTGTTGGCCGAGGTGCAGGCCCTGGTCACCCACTCGGCGTTGGAGCGACCGCGGCGCACCACCACCGGCATCGACTCCTCCCGGGTGGCGCTGGTGCTCGCGGTGCTGCAGCAGCACTGCCGGGTGCGGCTGCACCAGATGGACGTCTTCGCCTCCTCGGTCGGTGGCGCACGGCTCACCGACCCCGCGACCGACCTGGCGCTGGCGGTGGCGCTCACCTCGGCGTGGCTGGGCAAGCCACCGCCGCGCGGGGCCGTGGTGCTCGGCGAGATCGGCCTGGCCGGTGAGCTGCGGCGGGTCCGCGACCTGCCGCAACGGCTGGCCGAGGCGGCCCGGCTGGGGTTCTCGTTGGCCGTGGTCCCCTCCGAGGTGGCCGACCCGCGGGCGCCCCGCGCCTCGGCCCGCGTCGTCGACGGCATGCGCGTGGTCGACGTCCCCGACCTCGCCAGCGCGCTGCGGGTGCTGCAGCTTCAGGCACCCGCGGGCCAGACGCCGCTCCACATGGCGGTCGACGGATAGACTCCTGCCCGCGGCCTGACCAGCGCCGCAGCCGAAACGGAGGGCGTGTGGCCACGGACCGCTCGGACGAGACCCTGCGCCTGAGAGCGACGCTGGAGGCGATCGCCCCCGGCACCGCCTTGCGTGACGGTCTCGAACGCATCCTGCGGGGGCGCACCGGCGCCCTGATCGTGCTCGGCTCCGACAAGACCGTCGAGTCGATCGCGACGGGCGGGTTCGTCCTCGACGTGCCCTTCACCGCCACAGGGCTGCGGGAGCTGGCGAAGATGGACGGCGCGATCATCATCGACCGCGAGGTCACCCGCATCCTCCGGGCCGCCGTCCACCTGATGCCCGACCACACGATCCCGTCCGAAGAGACCGGCACCCGGCACCGCACGGCCGACCGGGTGGCCAAGCAGACCGGGTTCCCGGTCATCTCGGTCTCCCAGTCGATGCAGATCATCGCGGCCTACGTCGGGGCCACCCGCCACGTCCTCGAGGACTCCGGACAGATCCTCTCGCGCGCCAACCAGGCGCTGGCCACCCTCGAGCGCTACAAGCTGCGCCTCGACGAGGTCGCCAGCACCCTGTCGGCGCTGGAGATCGAGGACCTCGTCACCGTGCGCGACGTCGCCGTCGTCGCCCAGCGGCTCGAGATGGTCACCCGCATCGCCCGCGAGATCGAGGACTACGTCCTCGAGCTCGGCACCGACGGCCGCCTCCTCTCCCTGCAACTGGAGGAGCTGATCACCGGCGTCGACGCCGAGCGTGAGCTGGTCATCCGCGACTACCTGCCCGGCGGCAAGCGCAGCAAGAGCGCCGAGGAGCTGCTGACCCGGCTCGAGGCGCTCTCCCCCACCGAGCTGGTCGACCCCGCCTCGGCGGCACGCGTGCTCGGCCTCGGCAACGGCGAGCACCTCGACGGCGCCGTCGCCCCCCGCGGCTACCGGCTCCTGGCCAAGGTGCCGCGCCTCCCACCGACCGTCGTCGACCGCCTGGTCGACCACTTCGGCACCCTCCAGAAGCTGCTCTCGGCCGGCATCGACGACCTCCAGGCCGTCGAAGGCGTCGGCGAGCTGCGGGCGCGCAGCGTGCGCGAGGGCCTCTCCCGCCTCGCCGAGTCCACCATCCTCGAGCGCTACGTCTGAGAAGCCGCTGCGCAGCGGAACCCCCGCCAGCCCTGAGCGA
>NZ_QZVR01000003.1 GCF_003660455.1 Nocardioides ferulae | reverse complement strand
GCGGGGTGGGGCGGCGGAGCCGGAGGGGCCCCGAGGCCGTGGATGGGCCTGGCCCCCGCTCCGTGAGGAACGAGCGGAGCGGGTGGTTTGGCCGAGCGGGCCCCTCCGGCGCAGCCGACCCTCCCCACCCACAACCACCCCAGGGCTCACTAACACCCCGAAGTCCCGCGCAGCGGCGACCACCCACCCCCACCACGAGCGACAGGTCACCGGGGCACCATCGACCACGAGCGACAGGTCACCGGCTGAACACCGACCACGAGTGGCAGGTCAGCGCGTCAGCGCCGACCACGAGTGGCAGGTCAGCGCGTCAGCGCCAACCACGAGCGACAGGTCAGCCGTTCTTGGGCTTGGCGGTCTTCGTGACCTGCGGGGCCGGGGGTGTCTCGAGCTCGAACTGCACGTCGGTGGGCTCCCCGCCCAATGCTGCCGCGATCGCGTGGTACCACCCGGGCATCGCCCAGCCGGCGAGGCCCGAGCAGTCGTCGTCGGACCGCTTGGCCTCCTCCCAGACGATCTCGACCGGGGTGGTGGCGTTGTTGCGCACGACCACCTCGCGACGGGGCACCGCCCGCCGGCACTGCTGGCTGGACCACACGAAGTCGGGTCCGGAGGTGATCTTCAGGGTCAGGTTGTCCGGGGACACCTTCCACAGGCAGGCCGGCGACTCCAGCGTGCGCAGTCCCAGCGTGAGCGCCACGTCGCGCCCCGCGACCGCCCCGTCGACCTCGGGGGTCACGGAGATGTCGGCGCCGCTGCAGCGGCCCTCGGGCTCGGCCAGCACCGGCTCCGGTTCCTTGCTCTTGCGGCGCCCGGGCTTGCGGGCCTTCTTCTGGGTCGGGGTGGCCGAGGGCGACTCGGTGGCGCCGCTGCCGGTCGCGTCGGCAGCCACCACCGTCGCCGACCCGGGGTCGGACGACGAACCGTCGCTGCTGCCGCCCAGCACCTGCGCCAGCACGATCACCAGAGCGAGTGGGCCGCCGAACACGATCAGTCGGCGCCGCCAGTACACCGAGGCCGGCAGCGGCCCGCGGGTCAGCGACGTCATGGACCGAACGCTAGCGAGGCTTCTCTTCCCGAGCGTGCTGCCACTCCGGGGGCGCCCGAAGCAGCCGCATCTCACGCCCGGAGAATGGAGGAGTGAGCACCCGGGACGAGTCGCACGATCTGCACGAGCCGGTGCTCGAGTGGTACGCCGGCGCCGCGCGCGACCTGCCCTGGCGCACGCCCGGTGCCTCCCCCTGGTCGGTGATGGTCAGCGAGTTCATGTTGCAGCAGACCCCCGTCGCCCGTGTGTTGCCGGTGTACGCCGAGTGGCTGGCCCGCTGGCCCACCCCCGCCGATCTGGCCGCCGAACCCGCCGGCGAGGCGGTCCGCGCCTGGGGCCGGCTGGGCTATCCCAGGCGCGCCCTGCGCCTGCACGCAGCCGCCTCCGCCATCGTCGACGAGCACGGTGGCGAGGTGCCCGCCGACCACGCGGCCCTGCTCGCCCTGCCCGGGGTCGGTGACTACACGGCCGCGGCCATCGCGGCCTTCGCGTTCGGGCAGCGCCACCCCGTGCTCGACACGAACGTCCGCCGGGTCCTGGCCCGCGCGGTCTCCGGCGCCGAGCAGCCCGCCCCGTCGGTCACCCGGGCCGAGCGCGACCTCGCGGCCTCGCTGCTGCCCGACGACGGCGCGACCGCCGCTGCCTGGTCGGTCGGGGTGATGGAGCTGGGTGCCCTGGTCTGCGTCGCCGGCACGCCACGGTGCCCCGCCTGCCCGCTCGCCGACCGGTGCGCCTGGCGCGCGGCCGGCCACCCGGCGTACGACGGACCGCCGCGGCGGGCGCAGGCATGGCAGGGCACCGACCGGCAGTGCCGGGGCCGACTGCTCAGTGTGCTCCGTGACAGCGACGGGCCCGTGCACCGCAGCCGGCTCGACGCGGTGTGGTCCGAACCGGTGCAGCGCGCCCGGTGCCTGGACTCGCTGCTCGCCGACGGGTTGCTGGTCCGCGTTGCCGACGACGTATTCGCCCTGCCCTGAGCTGTCGCCCGAAGCACGAACGCCCCCGGCCGGGGGGCCGGGGGCGCACGTGTCGAGCGTCAGCGGTGGTGACTCACTCCTCGCCGGTCGAGCGGGGCACGTCGGTCGGGCCGCCCTCCTCGGATTCGCCGATCGCGGCGATCTCCAGCGGCGGGACGTCGGGCAGCGCCGCGATCTTCTGGCCGGCGAAGGTGAACTTCGCCGCCGGGCCCTCGCCCTCGACGTCGACCAGCACGATCTGGCCGGGGCCGACCTCGCCGAACAGCATCTTCTCGGAGAGGACGTCCTCGATCTCGCGCTGGATCGTGCGGCGCAGCGGCCGGGCGCCGAGCACCGGGTCGAAGCCCCGCTCCGCGAGCAGGTTCTTCGCGCCCTGGGTCAGCTCGATGCGCATGTCGCGGTCCTTGAGCCGCAGCTCGACGCCGGCGATCATGTTGTCGACCATCGCCACGATCTGGTCCTGCGTCAGCGGCGGGAACACGATGATCTCGTCGACGCGGTTGAGGAACTCCGGCTTGAAGTGCTGCTTGAGCTCGTCGGAGACCTTGTTCTTCATCCGCTCGTAGGAGCCGGCCGTGTCACCGGCCTGCTGGAAGCCGAGGTTGACCCCCTTGGCGATATCGCGGGTGCCGAGGTTCGTGGTCATGATGATCACGGTGTTCTTGAAGTCCACGACACGGCCCTGCGAGTCGGTCAGCCGCCCCTCTTCGAGGATCTGCAGGAGGCTGTTGAAGATGTCGGGGTGAGCCTTCTCGACCTCGTCGAAGAGCACCACGGAGAACGGCTTGCGGCGCACCTTCTCGGTGAGCTGGCCACCCTCTTCGTAACCGACGTATCCGGGGGGAGAGCCGAAAAGCCGGGAGACGGTGTGCTTCTCGCCGAACTCGCTCATGTCGAGCTGAATCAGCGCGTCCTCGTCACCGAAGAGGAACTCGGCGAGCGTCTTGGACAGCCAGGTCTTTCCGACGCCCGAGGGGCCGGCGAAGATGAACGAGCCACCGGGACGCTTGGGGTCCTTCATGCCGGCCCGGGTGCGGCGGATCGCGCGGGAGATGGCCTTGACGGCCTCCTCCTGGCCGATGACGCGCTTGTGCAGCTCGTCCTCCATGTGGAGCAGTCGGGTCGACTCCTCCTCCGACAGCTTCACGATCGGGATGCCGGTCGCGACGGCGAGCACCTCGGCGATCAGCTCCTCGTCGACCTCGGCGACCTCGTCCATGTCGCCCGCGCGCCACTGCTTCTCACGCTCGGACTTCTTCAGGATCAGCTGCTTCTCCTCGTCGCGGAGGCGGGCAGCGGCCTCGAAGTCCTGGCCGTCGATCGCGGCCTCCTTGCGCTGACGGACCTCGGCGATCTTGTCGTCGTACTCGCGCAGGTCGGCCGGCGCGGTCATCCGGCGGATGCGCAGCCGCGACCCGGCCTCGTCGATGAGGTCGATGGCCTTGTCGGGCAGGAACCGGTCGGAGATGTAGCGGTCGGCCAGCGTCGCCGCGGAGACCAGCGCCTCGTCGGTGATCGTCACCCGGTGGTGGGCCTCGTAGCGGTCGCGCAGGCCCTTGAGCATCTCGATCGTGTGCGCGATCGAGGGCTCGGCGACCTGGATCGGCTGGAAGCGGCGCTCGAGCGCGGCGTCCTTCTCGAGGTACTTGCGGTACTCGTCGAGGGTCGTGGCGCCGATGGTCTGGAGCTCGCCGCGAGCGAGCATCGGCTTGAGGATGCTGGCCGCGTCGATGGCGCCCTCGGCCGCGCCGGCTCCGACCAGGGTGTGGATCTCGTCGATGAACAGCACGATGTCGCCGCGGGTGCGGATCTCCTTGAGCACCTTCTTCAGGCGCTCCTCGAAGTCGCCGCGGTAGCGGGAGCCGGCCACCAGCGCACCCAGGTCGAGGGTGTAGATCTGCTTGTCCTTGAGCGTCTCGGGCACGTTGCCGCGCACGATGTCCTGGGCCAGGCCCTCGACGACCGTGGTCTTGCCGACGCCCGGCTCGCCGATCAGCACCGGGTTGTTCTTCGTGCGCCGCGAGAGGATCTGCATGACCCGCTCGATCTCCTGCTCGCGCCCGATCACCGGGTCGAGCTTGCCCTCGCGGGCGTCCTGGGTGAGGTTGCGCCCGAACTGGTCGAGCACCAGCGAGGACGAGGGGGCGTCGCCCGATGCCCCGGTGGCCGCGGCGGCCGCGGCCGAGGACTCCTTGCCCTGGAAGCCGCTGAGCAGCTGGATGACCTGCTGACGCACCCGGTTGAGGTCGGCACCCAGCTTCTGGAGGACCTGGGCGGCGACACCCTCGCCCTCGCGGATCAGCCCGAGCAGGATGTGCTCGGTGCCGATGTAGGAGTGTCCGAGCTGGAGCGCCTCGCGCAGGGACAGCTCGAGCACCTTCTTGGCGCGCGGGGTGAACGGGATGTGCCCGCTGGGGGCCTGCTGACCCTGGCCGATGATCTCCTCGACCTGGGCGCGCACCGCCTCCAGCGAGATGTCGAGGCTCTCGAGCGCCTTCGCGGCGACGCCCTCACCCTCGTGGATGAGGCCGAGCAGGATGTGCTCGGTCCCGATGTAGTTGTGGGAGAGCATGCGGGCCTCTTCCTGGGCCAGCACGACCACCCGGCGGGCTCGGTCAGTGAACCGCTCGAACATGCTTCGTCTCCTGAACTTCGGGGCCGCCCCCACCGGGCGAGGGGGACGGGACAAGAGGATCAACCCCTCGGACAGCCTACGCGTTCCCCGGTACCCCGCCTTTCGGCTCCGCTCACAGCGAACAGGGCGGCGGGTCGCGCTGGTCCAGACTCCTCGAGCCGCCTCGGACATGCGCCGACCCGCCACCGGTTCCGCGACCGGCCGAGAGATCGCGGGAATCGGTGACGGGTCGGCGAGGACGGTCAGTGAGCTGCGGCGTACGCCTCGCGCACCTCGGCGGAGACCCGGCCCCGCTCGGGCACGTCGTGGCCGTTCTCGCGCGCCCAGTCGCGGATCTCCTTGGCGCTGGGGCCGGAGCCGTTGGCGCTCGAGGCGGACGAGCCGCGGCGCGACGATCCGCGGCGGGAGCCGCCGGTCACCTTGCGGGCGTGGCCCAGATAGGGCGCCATCGCCTCACGCAGCTTGGCCGCATTGTCGTCGTTGAGGTCGATTTCGTACGACGTGCCGTCGAGGCCGAACGTAATCGTTTCGGTGGCATCGCTGCCGTCGATGTCGTCAACCAGCACGACATGCACCTTCTGGGCCATTTCTCCCTCTTTCGCGAATTGCAGTTCCCAATGGGCCGCGACCATCGTGGCACGGCCACCCCGGAAATGCCATTACCGGAATTATGGCCGACGCCTACGACAATTGCTTTACGTGGTGCACGACGGGCCGTCGAGGGACCGGAATCGCCTTCGCACCGCCCCGCTGGCTGCCGGGTCCTGATCTCACATCCTCGCCCTCGGACCCGGCCGGCCCCCCCTGGGGAGGAGGCGGCAAGCTCAGGAGTTGCGCAGGAAGACCAGCTCCAGGCCGCGCAGGGTCAGCCACGGGGCGTGGTCGGTGAAGCAGCGGCACACGTCGAGCACCACCGGTGCCAGCGGCCCGGTGGCGATCACCCGCACGTCGTCGGGGTCGGCCCCCAGCTCGTCGATCATCCGGTCGACGAGGCCCTCGACCTGCGCGGCCACCCCGAAGACCATGCCCGACTGGAGCGCCTCGACGGTGTTCTTCGCGATCACCGTGCGCGGCCGCAGCAGCTCGACCTTGCGCAGCTGGGCACCCCGGCGACCGAGCGCCTCCAGCGAGATCTCGATGCCGGGCGCGATCGCCCCGCCGACGTACTGTCCGCGCGCGCTGACCACGTCGAACGTGGTGGCGGTGCCGCCGAAGTCGACCACGATCGCCGGTCCGGCGTACTCGGTGGCGGCCGCGAGCGCGTTGATGATCCGGTCGGAGCCCACCTCACGGGGGTTGTCCATCAGCACCGGGACGCCGGTGCGGACACCGGGCTCGACCACGACGTGCCGCACGTCGGCCATGTGGCGGGCCAGCATGTCGCGCCACTCGTGCAGCACCGACGGGACCGTCGAACAGACCACGACGCCGGTGACCTCGAGCGCAGCGGTGCCCAACAGTCCGCGGAGCAGGGCGTACCACTCGTCGGCGGTGCGCCGCTCGTCGGTGCCGACCCGCCAGTCGGCCACGACGTCACCGTCGTCGAGCAGGCCGAGCTGGGTGTGGCTGTTGCCGATGTCGACCGCGAGCAGGGGCACGTCGCTATCCCTCCTGCAGGTCCAGCCCGAGGTCGAAGACCTTCACCGAGTGGGTGAGCGCACCCACCGAGATGAAGTCGACGCCGGTCTCGGCGACCTCGCGGGCCCGCTCCAGTGTGAGACCGCCGGACGCCTCGAGGGCGGCGCGTCCGTCGGTCAGCCGCACCGCCTCGGCCATCGTCGCGCAGTCCATGTTGTCGAGCAGGATCTCGGTGCAGCCGGCCTCGAGCAGCTCGCCGAGCTGCTCGAGATCGGTGACCTCGACCTCGACCCGCAGGTCGGGGTGGGCGGCCCGGACCGCGTGGTACGCCGGCACCACGCCGCCGGCGGCGACCACGTGGTTGTCCTTGACCATCGCCCGGTCGGCCAGGCTGAACCGGTGGTTGACCCCGCCGCCGCACCGCACGGCGTACTTCTGCAGCGCCCGGAACCCGGGCAGCGTCTTGCGGGTGTCGAGCACCTGCGCGCGGGTGCCCTCCAGGGCCGCGACCCAGCGGGCCGTGGCGGTGGCCACCCCGGACAGGTGGGAGGCGAAGTTGAGGGCGGTGCGCTCGGCGGTGAGCAGCCCGGCCAACGGTCCGGACACGCGCATCACCACCTCGCCGGGCTCGACCCGGGTGCCGTCGGGCAGGCGGTCGGCGATCTCGACCTGCTCGCCCAGCGCGTAGACGAACGCGAGCTCGGCGATGCCGAGCCCGGCCACGACACCCGGCTCTCGGGCGGCGATGTCGGCGGTCCCGTGGCCGAGGTCGCCGAAGGCGGAGCTGGTGGCGTCGTCGAGGCCACCGGGAAGGTCCTCCTCGAAGGCCACGACCACCATCTCGTGCACCGATCGGGGGTCCAGGCCGGCGTCGGCGAGCTCGGTGACCAGCGTGCGGGGCAGGTCCGCGAAGGAGGTGCGGGCGATGCTGGGGGCCGTCATGGGGCCGATCCTCCGGGGGTGTCGGTGGCTGCAGCGGGGGTGAAGGCGATCGTGCACGCCCCGGCGTCGAGGGCGACGTCGAAGTGCCCCGACCAGTGGGCGTCGTCCCGCTCGGGGAAGTCCTCGCGCCAGTGCGACCCGCGGGTCTCCTGGCGCAGCGCGGCGGCGTCGGCCAGCGCCGTGGCCACCGTCAGCAGGTTGGTGGTCTCCCAGGCGTCCTGGTCGACCGTCTCGGCGGGCACCTCGGTCAGCTTCTGGAGCAACGCCGAGGCGTCGGCGAGTCCGGTGGCGGAGCGCAGCACACCGACCTGCGCGGTCATCGCCTCCTGGAGCTCGCGGCGGACCGAGCCCGGCACCAGGCCGGGGGGACGATCGTCGTCGGCCGGCGCCGACCAGGGGCCCAGCTCGGCGGGGAGGACCTCCGCGATCCGGCGGGAGAACACCAGGCCCTCGAGCAGCGAGTTGGACGCCAGCCGGTTGGCACCGTGCACCCCCGAGCAGGCCACCTCGCCGGTGGCGTAGAGGCCAGGGACGTCGCAGCGGCCCCACAGGTCGGTGCGCACGCCACCGGAGGCGTAGTGGCAGGCCGGCGAGACCGGCAGCAGGTCGCGCACCGGGTCGACGCCGTGTCGCCGAGCGGTCGCCAGGATCGTCGGGAAGCGGCGCTCCCAGAACGCGCCCCCGAGGTGCCGCGCGTCGAGCCACATGTGTGCCCGCCCGGTCTCGTGCATGCGCCGGGTGATCGCCTTGGCCACCACGTCGCGCGGGGCCAGGTCGGCCAGCGGGTGCACACCCTGCATGAACCGCCGTCCCTCGAAGTCGACGAGGAACGCGCCCTCGCCGCGCACCGCCTCGGAGATCAGCGGCTGCTGGCCGCGGGAGTCCGGGCCGAGGTACATCACCGTCGGATGGAACTGCACGAACTCCAGGTCGCGCAGGGTGGCCCCGGCGCGCAGCGCCACCGCCAGACCGTCGCCGGTGGCGACCGCGGGGTTGGTGGTCTGGGAGAACACCTGGCCCAACCCGCCGCTGGCCAGCACCACGGCTCGGCAGTGCACCGCGCCGACGCCGTCGCGCTGCCCCTCACCCATGACGTGCAGGGTGAGCCCGGCCACCCGGCCCTGGCCGACCGGGCCGTCGAGCAACAGGTCGACGGCGAGCGCGTGCTCGACCACCTCGATCTCGGGGGCCTGACGGACGGCGGCGACCAGCGCCCGCTGGATCTCCGCGCCGGTGGCGTCACCACCGGCGTGCGCGATCCGGTCGCGGTGGTGGCCGCCCTCGCGGGTCAGGGAGAGGACCCCCTCGGGGCTGTGGTCGAAGCGCGCGCCGAGCGCGATCAGCTCGTGGACGGCGCCAGGCCCCTCGGTGACCAGCGCGCGGACCGCGTCGAGGTCGCAGGCGCCGGCGCCCGCGACGAGGGTGTCGGTCTCGTGCTGCGCGGGCGTGTCACCCTCGCCGAGCGCCGCGGCGATGCCGCCCTGCGCCCACTGGGTCGAGCCGGCGCTGAGGACGTCCTTGGTCACGACCAACACCCGGTCGACGCGGTGGCGCAGCCGCAGCGCGGCGGTCAGCCCTGCGATGCCCGACCCCACGACCACGACGTCGGCGCGGATGGTCCAGCCCGGCGGCGGCGCGGAGAGCCGGCCGGGCAGGCGGCCGGGGGGTGCGATGCTCACCCCTCGCGCGGCGGCCGTCACCGCGGGCATGTTCACCAGCGAAGGCTAGCGCCCCGCGGTGACGTCGCCGCGGGAGAGGCCGAAGCCCGGCACCGCCTCGGCGGGGTCGAACCCGGTCGCCAGGATCTTGTTGTCGGCGTCGACGAACACCACGTGCGGCTGCAGCTCTCGCGCCTCCTCGGTGGACATCTGGCCGTAGCCGATCAGGATCACCACGTCACCGGGGTGCACCAGGCGCGCCGCGGCACCGTTGATGCCGAGCACCCCGCTGCCCCGCTCGCCGGCGATCGTGTAGGTCTCGATCCGGGCGCCGTTGGTGACGTCGACGATGTGCACCAGCTCGCCGGGGAGCAGGTCCGCCGCATCGAGGAGGTCCTCGTCGACGGTCACCGACCCGACATAGTGCAGGTCGGCCTGCGTCACCGTCGCCCGGTGGATCTTGCTCTTCATCATGGTCCGCAACATCGCTACTCGCTCCGCTCGTAGGAGAACTGCTCGGGCCGGCTTCGCCGGTCTGACTCACCGTTTCGAGACGCCAGGCTCGCTCTTCTCGCGGCGTCTCGAGCTCGCTCCGCGAGCGGTCTCACCGCTCTCCCCCGCCAGCTGGCGTTGCCGCCGCCACCGCGCGGCCCACGCCCAGGGTGAGCGGGAGGTTGTCGATCAGTCGGGTGGCGCCCAGGCGGGCCGCCACCAGGATCCGGGCCTGCGTGCCGGCGGGCGAGTCCACCGGCAGCGGGTCCAGGTCGGGGGTGGTCACCTCGAGGTAGTCGAGGTCGACGGTCTTCGCGGTACGCAGCTCGGCGCGGGCGGCGTCGAGCGCCACGGCCACGCCGTACTGCGCCTCCTGCTGCGCGGCGAGCAGGGCTCGGTGCAGCACGGTCGCCTCGATCCGTTGCTCCTCGTCGAGGTAGCGGTTGCGGCTGGACATCGCCAGGCCGTCGGGCTCGCGCAGGGTCGGCGCACCGACCACCTCGACACCCAGGCACAGGTCGGTGACCATCCGGCGCACGAGCACGAGCTGCTGATAGTCCTTCTGGCCGAACACCGCGACGTCGGGCCGCACCAGGCCGAACAGCTTCGCGACCACGACGAGCATGCCGGCGAAGTGCCCCGGCCGGCTGCGGCCCTCCAGCAGCGATGCCTTCGGGCCGGGCTCGAGCCGCACCTCCGGCTCCCCGCCCGGATAGACCTCCTCCACCGTGGGCGCGAACACCACGTCGACGCCCTCGCGGGCACAGAGCTCGAGATCGGCCTCGAGGGTGCGCGGGTAGCGGTCGAGGTCCTCGCCCGCCCCGAACTGCAGCGGGTTGACGAAGACCGACACCACGACGGGGCCCCGGCCGACCCGCTCCCGGGCCACCCGCATCAGGCTCGCGTGACCGTCGTGCAGGGCACCCATGGTCGGGACGAAGCCGATCACGTCGCCCGCAGCCCGAGCCGCGGAGAGTGCCTCCGACAGCTCGGCGCGGGTGCGCACCAGCACCGGTGCCGTCATCGGCGGTCCCCGGCGACACCCGGAACGCTCGGCCGAGTGCGGTGGCCGGCCCGGGGAGCCGCGGGCTCCTGCGCGGCGTCCAGCAGCTCCTGGATCCTCCGCGCGCGGATCGGCAGCAGCCGACCGTCGGTCACCGCGCGCGCCAGGGTGCCGCGGGCCAGCGCCACGTAGGAGCCCAGGGCCTGCGGCGAGTTGGCCGCCAGGTCGGCGAGGTGCGCCTGAACCGTGCCGACGTCGCCACGCACGATGGGGCCGGTCAGCGCGGCGTCGCCCTGCTCCAGCGCGTTGTCGAGAGCCGCCGAGAGCAGTGGCCGCAGAGTGCCCGCCGGGTCGTCGGCGCCGGCGGCCCGGAGCACCTCCATCGCCTCGGTGACCAGGGTGACCAGGTGGTTGGCACCGTGGGCGAGCCCGGCGTGGTAGAGCGTGCGCATCTCCTCGGGCACCCACATCGGGCGACCGCCGAGATCGGCCACCAGCCGGTCGGCCATCGGCCGCTCCAGGGGACCCGAGGTGAGCCCGAACACGCAGCCGGACAGCCGGTCGAGGTCCACGGCCGTGCCGGTGAACGTCATCGCGGGGTGCAGGGCCACCGGCCGGGCCCCCACTTCGGCGACGGCCGCCAGCACGGCGAGTCCGTGCCGGCCGGAGGTGTGCACGACGTACTGGCCCGGTCGCAGCGCCCCGCTGGCGGCGAGCATCTCCGCCACGTTGCCGAGCATGTCGTCGGGGACGGTCAGCAGCAGCAGGTCACAGGCGCGCGCGACCGCGGACGGCTTGCGCGGCGCCAGGCCGGGCAGCAACTGCTCGATCCGCCGGCGCGAGGCGTCGGACTCGCCGGCGACGGCGACCACGTCGTGTCCGGCGGCGCGCAGTGCGGCGGCGAGGACCGCGCCGACGCGCCCGGCGCCGACGACCCCGACACGCATCCGCTGGGCAGGCTGCACCATGTCGAGACCCTTTCGTTCCAGTCCCGCCGCCCACCCCCGCGGGGGCCGGATCGGGTACCGGACGTCGTTGTCGTGAACCGCGCCCAATCTAGGCCGCCACCGGGCCCACGCCAACGGTTGGCGGCCCGAATGTGACGCAGACGACGTCTCGGCGGTACCCCACGACGCGGTCGGCGGGGTCAGTCACCGCCGGCGGTGGGACGGGCCCGGGAGACGTCATGCCGATCGTCCTCCGGGACGGTGATCGGGCGCTGTCGCCTCGGCAGCCAGACCTCGGTCGCGTAGTCGACGACGTGGGAGTAGTCGGGCGGCGCCTCGATGCGCACGACGCCGGGCACCTGGCGACCCTCGCGGAGGGCGTGGAAGACCTCCCACTCCCGCTGCTTGCGCAAGGTGCGTCTGGTGGTGCCGAAACTGTCGGGATCGACCCAGTGGTCGAACTCATCGCTGTCGAGGTACTTCAGCTCCAGGCACAGACCCTCGGGGAGCCGGAGCCGGCGGGCCCGCTTGGGCACCATCCGCATCTCCCACTCGTAGGCCTTGACGTGGCGGTAGTCCTCGCCCATCGGGAAGACGTACTCCTCCACGTTCTCCAGGTAGACGTCGAGCCAGGCCACCCGGTCGCTCTCCACGAACAGCGGGTGCCGCGGCATCAGCACGACCGCCTCCACACTCTCCAACTGCCAGGCCAGCGCCGCGAAGGTCTGCACGCCCTCGGCGGTCAGCACCATGTCGCCGTCCCACTTCATGGAGTACTGCGTGCGCACATGCGAGAACGCCCAGTTGTAGAAGTAGGCGAGGTTGTGCACCGAGCCCTCGGGAGTGGCCAGGTGCTCGGAGCCGCAGCGGCTGACGTCGAAGGGGTACGCCGCCAGCGTGAGCCGGTCCGGGACACCCAGCCGGCCGGCGACATCGCGCGCCACCTCGGGGCTGCCGTCGGTGGACTGGTTGTCGACCAGCACCACGTGCTGGACCGCCTCGAAGAGCGGCGGGAGGACCCAGGGCAGGCTGCGAGCTTCGTCCTTGACCCGGAGCACCGCCGTCACGCCCGGGATGAGGGAGCGGAAGTCGCGTGGCCACCGGACGTCGAAGTCGTGGCGTCCCTCGAGGTTGGTGAGGAGTCGGTGCTGCTCGCTCACCGGGTCACTGCCCCTGCAGGCGCCGCTTGACCCGCCCGGCGGCCCGGCGTGCGCGCTGGACAGCCGGGCCCTTCGGGGTCGCCGCCTCCTGCTGCTCGGCCTCGCGCGCTGCCGCCGCGGCCCGCGCCTGCCGCTGGGCCCGCGCGTAGGCCGGTCCGGCCGCGACGATCGAGGAGTCGACCAGTGCCTCAGCCTCGGCGTACATGGCCGCGTAGCCGCGCCGCAGGTCGTCGAGTGCGGCGTGGACCTCGGGGCGGTCCTCTCCGGGCTCGGCGAGCAGATTCAGCTGCTCCCACGCCGCTTCGGCGATCTCGCGCAGTGGGCGCGGGACGGACAGGTCGTCCCAGGTGGCGCGTACCCGACGCAGCGACGGATCGACGAACTCGTGCACCTCACGCATGTCGCGCATCCGGGCGAGCGCGATCTGCTCGACGCCGAGTTCCTCCCCCACCCGGACCACGCTGCTGGTCCAGTCGGTGAGCAGGTCGTGGTATCGCACGAAGCTGCGGTTGGATCCTCGGGTGGCCCGCTCGGTGCACAGCATCACGTTCACCCACCCCGCGAGCCGACTGATGTCGCCCAGCCGCCCTCCGTAGTAGGTGTTCTTGCTGCCCACGACCTCGGGCGGGGGTCTGAGCATCGTGACGGTGGCGGTGGTGGCACCGGCGCGCACCGCCGCCACCTGCCACATGGCCAGGAACCAGGAGAGTCGCGGGTCTTTGATGACCAGAGCGTCGGCGGTGCCGAACTGCTGGTCGAGCCAGTCCGACAGCGCCGCCCGATGAGCCTCCTGCAGACCGACCCGACCGGTGTCGAACCAGGCGTCGGGGCGCGCATCGCCGACGCCGACGTTCGCGCGACGCAGCAGCTGCTCGTGGAAGTCGACCACCCACTGCGGCTCACCGAAGCCCTTCGGGTTCGTCGTGTCGGCGACGACCTCGGGCTCGGGGACGTGCAGCCCGAGGTGCTTGAGGATGCCCGACATCAGGCTGGTGCCACTGCGTCCGGAGCCGGCCACGAACACCGCGCGCCGCTTCCCGTCGGCCGGCGGAGGCGTGGTCGCCATCGCCAGGTCGGTCTCGGTGACCTCCGGTTCGGCGTCCCCGGTGCGGTATTCGGGCATCGACTCGTCCTTCGCGGGCGGGCTGGGCGGACACGGTGGTCGGCCGGACGGCGCGGCACCTGGTCGTCGAGGATAGCCCGTGCCCGACGGACGATCTCCGGCCAGGCGCACCTCCCGGCGCGCGCTCTAGGCTTGGGTCATGCCCGCTGCCGACCCCGTGTCCTCCGCCCGTCAGCTGGTCCTCGTGGCCGGCGCCGGCCGGTCCGGCACGAGCACGTTCGCGGGCATCCTGCAGCGGCTCGGCCTGCACGTGCCGCAGCCCGAGGTGCAGACCGACGACACGAACCCCAAGGGCTTCGGCGAGCCGCGATGGGTGGTGGACTTCCACGACGACCTCCTCGGGCACGCGAACGTGCAGGTGAGCGATGCCCGCCCGGCGGCGTGGGAGCGCACGGCCGTCTTCGCCGAACGGCCCGGAGCCACCGGCCGGCTGGCCCGCTGGCTGGAGGCGGAGCTGGAGGCGAACCCCACTCTGGTGATCAAGGACCCGCGATTGTCGTGGTTCCTGCCGCTGTGGACCGGCGTCGCCGCGCGGCTCGGGGCGACGGCCTCGTTCGTGACCATGCTGCGCCCGCCGGCGGAGGTGGTGGGCAGCAAGCGGGCCCACTACAACACCGGCTTGCAGGATGCGCAGGGCGCGGCGGCCTGGGTGAACATGCTGCTCGGCACCGAGCGGGCGACGCGCGGGTCCCTGCGCGCGTTCGTGCGCTATCACGATCTGCTCGACGACTGGCGCCCGGTCGTGGAGGGCGTCCACCAGACCCTGGGCCTGCCGGCGCTGTCGGCCGACGACCCCCGGCTGGCCGAGATCGACGGCTTCGTGGACCCCGGGCTGCGCCGGGTCCGGCTGGACTGGGCCGACCTCGACCTGCCCGATCGTCTGGCGACGCTGACCCGGGAGGCCTGGGAGGAGCTGGACCGACTCGCCGACCCGACCGCCCGGCAGGCGTCGGGCACGGAGCTGGAGGCCCGGCTGGACGCCGTCCGCGAGCGGTACGCCGCCTACTACCTGGAGGCGGAGACCGTCTCGCGGTCGACGGCGATCGCGGCCCGGCACGCCGGCCAGCCGCCGCGCTCTGGGCCGGCGGCCGCCCCGGACAGCCGGGAGGTCACCCCGGCGCCGGGCCCCGGGGTGCGGGCACGCCGGCTCGCGCTGGCCTCCGTGCGGAGGCTGCCCGCCCCGCTGCGCCGTCTCGTGCCGGCCGGACTGCGGGCCAGGATGGCGGCCCGACTCGGCCGAGCCGGCTGAGGTGGCCCTGCTGCGTCGGCGTCGCGCACCGCTGCTCAGCGTCGTCGTGCCGGTCTACAACGTGGCCGGCTATCTCGACGACTGCCTGGCCAGCGTGCTGGGTCAGTCCCACGGCGAGCTCGACGTCGTGGTCGTCGACGACGGCTCCACTGACGCCAGCGGCGAGATCGCGGAGCGCTGGGCGGCCAGGGACGCCCGGGTCCGGGTGCTGCACCAGGCCAACGCCGGTCTGGGAGCCGCCCGCAACGCGGGCACCGCCCAGGCGCGGGGCTCCCACCTCGCGTTCGCCGACAGCGACGACCTGGTTCCCGACGGGGCCTACGCCACGATGCTGGCTGCCCTCGAGCGCACCGGGTCGGCGTTCGCCGTCGGGGCCGTCGAACGCTTCACGGGCGAACAGCGGTCGATGACCCCGCTGGTGCGGGAGAACCACCGCGAGGACCGGTTCGCCACCCGGCTCGAGGACATGCCGTTGCTGCTCGCCGACGTGTTCGCGTGGAACAAGGTCTTCCGTCGCGACTTCTGGGACGACGCCGGCCTGGAGTTCCCGGTCGGGGTCCGCTACGAGGACCAGCCGGCGCTGACCCGGGCGCTGCTGGCCGCCGACCGCGTCGACGTGCTGGCGCAGACGGTCTACCTGTGGCGAGTCCGCGAGGACGGCACCTCGATCAGCCAACAGCGGGCGAGCGTGGCCGACCTGGCCGACCGGGTGCTGACCAAGCGCTGGAGCACCGAGCAGGTGCGGCAGCGGGCGTCGTCCGACATCCGCCAGGTGTGGTTCTCCAGGGTGCTGCCGGTCGACATGTGGGAGTACTTCCGGGCGGCCCCGACCGCGTCGGAGGAGTATTGGGACGCGCTGCGCGCCGCGCTGACGGAGTTCTGGAACTCCGACACCGTGCCCTTCGAGCGGACCTCCCTGCCGCTGCGCCAGCGACTGATGGGTTGGCTGGTGCAGGCGGACCGCCGTGCCGACCTGGGCTCGCTGCTGGCCTGGCTGGACCAGCATCCCGGACCGCTGCCCCGGCGGACCGTGGCCGGGCGGGAGCTGGTGGCCCACCCGTTCGCCGACGACCCCGACCTGCCCCCGGAGCTGCTGGTGCCCTGAGGGCGGCGCAGCGGGCTGCGCCTACAGCAGGCCCTCCTCGGCGAGGAAGTCGGCGGCGACGTCCTCGGGCTTCTCGCGGTCGACCGAGATCCGGCTGTTGAGCTCGGTGAGGTTGTCGGTGGTGAGCGCCGCCATCAGCGGGTTGAGCACGTCGGCCACCTCGGGGTGCTGCTCGAGGAACCGGGTCGAGACGGCGGGCACCAGGTTCTGCGCGGGCTGGACCTGCTGGTCGTCGTCGAGCACGACCAGGCCCTGGGCCTCGAGCGTGCCGTCGGTGGTGCTGGTCTCGCCGAGGTCGGCCTCGCCGTCGAGCACGGCTCGATAGGTCTGGTCGCTGGCGTAGCCGAGCGGGAGCACCTCGGTGACGTCGATGCCGTACTGCTCCGACAGCCCGCCCTCGCAGTCGAGCCGCCCCTCGCAGTCGGGCGCGGCGGCCAACACGACGGACTCGCCCTCGAGGTCGGAGAGTGTCTCGAGCCCGTCGGCCTCGGCCCGCTCCGCGGTCACGAAGAAGGCGTTGGCGTCGGCTGCCGAGGAGAGGTCGAGCAGCGTGATGCCCTGCTTCTCGAGCAGCTCGGCCCCCTGCTCGGCGAGCTCCTCCCCGTCACCGGCGGTGAACGGCTCGGCATCGGCACCGCCGGCCTGGGCGTTGAGGAAGTTCACGATGCCGCCGACGTATTCGGGGACGACGTCGACGGTGTCGGGGAAGGTCGCCATGTAGGCGTCGCGGGCCGCGACCAGCTGCACCTCGGTGTCGAAGCCGGCCTCGGTGAGCAGCAGGTCGTACATCGCGGTGACCAGCTGGGCCTCGCCGAAGTTCTGGCTGGCGATCGTCACCGGGCCGCGGTCCTGCTCGCCAGAGGGCGCCGTCGTCTCGTCGGCGGAGTCGGCGGCGTCGGGCTCGTCGTCGTCGGCCAGGTCGTCGCCGGCACAGGCACTGAGCGCGAGCAGCGGGACCGCCGCCAGCGCGGCGACCAGCCGGAGTCGGCCGGTCGAGCGTGGGCTGCGGCGGAGGGAGGGGGCGGGGCGTCGCTGCATGGAGGGTCCTTCTGTGTCCCGCGACGAGGCGTCGCGCGTGTCCGGATCGAGCAGCCGCGAGGGCGACCGGGGTCGAGACTACGGCGCGGCACCGACAGCCGCAGGTGACGATCTCGTGACGGCCCGCTGGCCGAGGGCCGCCAGGCCCTCCAACACGAGCGCCACCAAGGCGACCACGACCGCGCCGGCGATGCCCTTGCCGTAGTCGGTGCGGTAGAAGCCGTCGGTGATCACCCGGCCCAGACCGGGGCCGGCGACCAGGGCCGCGATCGTCGCGGTGGCCCAGACCTGGACCAGGGCCAACCGGATGCCGGAGACGACCAGTGGGGCGGCGAGCGGCAGCTCCACGCGCCAGAACCGCTGCCACCCCGACATGCCCATGCCGGTGGCGGCGTCCTGCGCCTCGGGCGGCACCCCGCGGACCGCGACGTAGGCGTTGGTGATCACCGGTGGCAGCGCGAACAGGGCCAGCGCGATCAGCGTCGCCAGGCCGGCCCGGCCGTAGGGGCCGAACGAGCTGGTGCCGGGGTGGTCCATGGTGACCAACAGCGCCAGCAGCGCGAACGTCGGCACCGCGCGGCCCACGTTGGAGACGTTCACCGCCAGCACGCCGCCCCGCCCCAGGTGCCCCAGCCACAGGGCCAGGGGCAGCCCCAGCAGCACCGCGAGGCCGAGGGCGGTGACCGTGAGCAGCAGCTGCTCCAGCAGCAGGTCGAGCATGCCGCCGTCGCCGCGCCAGTGGGCCGGGTCGGCGAGGTAGCGCCAGGCGTCGGCGACGACCCTCACTGCGCCACCTCCACCGCGGCGGTCCGAGACCTGGTCCAGGGCGTGAGGAGCCGCTGCAGCACCACCAGGAGCAGGTCGAGGACGACCGCCAGCAGCACGCACAGGACCGCGGCGGTGAGCAGCTCCGCACGGAAGTTCGTGGTGACCCCGTCGGCGATCAGGTCGCCGAGCCCGCCGTGGCCGACCAGCGACCCGACCGTGGTCAGCGCGACCGTCGAGACCGTCGCCACGCGCAGCCCGGCGATCAGCACCGGCATCGCCAGGGGCAGCTCGACCTGCAGCAGCAGCCGGCCCCCGGCGTACCCGAGCCCCCGGGCGGCGTCGCGGACCTCCGGCGGCACCGAGCGCAGGCCGTCGAGCACGGCCCGCACCAGGATCGTCAGCGCGTAGAGCGCCAGGCCGAGCACGACGGTGGTGGCGGAGAGCCCGGTGAACGGCACCAGCAGCGGGAACAGCGCGATGGAGGGGATCGTGTAGAGGCCCGTGCTGAACCCGAGGACCGGACCCTCGAGCCGCGGCCGACGTCGGGCCAGGAGGGCGAGGGGGACCGCCAGGACCAGGCCGAGCACGATCGCGGCGGCGGTGATCTGCAGGTGCGCGACGGTGGCGTCGGCGACCTCCGCACCGCGGTCGCGCAGGTAGTCGGCGCAGAACCATTCGTTGGTGAGCCGGCTGTAGCAGCTCGGCCCCTCGTCGTCGGCCCCGCCGACGGGTCCAGCGAGAGGTCGGCCGACTCCCCCTGCTGCTCCCACGCGCAGAGTCAGGTCGCCGAGTAGGGTCACGCGCATGGACGCTACCGGTCCCGGTGACGACCGGCCGATGATCCGGCTCACGGGTGTCGGGAAGACCTATCCCGACGGCACGGTCGCCGTGCGGGAGCTCTCGCTCGAGGTCGCCGTCGGTGAGCTGCTGTGCCTGGTCGGGCCGTCGGGCTCCGGCAAGTCGACGACGCTGCGGATGGTGAACCGGCTGGTCGAGCCCAGCACGGGGCGGATCGAGGTCGACGGCGCCGACGTCACCAGACAGGATCCCGTCGAGCTGCGACGGCGGATCGGCTACGTCATCCAGCAGGTGGGCCTCTTCCCCCATCAGCGGGTCGAGGCCAACGTGATGACGGTGCCGCTGCTGTTGGGCGAGTCCCGCGCGGAGGCGCGACGCCGCGCCCACGACCGGCTGGCGCTGGTCGGCCTGGACCCCGACGTGTACGCCCGCCGCTACCCCCACCAGCTCTCGGGGGGTGAGCAGCAGCGGGTCGGGGTGGCCCGGGCCTTGGCCGCGGATCCTCCGGTCCTCTTGATGGACGAGCCGTTCGGCGCCGTCGACCCGGTGGTGCGGGTGCGGCTCCAAGAAGAGTTCCGCCGGCTCCAGCAGCGGCTGGGCACCACGGTGGTGCTGGTGACCCACGACATCGACGAGGCGGTGCGGTTGGGCGATCGGATCGCGGTGTTCACCGCCGGCGGCCGGCTCGCCCAGCACGGCACGCCGGCCGAGGTGCTGGCCCGGCCGACCGACGACGACGTCGCCGACTTCGTCGGCTCCTCACGCGGGCTGCGCCGACTGTCGGTGACCAGGATCGACCCCGCGCACCTCGAGCCACTGGACGGCGTCCGGCTCGGCGACCTCGGAGACACCGTCGAGGTGTCCGCGACGCTGGAGGACGCGCTGGCCGCGTTGCTGCGGGAGGACCGGGGCATGGTGGGCGTGCGCGACGGAGCGCGCTTCCTCGGCGTGCTCACCCCCGACGGGGTCCACCGGGCGCTGCGCGCCTCCCTCAGCACCGACGCAGCGTCCTCCTGATCGCCCCGCGAGTCGGCGCTACGGCAGACCCAGCAACGCCGACCCGGCGCCACGGCAGATCAACCTCGCCGCACAAGCACGGATCGATCAGCCGGAGACGGGAACGTCGCGGTGCCAGGACTCGGTGACGTAGGCGGTCTCCCAGCCCATCGAGGTGTAGAGACCGTGGGCGCCGGTCGGCGAGTCGGCGTCGACCTCCAGCCCGACCCGGTCGCGGCCCCGCGCCGCGGCGTCGGCGATGATCGTGCGCAGCAGCCCCTTGGCCACCCCGCGACCGCGGGCCGCCTCCAGCACCCCGAGGTAGGACACGTAGGAGCCATCCGGGCCGTTCGCGCTCTCGCTGACGGTGCCGACGAGGGCACCCACGGCCTGCCGGTCCTCGACCTCGACACCCTCGGCGTCCGGGGTCAGCTCGGCCAGCCACCAGTGGTCCCACCGGTGGCCGGGGTCCTCACGCAGCCGGTGCAGGAACTCGTGGAAGCTCTCCTCGCGGGAGTTGAAGTGGTCGACGAAGGCGCCCTCGAGGACGTCGTGCACCTCGCGCAGGTCGGACTCCTCCGGCATCCCGCTGCCCTCGCGGCGGACCCGCCGGAACACCACGCCGCGGTCGGACCATCGGTGCGGCGACGGCACCAGCTCCGCCTCCTCCGGCGTCACCGGGCGCTTCATCTGCCACCAGGTGCGCACCCGGTCGAACCCCGCCTCGGCGAGCCAGCCTGCCTGGCGCTCGTCGCCGGCGAACGCGCCGGTGTCGATCTGCTGGACCTCCAGACCGCGGGCGGCACCGACGGCGCGCGCCTGCCCCTCCGCCCACGCGAACAGCAACCGGGAGCAGCTCGAGGCGAGCGCCTCGTCGAGCGCGCGGTCGACCACGTGGACGAAGAGCATCCGTCCCTCGGCACGGTCGTGGACACTTCCCCACGCCCGGATGCGGCCGTCGGGGTCGCGCACCACGATGTTCTCCCGCGTCCGCAGCCCCTCGACCTCGACCAGGACGTCGTCCACCGACGCCCCCGGCCACCCGCGGCCGTGTCGCTCGTGGTCCCGGAGCAGCTCGGTGAGCCGCTCGACGTCCTCCTCGACCGCAGGGTCCGGACGGTCGGTGCGCCACCCGATCGGGAACCCGGGGGGCGGCACCACGAGCACGCTCGGGTCGGACACGAACCTGGAGTCCTGAGGAATCACGGGCCCGATTGTGCCGCAGCGGCCGCGGTCACCGCTCCGGTCCGAGCGAGCCGAGTGACGCGGGTCTCAGGATGTGAGTCAGGCGTGACGACGGGCGGTGGCCTCGGCGGTGCGCCACGCCTGGGTGACCACGTCGAGCTCGGCGCGCACCACGTCGAGCTCGCTCTCGAGCTCGGCGACCCGCACGATCGCCTCGGCGGCGCGCTGCTCGGCGTCCTCCAGACGCTTGCTCAGGTCGCGGCCGTCCTGCTCCGCGGCGTTCGCGCGGCGGGCCTCCAGGTTGAGCTTGCGGGTGGCTTCGGCCGCCTGCTTCTGGGCAGCGCCCAGCGCCGACTCGAGGTCACCGATCGCGGTCTCGTGCTCGTGGATGCGGGCCGTCATCGTGTCGACGTACGCCGCATGCTCGGCCGTGCGGGCCACGGTCAGGTCGCGGTAGGCCCGGGCCTGCTCGGCCCGGTCGCGGGCCGCCTCGCGGCGGCTGACGGCGAGCTCGGTGTGGGTGATCCGGGTGGCGGCGGCGCCGAGCACCACGGCCAGGACCGACGCGCCGGCGACCAGCGCCGACGAGCCGCTCAGCAGGGCGCCGCCGACCAGCAGCGCCGAGACGACGAGCAGGGCGACCGCGACGGTGAGGCGGGTGCTGCGCTGCCGACGGCGGGCCTTGACGGCCCGCTCCTGGGGGGAAGACATGCCGCCCAGGTTAGGCCGCATCACCGTCGGATCTGACGCGACACGCGCGCTCGAGGAGCAGCGCGGTCACGCTCACGCCGACACCGGCCGCCGCCGCGACCACCGAGCGCCACATCCGCTGGTCGGCCAGCTCGGCCGCGTCGCCGAGCCAGGAGAGCGCGTAGCCGAGGTAGCCGCCTGCGACCAGAGCGCCCACATAGGCGCAGGCCCGGGCGAGGACGAGCCGGTTCACCGCCTGGTTCGGGTCGAGTCGCACCCGCTGGACGTGGACGGTGCGCCACGTGGACCAGGCGGTGCCGCCGAGGATCGCGACGACGAGCAGCAGCGCCAGCGGTTGCGCCCAGGTGACGATGGGGGCGGTGCCGCCGAGCCGCTCGGCGGCCGGGTGCAGCAGCCACCCGCCGACGATGCCGGCGACCGCCCACCCCGTCAGCACGGCCGGCGAGGTGGGCCGCAGGTGTCCGGCGGGTTCGGGGCGGTCCGGTTCGTCGGGCGGCTGCTGCTCGCGCACAGCGGCCGGCTCAGGCCGGGGCGAGGGTGAGGTCGTCGCGGCGCCGGACGCCGTCCTGGCCGAGGCCGGCCAGCACGTCGGCGATCGGCCCGGCCTCGGGCAGTACGGCATCGGGCTCGAGGTCGAACCACGGCCGCAGCACGAAGGCCCGCTCCTTGGCGCGGGGGTGCGGCAGCACGAGGTGCTCGTCGTCGCTGCGGCGGTCGCCGACCACGATCAGGTCGACGTCGAGGGTGCGCGGCGCGTTGTGGACGTCCTCGTCGCGCTCGCGGTGGAAGGCGTCCTCGATGGCCATCGCCCGGTCGAGCAGCCGGGCCGCCGACAGCGTGGTGTCGAGCAGCACCACCGCGTTGAGATAGGTCGAGGCACCCGCGGGCGAGTCGACCGGGTCGGTCTCGTAGACGGGGCTGACGGCGGTGACCCACACGTCGGGGGTGTCGGCGAGCGCATTGACCGCCCCCTGCAGGCTGGCCATCCGCTCCCCGAGGTTCGACCCCAGGGCCAGCACGGCGCGGCGGATCGGCCGCATCTCGCCGGTCAGGGTGTCGGCGTCGACGATGTGGGGGTTGGGGGTCTCAGTCACTTCGGCCCTCGCGTCTTCGGGTGATCGTCAAGGTGACGTCGGAGAACGTCGCCTCGATGGGGGCGTCCGGCTTGTGCACGGTGACCCGAGCCCATTCAACCCGGGAGTCCAAGAGGCAGACTCCCGCGATGCGTTGGGCGAGGGTCTCGATCAGGTTGACCGGGTCCGCCTCCACCGACTTCTTTACCTCGGCCACGAGACTCCCGTAGTCGACGGTGTCGTGCAAGTCGTCGCTGGCCGCTGCCGGCCGGGTGTCGACACCCAGGACCAGGTCGACGACGAAGGTCTGCCCCTCGCGGCGCTCGAAGTCGAACACGCCGTGGTGGCCGTAGCACTCGATGCCGAGCACGGCGAGCTCGTCGATCTGGCCCGGCAGGCACTGCGGGCTCGTCTCGGCTGTCATCTCATCTCCTCGGGGGTGGGGTCCGGGATCGCGTCATGCAGTCGCTCCAGGGCCGCGAACGCGTCGCGGGTGGCCCGCACGTCGTGCACCCGCACCCCCCACACCGACTGCCGCGCGCAGTGCAGGACGACGGCGAGGTGGGCGTGCTCGCGCTCGTCGACCGGGCGCGGGGAGCCGTCGGGGCCGGCGAGCAGCCGGCCCAGGAACGTCTTGCGGCTCGCCCCCACCAGCACGGGGAACCCGAGCGCCCGCAGCCGCGGCAGGGCGGAGAGCAACTGCCAGTTGTGCTCGGCGTTCTTCGCGAAGCCCAGCCCGGGGTCGAGCACCACCCGCGAGTCGTCGACGCCGGCGGCACGGATCGCCTCGACGCGGGCGGTCAACTCGTCGCAGACTCCCTGGACCACCCCGCCGGGACCGTCGTAGGTGGCGAACTGGGCCATCCGGTCGCCGTGCGCGCGCCAGTGCATCGCCACGTACGTCGCGTCGAGACCGGCGACGGCGTCGAGCATCCGCGGGTCGGCCAGGCCGCCGGACACGTCGTTGACGAGGGCGGCACCGGCGGCCACCGCCGCCTCGGCCACCTCGGCCCGCATCGTGTCGACCGAGACCACGGCGCCGGCCGCGGCCAGCTCGGTGATCACCGGCACCACCCGGGCCAGCTCGTCGGCGACCAGGGGCCGGGTCGCGCCGGGCCGGGTCGACTCACCACCGATGTCGAGGATGTCGGCGCCCTCGTCGAGCAGCCGCAGCCCGTGCGCCACGGCCGCCTCCGGAGCGGCGTACCGGCCGCCGTCGGAGAACGAGTCGGGCGTGACGTTGACGACGCCCATCACCCGGGGCCGCTGCCAAGGCTGGGGCATCGCGGCCGCTCCTACCGGACCCGGTTGATCAGCGACATCGCCTCGGAGCGGGTGGCGGCGTTGTGCATGATGCCGCGCACCGCCGAGGTGATGGTGCGGGCGCCTGCCTTGCGCACACCACGCATGGTCATGCACAGGTGCTCGGCCTCGATCACCACGATCACGCCGCGCGGCTCGAGGATCTCCATCAGCGCGTCGGCGACCTGGGTGGTCAGCCGCTCCTGCACCTGGGGCCGCTTGGCGTAGACGTCGACCAGCCGGGCCAGCTTGGACAGCCCGGTGATCTTGCCGCTCTCGGCCGGGATGTAGCCGACGTGCGCGACGCCGGTGAACGGCACCAGGTGGTGCTCGCACATCGACCACAGCTCGATGTCGCGGACCAGCACCATCTCGTCGTGGCCGATGTCGAAGGTGGTGGTCAGCACGTCCTCGGGGCGCATCCGCAGCCCCGCGGTGAGCTCGGCGTACGCCCTGGCCACCCGGGCCGGGGTGTCCTGCAGGCCCTCGCGGTCGGGGTCCTCGCCGATCGCGATCAACAGCTCGCGCACCGCGGCCTCGGCCCGGTCGTGGTCGTAGACCGGGGCCGGGTCGTCGTCGAGGCCGGGAAGCGGCTCGTGGACCCGGCCGGTGTCGGCGGGCACGGGCTGGTGCGGAGGCTGGCTCATCGGCTGGCTGGTCCTCAGTGCGGCGGGAGGCCGGTGCCGCCGGTGGAAGGGCCGCCCGGGGTCGGCGGTGTGCTGCCGCCACCCAGACCCGGGTCGTGGACGTCGCCGCCCGAGCCGGGCGGGGTGAGGATCGCGCCGGCCTCGCTGCCGGGCTCGTGGCCGTTGACCGCCGCCCGGTCGCGGATCTCCTGGGGGATCTCGACCGGGGGGATTTGTGAGGGGTGCCGCGTCGGGGAGCCGGTCCAGGCGGGCCGCTCGGGGCGCCGACGCAGCGGCTCGAAGATCTCGGCGACCTCGGCCTTGTCGAGGGTCTCCTTCTCGATCAGCTCGAGCACGAGGGAGTCCAGGACGTCGCGGTTCTCCTCGAGGATGTCGAAGGCCTCCTGGTGGGCCGCGGTGAGGAGCTTCTTGGTCTCCTCGTCGACCATCGCTGCGACGTCCTCGGAGTAGTTGCGCTGGTGGCCGATGTCGCGGCCCAGGAACGGCTCGGAGTTGGACTCGCCGAGCTTGATCGCGCCCAGCCGCTCGGTCATGCCGTACTGGGTGACCATGGCCCGGGCCAGGTTCGTGGCCTTCTCGATGTCGTTGCCGGCGCCGGTGGTCGGGTCGTGGAAGACCATCTCCTCGGCCGCGCGGCCGCCCAGCATGTAGGCGAGCTTGTCGAGCATCTCCGCCCGGGTCTGGGAGTACTTGTCCTCGTCGGGCAGCACCATCGTGTAGCCCAGGGCCCGGCCGCGCGGCAGGATCGTGATCTTGTGCACCGGGTCGGTGCCGGGCAGCGCCGCCGCGACCAGGGCGTGGCCGCCCTCGTGGTAGGCGGTGATCAGCTTCTCCTTCTCGCTCATCAGGCGGGTCCGCCGCTGCGGCCCGGCGATGACGCGGTCGATGGCCTCGTCGAGGCTCTCGTTGGAGATCAGCTTGCTGTTGCTCCGCGCGGTGAGCAGCGCCGCCTCGTTGAGCACGTTGGCCAGGTCGGCGCCGGTGAAGCCGGGGGTGCGCCGGGCGACCGAGAGCAGGTCGATGTCGGGGGCCATCGGCTTGCCGCGGGCGTGCACCTGGAGGATCTGCTGGCGGCCGGTGAGGTCGGGGGCGTCGACCTGGATCTGGCGGTCGAAGCGGCCCGGGCGCAGCAGCGCCGGGTCGAGCACGTCGGGCCGGTTGGTCGCGGCGATGAGGATCACGCCACCGCGGACGTCGAAGCCGTCCATCTCCACCAGCAACTGGTTGAGGGTCTGCTCGCGCTCGTCGTGGCCGCCGCCCATGCCGGCGCCGCGGTGCCGGCCGACGGCGTCGATCTCGTCGATGAACACGATCGCGGGCGCGTTCTCCTTGGCCTGCTCGAACAGGTCGCGCACCCGGGAGGCGCCGACGCCGACGAACATCTCGACGAAGTCGGAGCCGGAGATGGAGTAGAACGGGACGCCGGCCTCACCCGCGACGGCACGCGCGAGCAGCGTCTTGCCGGTGCCGGGCGGGCCGTAGAGCAGCACGCCCTTGGGGATCTTGGCGCCGACGGCCTGGAACTTCGCGGGCTCCTGCAGGAACTCCTTGATCTCGCCGAGCTCCTCGATGGCCTCCTCGCAGCCGGCCACGTCGGTGAACGTGGTCTTCGGCATGTCCTTGGAGATCAGCTTGGCCTTCGACTTGGCGAACTGCATGACGCCACGGCCGCCACCGCCCTGCACCTGGTTCATCAAGAACAGGAACAGCAAGATGATGAGCGCGAACGGGATCAGCGTGGAGAGGATCGAGCCGAGCAGCGAGGGCTGGGGGTTCTCGGAGTTCGACTCCTCGATCTCGCCCGCGGCGACCTGGTCGTCGACGGCGTTGATGATGTCTTCCTGCTGACCCTGCACGTAGTGGGTCATCACCTTGTCGCCGGCGTCGCGGACGTCCTCGTCGAGAGTCGCCTCGATCTGCTGGTCGCCGTCGATGAAGGTGATCTCCTTGACCTCGCCGTCGGCGATGTAGGACTCCATCTCCGAGGTCGCGATCTCGTCGTAGCCGCCCCCGGGGGCGAGGTACTGCAGGGCGAGGAGCACGCCGATCACCGCGACGACGATCCACAGCCAGGGACCCTTGAATATCCGCTTCACAGACTTCTCTCGCACTCGCCTGACGCGCCGGCGGCGGGGGCTCCGGCCGAGACGCGCATGTTGGAACTGCCGACGGTACCTTCCGGCGGCAACGACCATTGTGGCAGCCGGGACCCAGGCGGCGTACCTGCCGGGGTGGGGTGGGATGACCGGGGCTCGGCGGCGGGAGGATCGCCGGAGATCCGGCGATTCCCGCGCTTCACACGGGGTGCACCTCGTGAGAAGCACCAAGAGCGCGTGGGAAGTACGCCGTGCGGTCCGGGCGACAGGCGTCAGGAGTACACGTGCGGCGCCAGCGTGCCGATGTCGCGCAGGTTGCGGTAGCGCTCCTTGTAGTCCAGGCCGTAACCGACCACGAACTCGTTGGGGATGTCCCACCCGACGTACTTGACGTCGACGGGCATCTGGAGCGCCTCGGGCTTGCGCAGCAGCGTGCAGATCTCGACGCTCGCGGGATTGCGCGAGGAGAGGTTCGAGGTCAGCCAGGACAGCGTCAGCCCGGTGTCGATGATCTCGTCGACGACCACGACGTGCCGGCCGGAGATGTCGGTGTCGAGATCCTTGAGGATGCGCACGACGCCGCTGGACTTGGTGCCGGAGCCGTAGGACGACACCGCCATCCAGTCCATCTCGACGTGCCGGCTCAGCGAACGGGCGATGTCGGCCATCACCATGACCGCGCCGCGCAGCACGCCCACGATGAGCAGGTCCTCACCCTCGTAGTCACGCTCGATGTCGCGCGCGAGCTCCTTGAGCCGGGCCTGGATCTGCTCCTCGGTGAAGAGGACGTTGACGAGGTCGTTCTCCACGTGGGACGAGTCCATGGCGCACAGGGTAGGCGGTCACCGTCCGGCCGCGCGACGGAGGCTGCTGCTACGGGTCAGCGCTTACGCGGCGGAGCCTTGACGGTCAGCTTCAGCACCTCGGACTGACCGGCCGAGGTGTAGTCGTTGCCGGCGTAGGCGACGACCATCTTGTAGATGCCGGGGCGGAGCTTGGGCAGCTCGATCTCGGCCGATCCGCGGTCGGAGCGGACCAGCTCGGCCTCGCCGAAGACCTTGCGGCCCTTGGTGACCTCGACGTCGCCGGTGACCGGGTCGACGTCCGGGCTGGTGACCTGCAGGGTGACGGTGGCGCGCTTGTTGCTGCGCACCTGCTTGCTGGACAGCTCGGCGGCGACGGTGACCTTCGCCTTGCGCACGAGCGTCATGGTCTGAGTGTCCACCCGCCGCACGTCACGTCCGCCGACCTTGACCGTGCCGGCGGAGCGCACGGTGCGGAAGGGGTCGGGAGTCCCGGCCGGGCTGGAGTACTTCAGGACGTACTCGCCGGCGGGCACGACCAGGAAGAAGAAGCCGTCGACCTCGTTGCCGTGCCGGGTGGGGCCGGCGTAGGTGAGCGAGCTGGCGACCACGGCGGAGCTGCCGGGCTCGAACGCCTCGACCAACACGCCGAGCGGCGCGCGGCCCGCTCGGTCCTGCACGGTGCCCTGGATCCAGGCCTTGCCCTTCGCCGGCTCCGGCGCCTTCAGCACCACGCCCGCGGCGTCGGGGACGGCCGTCGTGGCGCCACTGGGCGACAGCGTCGCGACCGCGAGACCGCCGGCCAGGACGGTGGAGGCGGCAACCAGCAGGCGGCGGCTGCGGCGGGTGGTGGTCATGGCGGTACTCCTCGGCTCCCGGATGGTCATCAACAGAGTCGGCGCTGGGCCGGTTTCCCGGAGCGAACGTGACGAAAACCACCCGGATGGGTCAGGTGAACGAGGCGAAGACCACCCGGTCGACCCGTTGCCGAGAACGGGAGCGGGGCGGCCACCTCTCGGTGACCGCCCCGCCCTTTGGTGTGGGTCAGCCCCACAGCATCGCGAGCAACTCCTTGCTCGTGGGGATGTCGACGAGCTGGCCGCCGCCCTTGGGCCCGCCGTGCCGCTTCGCGGGACGCACCTTGAGCAGCACCCGGTCGGAGGTCGAGGACTCGACGCCCTCGCCGCCGGTGAACACCACCCGCACCTTGTGCACGCCGCGCTTGAGCTTCGGCAGCTTGACCCTCACCTGGCCGTCGGCGGCCTCGCGCACCTTGCGCTCGGCCACGACCTTGCCGTTCACCTTGACCGCGATCCGGCCGACAGCCGCTTCGCCGTCCTCCCGCACGACGCGCACCTTGACGACGCCGCGCTGCGGGAGCCGGACGACGCGGTCGACCAGGCTGACGGTCGTCGTGGTGGCCACGGGCTCCGGGTCGACCGGCGGCTCCTCGCCCTCGGGCACGTCGACCCCGTCGGAGGTCGCGGTGCCGTCGGCGTAGCCCGGCTTGCTGGCGGTGACGACCACCGTCAGCTCGCTGCCCCGGTCGGCCTCGACGACCTGGTACGTCGACGAGGTGGCACCGGCGATCGGCTCACCGTCGCGCTCCCACTGGAAGCCGAAGGTCAGCCCGGTCAGGTCCCAGGTGCCCTCGCTCGCGGTCAGCGTCTCCCCGACCTCCGGGTCGCCGGTGATCGCCGGCGGCGCCGACGCCACGGGGGCGTCGCCGGCCGCCACGGTCACTGCCGTCGAGTCGGCGGTGCCGTTCGGCAGACCGGTCTTGGAGGCGGTCACCCGCACCGACAGGCCGTGCGTGCTGTCCTCGGCCGTGGCGACGTACGTCGTCCCGGTGGCGCCGGCGATGGCCTCGCCGTCGCGCAGCCACTGGTAGCCGAAGGTCAGGCCCTCGGTGTTCCAGGTGCCCGGTGTCGCGGTCAGCGTCTCCCCGACCTTGGCGGTGCCGGTGATCGTCGGCTTCGCGGTGTTGACCGGGGCCGTGGCGGGTGTGCCGCCACCTCCGCCTCCGCCGCCCGGAGTCGGCGGCGGAATGACCGGGACAGGGACCAGAGCCAGGTCCAGATCGGTGACCGCGGAGGGCACGCCGACAACCGGGCTGACGAGATCGAGGTAACCGTCAGCACGGACGGTGACGTACCAGCAGCCTTTGGCCACGTCCCAGCCGTAGTAGCCCGAGGCGTTGGTCAGCTGAGGATTGACGTTTGGGTCGATCTCCGGGCTGGCCGCGCTAACGGGAACGCCGAGGTGGACCGGCGCGGGCTGGCCCCAGGGTGCGCCGGCGGCCTTCGACTCGTTGGTCTCACACGTGCCGGGCTCGAGCGTGCCCTCCTCGTTCGGGGTCCAGCCCGGCACCTTGTGCAACAGGACCTCCGCGCCCTTGACCGGCTCACCGGTCGCCGCGTCGGTGACGAACCCGCTGGGGTCGTAGAGCACGATCTGCCCCAAGGTGGTGACCAGGGTGGTCTGACCCACGCACTCGACCTGCGTCGAGATCACGCCGCCCGTAACGCTCGCGGCGATGGCCGTCTTCGGGATCGTGGCCTGGAACAAGCCGTCTCCGTCACCCAGGGCGGGGTATGGCACACCGTCGTAGAGGACCGTCACCTCGGGCTGGATGCTCTCGTCGGTGCAGACTGCCGGGAACGTCAGGGTGAGGTCGGAGGGTTCGGCGGTCGGGAAGGTGACGGTGAACTGGCCGGTCACCGGGTCTTGGTTGACACTGCCGGTGGCGGTGTCAGCCGAGACGTCGAGGTTCACAGGCGGGGCGGCGTCCTCAGCGGAGTCGAGGTAGGTCCAGAACCCGTACAGGTCGTCCTCTGTGCCGCCGGAGCGGACGACGAACCGCAGCGTCTCCCCGATGTGGGCAGAGGTGTCCACCGTCGCGGTCCGCCAACCGGAGGTCTTCAGATCGGTGCCCTCCGCCCACGCCCCCTGCGTGTAGGAGGCCAGCACCTCCCCGGAATCCGGCTCGATCACCGCGACGTCGAAGTGGAACTCGTCGAATCCGGTGTAGTCGTAGGTGAAGATGTTGAAGGAGAACGCCTCGTTGTCGCGGCTGGCCACGAAGTCCTGGCACAGCAGATTCGGACCCTCCGGCTGGTTCGTCGCATCAGAGTCGTAGGTGTGGCCAAGGCGAGCCATGTGGTCGCCTTCCCACGGCTGGGTGAACTCGTCGGCGCCGACGACCTCAACACCTTCACGAGCGAAACCTTGAGTCCAGCCCACGAGCTCATCCTCGAAGCCCATGTTCGTCAACGAGTCGTTCACCGTGGTCGGCGTGCAGGTCAGGTCGGGCTCCAGTCCGAGAGACAGTTCGAGGAAGCTGCCGCTGTAGGTCACGGTCTCTTCGGCCGCTATGTAGCCATCCTTGGACGCGACGACTGTGTACTCGCCCGCCCCAGCGAGTTCGTCAAAGTAGACGCGGCCATCTGAATCGAGGACGGCGGACTTGGAGAACCCTTCAGGACCTGCGAGGGCAACCTCCACTCCCTCCATCGAACCGGCGAACACAGAATCGAACACGCGGATCAGGATGCCCTGCCTGGCTGCTAGCTTCACCGCGCCCACGTCGTGCACCTGGTCCGCGACCACGATGACGGACGCGATCTCCGCATCGTGCATGTCGAAGCGACTGAACGTAAGGCGGTAGCTTCCCGGCGGAACGTGGAGTGCGAACCAGCCATGCTCCTGCTCCGGGCCGGCATAGGTGAACGCCGACGCCACCGGCTCCTCGTCCTCACCCTCGAGGAGCCATGCCTCGACCAACACGTCGTCGAGGAAACTGGAGTCGAGTTCACTCTGAACCACTCCATGCAGAAGGGCCTGACCCTCCGCGGGCGTCGGAAAGTCCGGAGGCTCGACCGGTTCATCGAGCGAGTTCGCCGCGAGCGAGACAGGCGCCCGGGCCGGCCCCAGTTGTGCCGCGGGTGAAGCAGCAGTCACCGGGGCCAAAGATCCGAGAGTGAGACCCAGGCTGGTGATGCCTAGAAGCAGGAAATGTCGAAGCGTCGACGACGGCATGGTTCCCCCCAATTGATGTCGTTGGGTGGAACCTAAGGTCAGGCGCCGTCCGGGATTGCCAAAACGCCTCGAGAAACCCGCCAGAATGCGAAGAAATGGTCCAGAAATTGCACCTGACTAGTCCGTCCTAACTATCACCCCAGCCTTGGAAACTCCCGCAGAACGATCGCGCCGTCCCGCCGCTCGCCCCGCACATGCCCAGGCAGGTCCACCCACTTCTGCCCCCGCCAGTCGGTGACCAGCGCATCGAGGGCGAGCACATGGGTGTGGAACAGCTCCGAGGCCGGCGACCTGGCGGCGAGCGCGGCCAGCCGCAGCACCCGGCGGCGCAGGGCGTCGGGCTGGGCGCCGAGCCCGGCGACCGGGAGGGAGCCGTCGGCCGCCACCAGCTCGGCGTACGCCGTGTCGGCAAGGTCGTCGAGGAGGTCCATGTCGGCGCGCAGCTGGTCGGCGGTGCGGGCCAGCGTGGCCGCGACGCCGGGGCCGAGCTCCTCCTCGAGCACCGGCAGCACCCGGCGCCGTGCCCGCACCCGGGCGAAGCCGTGGTCGTCGTTGTGCGGGTCGTCCCAGAACTCGATGCCCTGCACCTGGCAGGCGGTCACGGTGTCGTCACGCGAGACGTCGAGCAGCGGGCGGGCGAAGCAGTCGAAGGCCCGGCGCATGCCGGCCAGCGACCTGCCGCCCGACCCGCGGGCGAGCCCCAGCAGCACGGTCTCCGCCTGGTCGTCGCGAGTGTGGCCCAGCAGGACCGGCGCCGGACCCGCCTCGCCGCCGACGTGCGCGGAGACCTGCTCCAGCACGGCGTACCGCGCCCGCCGGGCGGCCGCCTCCGGTCCGAGCCCGCCGGCGTCCACCGACACCCGCGCCGACAGCGTCTCGTCGGCCCCGAGCTCGGCCATCTGCGCCACCACCCGGGCGGCCTGCTCGGCCGAGCCTTCCTGCAGGCCGTGGTCGACGGTCGCGCCGACCACCCGCAACCCGACCTTGTGCCCCTCGAAGACCGTGGCGGCCAGCAGCGCCAGCGAGTCCGCGCCACCCGAGCAGGCGACCACCACCGCGCGCCCCGGCCCGGGACCACCCGCAACCAGCCAGCGGCGTACGCCGATCCGCACCGCGGCGACCGCCGGGTGCAGGCTCACCTCGCCCTCCGGACCGCGCCCGCCGCGCCGCCCATGCCGTCCGTCACGGGGAGGCGGTCACAGCACCCGGGCAACCCAGGCCTCGTGGTCGGCGATCTCGTCCTTCGACGGCAGGTTGTCGGCGTGCTCCCAGACCGCGTTGAACTCGGCCATGCCGACCTTGTCGACCACGCCGCGCACGAACTTCGCCCCGTCGCGGTACTGCGCCATCTTCGCGTCCAGCCCGAGCAGCCGGCGCAGCACGCGGTCGAGGGTGCCGACACCCTGGCGGCGCCGGTCGAAGCCCGCCCGGATCTTCTTCACGCTCGGGATCACGCTCGGCCCGACGCCGTCCATGACGACGTCGGCGTGGCCCTCGAGCAGCGACATCATGCCGGTGACCCGGTCGAGGATCTCCCGCTGCTCGGGACTGCTGACCACGTCGAGCAGCCCCTGCTGGCCCAGCCCGCCGCGCAGCGCCTCCACGACCCGGGAGAGCCCGTCGTCGAGCAGCTTCGTGGGCTCGACGGTCTCGGCGAGCGCCTCGACCTGCGCGGAGAGGTGCTCCCGCATCCACGGCACGGCGGTGAACTGCACCCGGTGGGTCTCCTCGTGCAGGCACACCCACAGCCGGAAGTCGGTCGGGTCGGCACCGAGCTCGCGCTCGATGTGGACGATGTTCGGCGCCACCAGCAGCAGCCGCCCACCCGGCTCGTAGAACGGGTCGAACTGGCCGAGCACCTTGCCGGACAGGAACCCCAGCAGGCCGCCCACCTCGACGCCGGTGACCCGGGAGCCGACCGCCTTCGCCAGCCCCGTTGGCGGCTTCTTCTCCGTCAGCTTGTGCACCAGCGGCTCCATCACGGTGGCGAAGGAGTCGGCGTTCGCCTGCACCCAGCTCTGCCGGTCGACCACCAGCACCGGGGCGGTACCCGGCGGGGCGACCAGCCCGGTGAAGTCCTGCACCAGGCCGGTGGAGCGCTCCGCGTCCGCGCGCAGCCCGGCGACCACGGCGGCCGCCTCGGTGCGGGCGACCTCGGGTCCTTCACCGGCGATCCGGGAGCCGACCTTCACGGCGAGGTCCCAGTCGACCATCGAGCCGCTGCCCGGCTGCTGCTTCGTCATGCTGCGACGGTACCGGCGGCCAACCAACCCTCCACCCGCGGCCGGGCGGCGTCAGTCGTCCTCGTCGACGTAGAGGTCACCGGGGAACGGCCCTGGCGCCTCCGTGATCTCCAGCCCCGCCAGGTCGGAGGAGCGCAGCGCCCGGGAGACGTCGTCGTCCACCACGAGGCGGTGGGCCCTCCGGTCGCTGAAGTAGGAGTGCACCGGTGCGTCGACCGCGAACGGCTCGAGCACCCCGACATACCCGGAGACCCGCTCGCCGTTGCGCAGCCGGATGTCGAGGTCGGGGAAGGTGCGGAGGTCCGGGCAGTGCTGTCGCAGCACCTCGACCATGTCGGTCGAGACCAGCTTGAACCCGGACAGGTCGGTCTGCCAGAGCATGGCGGTCGGCCGCTTGCCGCGGGAGTCGCGCTGCTGGACCCAGTGCACCGCCACGTCCAACCCGGGTGGTCCTTCGGCGCGCAGCACCTTCAGCACGTCGCGGCCGGCGGGAGTGACCCACCGCCCACGGCCGGGCTTTCCGTCCCCGTGGACGTGCACCCACAGGTCACGCGACGCCCCGACCGGGCCGACCGACCACCAGGTCACGACCGGGCCCCGCCGGGCGCCGCGCAGCTGCAGGCTCCGAGCGCCGCCGCGGCCGCGTCGAGCGCATCCCGCGCGTCGAGGGTGTCTTCGAGCCGCACCTTGTCGGCCGCCAGCACGAACACCATGGGTACGCCGTCGAGGTCGGTGGCGATGCCGGCCAGCGAGCTGACCCCGCTCAGCGTGCCGGTCTTCGCCCGCACCCGGCCCCTGCCCGCAGCCGGCCCGTCGGCGAACCGCTCGCTCAGCGACCCGGTGAACGCGGCGACCGGGAGACCGGTGAGCACCGAGCGCAGCTCGGGGTGCTCGTCGGAGGCGGCCAGCCGGAGCACGTCGACCAGCAGCCGCCAGTGGATCCGGTTGCCGCGCGAGAGACCACTGCCGTCGTGCAGCAGGCTCCCGGCGAAGTCGACGCCGGCCCGGGTGAGCACCTGCTCGATCGCGGTGCGGCCGGCGGCGAACGACCCCTCGCCGGCCTCGGCCAGACCGACGTGGTGGGCGAGCACCTCGCTCGCCTCGTTGTCGCTGACCAGGATCACCTGCTCGACGATCTGCCACAGCGGCGCGCTCTCGACCACGGCGAGCTCGGCGCCGCCGGCCCGGGCGCTCGCCGGACCGGGCGCGCCGGTCACCCGGATGCCGGCGTCCGCCAGGGCCGCGGCAAACCGCTCCGCCGCCGCCGCCGACGGGTCGGCCACCCGGCCGTAGCCGGACGGGTCGCGACCCTCGTCGAGCCACAGCGCGGTGATCGGCGAGACGACGCCGTCGGGGACGTAGCCGGGCTCCCACTCCGGGCTCGCGGTCGGCCCGGTGAACAGGGTGTCGTCGTAGCCCACCCGCACCCGGCGCACGCCGTCGCCACGCAGCGCCCGGGCGGTCTCGCGCGCCAGCGTGGCGACGTCGGCTCGAGGCGGGTACGCCGCGGGCTCACCGCGCGGGGTGGGCGCGGCGGCCAGGAACGGGTCGCCGCCACCGACGAGCACCACCCCGTTGCGGCCCGCGCGCACGACGCGGGTCTCGAAGACGTGGTCGGGCCCGAGCGCCAGCAGGGCGGCGGTGGCCGTGACCAGCTTCGTGGTCGAGGCGGGCACCACGGTGTCGCCCCGAGTGAGCACCGGAGCGCCCTCGCCGAGCGGCGCGACCGCGGCCACGACGTGGCGGCCCAGGTCGGGGTCGTCGAGATAGGGCGCCAGCGCGCGGCGTACCCGTGCTCGCGACAGCGCGCCGGCCGTGTCGGGGTCCACCGGCGCCGCGACCGGGGCCGGCCGGGCCAGCCGGGGCAGCTCGAGACCGGGCGGTGGTGGGATCGCGGCCGGCCCTGCGGGGGGCTGCTCGCCGAACCAGCCGTCCCAGCGGTCGCGCCACCAGTCGGGCCAGACCACGACGGTGGCGGCGACCATCGCGAGCACCAGGACGACCGCGGCCAGACGGCGCCGCCACGCCGGCGACGACGTGTGGCGTAGGTCACTCCGTGCCACCTCGACCCCTTCCCGGCTGCGCATTCGGGCACATTGTGCGCGACACTGACGAAAACCCGCGCGCCGGGCAGCCCGTCGCGCACCCCGACCGAACGGCCGGGAGCCCTGCCGGGGCCGCCCGATGGCCTGCCGACGATATTGCATTCCGCGGAGGATGACGTGCTCGAGTTCGACGTGCTGGTGGAGATCCCGAAGGGCCAGCGCAACAAGTACGAGGTGGACCACGAGTCGGGCCGCATCCGGCTGGACCGGACCCTGTTCACCTCCACGCAGTATCCCGCGGACTACGGCTTCATCGAGGACACCCTCGGCCTCGACGGCGACCCGCTCGACGCGCTGGTGATCCTGCAGGAGCCCACCTTCCCCGGCTGCCTGATCAAGTGCCGCGCGATCGGCATGTTCCGGATGACCGACGAGGCCGGCGGCGACGACAAGGTGCTGTGCGTGCCCGCCCAGGACCCGCGCCTGGAGCACCTGCGCGACATCAACCACGTCTCGAAGTTCGACCGCCTCGAGATCCAGCACTTCTTCGAGGTCTACAAGGACCTCGAGCCCGGCAAGTCCGTCGAGGGCGCCGAGTGGGTCGGCCGCACCGAGGCCGAGGCCGAGGTGCACGCCTCCTTCGAGCGCGCCAAGACCAACGGTCACTGACGACCCTCGGCCCACGCCCCGCCTGTACGCCGACGGCGCCGGTCCCCCTCGCGGGCCGGCGCCGTCCGCCGTCTCCGGGGGTGGTCGGGTGGGCGCTGACCGGCCGCTCGTGGTCGACGTGAGGCCGCTGACCCGCCGCTCGTGGTCGACGTGAGGCCGCTGACCCGCCGCTCGTGGTCGACCTGGGACCGCTGACCCGCCGCTCGTGGTCGACCTGGCACCGCTGACCCGCGGCCGTCGACGAACGCTCGTACGCCGTCGGCCCGCCGCCCCGGCCGGCGAGCGGCAGTGGCAGGCGGTCATCGTCATGCGGCCCACGAACGACGGTTCACCCCGGTCCAGGGACGACGCGCGGCGGGTCACCCTCCTCGGGGGACAAGAACTGACGGGTCAGCACCCTGACACCCACCACGAGTGACAGGTCAGCGCCGTGACACCCACCACGAGTGACGGGTCGGCGGGGCCAGATCAGGCGTCGAGCTTGAGCACCCGCAGCAGGGCCCGGGCGGAGGCGCCACCCTGGTCGAGGGCCACCGCGACCGCGCCGGGCACGTCGAGGTCGTGGAGCAGCCGGTCGAGGACCGGTCCGGCGTCCGGGCGGCCCGCGCCGGGGCGGCCCGCGGCGGCGTACAGCTCGTCGAGCCGCCGCTCGGCGGCCTGGAGGTCCTCGGCCCGGTAGTCCCACGGCTCGGCCCAGGGCCGGTCGAGCAGCAGCAGCCGGACGGCGGCGGGGCGGTGCTCGGCGAGCAGGTCGGCGACGAGCACCAGGTTGCCGGTCGACTTGGCCATCTTGGCGCCGTCCAGGCGGACCTCGCCCCAATGCACCTGGCGCCGCGCGAACGGCGCGACGCCGGAGGCGGCCTCGACCATCGCCGCCTGGTAGGCGTGGTGCGGGAACGCCAGGTCGGCGCCGCCGGCGAGCACGTCGACGCTGGCGCCGCAGACCGACCAGGCCATCGCCGCGCACTCCGCGTGCCAGCCGGGACGCCCCCACCCCCACGGGCTCGGCCAGGCCGGCTGGTCCTCGGCCGACGGGCGCCAGACCGGCACGTCGCACGGGTCGTCGCGGCCGTCGTCGGCCCGGTCGCCGAACTCCTCGGCGAGCCGAGCCGCTTCGGACTCGCCCACGCCGCTGCCGGCGACCGCCGGAGCACCGCGGAAGAACACGTGGCCCTCGCGTTCGTACGCCGCGCCGGCGCGCAGCAGGGCCGCGGCCAGCTGCACGACGTGGCGCACGTGCGCGCGGGCGTGCGGCGCGTGAGTCGGTGCGGCCACGCGCAGCGCGGCCATGTCGCGGTCGAAGAGGAACTCCTGGGTGAGCGCGAACTCGTCGTAGGGCCAGCCGCGCCCGGTGGCCGCGTCGGTGAGCACGTCGTCGACGTCGGTCACGTTGCGGCACACGACCGGCGTGACGCCGGCCTCGCGGGCGACGGCGGCCAGCGCGTCGGCCCACACGAACGTCGCGGCGTGCCCCAGGTGCGTCACGTCGTACGGCGTGATCCCGCAGGTGTAGAGGTGCAGCGCCCCGGTCAGCGGCAGCGGCGCACCGGCCAGCACCAGCGCGCCGCTGCGCACCGGGTCGGAATCGACGGCGGGGACGCGGCCGGCCAGGCCGACGACACCGGAGGGGCTCAGCGGTGCGCTCACCCGCCGATCATGCCTCAGTCCCGAGCAGATCGGGTGCGCGCAGCATCTCCGGCGGCACCCCGAAGGCGTCGACCAGCTCTCCGGCGATCGGGCGGACCTGGCGGCACAGGCTGCCGATCTCGCGACTGATCGCCTTCGACCGGTTCACCGAGAGCCGGCCGTGCTCCATGAACCAGGCCCGGTCGGCCTCGATCGCCGACAGTGCGTGCAGGTCGCACAGCAGGCCCAGCGCCACCTTGGTGTCGCCGTCGGGCAGACCGCGCACCTTGTCGACGAACGCCTCGAGAGTCAGCCGCTCGACGTGGGCGTTGGCCGCGGCGACCACGTGGTCCTGCACCCGGCTGAACACCTCGCCGGGGTTCATCCCCTGGTCCATGCCCCGCTTGAGCCGGCGGGCCACCCCGGAGAGCATGTGCTCCTCCCGGAACCGCAGCATCGCCAGCTGGTAGTCGGAGTCGAGCAGGCCCGCCTCCTGGTCCCACTGGTCGCCGCCGGGCAGCACGTCGCGGATCCGCTCGAGCAGCTTGTGCACCGAGGTCTTCTCGATCACGGTCTCGACCGCGAGACTGGTGACGAAGCGGACCGTGCCGAGCTGGTCGAGGTCCTCGAAGTCGCTGGCGTAGTCGGTGAGCAGGCCCTTGGCCACCAGCTGCAGCAGCACGTGGTTGTCGCCCTCGAACGTGGTGAACACGTCGGTGTCGGCCTTGAGGGCCGCGAATCGGTTGACCGAGAGGTAGCCGGCGCCGCCGCAGGCCTCGCGGCACTCCTGGATGGTGCGGGTGGCGTGCCAGGTGCCGAGCGCCTTGGTGCCGGCGGCCCGCGACTCGAGCTCCCGGCGGGCGTGCTCGTCCTCGGCGCTGCCGTCGCCCGCCTCGGAGAGGACGTCGTGCAGCTGCCCGCGGACCACCTCCTGGGCGAAGTGCAGCGCATAGGTGCGGGCCAGCAGCGGGAGCAGCCGCCGCTGGTGCAGGCCGTAGTCGAGCAGCAGCTCCTCGGCGTCCTCGGAGGTGGCCTCGAACTGCCGTCGGCGCAGGGCGTACTTGACCGCGAGCGTGATCGCGACCTTCGCGGCATTGATGCCGGCGCCTCCCACCGAGACCCGGCCCTGGACCAGGGTGCCGAGCATCGTGAAGAACCGCTTGTTGGGGTTCTCGATCGGGCTGGAGTAGACCCCCGACGGCGAGACCTCCGCGAACCGGTTCAGCAGCGCCGAACGCGGCACCCGCACCCGGTCGAACCAGATCCGGCCGTTGTCGACGCCGTTGAGGCCCATCTTGAGGCCGTCGTCCTCGATCCGCACGCCGGGAGCCGGCTCGCCGTCCTGGCGGATCGGCACCACGAACGCGTGCACGCCGTGCGACTCCCCGCCGACGTGCAGCTGCGCGAAGACCACGGCCAGCTCGGCGTGCGCGGCGGCGTTGCCGATGTAGTCCTTGCGGGCCTGCTCGCTGGTGGTCTCGATGACGAACTCGCCGCTGGCCAGGTCGTACGTCGCGACCGTGCCGAGGGCCTGCACGTTCGACCCGTGCCCGCTCTCGGTCATCGCGAAGCAGCCCATCAACTTGCCGGTGATCAGGTCGCGCAGGTAGGCGTCGTGGTGCTCCCGGGTGCCGAGCTGGAGGATCGCGCCGCCGAACAGGCCGAACTGCACACCGACCTTGACCAGCACCGAGAGGTCGCCGAAGGCGAGGGTCTCGAACGCGGCGATCGAGGCGCCCAGGTCGCCGCCGCCGCCGTACTCCTCGGGGAAGCCCATCCCGGTCTGGCCGGTGGCGGCCATCTCGACGACGAGGTCGCGCACCCGCTCGCGGTAGTCGGCGCGCGAGAGCGTCTCGGCCTCCTCGAGGATCGAGGCGTAGTCGGCCAGGTTGCTGCGCACCAGCCCCCGCACCTCGGCGTACCGGCCGTCGAGGAGCCGGGCCAGCTCGGGGACGTCGACCGCGGGCGGTCGGCGCCCGGCCCGCTCGCCGGCCCCGAGGTCGGCGTCGACCTGTGGCGCGGCCGGCGGGGCGGTGCTCGGCAGCTCCTCGACCGGGGGAACGGTGGTGGCGCCGTGGTTCGCGTCGTCGGTCACGTGGGGGGTGGCCTCGCCAGTCATGCCCCTCGAATACCCATCCGCGGGTGCCGCCACGCCGGGGCCGCCGTGTGGTCTGGAGCGCTCCGCGGTCAGGGGCGGGCGTGGAAGTTCGGCGGGATCCAGTAGTACATCGACTCCTCGGTCACCGGGCGACCGGTGCGCGGGGCGTGGATGATCCGGCCGCCACCGACGTAGAGCGCCACGTGGTAGATCGAGGAGGGACTGCTCGAGGACCCCCAGAACACCAGGTCTCCGGGGCGCAGGTCGCCCGCGCCGATCGGCGTCGACTGCTCGTACTGCGCGACCGAGTAGTGCGGCAGGCCCTTGCCGCCGACGGCCCAGGCACCCATGGTCAGGCCGGAGCAGTCCCACGCCGCCGGGCCGGCGGCGGCCCAGCGGTAGGGCTCGCCGAGTTGGGCGCGGGCGAACGCGATCGCCGCCGGCGCACCGGCGCCGGGTGCGGGTGCCGGCTGCGGCTGGGGCTCCGGGGCGGGAGCCGGCTCGGGGGCCTGTGCCGGCTCCTGGGAGGGCTCCTGGGAGGGCTCGTTCTCGCTGTCCTGACCGTCTGGCTGCGCCTGCTGCTCGGGCTCGCTGTCCTGATCGTCTGGCTGCGCCTGCTGCTGCTCCGCCTCGGCCTGGGCGGCCGCCGCCGCGGCCTCGGCGGCCTGCGCCTCCAGCGCGCTCTGCCGCCGCTCGGCCAGGGCCACGCTGATGTCCTGCAGTTGGGCGAGCCGGGCGATCAGGGCGTCCTTCTCGGCGGCGACCACGCTCGCCTCACCGGCTGCCGCATCGGCCGCGGCCGCGGCGGCGTCGCGCGCCGCACGAGCCCGGCTCGCCGCCCGCTCGGCCTCCTCGCGGGCCTCCGCGGCCTGCTCGAGCGAGACCTCGGCGAGCACGGCGGCGGCCCGGAACTCGTCGTAGTTGCCGTCGAGGGCGTCCTCGGCGGTGCGCATCGTGGCCAGCCGCTCCAGAGCGTCGGAGATCCCGTCGGCGCGCGTCAGCGACGAGAGGCCGGCCAGGCCGGGCGAAGTCTGGTACGACGTGACGAGGGCGTCGGCGTACGCGTCCTGCTGGCGCTCGACGTCACCGGCGGCGGCGCCGGCGGCTCGCTCGGCGGCGGTCGCGGCCCGCCGCGCCTGGCGGGCCTCCCACCGGGCACCGTTGTAGGCCTCCGCGGCCTGGGCGGCGGCGATCGAGGCGGCCTGCAGCCGCTGGTTGGCCAGCACCAGCTGGGCCTGCACGGCCTCGACGTCGTCCGCGGCCGCCACGGCGTCGGCGCGGGCGTCGCGGACCTCGGCGCGGCTGGGAGCCGGGTCGTTCGACCCGGGGTCGGCGATCGCGCCGAACACCCCTGCCTGGACCGCCAGCCCGCCGGCGATGAGCCCGAGTGCCGTCACGCTCGCCGCACCCCGTCGCAGTCGCACGTCGTCGCCCTCTCCGCAGCCTCCGGCGACCCGTGCGGCCGCACACCGGCCCCGTGCGCACCACTGCGCTCCGGGGCCTCAGAAGTCACGTTAGTGATCATTCGTCACATTGGGAACAGATTCCCCAGATTTTCCGCAACTCATCGGCGTGTCGCCTTGACGAACTACATCATTGTAATTCTTCGACGTCGCCAGCTCGCGGCGTGGCGGCCAGCTGCAACGCGGTGTCCAGCCAACTTCTGCGGTGTCACAACGCCGCAGAAGTTGTCTGGACACCGCGTTACAAGCCGTCGCGGCCACCGGTTCGCCGGCCCGGCACCGCACCGCGTGGCTCACTGAGGCCGCTGACGCGCGTCCTGCGTCAGTCCCGGTCGACGGGGATCTTCGCGGTGGTGGTCGTCGGGTGCGAAGCCAGACCGTGCCGGTCGAACTTCTGGCCGGTGGCGAGGCCGCCGATGTAGAAGGCGAGCAGCGCGATGACGACGCCGGCGACGTCGTCGGCGATGTAGTGCCAGCCGAAGTACAAGGTGGCCACGATCGTGAGTGCGAAGTTGATCCACACCGCCCACCGGGCGATCCGGTTGCGGACGGTGAACTGCACCATCAGCGCGAGCAGCAGCGTGATGCCGGTGTGCAGGCTGGCGAACCCGGCGACGGTCTGCATCTCGCCGATCCCGAGCAGCACCTCCTGCCGGTCGGTGACCAGCGAGTTCATCAGGTCCGTGGTCGGGGTGTGGGCCAGGTCGACGTAGAGCGCGGGGTACTCCAGGCCGGGCCCGAGCGTCGGCAGCGCGTAGTAGGACAGCGTGCCCAGCGACCAGGCCAGGCACTGCGAGGTGACGAACCAGTAGCCGTAGGAGAGGTTGCGGGTCCAGACGATCCAGGCGGTGACGCCCAGCGGCACCATCGGGATGAACCACAGATAGATGTAGGACAGCGGCCACGCGATCACCTCGGTGCCGAGCAGCCCGTGCAGCACGGTGGCGGGGTCGTGGCCGAAGAAGAGCGCCCGGTCGAGCAGGTGCAGCTCGCGGTCGTACATCGTGTCGATGACCGACGGCAGGAACGACTTGAGGTTCCGGTAGCTCACGTAGGTGATGTAGAAGCAGATCACCCCGAGCCCGACCAGCGTCAGCCGGTCGCGGTTCCAGTGGGTGCGCAGCCGGCTCCGCACCACGGCCGGCATCGCCTTCGGGTGCAGCTTCGACTCCCACAGGGTGCGCGGCAACAGGTCGAGCAGCACCGCGCCGAGCAGCAGCAGCGGGAGGCGCAGCCAGGAGGGGCCGAGGAAGCTGCCTTCGGGGTCGATGAGCCACCGATCGAGCGAGGCGGCGGTGGCGACCGCCCAGGCCCCCATGACCACCGCCGTGCCGATCATGACGGTGTAGGCGCGGCGGTACACGCGGGCCAGTGTAGGGAAGAGCCGACCGGCCGGCCTCGCCGGGCGTCAGTCGCGCGGCAGCAGCGCGGTCCGGCTGCCGTCGACGGCGAGGTCCACCCGCTCGCCCGGACCGGGGTGGGCGGCGAGCGAGGCGACGGCGTCGAGCTCGCCGACACCGTCGACGTCGACCACCAGCCGCACCTGCTCCGGGGTGACCCGGGCGGCGCGCACCACCCCGGTCAGCCGGCCGGACAACCGGCCGGTCAGCGCCCCCGCGGCCCCAGGGGGCGCCACGGTCACCGCCGACCGGCGTACGGCGAGCGCGGGCGCGGCGGGCAGGCCGGCCGCCGCCAGCACCCGCTCGGCGGCGGCACCGCGCAGCACCCGGGCGTAGCCGAGGAACAGGGCCGTCTCCGGGTCGGCGGGGGAGCGCCACACCGTGGCGATGTCGCCGTGCTGGACCAACCGGCCGGCGCGCATCACCGCGAGCCGGTCGGCGACCGTGAACGCCTCCTCGTGGTCGTGGGTGACCATCAGCGCGGTGGTGCCAGCGGTCCGCAGGATCTCGCGCAGGTCGGTGGCGAGCCGCTCGCGCAGGCCCGCGTCGAGAGCCGAGAGCGGCTCGTCGAGCAGCAGCAGCCGCGGCTCGACGGCGAGCGCCCGGGCCAGCGCGACCCGCTGTCGTTCGCCCCCGGAGAGCGTGGCGGGCAGCCGGTCGGCGTAGCCGGGCAGCCCGACCAGCTCGAGCAGCTCCGCGACCCGGGCCTCGCGCCGGGGGGCCCGGCGCAGCCGCAGTGGGTAGCCGACGTTGCGGGCCACGGTGAGGTGGTTGAACAGCTGTCCGTCCTGGAACATCAGCGCGAAGCCACGCCGATGCGTGGGGACGCCGGCGACGTCGGCGCCGTCCCAGCTGATCCGCCCGGAGTCGGGGGTCTCGAGGCCGGCGACGGCCCGCAGCAGCGTGGACTTGCCGGAGCCGGACGGCCCGAGCACGGCCAGCACCTGGCCGTCGGGCAGGTCGAGGCTGACGTCGACGACCGCCGGGACCCCGTCGAACGCCACGCCCACCCGCTCCAGGCTCAGCACCCCACCTCACCTCCACTCACCGGGAGATCATCACGCCGCGACCTCACAGCGCACCCACCGAGGGCACCCGCAGCCGCTCGACCGCCAGCATCACCGCGGTGGTGGTCGCGGCCAGCACCACCGACGCCGCCAGCGCCATGCCGTAGTTCATCGCCCCCGGGTGCCCGATCAGCCGGAAGATCACCACCGGCAGCGTCGGCCGGTCGTCGCGGGCCAGGAACGCGGTCGCCCCGAACTCCCCCAGCGACGCGGCGAACGCGAAGCCGGCGGCCGCCAGCAGCGGACGCCAGGTCACCGGGAGGTCGACGGTGACGAGCGTGCGCAGCGGCCCCGCACCCAGCGAGGCCGCCGCCTGCCGCTGGCGGTCGTCGATGCCGGCGAGCACCGGCACCAGCGTGCGCACCACCAGCGGCAGCGCCACCAGCGCCTGCGCGATCGGCACCAGCAGGCCCGCGTCGCGCAGGTCCAGCGGCGGCCGGTCGAGCGTGATCAGGAAGCCGAAGCCCAAGGTCACCGCGGACACCCCGAGCGGCAGCATGAAGAAGCCGTCCAGGAGGCCGCGCAGCCGCCGCTCGGCGCGACCACGCGAGCGGCGGGTCACCACCAGCGCGACCAGGAGCCCCACCAGCAGCGCCATCGCGGTGGCGTCGACGGCGGTACGCAGCGACATCTCCAGGGCCTCCGTCACCGGCACCACGAGCGCGTCGCGGGAGCCTACGGAGCCGAGCGCCCGGTAGTTGCCGAGGCCCCAGGCGCCGTCGACGCGCAGCGAGCCGACCACCAGCGTCACGATCGGCGCGGACACCAGGACCAGCAGCAGCCCGGTGCCGGCCAGCTGCGGCCAGTCCCCGGCGCGGGGCCGCCGGGGACGGGGCGCCAGCCTGGCCACGGTCGGGTCGGGCACCGCGCGCAACCGGGCGGCCACGCTGAGCAGCGCCAGCACCGCGAAGAGCTGCACCAGCGACAGCGCGGCCGCGGCGGGCAGGTCGAGCAGGTTGGTGGTGAGCAGATAGATCTCGCTCTCGACCGAGGCGTAGCGCGGACCGCCGAGGATGAGCACCACCCCGAACGACGTCGCGCAGAACAGGAACACTACCGTGGCCGCCGAGACGATCGCCGGCCGCAGCGCGGGCAGGGTGACCGTGCGCAGCACCTGCCAGGGGGTGGCCCCCAGCGCGGCGGCGGCCTCGGCCGGCCGCGGGTCGAGCGTCTCCCAGGCGCCCCCGACGGTGCGGATCACCACCGAGACGTTGAAGAACACCAGCCCGGCCACGATCGCGACCGGGGTGCCGTCGAGCCCGAGGAAGCCCAGCGGCCCGGCCTCGCCGAGCAGTTGCCGGAACGCCACCCCGACCACCACGGTCGGCAGCACGAACGGCACGAGCAGCGCCGCCCGCAGCAGCCGCCGCAGCGGGAACTCCAGCCGGTGCAGGGCGTACGCCGCGGGCAGGCCGAGCAGCACCGCGCACACGGTCGCGACACTCGCCGACCAGACCGTGAACCACAGCACCCGTCCGGTCCGCGGCCGGGCGAGCACCTCGAGCACGGCGCCCGGGGCGAAGTCGCCGTCGGGCCAGACCCCCCGGGCCAGCATGCCGGCGACCGGCACCACGAAGAACACCCCGACCACCAGCACCGGCGCGGCGGCCAGCGCCAGCAGCGCCAGCAGCCGCCGGGCCGGCATGCTCAGCACCGGCTCGCTCCCCCGCTGCTGGATCGGCGCGTCATCGGCGGGTCATCGCGTGATCAGGTCGCTCCACTCGCGCAGCCACTCGTCGCGGCGCTCGGTGATCTCCTCGGGGTCGACCGTGGCCGGGTCGCTCGGCTGCTCGGCGAAGCGCGCCCAGTCCTCGGGCAGCTCCACGCCGGAGTCCACCGGGAAGACGTACATGCTGGTGGGCAGCGCGGCCTGCACGTCCTCGTCGAGCAGCCACTGCACCACCTGCTGGGCGCCGTCGGGGTTCTCCGCCCCGCTCAGCACCCCGGCGTACTCGACCTGGGCGAAGCAGGTGTCGAGCAGCGCGCTGGTGGTGGTCTGGTCGCCGTCGACGGTGAACGCCGGGGAGGAGTCGTAGGAGAGCACGATCGGCCGGTCGCCCTTGCCGCCGCCCTGGGTGAAGTCGACCTGGTAGGCGTCCGACCAGCCGTCGGTGATCTTCACCCCGTTCGCGAGCAGCCGCTCCCAGTAGTCGGGCCACTCCTCGCCGTACTCGGCGATCGTCGCCAGCAGGAAGGCCATGCCGGGCGAGCTGGTGGTCGCGCCCGGGGTCACGAACAGCCCTTCGTACGCCGGGTCGGCGAGGTCCTCGAGCGTCTCCGGCGGCGCCAGCCCCTCGCGCTCGAACCAGGTGTCGTCGACGTTGACGCACACGTTGGCCTGGTCGACGGGGGCGAGCACCGGGTCGCCGTCGTCGTTCGTGGCCCCGGGCAGCACGAACCGCTCGGCCCCGGAGGGCGGCTGCACGTCGAGGGCGGCGAAGACGTCGGCCTCGACGGCGCGGGAGGCGAAGGTGTTGTCGATCCCGAAGGCCACGTCGCCGGTGGGGTTGTCCTGGGTGAGCACCAGCTTGTTGGTCAGCGTGCCGGCGTCGCCGCTCGCGCGGACCTCCAGGGTCAGACCGTGCTCGGCCTCGAACGCCCGGATCAGCTTCTTGGGCAGCGCGAACGAGTCGTGGGTGACCAGCACCACCCGTTCGGGGGCCGGGCTCCCCTCGGGCGTCGTCTCGGGCGGGTCGTCCTCGCCCATCGTGGAGCAGGCTCCCAGGAGCGCCAGGCTCGCGGTGAGCGCGACCGCGGACAAGCGGCGGGTGGCGGCGACGGACGGGCGCATGCGCTGCATCGGTGACTCCCTTCGCCGGTGCTAACCGGATCAGGTTCGGAGGGTCTGCGGCGGTTCCGCACTCTCAGCACGCCCGGCCGGTGGCCACGTGCTCCCCTGTCTGTTCAGGCGCACCCTAGCGCGAGCGCCGTCGGCGGCCGGGGGGTGGGCGTGTGGGGGGGCCGGGGACAGGTGGTCCACCCGAGGCGCGGGCGGCGTGGCGTCTGGCGCTAGCGTTCCTGCGTGAGTGAGCTGAGGGTCTGCGGATTCGACGACCTCGACGCCCGCACGGCGTACGAGATCTGGCGGCTGCGGCAGGCGGTGTTCGTGGTGGAGCAGGCCTGCCCCTACCCCGACCTCGACGGCCGCGACCCCGAGCGCGGCACCCGGCACCTGCTGCTCACCGACGACGACACCGGCCAGGACACCGGCGACGACTCCGGCGAGGAGCGGCTGGTCGGCTACCTGCGGCTGCTCGACGACGGCACGCTCTGGCGGATCGGCCGGGTGCTGCTCGCCCCCAGCCACCGCGGCCGTGGCGTGGCCGACCGGCTGATGCACGCCGCCCTGGCCGAGTGCGCCCGGCTGGACCCGGCCCGCGACGTGGTGCTCGACGCGCAGAGCCCGCTGGCCCGCTGGTACGCCGGGTTCGGGTTCGAGCAGACCGGCCCGGAGTACCTCGAGGACGACATCCCGCACGTGCCGATGCGGAGGTCCACCGGCAGCCTCAGCCGCTGACCGCGGCGAACAGCACCCCGTCGGGGGTGACCTCACGCGCCGCCCGCCCCTGCGCCACGAGCAGCTCCAGGTGCGCCTTGGTCTCCATCGACGCCAGCGCCGCGTTGAACAGGTCGAGCGAGGAGAACGCGTGCGCGTGCCGCGTCCAGGGCAGCTCGCCGGCGACGTCGTACGCCGTGCGCGGGCCGTGGGCGAGCGCCTCCAGCGAGAGCCGCAGCCGCTCGTCGTGGTGCACCAGCAGCTGCTCGACGCGGGTGTGGCTGGACGGCGCGACCGGACCGTGGGCGGGCAGCAGGGTGAGGTCGGGCAGCGCCCGGACCTTGGCCAGCGAGCCGAGGAAGTCCCGCAGCGGCTGCTGCACCGGCGGGGTCTCGAAGCCGATCGACGGGGTGATCGTCGGCAGCACGTGGTCGCCGGAGAACAGCAGCGCCGCGGTCCGCTCGGCGAACACGTAGTGGCCCTGGGTGTGGCCGGGGGTGTGCACGGCGTCGAGGGTGCGCGACCCGACGGCGACCTCGTGGTCGCCCTCGAGCCAGGTGTCGGGGTAGCGCCAGTGCTCGCGATCGGGGAGCCGGCCGTCGTGCAGCTTGCTCCACTTCTCGGCGACGCGGCCGGCGCCGGCGGCGACCAGCGCGGCGACGGTGGGGTCGGCCGAGGCCAGGTCGACGGTGTTGAGGAAGTCGAGGGTCGGCTTCTCGCCGGCTCCGAGGCTGACCGTGGCGCCGACCTCGCGCCCGAGCACCGAGGCCAGTGTGTAGTGGTCGCGGTGCACGTGGGTGACCAGGAAGTGCCGGATGTCGCCGACCGTGAACCCGATCCGGCCGAGGCCCGCCTCGAGTGCCTGCCGGGCCTCGGTGATCGCCCAGCCGCCGTCGACCAGGGTCAGCCCGCTCTCGGTCTCGAGGGCATAGACGTTGACCGCCTTCAGCCCGTCCATGGGCAGGGGCAGCGGGATCCGGTGGATGCCGTCGGCGACCGGCCAGGCGCCGGGCTCGGCCCAGTGCGCCCCCGAGTCCGGGGAGATCGCGTGGGCGGTGTCGGCCGGGCCGGGTGGAGGGGAGGTCACCCCGCCACCCTAGGAGCCGGCACCGGGCTCCAGGTCGGGCAGCCCCAGCGACAGGTTCGGCTCCTGGATGCCACCGTCGACCTCGAGCATCTTGCCGGTGACGTACTGCCCGGCGCGCGAGCTGAGGTAGAGCGCGGCGGCGGCGATGTCCTCGGCCTCCCCGACCCGGCCGAGCGGGGTGTTGCCCTCGAGCTGGTCCATCATCTCGGGCACGCCGGCGACGAACTCGAGCGCACTGGTCATCACCGAGCCGACGAAGATGCCGTTGACCCGGATCCGCGGGGCGAGGTCGCGGGAGGCGAGCCGGGCCCAGTGCGCCAGCGCGGCCTTCGCGGTGCCGTAGGCCAGGTAGCCGCGGCCGGCGGCCCGGCCCATCATCGAGCTGACCACGACGATCGACTTCTCACCGGCCGGCGAGGCGAGCATCAGCGGCACCGCGGCCCGGCTCAGCGCGTGGGCGGTGCTGACGTTGAAGTGGAAGGACTCCTCCAGATAGGCCACGTCGGTGTCGAGGAAGGCGTTGGGGATGGTGCCGCCGACGTTGTTGACGACCGTGTCGAGCCGGCCGAACTCGTCGTACGCCGCCCGGGCCAGGCCGGCGACCGCGTCGGTGTCGCTGAGGTCGGCGGGGACGACGAGCGCGCGGCGGCCGGTCTCGGCGATCCGGGCCGCGACCTTCTCGAGCTGCTCGGCGGTGCGGGCCGAGATCACGACGTCGGCGCCGGCCTCGGCGAAGGCCACGGCGGTGGCGGCGCCGATGCCGCGGCCGGCGCCGGTGACGACCGCGACCTGGTCGGTGAGGGTGAACCGGTCGAGGATGCTCACGACACGAGCCCCCGGCCGGTGACCAGCGGCAGGTCGAGCGCGGTGACCAGGCCGGGCTCGGCGGCGACGACGGCGGGCACGGCGTTGACCAGGCGCTGGGCGGTGACGATCATGCCGGAGACGTTGTGGTCGCCGTGCTCGCCGTGGTGCACGAAGTCGCACTGCATCATCGGCTCGCCGGTGATCACCACCCGGTAGCAGCCGCCGCCCTCGGGCGGCGTCGCCCACTGCGGCGCCTGGTCGACCGCGGTGCGGGTGACGTGCTCGAGCACGACCTTCGGCACCCCGTCGACCTTGCCGATCACCTGGAACCGGACCGCGCCCATGGTGCCGGCCTCGACGAACACCGAGGCGGTGTCGAGGTCGCGGTCGGCGGGGATCCGCTCGACCTCCTCGGTCAGCGGCTCGTCGAGGGTGACGCCGAGCCCGGCGGCGATCTGGCGGACCACGCTGCCCCAGGCCATGCTCAGCACCCCCGGCTGCCAGAGGAAGGCCACCTCGTCCATCGGCTTGCCGAAGCCGAACAGGTCGCGCATCACGACCGGCTGGTAGTAGGTGGAGTAGTCGGCGATCTCCATGACGCGCACCTCGTCGATGCGCTGGGAGAGGCTGGTGAGCGAGAGCGGCAGCACGTCGTTGGCGAAGCCGGGGTCGATGCCGTTGACGTGCAGGCTGGCGCCGGTGGCCCGGCCGGCGGCGGCGATCCGCTCGAGGCTCTCGGGCGGCAGGATGTGCTCGGGCCACTGCAAGAGCACCGGTCCGCTGGAGACCACGTTGACGCCGGCCTCCAGGAAGCCGATGAGGTCCTCGATCGACTCGAAGACCCGGTCGTCGGTCATCGCGGTGTGCACGATGCAGTCGGGACGCAGCGCCAGCAGGGCGTCGCGGTCGGTGGTGGCGGTGACGCCGAGCTCGCGGTCGAGGTCGGCGAGCGCGCCCGCGTCCCGGCCGTCCTTGTCGGGGTTGGAGACCCACACCCCGACCAGCTCGAGGCCGGGGTGGCGGTCGATGCCGGCGATCGCGTGCCGGCCGACGGTGCCGGTGGACCAGACGACGACGCGCAGCGGGGTGTTCGCGGTGGTGGAGGAGCCGGTTGACATGCGGTCAACCTAGAACGCGTTCTACATCTTGGGAAGGGTGGCGGTCTCGGCCACCGGGCACACGGTGCGGGAGTAGATCGTCGGCATGCACCGGTTGCAGTGGATGCAGCTGCCCTCGCTCACGCGCTCCTCCTCCAGCCGGCGCACCAGGTCGGGCTCGCGGAGCAGCGCGCGCCCCATCGCGACGAAGTCGAAGCCCTCCGCCATCGCCTGCTCCATGGTGTCGCGGCGGTTGATGCCGCCGAGCAGCATCAGCGGCATCGCGAGCTCGGAGCGGAACCGCAGGGCCTTCTCGCGCAGGTAGGCCTCCTCGAACGGGTAGCTCTTGAGGAAGCTCTTGCCGACCGTGCGCATCCCCCACCGCACCTGCACCGGCATCGCGGCGGCGAACTCCTTCAGCGGCACGTCGCCGCGGAAGAGGTACATCGGGTTCATCAGCGAGCTGCCCGCGCTCAGCTGGAGGGCGTCGAGGTGTCCGTCCGCCTCCAGCAGGCGGGCGTACTCCAGGCCCTCGGCGGTCGTGACGCCCCCCTTGAACCCGTCGGACAGGCTGACCTTCGCCGTCACCGCGACCGCGTCGCCGACCTCCTCGCGCACGGCGCGCGCGACCTGCCGGCCCAGCCGGGCGCGGTTCTCCAGCGACCCGCCCCAGCGGTCCTTGCGCCGGTTGAGGCCGGGGGCCAGGAACGAGGAGATCAGGTAGCTGTGCGCCATGTGCAGCTCGAGCACGTCGAACCCGGCGCGCACCAGCGTGCGGGCGGCGGCGACGTACGCCCGCGTCACCCGGGTCAGGTCGGCCTCGGAGGCGGTGCGGATCATCTGCATCGACAGCGGGCTCGGCATCGAGCTGGCCGCGATCGCCTTGACCTTGTTGGAGCGGCCGTTGGCGACCGGGCCGGCGTGGCCCACCTGGCCGGCGATCGCCGCGCCCTCGCCGTGGACCGCGTCGGCGAGCCGGGTCAGCCCGGCGAGGGTGTCGTCGCCGACCACGATCACCTCGCGGTGGGTGCGACCCTCGGGGGCGACCGCCAGGTAGGCGACGGTGGTCAGCCCGACCCCGCCGCGGGCGGGCGCCAGGTGGTAGTCGATGAGGTCGTCGGTGACCTGGCCCTGCGGGCTGCGCCCCTCGAAGGTGGCGGCCTTGACCACGCGGTTGCGCAGGCGGACCGGGCCGAGGGTCGCGGGGGCGAAGACGTCGGGAGCCACCCGCGAACTGTAACGCGTTCTACCCCGACCCACGGCGCCGATCCCGGCGCCGGCGGGAGTGGCGGGATGATCTTGACGTGACGAGTCCGGACCCGGCACTGGTGGCGCGGCTGCGCGCCGCCGGCTGCGTCTTCGCCGAGGAGGAGGCCGCCCTGCTCGAGGAGGCCGCCGCGGCCGGCGCCACCCTCGAGCAGCTGGTCCGCGACCGGGTCGCCGGGGTTCCCCTGGAGCAGGTGCTCGGCTGGGCGGAGTTCGCGGGCCTGCGGATCGCGGTCCGCCCGGGGGTGTTCGTGCCGCGCCGCCGCAGCGAGCTGCTGGTCCGGCTGGCCGCACCGCTGCTCGGCGCGCACGGCATCGCGGTCGACGTGTGCTGCGGATCCGGCGCGCTCGGGGCGGCCCTGCTGGCGCGACGACCGGGCGCCGAGGTGCACGCCTGCGACGTCGACCCGGTCGCGGTCGCCTGCGCGCGCGAGAACCTCCCGGGCGAGCGGGTGCACGAGGGTGACCTGTACGCCGCCCTGCCGCACCGGCTGCGCGGCCGCGTCGACGTGCTGGTGGCGAACGCCCCCTACGTGCCGACCGGGTCGATCGCCACGATGCCCTCGGAGGCTCGCGACCACGAGCACCCGGTGGCCCTGGACGGCGGGGTCGACGGGCTGGCCGTGCAGGCGCGGGTGGCCGCCGGAGCGCCCGCGTGGCTGCGTCCGGGCGGCGCGCTGCTGGTCGAGACCAGCCGGGCGCAGGCGGCGGCCTCGGCCGCACTGTTGGCGAGGTCGGGTCTGGTGGCTACCGTCGAGCGCGACGACGACCTCGACGCCACCGTCGCGCTGGGACGTCTGCTTCACCACGTTCCCTCGATCCCCCCGGGGGGACGTGCCTAGGATCGGGACATGACCACACACGAACACGGCAAGGCTGTCCTCGACTCCCTGCGGCCGCTGCACCGCGACCTGCGGCAGGCGGTCCCGGACGTCTACAAGGGCTTCGGCGAGCTGCACAAGGCGGCGTTCGCGCCCGGCGAGCTCGACGTCGCGGTCAAGGAGCTGATCGCGGTCGCGATCGGCGTCGTGGAGGGCTGCGACGGCTGCATCGCCTCGCACGCGCAGGCCGCGGTGAAGGCCGGGGCCACGCGTCAGCAGGCCGCGGAGGCGATCGGGGTGACGTTCCTGATGAAGGGCGGCCCCGCGACGATCTACGGGCCGCGGGCCTACAACGCCTTCTGCGAGTTCGCGGACGCACAGGAGGGCAAGGCCGACCAGTAGTCGGCCCCGCCCTCCGGGAACGCGCGCGGGGCCGGCCGACGGCCGGCCCCGCGCCATGCTCGGCCTGGCTCAGGCGAGCGAGAGGAAGAGCTTCTCCATCTTCTTCACGTCGACGCTGTCCAGCCCGTCGCCCTCGGCCAGGCACTGCTGCAGACCGGTCGCCACCAGCGCGAAGCCGGTCTTGTCGAGGGCCCGGGAGACCGCGGCGAGCTGGGTCAGCACGTCCTCGCAGTCGTTGCCCTCCTCCATCATCCGGATCACCTTGGCCAGATGGCCGGCCGCGCGCTTGGTCCGGTTGATGATCGCGGTCATGTCGGACGGGTCGAGCTGCATCAGTTCTCCTCGGAGCGGGGGGTGAGCGCGGCCAGCGCGGCGGTGAGCCGCTCCTTGGCCTCGCGGGCCACGTCGCGGATCGCGTCCGCGGCCACGTCGTCCTGGGCCTCCGAGCCGGCCAGCACGACCATGGAGTCGGGGTCCACGGCCTCGACGAGGGTACGTCCCTCGCCGACCTCGCGGACCACGACGTTGCAGGGCAGCAGCGCCGCGATCGACGGCACCGCCGTCATCGCCTGGTGCGCCAGCTGCGGCCGGCACGCGCCGAGGATCACCTGCGGGGCGACGTCGACGTCGAGCTTGGTCTTCATCGTGGCCCGCACGTCGATCTCGGTGAGCACACCGAAGCCCTGCTCGGCCAGCCGCTCGCGCACCTGCGCGACGGTCTCGTCGTAGGGCGCCGCGACGCTCGCGGACATCGTGTAGGACGTCATCCGACACCCTCGCCCTGCTCGGCCTGGGCGGCCTCGGCCAGCGCCGCGTCGACGTCGAGGTCCTCGACGGCCTTGACCAGCTCCTCGAAGGCGGCGGCGGGCAGCGCACCGGGCTGGGAGAAGACCAGGTGGCCCTTCTTGAAGGCCATCAGCGTCGGGATCGAGGTGATCCGCGCGGCCGCGGCGAGCGACTGCTCGGCCTCGGTGTCGACCTTGCCGAAGACCAGGTCGGGGTGGCCCTCGGAGGACTTCTCGAAGACCGGCGCGAACTGGCGACACGGGCCGCACCAGGACGCCCAGAAGTCGACGAAGACGATCTCGTTGTCGTTGATGGTGCTCTCGAAGTTCTCGGCACCGAGCGTGACCGTGGCCATGGATCCTCCCTGAGTTGCTGCCGTTGGCGGCTGAACGAAGCGTATAACCCCCAGGGGGGTTATCTCATTCCCAGGCGGGAGAACTCTGCCGATCGCGCCGGGACCGACCACCGTACGTCGCGGCTCCGCACGCCCTCAGAGCCCGGCAGCGGCCGGAGTCGGGACGGCTACAGCTAGAGCCCCTGCCACGCCGGCTTGGCGGCGTAGACGGCCCGGTAGTGGTCGCGGGCACGCAGGGCCGAGGCGGCGTCCGGGTCGAGCAGCACGCTCACGTGGGGGTGCAGCTGCAGCACCGAGGCCGGGCAGGACGCGCCGAGCGGCCCCTCCAGGGCCGCCGCGACCGCGGCCGCCTTGGCCGCCCCGGTCGCCACGAGCAGCAGGTGGCGGGCCCGCAGGATCGTGCCGAGCCCCTGGGTCAGCACGTGGCGGGGCACCTCGTCGAGGTGGGCGAAGAACCGGGCGTTGGCCTCGCGGGTCTCCTCGGTCAGCGTCTTGATCCGGGTCAGCGACGCCAGTGAGGATCCCGGCTCGTTGAACGCCAGGTGGCCGTCGGAGCCGATGCCGAGCACCTGCAGGTCGACCCCGCCGGCGGCCCGCAGCGCCTCCTCGTAGCGCTGCCCCGCCCCCGGCAGCCGCTCCGGATCGGGGTCGGGGCCCGACACCTGGCCGTCGGGGATGCCCAACGGCCGGGTCGCCTCCCGCAGGATCGTCTCGCGGTAGGTCTGGGGGTGCCCCTCCGGCAGCCCGACGTACTCGTCGAGCAGGAACACGCGCACCCGGTCGTACGCCGGCGCGCTGCCGGCGGCCCGTCGGCGGGCGAGCTCGCGGTAGGCCGGCACCGGACTGGAGCCGGTCGCGAGGCCCAACACGGTGGCGGGCTCGGCCCGCACCCGGGCCTCCACGACATCGGCGGCCAGGCCGGCCACCTCGGCGACGGAGTCGAGCGGGACGACCTCCATCAGCCCCGCCTCCGGTCGTGCACGACCCGGCCACCGACCACGGTCGCGACCGGATCGAGCGCCGCGTCGACGAGCACCAGGTCACCGGCGGCGCCCGGATCCAGCCGGCCCAGGGACCGCTCGCCGACCAGCGCCGCCGGCGTGGTGGTGGCGCAGGCGACCGCCTCGGCGAGCGAGCACCCGGTCGTGTCGCGCAGCACCCGCACACAGTTGAGCAGCGACGCGACCGATCCCGCGAGCGTGCCGTCGGCCAGCCGGACCGTGCCGTCGGCGACGACGACGTGCTGGTCGCCGAGCCGGGCCGGCCCGTCCGGCAGGCCGAGTCCGGCGGTGGTGTCCGAGACCGCGAGCAGGCGGTCCGGCCCCAGGCAGCGCCAGAACAGTCGCAGGGTGGTCGGGTCGAGGTGGTGCCCGTCGGCGATGACCCCGGCCACCAGCCGGTCGTGGGCGAGCGCCGCGCCGACCGGACCGGGCTGGCGGGCTCCCATCGCCGGCATCGCGTTGCCCAGGTGGGTGAGCATCCTCGCCCCGGCGCGCGCGGCCGACTCGACCTGCGCGGCGCTCGCCTCGGTGTGGCCCACCGAGACCACCACGCCGCGTCGTGCCAGCTCCGCGACCACCTCGATGGCCCCCGGCAGCTCGGGCGCCACGGTCGCGATCGCGACCCCCGCGTCGCGGGTCCAGCCGTCGACCAGCGCGAGGTCGGGGTCGACCAGCCACTGCGGCGGGTGGGCGCCCTTGCGGGCCGGGGCGATCATCGGGCCCTCCAGGTGCAGGCCGAGCGGCCGGGCGCCGGTCCAGCCGGGCGGCGGGCCGGCCGCCAGCGTGGCCAGGGCGACAGCCCGGGTCCGCTCTCCCGCGGTCACGACCGTGGGACAGAACGCGGTGGTGCCGTGCGCCGGCAGCAGCGCGGCGACCTCCCACAGGCGCTCCGGCTCGGCGGTCAGGTCGATGCCGCCGGCCCCGTTGACCTGCAGGTCCACCAGGCCCGGCAGGACCGTCAGGCCGGCCGCGTCGAGCACCGGGGCGTCGCCCGGCAGCCGGTCGGGGCTGGTGAGCACCCCGGCCACGACGGCGAGCTCGACCGCAGACCCGGCGGCGTCCCTGGCGCCGCTCACGCGCAGCGCGCTCATCGCGCACCCCCTCCCCCGCGGGTCAGCAGCGCGGCCCCCACGGCCGCAACCGGGAAGCCGGACGGGAGCACCCGCACCCGCGCGGCCAGGTCGAGCGAGGCGAGGAACTCCGAGGACCGCGCCCGGTCGGCCAGCTCCCGCGCGACCGCGGCGCGCAACGGCTCGCCCAGACTGCTCACCCCGCCTCCGAGCACGACGACGCGGGGGTCCACGGTGAGCGCCAGCACCCGCACCGCGGCGGCCACCCCGGTCACGAACGCCGCCCGCACCGACACCGCCCGCGCGATGCCCGCGTCGGCGGCCGCGAACAGCGCGGAGGCCGGCGGCCGGTCGGTCGACGGCCAGGCCTCGGCGAGGGCGCCCCCGGAGGCGACGGTCTCGAGGCAGCCGCGCTGACCGCACCGGCACGCCCGGCCGGCCGGGTCGACGGGCACGTGCCCGACCTCGCCCGCCGCGCCGGCGACGCCGCGGCGTACCCGGCCGTCGAGCACCAGGCCGGCGGCGAGACCGGTGCCGATGCTCAGATAGGCCAGGTCGTCGGCGTCCAGGTGCGCTGCCGCTCCCAGGGTGGCCGCGTTGACGTCGTTCTCGACGAGCACCGGCGCGTCGAGGCGCTCACCGAGCAGCGCCGCGAGCGGCAGCACCTCGCCGGCCACCTCGAGGTTCACGGCGTGCCGCACCGTCCCGCGCTCGGGCTCCACCAGCCCGGGTACGCCGACGCCGACCGGCAGCCCGGCGGCCGACGGCTCGAGCTCGCACAGGCGCGCCACGACGCGGGCGGCGGTGTCGACGACGCCACGGGCGCCGGGCACGGTCGGCTCGAGCGCTTGCGCGCGCACCGTCGAGGCGCCCTCCAGCACCACCCCGAGGGTCTTCGTGGCCCCGATGTCGAGGCCGATCCGCAGGGCGGCCGGAGGCACGGCGACATCCTGGCTCTGGTCCCTGCTGCGTTCCCTGCTCTGGTCCCCGGCGCTCACCGGTCCCACCCCGCCTCTCTCAGCGTCTCGGTCACGGCCACCACCGCGGGGCGGGAGCTGCCGTAGGTGCACAGTCTCGGCTCCGGGCGGGTCCACGTGCCCGGCCACCCCCACTCGACCACGAGCACCGGGCGGTCGGGGCGGGCGCGCCGCAGGGCGTCGAGGACGGCGCCGACCTCGGGGTGCCGCGCCGCGTCGCGGGCCTGGACGACCACCGCCGTGCCGTCGTCGGGACCGGGCAGGTCGAGCGGGCCGCCCGGCACGACGACGTGGTCGGTCGGGAGCCCCCACACGGCCTCGCCGATCGCGATGTTCGCGGCGGTGGCCACGGTGACCACCCGCGCCCCGGCGAGGACCGGCAGCCGGCCCTCAAGCACGAGCGCCCGCCGCAGGAGCGGCACGACGTCGCTCGCGGGCCCGGCCGCTGCGGAGCCCGGCCGATCCTCGACGCGGAGGCGGCCGGCCCGGTCCGCGGCGTCGCGCAGCCGCTGCTCGGCCAGCCGCCCGGAGCGGACCGCGTCCACGATCGCGGCCTGGACCGCACGCACCAGGCCGGCGTCCTTGTCGGCGCCGAGGCACAGCAGGTCGGCGCCGGCGGCCAGGCTCTGCACCGCGGCCTCGGGGATGCCCCGGCCGGCGCTGGCACCGGCCATGTCGAGGGCGTCGGTGACGATCGCCCCCCCGAAGCTGAGCGAGTGGCGGAGCAGGCCCAGCACCACGGGGCTCAGCGTGGCGGGCCGGTCCGGGTCGAGCGCCGGCACCAGGATGTGGGAGGTCATCACCGCTCGTGCCCCGGCGGCCACCGCGGTCCGGAACGGCGCCAGCTCGCGGGCCTCGAGCGTCGTCGGGTCGGCCTCGACCCGGGGCAGCGCCAGGTGGCTGTCGGCGTCGGTGTCGCCGTGCCCCGGGAAGTGCTTGGCGCAGGCGGCGACTCCGGCCTCCTGCAGACCGTCGATCCAGGCGGCCACGTGGGCGGCGACCCGCTCGGGCTCGGCGCCGAAGCTGCGGGTGCCGATCACCGGGTTGTCGGGGTTGCTGTTCACGTCGGCCACCGGTGCGAGGTCCAGGTCGACGCCGAGCTCGGCCAGCTCCGCACCCACCGCGCGGCCCACGGCCCGGGTGGTCGCGAGGTCGTCGATGCGGCCGAGCGCGGCCGGCCCGGGCACCGGACTTCCGTCCGTGACGTGGAGGCGGGTGACGTCGCCGCCCTCCTCGTCGACGCTCACCAGCGCGGTGGGCGAGGCGGCGTGCACCGCGGCGGCGTACGCCGCGACCGCGTCGGGCCCGTCGGCGGTGTTGCTGCCGAACAGGCAGACCCCGCCGAGGCCCTCGGCCAGCAGGGTGCGGGCGTCGTCGTCGGGCGTCGTCCCGGGGAACGCGGCCAGCTGGACCCGCAGGGCCAGCTCTCGGAGCTGCCGGGTCATCCCTTCACCGCGCCTGCGGTCAGGCCGGCGACCATCCGGCCCTGGACGGCGAGGAAGAACAACACGACCGGGATCGCGATCAGCGTCGAGCCCGCCATCACCGCACCCCAGTCGGTGCCGCGGTTGGCGTCGGTGAAGATGCTCAGCCACAACGGCAGGGTCCGCTTGTCCTCCCGGGTCATCACGACGACCGCGAGCGTGAACTCGTTCCAGGCCTGGATGAACCCGAACACGCCGGTCGCCACCAGGCCTGGCGAGAGCAGCGGGAAGGTGACCCGCAGGAACGCCTGGAAGCGCGAGCAGCCGTCGACCATCGCGGCCTCCTCGAGCTCGTAGGGCACCCCGGCGACGAAGCCGCGCAGCGTCCACACAGTGAAGGGGAGCACGGTGGCGACGTAGACCAGCGTGAGACCGACCGCGGTGTTGAGCAGCTCCATGGTCTCGAGCATCTTGTACTGGGAGATGAACAGCCCCTCGACCGGGATCATCTGCACCAGCAGCAGCGTGACGATGAAGCTGCGTCGGCCGCGGAACCGGAAACGCGAGACGGCCAGCGCGGCGAGGAACGCGAAGGTCAGCGCGATCAGCACGGTGGCGAGCGTGACCAGGAGGCTGGTGCCGAGCGCGTCGAAGAACGCGCCGCCGGAGAACACCCGGCGGTAGTTGGCCAGCGTGCCCCCGAACGGGTGCCAGGTCGGGTCCGCGCTGCGGATCTCGTTGCGCGGCAGCAGCGAGGTGTTGACCATCCAGTAGACCGGGAACGCGCACACGGCGAACACGACGAGCCCGGCGAGGTCGGCCGCGACCTTCGGCAGCCGCCGGCGGGTGCTGGGGTGGCTCATGACTCGTCCTCCGCTGAGAGCATCATCCGCACGTACGGGGCGGTCAGCACCACGGTGAGCGCCAGCATGAAGATCGCCACCGCGGCCGCGGCGCCGAAGTCGCCGCCGCCGATGCCGAGCCGATAGATGTAGGTGCCGAGCAGGTTGGTGTCGCGAGTGACGCCGCCGGCCTGCTGGAGCACGTAGATCTGGGTGAAGACCCGCAGGTCCCAGATCACCTGGAGCAGCGCGACGACCAGCAGCACCGGGCGGGCCGCGGGCAGGTAGACCACCCGGAACCGCTGCCAGGCGCCCGCGCCGTCGAGCTGGGCGGCCTCGACCAGGTCGGCGGAGACCTGGGTCAGCGCCGCGTAGACGGTGAACGCCACGAACGGGACGCTCATCCACACCACCACGACGGTGGCGACGAAGAAGAACGACATCGGCTCGAGCAGCCAGGCGTGGCCCTCGTAGTCGGCGCCGAACCGGACCAGCAGCCAGTTGACCACGCCGTACTGGCTGTCGAAGAGCCACTGCCACACGGTCAGCGATGCCAGCACCGGCATCGCCCAGGCCAGCAGCAGCCCGCTCTGCACCAGCAGCCGCACCGGCGTCGACATCAGCCGCATCAGCAGCGCCACGGCGGTGCCGATCGCCATCGTGGCCGCGGCGTTGACCAGGCAGAAGGCCAGCGACCTGCCGATCACCAGCCACAGGTAGCGGTCGGTGACCAGGTCGCGGTAGTTCTCCAGCCCGACCCACTCCGGCGGGCGGCCGAACTGCTGCGCCAGCCCGAACTCCTGGAAGGAGAGCCCCACCTGCCGGGTCAGCGGGTAGCCGAGGGCGACGGTGAGCGCGACGACCGTCGGCAGCAGCAGCCCGAGCGGCAGCCAGCTACGCGGCGCCCGGGGGGCGCGAGGGGAGGTCACCGCGGACTCCTTCCGTGCGGAGTTCACCCGGGTCGGCCGAGGCGGCTGTCGGGTGGGAGGGTGCCGCACGGGTCTCCGGCCGGGCTGGGGACGACGGCCCAGCCCGGCCGGGAGGACCCGGGCGGTGGTGGTGTGGCCGGCCGACGGGCCGGCCTCGGATCAGCGGGCCAGCTCCTCGTCGAGCCGCTCGTCGGCGGCCGCCGCCAGCTCCGCGACGTCACCGCCCTTGGCGATGTCGACGAAGAGGTCCTCGAGCACCCGGGAGCCCTCGACCATCGCCCAGCCGGGGGCGGCCGGGGTCAGCTTCGCGTTGGACGCCGCGTCGATCGTGGCCTGCGCGAACTCGTCGTCGCCGAGCAGCGGGCTGAGCGACATCTTGGCCGGGGTGAGGCCGTTCTCGGCGAAGATCGTCTGGTACTCGTCGCTGAGCATCAGCTCGACCACGTCCATCGCGTGCTCGGGGTGCTCGGACTTCGCCGAGACGGCGATGTCGGAGCCGCCCAGGAGCACCGGGGCCGGCTCACCGTCGCTGCCCGGCAGCGCGAACACGCCGACGTTCTCCATCATGTCGGGGCAGCCGGTCTCGGGGTCCTCGATCAGGCCGCGGACCCAGCCCGGGGCCGACATCATGCCCACCTCGTTGTTGCAGAACGGCGTCTGCGGGTCGGCCTCGTTGCCGTCCTTGGCGGCCCCGGAGGCCTCCTGGAACAGCCTCTGGACCGTCTCCAGCCCCTCGATCGACTCCGGGGTGGACAGTGCGCCCTGCCAGGCCCCGTCCTGCTCGACGGCGAGGTCGCCGCCGGCGTCCCAGATGAAGCTGACGCCGTTGCGCCAGTCCTGGCCGGGCAGCCAGAACCCGGAGAAGCTCGCGGGCTCGGGGTTGGCCTCCTTCAGCGCGATCGCGGTCTCGACGAACTCGTCCATGGTGGTGGGGACGCTCAGACCCGCATCCTCGAAGAGGTCCTTGCGGTAGAAGACGTACTTCGAGCCGGCGTAGTAGGGCACGGCGTAGACCTGCCCGTCGACGGTGGCGCCCTCGACGAAGCCGGGCAGCAGGTCCTCGCCGCCCAGCTCGTCGAGCCGGTCGGTGAGGTCGGCGAACGCGCCGGCCGCGGTGAACGTCGGAGCCTGGGTGTTGCCGACCTCGACGACATCGGGGGTCTCGGACTCGCTGGACAGGGCCGTGGTGAGACGCTCGACCAGGCCGTCCCACTGCTGCTCCTCGATCACCAGCGTCGAGCCGTCGTGCTGCTCCTCGAAGGTCTCCTTGAGCCAATCCCGGGCGGCCTGCGGGGTGTCGGGGCCGTTGATCCACACGCGGATCTCGGCGCTCTCGGTGGCGCCTCCGCTGGTGGGCTCGTCGTCTCCGTCGTCACCTCCGCATGCGCTGAGGGCCAGCATGGCCATGGTGGCGATCGCCACGGTTGTCTTGATGCGCACCGGTCGTGTTCCTTCCGTTGGGTTCCCTGATGTGACGCGACTCGGGTGAGTCACCGGAGATCGGGGGCGGCGCCTGCTCACGAGACGCCCAGCTCGCCGGCGAGCACGAGCACGGCGGCCCCGACGATGACCACGTCGTCGCCGAGCGTGGAGGTGCGGACGACGAGCTCCTCGCCGGACACCGGCATCGTGCGGGCGCGGATCGTGCGGTCCGCGGCCTCGCGGAGGGGCCCGTCGAGCAGGTCGGTGGGGCCGCTGAGCACCAGCTCGTGCAGGTTGAGGGTGCCGACCACGGGGGCCAGCGCCACCCCGAGCCGTTCGCCGACCTCGGCGAGCACCGTGGCGGCGTCCTCGGTCTCGAGCCGGCGGCGCAGCCGGGGCTCGGCGAGCACGGTCTCGAGACAGCCGCGCCGGCCACAGCCGCACTCGGCACCGTCGGGGTCGATGACCACGTGCCCGAGCTCGCCGGCCGCGGCCCGGTGACCGTGCAGCAGGGTGCCCTCCAGGACCAGCCCGGCGCCGACACCGGTGCCGACGCGCAGCAGCATCAGGCCGCCCTCGAGGGCCTCGCCGAAGGTGTGCTCGCCGAGGACGGCGGTGTTGGCGTCGTTGGCGACGAAGACGGGCAGGCCGAAGGCGGCGGCCAGGTCTTTGGCCAGCGGGGTGTCGTGCCAGCCCAGGTTGGGCGCGTCCACGACGGTGCCGACGGCGTCGACGACGCCCGGGCTGCCGACGCCGATGCCCAGCACCGGCCGGTCGGTGGCCGCGACGAGCTCGGCGACCAGCTCGTGCACGAGCAGCTGGGCCTCGCGCCCGCGGCGTCCGTCGAGGTCGCGCTGGCGGCGCTCGACGACGCTGCCGAGGAGCGTGACGACGGCGCCGGCGACCCGGCCGTCGGTGGAGAGGTCGACGGTGACGATGTGCCGGGAGTCGGCCGCGAGCCCGACCAGGGTCGGCGGCTTGCCGACCCGGGTCCCCACGGGGGCCCCGAGCTCCTCGAGCAGGCCCTCCCCGACGAGCTCCCCGACCAGGTCCGAGACCGTGACCCGGGTCAGCCCGACGGCCCGGGCCAGGTCGGCACGGCTGGCCGGCCCGTCGCGGAACAGCTGCTGGATCAGCAGCGAGCGGTGGTGACGGCGGGCGTCCTCCTGCCGCAGCTTGCCGCGCGGGCGGAGCGGACGGCCGAGGGTCGTCGGTGTGGACACATTGGTTAGTTGACCTTACTTACATACTCGGCGTCAACGGAGGTCCAGACCACGGCGCTGGCGCCGACACGTCTGATGTGGACTTCGCTGTCAGCCGGTGACAGCGAAGTCCACATCAAGCCGGTCGGTCAGTGAGCGAGTGCCGGCCGATCGTCGTCGTCGCTGCCCTGCTGCGCGCCCTGCTCGATCTCCCGCTCCAACGCCTCCAGGGCCTCGAGAGCCTCGAGCTGCTCCATGCCGCGCAGGATCGGCCGCACGTGGCCGCGCTCGCTCACCCAGCCGACCTCCGGCTCGAACCGCCGCAGCGGCCGCGCCGGCGAGCCGCCGACCACCGCGTTGTCGGGAACCTCGCCGCGGACGACGGAGCCGGCCGCGACCACCACGTTGCGGCCGAGCCGGGTGCCGGGCAGCACGATCGCCCCGTGGCCCAGCCACGAGCCGGAGCCGATCTCGACCGGCTGGTGCTCGCCGAGCTGGCAGCCGATCGGCACCTCGGGGTCCTGGTAGCCGTGGCTCGAGTCGCACACGAACACGTCCTGGCCGAACCAGACGTCGTCGCCGAGCACGATCGACCGGTGCGCGGTGAGGCTGGAGCGGGCGCCGATGATGCACCGGTCACCGATCACCAGCCCACGCTCGGGGAGGTTCGGGGCGCCGGGGCCGTAGCCGACCGACAGGGTGACGTGGCGGCCGATCAGCGCCCCGGATCCGACGTGGATCGACCCGGGGTTCATCAGCGTCGCCATCGGGAACCCGATCGCGCTGCCCTCCCCGAGGCTGCCGAACCGGTCGCCGGCATGGGTGCCGGGCACGATCTCGCCCCGGCGCTCCGCCCAGCGCCAGGCCGCGACCAGGCCGCGGTTGATCCATCGGTTCGCCAGGCTCACGACATGGGAGGGTAGGCGATCCTCGCGCCGATCGGGCGGTGGTCCATCCCGGGCCGACGACGAGATCGCGAGGGTCCTGCCACGATGCTCACGTCGCCGACCCATCCCCCGAGAGGCCGCTCACGGATGCCGCAGCCACCGCCGTACGACGAGGAGTGCGCAGCCGCGCTCGAGCCGCTGGCCGAGCTGTTGGCACTGCCGGTCACCCTCGAGGTGATCCCGTGGCTGCGCTCGCACCTGCTCACCAGCGGCGACGACGAGCTGCGGCTCGGGGGCGCCTACGAGGTGACCGAGCACGCGGTCCCCGCCCTGAGTGGCGCACCGGATGTGCCGCTCCTGGCCTGCCTGCCGACCGACGCCGATGGTCCGGTGGCGGCGATCTACACCATCCACGGCGGCGGGATGGTCTCCGGCGACGTCAGGTCGGGCGTGCTCGACGTGCAGACCTCGTGGGGCCGACCGCTGGGGGCGGCGGTGGTGTCGGTGGGCTACCGACTGGCCCCGGAGACCCGCCACCCCGGACCGGTCGAGGACTGCTACGCCGGACTCTGCTGGCTGGCCGACCACGCGGGCGAGCTGGGCATCGACCCTGGTCGCATCGTCGTCACCGGCGGCAGCGCGGGCGGCGGCCTCGCCGCCGCGGTGGCCCTGATGGCCCGCGACCTCGGCGGCCCGCGACTCGCCGGACAGGTGCTGATGTCGCCGATGCTCGACGACCGCAACGACACCCTCTCGTCGCGCCAGTTCTCAGGCCCCGGCCCGTGGAACCGCACCGCGAACGAGACCGGCTGGACCGCGCTGCTCGGCGAGGGGCGCGGCGGGCCGGATGTCTCGGCGTACGCCGCGCCGGCGCGGGCCGCGGACCTCTCGCGGCTGCCGCCGGCCTTCGTCGACGCCGGGTCGGCCGAGGTCTTCCGCGACGAGGCGGTCGGCTACGCGTCGCGGATCTGGGCGGCTGGCGGCGTCGCCGAGCTGCACGTGTGGCCGGGCGGCTTCCACGGGTTCGACACGCTCGCGCCGCACTGCCGGATCGCCCGGGAGGCCCGGGAGGCCCGGCTGCAGTGGCTGCGACGGCTGCTGTCGCCGGCGTGACATGACAGCGCCCGGCCGTCGTGCGGCCGGCTCCCCGGACCCGGCGACCCTCGGCTGGGTGCTGGTCGCGCTCTGTGTGAGCGTCACCGCCAGCTACGGCGTCCTCTACTACGCCTTCACGGTGCTGGCGCCGGCGATCTCGGCCGACACCGGCTGGTCGGCCACCCAGGTCACCACCGCCTTCTCGGTGGGCAGCCTGACCGGCGCGCTGGCGGGCATCTGGGCCGGCCGGCTGCTGCAGCGCCGCGGCCCCAGGCTGGTGATGACCGGCGGCAGCCTGCTCGGCGCGGTCGGGGCGGCGGGGGTGGGGCTGGCGCCGTCGTACCCGGTGTTCGTCGCCGCCTGGCTGCTGGTCGGGATCGCCAGCGCCGGCACGTTCTATCCGCCGGCGTTCGCGGCGCTGACCCAGTGGTACGGCGTCCGCCGGGTGCGCGCCATCACCGTGCTCACGCTGGTCGCCGGGTTCGCCTCCACCATCTTCGCGCCGCTGACCGCCGCGCTGGGCGAGGGGCTGGGCTGGCGCGACACCTACCTGGTCTTCGCGGGCCTGCTGCTCGCGATCACGGTGCCCGCGCACGCGTTCGCGCTGCGCCTGCCGTGGCACTCCGGCGACGACGGGGCCCACGTCCGCCCGGACCGGGAGGTGCTGACCAGCCGCCCCTTCCTGCTCCTCGCGGCGTCCGGCACCCTGGCGTCGCTGGCGATGTACGCCTCGATCGTCCACCTGGTCCCGCTCCTGCTCGCCCTCGGAGTCGACCTCCAGCTGGCCGCGTGGGCGCTGGGCCTGAGCGGCGCCGGCCAGGTCGCCGGGCGGCTGGTCTACCCGGCCCTGGACCGGAGGACGGGACCGAACGCCCGCGCTGCCGGCACCACCGCACTCATGGGCCTGACCTTGGCCGGCCTGGCCCTGGCCCCCGGGCCCGTGGTGCTGCTCATCGCCATAGCCGTGGTCAGCGGAGCCGCCCGCGGTCTCTTCACGCTGGTCGGGGCGACGATCGTCAGCGACCATTGGGGCCCGCAACGGTACGCCGCGCTGAACGGCGTCTTCCAGGCGCCGATGGGGGTCGCCGGCGCGCTCGCGCCGGCGTTCGGTGCGGGCGTGGCGGCGGCCACCGGCAGCTACGCGGCGCTGTTCGGGGTGCTGGCGGTCCTCGCGCTCGTGGGCGCGGCGCTCGTGCCGCTCGCCGGGCGGCCGGCCGATGTCAGGGCCGCCGCGGGGAGACCCGACGAGCACGCGTGATCCCCGTCAGCGGACCTTCACGGCGACGGTCATGCCGGTCGCCTCGCTCCCGCGCTGCCACAGGTGACGCCAGTCGCGGGTGTAGTCGAGGTGGACCCCGTCGACGATGACCCGGCCGGGCTGCTGCGGGTCGACGGTCAGCACGACCCGCAGGTCCTTGTCGGTGAGGTCGAGGCGGCCTTCGACGGACTCGGTGTAGGTGCAGAGGTCATCGAGCGGCCTGCGGGTCAGCACGAACCAGTCCACCTCGGTCCGGCGGCACAGGGACAGCCGGATCTCGGCGTCCGCGGTGTTCGTGACGACGACCGGGTCCGCGTCGCGCACGGTCACCACCTCGCTCGACCGGAGCGGCAGCACCTCGAAGTGCATCGGTCGCCCGCCGAGGCGGTGCGGCGTGCCGACCGCGCCTCCGCCCGGCCCGAAGACCTGCGGCTCGGACCAGGGCCGGTAGCCGATGACGGCGGTCACGCTCAGCGGCACGACCACCAGCGCGAAGAGGATCAACCTCCGGTAGCGGGCCGGCTCGTCGTCGTCGGGCGACGGCGAGACGGGGTGCGCGTCAGCGGGGTCCGAGACGGTCACGGCCCGAGTCTGGCAGCGGGCGAGGAGCCTGGCGAGGTGCCCGTTGCCCGGCTGGTCACCAGGCGAGTCAGGACCGTCGCGAGTGACCGGTCCGTCGGTCGCTCGTTGAGCAGACGTCGGTTCCTCGTTCTCGGGAAGGTGGCCCGTGTCTGCGCATGGACAGCGTGTCGGTCGGCGACGCGACCTGAAGGTGTTCCGGATCAGGCTCGACCGCTCCGGGCCTCACGTCCCGGGCACGCTGCCGAGGCCCCGGTGCGTCGTGGCGTCACCGACCCGTGCCGACGCGGTCCGGGCCTTCCAGGCGCTCGCGCCCACGATCGACGACGCCTTCGTGCGCCGGCGCGGCACGGTCAGCGAAGACCCCGCCGAGGTTCGGGTCGCGAGCCGGGAGCCGGGCACCGTGTTCGTCGCGGTCGTCGAGGAGGCGCATGCGCCCGAGCACTTCGAGCCGCTGCGGCCCTACGGCGGCTGGTGAGGCCGACGCCGAGCGGCCGGTCGTGATGCAGAGGAACCCTGACCCGCGCCCAGGTCAGGGGCTGTTGCGTGGAGCCGCCTGTCGGAATCGAACCGACGACCTATTCTTGTCGCGTAGGGGATCTGGACTCCCGTGCAGAAGACCCGAAAGTACGCCCCTGACCTGGGCATATGAGGCGCTTCTCGATCCCGAAGCCTCCCGATAGAACCCGCTCCTCACCGCGAATCCACGTCGAATTCGTTGCGTATTCGTTGTCGCCTGATCCCGGAATCGCCCGAAAGATCCCGAGGGGCAAAGGGGGCGGACTCAGGCCGTCTCAGGTGGCTTGAGAGCCATAGGATCCGAGCATGAGCGGCACCGGGTTTCTGAACGTGCAGGAGGACGCGCTCGCGTTCACCTACCGGCCGACGACCCGCGTCGTCGCCGAGCGACTGGTGCCCAGCACGACCGCGCGGACGCTGCGGGGCTGAGCCGCGTACCTACCAATCATGAGCGCACACAGATTCCCTCAGCCGCTGGTCGAGTGGATGGCAACGATCGGCCTGCCGCCGACCGACCCTGCCCGTACCCGCGCTGAGGAGGCCCTCGCCGAGTACTGGGTGACCTGCCTCTGGGAGGTGCCGCTGTGGGCGGCGCACGCGGGCGAGCATCTCGTGGAGGCGCTGCCGCCATCCGACCCGTGGCGCAACCTCCGCGTCACCGCGGACCTCGCAGACGAGGACAGCAGCACCTGGCGGATGCAGTACCTCGACACCGAGGGGCTGCCGCGCGGCGCGTACCTCCCTGCCGGGATCCGCCTCGGCGGGCCACACGACACTCCCCCGCCCGGGGTGGCGTCCGCCTCGCTCGACCCGCTCGCGTCCGCGCTGATCGGCGTCCACGCCGTCAGCATCTACGACACACTCGACCTCGCCGGGGCCATCGGCTGGCAGGCGACCTGGCAAACCGTCCTCGCGCCCGCCATCGACTGGCTGATCCACCACCACCTCGCCTACGAGGACACCGACGTAGCCGAGGTCCAGGCGCTCGGGACTGCTGCACAATCGGGTGACAGGTTGGGTCACGCAGCCTGAGTGGCTGGCGTGGTGTCGTGCGTGGTCATGATGGTCTCGTACTCGATGGGGGTCAACCGGCCGAGAGCGTCCTGGCGACGGCGTCGGTGGTAGGTCCGCTCGATCCACCTGACGATCGCGATCCGAAGCTCCTCGCGGGTGGCCCAGGTGCGGCGGTCCAGGACGTTCTTCTGCAGCAGCGCGAAGAAGGACTCCATGGCGGCGTTGTCGCCAGCTTATCCGGCCAATTTCGTTCGTGGGCCGTTCGAGGATGCCGTACGACGAGGCGGCGATCCCAACCTTGACAGGACGCAGCAGCGGTCCTTAACTGTCGCCCACATCGGTCGTTCTGTCTGTCTCGGGGGGAATCGACGTGGTACTACGCATTTCCATGGCAGCCGGACTGGGCGGCCTGCTTGCTGCTTCAGTCTCGGGCTTGGGCTCGTCGGGTGCTTCGGCAACGGCAGAGCCATCGCCGCCGGTCGCCATCTCCGTTGACTTCCCTGCCTCGGTCGAGGAGGTCAAGGTTCTCGCCCGTCCCGACTTCGCAAGCATGCGGCCCGGAGAGATCCGTGAGCCAGTCGAGCTCTCGGGAGCGACCGCTGACGTGGTCGACGGCCGGGTCACAGTGCGCATCGATCCTCGTGACGTGCCAAGCACCCATGTCTCAGACGAGGGTGTCGTCTCGTTCAGCATTCACGGCTCGTCAGCGGAGGGCCCGGCCACCTGGTCCACCAGTGCTCCGGTCCGGGCCGTGGTTGACGATGGGGCGTTCGTGTGGATCGACCCGCTGGCCCACCCGGACGAAGTGTCTCGAGCCGTGGCTGCACGCCTGGTCTCGGGTCCGTTCGCTCGCCTGGACGCCGTGGAGGAAGACCGATACAAGGTCGCCGCGATTGCTCGCCGTGCGCAGCAGGCTCCCCAGTTGCCAGACTGCCCCGCCGCCTGGACAGGGAAGTTCAAGGACCGCGCCATGACCACATCGACGACGTATCCGGTCGGCCGCGACAAGGCCTGGGCTTCGAGCAGCATTATCAATGGCTCGAAGGCTGGAATTGGCATGAAGGCGGAGGGGGAATGGAAGCAGGCCGGGATCGAGTTCGCGGCGGGCAAGGAGTCTGATGATGCGACGAACACCGCGTTCAAGTGGCCCAAGAAGAGCATCGCACGCTCACACCGAGGAACCGTCCGCTACTACCGGTACAAGTTGATCTGTCCTCCGAGCAACAAGAAGTACCGGGCATGGATTCCCGTCGGGACGATCGCGGGGTTCAGCACCGGCAGGGACTTGACGCGCCCCTTGTGGAACGACGAGCGCATCAACTGTGTGCGGAACGACAGTGGGACCTTCTCTCGGGCAGACAGCACCGGCGACAACTACTCCTACGGCGCAGCCGTGAAGTTCGCAGGAGTCATCGGAATCGACATGTACGGCGAGAAGTCGTACTCGACGACCCATACCGTCAAGTACAAGTTTCGCGGAACCAGGTGGGTCTGTGGCGATGACGATGAACCGGGCACAGCGGGCAAGTTCGCACCCTACAAACGGCTTGCCCGAGGGTGAGGCACTCTTGTGGCTGGCGGAGAGCAGCACTGTCCTTTGCCTTGCTGAGTAGCGCCATCTTCACGGCTACCTCCTGTGATAACGACGCGGGCCGTGGGGATGACGTGGTTGAGCACGCCATCGATGAGGGACCCTTGAACGTGCGAGCCGCGCCCGAGGGATCGCTGTCGCTGGACGCTCCCGCAGGCAAGAAGCAATGGGATGCGACGTTCGGCTACCGAGTCCTCTGCCGCACCGGTGACGACGTCCCCGTGCTCGACGATGTCCTATACCAATACGCCGCCAGGCCTCTCGAGACCGTCACGAGCGTCCGGCATGTCGACATCGACGACCCCCGAGCCGAAATCACTGGGGCAAGAGTCCTCTCGCTCGAAGACGTGCGTGGGGGCGAGGTGAATCGGGACGTCTCAGGCGTGAGGGTGGAGATGAGGTGTCCCGATGATGGCCTGTCCGAGGACTTCTCAGAACTGCTCACGACCATGACCGTTGGACCGCAGGGCGGTGCCATCGAATCGAGCGAGATCGCCTATCACGTCGGCGAGGAGAAGTACCGACTGCGGGTCGACTGGGCTTTTGCCGCCTGTGGCGTGGAGATACCGGGGTGCGGTCGCCCGAAGGTGCGCTGATAGTCCCTCGCTTCCTCCGGGACTGGTCCCAGAGGAGGCGGTATCGGCGTGCTGCCGTCGGGGCGGCGCGTTTCGCCCTCACTGGGTGTCCTTATACCGGTGGGCTTACGGACAAGCGGCGAAGGCTCAGTACTTGTTGAGGGGCCCTGGGACTTCTCGCACCAAAGGGTCCGCCGACGAGTAGCGTGCGCACCGACACCGGGGGGAGTCCCCGCGCCCAGCAGGCGGGACTTATGGACAGCCTCCAACTCATCGAGAAGTGGAGGCAACATGCGCAGTCCTAGCGCGCGCAGCGCGGCACTTGTGGGAGGGCTCGCGTTGGTCGTCACGGCCAGCGCCGGATCGGGGGCCGTTGCGGCCCGGCTGATCACCGGCGACGACATCGCCAGGAACACGATCACCGCCCGCAACCTCGCCAAAGGCAGCGTCGGTCGTTCCGAGTTGCGCAACGGCATCGTCAAGGACGGCGTGGATGGCAAGGACGGGGTCGACGGTCAGGACGGGGCGACCGGTCCGGACGGGCCTGCTGGCGCCGACGGGGTCGACGGTCAGGACGGGGCAACTGGTCCTGCTGGTCCGCAAGGAGTGCCTGGCCCCCCAGGACCAGCCGGTGAGGGCGGAATCGACGAGTACGTCTCCTGGACGTACCAGCACAGGGCGGACAACCCTCAGTACCCGCAAGGCCCTTACCGTTCGGTGCGCTCAGCAACGGAGATTGCTGGGCCGGCAGCGCTGTACCCAGCGGACCTGAGTGTCAGCGATGCAGCTCTGACTTGGCTCCAGGAGAACTGCGCTGCCGCCTACCTGATGACGAACCTCGGTGGCGCGTACGCCGAGTGGTATTGGGAGCCGAATAGCGACGGGGTCACGACGGCCACACCGCGGACCACCGCAGACACTCTTGGCAGTCGCGAGGACGGGCACTTCACCGGGAACGTATCCTGCTACGCCCCCGTGACCGGAGAGGATGTCAGGCCGATCCCCGACTTTGACGCCACCATCACTGTGGGTATCGACTACCTCGACCCTGGGGACGTGCGCGCTGTCGAATAGTCACCGCATCAGGAGCGAAGAGGCACATCCCAGTCAAGGTGTACCGACTTGGTCATGCTCTCGGCTGCCTCATGCTGTCACCAGATGGTGCAGCAGACCCTTTCTTCATGCCCCACCTGTGTGCGCGGCGCCCCGATGACGCACCGCCCCGCACCGGCTGCGGCACCCGTCTAGGCCGCCTAGGACGTTGTCGGACGCGAGCGCTCCAGGTCTTTGGCCGCCAGTGCTAGCCGCGCCTCTCGGTCGGCCTCGGTTGTGATGACGGGTTCCAATAGCGATCGCAACCTGCTCGAAGATTGGGTGCTGAGTGAGTGGGCGCACGCGGAGTCGTTCTCGTCCCGACGAACGCGCTGCCACTCAATCACTCGGTCAGAGGCCCCGGCCACATCGTTGAGGAAGATGCGCTGCGTCCGGCCATTGCCTTCCCGGAATGGGTGCAAGTGGTTCAAGTCTCGGTAGAGATCTGCGATCTGCTGCGCGAAGATCTCGTCACCAAGCGGCCCCCGCAGGAGCGGTCCTGCGCGAAGCGCTCCAAGGACCTTGTCCGTCCGGGCGACGAGCAGTTCCCACGGCCAGAAACCGTCCGGGCCGCCCTTCGAGATGCCGACGGTGCGGTACTCACCGGCCCACTCGTAGACGTCCTGGAAGAGATGTCGGTGGATAGCGCACAGATGAGCCTGGTCGAACGTTCGCTCCTGCGGCCCGCTCCAGGTCAGGAAGCGGGCCTCGACCAGGTCCGTCTCCGCCTCGGCGAGTGCTGCTCGATCGCCGAGGCCGAGGAGGTTCCGTAGTACTCCGGATTCGTCGAGATAGCGGTCAGGCAAGGCCATAGCGCTTGCGGGTGCGCTCTACGACCTCTTCAGCCTCGATCTTCCCGTCCGCGTACTTCTTCGCGTCGGCGAGGAACTGAGGACTGGGATCGCGACCTTCGAGGCGGCCGGAGTGCACGGCGTCAGCGACCTTCTCGCGGCGCTCGACCTGCTGCCGTGCCTTCATAACCATGTCTCCATAGTAGTTGACTCGGCGCCGACGGTTTCGCTGACGCACTGTTGCCACACGCGAGGTGTGCGGCCGGGAGCGAACGCGTGCCTGGCTGCAACTCATGGTCGGTAGACGCGCTCGCTTCCAAGACGGATCGAGTGGTCCTGGTAACGCGGACGCACCTCTCGGCGAGGTCTCGGCCCGAGACGGCTCCGCGTCGGGGTTCTCGCCGCAGGTCAGCGACACCGAGCGCGAGGGCGGCAGCCGGGGCGAGCGCAGCAGCCCGCACCTCAGGCGGCGTTCTCGGTCTCGTCGCCGTGGACCATGAACGCGATCAGGCCGAGACCGGCGAGGCCGTGGAGGAACAGCAACTCGTCGTGCGGGTCGATCCACTTCACGTTCCCGCGCGGCGGGGTCCGCTCGGTGTAGGGGGCGTAGTCGATCGAGACCAGGATCAGCGGCACCGGGTGAGTCCACCGGTCGACGTCCTCGACCGGGTAGAGCCGGTCGTTGAGGAGGGTGTGCAGGGTGTCGTCGTCGGTCTCGACCGGCACGAACTCGCCCTCGGAGGCCATCCGTCCCGACCAGTAGGACTGCACCTGGTTCGCAGCCGAGACGGCCGCCTGGTAGCGGAACACCAGCGCCTGGTCGTCTCCGGCCGGGGTGCGCGGGATCTCGTCGTACTCGGGCATCAGCGCACCGAGGATCTCGGTGAGACTGTCGCTCAGGATCGTCGTCGTGCCGCGCTGCACCGCGTACGGCCACGGGTCGCCCGCGGGGTCGAGCGAATCCTGCTCCGTGACGGGCTCGGTGAGGATGATGCGTGCCATGGGCGGTTCGGTCCTTCGTCGGGCGGTTCGCGGGCTGTCGGGGGAAGTCTCTTGGATCTATGCACGGGCCCCCTGCGCGGTCGGGGTGCCTAGCGTGCACACCCCCGACCGTGCAGGGGTCAGGTCTGGCGCCGCGGTACGCGCCGCGGACGGTTCGGCCGCTGGGTGTCCGTCTGGGCGGCGGCGGCAGCCTGGGCAGCGGCCGCGACGATCGGGGCGATCTGCTCCTTCGCCCGCGCGGCCCGGGCCTGCTTGCGGCGAGCGATCTCGCGTGCGACCCGGCCCTGGGCCAGGTTCGTCTCCTTCGGGCCCTCGGGCACCTTCGGTGTCGCCAGCGTGTCCGGGCAGTGGTGGGGCACCTTCGCCGACCGGTACCGGCCGCACCGCTCGCACGCGCCGACGCCGTCGAAGGCCGGGTGGTTGCGCAGCAGGTGCGTGGCCACCGCCCCGGGCGCCTGGGCGGAGACGATCGCCTGGAAGTCCTCGATCGTGCCTTCGCGCCAGTACGTGTCGACGCCAGCCTTCGTCGGCTTCTTCGTCACGATCGCCACCCCACCGTCGGGGGTCGCGGTGACGCCCTTGACCCAGGTGGAGCGCACCGGGATGAGCGCGGAGCCGCGGGCAGTCGCCTCGGCCATCATCCGGGCCTTCGCGTCGGCGAGCAGGTTGCCGGTCTTGGCGTACCCGCCGAACGCCGGGCGACGTCCCTCCAGTTCGGAGTTGACCGCCTCGGCGACCCGGATCCCGGCGTCGCCGAGGTCCTTCTCCACCGGGGTGACCCGGTACCCGCCGGTGCCGAGCCGCTCGACGAGAACGTGACCAGCGCGCGTCTTGCCGTCGACGTCTTCCCACGAGACCGGAACGGTCACGACCGGGTCCTGCTCGGCGAGGTAGGCGCGCACCGAGGTCTTCGACGGCATCCGGAACGCGACACCGCCGATCTGGTAGCCCATCCGGTGTCCGCGCCGGTTCCCGTCCAGGGACCGGCCGCCGTGCGCGTGCCCGCGGCGCCGCGACGGGGTGTAGTCGTCGGGGAAGGCCGGGACGCCGGAGCCGTCCTCACGGTTCGGGGCGGCGAGGAACTCCTCCTCCCACCACTGGGCGACGTGCTCGACTCGCCGCGGGTCGATCCGCGACGGCAACGCCTGCGCAGGCACGTACCCCTGGGCGGTCAGAGCAGCGAGCCGCTCGGCGCGCGCGTCCAGGTCGTCGAGGCCAGCGGGGTCGTCCGGCACCGGCCCTCCGGCACCAGCAGGTGCGAGGAAGGCCCCAGCGCCAGGGACACCCTGCGTCTTCTCCTGGTACTCACCGACTGCGTTGCGGTTCTTCTGCTGCCGCAGCTGCGCCTCGGTCATGGGCTTCTTCTGCGTCATGCCCGGTCGGTACGCGGCTCGATCGCGAAGTGACACGCGCGTGCAGAGACCCTGTGCTGCGGCGGCCCTGCGAGGTGACGGTGCGGCCGCCTGGCCATGACGGCAACGGGCGCCGCCCAGAGGCTCTCCTCCCGGCGAGGGCTCCGGCTGACAAGGCGGTCCGGACGGCTGAACCGGCCGTTCAGAGGGCCCCTACTTGGCCGATTCGGGGCCTTTCTGGCCGATTCTGAGGGACTTGGCCGGGAACTTGGCCTGGCCGTGGGCGACGTTTCCGCAGGTCAGAGGCGGTGTCGGCGAGGTTCGAGGCCGAATCTGCCCAGTCTCCAAGTGGGGGAGAAGGGTCACGTATAGAGAGGGGGTATTGATTTGGGATCAGAGGGAGGGGGAATCAATAGGGGGAAGTCCCATGTGACTCTCTATCTATCTATCTAAAGAAGTCATCTCATCTCTTTCTACTACTACTACAGGGCCTCTGACCTGGGGAAACGACGTCTCGGGTCCAGGCCAAGTTCCTGGCCAAGTTGGTCCAGAACTTGGCCGATGGCCTGGTTTTGAGCGTGGGTTCCAGGCCAAGTCCCGAAAACGACTTGGCCTGGAACCCGGTCTCAGGTCCCCCCTGTCTGCCTCTTCAGGAAGCCGCGGACAGCAGCCCAGTCGACGGCGACACGAGTTCGGGTGCCTCGCATCGCCGGATGCAAAGGTGGGTTCGCGTCCGGGCGCAGGTCGGGGGTTGGCCGCGCACGCGGGCCTAGGCAGGTCGAGATTCCGAGCGAACGTGTGTCTGACGCGCAACCAATGCTCCGGTGGCACACTCGCCTGCCGGGTGGGTCGAGTGAGTCCTGGACCGCGTGGGCGCGTGGTTCGGCGATCGCCCGATGGGCTTGAGTGCGTCGTGGCTCACGGCTAGCGCGAACGGCGGGCGCTGACGACGCCGGTTGCATAGCGTGGTGACGCCGGCCACGGGGCAGCAGTGTGGCGTCCGAACCAGACGGGTCTGAGCAAGGAGCACACGATGACCACCACGACCACGAGCCCGGTCACACTACTGGCCGTCTCCCGCGCCCTCAGCCTCGCCGCCACCATCGCCGTCGGCGTCGCCGCCCTCGCTACCGTTCCGGCCGCCTCCGCGACTGCTGACCTGCCCCCGACGATGGTGGTCGAGCAGGACCCGTACTGGGGCGACCTCAACCCCGACGGGTACGCGCGGACCGCGCCGGTCGTCGATGCCTCGGACCCGTACTGGACGGCCCCGGCCGCTGGCGGCCCGGCGTACGGCTACCTGCATCTGGCCGACCTCGACTTCTGGGCCGATCAGGTCGACGACCTGCCCGCCACCGAGACGCTGCCGGTGCACGAGAAGGTGGACGAGCGGTTCCTGCGTTGGGCCGACCAAGGCGCGACCGCGAACGGCGCCTGGGCCGCTCGCGCCGTGGTTCGGATCGAGAACATCATGCTCGACAACCCGGTGCGGTCGATGGAGTGGCGGCGCGTCAACTTCGGAGCCTGGTGCACCACCTCGACCGAGGTGGTCGGCTGGAACCAGCACCTCGACACCTGGACGTGCCTGCCGAACCGCACCGCCCTGGAGGCGCAGCGACCCGGCTACGCGGTCGCCAAGGAAGCATGCGTGGCAGCGAACGCGAGTCGCGGCAGCAAGGCCACCGGCTACGAGCCGACCTGGACCGGCTCCACCTGGTCGGCCAGCGGCTGCACCGACAAGTACCTGGACCCCGCCACCGCCCCGGCCCCGCAAACCCAGACCCCGGCGCTCCTGAAGGACTACGGAGACCGCTGGGCCGGGCGATGCGCGCCCTGGGAGGACCTGCGGCGCTCGCCCACGACCTCCCTGCCGTACTGTGACTACCAGTTCTACTCCTGGATCAAGGGCCAGAACCACCCCGAGGGTGGCTTCTTCCCGCCCAACGGTGAGCCGTTCGCCGACCCGATCCCCGGTATGGCGACCGTCCACGCGAGCGCGCTCGGCAAGGCCAAGGTTCGCGACCAGGTGCTCGCCACCGCCACCCGGACCGCGACGGTGCGGCGCGACACCGTCAAGACGACCGTGCGCCGCACCATTCGGGGCACCCGGTACACCGCGACCGCGAAGGCCCCGGTCACCGTGTCGGCCACCGCTACGGCCGAGAAGGATTACGGCGCCCAGTACCTGGCTTCCGTCACGTGGAGCGCCCAGTGCTCCAAGCCCACCATGTCCGAGGCCCGGCGGTGCGCGGAGCAGGAGGCCCAGCGCCTCGCCGACGCCGAGGCTCAGCGACAGGTCGAAGAGGAGCGACGGCTCGGCCATGACGCGATGGTGTCCGCTGCTCAGGGCTATGCGGCGAGCCTGGCGCTCCACAAGGCCGAGCGGATCGCTGAGCGGGTCCGCGTCCCTGCCTCGGCGTATACCAAGGCGAAGGCGAAGGCGACCAGGAAGGCGCTGAAGAAGATCCGCGCCATGGCTCGCTGAGCCTGCCGCTCTCACTCCCGCGAGGGGCTGCCGAGCCGGTGACCCCTCGCGGGCTGCTCAGACCCGGTCCTGAGGACAGAGAGGTGCCCGTTGTCCGCTGTTGAGTTGTCGCGGGAGCCGTGAGGATCCGTCGGGTCTTCGGCGGGCCTCACGGACCGGTTACGACGCGTCTCCCGAGGCGTTCCGGAGCGGATCGACGATCCACTCAACGGGGCATCCAGTCGGCACCCGATCGGGGCCGTTCCCAGAGGAGTTCTTCATGCCCCACCTGTGTGCGCGGCGCCCCCGATGACGCACCACCACGCACCCGCCGCCCCACCCGTCTAGGCCGCCACGCTCGACTGTCCCCGGCCCGTGCCATAAGCCCCGGCAGCCGTCGGCGAGGCCGGGTGGCTTGGGCCAAGGTCGATCGGCGCTCCATGCGCCGCGGAAAAGGCGCTGGCGAGGTCCCTGAGGGTCAACTGTGATCGGCCTCCGGTGGCCCCTCTCCACGGCTTCGTCTCCAGGGCCCGGTGCGACAACAACGACCGGCCGCACACGGTCGCCCCATGACCACGAATCAGAGTCCTCGACCTTGGCGTGAGCAAGACTTCCGCGCGGCCACCGATCAGTCAGTTGGCCGGTGGACGCCCCCCGTCTCTGTCCGAGTGCGCTTCGCTGTCGACGACTTCGCCAATACGACCTCAGGGGACGCGCTGCCGTCGATCCAGATTCGGTCTGGCGCAACTGCCGATGGCACCGTCATATTCGACACAGCCGTCATGGGCATTACCCCATTGGAGGCGATTGAGGTGCTCCGCGTGATCGCGGCTGAGATCGAGTCCGCCGTTCAACGTGATGCTCTCCTCGATTGGATGACTGCCTGACCAGACGCGAGGCTTTGAGTTTGCCGGGGGCAGGTTTCATGGGCGAGGTCGGCCAGGACTACGCAGGAGATCCGGTCGCCGAACGCGAGTGAGTGTTCCGTCGTTGGTCCCGGTCCGCCGTCCGCAGGTGGTCATTGCCGCCCGGCCGGCGAGTCCGCGAGACATGCCCGACGCCTAGCGGGGTTCGCTCAGCCCGCTGAGCGCCGGCGAGTGAGGTGTCGAGCTCGGCACGGCAAACCATGAACCCGGACCCGCCACCTTCGCGTGCCGGGAAGGTCACCTCTTTCGACCGCACTCCTCCGCAGCCTCGCCACACCGGCCGCGTCGCGGACGTCATCTCGCTGGCAGCCCGTCGCACGACGTCGACTGCGGTCGTCGCCCGGTCTGCGGTCACGCACCTGGACGCGCACCGGCTCGCCGCGGTCGTCTCGTTCCCGTCCCGCCCCGCCGACCTGCTTCCCGAGCCCGCCTGACCTCGTCACACCCCGCCGTCACCTGCCGCCCGCCGAACATCCGGTGGGCGGCTTCGTGTTCCCCGGGCACCTCGCCCAGCGCTGCGCCGCCGAGCGCTGCGTCAGTCGGTGACGATGAGGACGCCTTCGTCGGGCAACCAGACGCCGGTGAAGATCTGACCGTCTTCGATCGGTGCGTCGGTGCGGTTGACCAGGTTCCCCGTGATCGTGTCGTCGTCGTCAAGTAGCGACGCGTCGTCGGGCACGAACGCAACCTGGTCACCGTCGGCGTTGACGACCGAGATCGTCCCGGTCACGTCGACGCTCTCGTCGTCGGCAACGGCGACCGTCGTCAGCGCGGTTCCGGCGACGCCGAGCAGCAGCCCGACGACCGCCGCGACGATCACCGGCAGATGCGACCCGGTGCGCGGCCGGTCGACCCCGACCTCGCCGACGCTCACGCCCACGCCCGTACCGTCCCTACGACGACGTCCACTGGCCGCCGACGTAGCCGAGCACGATCCCGACGATCGTGACGACGACCAAGAGCGCGACGAACCGTCCAGGGTTGCTGCGCCATGACCACCGCGTGCTGTCACTCATCTCGCTCCCACGCTCACACTTCCGGCGGCGCCGGGAGTCCCTTCTTCTCCGCCCACCGCTTGTACAACTGGTAGAACAACTCGCGCCCCTGGATGCGCAGCGGGCGCGGCATCTTCGCGAGCGTGTGCGCGGGCACGTAGTAGGACGCGGTGTCGCCGCGGATCACGATGCGCGGCTTCTCGCGGTCTTCGAAGTAGATGACGAAGTCGTACCGCTCGCGGTCGACGTGCTCGGTCGCCCATGCCGCCCACGCCGGGTCAGCCATCAGGTCCGCCCACGACCGGTGCAGTGTCGCCGACCCGTGCGACGGCGCATCGTCGGCCAACCACACGGCACTCGCTCCAGACAACATCACATGCACGTCGGCATCCCGGTCGGGCAATCCTTGAACCGCAACTTGTACTTGGTCGTGTGCGCGGCCTCGACCTTCCGCGCGTTATACCAGCCGTCGATGTCTTTGCGCACCCACGCGTAGTCGCAGTCGATACCCAGCCCCATTTCCTTCTTGCACTTCTTCAACTGCCGCTTCGGCCGGGCCGCGCCCCTCTTGGTGATCCCGTACTTGTACAGCCGCGACCCCTTGCCCGGAACGCTTACGTACAACTGATACACCCGGTACTGGTCCATGTCCGAGGCACGCTTGGCGTCCTTGCTCGGCCACGGCACCTTCTCCTTCTTCGCTACCTTCGCGATCTTCGGCATCGGCGCGGCCTTCACCTTCACCGTCGTCGCCTTGACGCGCAGGCCGTAGATCCGGTCCCACACCGACACGGTGCTCGTCGCCGTGGCCGTCCCCGCGGTGCCGATGCTCGTCCCCGAAGATCGTCCACCCAGACACACCAGCGAGATCTCCGCGCGGATGCCCGGCTCGTCGCGCCACATCCGGTCCACGCAATTCACCGGCTCCACGTCCGTCACCTCCGGCGGCGCCGACCACGTCCCCATCATCACCGCGAGCGCGACACCCGCGCCCAGCAGCACATGCAGCAGCCGTCGATACAAGATCATGCTTCACCCCCGAGAGAACGCCGGGCGCCGAGTCACCCGAACGAGCACACATGCTCAACCGCTGGCCCTCACCCGGTCAAGACCCGCGGCAGTGGAGTCCAGCAGAGTGGTGTACGACGGACCTGAGTGAGCGCGTGCCTCCAACGTA